>NZ_JBIOMW010000001.1:440000-1772500 GCF_051711525.1 Enterococcus sp. DIV0901a | reverse complement strand
ATAGCCAAGTGGTAAGGCAGAGGTCTGCAAAACCTTCATCACCGGTTCAAATCCGGTTACCGCCTTAGTACTAATAAATCAACTTGCCGGCGTGGCGGAATTGGCAGACGCGCTGGACTCAAAATCCAGTGCCCGTTGAGGGCGTGCCGGTTCGACCCCGGCCGCCGGTATTGACTAAGATGTCTTCATCTTAGTTTTTTATTGAGAAATTAAATAACATCTTTTATGATGGCGAATGTGGCGAAGTGGTTAACGCACCGGATTGTGGCTCCGGCATTCGTGGGTTCGATTCCCATCATTCGCCCTTTATTCTTGGGGTATAGCCAAGCGGTAAGGCAAGGGACTTTGACTCCCTCATGCGTTGGTTCGAATCCAGCTACCCCAGTTATTATTTTTAAATTTGCCGGCGTGGCGGAATTGGCAGACGCGCTGGACTCAAAATCCAGTGTCCGTTGAGGACGTGCCGGTTCGACCCCGGCCGCCGGTATAATTATCAATATAGCAACTTTCTTATAGAGAGTTGCTATATTTTTTTTGTTTTTATGTAATTACCTCCAAATCAATTCGATACAAGTAGTATCATAAAACGAGTAAAAAAGATATTGATAACGCTTTTATTATGTGTTAAACTATTTTTGTAAATTATGTAGGGTGCTACTATTCAATTAGGCACGACCTAAGAAAGGGTTCTTTCTTAGGTCGTTTTTTGTCTTTAAAAATTGTTTGGAGACAAAAATATGTATGAAGGAGTCTGCAAGTTGTTTTGTTTTATCATATAGAGGAGGTGAATTAACGGTGTATGTGATGAAAAAGCTGAATCATAATGCTGTATTGATCGATGACGATGGAATAGAAAAAATTGCGATGGGGAAAGGGATTGGCTTTTCTGCTAAAGTGAGTAAGCCATTTGATGTTGAGGATGCTGACAAATTATTTGTATTAGATTCTAAAGAAAAGATCAAACGATTCAGTGAGATAGTCTCGCAGATTCCAATCGAATTTATGGATTTTGCGGAAGAAGTGATTGAACTGATAACAGCTAGGATCTCCTCTCCATTAGATTCAAATATCTATATTACATTGACAGATCATATTTATTTTGCTATTCAACGAAAAAGAGAAGATAGAGATGTCACAGCAATTATGTTGCCAGAAATGAGATTCCTTTATCCAAATGAATATGATATAGCAGTAGAAGTGGTCGAGCGAATCAATCATCGATATCAAACCGAGTTAGGGTCAAATGAAGTAGGATTCATCACTATGCATATCATTAATGCTGAGCTAGGAGAGCCTAATAGTTTAAAGAGCTTAAAAATAGTAGAAATGACGACCACGATTTTGTCCCATCTAGAAAAATCCTATTCAAACGTTTATGATAAAGAATCACTGACTTATCATCGCTTAATGGTTCATATCAAATTCCTGGTTAAACGCTTGATTTATCAGGAAGAAACGCCAGTAGAAAATATTGGTTTTTTTACTGAAACATTTAAACATAGCAAAGCGTATTGTACAGCACTAAAGATTAAAGATATCATCGAACAGCAATTTCAACTTGCCATTCAAGAAAATGAAATCATCTATTTGGCAATTCATCTAGCACGAATCTATTAAAATAAGGGCGTAACTATCTATAGGCGCAACCAAATGACACATAGTAAATGGACTATGATTATTTGGTTGCGCCTATTTTAGTAGAAAAAAGAAGGAGAATGAAATGGGAAAAGTGATTTTTAATTCGGATGATTTTGGCTATAGCCATGGTGTGAATTATGGGATTATGGATGCTTATCAGCGAGGAATTTTGACATCAACTACATTGATGGCAAATATGCCGGGTTTCGAGCACGCTGTGAAATTAAGAAAGGAAATGCCTAGGCTAGGTGTAGGAGTCCATTTAACATTGACGTGTGGCAAACCACTTCTCAAAACTGTCGATACTCTTATGGAAAGCGGAGAGTTCAGATCCTTATCTTATTATCAGCATCCATTTAACATTGACAAAGATCAACTGTATCAGGAATGGAATGCTCAGATTCAAAAAATTTATCATGCGGGGATCATACCAACTCATTTAGACAGTCATCATCATACTCATACTTTGGATGAAAATCAGGAGGTAGTTGTTACATTAGCAAAAAAATATGATTTGCCGGTTCGGAGCAACTTTGAACGAAAAGATGAAGTTCGTCATGTCGATTATTTTGAGCCTTGTTTCGATGTCGTAGGAGAAACTGATGAAAAAAAACGACAAATCAATACGAGTGTGGAAGAATATTTGGCAAGTTTACTCATGATACTGAGAGAAGATAAAACGATCGAAGTCATGTGTCACGCAGCGTATTTGGATCAGGAATTGTTAAATGGTTCAAGTTTTGTGTATCCTCGTACCCACCAAGTCGAATTTTTAATTCATTCAGCATTTGCTCAAAAAGTGAAAAATGATCCTTTGATTGAGTTAGTAACATATGAGGATATTTAATAGAGGAGGAATAAAAATGAATGTTAAATCAAATGTGCAGAAGCTTGGAAGAGCGATGCTACTTCCAGTTGCAGCGATGCCATTAGCGGGATTGATCATGCGTTTATCAGCTGATGATATGCTGAACATCCCAGTAATTGGTGCAGCTGGAAATGCCGTTTTTGGAAACTTGGATATCTTATTTGCTATAGGAGTTGCAATCGGTTTTGTCAAAAATAAGGACAAAGGAATACCTGCACTTACTGGTTTTTTAGCGATTGCTACCTTGAAAAAAGGCTTAGAAATTATGGACCCAGAAGTGAATATGGGGATTTTTGGTGGAATTATTTCCGGTTTAGTAGCGGCATGGACGTATAATCGCTTTAAAGAACAAAAATTACCAGTAGTTTTTTCTTATTTTGCGGGCGAAAAATTCCCATTGACTATGGTGATGATTCTACAAACAATCGCAGCTGTTTTTTTGGGCTTTATCTGGCCGCTCATCCAAATTGGGATTGATAATTTTGCAAAACTGCTCGTTGATATGGGAGCATTAGGTGTGGGGATATTTATGTTTTTGAATCGTTTGCTGATCCCCTTTGGACTGCACCATGTGTTGAATACGTATATTTATTACGATTTAGGAAGCTATACATCTCCTAGCAAGGAAGTTTTCAGAGGAGAGATGACACGCTTTATCAACGGAGATCCTCAGGCTGGACTGTTTTTATCAGGTTTTTTTGTAGTAATGATGTTTGGTATACCAGCTATATGTCTAGCTATCTATAAAGCAGCTTATAAAGAAAATAAAGAGATGGTCAAAGGAATCATGGGAAGCGGTGCAGGAACTTCATTTATTGCAAATATCACTGAGCCTGTTGAATTTAGTTTCATGTTTCTTTCTCCTATGTTGTACGTGATCCATGCACTTTTTGCCGGTTTAGCAGGGATTGTCTGTTACTTATTCAATATACGAATTGGTTTTACATTCGGAGCATGTATTGTTGATTATCTCATCAATTTTCGAATCGCTACCAATGCTATTTTGATTCTTCCAATCGGAATTTTCTTTTTTGCCTTGTATTACGTTACTTTTTATTATTTGATCAATAAGAGAAACATTCAGACATTAGGACGTGAAGCTAAGGCAGAGTTTGGCAATGAAGTAACCTTAGAAGAAACAGAGTTAGGGTTAGCAAGTAAAAATTATGAATATATGGCAACAAAAATGCTACAAGCGTTTGGAGGAAAAGCCAATATCCTGGATGTCTATAGTTGTAATACACGCCTACGGGTAGAGGTAGTGGATCCCACCATGGTCGAGGAACAGCGAATCAAGCAATTAGGGATAAGCGGGATCATTAAACCAACTGAAAAAAATTATCAAATTATCATCGGCTTAGAAGTGACTTATGTTATGGCAGAATTCAATAAATTATTAGAAGAATAGAAAGGAAAAGATGATGATGAAAAAACAGATTATCACTATAGCTGGAGGCGGGAGTACGTATACACCAGGAATCGTTCAAGCCATTTTGAACAATGAAAAACGGTTGCCATTATCTGAAATACGTTTATATGATATTGATGAAGAAAGAAATATGGATATGTACTTGATTGTTAAATTTATGCTGAAAAGAAAAGGTTTTTCAAATATTCGCATTCGTGCAACGGATGATCCAAAGCTTGCTTTTACAGGATGCGATTTTGTTTTCTCCCAAATTCGTGTTGGAGGATTGGAGATGCGAGAAAAGGACGAAAAGATTCCACTTAAACATGGATTAGTAGGACAAGAAACGTGTGGACTCGGAGGATTTGCTTATGGGATGCGCTCAATCAAAGGTTTATTGGAAATTGTTGATCATATACAAGACTATGCCCCCAAAGCATGGATTTTGAATTATACAAATCCAGAGTCGATCGTTTCTGAAGCTGTTCGTCGTAAATATCCGAATGTAAAAATGATTAATGCCTGTGATATGACTATTTCAATTGAAGAAACGATTGCAGTGAATTACGGTTATGATCGTAAGAATTGGATCGTTACGTATTATGGTTTAAACCACTTTGGCTGGTATACATCGATTTATGATAAAGAATTGCAACGAGAAATTATGCCAGAGATTATTGAAAAACTAATAACAAAAGAAATGCAAGTCGCCGATTTTAATATAGGAGACAAAACTTGGCAAAAAACCTTTCAAATGATGTCAGTCATCACGAAAAATTTTCCAAGTAATATCCCGAATAATTACTTAGAGTATTACTTATATCCTGATATGGTCGTTGAGCATACTGACAAAGAGTATACACGTGCTAATATGGTCATGGATGGACGAGAGAAAAATACCAAAGAAATGGCTGATAAAATACGCCGCGGTATTGTGGAAGAAGTATTGAACTTTAATTTTGGGGAGCATGGACAATATATCGTCGATATAGCTATTTCCTTGTTGAATGATGATCGTCGTCGCTTTATGCTAATCGTTCCTAATCAAGGGGCGATTCCGAATCTACGGTCAGATGCAGTTGTTGAAATACCGGCATATGTTGGTGCAACTGGTGTGGAGCCAATTACACTAAGAAAACCAATCAGTGATTTTCATAAAGGATTGATGGAGGCACAAGTTGCAGCAGAGAAGTTACTAGTAGATGCTTACTTTGAAGGTTCTTATCAAAAAGCTTTACAAGCATTTACATTGAATCAAACCGTACCAAATGCCAGAGTCGCAAAAAAAATACTAGATGAAATGATCAAAGTAAACAAAAAATATTGGCCAGCATTAAAGTAGAGGTGATAAAAAGTGCATTTCTTTAAAACAAGAAACATTCTAAAAGCTGTAGCTAGTGGTCAAATTATTCCATTAACAGCAGTAAAAGACGAGGTCTTTTCTTCAAAAATGATAGGAGTTGGATACGCTATAACGAATCATGATGGATATATCCATGCGCCAGTTAAAGGAATAATCGATAATATATTTCCTACCCGACATGCCATAACGATCGAAAGTGAATCTGGCAGAAAAATACTGATCCATATGGGTTTAGATACGGTTGAACTCGAAGGAAGTCCGTTTCAGATACGGGTTGAAAGTAACCAGGAGGTAAAAGAAGGGACACTGTTAGCTATTATAGATTTGAAGAAGTTGGAGCAAGCACAAAAAGATACGGTGATCATTGTAGTTTCTCCAGGCATTTTTGAAGGAAATTTATTAAAACAAAACCAAGAAGTAAAGATTAAAGATAGTTGTTTTGAATTTTAGTGTACGATGAAAAAAGTTAAATAGGGTGATATTTATGGGTGAATTTACAAAATTTTTTTGAAATGATATGTTTCAATCACTAGATTTAATCATTTTGATTTTTGTTAATTATCGAATTTTTTTGTTGCTCCTATGATTTAGAAAACTTATTTTCAGGATTCTTAAAAATAAATTTGATTATTTAAGAGAATATATTGAAATAAAATTTCTTAATTATATAATTAGTTATGAACATTCTTTGCGTTGTCATGCAATGAATGGTTCATATTTTATTGAAAAGGAGTGGTTTTAGTGGAAAAGCTGATGAAATGGGTCGAAGAGAAACTTGTCCCACCAATGGCAAAAATTGGTACACAGCGTCATTTATTAGCAATTCGTAATGGGGTTGTTTCAACATTGTCATTGATTTTGATTGGGACATTTTTTATGGTCTTTATCAATTTACCGTTTCCTGGATGGAATGAATTTATTGCCCCTTATTCGGCAACGATTGTTTTACCCTTTAGGATGACGATGGGATTGATGGCTATTTATGCAACTTTTGTTATGGGTTCGGATCTAGCTAAATCATATGGATTAGATAGTGTGACAGGTGGTATATTATCTTTAGGAACGTTCTTTATGTTACAAGTTCCTGTAAACGTTTTAACTCCTGAAGAGGCACCTCTTGGCTGGGTCTTACCTATGAGTTCTTTGGGAGCATCTGGGATGTTTGCGGGGATCTTATCTATGATTTTTGCAGTGGAAGTATATCGTTTCTTTAAAAATCGAAATATTACTATCAAAATGCCAGAACAAGTGCCACCTGCTGTTGCCCGTAGTTTTGAGGCATTGATTCCAGGTGCAGTCATTTTAACAATTACTTGGCTGATTCGAAGCGTCGCGGGCTTTGATGTAAACGCTGCCTTATTATCGTTATTCGAGCCTTTAACCAATATTTTAGGGAATAATTTGCTTGGTGTTTTACTACCAATGTTTTTGATCCATTTGTTGTGGTCATTTGGTATCCATGGCATGAGTATTGTAGGGGCTGTTGTTCGTCCAATGTGGCTGATCATGTTGGATGAGAATGCAAAGGCATTGGCAGATGGTACAGCTGCCACCCAATTACCCTATATCGCTCCTGAACAGTTTTATCAATGGACGGTAACAATTGGTGGTGCAGGAGCAACGATCGTGGTATCTGTTTTGTTTATATTCTTCTGTAAATCAAAATTCTTGAAAGAGGTTGGTCGTTTTTCTATTATTCCTGGTATCTTCAATATCAATGAGCCCATGATTTTTGGAGCTCCTATGATGTTGAATCCTTACATGTTCATCCCGTTCAACTTAGTTCCTTTAGCTTTGACTATTATCAGTTATTTTGCAGTCAAATTAGAAATGGTCAATAGATTTACTGTTTTGCCAACATGGACATTACCAGCTCCAATCGGCGGTTATCTTTCAGCAGGAAATGACTGGCGTGTTGTTATCTTGATCATGATCAACACATTGATAGCATTTATTATCTATTATCCATTTGTAAAAGCTTATGATAAAAAGATGCTGTCAGATGAACAAAGTCGTGGAGAAAACGAAGTCCAAACTGTCTAAGTTTGGTTTTTAGAAGGTGGGAAACAATGTATTGGCTGATTTTATTTTTTGTTTTTATCTTTTTATTAACGGTTAGTCACCTTATATTGAATATGCTAGCTGCATATCATATTCAAATTAATCGATGGATTTGGGCACTGGCATCATTTTTGATCGTGATTCTTCCAAAGATCATTGTACCGCATATGAATGTTTTGTTTTCATGGGGGACATATGTACTTTGTGGAATTTTTGCTATCAATTTTATGATCGAGCAGCATAGATGGTTTGTCACATCGAAGCATTAAATGTTCTAAAAGTGGTTGTGACAGAAGTGGTTAGCTTCAAGAAATAAGAAGAAATTTACGAAAATTGCTTCTTAAATTTTTGTGAAATGTTGGCTTATTTTTCGTTTGGTTGAACTTATTACCGCAGATGCAAGCTTTTGACCACCGTTTATTCGGAATATGGGACTGTGACAAGGCTTTTGTCACAGCCCTTTTTTACATAAAGATTATTATTGTTTTAACTGTTTTGGCAGAAAGAAGGAGGCAAAAATGAAAATTTTATCAGCAATGGATTTAGAATTAGTCGATCTACTACCAAAGTGATCAAGTCAAATATAGTTTTGGGAGCTTACAACCATATAGTAGGGGCTGCAGTATGGTGTATGAATGGTAATATGTATGATGAGAGTGTTTATTCAAATCATGAAACTATAGAAATAATTGCGCTGGGAATAGCAATCAGTCATGGTGAACGTGACTTTTAGTGTATCGTTGCTGACGACATAGAACATTCTGACATGATCTACTCAGCATGTGGGGTTTGCTGGCAGTTTATATAGGAGTATGCATCGGATTGCGAGATCATTGTCTCAACAGAAGAGGGAGGTTGATTATCAAAGATAAAGTGGTAAATCCTACATTTGATTTAGTAATTGTTGAGGGGACTAGCAGCACAAATCTCTACAAAGCGATGCTTCTAGATCTATATGACACATTTTAAGAAAATGTATTTGCCTAATTATTATGGTCTTTCTTTTGAAGAAACGTTGAGATGATCCAACCAGAGAAAGGTGTCAAAGAATTTGACTAAGAATAAATGGCAGACGCTACCTATGCTCATTTGGATAGCGTCAGATCTTTTATTTTAAGGATGATTTTGTGTTTTTTAGACACCGTAATTTAAGTAACTCTAACTTTTCAATCCACTATTTACTTTTTTGTATTTTCACTGTCTGGGTCTCGAATAGCAAAATTACTGATGAGTCTCTATTAAAAAAGCTTTTTCTACTTGAAACTATATTGGGTGGTTGCTCAGGAAGGTTTCGATTTCTTGAATTGCTTGTTGTGGACCATTTATTGGAAAAACGGCTTGCAGCGTGCGTGCCTGCTGACGAATCTTGGGTGAAGAAACTTCGCGCAGAGCAATCTGCAGTTTTCTTTCAGTCACTGGTTTTGTGAGGGCAATTGCGTTTCCGTATTTTACACAATAGTCAATATTACAGCTTTGCTCAAATTGCATCCCCACACCGATAAACGGTTTGCCGGATTCACAGGCAGTTTGGACGGTCCCTTCCCCGCCGTGGATAAAAGAAAAATCAATGAATTCATGCAAAAGATGACTAGACAGATATTCTGTTATTAAAAGATCTTCTGAGTCAGATTGAATGTCATCAAGCAGATAGTCAATAGGTGCAATAACCGCTAGATCCGGTTGTTTTTGTAAGAAGAACAAAATTTTGCGTAACATACGCGGATTGCCTGAACTACCCATTGCGAAATAGATAATACGTTTTCTTTCTTGTTGCTTTCGCTGTATAAAAGTTAGCACTTCTTCAGGCAAGAAAGTACTGAGCTTAGCAAAAATTGGACCAACGATTCGATAATTTTCCGGCAGCTGTTCTTCTTCCAAAAATAGTTTAGGCGTTGTGATGAGATTTAGATCAGCATCCATCATTTGTAAACTTGTTTTTGGTAAAGGAAGCATTTCTCTTTGTGCAGCGTGTTTGAAGGCATTGGGGATCCATCGGGTATTTACTATACGCTTTTTTGTCCAGTGCCAAAGGGGATTGCTTAAAGGGCCGAAGAAACGTAACTCGTGGGGCATCAGCGCATGCTCTGATTGAAAAAAAGGTTCACTCAAAGCATAGGGCTTAACATATACTAAAGGAATCTTTTTACTGCGGGCCGATAAAAAAATTGTCACATTCGAACCTGTCACAATCAGTCGAGGCTCAAACTTAGCAATCAGACTCTGTTCACTAGTGATACGAGAGGCAACCATTTCTTTGGTAAAAGGGTTTTTAAGTGTACGCAACTGGTCAAATTTTATGATTTGTTCTTCTTGTTTTTTCGTAAGGATCGGCGCTAGTAAATGATACTCAAAGCCACTTTCTGTGATCAAAGGAGCAAAAGTTTTAGAAAAGCCAAAGAATACACAGTAATAACGGTCTTTCATAGCTTTGGCAACCTCAATCATTCGTGTTGTCTCAGCTAAATTGAATACTGCAGGAGCAAAAAGAATTGTCTTCATGAAATCCTCCTTATTGGAATGAGTCTATCCCTTCGTTTCTTACTAGTATACTAAAAAACACAGCGTTCGAGTAGCCTATGTATATTTTGAATATTAAACTGTCTCTCGCTGTTTTCACAACTTCTAAATTTAAATTTTGTAATCAAGTTGAAACTCCAATTTTCAAAAAAACACGCAACAATTTTTTGATCGATTTATATGTTGTGCCAGATAAATACGAGAAGTTGTGTCATTAAAAATAAACATGAGAACATAAAAAAATAAAATAATTATATTAATTGATAGGTGTGCTGTCGTCATTATACACACGTAAGAAAGAAATAGTTATGTTTAAAAATATTCTTAGACTTTCTCGCCATGACAATTTTCACTATGTGTTATAACTGTAAACGATAATTATTCAGATAACACAAAAAGAAATCAAGGAGCAGATACGCCAGTTGTTTAATTTGAATATTATTTTAAAATTAAAATTTTTATTCTGTTCTAAACATTTTTGGTTGTTTAGAACTTTTTTTTGTGTATGATATAAAGGAGAAATAATTTTTTAAAGGGAAGGAAATTGTTTTGATTAAAGTAGATGGAGCATTACTAAAAGAATACCGAAAGAAAAAGGGGTTAACACAAGTACAATTAGCAGAAGGCATTTGTGAACAAGCAACTGTCAGCAATATCGAAAACAAGAATATGTCGCCAGGCATCAATATCTTAAGTGCGCTTTGCAAAAAGCTGAATGTCGAGATCTCCGATATATTAGTAGAAACAGAAGAAGACAAAATCAGGAAAAAAATAAATGAGATTCAATCATTGAATTCTGTATCAAAATACCAAGAATCTTATAAAATTTTACAAACGATCGATCAGGAAAAAGTAAGTAATTCTGATCTTTTAAATCAAATTTTATTTTATCAAGGACTGCTTGATCATCTTTATGCGAAAAAACCAGATGCAGCATTATTTTATTTTAATCAAGTGTTGGAACAAACGACCGAAACAGATATCCATCACTTACAAGCAGCTGCAAACGTGGCAATGATCTACTTGTCAAAAGGAGAATTAGATTTTGCGAAAGTTTATGTGGAGCGTACACTTAAAATATTGAGTGAGACTGATTTTGATAATCTGATGGTCTGCATTGTATATTATGATATCGCCACCTATTACCGTAAAATCGAGGATTATGATAAAGCAATCCAATTATGTGAGAAGGGTATTGAGTATAATAAGAAACATAAATCGACTTATGCATTGGAATACTTGCTTTATGAAATTGCTTCTTGCCATAAGCAATTAGGAGAAGACGATTATTTAGAAAGATATATGGACGCAAAAAAAATAGCGCGTTTCAACGGAAATGATTACGCGGTAAAGGTGATTGAAAACGACCTGAAATAAAGTGGTTGTGAAATCAGTGTTCTGATTTGAATACCGTTTATTCGAAAAAAGGAGGTGTGACTTTTGTCACACCTCCTTTTTTCGATATTGTTTGATTCCTATTTAGGCAACATATAACGGTTATAAAAGAAGCAATAGATTATGATGGTATCGATTGGATGGATACATCTTGGGATTCCTTTATCAATTTGAGCGTAGCGTGTTTTTCATTTATCGATAAATTTGTTATTCATTTTTTTGATAATCCTATTTACATATTTACGTCCTGGTTCTTAAAATGAATCTACTTGAATGGTTTTTATCCCCGTATTTCTGATCTCCTCTAATACTTTTTCAGAACAAAATTTATCAGTGATCAAATAATCAAAGACAGAAATATCAGCAATCTTGAATTTTGACGTCAGTCCGATTTTTCGATGATCAGCGACTAAAATCTTACATTTGATTGTCTTGTTGACCATCATTTCGTTGATCGTTGATTCATTTAATATCTTTGTTGTGACCCCATGTACTACATCGACTCCGCTACAGCCAATGATACAAATGTCTGCATTGACTGAAGAAATCGTATTTAATGCGATGTCGCCCACTAGTGCTTCTTTTGGAAAGCGCATCTCTCCACCAGTTAAAATATAACTACAATTATCTTTGTGCGGAGAGTAATTGATTTTCACGTTGTTTGTAATGACTGTCAAATGGTTAGATTGAAGAAAATCCAGTGTTTTCAACGCAGTCGAGCTAGAATTGATAAACAGCGTATCATAATCGTTAATGTATTTACTAGCTTCTCTGGCAATCGCTTGTTTAATCCTTTCAGGACCAGATTGATCAAAATCAGTCTGGTTTTTGTAATTATAAGAACAATAACCGTAATTGCGTATGATCTCGTTTTTTTCTTCTAATAAATTTAAATCTCTTCGTATCGTACTAACAGATACATCAAGGGATTCAGCTAATTCAAAAGTTGATAGTTGTTCAGTCTGCTGAAGCAGTTCCAAAATTTCTTTTTGACGTTTTTCAATATTGACAAGTGAGTTTTTCATGACTTTTGCCTCCTAAGGGACATCTTGATCCATGGATTTATTTGACTAGTTGTTCATTTAAACATTCATATCTGTCTTTATTATACTGAAACAATCATTGATTACTGAAAGAAAATCATATAAAAAACAAACGGTCATATAAAAGGGTTTTCATGGATGCTGATACACATTAATATTTACTTGTAAGTTGGAACAACGATATGGGGGGAGCAAGCAAATGAGTAAAACTGTCAATGAAGTAACAAAAGAAAAGTGGTTAGTAGAAACATTTCCTGAGTGGGGCACATACTTGAATGAAGAAATCGAAACAGAAGTAGTGGATCCTGGAACTTTTGCTATGTGGTGGCTGGGCTGTACGGGAATTTGGCTGAAAAGTCATGAAGGAACGAATATTTTATGTGATCTATGGTGTGGGACGGGAAAACGTAGTCATGGGAATGGCATGATGAAAAAAGGCCATCAGATGATGCGTATGAGTGGCGTTCAAAATATGCAGCCTAATTTACGTACTCAGCCTTTCGTAATCGATCCTTTTGCGATAAAAAATGTAGATGCTTTAATCGTTACACATATCCATTCCGATCATCTAGATATCCATACAGCCGCAGCAGTTCATCAAAATTGTCCTGGAGCAACATTCATTGGGCCAAAAGAAGTGGTTCGCACGTGGCAAAAATGGGGAATTCCTGAAGAAAAAACGATTACAGTAAAGCCAGGTGATGCAGTCAAAATCAAAGACATCAATGTAGTAGCTTTAGAAGCGTTTGATCGGACAGCATTGGTCACTTGTGAAGATCCAGAAGAGGTATTAAAAGGAAAAATGCCTCAGGAGATGGATCAAATTGCAGTAAACTATTTATTCGAAACATCAGGAGGGAATCTTTATCATGCAGGAGATTCACATTACTCCAATTTATTTGCCAAACATGGTAGTGAACACAAAATCGATGTCTGTTTAGGTGCCTATGGTGAAAACCCACGAGGGATAACAGACAAAGTTACTTCTGTTGATATGCTGCGCATGGCGGAGTCATTGAACGCAAAAGTAGTGATTCCTGTCCACTACGATATTTGGTCTAATTTTATGGCTGATCCAAAAGAGATCACTGAAATTTGGAAATTCAAAAAGGATCGCCTGAAGTATGGATTTAAACCTTATATCTGGCAAGTAGGCGGGAAATTCATCTATCCGACAAACAAAGATGATCTTGAGTTTAATTTTTATCGAGGATTTGAAGATGTCTTCTCGATTGAAAATGATACACCGTTTCCGTCGTTTTTATAAGAAAGAAGGGGAGTTTCTTGCTGAAATACTTTTTTGACCATCAATTGATTCATTACCCAGATAAAGAAATCACGGATTGGCGTGAAGCTATCGCCGAAAGCTGTCTTGTATTGATCGATAAGGAAATTATTGATGAAATGTATGTGGAGGAGATCATCCATTGTGTAGAAAAATACGGTCCTTATATTGTGATTGCACCTCAAGTAGCAATGCCACATTCTTCAGAAAAAAGTGATGGTGTTTTTGGAACGGCTATTTCATTTACCAAGTTGAAACAGCCAGTCCGTTTTGAAAGTGAAGGGGAGAATGAGGAGAAAACGGCTAGTTTGTTTTTTACACTCGCAGCAAAAGATCCAGAAGAACATCTAGAAAATATCCAAAAATTATCCGAATTATTAATGACAGATGGATTGGTTGAGCGTCTCATCTCTACGAACTCCATCGATGATTACCAAGTTGTGATGGCAGAATATAATTAATTGATAGAGGAGAAAAAAGATGGGGGAATTTTTGTTAAGCATTTGGACGTATTTTGCAACAAATATCTTGACGCAGCCAGCGTACCTGATTGGTTTTATCGTGTTATTAGGCTATATTTTGCTGAAACGCCCGCTTCATGAATGCATCGCTGGATTCTTAAAGGCAACGGTCGGTTACTTTATTTTGACTGTTGGCTCTGGTGGTTTGGTCAATAATTTTCGGCCGATTTTGGTTGGACTAAAGGAACGGTTCAATTTGGATGCCATGGTTACAGATCCTTATTTTGGACAAAATGCTGTGGATGCTGGATTAATGGAGACATTTGGCCGTACCTTTGGAGATGTGATGATTTTATTACTGATTGCATTTGTTTTAAATATCTTATTAGTCCGTTTTCAGAAATATACGAAACTGCGTTCCGTTTTCACTACCGGAAACGTTCAGGTTCAACAAGCAGCTACCGCTTTTTGGATTTTACTGTTTTGCTTTCCTGATCTAGGTAGGATACAAGTATTGATTTTTATGGGACTGATTTTAGGTTGTTATTGGGCAGTAGCTTCTAACTTAACAGTAGGAATCACGCAGGAATTGACAGAAGGTGCCGGATTTGCAGTGGCACATCAGCAAATGTTCGGAATCTTTATATTTGCAAAATTAGCTGAGTGGATGAAAAAGCGGGATGAAAAGAAAAATAGATCAATCAAGCAAGACAAAAAAATCGAAGATATCAAATTACCAGGATTCTTGTCGATTTTCAATGAGAATATGGTTGCTACTTCGTTACTCATGCTATTTTTCTTTGGGATCATTCTGATTGTACTAGGCAAAGATTATTTGATTCAAGCGCAATTCATGCAAGAAGGGCAGAGTTTCTTATTCTACATTATGACGACTTCTTTAAATTTTGCGGTATATCTGGCGATCTTGCAATTAGGTGTTCGGACATTCGTCGATGAACTAACTCAATCTTTCCAAGGAATCTCAAACACGATTTTACCAGGAGCTGTTCCAGGAATTGACGTAGCTGCTACTTTTGGCTTTGGTTCGCCAAATGCGGTAACGATTGGGTTCTTGTTTGGTGCTTTGGGACAGTTTTTGATGATTGGTTTACTGATTTTATTGAAATCACCAACGATCGTCATAGCCGGTTTCATTCCGTTGTTCTTTGATAATGCCGTTATAGCAGTTTATGCCAATAACCGAGGTGGATTCAAAGCCGCTTGCCTGTTCCCGTTTCTTTCAGGAATCATACAAGTAGGCGGTTCAGCATTATTCGCTACATGGATTGGGATGTCAACATACGGTGGTTATATCGGGATGTTCGACTGGGCAACAGCTTGGCCATTGTTTACAGTAATCATGAAAGTCCTAGGTTATGCTGGAATTGCCGTAGTTGTCATTGGTTTATTGGCTATTCCGCAGTTACAATATCGGAAAAATCCTGATGGTTATTTTTTGATTGTAGAAGACTATGACACATATGCAGAAAAGCAGAGAGTATAAAAGAAAATCTGATTAGACAACACTCATAATGGAGGGATTAAGATGAGAATTTTAGTATCGTGTGCAAATGGATCAGGAACAAGCTTGATGATGATGAGAAGTGTGGAAAAAGCAATGAAAGAACTAAACGTACCAATTACCAAAATCCATCATTGTGCCATTTCAGAGGGAAAAAGTTCAGCTGGCCAATACGATGTAGTTTTTACGCCAGTCAATTTTTTGAATATGTTTACTCAGGCAGAGAAAAAAGGAGTTACAGTTATCGGTATCAAAAATGTGATGTCAGCCAAAGAAATCAGTGAAAAATTTGCTGAAACAAAGTGGTACCAAAAAAACAAGTAAAGGAAGGAACTAAGATGAGCAGGCCGAATTTGCAAATTGCGTTAGATCACAATGACTTAGAACATGCATTAGGAGATGTTATGAAAGTTGGTGATGTAGTAGATATTATTGAAGTGGGCACAATTCTTTGCTTACAGGAAGGACAAAAAGCGATTCGCTGTATTCGCAGTATGTTCCCAGATAAAAAACTAGTCGCTGATACGAAATGTGCAGACGCTGGAGGAACAGTGGCGAGTAATGTTGCAAAAGCAGGAGCAGACTGGATGACAGTCATTTGTTGTGCAACGATTCCAACTATGGAGGCAGCACAAAAAGAAATAGGTGAATTACAAGTAGAACTCTACGGCAATTGGACTTTTGAACAAGCCATGGATTGGCATAACATCGGTATCCGGCAGGTAATCTACCATCAAAGCCGTGATGCGCTGTTATCTGGTGAAACTTGGGGTGAAAAAGATTTATCGAAGATCAAAAAACTGATTGAACTAGGCTTTAATGTTTCTGTAACTGGTGGATTAAATCCACACACATTACACTTATTTGAAGGGATCGATGTGTATACCTTTATCACTGGTCGTGGTATTACAGCAGCAAATGATCCGATGAAGGCCGCACAAAACTTCAAAGATGAGATCATTCATATCTGGGGGTAAGGAAATGGCTCAAATTGGGATTTATGAAAAAGCATTACCCAAAGATATTTCATGGAAAGAACGTTTTTCCCTTGTAAAAGAAATGGACTTCGATTTTATCGAGATGTCGATTGATGAGACGGATGAGCGGTTAGCACGATTAGATTGGTCTGAAGAAAAGATAGCTGAGCTGAGAGAAGAGATGTTCAGCTCCGGTGTACGTATCCATTCGATTTGTTTAAGTGCGCATCGGCGATTTCCGTATGGTTCTGCTGATCCAGAAAAGAAAAAAGCAGCGAAACAACTAATGAAAAAAGCAATCCATTTGGCGCATAATCTAAGCGTCAAAGTAATCCAAATAGCTGGATACGATGTTTATTATGAAGAGAAATCAATGAATTCCAGAGAAGACTTTATCGAAGGAATAAAAGAAAGCGTAAAGGAAGCTTCTAAATATGGCATCATTCTTTCCGTGGAAATCATGGATGATCCATTTATGAACTCCATTTCAAAATTTTTAGAAATCAAAGAACAGATTCATTCCCCTTTTCTACAAGTATATCCAGACCTAGGCAATTTGTCCGCATGGCCGGAAAATAATCCGGCTCGAGAACTTGAGAAAGGGATCGATTATATCACTGCTATCCACTTAAAAGATACTTACCCTGTAACAAAAGAATATTCAGGCCAGTTTCGTGATGTTCCTTTTGGTAGCGGTTGTGTTGATTTTCTTGGATTATTAAGACATTTGAAACGTCTAGATTATGATGGAACATTTCTGATTGAAATGTGGAGTGAAAAAAGCCAAGACTTTCGAAGAGAAATCCAGCAGGCAAAAGACTACTTAAGTTCTAAATTGAAGGAGGCTGGCTATGATGTCTTGTGAAGAAAAAATTGCAGCAATGAAGCAACGTGTCCTTGAAGCAAATCTGGCATTGCCGCGATACGGATTAGTCAAATTGACTTGGGGCAATGTGAGTGAAGTGGACCGTGAGCTAGGAGTCATCGTCATTAAGCCAAGCGGTGTCAGATATGAATGCATGCAAGCAGATCAAATGGTGGTAACAGATTTGTCGGGAAATATAATAGAAGAAGATAGCTTAAAACCATCTTCAGATCTCCCCACACATGTTGTTTTGTATCAAACTTTTGAAGATATAACTGCTATTACTCATACTCATTCCACGCACTCCGTCATGTGGGCGCAAGCAGGACGCGATT
Organism: Enterococcus sp. DIV0901a; assembly: GCF_051711525.1. Classification (NCBI taxonomy): domain Bacteria; kingdom Bacillati; phylum Bacillota; class Bacilli; order Lactobacillales; family Enterococcaceae; genus Enterococcus; species Enterococcus sp. DIV0901a. The sequence goes on along the minus strand of NZ_JBIOMW010000001.1, from coordinate 1,754,762 downwards.
TGCCAGCTTATGGCACGACTCATGCTGATGCTTTTTATGGTAAGGTTCCTTGTACACGCCAATTGACGAAAGAAGAAGTAAGAGAAGCTTACGAAGTTCATACAGGGAATGTGATTGTCGAGAAGTTTAAGGAAAGAAAATTAGATCCAAACGAAGTCCCTGGAGTACTTGTCTATGGACATGGACCGTTCACATGGGGGGATTCACCTATAAAAGCAGTAGAAAACAGTTTGATCTTAGATGAAATTTGTCTGATGGCCAAAGAAAACGAGCTGATCAACCCCAATATATGTGAAATCCCGCAATATTTACTAGATAAACATTATTTTCGCAAACATGGAAAGTATGCATACTACGGGCAATAGAGATGCTAGGGTAAGGGTAGAAAATTAAAAGATAACACTTGATAGAGAGAAACAGAGGTTGTGAAGAAAATTTATCACAACCTTTTTTATTTATCAAAAAGGATGCATTCTAAAAGGAAAGAGGAATTCTAAGGAATCGAGTGAATTTTTACAGGAGAATTGTAAGAGAGAGACTAAATAATCAAAGAATTGTATTATTAGAGGGAGAATTGTATAAGAAAGGAAGAAAAAAATGAATATTGATTCCCTTATGATCGATGAGATTTCTGAATTATATAAGAGCGTTGGTTGGACGAATTACACAAAAGACACTGCAAGGTTAGCTAGAGCATTTGAACAATCTGAATCTCTGATAAAGCGTAATGGGGAAGGGAAGATTATCGGAATCGTTCGTTGGATCACTGATTTTGCGACGATCGCATTTATTCAAGATATCCTCATTCATCCGAGATATCAGCGCCAAGGAATAGGCAAATCACTTTTGAATGAAGCTTTGGAGAAGATCACTAGTTATGGACCAGTCCAAATCGAATTATTGACAGATGATACTGAGAAAACAAAAAACTTTTATGAATCAGTAGGATTTGTTCAAGTAAAGGAAATAGGTGGTATTTCTTATGTCATAGATACTAGAAGGAAAAAAGTGCTTTTTGGTAATGACAAATAACATATAATAACGTACAAAAGAAAAAATTCTAGCTTAGTTCTTTAGAAAAACAAGAGGATAGACTTAGTATCACTCAATCTATCCTCCAATGCTCAGCTATTTTATTTTTTTACTCACCTCTTTATCAAATACAATTTTTTGCAAATTCGAACTAATATAAAAAATGAACACATGATTTTTTTTTAAAGCAAATGCTATGCGATAATTTTTTTTATTAATTTTGACTTTCATCTCGTATATTCCTTTTGCCGAACGAGTACGCACTGGCTTTATACGAAAAAAATTATGCTCCAAATACTCTGTCACTTTGTGGGAAATTGCTTCTTTATACATGAAATGTTCTTCTTGTGGAAATTGCTTAAGTAGTTCACTGTCAAATTCAACAGTATAATCCATGTTTTATTTCCTTTCTATACTGATACATTATAAAAATAAACAATTTTATAAGTCTCTATATTTCATGATGAATGACAAGTATATTTGATTCATCTTGATATAGCTCTACGAGATCTCCAATTCCAGGATACATATTGAAATAATCATATGGTATACAAACATTTATTTTTTTTTCAATTGTCAACACTGCGTCTTCTTCTTCTAATTCTATAATCTTAGCAATTTGTACGTCGCTTTTCATGTGTGATCTTCCTTTCTATACATTGGATTTACTTTTCGATGATATCTACAACAGCTTTGCCACAAGTCAGTTCTTTTTCTAGCTCGTTCTTTATTTTTATGGCACATGGTTTGGAAAAAGGAGCAGCTTCTTTCCATGAACCAAGTAAAGGATATTCGTTACTGATACCTTTCACATATTGTTTGTTTTTGACGCCTTTTGTTTTTACTTCTACATAATACATTTGATCCTCTTCTTTCTTGCTGTTTTTAGTTAATATTCAAATATATGTAAGTGAAAATGATTATGTATCTATATCTTTATGATAAATAAAAAGAATCAATTTGAAAGTTTTTTTCACTCGATATAACTAATTTGAATAATATATATAATAAAAGGCTATTGTTCTTAAAATATAAATAGTATATAAAGAGATTGAAGGTAATGCTCGAATGAACATTACCTTCAATCTTAATGATGCTTATAACTAACGTAATAAAAACCTGAAACAAAAATAGCTCCGCCGATGATATTTCCAATATAAACGGGGATAAAATTCGAGAGAAATTCTAACCAAGTCGCTTGACCTTCAAATATGGCAGCAGGTATCACAAAACAGTTGGCCACACTATGCTGGAAACCGATTGCCACAAAAATCATGACTGGAAACCAAATCGTTAGTACTTTGCCGGCCGCATCTTTTGCTCCATATGATAACCATAACGCTAAACCGACAAACCAATTACAACCTATTCCGGAGCCTAATGCTTGCCACCAAGAAACAGCGATTTTATGATCAGCAATATGAATCACTTGGTCGAGATAGACACCTGAATGAGTTAAACCAACAAAGTGTCCAAAGAAATAGGCAACGAAAATTGCACCAATAATATTTGCAAAAGTAATCACTGACCAATTCTTAACCAGCTGTGAGAATGTGACTTTTTTATCCATAAAGGCAATCGCCACAGCCATCATATTTCCGGTGATCAATTCACCACCGCCAAGAAGGATGACCAGCAGGCCGATAGGAAAAACCGAGGCACCAACTAAACTAGTCAAGCTAGCCATAGATTCTGGGATAGAAGCAGAGACTCGTACGTATGCCAAATAACCTAGAGAAATCATGGCTCCTCCGATAAAACCTAAAATCAGTTTAGCTAAGATAGGTTTATGTATTTTTTTTGTTCCAAGATGAATACTGAGTTCCATAATTTCTTCTGGTGTGTGCATAATACTTCGATTCCTACTTTCTTAATGAATTTTCATGTGATAAAATATAGTGAAAAAATTCACATTTTCTTTGTTGATTATATCATCTTATTATTTATATGTGCATATTATTGTAAAATTTTCTATTTAATCACATTTGATTCTAAAAAAGAAACAAAAATAAAAGTCATGTATATGGTGGTCAAAAAGTAAATAATATCAGTTATCAAATTTCCTGTAAATTTTCTTGAAACTACAGCATATTATTACTTCAAAACAATCTACATTTTTTATAAAAAAGGAAATGAATAACTGAAAAAAATTATTATAGGAGAGAAAAAATGTCAAAATCTAAAAAAAATATCACCATAATTGGTTTAGGCTTAACCGTATATTTATTTACAGAATTTGTTTATAGATATGTGAATTTATTTGCAGAACCTTTATTTGTATTATACGAATCAAATTCCTCAATCGTCAGTGAACTTGCTAATTTAATGATAGCATTGCTGTTTACTCCCGCGTTGAGAGTCATAACTATTTTGGTCTGTTTAGTGCTATTGTTTTTTGTTAATAAAAAGAAATAACGTAGTATTTCAAAAGACAAAGAAGTGGGATGATGATTGCTATAGTATGTTATACGTGGTGCTAGTCAAGTGATAATAAACAAAAAAGGAAACACGCAATAAAGTTTATTTCAAAACTTTATTGCGTGTTTCTTTTTTAGATTTTTTATATCTGTTGCTTTAGTAGTTACCAATAGTTTTCGCTTAATCAATCAAAACGATTTTTTGTTTATTGTATTCTTTACGAACCTTTTCAGGAATTTCTTCTGAAATAAGATAGGTAAGGTCTTCAATTGGACCGACGATATGATTACTGATGGTGCCGAATTTATCATTAGTTATCATCCCAAGTACTTCAGTAGAAATACGTATCATCTCACGTTTAATGTCGGATTCTTGCATAGTTGGCACGCTCGTTCCAACATCTAGATCTATGTTATAAATACCCATAATATAAAGGTCGGCTCGAATGTTTTGTAGTTGCTTATAAGCTTGTACCCCAATATTGATCATAGATTGTTTATAAAAAGTACCGCCAATATTGATAATTTCCAAATTAGGATGCTGTGCTAATGCTATGGCAATCGGCGGGCTATTGGTAATGATTGTTGCACGAAAATCTTGTGGGATTTCTTTTGCTAAAGCCAAGTTAGTTGTACTTCCATCAATGATGATGACAGATTCTTCTTTTAAAAAAGGGAGGGCTTTATGAGCTAATGCAGTTTTTTGTTCGCTAGCTACAGTTTCTCGGTAGTTAAAATTGGTAATTGGCGGACCAACACGTAAAGCGCCGCTGTGTACTCTTTTTAAGAGACCTTGGCTATCCAAATCTTTCAAATCTCGTCGAATCGTGTCTTCGGATACATTGAAACGTTGACTTAAATCACTAGCGATAACTTTTTGTTCTGCGTTTAATAAATCTAGAATTTTTTGATGACGTTCTAATTTCAACATGTTGCGTGCTCCTTCTTATTTATTCTTGTTTATCATGTCATTTCTGCGTTTTTATGTCAATAATTTCCATTTTTAATACACTAAAACGGCATAAACAAGCAAAAACAAAATATTTTTATGCAGTTTTATGTTGACTAGTATTTGTTAAGCGGTTACAATGAGGGAGTAATTAAAGGAGGGAATGTATGGAGAAAAAAATTATTTTGTCGCCTTCACTTATGTGTGGGGATCTAGCAAATTTGGAAGGAAGCATCCAAGAACTAGAAAGTATTGGGATGGATTCCTTGCATATTGACGTGATTGACGGTTCTTTTAGTCCCAGTATGCCTTTAGGGATCGAAACAATCAAAAGAATTAGAGAAATCACTTCAATGAATTTTGATGTACACATCATGGCTAAGGATAACGAATTTTTTATTGGAGAAATGTTGAAAATTGGCGTAGAGAGCATTACTTTTCATTATGAAACAAGCCTCCATATTGATCGATATATCCAGCTCATCAAGAATTCTGGAACAAAAGTAGGGATAGCTTTGAATCCAGCAACTCCGTTAAATGTATTACAATATATTTTACCCGAGATTGATAGGATTTGTTTGATGCTGATTAATCCAGGTTTTGCAACAAACAAGTCAGAAAAACAAATTTCTTACGCGCTAAAAAAAATTACAGATCTTTGCCAGTTAGTAAATGAGAAAGAGTTAGCAGTAGATATCCAAGTGGATGGACGGGTATCGTTAGAAACAATCCCGGGATTATTAGATGCAGGTGCAACAAATCTGGTATTAGGAAGTACAAGTTTGTTTCTTAAAGGAAATACATTAGCAGAAAATCAAAAACTACTTTATCAAGCGATGAAGCAATCAGTTAGGAAAAATCAATAGATGTAGTGGTCCTGAATAATAGAAATGGAGGGGAAATAGTTGAGTTATAAGGCGGCGAAACAAAATATTGTAAGAGAAATTACTGAAACATTAGACCGTATTTCTTCAAAAGATGTGGAACAATTGATAAAGAAAATTGAAAAAGCGGAACGAGTTTTTTTCGTGGGGGTTGGCAGAGTACTGTTAGCGCTAGAAGGAATGGCAAAACGCTTAGGGCATCTAGGAATTCAGACAGTAGTCGTAGGACAAATCACTGAACCGGCAATTACAGATAAAGATTTATTGATTGTTGGTTCTGGTAGTGGGGAAAGTGCTTTCCCACTAACTATTGCAAAAAAAGCAAAGGAATTTGGGTCCCAAGTTGCCCATATAGGATCAAACCCAGACAGCACAATGAAAGAATATTCAGATCTTTTTATTCGTATACCCGTACAAACAAAATTAGCGTTACCAGAGGAAATTTCTTCTATACAGCCAATGACTAGCCTTTTTGAACAAAGTGTTCTTTTGTTAGGAGATAGTATTGCTTTAGTGATGATAGAAGAAAAAGCAATTGATATGTCAAAGTTGTGGCAATACCATGCTAACTTAGAGTAGGTGAAAAATGAAAGCGGTACATTTCGGAGCAGGGAACATCGGCAGAGGGCTTATTGGACAAATTCTACATCAGAATGGATTCGATCTATGTTTTATTGATACGAATCCTGAACTGATCCATCAATTAAATCAAGATAAGGGTTATACTATCGAAATTATTGATGAAATGAACAGGAGTGATTTCATTGATCATGTTGTGGCACTGAATAGTTTATCCGAGCTAGAAGAGGTGATTACAGCAACAAAAAATGCAGATATCTTAACAACATCTGTTGGCGCAATAAATTTAGTAAAAATTGCACCGATCATTGCGCAAGCCTTAAGTAAGCGATTTAAACAAAAGCATAGCATCAATATCGTAGCTAATGAAAATGTGATAAATGCAAGTGATGTGTTGAAAAAAGAAATTTATTCTTTGCTGTCAGAAAAAGAACAAGAGAATTTTGATGAATATGCATATTTTGTGAATACGGCAATCGATCGACAATCTTTAGGAAAAGTTCTTGGAGGAAAAATGATCTCTGTTGTCGAACCTTATTATGAATGGATAATGGATCGACAGCAGTTAGATCCAACTACATCTTTTGATATGAAAAATGTAAATTTGGTTGATGATATGGAGCCTTACATTGAGCGAAAGCTTTATATCGTTAATGCTGCTCATGCGGCAGTAGCTTATTTAGGCGCACTGAAAGGATATAAGACGATTCAAGAAGCAATCCAAAATATGGAGATTTTCAATCTAGTCAAGCAATTTTTAATGGAGAATATAGAGTACTTTGTACAAAAATATCATTTTTCTAGAGAAGAATTAACATCTTTTGTGGAAAAAACATTAAACCGTCATGGGAATCAGAAACTCTCCGATGAAATTACTCGTGTAGGAAGTTCCCCTATTCGAAAATTAGGCCCTAATGATCGTTTAATTGCTCCCATAGTAAAACTAGATTCATATCATTTACCTTACGATGCAGGAATAAAAGTAATTGCTGCGGGATATCATTATCGGAATCTTGCTGATCCAGAAGCTGAACAACTACGTCGAATGATTGTAAATGATGGGTTGAAAGCAACGATTAAAAAGATTTCTCGTTTGGAAGGTAAGCTGCTGAATGAAGTTGTCGCTGCTTATGAGTCCCAGATTTAGAGGAGGAGAATATGCTAAAAGAACAATTGTCAGGAAATACAATGTTTATGGATGCGATCGATTCATGGCAAGAGGCAATCCGAGTAAGTGCGCGTCCTTTGATAGGAAAGGGAATAATAGAGGAAAGCTATGTACAAGCGATGATACAAAATGTGTTGGATAACGGAAATTATATTATATTACTGCCACTAGTAGCAATGCCTCATGCGCGTCCAGAATTTGGGAGCAAAGGGGTCGGGATGAGCTTTTTATGTTTAGATAAGCCAGTCATGTTCCCAAGTGAAGAACCAGTAAAATTCTTCTTTACCTTTTCTTCTGATTCGCCAAAGGGACATTTAGACTTAATGGCCAATCTTGGAGAATTGCTGAGTGATGAAAAAATGTATCAAAAGTTATTCGATGTGAAGACAGAAAAAGCATTGTTAGATTTGATAAAGAAGTAAAGGAGAGAAGAAAATGGAGGTAGCAAACAAAAAAAAACGAGTCTCCATACGAGCTAAAGTTCAAGCGATTGGCGGTTTCTTAACAAATATGGTATTGCCAAATATAGGCGCATTTATTGCATGGGGAATTGTTACTGCATTATTCATTCCAACCGGGTGGTTCCCAAATGAATCTCTGAATGAACTCGTAAGTCCGACAGTCAGCTATCTATTGCCCTTACTACTTGCCTATACTGGTGGTCGGATGGTTGGTGGTACACGTGGAGCTGTTTTAGGTACAATCGGAACAATAGGTTTGATTATTGGTGCTGACATACCAATGTTCATGGGAGCAATGATTATGGGGCCACTTGGTGGGTGGATGATGAAAAAAACAGATAATTTTTTAGATGGGAAAGTTCCTGCTGGTTTTGAAATGGTCGTCAATAATTTTTCTATAGGAATTATTGGTTTCATACTGATGTGCCTTTCTTATCTGGTAGTTGGACCAATAATCCAATCAGCTAATCAATTTGTAACGAGTGCAATTGAAGCATTAGTTTCAACTGGTTTTTTACCGATACTGTCCTTAATCAACGAACCGGCAAAAGTCTTATTTTTAAATAATGTTATTGACCAAGGTGTTTATTATCCATTAGGTATGCAACAAACATTAGAGGCAGGCAGATCAATTTATTTCATGGTAGCATCAAATCCTGGCCCTGGCTTAGGACTATTGTTAGCTTATTCTTTATTTGGTAAAAAGGCAGCAAAACAGACAGCACCAGGTGCAATCATCATCCATTTTTTCGGCGGAATACATGAGATTTATTTTCCATATGTATTAATGAAACCACTCACTATATTATCTATGATTGCTGGTGGAATGACAGGAATCATCACTTTTGAATTATTTGATGCGGGCCTGGTAGCAGGTCCAAGTCCAGGTTCTATTTTTTCTTATTTAGCTCTAACGCCTCGAGGAAATTTTTGGGGTGTCATGGCGGGAGTGGTCACAGCAACACTGGTTTCCTTTTTTGTAACATCAGTAATTTTAAAAGCAGATAAATCAACAGATGAAGACAGAAATTTTGAACTATCAGTTCAAAAATCGAAAACGATGAAATCAGAAGGAAGAAAATTATTAAAAGAAGAAAATGCTAGAGAAATATGTACCGAGAAAAAAGAGATGAATAAAATTTCCTTTGCTTGTGATGCAGGAATGGGAAGCAGCGCAATGGGCGCAACAATATTCAAGAAAAAATTGCAAAAAGCAGGTATTACTGATGTTGAGATAAAAAATTATCGAATTGAAGAGGTACCAGAAGATAGTGATTTGGTGATCGTACATCAAGATTTGGAGGAACGGACTAGAAAAGCACATCCTAACATGAAAATTGTGACATTAAAGAATTATTTGCAAGATCCAGTAATCAATGGATTAGCAGAAGAAATCATTGGATTAAAAACAGAAGACTAATTTATGGGAATTTTTGATTAACCTTTATTAAAATTATTTTGCCTAATATAAAAAGGTTGTGACATGGCTTGTGTCGCAACCTTTTTTTGTCGCACAAATAATTAATCGGATATTTTATGTTCATATTTTTTGTGATCAACGAGAACTGATGGGGCAAAGATACATTTTAGATACTTTTAACTGTTAATTTACAAAACAAGGTGAAACGAATAGAAAAATGAAAAAATCGATACGGAAGAATATGTTTGATTAAAACATGCATGAAGAGAAGGAGGTTGATGATACATGAAAAAAATATATTCAAAGGAAATCGATTGTTTTAGAGGCATTGCTGTTTTAGCAGTGATATTTTATCATTTGCCAAATAGTTTGCTGCCAGGCGGATTGCAAGGAGTAACGATCTTTTTTGTGGTTTCTGGTTTTTTAATGGCTAAAAATACGATAAGAGATGAAAAAAACAGACAATTCAATTTTTTACATTTTTACTATAAGCGTATCAAACGTATTTATCCATTTTTACTGTTTTCTTTGGTCGTATTCATTTTCATACTAGGGATTAGCAACATTCGATTGATAGGAAACATTCGTAGTGAGCTACCCAGTTTGATTTTTGGCTATAACAATTGGTGGCAGCTGAATCAAGGAGTATCTTATTTTGACTCTTACTTTAATGCTTCTTTATTTAAACATTATTGGTCGCTTTCAGTTGAACTACAATTCTATTTGATATGGCCATTTTTGTTTATTGTCATTAAGCGTATGAGAAGAAAACAAGTGTTTTACTTAATCTATACATTGATTTTTGTTTCTATTCTTTTTAGTTTGTTTTTACCTTCAACTAAGGCATATTATCATACGATAGCTAAACTTTTTCCATTTTTATTAGGAGTTTGGGGGTATTTTAATCGAATAACTATTGGCCGTTTCTTTGAACAAAACACTTTTAGTAAAATCTGGCTTTTATTACTAGCTAGTCTTTGTCTGATTCTGTTCCCGATTTTTCCTTATACACTAAATGAACTACTGATCAGTATTTGTTTTGCTCTATTGTTAGCCAGTGTCGATGATATGAACATTGCAAAAAAGACCAAAATCGCTAGTACAAAACTTTCTTTTGTAGGAAAAATCAGTTATGAACTTTATTTGGTGCATTTCCCAGTATTGATTGCTCTGACAAATCTATTCAAACATCATCATTGGAAATATTTGGATATCGCAGGTCTATTCACTGTGTTTTTATGTACATTACTCATGATTACTTGCTTTAGAAAAGGAGTGCAGAAGATGAGATCACCCAAAATTTGGACAGCTATGGCACTAATGATAATCGGAGTTTCTGTACTGGTATTACGTGCTCCTGCCAATCGACTGACCGCTGACCAAAATCAGTTGCAAAGTTTATTAAAAGAAAACTCTAGTAAAGCAAATGCAGGAGAAAATCTGTTGTCACAAGAGAAGAAAATATTATTTATCGGTGATTCTGTTATGCTGGGGGCGTATCAGGAACTAAAAGAGACATTTAAAAAAGAAGCATTGGTAGATGCAAAAGAATCAAGACAAATCACTGCGTTACCAGAAATCTTAAAGGAGCATAAAGATTTAGTTTCTTACCAACAAATAGTGATCGGGTTAGGAACCAATGGTGTGATAACAGATGAAGCTATAGAACAAACAATGTCTTTGCTGAAAGATAAAAAAGTATACTGGGTAAATATAAAAGCTCCAACTGGCTGGCAAGATACGATAAATGCCACATTAGCTACATTGCCAAATCAGTATTCTAATATAACGATGATCGATTGGTATAGTGAGAGCAAAAACCATCCTGAATTTTTTTATGATGATGAAACCCATTTGAATGAAAGTGGACGTACAGCTTATGCAAAGTATATTGCTTCAGTTATTCAATAAGGTAGTGATTACGTGTGTTAACCTTACTTTTTCCTAATAGGTGAATCAATTTAAATAAAAAATACTTCATATGATAAACGGTGTTTAAGAGGAGGAGCTTTTTAATATTCGTGGTAAAAAAGAGATGGGCGAGGTCGTTAACTGAGAGCTTCTTGGAAAGAAATCGCTTTGGATTTATCCTCTTTGTTATACAGAACATGAGCGAGACGACAATACTAGGATGTATGTTCTGATCGAAGTTTTATGGTTACAAGCAGCAATCAGCTTAGATAAAATTAAGGATCGTAGGAACCAAGTAAAGAAGGCTGTTAGTAAAGAAACAAACGATCAAGTATGTTTTATTCTTAAGAAGATGCAGTGAATAAATAATAGTAATATAATGCTAGAAGGGACTGTGACAAAAGACGTGTCACAGCCTTTTTTGTTATTTTAATTATCGTCTAGTCTTTTTTTATAAATGATAGCTTAAGCATTAAATATTAAAAAATATAGAGTTCAAAATTACTGCACAAATTAGATGAAAAATTTGAACAACAAAAAGTGTATTTTTATACTATAATAGCTTTTGAATTTAGTTACTCTATTCAAAAGTTATGCTATGGACAAGAAAAAGAATAAATAGAGGTGAGAAAATGAATAGTTTCAAGAAAAAATTTGTGAGTAGATTTTTAAATATGAAAAATTTTTTTGAAAAAAAGGGAGATTATGATGCATATAATTATGTATTAAATCTAGAAAAGCAAACATATTATACACTACGTAAAAACGATGATAATGACTTTTGGACTATGTTACCTAAAATGCTTTCGATTGACTCTAAGCTTTCCCTTTTAGAGGAATTTATTAATTTAGACATTGAAGAATTTTGCGGGGGAAAAGAGTTAATTAATATGGTAGAGAGTGATTATCATACCTATTATAAAGAAAGTTGTGGATACAAAGTGGATGAGCAATGTCCACAATCAATTATTTTTTACATTGAGTAATATGAACTATTAAGCAGGAAAGCAACTAGAAGCTACTGATTTAGTATTTGCAAATATAAACTATATTGTATTGCTAACAATTATTTTCTAGAAGGAATAAAAGAACTAAGAATCAAGACGTTATCTTGATTCTTAGTTCTTTTAACATGGAAAAGATGGATAATGCACTGTTAATTCATGATGCATCATCAGAAAAGTTGGAAGGAGAAGATAGAAATCATTAAATGATTTCTACAGATGGTAAATGAAAAAACAAAATATTAGCAAAAATTTGCCTAAATAGATAGTAACACTTTCTAAATTAAATACAAGCGCATTCATAAAATGTTTATACAAATATCTATGTGATAAAAATTGGATATGTTCACAATAAATAGGAATTAAAATAACGAATTTACGTTTGTTTTTATTTACCAATCAAATTATCTTAATGCAGGAATAAAAAATTAAATTACATATTGTTAATCATTTACATCTCCATTAATAACTCAAAATGAAAAGATGTTTTTATTTTTATTCTATATTTCAGAAAAAAAATAAACTAGATTATAATAATTCTTCATGTAAAAATAAAAACAATTACAGCTATGATGTTTAAGATAAAACAATTATGAAATCGATATCCGTTTATATACTTATCATAAGCTAGAAGCAAATAATTAGCCTATGTAGGTAAGTGAGATTATATTTATTAAAAGGCTTCTTTTGTTCGATCAGTTATAATCGAGCGAGAGAAGTTTATTCTTTGATTAAAATAAACAAAAGTAACTTATTGAGGTGAAATGATGCAAACTTTTTTAACTAAAACATCTTTCAAAAAAGTAGTTTTATTAGATTATTTGTTAGAAAAAGACAATTGGTGTGCAATGGAAGAACTTAGAAATTTACTTAATGTTACGGAGAAGTCAGTCTTACATTATATAGAAGAACTAGAGGATTTATTTAAGCAATATAATGGGAATATCCTTCTGAAAAATGAAGATAATAAACGCTTTTTCATAAAAAAAGAGAAAGATTTTCCTATTTATAATATTTATCTTCATTTTTATAAAGCTTCTTATAATTATCATTTGATTGATTTTATGTATAAATATCCTAGAAGTGTTCTAAAAGATTTTGCTAAAGAGCAATTTACTAGTGTATCTACTGTTTTCAGATATGCGAAGCTCTTAATTCCATATTTTAGGCGTTATCATATAACATTTCATCCATTTCAGTTAGAATTGAATGCATCAGAGGCAAACATTCGTAGCTTTTTTTATTATTTCTATTGGAATTCTACACGTGAAAGTAGTGATAAGTGGCCATTTCATATCGAACAAAAGGAAATAGAGAAGTATATAGTTGCTTTTGAGGGGATTTATGATATTACGTTAACTATTTTTCAAAAACGTGTATTTTCTTTTTGGTTAGCCATTAATATAGAAAGAAGTTCATTTAGAAAAGTACGAGTAGATAATGAATATAAATCAGTTATCTCAGATGATCCGCATTTTAATCTTTTGAAGAAGTGGTCAAAACAAATCAATCTTTCTTTTAACAGCGATGAACTGTGTTTCCTTTATCGAATAATTTATTCTTTTGGAGTAATTGATGGAAATGCAATATATGAAAATAGTCATGCATATGCACATCAGCGACAAAATACTTGTTCTTATCGAGCAGTTGAGAATTTGGAGAAAGTTTTACAAAGCATGTTCCGTTTTTCTTTAGATATAAAGGATCCAGAACTCATATTCAATTTTATTGCATTTCATGAAAGAAGTTATCTATTTTATGGTAATCCAGATCTTTTTTTTAATCGTTCGTATATCGAAGAAATGAAAGAAGAAGAACCTCGAACTTATCACATAATGGAAAAACTCAAAAAAGAATTACAAGCAAATGCGGATTTGGACGTATCAAAGAAATTAGAAAACTGGGCACAATTATTTTTGGATTATTATTATGTGTTAGATTATTATGATTTATTTTTAACAAATGTTAAACCGATTAAGATTTTAATACAAGATGGGGAGCGTCAATAATTTTGTGTAAATAAATTGTCCTCCTGCAAAATAATTAGTTACTCAGTAAACATTGAAACTAATGTATCGGTTACCTGTTGAAAACCTTTATGGCTTCTGTTTAGAAATTTTTGATTGTATGTATCAAAAATGCTGACTAGAAAGCGTTCTAGTGATTCTTCATTTTGAAACTGCTCTTTTCTACGGCTGTATCTTTTAATTTGCTTATTGAAAGACTCGATTAGATTGGTTGAGTAAATGGTTCTACGAATGCTAGGTGGAAAATCATAAAAAGTTAATAAGTCTTGGTTTTCTATGAGTGACTGCGTCACTTTAGGATAGTTTTTCTTCCATTTCTCAATCATGCCGGATAAGAAGGTATTCGCTTCTTCTTTTGAGTTAGCTTGATAAACAGCCTTAAAGTCATCACAGATTTCTTTTCGGTCTTTGACACGTACTTTATGAGCGATATTACGAGATACATGGATACAACAATGCTGATATTTTGCTTTAGGATAAATTTGATGGATAGTATCTTTCATGCCTTTTAAGCCGTCCGTAATAAAAAGCAAGACTTCTTGAACTCCTCTGGAGTTAATATCCTGTAGCAGCTCATTCCAAACGTATGTTGATTCAGTTGGAGCAATCGCATAACTCAGTACTTCTTTAGTGCAGTCTTCTCGTATACCAATGGCAATATAAATCGCTTCTTTGGATACGGTTTGACGTTTTAGTGGAATGTAAGTAGCGTCCATAAAAATAGCGACATACTTATCATTTAAGGCTCTGGATTTAAAGGCATTTACTTCTTCAGTCAGAACTTTAGTCATGTTGGACATGGTTTGTGGAGTATAGTGATGACCGTACATTTTTTCGATCAAATCAGCAATTTCAGACATCGTAACACCTTTTTCGAATAAATGGATAATAGTGGTTTCCAATGTATCGTTTGTTCTTTTGTAGGCTGGTAAAGTTTGTTGTTTAAACTCACCATTACGATCTCTAGGTATTTCCAATGTTAATTCACCATATTCGGTTTTGAATGATCGAAAGTAAGAACCGTTTCTTGAATTACCTGAATTAAAACCAGTGCGATCATATTTTTCGTAATCTAAAAAAGCCGTTAATTCAGTCCGTAGGAGTGTGTTTATCGCTTTTTCTAAGTGCGAACGGAATAATTCATTTAAATCGCCTTTAGTGACTAGAGTTTGCACAATTTCTGTAGTAAAATCATTCATAGGGAAGTCCTCTTTTCTGTGAATTGGTTGTCGTTAACTTTATTCTACAGAAGGGACTTCCTTTTTTGTATGGATTTTTTCATTTACACAAAATATTTTATACTCTCACAAGATGATTTAAACCATACGCATCGGTTATGGTTAATGAATAAAATTAATCTGTATTTTGGGCATTCTTATGTTTTTGCTTTTTATGATTACAGGACAAATATAACTGAAGTAGATTTGGTTATTTCTAATTACTACATCAACACTGGAAAAACGCCATTACTATTAATGAAAAATATACCTACCGAAAGAAACTGGCGTTTGTTCGAGAAAACGATTTATCAATTGAAAAAAGAAAAAGAGGTTGTGAAATCAGCGTTTTGTCCTGAGTATTAGAGAAACAAACGGAAAAATAGTTTTTCATATTTTGCCGTTTTTGAGCTAACACCGAGGGACAGCTGATTGAACACCGTTTATTGAGAGATTGTGAAAAAACTGTCCTGCATCAAGTAATAAGAACAGCCAAGTAAAAATAGCTTCTTATGTTTTTAACTTGGCTGGACTTATTACCGCAGATGCAAGCTTTTGAACACCGTTTATTCGGAAAAAGGGACTGTGACACTACATGTCACAGTCCCTTTTTGATTGAATTATCTCATTTGTTTTCTAATTTTTTTCTTTATTTGGGAAAATAGTTAAACTAGATAAAAAGTACTGGACGTGTCAAAATTATTTTGGATCAAATTAGATCTATTATTATTTAGGAGGAATTATAAAATGAAGAAAACAATGATCACAACTGCTGCGTTAGGTTTGTTAGCAGTAACTGCTTCGGGAAGTATGGTTTCTGCAGATATGATATCAGGGACAACTAATAAGACAGACGTTACTTTGACGGAAGGATCTGGAACAGATGTCACACCAGTTGTGCCAGATGACACGCACGATGATGATCCAAGTACAGGAGACGTTGGTTCTTTATCGATTCCATTTGCATCTAATATCACATTTGGCCAACAAGAAATCCAACAGGGAGATACGGATTACTATGCATTGAATAAAAAACCGCATGTACAAGTAAACGATACTCGTGGAGGAGCAAAAGGCTGGACATTGGGAGTTACCATTTCTCCATTTATTGGAGAAAATGGGAAAGAGTTAACTGGAGCGAAGATGTCTTTGACAAATGGCCGGGTAGTAACTAAAGACAATACTTCTGAAGCTCCTAAATTAGCCAATCAAACATTTGATTTAAATGAAGCTTATCAAGATGTGATGCTTGCTAAAGAAGGACAGGGAGCTGGAGCTTTTGCTGCAGTTTTTGAAGGAGAAGATGGACATAATGAAAGCGTGAAGCTTCATGTACCACGAGCTGGAGTAGAAGCACAAAGCTATACAGCTGATTTGACTTGGGTGTTGTCTGATGCTCCAGCATAATGTCCAAAAAGGGTGGGGAAGAAGCTTTCCCCTCTTTTTTGTTGGTATAGTATTCTTTGCTTTATTCTATTTGTCTACAAACATATTCGCAGATTCAAACAAGGTATCTTTTGATGCACAAGCCATTTTACCAGATAACCAGCAGTCAGAAGCAAGTTATTATGATCTAAAGGTGACACCTGGCGCCACACAAGATTTATCACTAAAATTGAAAAACACTACTGCCAAACAAATAAAAGTAGTGGTAGAGGCCAATAATGCTTGTACTAATAAAAATGGAGCAATCGATTATTCTAACCATGAGGCTAAGTTATTGGGAAAACCTGTATTCCAAGATTTAATTTCTAAATCACAGACGATCACATTGAAACCTTCTGAGGAACGTGATGTGACCTTTCAATTGAAAATCCCAGAGAAAGGTTTTGAAGGAACCATTTTAGGAGGATTTTATTGCTATGAAGATACAAAAGGAAAAGAAGAAAAAAATGAAGGTTTTAGTCTAAAGAATAAGTTTGCATATACAATCGGTGTAAAGCTGGTTTGTTCAGATAAAAAAGTGGAACCAGGATTTGCTTTAACGAAGGTTAAACCCGGGTTAGAGAATGGCTATTTGACTCTTTTTGCCAATTTAGAAAATTCAGAACCTGTACTTAAAAGCAAAATGGATCTACATGCAGTTATCAAGAAAAAAGGGGAAAAAGAAGCGTTACATGAATTCAACCAAAAAGTGTCTTTTGCACCACGCACACAATTTCAGATTCCTTTTAATTTGAATAATGAGCCACTGAAAAAAGGAACCTATGAATTAAGTATTCAGTTAAAAGATGATTCAGGTAAAAAATGGACACTCTATAAAGAATTCGTAATCAAAGGAGAGGACGAAACGCTCAACAAAGATGCAGTGGAAGTAAATAAAGAAAATAACGATCATTCTTTATTCTATATTCTTTTAGTTCTTTGTTTGATTATTATCATCAGTTTAATTGGGTATATTACTAAGTTACGACGAAAAAATCCATAAAAGTATTCGAATAATTTTTTAAGATTGTGAAGTGGGGAAACGATCTTAAAAAATGTGTGAATAATTCATATATATATAATAGATGATTTGGATAACTTTCTATAAAAATGATTGTATAAAAGATGTAGAAAGGAGACAAAAATGAAAAAAATTTTAACAATTATTTGTCTGGGATTGCTGATTGGGGCAGCAATCCCAGTGTCTGCATCAGCTGATGATCAAACAACTAGTAGAGTAGGAATTACTTTTTACCAGTCTACTAATAAGGTAGTACCTATGAAAAGAATAGTTGTACCTGATAAGCTAGATCAGATTGCGCCAAAAGAATATAACCAATTGTTACCTAAAACAAATGATAAACAAAACTTTTTTAGCAGTCTAATAGGTATAAGTTTAGTATTAAGTGTTGCGTTATTTTACTATTTAAAAAAACAAATGGTGATGAGGAGAAAAAATGAAAAATAGTAAAAGTTTAACATTGTTGTTACTTATTTTTAGTGTACTACTATTTTTAACATCTAAAAAGGTAGAAGCTGCGCCACGTCCTTTAACTCAGTTAGGATACTTTCACTGGGCAAATCAGGCTAAAACGCCAGCTAATAATACGTTTATCATGCATCATGGGCAACAAACTGAGGTGATACCACTCTCTGGGAACGTCCGTGGTGAAATTCTAACAGTGGATAGAAATACTAACGTAAGTAGTTGCCTAGTTAAAAATGTAGGATATTATCATGGTGAACAGATTAATTTAAAAGTTACTATAGAAAGAAATAAGGGGAATTTAGCTGGGGGGTCTATCTACTTCTCGAAAGGTTATTTTCTAGGTATTGATATTGATGGTGAAATGATGGTAACCTATGAATTTTTAAATCAGAACAATACGCCAGTAACAGTAGAAACAGCTTTTAATTATTACGGATTAAATCCTAATAAGTATATCGGTTTTCTATCTCCAAGTACTTTGATCAAGGGATTGTATGCTAATAATCCTACTCATATTTTGTACGACGTTTGGGATGGTGGAACAGACGATTATTGGGTATATTTTAAAAATATAACGAGAGGGATTCCGTGGCGTGATCCTAGACAAAATCTAGAACTAACTACCAATCCTATTAATAAAGTGAAATTTATTGTCCACAATAATGATGCCACCACTTCATCGTTAGGTTATGTCACTGACTTCTTAGCTGAACCAGAGTTTCCTGTAGCTTACGGAGTAGATTCTTCATTTGAGAAAGCAAATCAGGACATTTATTTAAGAGCACAGCAAACGATTCCTAATATAGAAAAATGGGAAAAAAATAAATCGATGGAGTTATGTTTTAATTTACAAAAAATTTATTCTACTCAACAATATTCTTTTAAGGAAGCAAAAGTAACTAATCTCAATGGTGATGATTTAACAGACTTGTTTAAAATAAGCAATGAACCAAACGGCAATGTCGCTTTAGTGATAAACAATTTAAATGACAAACGTTTATATGACACGGTACTGCTATATGATATTAAACTAAACTGGAAAGGAATGGATTATCCTGTAGACATCGGTCTGCTTAAAGATGAAAAGTTACCATTATCATTCGACATAAAGACATTGCTCAATGATCAACCACTAGGAGAACAATCAGGGAAAAGTTCTGTAAATTACAAAGGTAAAATAATCATTCCTTTTCTTGATGAGAAAGATAATATCTTACAATCGCCTTCAGTCAAAGAGGGAATTATCACAACTCCATATGATGTTTCAAAAGATTATCCTGAAATAAAAGATTATTATCCTATAAAAAATGAGAAGGAAGATGTAGGGGTTTATTTACCAGATGAACAGACGATTGTTCATAGGTATAAGAAAGGCGAGCCAATACAATTTGAATTACTAGATAAAGAAGATCCCTTATACGTATCTCGCTTCACTAAAGATAGAGAAATTACGTTTAATTTTTCACATAAAGCTAACGAAAAGATTTATTTGATGGCTAAATGTGGGAAAGAAGAAATAACTTTGGAAAAATACTCTGAAGCGGCTGAAACAGTAAAGAATCGTACTTTCCATTTTAAAGCACCAGAAAAATGGTTGGGTCAACAAGTCTCATTTTATTTAAAAGATGAAGAAGGCCGTGTTTCTCAAGAGGAAGTAAGAACGATTCAAACAGAACCAAGTCCCCAACTCACACTTCCTGAAGATATTAATTTTGGGGTGAAAGAAATACCATCCATGAATACTGTTTCTTCGCTAGAAGAAGGAAATATTTTTAAAGTAGAAGACAATAGCAAATTAGATAAGAGCTTATGGACCATTAAACTGTCTGAAGAAACCCCATTAATGAATAGCCAAGGTAACAAACTTAATGACCGATTGTCTTTTACTACGTATGAAGGAAAAGAAGTTCATCTAAATTCTACGGAACAAATTATTTGGCAAGATAGCGGGAATGCAAAAGTCGATCTATCTGATAAACTGCATTTGAAACTACAGCCTTCGGATAACGTAGGCATCTACAGTGGTATATTAAAATGGAATTTTGAAGATGCGCCAAATTAAAATAAGGGTGGGCTGGATGAGGAAAAACGGAGGGAAAACATGTGGCATTTACTAAAAAAAGAATTTTTATTAGGTATATCTATTGTTTTTATGCTGACACTTATCTGTGTTATGGAACCAATAATAGTATGTTCTGAAGATATCCAGCCCGACTCTTCTATTTCAGATTCCTCCTTTCCAACTAAGAAAGGTAAAGAACAAGTAGTAAATTCTGATAATAACCAGAATGAAATATCAGATTCCAATAATAACAAAACAATAAGCGGCTCTAAAGAGGAGACTGATCCAACTTCAGAGTCTATTAATAAAGTAGAAGGAAAACAAAACTCTGAAAAATCGGATAGTCGTGAATCTATGCCTTCAGACGATAGCGAGAGTATTAAAGATTCAAAAGAAAATTCTAGTGTGAAAGTAAGTAATTATAAAGAATTCAAAGATGCTTTGTTGAATAAAAGTATTCGTACGATTTATTTGGATAAAGATATTAAGATACTTGAGTCGTTTAACTTTTCTAGTAATAAGGACATTTGCGGAAATGGTCATATTATTGACATGAATTTTCAAAGCATTGGCATAGCTTTAAAAAATGCTAATTGTAAAATCAGCGATATTAAATTAACCAATCAACCTATTTATCCTTTATTTTGGTCAGAATATCCTGGTGTCACAGTAGATTATACTAATGTTTCTTCAACAGGTTATCAGTTTATTTATCTAAGTGCTGGAACAGCTAATTTAGAGGGAAAAATAGAGGCTAGGGCAACTGCGGAAGAAGTATTTCAGGGAAAGCACATAAACATAAACAAGCAAGCAAACGTTTATTTTAATGACACTTCTGGCGCTAATGCTATCTATACAGGAGACGGAATCAATATAGAAGAAGGTTCAAATTTAATCATGAATGCTACGGGACTAGGTTTGTACATGTATAAGCCTAATGGAGCCATCAACATTGCTGGCAATGTGCAAATAAGTTCCCAAACTAATTCTGCTATTAGAAGTGATGCCACTGGTGGAGAAATGAATTTACAAGAAGGAGCTACGCTAAAGGCATATTCAAAAGGTACAGATGAAGAAGCTATTCTGCTATGTAATGGTAGCATCGTGGTAAAAAAACAAGCTAATTTGGAAGTTACTTCTGAAGGGTATCAATCAACGGTACAAACAGGGAATAAGCTAGAGTTATTAAAGGGTTCTAATTTCTTGATTTCTAACAGGAAAGGAAACGCTTTAGGCGCTTGGACGCAAAAAACTTCAGTAAGTCTCTCTTCTTCTAAAGGAATAGATACTTGGAAGGTAGGTAGTTCTTTATCGGAAGATCCTGATAAAACCTATAAAGGCCCTTTGACGGCTTCATTTATTTTAGATACGTACGTGCCTGCTCAGCATACTACAAACGTGATATCTAACAACATAGATTTTCAAAAAAGTTTTGATTCAGGGGATGTCGGGACAATAGCTGGAGGAGACTATGTGAAAAGAAAAGAGATGGCTCCAACTACTATAGAAGAACTGACAAATGAAAGTACTGAGGTTAAGGGTACGGCAGAACCGAATGCACATATAGAAGCAAAGATTAATAATCGCTTAATAACTAGTGGGAAAGTTGACAGTAATGGGATTTACCAATTATCTATCCCTAGACAAAAAGCAGGTACAGTAATAGATGTAGTGGCTAGTATAGATGGGTTATATTCCGAAAATAGTACAGTTGTAAAATATGTGGGACCCTCTATTTCAATTCCTAATGCTATTAATTTCGGGAAACAAGAGATTCCTCCTGTCGACAAATTGATTACTGCCAGTGACTCACAAAGTATAGATATAACAGATAACAATTTACTTAAAGATAGTACATGGAAGCTATCAGTGAAAGAGGATCAGCGATTAATAAATGAAAAAAAAGAGCAACTTTTTAATCGTATACTCTTTAATAAGGGAAATAAAAAAATAACTATTAATGCTCAAGACCAAATAGTTGCGGAAGGAAAAGGTAATAAGGAATTTAGTTTAGATAAACACATGTATCTATCTTTACATCCTTCAGATAAAATTGGCATGTATGAAGGGGAACTAACGTGGACATTTATTGTCGCACCAAGTTAAAAAATATAAAGTAACATCTTTTTTACTTTCTTATTCATTTTAATCCTAAGCTTAATAATATAGATTTTTAAATAAAATATTTATATAAGAAAAATAAGTTTTGGGAGGTATTTGATATATAATAAAGGAAAAGGAGGAGAGTATGACATATTATTTAGAAAACAAGGTTATTGGAAAGTACTTTCGATCAGCTACTAATCAATTTTTAGGAATTGTTCGTATCTATGGTACTTATACAGAATACCGTGTAATAGAAGGGGTCCCTGAAAAAGATGCTATGCTAGAAATCATAGATGTTCAGTCCGGTGTGCTTCTTACAAGAGTGAATAATAGTTTATTTGAAAATGGAAGAGGGTATATAGAATGTTGGTTGTGAAAATAATCGTTGGAGTAATTGTTGCAGCTTTTCTTATATGGTTATTGACTAGTACGGCAGTCGTTGTACGTCAAGGGGAAGTAAAAGTAGTAGAAAGTTTTGGGAAATATGTGAAAATTCTGGAACCAGGATTACATTTTCTTATTCCAGTACTATATACTGTTCGAGAAAGAGTATCGCTAAAACAGATTCCTTTAGAAATAGAACCTCAAAGTGCTATTACAAAAGATAATGTAATGGTTGAGATCGACGAAGCTATCAAATATCATGTTACAGATGTACGAGCATTTGTTTATGATAATGAAAATTCCGTAGTATCAATGATCCAAGATGCGCAATCGAATTTGCGTGGAATTATCGGGAAAATGGAGCTAAATGAAGTATTGAATGGTACTGAAGAAATTAACGCCTCTTTGTTTGCTTCAATTAAAGATATTACTTCTGGCTATGGTTTGGCAATCGATCGAATTAATATTGGGGAAATAAAAGTATCTAAAGAAATTGTTGAATCAATGAACAAATTGATAACAGCTTCAAGAGACAAAGAATCAATGATTACTCGTGCAGAAGGTGAGAAATCATCTGCGGTACTTAATGCTGAAGCTAATGCATCTAAAATGACCATTGATGCACAAGCAAGGGCACAACAAACCCAAATTGACGCAGAAGCAAGAGCAAAGCGTATTCGTATTGACGCAGAGGCAGAAGCTGATCGTATTGAAAAAATTACTGAAGCAGAGAAAAAAAGAATAATAATCTTAAATGAAGCAATCAAAAATAGTCAACTCGATGAGATATCCTTATCTTATTTAGGAATAGAAGCATTTAAAGAGGTAGTTTCTAGTCAAACAAATACAATTATATTACCTTCTAACATGACGGAATTAGGCAATATCCCTGTAGCAAAACAGTTATGGGAGAAACAAATAAAAGAAAATTAATTATGAATTGCATTTATATTTTAAAATAGTATAATCCTTTATCTTACTTACATTGTTACTGAAAAGGTTAGTGATACGTAACCTTGGATTTCATAGTTAGAGAAAATTCACTATCCTGTTTTATATTGTCAAAAAGTAATAGATACAATTCTCCCTCTCAAAAGTTAGTTTAACTATTAACTTAGGAGGGAGAATTTTTAATTAGATATAGATTTCAATAGATGCAGATTCAAGCCTTATGTTCAATGAATGTCACGATATCTGACTAGAGATGTTCTGAAAAAACTTTCTGCAATATAATATTTATTCTGGGCCAATACCTTTCCGGTGTTTGAATACAAGTCTTCAGTCATCAAAACCAGTTTTTCGCCTTCAGCAAACCCTCTTCTAAAACTATCGGGATTTCTTGAAGAAATAGTAATAGTTAACTTTGAATTACTCACATCTTCATAAATGTCTTTTTCTAGAAATTGGATAATTTGATTTTTATCTTCTAGATTTAGGTTGAATTTTTCAATTGTCTCTGGTAATAAAATAGAAAAAATATTTGCTATATTTGAATTGCCCAGTACATACCATACATTTAAAGTGAAATAGGAAATATCTTTCACTTCAAATAATTTATCTGTAAAAATACTACTAGGATTCTTAAAATAGTAAGCATCTTTTTTTGAAATTTGTTCTATAGGAACTGTCAAACTCTCTAAAAGAGGACAACTTAATGAGCGAAGACCTTGTTTGCTTTTTTGGGCGTGTGTAAAATTAACAAAATGGCCTTGACCATGAATACTAGTAATGATTCCATCCTCTTTTAATAAAGATAATGCAGTCCTTAATGTCACTCTACTAACATTAAAATCACTAGTCAATTTTTCTTCCGATGGCAATTTTGAACCAGGAAGAAACTGAGAACGTTTGATCATTAATAAAATTTGGTTATAAACTTGGACATATTTTGGCGTACGATGCATATTTCACCATTCCTCGCATAAGTATATAATTAATTTTAACATATTACTTGTTTACTTAGTAAAGAGGATAGATAAATTCAATGAAATCACCAAAATGTTCACGTCCAGGAATTATATAAGCTCTTTTAGAATGGAATCCTAGATCCTTAACTAAATTTTGCATAGGAAAATTAGAATGATTCGTAATTAATTTAATATTATGAACAGTGGGCCTGATTTTTTCCTTTGTGATAATGTCTTTTAAAATCATACGAGCTATGCCTTTTCGTTGGTAACAGGAATGAACAACTAGACGTTGGATCAATAACGAACAATCGCTTGTTGTAAGAGTTACGCAGCCATAAATAGGATGACCGTAAATCCATAATTGTTGCTCTGTAATATCCTTCAAGACTGTCCCAGAACTAGGATAAGCATTAGTCCATTGATTGATACCATTTGTTATCATTTGTCGCTTTCCATCAGCAATAAGAGCTTTAATCTGTAAATAGTCTTTTACTGTGGCTAATCTTTTATCTAAAGTCATTGGTCTATTGAAAAAATAAGATAGATAGTATTAGTGATAAAATTACTCCGAATACCATTGGGACAGAAGTTCTGCGTACAATTTGCATGGGAGACAATTTTGTTGTTCCAGCAACAATCAAAACCACAGCAGCCACTGGAGAAACCGCTCTCAGTAAGTTGCCGGATAATTGCATTGGAATAGATAAAGCGACAGGGTCTATTCCAGCTGCTTTAGATAAAGGGATCATTAAAGGGATCATTGCAAATAGTAAAGCTGTTCCACTACCGCTAAGTAAAACAATAATAGCTGTAAAAGCAACCATTACAATCGGTAAAAGTATACCTGCACTATTAATATTTTCCATTGTTTTTTGTATAATCTCAATAATTCCAATCGAAGTAAGGCCTTGAACGAATACTTGAGCAGAAACTAATAATGCGACGATATTCATCACATTTCCCATACCCTCAAAAAAGTAACTAGTTTCTTTTAATACGGTATTTATTGAACGACGATTGAAGAACTCTATGATAACAGCAATCATAAAGCTAATTAAACTGACTACCTGGACACTTATATTTAACGTGGTATTTAAAACAATATTTCCTATAAACACAATTAGAAGCAAGATAATCGGTAGTAAAGGCAAAATACCATAGACAATTGCTTTGATACCTGAGTAAGAAACTTGGATCTCCTCATCAGAATTGCTGGAGCTATATAAGTTTAGCTCTTCTTCATAAGATAAAGTTTCTTTGCTCTTCTTATCTTCATGCTTTTGCCACCAGTAATGTACAAGAGCAATTGCTAGTAACGTCGGCACTGAAACGATAGCATGATTTTTAAACACATAGTCTGTAACATTGATATTTAGCAAAGATGCTATCGCTACATTATCTGATCCCAATGGTGTTGGTACAATTGTTGCTGAGGTACCAATAATTGCAGCTGCGCTTAATCTGGACATTCCAGCAGATCGCAAAACAGGATATAAAGTTGCTAACAGAATAATTGCTAAATTTGAAGCACTTGGAATAACTAATGACAATAGATTTCCGATTAAAAAAACGATGGGAATAAGGAAATAAATGGATCGAATCCTTGAAATAGGCTTTGTTAAAGCTTGTACAGTAACTTTATTTGCGCCAATATGATTCATATAAGCGCTGTAGCCTCCTAAAATCAATATAACGAAGCCTGGTCCTACTAACGTACTCGTGAATTGGTCAACAACAACTTGAAAAGGATCTAACAAAGAAGTGCCAGTACTTTCACTTATTTCTAAATGTCCACCTATTAAAATTGCAATATATAGCAGTAGTATACCTAATATTAGTAGAGTCATCTTTATATCATTTTTTTTAAGTAACATATAAACGAGGATTCCTACGGCCAATAATCCAATGAAGCAAGTCAATAAAACATTCATTTACAGCCCAACCTTTCTTTTATTAAAAAGTTTTAGCAATCGAAGCAACGAACCATTTTTCAAATTTATTTGGATCTACATGGGTAGCGACCTCTGCATTAGCAGGGAGATTGAGATACCCATTTAAATCAATTAACGATGCACCAGTAGTTAATTTACCAACTGTTTCAATTTCAACTCTTGTTTTAACAGTCTCAAACATATCTGGATTTAATATTAAACCTACAGCTAAACTATCATACATGTTGAGTCCTGTTTCGAAACTGCCACTGCGATATTTTGAAAATAGTTGATAAAACATATTACCTATTATTCCAAAATCCTTTATTTTTTTTGAAACCTCCGGCATGATTTTTGCCTGACGACCTACTTCCATGGGGGCAACTCTAATGGGAAGGCCACTATCAAAAACAATTTTTGCAGCTTCCGGATCAGCAGCAAAATTAAACTCAGATAATACCCCATAATTTCCTCTTCCTAGGCTGCCACCCATGACAACGATTTCTTCTATTTTATCTAAATCATGAGGATATAGATGGATGTATAAAGCAATATCAGTTAGCGGGCCTATGCCTACTATTGTCGTTTTATTTTCTTCCTGGGTAATAGTTTCATGCATCGCTGATACAGCTGTTAATGATTGTTCGCAGTGAATAGTTGGTTCTGGGAATAGATAACCATCCATTCCAGTTTTTCCATGAACATTACTGGCATTGATCACATTTTTTAGGAGGGGATGTGCACTCCCTAAAACAACACGAGGATTTTTTTTGTATAGTGTTAGTAACTTTTCCACATTGAGTTTAGTGTATTCTAAGCCGACATTTCCAAAAATGGGACAAATTAACTTCACGTCTAGATTCTCACTGAATAATGCGAGTGCAAGGGCAACAGCATCATCTATGCCTGGATCGGTACTAATAATTACTGATTTTTTATTCATAATCTCTCTTCTTTCTTGATTTTTTAGAAGCGCTTCCAAAAAGATAATACAACATTGTATTATATAAGTCAAATTTAGATACAACGTTTTATTCTATATTGTTTCTAATATTTCCAAGACATGTGACTAGTATTTTATATTTAGAAAAAATATTAATTTGTAATAATCGTTAACTCTAAGTATAGTACTAGCAGTCAAGTCCATAATCCTGTGTAAAATACTATACAATGTTTTACCGGTCTCTCATTGATCAAACTTAATATATTTTCTTGTAGAACTGAGCCATTCGTCATGAAGGTCCATAAGGACAGCTCCAATTAATCGATTGGCAGACGTTCGGTTGGGAAAAATCCGAATAATCTTTTCTCTTCTGCGGACTTCCTGGTTCAGTCGTTCAAGAAGGTTGGTGCTTTTTAGCCGATTATGACTATTTCCGATAACCGTGTATTGAAAGGCATCTTCGAAGCCATTATCCAATATTTCGCAGGCTTTTGTATATTTAGGCTGGTCGATATATTCACCGACTAAGGCATTCTTAGCTGTTCGAGCGAGTTCAATATCCGTAAACTTAAAGATCGCTTTTACTGCTTCTCTAAACGGTTTTGAATTCTTTTTTGGAATGGAACTGAAGATGTTTCTTAAAAAATGGACCTGGCATCTCTGCCAACTTGCGTTGGTAAATGACTTACGAATCGCAGACACTAGGCCTTTATGGGCATCAGAAATGATGAGTTCTGTCCCCTTTAGGCCGCGTTCTTTTAAGTATTCAAAGAAGATGGACCATGTGTCATCACTTTCTTCATTTTGAATCATGAAGCCAATGATTTCACGGTCGCCACCTTCTGTTATCCCGATCGCAATATGGCAGCTTTTAGAAAGCACTCGATGGTCCTCACGGACTTTTATGTAGAGAACATCAGTCATCAGATAAGGATAATTCGTACCTGAGAGTGAACGGTTCTGCCATTCGTTGACCATCGGGTCTAACTGCTCAGTCAGGCTAGAAACAAAAGATTTCGATACAGATTTTCCACATAGCTCTTCAACAATCTTTGAAACTTTACGTGTCGAAACGCCCGAAACATACATCTCAAGCATTGAAGCGAGCAGTGCCTTTTCATTTCGCTGATAACGCTCAAACACCGTCGGTGAAAATTCACCATCACGTGTTCTAGGCACTTTTAATTCGAGTGTACCCACACGAGTCGTAAAGTCTCGCTCATAATAGCCATTTCTTTGACTCTGACGACTTTCTGAACGTTCATAGTCATCGGCTTGAATATATTCTGTTCGTTGATTTTCCATCAATTGGTTGAAAACAGTGGTTAAAATATTTTTAGAAATATCATCTTTTACCGAATGTTCAATAATACTTTGAACCTCTTCGTTGTTCAGTGTAAAATGTACTTGGGTCATGTAACGTCCTCCTGGGTATGTTTTTGTGGTTAAAAACATTGTACCGTAAAAGGGCTGTTACATGGCCTTTTATCTTTTACACAATTATATGGACTTTATCGTACTAGCTAAAAAGTTCTTAATAGGATATAACTATTTTGAAATAAAACATTTCACTCAAATTCTAGTGGCTTATTAAGAGTATTTCTTTTTCGCCATACTAATATAATAAGTATTACCAACACAATAGATGAAATAATTATACTCATATAATCAATTGAGCTATGGTAGATAGTTTGAAAAAGTATGCCTTCGCTATCTTTTGGAGAGTTTGCTAAACCAAAAAAGTCCGACATAAAAAAGTTATAGGCTCCATGAGAGGCTGCGGCTACCCAGGTGTTAGAAAATAGAATTCTTAGTAAAGCCCAAACCATACCGATCAAAAAATAATCTAATAACTCTAGAGTGAATCCTCCAGTATTGCTAAGATGCATTAACATAAAAAATAAACTACTTACTATAACTCCCCATAAAAGATTAGTTTTTTTAGCAATTCCACCTAATACGAAACCTCGGCTAATTACTTCTTCTTGTGATCCTTGTGCTAGATAAAACACTATGCTTATTAGTAATTTAGACCAAGAAGATTTCGAAAAAACCTCTTGAAAATCAGCACCACCGACTAGGACATAGCCAGCTACAATAAAAGTAATTATAAAAGCTCCAGTAAGGTACCCAAAGAAAAAGTTTTTAAAAAAATTCTTTTTGGAGAAACCTAGTATACGTATATCTTTATAAATTATTTTAGTTAGAAGGATAAAAAGGAAACTAATCATCAAAAAAAAGAATACATCCATTATTAGGCTAACAAATAGATTTCCTTGTAAATTTGGAAATAACTGTTCATAAAAAATGGACTCTAAATAGCTTGAAATAAACAAACCAAAAAAAGCAATAAAAAAACTTAAAATGGGAGGTATTAAGATTACAACGGTTTTTTTTATTATTTTCATAAATCCAACTCCTTTTATTATTAAATTTTAATTAACTATACTTATTTAGTAAAGAGTAAAGTGAGTTCTCTAAAATATGATTTTTATTCTATCAGCACATCTATAGATAGAAATGCCGGATACTTCATGGTATTTAAATAGGATCATTATACTTTTTCAAAAATATATGTGTTTTCATAATATCTTTTGATTGTTAAATCAAATTTCTGGTTTACCATTGAAATTAGGCATATTGCTAATTGACAATACTGTTTTTTCTTCCTTAGTAACCTGCTGAAAGCAGTACATCCTTAAAAATTAAGTGAAAGCTGATTACTTTCAAAGCAGGAGACCAAGGCAGATAAATAAAGGCCGTTTATAAAGTAAATAAAGAAGAAAAATGATAGTACGAAATCATTATGAAAAGCTGTCTCAATAAAATATTGAGAGAGAATTTTAGCTCTTTGAAGTGTAAGTTTAGCGCTTGCTTAAGAGAGGTATTTGCCAAAAACATGTTCCATAATAACCGTTAAGAGAATATTTTTTATTTATAGATTTAAAAAAATTCTAAAAACAGTAAAATTTTCAAACTATTTTTATTTCTATTACTGTGACATAATTAAGTCACTATCACAGACCGTTGACAACTATCTTCCTTTTGAAAACTATTCTAAGGAGTATTTGTGATAGTACTCTTGTCATTATCATTATTCTGCTAGCACTAAACCATCTCCTATAAGTATGATGATAATGAGCTTCCGTTCAAAAGCCACTTAAAAAAGTGGCTTTTTTGTAATTGAAAAATTCATCTTTCGGGAGTGATAAAAAATTATTTTTTACATTTTGGATTATTAGTAGTCTTACCTTAAAATTTTTGTGAAAAGAGGATTTTCTCTCATATATTGAATGAAAGTTAACCTTAGCGAAAACGCATATGTATAGTTAATTAGGTTCGAAGTTCGTTATAACTTAAAAGGAAAGGTACTACTGGTTTAGGCAGATTTACTAACAAGCTTTCTGTCACCTATTACCATCTGTTTAGAAGTAAATCAAACTGTTTAAACAGTTTGAAAAGTATAAGAAAGCTCAAGAAATGGGACTTTCTTATACTTTTCTTTTTTGGCATAGTATTTGCTTAATATAAAGTGAGGTGAAAAATATGAAAAAAAAATTTTTAGTTGCAACACATGGGCGACTGGCAAGCGGTTTTCAAAATTCAATGGCGATTTTAGCTGATAAAGGAGCAGAACTTGAAGTCATTAATGCATATTTAACAAATGAAGACTATACGCCCATCATTTCGAACTTTATAGATTCTATCGAAGAAGGAGAACAAGGAATTATCTTTACCGATCTGTTTGGCGGAAGTGTAAATCAAACAGTGGTAGCAGAACTGATAAAACAAAAAAAAGATCAATTGTTTGTCATTTCTAATAGTAATTTAGCAATTATATTATCTTTAGTCCTCACACCGGAAAATGAAGTCTTTACAAAAGAAAGTATAAACGAAGCAATTGAGATAAGCCAGGTTCGTTTAGTATCAACAGATTTGCCTACAGAAGAGACATTTTTTTAAATCAAAAGTGTAAGAAGAAACTATTATAGTAATTTGATACAAAATAAGGAGGAAAAAAGGATGATAACTCAAATACGTGTGGACGATCGACTAATCCATGGTCAAGTAGCTGTAGTTTGGACGAAAGAATTAAATGCGCCATTATTAGTGGTTGCTAATGATGAAGCAGCAAAAAATGAGGTCATGCAAATGACATTGAAGATGGCTGTACCAAACGGAATGAAACTATTAATTCGTTCGGTGGATGATGCTATCAATATATTCAATGATCCAAGAGGAGCCGACAAACGAATTTTTGTCATTGTAAATAGCATATCCGATGCAAATAAAATAGCTCAAAATGTGGAAAACATAGAAACAGTCAATGTTGCTAACGCAGGTAGATTTGATAAATCTGATCCATCAACGAAAAAAATGATATTTCCTAGTGTGCAGTTGAATCCTAATGAATTAGCTGCAGCAAAGGAATTAGCTAAGTTAAATCGAGTAAATAGTTACAACCAGGTGTTGCCGTCAAATCCGCAATTAAGTTTAAAAGATGCATTAGAATAGGGAGGAATAAAATATGTTAATGCACGCAACTATGGCAGCTTTAGCAGTATTTATCTGTTTTGCGGGTAACTATTTGACTGGACAAAGTATGATGGAACGTCCATTAGTAGTAGGTCTCGTTACAGGTATTTTAATGGGGGACATGAAAACGGGTATTTTGATGGGAGCCTCTTTGGAAGCCGTATTTTTAGGAAATGTAAATATTGGCGGAGTGATAGCAGCAGAGCCAGTAACGGCCACAACTTTAGCTACAACTTTCGCCATCATTTCTAATGTAGAACAAAAAGCAGCAATGACTCTCGCTGTGCCAATTGGTATGTTAGCTGCATTTGTCGTTATGTTTTTGAAAAATGTTTTCATGAATATCTTTGCTCCAGCTTTAGATAAAGCTGCACGTGAAAATAACCAAAAAATGATCCTTACGCTGCATTTTGGTACATGGGTGATCTATTATTTAATCATTGCATCTATTTCTTTCATTGGAATTTTAGCGGGGAGTGGTCCGGTAAATTCCTTTGTTGAACATATCCCTCAGAGTCTAATGAATGGTCTTAGTGCAGCTGGAGGGTTGTTGCCTGCTGTTGGATTTGCCATGTTGATGAAGCTCTTATGGGACAATAAGTTAGCTGTTTTTTATATCCTTGGATTTGTTCTAACCGCTTACTTACAACTTCCGGCAGTGGCTGTTGCTGTGATTGGGGGTGTTATCTGTGTTGTCAGCGCTCAGCGGGATATTGAAATTAGAGAGGCTGGTAAAAATGGTAATAGGCACGATAAAGGGCTAATGACAAAAGCAGAAGAAGAGGAGGACTTTTTCGCATGAAATTCCAAGAAAACTTGACAAAAGAAGAAAAGAAAATGATGCGTTCTGTCTTTTGGCGTTCATGGACGATGAATGCCAGTCGTACTGGAGCAACGCAATACCACGCAGTAGGCGTCATCTATACGCTGCTGCCAGTTATCAATCGTTTTTATCAAACAAAAGAAGAACGTGCAGAGGCAATTGTTCGCCATACAACTTGGTTCAATGCAACGATGCATATTAATAATTTTATCATGGGATTAGTTGCTTCAATGGAAAAGCAAAATAGTGAAGATGAACATTTTGACGCCAGTTCAATCACTGCTGTTAAAGCATCATTAATGGGACCAATATCAGGTATTGGTGATTCATTTTTCTGGGGTATTTTACGGGTAATCGCAGCGGGTATCGGTATCTCTTTAGCAGCAACCGGTTCTCCGCTAGGTGCAATCATATTTTTATTGATTTATAATATTCCGGCTTTTCTCATTCACTATTATGCACTGTATAGCGGTTATTCTGTGGGTGCCAGTTTTATTCAACGAATGTATGAATCAGGTGGAATGAAAATTTTGACAAAAGCTTCAAGTATGTTGGGCTTAATGATGATGGGATCAATGACAGCATCGAATGTCAAATTCAAGACCATCTTAGAGGTGAGCGTAGAAGGCAGCAAAGAAGTGATGAAAATTCAAGATTACCTTGATCAATTATTTATAGGTATCGTACCATTAGCGGTGACGTTATTTGCATTTTGGTTATTACGGAAAAAAGTCAACGTAAATGTAGTAATGTTTGGTATTATGTTTTTAGGTATTATATTAGGTCTGTTAGGGATATGCTAGAAAACATTGCTGTTTTTTTCGATGTTGATGATACATTATTAGACAATTATAGTGCCTTCAAATGTACCATCCGAAAGTACTATCCTGACTATTTCCTCGAAGAACCTTTTTTAAAGCGTCTTTATCATGAATTTCGCTGTCATAGCGAAAAGATTTATAAGTTTTATCAAGAAGGAAAACTAGATACAAAAAAGAAAGACGAACGATGGTTACTAGTGATGGAAACATTAAATTTAAAGAAGAATACCAATTTATCGGAATTAGATGCTTACTATCATTTATGTCAAAGCAAACAGACTTTGTCAGTCGAAATGTCTTTGCTTTTAAATGTTTTGAAAAAAAGTGGAATTCTATGTGGAATTATAACAAATGGATTCACTCAGCAACAGCAAAGAAAATTAGAACAATTAGATCTTGATCGTTTTATCGAACCGAGATGGCAATTTATTTCGGAAAAGTTAGGTGATGCAAAACCAAGTGTAAGCTGTTTTCGAAAAGTTTCTAAACAATTGCCAGAAAAGATAACAAAAATTTACTATTTAGGGGATAGTTATCAAAATGATGTTATTCCATCTAGATTAGCCGGCTGGTGTCCGATCTGGTTGAATCATTTTGTTGACGATGAAGCAGCAGAGATTCTACAAGCTAAAACCGATAATGAAGCAGCCACCTTGATATTATCTGAATTACTACATTCGAAATAAATAGAGCCGTGTCCCATAGGAAAAACTACTGTAGCTAAGAGTATGATTTGATGCACTCTGACTGCAGTAGTTTTGATTTTTTAATATTTCATCTGTTGTGAGGCTTTTTGGAAAATATGACATTTCCATTTCTTATCATATACTGTATTTTTTTATGAGGGAGGTTTAAGTATGCGACAAGAAACGAGAGAACAGTTACTAAATTTATTATCTGAAGCAACTACTTTGACGACACAGGAGATTGCTGATTCTATCTCATTAAGTCGCTCAGCAACAAGCTTATATTTGAATGAGTTATTAGATCAAAATGAAATACAAAAAAGCGGAACAAAACCAGTGTATTGGTCAATTGCCGAATCAGAAAACAAAGGTGGGAAAGACGCGTTTGCTCAGTATATTGGAAGTAATGGCAGTGCTAGACGAGCAATTGAGACGTGTAAGGCAGCGGTATTGTATCCACCATTAGGATTACCACTTCTTTTGCATGGAGCAAGTGGAGTTGGAAAAAGTTTTTTAGCACACTTAATTTTTAAATATCTTAAAGAAAACAAGTGTAAAGGAACAAAAAATTTCTTTGTTTTCAATTGTGCAGATTACGCCAATAACCCTGAGTTATTATCTTCTATTCTATTCGGACACACAAAAGGTGCTTTTACAGGAGCAGAAAAAGAAAAGGTTGGTCTTTTAGCGCAAGCTGATGATAGTGTTTTATTTTTAGACGAAGTACATCGATTATCTCACGAGAATCAGGAAAAACTATTTCAATTTATGGATACAGGGAATTTTCGGCCTATCGGCGAAGAAGCAGAAATGATTTCTTCGAATGTTCGATTATTATTTGCAACGACTGAAACGCCTGAAGAAGCACTATTACCGACATTTTATCGACGTATTTCCGTTATTGTTGAATTACCAGCTTTTCATGAACGACCAATATTTGAGCGTGTAGAGCTAGTCAAATATTTGTTTGAAAGAGAAGCAAAGCGAATAAAAAAGAATATAGTTATTTCAAACGAGAATTTTTTTGCCTTAACAACACAAGAACTTTCAGGTAAT
This sequence comes from Enterococcus sp. DIV0901a, assembly GCF_051711525.1. Classification (NCBI taxonomy): domain Bacteria; kingdom Bacillati; phylum Bacillota; class Bacilli; order Lactobacillales; family Enterococcaceae; genus Enterococcus; species Enterococcus sp. DIV0901a. Next base: position 1,719,521 of record NZ_JBIOMW010000001.1, on the reverse strand, counting down.
ATTGGAAGCTTATCAAATCAGGTAAGGATGAGTTGTGCTGATGCATTAAGGCTGACACCTCATAGTCAAACATTATTTATAGGTCAAGATAAGAAAACAACAGTTAAAATAACTTACCCTTCTACATCTAGTCCATCTATTGAGGAATACCAGATTTTTGCAGAGAGACTGATGCCTATATTAGATATAAATGAATTTGCTGAATTAAAAGAAAAATTACAAAAATTTGATAGTCAATACTTAGAAAATGTAGTGACTTTGTCAAATGATAGTTTGTCTTTAAGTATGAAAACAAGCATCCAAAAGCAAAATCGTAGAATCATTGACAATGAAGCGATGACGCTAGAACCCCTTGAAATTGTTTGCAGGTTACTACAAATCTTAAAAGGAAAACTACCAGAAAAAAATTTAAAAGAAAAAATACATCTACTATCAAAACAGTATCCTAGAACTATACTTTTAACTACTAATCTCACAAGAGAGCTTCCTCTAGAAATTCGCCCCTTTGTTACTTTCTTCTTAGGTGTAATGCTGATCGGCAAGGTCTCAGAAGACATCCGTTACCAAGCATTACTAGTAGCTCATGGAAACGCGACTGCTAGTAGTATTCAAGCTGTGGCAAATAAAATGTGTGGAGATTACGTTTTTGATGCTATCAATATGCCTTTATCATCTTCTGCTAGAGATATTATCACAAAAGTTAATGATTGGCTTTCAGAAAGAGATACATCTGAAGGAGTGATCATGCTTGTGGATATGGGCTCATTAACTCATTTATATAAGAGCTTGAAGCCTCAAATTTTAGGAGAATTATTAGTTATTAATAATTTAACTACCTCTTATGCACTAGAGATTGGACAGCAACTAATCAATGGAAATCTTTTTTATGAGATTGCAAAAACGGCAGAAAGTGATTTTGTAACGAATATCCAGTATTTTGAAGGTTTTGCCGTAGAAAAAAATGTCATTATTTCCAGTATATCTGGTCGTGATATTGCTAAGAAAATAAAAATGATCTGTGAAAAATACTTTAATCCTGATATTAAGCTAATCGTATTAAATTACGGAGAATTAGTGAGCGCATTAGAACGCGCTTCTTCGGAAGAAGGATATTTGAAAGAGACGGCGTTGATCTTGACAACTTCCTATCTGGATAACACAACCCCGGTTCCCAGTATTAATCTAATTGATGTTTTGGATGAAGATGCAGAGAATAAATTGAATAGACAATTGAAAAACCTAATTCATCCTAGTAGTGTTCCATTATTAACGAACGAATTCATCCATTTCTTTTCAAAAGAAGGCTTATCTGAAAAACTCGAATTTTTAAACCCTGATGTAATTATCCGGCAAGTAGAAGATGTAGTAGAAAAGTGCGAGAAAAGATTCAGTCTTCAGTTGAATGCTAAAATGAAGTTCAATTTAATGATGCATCTAGCTTTGATGGTCGAACGAACGATACTTGGTGCAAAAGACTATCCAGTCCCAGAAGATATCAACCAGCTGAAAATCAACAACAAATTGTTTTATCAAAATACACAAACGATTTTCTATACTTTGGAACAGTTTTATAAAATCAAAATATCGACATGGGAATTATATATACTTTATGAAATTTTAGCAGGATAGAAAGTATGAATCCATCTGTTTGAATATTTTTTATTTGAGTATGATCAATACCACTAAACGTGTATCATTGATTAGTTTTCTTTTATTCATTACTTTTAAATATTTATAGTCATAGATAAGCTTCATGTAGGAATTCGTCAGCCGCGTATTATTCTACATGGAGTTTAATTTTTGTATGGTGATCCAGTCAAACTTTATTTAGGATAGAACGTGTAAGCCATGATATTTTTAGAGAATATACGGTTTAAGATATTGAAAGCTGTTCTCAATTTTTTAATTTAAAAAATTTGAAAAAGCGTTTGATTATTTATATTACGACTTAGTGCAATAAAAAACGCTTTTTAACAGTACATGTAGTCGTCTTTATAATAGATAAACTCTGTAATATTAGTTAAAAAGCTATAAGTTGCACTTAGTTAAGTGCAACCATTTCATATTGTCGTTAGTTTAGAAAACGCTTATATTAGCAATGTAAGGAGAGATGATAATGCAGCAGCTAACAAAAAGAGAAAGGCAGCTTTTGATTTACTTGGTGGAAATGTCTGAACCGGTAACAATCAAAAAGTTGGCTGAAAAAGAAAATGTTAGTGTTCGGACGATAAAATACGATCTAGATGATATAAGAGAGTGGCTGAATGAGCGGAAGCAAGTCCTATATAGCAAACGTAGTCAGGGAATTTGGATGAATATTAGTAGCTCTGATCGAATCAAATTAAAAAGCGAATTGATGGATGTTAATCGTTTTGAAATATTTGCAGATCAAAGTCTCCGAATCAAACGTTTACTAATTATGCTTTTAGTAACAAAAGAAGCTATTACTGGAATGAAAATGGCCAACGCATTAGATGTCAGCAAAGATACGATCATGAATGATTTAGATGTGCTGGAAAATAATTTTCTTAAGGAAGGATTGACCTTGAATCGTCAGGCGCGAAAGGGTTTTTGGATCACAGGAGAAGAACGTCTAGTTCGATTAACGATTGAAGAGATTCTTCAAAAAGAGTTCACGGATTATGACATTTATAAATTAATGTCATTGTTATTGAACGGCGGTGAGACTGAATACTTTGAAATGTATTCTGCTACTGCTACACCTATCCAAGAGGTATTTAATCAAGTAATCATTCGAATGCGGCACTTACTGGAATTTGAAAATCTAGAGAAACTGAATTACGCGGAATTACTAAATATTCTGATTCGAGTGACAATTGCTACCGTTCGCTTACGCAAAGAGGCTACGATTGGTCGTTATCAATTGGTTGCTGAACAAGAATTAGACAAAAACGATCTTTCTTATCGCGTCATGCAGCAGGTCTTTGATTATTATCAGTTGCCACTGTTCGAGGATGAATATCATTATATCTATAGTGATACATTCGACACGATTCACCAGCAAGACGTCATGAAACTAGTTGAGAATGTGATTTATAAAGTAAGTAAAGCAATCAACCATTCTTTTTATCAAGATCCACAATTGTTGACGAATCTGTATGCTCATTTATCCATGCGATTATCGAGAAAGAAAAAATTTGTCAATGAATATAATCCTTTTAAAGAAGATATCAAGCAGAAATACCCGGAATTATTTGATGCGATCAAGCAAGCAGTTCGACAAGAAATAAGTGAACAAAATATTCTGATCAATGATTCTTTCGTGGCATATATTGCCTTACACTTTTTGGTTTCCTACGAAAGAGAAGAAGATCTACGAAGCGTTAGAGCCGTCTACATTTGTTCAACAGGGTTGGGTGTGACTAGTCTGATCAAGCAAAAGATCAATGAAGAATTAAATAATATCACTATCGTGGCATTTGCTTCAGTATTGAATGCGCAAGAAATGATTGCCACCAAAGATCCTGATTTGGTGATTAGTATTTTTCCAATCAATGGCATCGATCGTCCTTTCATCAAAGTCCATCCATTACCCACTGAACAGGACTTGAAAAAAATTCAACAAATAATAAAAAAAATACTTGCTTCTTCCAATCAGCAGGAAAGGCATAACTTGAATCTTAGAGAAACGTCCATCAATAAAGATACTTTAGAAGACTTTAGCAAGGAATTGATTTTGAAAGCTTATACGATTTATGAACGTTTACTTGTCATTTTGGAAGCAGAATTGATCCAAGAATATCGAGAAGCTTTTTTGCTTCATGTATTCTTAATGGTTCATCGTATCACATTTGATCAACAATATATGGCAGAAGGTCGTCAAGTAGACCAGATTATTTTAGACAAAGGAACACTGGTAGGAAAAATCGAAGCAGTTTTTGCAGAAAATAATTTAGGAATCAATCAGTCAGAAATCAGTGCATTATTCTCATATATAAAAGAAGGAGCGTCAAGTTAGTGAAAATGTCAGACGAGGCTTTAAAAATTATCGAGGAAAGTCAAAATCGGGAAAAGTTAAAACAAGTGATTGAACTAATTGAAGAGCGATTAGTAGAACATGCTATTGTACCAACCGAGTTGCAGTGGACCATTCTAATTAATCACTTGAATGAGATGCTGAAACGTTCTCAAAGAAAGGAAACGATTCCCGTAGTCGATCGGGATTTGTTCAAAGAAGTATCCAAAGAAGCCATAACTATTTCTGATGAAATAGTTAGAAGTATCGGTAATTTAACTGATGATGAAATATATGTTTTGTCGATTCATTTTGAAACAGCAAAAAATAATTAATATTTAGGAGGAAACAATCATGATTAAAGTAGTTATTGCAGACCGTATGGGTAAAGGACAAAATGTGGCCAAAGGGGTAGAAGCAGCTGGCGGAAAAGCAGTTGTCGTACCAGGAATGGGGGCAGATATGCGTTTGGGCGATGTGATGCAACAAGAGCATGCAGATATGGGTATCTCTTTTTGTGGTAGTGGTGGTGCAGGTGCATTAACAGCAGCAACAAAATATGGCTATCCAGAACGACATGGTATGCGTTCGATTGAAGAAGGGATCACAGCTATCAAGGATGGTAAAACTGTTCTAGGTTTCGGCTTTATGGATCAAGAGGAATTAGGAAAACGTCTGACAGAAGAATTTATCAAAAAGCATGGAAAATAGAAAGAGGGACATGAAATGAGCGTTCAAAAGACAATTCAGCAAAAAGTTATCGTCTCCGGTAAAGGGGAAACAAAGCAACATGCTTTTGCATCAGCGTTAGCAGAAATTCAAAACAAAATAATGGAACAATCAAACGTATTATTGCGAATCGAACCAGTCAATGTGGATATTTTAAAGGCGGTCGAAAACAAATACACAGAACGCTTTCTATTTTTCTTCTTCCCACGGCAATGTATTAGCTATGAAGTCGAACTCTCTGTTACTGTGGCTGTAACAGAAATAAAATTGGCAGACATATCGTTCAGCCAGCAAATGACTGAAGATCCAAATGGGATTGCCATTCCATTTGTAACTAAAAAAATCTAATTTTGAATCATAAGGGGGAAAGAATAACGTGGATTTCGTAATCATTCTAGTCAAATCGGTCATTATCGGGGGATTACTTGGTTTTGCAGCATCTGTCGGGGCAGCTCGAATGTTTCATGCACCTAATACACAAGGTTTAGGAGCTTTTAGAACATTAGGCGAAATGAATGCCTGCATGGGTGATCCAGCTTCTCATTTTTCATTTGGTTTAGGCTTTTTCTTTAATGCATGGGCTTCTTCAGTTGGTGCTGGTGCATTCACACAAGATGTGACGCATCGAATCATTCCCAATTGGGCAGCGGCAGCACTTCTAGCAAAAAACAAAGATGTCACCCAGACCATGCATGATCCGAAAAAAATGGGGATCATTGGAGCGGTTATCGGGGCAGTGGTGGTAGCCTTCTTAAAAACAACAGCTGCAGCAATTCCAGAGGCGTTACAAGTGACGGCGGTTTCCGTTTTGGTACCAGCAGCGACGATTCTGATTAATACAGTAATGCCAGTTATTTTTTGGTTGGCAGCTTTAGACGCAGGGAAACGAACTGGTTTTTGGGGCACTCTTTTTGGTGGTGTCGCGCAATTGATTATGGGAAATGCGGTACCTGGTGTTGTTCTAGGAATCTTGATTGGTAAAGGCGTCGATGAGAGCGGTTGGAATCGCGTCACGAAGAGCATGATGATCGCTATTGTTTTATTATTTATTTTCAGTGGATTTTTCCGTGGATTTGATATGGAAATGATCAAGAGCTTCCAGCTTCAAGTGCCTAATTGGCTTGATAACTTGCACAACATCTTTAGTGTGAAATAGGAGGAGAATCATGGAGACAACAGAAGAACAAGCAAAAGTATTAGAAGCAAAGCGGCAAAAGAGCTTTTGGTTTGCAGACTGGTCTTTTCCGCTAATCGTAGGAATTATGTCCGCTGCTGTATTTGCAGGAACACACATGTATGTGATGTATGGTGTGGGTGCATTCAATGAAGTTTCGATCGTGGCGATGTTAAAAGCCGGGCTGGATGGCGGATCCTATGGCGCAGCGGCAGCGTTTGGTGCTAGTTTCTTATTTGCCAGAATTTTAGAAGGCTCTTTAGTTGGGATCTTGGACTTAGGCGGTTCGATCCTAACTGGGATCGGAATTGGGGTACCAGCAATTCTCTTAAGTATGAAAATAGCGGCACCAATCGATAATTTTGCACTCTCTTTATTGACTGGTTTGGTTCTAGATTTGATTGTTGGTGGCATCATTGTCTTGATTCGTAAATTTACGATCAATCAATCAAATTCCACTTTTGGTGCTGACGTCATGATGGGGGCAGGAAATTCATCTGGACGTTTTTTGGGTCCATTAATTATATTAAGCGCGTGTGCAGCATCTATTCCAATCGGCATTGGCGCTACATTAGGAGCACTAGGATTCTATGCTTGGAAAAAACCAATTGCTGGAGGTGCTATTTTAGGAGCAATGATTTTAGGAGCAATCTTCTCGGCAGTAAATTAATAGAAAGAGGGTCATTAAATGTTTGATACTTTGATTAAAAATGGAAGGTTGGTTGATGGATCTAAAATAGAGGTCGCTATAGAAAAAGGCATGATTAAAGCAGTTGCAGCAGAAATAAATCAGCCGGCGCAAGAAGTAGTTGACTTGGAGGGAAAGTATTATTTATCCGCTGGGTGGATCGATGATCATGTCCACTGCTATGAAAAGATGAATCTTTATTATGACTATCCTGATCAGATAGGGGTCGAAAAAGGTGTGACGACGGTCATTGATGCTGGAACTACGGGAGCAGAAAACATCCGTGAATTTTATCAATTGACGAAATCGGTCAAGACAAATGTGTATGCGCTAATGAATATCTCTAAATGGGGCATTGTCAAACAAGATGAACTTGCTGATCTAACAAAGATTCAAGAAGATCTAGTAAGTACTGCGTTAGCAGAACTGCCGGAATTTATTGTCGGGATCAAAGCGAGAATGAGTAAGACAGTTGTTGGTGAAAATGGCATTAAGCCATTAGAATTAGCTAAAAAAATCCAGACAGAAAACAATGATCTGCCATTGATGGTTCATATCGGTTCTGCACCTCCTGAGTTAGAAGAAGTATTGTCAAGAATGGAAAGAGGCGATGTATTGACCCATTGTTTTAATGGAAAACCAAACGGTATTTTAGATCCAAAGACAGATCAAATTAAAAACTTTGTCTGGGATGCTTACAATAATGGTGTCGTCTTTGATATTGGACATGGGACGGATAGCTTTAATTTCCATGTGGCAGAAACCGCACTAAAAGCAGGAATGAAAGCTACCTCTATTAGTACGGATATCTACATCCGCAATCGTACAAATGGCCCAGTTTTTGATCTAGCAACTACTTTAGAAAAATTGAGGGTAGTCGGCTATTCTTGGGAAGAAATCATTGAAAAAGTTACAGCAGTTCCTGCACGGAATTTTCATTTGAAGAATAAGGGCCAGTTAGCTGTTAATTATGATGCAGATTTGACGATATTTGAGATTGTTGAAAATGAAAAGGAATTGAAAGATTCCAACGGATTTACACGTATAGCTAAAGAACAAATTTTACCGATTAAAACAATTATTGGAGGCGTCATATATGACAATTAGCTATGGAAAGTTTGATTTAAAAGAAGTCATTAATGCATCGGGAAAAATGACGATCCTAGGGGTTTCTAAGGTATCTGAAAGTGTCCTAGCAGCACAACGATTTGGAGGCGAACATTTTTTTGAGATGAGTGATCTTGCCATCAAAACCGGCGCTTATCTTTCTCAATTACTGAAAGTGGAAGATGCGCAAATCGTTTCTTCTGCTTCAGCAGGGATTGCTCAATCTGTTGCTGCTTTAATCGGACAGGGCGACATGTACCATGTCTATCATCCCTATACAGAAAAAATCGCTAGACGGGAAATCATCATACTTAAGGGACATAATGTAGATTATGGGACACCGGTTGAAGTAATGGTTGCTCAAGGTGGAGGAAAAGTCATAGAAGCTGGCTATGCAAATATGTGTACACCGGAACATGTTTCCATGATGATTACGGAAAAAACTGCTGCGCTTCTATATATTAAAAGTCATCATGCAGTTCAGAAAAGTATGCTGACGGTGGCAGAAATGGTAGAAGTTGCCAAAGCTCATCGTTTGCCATTGATCGTTGATGCAGCTGCGGAAGAAGATTTATTCAAATATAGCGAAATGGGCGTTGACTTAGTGATTTACTCTGGGGCAAAAGCAATCGAAGGTCCGAGTGCCGGACTGGTCATAGGAAAAAAGAAGTATATTCAATGGATTCGGCTACAGTCTAAAGGTATTGGCCGAGCAATGAAAATCGGTAAAGATAATATTTTAGGCTTTACCCAGGCACTAGAAGATTATTTAAAAAATGGGAGCGAATCCGGTGACTCCATGAAGCAACGATTAGCGCCTTTTGTTAACGCAATCAATCAACTTCCTGACCTTTCAGCGAAAATAGTTCAAGATGGTGCCGGCAGAGATATTTATCGAGCAAGTGTAACGATTAATGGCGATAAAAGTGCGAAAGAAGTCATTCAGGAATTAAAAGCACGAAATCCAGCAGTCTACACCCGAGAATATCAAGCAAATAACGGAATCATTGAGTTCGACATTCGTTCCGTCAGCCAAAACGAAATGGAAAAAATTATAAAAAGATTGAGAGAAATCATGTAGGAGGCTTTTAAATTGTCAGTTATCCCAAATTATTATAAAAATCGTGTATGTTTAAATGTATTAGCTCATTCAGTTGAAAATGCAAAAGCATGCTATGAAGCAGCGGAAGGGCATGTCGTACTAGGTGTGCTATCGAAAAATTATGCTAGCGATAAAGCAGCAATCGAAGATATGAAAAGGTACCAAGACGCAACCAATAATGCGTTGTCAGTTGGATTAGGCGCTGGAGATCCAAACCAAAGTCAGATGGTTTCGCGTTTATCTGGGGTTTTACAACCACAACATGTCAATCAAGTATTTACTGGCGTGGGGACTTCTCGTGCTTTATTGGGCCAAAATGATACAGTCATCAATGGATTGGTTTCACCAACAGGTAAGATCGGCTATGTCAATATTGCTACAGGTCCGTTAAGTTCACAAGCGCCAGCAGCTGAAGTGCCTATTGAAACTGCCATTCAAATGCTGCAAGACATGGGAGGTACTTCAATCAAGTATTTCCCGATGAAAGGCTTAGCACATAGGGAAGAATTTAAAGCAGTTGCGGAAGCTTGCGCAAAATATGAATTCTATTTAGAGCCAACAGGAGGAATTGATCTTTCAAACTTTGAAGAAATTCTGAAAATTGCAATCGATGCAGGTGTAAAAAAAGTGATTCCTCATGTTTATAGTTCAATTATAGATAAAGAAACAGGAGATACGCGTATAGGAGACGTAAAGATACTATTAAGCATGGTAAAAAAAATTATTCACTAACTCATTAGAAAATAAGAAGCTTATTCCAGAATGAAATTAAATGGAATAAGCTTTTTATAATTAATTACGGAAATTGTTAATGTAGATAATAATTTAGATGTACGTAAGCAGAAGTACAGAAATGTAAGATTTTCCAATATTATTTTATTCAACATAATAAATCGTATATCAATTTTTTTAGCGAAATTTCTATTTATTCCAAGAATTTCAGTTATTACGGAATCATTTTGTGCTTAATAAAAAGAAACCGTTTTTATATACTATAAATGTAGAAAGGCGGTAGGAAAATGAAAAAAATTATTGCAATCACATCCTGTCCAGTTGGTATTGCCCATACATACATGGCAGCAGAAAACTTAGAGAAAGCGGGGAAAGCAGTTGGCGCCGAGGTAAAAGTCGAAACACATGGTTCCATCGGTATTGAAAATGAATTGACTGCAAGAGATATCGAAGAAGCAGCTGGTGTAATCATCGCAGCAGATACTAAAATAGATAAATCACGATTCGGCGGTAAACCTTTGATAACCGTAGGTGTGCAAGAAGGAATCCACCATGCAGATGAGTTGGTGAGAGATATTTTAGCAGGAAAAGCGCCAGTCTATAAAAGTACGGAGGCAATTATTTCTTCCGAAAATAAAAGTGAATCAGAAAATTTAGGTAAAAAAATCTATAAGAGTTTGATGAATGGCGTTTCGTACATGGTACCTTTCGTAGTTACAGGAGGGTTATTGATCGCGATTTCTTTAACATTAGGAGGAACAGCTACACCTGAAGGGATCAAGATACCAGAAGGAACGATTTGGGCAACGATGAATAGTATCGGAAGTATCGCTATGGGGTTGATGGTTCCAATTCTATCTGCATTTATTGCGCAAAGTATTGCAGATCGTCCAGGACTTGTTCCTGGATTTGTTGGTGGGATGTTAGCGGCAAACGGAGCATTATATGGTAGTGATGCGAATGCGGGATTCTTAGGCGGGATCATCACTGGATTTTTAGCAGGATTCATTGCTTTAGGAATCAAGAAAGTGCGAGTACCGAAAGCTTTACAATCGATCATGCCAATTATTGTTATCCCAATTTTAGGATCATTGGCAGTTGGTTTTGTGTTTATCTATGTTATTGGAGAACCAGTAGCTCTTCTATTTAGTTCATTGACTCACTTTTTAGCAGGGATGCAAGGAGGAAGTGAAATTGTTCTAGCTATGATCTTAGGAGCGATGATTGCTTTTGATATGGGGGGGCCGTTCAATAAAGTAGCCTTTTTGTTCGGATCTGGCTTGATTGCAGAAGGCAATTATTCCATTATGGGGCCAATTGCTGTAGCTATCTGTATCCCTCCATTAGCATTGGGGCTGGCATCATTGATTTTAAAAACCAAATTTACGAAAACAGAACGAGAAGCTGGTAAGGCGTCCTTAGCAATGGGACTGTTTGGGATTACAGAAGGCGCTATTCCGTTTGCTTCAACAGATCCACTACGGGTGATTCCAAGCATTGTAGTCGGGGCAATGACAGGAAGTGTGATCGCGATGCTTTCAGGAGTGACAGATCATGTAGCTCATGGCGGTCCGATCGTAGCGGTTTTAGGAGCAGTGGATCACGTAGCCATGTTTTTTGTAGCAGTGATTGCTGGTATTGCTGTAACCGTGCTAATGTTAAGAATCCTTAAACCGACATTACAACAAACTGCGGTTGCTGCAGCAAATGGTGTGACAGTAGCAGATCTATCAGAGACTGAAACAAGTGATGTTTATACGAAAACTGAAACTTTTGATTCTATCACGGATATTATGTCAGATGAAGCAATCGTTTTAGGTGAAACAGCAACAACAAAAGACGGAGTAATCGAAGATTTAGTCCAACGTTTAGAAAAAACAGCGGCGATCACAGATAAAACCAGATTTAAAGAAGTCATCTATGATAGAGAACATGAAAGTACAACGGGAATCGGTATGGGGATTGCTATTCCACATGGAAAATCAGCTTATGTTCTTAAACCAACAGTGGCATTTGCCAGAAGTCAATCTGGGGTAGATTGGCATTCTTTAGATGGAAAACCTGCACATATGATCTTTATGATTGCTGTACCTGAAAACAGCCAAGGTGATATGCACTTGAAAATACTGCAACGTCTATCACGTAAATTGATGGATGATGACTTCCGTCAAGCACTGATGGAAGCGCCAGATAAAACAGCAGTTCACCAATTATTAAGCGAAATGTAACATAAGATGAAAAATCGACCGTGATGAGACATAATAGATGTGTTATCATGATCGATTTTTTATTTAGAAGGGAGTTTCTGCACATTATGAATCAGCGTCAGCAATCTTTGATCTATCAATTAAGTGAGAACAATAATTATATAACAACAAAAAAGCTAGCAGAGCATTTCCATGTGTCAGAAAGAACGATTCATAGCGATTTGAATACCATTGAAACTTGGTTGAGAGACAAACATCTGCCTTTAATGTTTGAAAGAAAAAAAGGTACAGGTATCTTGTTGAATGGTCTGCCTCACGAAAGGGAACAACTGAAACGAGCGCTTAATGAAGAGACTCAAACAGAAATGGATAAAAAACAGCTTCGTCAGTTATTGATTTTCCATCTACTAGTAGCAAAAGACGGATTTAGTCTTGAAGAACTTTCAGAAAAACTATATGTTGGAAAACGTACGATTCGTAAAGAATTGACAGAGTTGCAAAGCTTTTTTGAGTATCACCATTTACAGCTAGTATCCAAAACAAAACTAGGAACTTTTCTTAAAGGCGATGAACAAGAAAAAAGACAGTTGCTTGTTAAGACATTACGAAATATGCAGAAAGAAGATCCGCAAAGTCCGTCGTTGAAAGAATTCTTCGCTAAAGATACATTAAAAGTTATCCAACATACATTACAAGATGTTTTTTATGAAAACCATTTAGAACAGCCGAATGGACTGGCTAGTGTGGAGATTCACATCTACTTTATGCTCGAGCGAATGAAACAGTACCAGAAAGTGAAATTAAGTAAAGACGAAAACGAAGTCGTGGAACACACCCAAGCACAAAAGTTAAGTAGTCAAATATTAGCAAAACTAGCCACCATCTATCCAATTGAATTTTCTCCTGATGAAATCAATTATCTGGCTTTGCGTATCGCCAATCTTTTTACAAATTCACAAGCAGCCACACGTTTTCAAAAGGAATCTAGCGCACTTGCTGATCATTTGATCGAACAAGTGGAACAGTTTCTAGGCTATTCATTAAAAGAAGATCAGCTACTAAAACAAAATTTAAGGTCTCATCTATCTTCAACTTATTTTCGACTCCATTATGGTTTGCAGATTTCTAATCCATTGACGAAAAATGTGTTTAGTACGTACACACAACTTTTCTTAGTTTTACAGTTAATTTTAGAAGATTATTTTGAAAAGGAAAATTTTTATGTTCCACAAGAGGAGACAGCTTATTTAACGATCCATTTCCAAGCAGCGATCGAGCGACACAAACATCAGAAAAGTAGAAGATATCAAACGGTTTTAGTTAGTGAATATTCAAAAGCTATGGCTACTTTTCTCGAAGCACGGCTGAACAGAGAACTTCCAGAATTAACGATTATGGATCTAGTTGAATATAAGCCAGAATTAAAGAGGCAAGATTTTCCCTCTGTTGATTTTATCTTGGCTACGTTACCATTTAAACATATAAGCATTCCAGTAATCGAGATCTCACCAATGATCACAGAAACTGATCTAGCCTATTTGACAAAATATATGCTGGAGCATGTGCCTATCAAGAAGAAAAAAACATTTGATCTAGCAAGCTTTACTCATCCATTTCTGATCTTTCCTCAACTTGAACGGACAGACCCAGCCGATATTTTAAACTTTATGGGAAACGTCTTAGTGGAACATCATTATGTGGAGCCGGAATTCATCGATTCTGTCTTGGAAAGAGACAGTCACTCCAGTACTAGAGTAGCACCATTTGTAACAATCCCTCACGGTAATCCGCTGTATGTGAAGCATTCGATGATTTCTATTGCTACAATGAAAGAACCAGTCCTATGGCACGGGGAACAGATACGTATCGTACTGCTATTAGCAATAAAGAAAAATGATTTGAAACATGCAGAGTTCAAAAAAATATTTTCTGTTATTCACTATTTAGAAAAGCAGCCAGAACAAATGGCTCAGTTGATGCAATCCAATCATCCGCTAGAAATCTTAACGTTGTTATCTAGTTATGAATAAGTAGCGATTAAAAAACTGCCTTTATATTTATAATAATTCTATCTATTTATTTGGAAGTAGAAAACTAAATACAAAAAAAGAGGATGTGGCCAAAGTTGTGGCACATCCTTTTATTTTGAGTTTCTTATAATTTTTTATAGTTGCTTACGATGTCTTGACTACTGGTAAACGGTGTTCAAGAGACAATTTGTCGGCAATAAGGCACAATTTTGTAAAATATGGAAAGCTATTTTTTTAACATTGTTTCTTAGTGCTTGAAAAATCATTTTGAATACTTCTTTATACGATCGATGTACGTTGATTTAAGTTTAAAACTTTTCTTTTGATTCCTTCTCTGACTTTTCTGAATTCCGCTAATATTTCTTCTTCGCTCCCGACAGCTTGTGCAGGATCTTTTAGGTCCCAGTGAAGGTGTTCGTGATTGTTTGGAATGGCAGGGCACTTGTCTTTGGCATCACCACAAAGTGTAATGATCAAGTCTGCCTGAGTAAAGTAATCTCTATCAATCAAATCAGACGTCTGTTTGGAAATATCGATGCCGTCTTCTGCCATGATTTTTACAGCTCTTGGATTCAAGCCATGTGTCTCGATTCCCGCACTTCTGATCTCAAACATTGAAGGAGACAAGTATTTACGCGCGTAGCCTTCTGCTATTTGACTGCGACATGAATTGCCCGTACATAAGAAATAGATTTTTTTCATTTGATTTCCTCCGTTATGGATTAGTAAATGTCACTGTTTATCTAAAGTAAACTCTATGTGATGGAGCGAAAAAAACAATGGGTTTCTTAGTTTATATATTTCTTTTTGTTCAGCGTATAAATCGATGTGTACAAAGAACTCATCTTGTCTTTTTTACCATAAATACATGTTAGAAACAATCATTTTGAGTCAAAAATCAACGATGTAACAGACTGTTAAAAGAGATTAAGACACGGCAGATGATGAAGAAAGTAGGGGTGTAGTAAGCCGATACATTTCTTGATTGTGAGGCGAGAACAATTATTCGTCTTTTAAGAAAAAAAGTAGTAGAATCAGTTCATATTAAAAATAAAAAACCTTCCATTTTTGTAGGTTTAAAGGAGGTCATTACCTTGAAAAAAATCGGCTTTTTAAGCTTTGGACATTGGATGGAGCAAGGATCGCTTGTGAAATCAGCTCAAGATGCTTATTTGCAATCGATTGATTTAGCGGTGGAAGCAGAAAAAATCGGAGTGGACGGAGCGTTTTTCCGCGTACATCATTTTGCCCCTCAGATTGGGTCGCCGTTTCCTTTGCTAGCGGCAATCGGCGCAAAGACAAGTAAGATTGAAATCGGTACAGGACTTATTGATATGCGATATGAAAACCCTTATTATATGGCAGAAAATGCCGGATTGACAGATATCATCACGCAAGGAAGAGTGCAACTAGGAGTGGGGCGTGGTTCACCTGAACAAGTTCTAGATGGCTGGAAATACTTTGGTTATGATTACAGTGAAGAAGAAATCAAAGAGGTAACACGGGAACGCACCCTTGAATTCTTGGAATTACTTGAAGGAAAACCATTTGCAGAACCAAATCCTCAACCAATGTTCCCGCAAGGATCAGGAAAATTACGGATAGAACCTTATTCAGAAGGATTACGACAAAGAATCTGGTGGGGAGCTGGTTCGCAGCAAACGGCAATCTGGGCAGCACAACATGGAATGAATCTGCAATCATCTACATTAGTCAATTACGAATCCCATGAGCCATTCCATATCCAACAAGCAAACCAATTACGTGCGTATAAAGAAGCGTGGAAGCAAGCAGGTCATGATTTTGAACCAAGAACATTAGTTACTCGCTCGATTCAGCCAATCACCACTGATTTGGATCGACGCTTATTTGGACAAGACGGTAGTCCGCAACAAGATGCTGTCGGCTATCTTGCTTATCACCGAAACCCAACGATTTTTGGAAAAACTTTTGCTGGTGAACCTGATCAATTAATCAAGGAGCTAGCTGAAGATGAAGCAATCAAAGAAGCAGACACAGTACTTGTCACGATTCCTAATACTTTAGGTGTTGAATACAACATGCATTTGCTTGAAACAATCGTAAAAGATATCGCTCCAGAATTAGGATGGCGATAAAAAGGATATTTCTGTAAGTGCAGGATACTTGAGTGAAAAAATAAACACTTCTAACAATCAGTTAGAGGTGTTTATTCATGTTTTCATGAAGTTCATAGAGAAGGAAAGTGAGTTATCCGTTTGTTCAGTGAGAATGTTCATAAGCTTCTTTTACATGTTGGGGTAAATCATCAGGAATCAGTTTCAATACGGCTTCTTCATTGCCGGTTTTTATTGCTTCTTCATAGTACCAGCTTTTGTAATTTAGCATAGCGAGTACTCTTTCTAATTTTGTTATTTCTTCTTCTACAACTTCTTTTTGCTTTTCGAATAGTTCTTTACGAACCGCAAACGTCTTACTGCCTTCTTTGCTCCATTCCATGAATTGCTTGATGTCTTTTATTTCTAAACCAGATTTTTTCAAACAATCAATGACTCTCAAAGCCTCTAATTCACTCTCTGAAAATTTTCTAATACCGGAAACACGCTGGATATCAGGAAATAATCCCTCTTTGTCGTAATAACGTAAAGTAGAAACAGGAAGTCCAAACATTTCAGATACTTGTCCAATGGAATACATAAAAAAATCCTCCTAAATTAAAATTTTACCCTTGACCTAAAGTCAGGTTTGAGTTTTATCATGATAATACATTCAAAAACAAATGTCAATTTTGATCAAAGGAGCGTTTAGAATATGAGTAAAGAATTAAATATCACCCAAGAATGGGACAAAGTATTTCCAAAAAGCGAGCAAGTCAATCATCGAAAGGTGAGCTTCCCGAATCGTTTTGGTATCACATTAGTCGCTGATTTATATGAACCAAAAGAAGTAAGTGAAGAGAAATTGCCAGCAATCGCTGTGAGCGGACCATTTGGCGCAGTAAAGGAACAATCGTCTGGTCTATATGCGCAGACGATGGCTGAAAGAGGCTTTCTAACGATTGCATTTGACCCATCGTTTACAGGAGAAAGCGGAGGAATACCACGATATGTTGCTTCACCTGATATCAATACGGAAGACTTTCAAGCGGCAGTAGACTTTTTATCTGTACAAAAAAATGTAAACCCTGAGAAGATCGGAATCATCGGTATTTGTGGATGGGGAGGTATGGCATTGAATGCGGCAGCAATCGATACACGGGTCAAAGCAACAGTCGTCTCAACAATGTACGATATGACTCGAGTAACAGCCAATGGCTACTTCGATGCTATGGATGAAGATGCCCGATATAAAATGCGTGAAGAATTAAATGCACAACGTATCATTGATTTCAAACAAGGGGACTACGCACGTGCTGGAGGAGTGGTTGACCCATTGCCTGAAGATGCTCCTCAATTTGTCAAAGACTATCATGCGTATTATAAAACAGACCGCGGATATCATGTCCGTTCTTTAAACTCCAATGATGGTTGGAATAGGACATCAGGGTTGTCACTTATGAATGCAAAACTATTGCATTATATTCCAGAAATCCGTCATGCAGTCTTAGTCATTCACGGGGAAAAAGCTCATTCACGTTACTTTGGGGAGGACGCTTTCAAAGAACTAAAAGGTGACAACAAGGAACTCATGATCATTCCAGGAGCATCCCATACAGATCTATACGACCAGACAGACATCATTCCATTTGAAAAAATGGCAACATTCTTTGAAGAGAACCTTGTGTAACCAAAAGGATTTAATCTAAAAGAGATTATGAAAAAACTGCCCTGCATCAAGTAATAAGGACAGCCAAAAAAGCTCCTCATTTTTGACTTGGTTGGACTCATTAGCGCAGATGCAAGCTTTTGAGCACCGTTTAAAGAAGAGGTTGTGAAAAAGCCGCTTAGTTTCGAGTATTAAGAAAAATTTTGTGAAAATGGCTTTCCACATTTTTGCATAAATTTGGCTTAATACCGAGAAACTGGCTTTTGAACACCGTTTATACCAAGAGGTCGTGAGCCTGCCGTTTAACTCTGAGTCACAAGGAGCAATTTCAAAAAATAGCTTCTCATGTTTGTGGAATATTGTGACTTGTGACCGAGGAGTTGGCATGAGAACACCGTTTATTCGAAAAAGGACTGTGACACTGTACTGACCCCCAAAAGTTAGACCAAAAAATCTAACTTTTGGGGGTCGGTACACACGTTTTTTGTCACAGTCTCTTTGTATCTCATTTCATATAAACAATTATTTACTTTGTACTATTTATTTCATTTCTGTGATTTTAATGCTTTTTGCTAAATTTTTTACATCAGCTGGAATAACTTTCCCGACTTCTGATTGCTGTGCATTCGACATGCCGCAAGCCATTGCGTACCTTACACATTCTTTTAAAGGATAATTCTGTTCTAATGAATGAGCAAAACCTCCAACAGTGGCATCCCCAGAGCCTGTTGTATTAATGATAGGAATCTTAGGGATCTCAACATTCCAAAATTCTTCTTTTACTTTGACTACTGCACCATACGAGCCGCAAGAAATCATGATAACATCGATATCTTTAAATAGTTGATTTGTTTTTAGATGGTGTTTTATGTCGCTTTTTTGAGTAATTTTTTGATGGATGATATCTGAAAACTCATGGATATTAGGTTTGATGAACATCGGTTTATACTTACTTGCTAAGACTTCACGGAGATGTTGTCCAGATATATCCATTAATATATAGGTGGAAGGATCTATTTGTTCTTTGATATATTGTAATAATTTAGCATACAAAAAGGGATCTGGATTGTTAACAGAACCATTTATTGTAATGACTGAAAGGTAATTATTTTTACTGATTAGTTTGATATCATTCATTAATTTTTTGATAGTAGTATCTGCTATTTCAGGACCAGCTTCCACTAGCTCTGTCTGCGTTTCATCATCATGCATGATCGTGACGGCACCTCTTGATTCTTCTGCAATAGGTAAAAAATGCAAATCAAACAAATTTTCATTTTTCAGCATATCTTGAATCATACTGCCAAAATAACCGCCCAAAAACCCCGTTAAAATAACTGATGAACCTAGTAGAGCAGAAGCTCGTCCGCAATTGATTCCCTTGCCGCCTACATAGCGTACCGGAGAATCAAAGCGTGTCATCGTACCTAATTCAAAGTGTTTTGTAAAATAAATGGAATCAATGGATGGGTTCATCGTGATTGTCAGTATCATTTTTGGGCTCCTTTAATATTGTTAAGTATTTTGAATAATGATTGAAATCCTGTTCTGATAAATGATTATCGGTTATTAGATAATCAAAATCGGTTAATTTTCTAAAAGTATAGACGTCTGATTTATTTAATTTTGAATAATCTGCAACAATGCATTTGATTTTTGCTGCATTGAGCGCTGCGTTCTGAATATTTCCCTCAATAAATTGAGCGGTTGTCACATTGTTATCAAATATGCCGTTTGTTGCAGCGAAAGAGATATCGACATTCAAACTTTCAAAAGATCTTTCTGCAACTTCCCCAATGAACTCTTCTGTAATAGGAGAAAATTCGCCACCAGTAAGTAAAATCCGATAACTTGTATGATTCTTTAAATAGTTGAAAGCAATCAAACTGTTTGTAATTACAAATAGATTTTTCTTTTGAATGAAAGGAAGTGCATATAGGATCGTTGTTCCAGCACCGACATAAATAGTAGAATTATCGGGAATCATACTGTTCATGACTTGACCAATATATTTTTTTTCGGCTACATTCGTATCAATCTTTTCTTGAGTCGATAGTTCTCGATTATAAGGTTCCTTTCGTTCAACGCCACCATATAGCTTTTTTACTTTATTTTTTTTTGCTAATTCAGTGACATCTCGGCGTATGGTCATTTCTGATACGCCTAATTTGTTAGCGATTTCTGAATTAGTTAAATAAAAATCTTTCTCTAATAACGTAATGATTCGTTCTTGTCTTTCTTTTTTCAGCATATGAATTACTCCTTTAACATAAAAGTCAATTTTTGTTCGACTTTGTTCTTCTTAATTATATAGATAAACGATTTTATTTTCAAGTAGATCAAATTTAACAAAATAAATTTCTTTTGAAAGCGTTGACAAAACAAGCTAACAGAAATATAATGTTCTTGTAAAACAAAGATGAACTTAGTAGAACAATAAATTAACAAACTTAATCAAAAAGGAGGAGGTTGGAATGAAATATAAAGAGATGTTCGTTCCTAGTTTGATTCAATTAGCGGTAGAAGTAAAAAATAAAGAAGAAGCTTTTTTAATCGCTGCACAACGATTAGAAAAAATGGGGTACGTCAATGAGAATTATTTGAATGGACTGATTGCAAGAGAAAGAGAATTTCCTACTGGATTGATTACTAAGTATTTAAATATCGCGCTGCCACATTCGGAATGTGAATATGTCGAAAAGCCATTTGTTTTTGTTATGCAGCTGAAGAACCCAATTTATTTTTATCAAATGGGGGATAGTCAGGAAATGACTGTAGAAAATCTATTTTTTTTAGGAATCAAAGAACCAAAAGAACAAGTAGGATTACTTCAAGCGTTTATGAATTTATTCATGGATGAAACATTCGTGGAAAACTATAAGAAACAAGAAACACCGCAAAACATATACGAACTTATTACAAATTATATTTAGGAGGAAGAAAAAATGAAAAATCGGTTAATTGTCGCATGTGGAAGTGGAGTAGCAACGAGTCAGACAATCGCTAGTAAGATCCAAAGTATGTTAGAAGATGACGGCATCGCATTTCCTGTAGAAGCAGTTGATTACAAATCGATTCAAAATGAGCTTCTAACTGCTGGAATCTATGTGTATGTCGCACAACCTGATGAGGAAGTACTTGAACAAGCAAAAGATTTGGGTATTGAAGTATTTCCAGGAATTCCATTTTTAACTGGAATGGGTGTAGAACCTATTTATGACAGTATCAAAGAGTTAGTACAGTAAAGGAGGATTGTTGGATAAAAAAGTTGGTTCATAGTTTTATCTACTATATTTCGAAAGAAAGAAGGTTTATTTATGGAAGTTTTCCAAACCATTATCAATTATGTTTTGAACTTAGGATCAGCCATTTTTGTTCCCCTGATTATTTTGATACTTGGATTGTTGGCAGGGATGAAATTAAAAAAAGCATTCATGTCTGCTTTGACTTTAGGGATTGCTTTTAGCGGAATGTCTATGGTCATTGGCTATATGTCTAACGCAGTAAGTCCAGCATCAGAAGCATTGGCTAAAAATACGGGAATCAGTTTGCCTGCACTTGATCTTGGTTGGACAGGTGCAGCAAGCATCACATGGTCGTGGAGTTATGCTTTTATATTTTTTGCAGTAACGATTGGGGTCAATTTTGTACTGTTACTTTTTAATTGGACGAAGACGTTGAATGTTGATATGTGGAATGTTTGGGGGAAAGCTTTAACTGCTTATTTAGTTTATTATGTTTCCGGTAGTTTGGCTGCAGGCTTTCTTACTGCAATGGTCCAAGTTATATTGGAATTAAAGCTTGGTGATATGTTTCAAAAACATATACAAGATCTCACAGGGATTCCATTAGTAACAGTGACTCATTTTATGACATCTGCCGCTGTCTTATTGCTGCCTTTCAATATGATCATGGATAAAATTCCTGCTTTAAATAAACGAGCGGATACGAATGCATTGAAGAAGAAAATTGGGATCTTCTCTGAAAACTCTGTAATGGGATTCATTATTGGATTGGGGCTTGGCTTTGCTGCTGCGTATGGCGTTTCAGGTTCTCTTAATCTAGCGATCCAAACAGCTACAGCATTAAGTTTGTTTCCTATGATCTCTAAAATGTTCATGCAATCTTTGTCTCCTCTAGCAGACGCTATGTCAGAATTTATGAAAAAGCGGTTTAAGGATCGTGAAGTATATATCGGATTGGACTGGCCGATATTAGCTGGTCGTTCAGAAATTTGGGTTACTGCTATTTTACTTGTTCCTGTGTTTATTGGTTATGCCATTATTTTGCCAGGAAACCAAGTATTACCATTAGCAGGGATTATCAACTATTCGATTGCGGTCGGCGGATTACTTTTAACAGGAGGAAACTTGGCTCGTATGCTGATCTTGGGAATCCTCACGATGCCTATTTATTTGTACGGGGCCACTTACCTTGCGCCAATACTCAGTGATTTAGCAGAAAAAAGCGGAGCAGTCGAGGGAATCAAGAAAGGACAGTTGATCACATGGTCATCCATAGAAGGGCCGGAGTTCAGGGTTTTATTTGCGGAGGCATTTAATAGGAATATTCTCGCTATTGTAGGATGCGTGATTTTTCTAGGACTGTTTGTTCTACTTTATAAATATATGATAAAAGCGAAAGTACCGAGTGAACGTTATGCTGAACTACAAAAATAGCATTGAAATGGTGGGAAAGTAATGAAAAGAGAAGAGACAGATAAAATAAAATGGACAGTCGCTCTTTGTGGTACACTTCTGCTATTTCTATATGGACTCTTTACTCAGAATATCATCATCAATCTATTGGTCATTTTTTTCGCACTAGTGATCTATAAATATGGAAATCACGTTTTATTCAGAGAGTACGATGAAAAAAGAAAACGGAAAATAGAAGAATCAATAAAAATAAAAGAAGCTACCAAAGAAATATTGAGAGAAAAAAGTTTTATAAAAAGATAATGGAGGGGTCATTATGTCAGATGGACGTATGTTATTTGAGAGAGAACGACAGGACATGGCACGTATCGTAAGAGTGATTTTCGAAAGGAAAAACACAAATGTCGCAGGAGGGAATTTTTCCTTTAAAACCACTGATGATCAAGGGAAAGACTACATCATCATGACGCCGACCATGATGTCAGAAGCCTATCTAGGAGAGATTTCTCCTGCACAGGTTCTAGTAGTAGAACCAAGAACGCGTAGAATCGTTGACGGAGTCGGTCATTTAACTCGGGAGATCAATATGCATGAAGCGATGTACGAGACTAATCCAGCTATCAAAGCTGTCCTCCATGCTCATGCGCCTAATGCAATGTTCTGGGCGACTACTGGGTTGCCTATGCCTAATTTGACAGAAGCCACAGCTAAAGTAAAAGAGATTCCTGTCATGGACTTTGAGCCTAATTGCTCTGAAGAACTTGCTGAATTGACAAGCGACTATGTAAAAAAACAGCATCTTGAATTACCGCATATGTTGCTGCTCAACTCTCATGGCGTATTGATCAACACAGGTGGAGAATCAGGAATCGAAGCTATCCATAAAGCACTGCAAATCCTTGATACAGTTGAATGGAATGCAGAAATTGCCTACAAGCAGACGATTTTTCAAGCATTAGGGATTACTGACGGTTTTTATTCAAAAGGTGAGAAAATCGGGGGATTGGAAGAGTTGAAACATAAAACGGCTATTTATAATAAATCTGTTATTGCAGCTGGTGGAGACTAACCTATCTGACACAAAAAACTACGACTTTCACAAAATCTGATCCAGATCGATATCTGCTTCAGGTTGTATTATGTAAGTCGTAGTTCTTTTCTTTTATTTAGTTAAGAGGTGGTCTGTCCATTCCCTCGCTTGCTCGATTTCGTCCATCGTCAACTGATGACCTGTTACAGTTAGCTGAATAGTCACATTTGCTTGGCGTGTTTCGAATTGATCGGCCAATTCTTTAAAGGAAGCAGGGGAAACGATTGGATCGTTATCACCATAAGAAAGCCAGACGGTTTTATCCTCTAATGTGGAACGGCTTTGATGAACACCTAAAGACATCGGATGGAAAAACAACCCTTTATTTAGCTCGGTCTCACGCTCCAATAATAAATGAGCAGCGATGTTTGCGCCATTTGAATAGCCGACAAGCAGCCAATCACTTAACGGTATCAGTTCTTTTTCGCTGATTTCTTTGATTTTTTCATGGAGTTTATCTGTTTCTTTTTCCAAACTGTCCAGGTCGAATTGATTCAATCCATTACGCTTGAAAAAACGATTCATCCCATCTTCTTGGACCGTGCCACGAAAAGAAAGCAATGTACTGTTTGGTGCAAGAAAGTGAGCGATATCCAGTAAAGAATGTTCATCGCCACCTGTGCCATGAAGTAAGATCAAATGCTTGCCACTTGTTCCTTTTTCAAAAATGTAGGTCATTTTGTTCCCTCTTTTCTGTTTCTATAGATGCAAAAAATGAAGTAGCATGAAGAGATTATTCACGTTTTTTATTTGCATCACTTGTATCGAAAGGACGGACATAGGCTTCAATGGCTTCACGACGTTCTTCTAAGAATGGAGGAAGAGATAGTTTTTCTCCTGCTGATTCTGCTGGTTCATCTTCAAGGAATCCAGGACCATCAGTTGCTAATTCAAACAGTACGTGATGAGCGGCTAGGAAGTACTCAGATTGGAAATAGAAACGATCGACGAAACCAGAATTTGGCAATTCAATCTTATTGATTACTTGAATCCAGTATTCCAATGCTTCTTTGTCTGCTACACGCAATGCTAAGTGATGGATATTTCCAAATCCTTCGATTGCTTTTGGCAAGTCTGTCCGATGTTCAATAATGATGCTTGCACCATTTCCGCCTTCACCGATTTCAAATAAGTAGAAATCTCCTGAATGGTCTGTTTCTTTGAATCCTAAGATTTTTTCAAGAATCAAGCGGATATGCTCTAATTGACTGACACGGACAAAGACAGGTCCAAGTCCTGTGATCGCAAACTCTGTCGGTACATTGCTGTTTTTCCAAGGAATGCCAGCTGCTACACCTTGATTGTTTTCGTCAGAGATCAATTGATAATACTGATTATCGAAATCTTCAAATTCGATATATTTTTTGCCGAAACGTTCATTGATTGCTGAATGAGTAACGTCATATTTTTCAAAACGTTCCAACCAAAAGTCTAATGCTGCGTCACTTGGCACACGGAAAGAAGCACGAGAGATCGTATCTGTTCCTTTTTTTCCTTTTGGCTGATTTGGAAAATCAAAGAAAGTCATATCTGTTCCTGGCGCACCAGTATCGTCTGTAAAGTAAAGATGGTAAGTTTCGATGTCATCTTGGTTAACTGTTTTTTTGATTAAGCGCATTCCTAAAATATCTGTAAAAAAGCGGTAGATTTTTGTAGCGCTAGATGTCATTGCTGTGACGTGGTGAATTCCTCTGATTTGTGTATCCATGATAAATTTCCTCCTGTTAACTTACAAAAAGTAAGTAGTTGATTTAGACATAGTATAGAGGGTGCATCTCTATTTTGCAATTAATTTGTCTTCTAAAGTATCAGGAAGGAATCAAGAATGGAAAAGAGGAGGGACGGATCAATAAAATAAAAAGACTTACGACTAGCTGTATCGATTTCAAAAAAACTAGCTTTAAAAAGCTAACTTTAGAATCATTACGGGTGGTCATAAGTCTTTTTATGCTGAGTTATTTTTTCATTTTTGAGCTAATGCTTAGGATAGGATAGAATAGAATGTTGATTTCACGATCTCTTCTTGTTACTTGAAACTGCTTTCCACTGTCACGATCTCTTGGTAAACGGCTTTTTCACAACCTCTTCATTTAAGTTGAACGCACATCCAGCACAGAATAGTTCCGAACATCAAATCGGTTTCGGCTGGAAGAATATTCAATCGGCTGTCCATCTTTGAGATAGACGACTTGCTGAACTTCCAGTACAGGATCGTTTTCTGCACAGTTCAAATATTGCTGATCATATTCATCACTTTTATCTGCAGAAATAGCACGATAAGCCCCTGCAAAATGGACATTCAATTCTTGATGAAGATGATCATAGATAGAGGCTAACAAATGTTCTTTTTTTAAACCCGGCACAAGATGGACTGGCATAAAGGTATGCTCTAAAACATATGGCTCGCCATCTAAGATCCTTAACCGGTGAATATTGTAGACAGGTTGCTCGGCATCGATCATCAATCGTTCTTGGATATATTGATTAGGGAATTCAACATCAAAATGAATGATTTGACTCTTCAAAGAACGATGTCTGCGTTTCATTTGGAGACTCAAACCTTCATACTCGTTAGCGGGCGATGTGTCTTTTTGCATAAATGGATGATTCAAGATTTTCGTTCCTGATCCTCGCTGCGAATAGACAAGTCCTTCCATTGCTAAGATATTGATGGCTTTTTTGATTGTCATCCGGCTCGCACCAAATTCTTTTACCAAGTCGACTTGATTAGGCAAAAAACTATCGGGAGGATACTCTTTTGAACGGATACGTTCTCTTAAAATATTTGCGATTTCTTCGTATTTTGGCACGTTATTCACCTCTTCTAGAGTATAACGAAAGATTATGCTTCCGACAACTCGAAGTAGCATCTGGAACATTGTTTATTCGAAAAAAGAGGTCATGACAAGTTTTTGTCACAACCCCTTAATGATCTATTAAGCAATATCTAAATCTGGTTGTTTATCTAGTACTTTCAGGAATGGGTACCAGATAAAGGCAACGATGACAAAGTCGATGACTTGCAGCATACCACCAAGCCATGAATTTGTTGCTAAGACACCGCTTGCAATGATTGGCACAGTCCATGGAACAGAGACGCCAGTTGGTGCAGGGACAAGTCCAGCAGCCATTACCAAATAATTGAACGTCGTTACGATTAGAGGTGCCACAACCCAAGGAATAAGGATTGTTGCATTCAATACGATCGGTAGACCGAAGATCGCTGGTTCATTTACATTGAAAATACCAGGTGCTAAAGCTAATCGTCCAACATCACGATACTGTTTCTTTTTAAGAACAAAGGCCATCAATAAAACGACAGCTAAAGTCATTCCAGAGCCACCAATACCAACAGTGAAGGTTTCCATGAATGGTTTTGTGATGATGTGTGGTAATTCTTTTCCATGTTGATAAGCTTCTAAGTTATCAAGCATCAGTGTATTCCAAATCGGGTCCATTACAGAGTTGACGATGATTTGTCCGTGAAGTCCGAAGAACCATAAGAATTGGACAAAGAACAAAGCAATCAATGTTGCAGGTAAACTACTTCCCAAACCAGTTAATGGTTTTTGGATCACTTCATAAACGACGTCATGTAAGTTAGCATTGAAAATACCAGTCATCACAGCATTGATTACTAAGAAAATAGTTAGTGTCACTACAGCAGGGATCAAAGCGGCAAATGATTTTGTTACTGCAGGCGGAACTCCATCAGGCATTTTGATCTGCCAGCCGCGTTTCGTGATTCTGCAGTAGATTTCTCCAGCCAAGAAAGCAGCGATCATTCCAATGAACATTCCTTTTGCGCCAAGACGATCAAGTGAAAGCACACCAGTCACATCTTCACCGCCAGCGGTTTTCATTGCAAAAGGCGTAAGAATCAAGAAGCTGGCAAAAGACACGGCACCACCGAAAATACCTTCAACGTCATAAGATTTTGATAAATAATAGCCGATACCAAAAGTAACAAAAACCGACATGATGCTCATTGTTGCATTTTGCCCATTACCGAATAAGTTCGATAAAGTTCCCTTTGTTGCGTCACTGAAAAAAGGCAAGTTATTGATAACGACAACGATCGAACCGAACATCGTTAAAGGGAAGGAAAGCATGAAAGCATCCCTCAGCACTGTAAGGTAACGATTTTGCCCTAATAAATTAGCTAAGGGCATGATTTTCTCAGAAAGCTTGTCCATAAAACCGTTCATTTTTATTCACCTCAAATTTATTTGCAATCGATTACATACAAAGTATAACGCCAAAAATTTTAAATGTCTAGTCATTTTCATAAAAAGTATTGATTTATTTTTTAGGGTTCGTTATGATTACGGTATCAAGAAAAAAGAGAGGAAGTAAAAAAATGAAAACCTACACATTCCCAGAAAATTTTTGGTGGGGTTCTGCTGCTAGCGGACCGCAAACAGAAGGAAGAGTAAGTGATGATGGTAAAGGAGAAAATATTTGGGATCATTGGTATGAATTAGAGCCTGAAAAATTCTTCGATCAAGTAGGACCTGAAAAAACTTCGCAAGTTTACACAAAATACAAAGAAGATGTTCAGTTAATGAAAGAAACTGGCCATAACACATTTCGTACATCTATCCAATGGAGTCGTTTGATTCCAGAAGGGACAGGTGAAATCAATCAAAAAGCTGTTTCTTTTTATCGAGATTATTTTACTGAATTGCTGGATAATGGTATTGAACCTTTTGTGAACCTTTACCATTTCGATATGCCACTACCACTGCAAGAAAAAGGCGGGTGGTTATCAAGAGAAACGGTCGACGCTTATGTTTCTTATGCAGCAGCGTGCTTTGAACTGTTTGGAGATCTGGTCAAAAAATGGTTTACTCATAATGAACCAATCGTACCTGTAGAAGGAGGCTACTTGTATCAATTCCACTATCCAAATCATATCAATATGAAAGAAGCGGTCCAAGTAGGCTATCATGAGAATCTAGCAAGCGCAAAGGCAATCAAAGCCTACCATGAAGGCGGACATGATGGTGAGATCGGAATCATCTTGAATCTGACACCAAGCTATCCGAGAGATGAAACGAACCCAGAAGATGTAAAAGCGGCGAAGATCGCTGACGCATTCTTCAACCGATCATTCCTTGACCCTGCAGTGAAAGGAGAGTTTCCACAAGAGTTGATCGAAATTGTCAAAGAATTGGCTATAATGCCAGAGATCCATGAAGGAGACCTAGAACTCATCCGTGAAAACACGATTGACCTGCTAGGAATCAATTACTATCAGCCTCGTCGAATCAAAGCAAAAGAAACTCCAATCAATCACGAACATAGCCCCATGCCAGATGATTATTTTGATAATTACGACATGCCCAATAAAAAAATGAATCCATATCGTGGATGGGAAATTTACGAAAAAGGAATCTATGATATTTTAACGAATACAAGAGAAAACTATGGTAATATCAAATGCTATATTTCTGAAAATGGGATGGGGGTCGAAGGAGAAGAACGATTTGTTAACAGCGAAGGAACTATTGAAGATGATTACCGGATTGAGTTCGTTACGGATCATTTGAAATACGTCCATCAAGCAATCCAAGAAGGAACCAATTGTGTGGGTTACCACATGTGGACATGTATGGACAACTGGTCTTGGACAAATGCTTATAAGAATCGCTATGGCTTTATCGCTGTTGATTTGGCACAAGACGGTAAACGGACGATCAAAAAATCAGGTCGCTGGTTTAAAACGGTCTCTGAAAAAAACGGATTTGATGCCTGATATTTTTTGATAAAACGTTCACAAAATGTTTGTTCTAACACTGTAATCGTGCTACACTAACAGTGAAGGAGGCGTTTACAATGGTAGATACTTATCGTAATATTTTAGTAGCAATTGATGGTTCTGAAAAGGCAGAAAAAGCATTTCTTGAGGCAATCACGATTGCCAAACGAAATCAGGCAACGTTGCACATCCTGTATGTCAATGAAGTAACAGGAAATTACTTTGGTGATTTTGCATTTGTTACAACAAGCCTTCAGGAAGAATTGGATGAGGTTGCGGAAAACCAGATGAAAGAACATCGAAACTTGGCAATTGAAAAAGGCCTGACAGATATCGAGACATATGTTCTTTACGGTTATCCAAAGACACTGATTGCTAATTTCCATGAATCGAAAGAACCAATCGATCTGATTGTCATGGGGGCGACAGGTCTGAATGCGGTAGAACGTGCACTAGTAGGTTCCACTACTTCCTATGTAGTCAACCACGCATCATGTAACGTCATGGTTGTAAAATAAATAAATTAAGGAAACAGAAAGCAAAAAAGCATAACGCTTCTTTTGCTTTCTGTTCCTTTTATTTTTTTGTAAAAAATTACTTTACCTGATGAAGTAATCATGCTATTCTAATTACAACGACAGATGGAGTAATATGGAGGAAAGAAAATGATTTCAAGTGATGGAATACGCGGATACAATGATGCGATTATTTTATCGATCCTTAACAAAAACGATTCTTATGGATATGAAATTTCTAAAACGATTCGTGAGAGGACAAATGATTCCTATGTGATCAAAGAGACAACACTTTACTCCGTTTTTGCCCGTTTAGAAAAGAATCAACTGATTGTTTCGTATCCTGGAGAAGTGACTCATGGAAAAAAGCGGACATATTATAAAATCACTGAAATAGGGCGTAATCTTTTAGAAGAAAAAAAGCAAGAGTGGCTGACGACGAAAGACGTAGTCGATCAATTTTTGGAGGGAAATTAAATGGATACAATCCGTAATTATTTAGACAGTCTTTTTATCGGAGTACCTCAAAGTACCGAGATAGATAAGCTGAAAACTGATTTGTTGGCAAATATGGAAGACCATTATCATGAATTGATGGGAGAAGGAAAAAATGAACAGGAGGCCATCGGTACAGTAATTTCGACATTTGGTTCAATCGATGAATTATTAGAAGAACTAGATGTCGAAAAAAAACATCAAGCTGACGAGACGGAAACAAACACAGCTTCTATTTATTTAAGCGAAGCAGAAAACTACTGGAAAGAATACAGAGCGGCAAGTCTCCAAGTGGCATCAGGTGTTCTATTCATTAGCTTATCTTTTGCAAGTTTTCTTTTCTTTTGTTCATCAGGATATGTGTTCATGGGTATTTCTTGTCTGATTTTCAGTATAGCATTAGCTGTCGGTTTTTTTATTGCTTCTGGTATGAAAATCACACGTTTAAATCACTTTTTGCACCATCGGAAAATACCTGAAAAAGTATTAGCAGAAGCAAAAGAAAAAGAAGAAGAGTATCAGCGAAGTTTTGGCTTCTCACTGATTGCAGGAATCGGATTATGTATTTTTTCACTTTTCCCACTTTTGGCTTCTTTAATGTGGTATATGGATGGTAGTATCGGTGCCTCTATATTTTTTGTTACGGTAGGAACGGGAGTCTTCTTGATCATTTATGGCAGTCTGGTCCGTCATTCTTATCGTCAATTCACTCAAAATGCTTATTACTGGTGAATGTATTCAGATTTGTAAAAATATTCTATTTATCCGGCGTAGAAAAAAAGACGTGACACGCTTTTGTCACAGTCTTTTTTATATATAATAATTTAAAAATTCATCATCTAAATCCGTAGAATTTTCTAGATTGCTTACCCATGTAAAATCGTTATAGACAGATTTCAGTTGACTTCTGCGCCATTGTACAGGGATAAAAAGACGCATGCTATCTTCATTGAATCCGACTAATAATTTCTTTCCGTCAGTAATGATGGGACGTTGTAACAAAGTAAAATGCGAGACGATCAGATCGACAAGCTCTGAGGTCGTACATTGGTCGATTTGATCTTTCAAATTTTTATAATCAATCGAGCGTTTAGCTAATAGATCGTCAAATCCGTTTTCTGTTAATGACAATAAATAAAATATCTCTTTCCTTGTTAAAGGCTGTTTAGGTGTGAAAATTCGTTCTCTGTAAGGCATTTGATGGTCTTTCAGCCAGTTTGCCATCAGATGGTAACTATGTGTGCGAGAAGAATAGATCGTAAGCATAAAAAAACTCCTTAAATAGTCCATTAATTTGTTAGATCTGTTGAGATAAATAATAGGTAAGGAGCTGTGCATAAGCATTGATCAAAACAACCCAAACATCATTAGAAATAACTTTCTAAAGTCTTAAACTTGCGACGAGAAACAACTAGACTAATAGAAAAAATGTCTTAGCCATTTGGCTTCCTGTTTGTTTTTTTGCTTATGCTGCAGCTCCTCGGGAAAGGGTTCTAACAATTTGAAGAAGGTTGATGATTGATCTAGTTTAAATTGTGTGAAATTTGAAATCTGGTGTTTTTACTAGATGAATCACCTAACAACTATGATTATAACTTATAGAACTTCTGTTTTGTATTCGGTTTTGTTATAGTTGTTATAAAGTTTTATTTTATTACAGAACATTTTTAATTAATAAAGAACAGTTAGAAGTTAAAATTGCTGATTCACATAGAGTTTATGACTTCTTGGAAATTCTTTTTCAATCAGTTTTTTCATCTGTTTATGAAATTCTTTTTTTTCAGTAAACATAAAGGTTTGGGTATCGTAACCTTCTTCATGTAGGAAATAGATTATTCCTTTTTCTGTGTTTTGCGTATAAGCTTTTATACTCCTGTCTTTTTTGAAAGAACAGATCGTATAGCCATCTATTTGGTCTGGTAGTCGTTTGATTTTCTTCAAAATGACTTTTTTATCCTCAAGTTTCATTTTTTTCACCTGACTTTATTTTTTTCATATGGAAATCATAGCGCCTTTGGTTATATGAAAACAAGAAGGATACTGAAATATATATAAATCAAATAGTGGTTATTTATTATTAGAATAGCGAATACAAATAAACGACCACTATTTTCTGATTTATTGCAAATGTTTTTTCAAATAAATTTGATTACCAAGAAAAGGTAGTGGTATATTTACTGAGGGATACTTTGAAAAACATATGATAGAAACAGTAACAGCATTATGAAAAATCTTTTTATAAAAATGGAGGAATCGATTTGATGGAAGATCAGTATGTACAAGCAATGACGATCGCAGGATCAGATAGCGATGGAAGCGCAGGGATGCAAGCAGATATGCATACATTCTTTACAAGAAATGTTTACGGTGTTTCTGTCATGACCGCATGTGTTGCAGGTAATTCTTACGGAATCGGAGCAAGTGTGACATTGCCAACAGATTTTATCGACAAAGAATTTGAACTGATTGCGAAGGACTTTCAAATACGTGCAGCTAAAACAGGTATGCTAGCAGATTCAAAGTTGATTGAGACAGTTGTAAAAAATTACCAAAAATATGATTTTGGACCATTAGTCGTGGATCCCGTAATCGTAACGAAACATGGAAATCTTTTACTAGAAGAATCTGCTTTGCAAAGCTTGAAAGAAAAGCTTGTCCCTTTGGCCGAAGTACTGACACCTAATTTTTATGAAGCAGAAAAGCTGACTGGACGGACATTAGCAGCTGAAGAAGATTTTGTGCAAGCAGCAAAAGAACTGCAAGATATGGGTGCAAAAAACGTTATGATCAAAGGACATCATGCTAAAGATGCGCAGCAAGAAACAGTCAATGACTACGTATTGCTCGAATCAGGAAAATCATTTTGGTTAAATGCACCATTTTATCCTACCGACCGGATCAACGGAACTGGCGATTCGCTATCTGCATGTATTGCAGCTGAGTTAGCGAAAGGAAAAACAGTTGAACAAGCGATCCGATTGGCAAAAGACTATGTAAACCGTGCAATTCGTGAAGAAATAAATGTAGGGCACAAATATGGACCCATCAATCATTGGGCAGCTGGTGAATTAGAGTAAAAGAAAGAAGTTGTGAGATCAGCGTCCTGTTCTGAGTATTAGAGAAACAAACGGAAAAATAGTTCTCATGTTTTGCCGTTTGTTTCTCTAATACCGAAGGTCAGCTGATTGAACACCGTTTAGTGAAGAGGTTGTGAAAAAGTTGCCCTGCATCAAGTAATAAGAACAGCCAAGTAAAAACAGCTTCTCATGTTTGTTGAATATTGTGACTTGTGACCGAGGAGTTGGCAG
Organism: Enterococcus sp. DIV0901a; assembly: GCF_051711525.1. NCBI lineage: Bacteria > Bacillati > Bacillota > Bacilli > Lactobacillales > Enterococcaceae > Enterococcus > Enterococcus sp. DIV0901a. The sequence continues at coordinate 1,686,205 of NZ_JBIOMW010000001.1, read as the reverse complement.
GAGAACACCGTTTGTTCGGAAGAAGGGACTGTGACAAGATTTTTGTCACAGTCCCTTTAATCTTAGTATATTTTTCTCTACTTGAATAAAAAAATTATAGGATTGGAGAAAATAATCGAGAAATTTGTTGCTTGAATAATAGCCAGTTAGACATTTCTTTGACTGTTTCAGTTGTCATGGATGAACAATGTGTCTCATCTTCTTTGAACTGAGTAGCAAGTTCTTCTAAAAACTCAGGATCGTAAATGACAGCACTTGTTTCAAAATTCAATCGGTAGCTACGAATATCTTGATTTGCTGAACCTACCATGCAGATTTCATCATCCATTATCAATGTTTTTGCATGGAGGAAGCCGTTCTCATAGACAAGGATTTGTACATTTTCCTTGATCAGCTGCCGAGCATAATATTGTGTTGCTCGATAAATAAAAGGATGATCCGGTTTGTTGGGAATCATGATTTTCACATCTACACCAGAGGCAGTTGCGATTTTTAAAGCAGCAATGACACTTTCATCAGGAACAAGGTAAGGTGTCTGTATCCAAACACGTTTTTTAGCAGAAGTAATCAATTTGATAAATGAAAGCTTGATTTGTTCCCTTTCGTTATTCGGTCCGCTTGAAACAAGCTGGATGGATGTATCAGCAAGCTTAGATTCATCTCGATCTGCTTTTTTAAAGAAATAATTCAAATGATAGCCGACCTTTTTTTCTTCAGGTACCGAGACGTTCCAGTCTGTTAAGAAGCGAAGCTGGAGCAAAGAAGAAGCGGCACCGAAAATCCGTATATGCGTATCGCGCCAATAGCCGAATTTTTTTGTTGTATTTACATATTGATTGGCAATATTGAAACCACCGGTATAACTAATCTTTCCATCGATCACAACGATTTTTCGGTGATCATGGTAATTCAATCGGAAACGAAGTAATGCCTTTTGTGAGGTAACAAATGTATGGACATGTCCACCATTTTTGATTAGACGATTGAAATCTTTTGCTTTTGTGCCATGAGAGCCAAATGCATCATATAATATTCGAACTTCCACGCCTTCTGCGGCTTTTTCTTCTAAAACATGTAAGACTTGCTGGCCGATATTATCTGTCACAAATGCGTAATATTCGATATGGATCGAATGTTTGGCTTTTTTTAGATCTTGAAGCAGTGAATCCAATTTCTCTTGTCCGTCTGTGAGAAGAGTGACAGAATTCATTCTTGTCAGCGGCATACGATTTAATGAAGAGAAGAAGTCGACAAATTGCTGTTTGTCTTTATCGCCCATGTCAGGATCGTAATGTTCAATGGTATCTCCTCTAAAAGACTGAAAGTTTTCTAATTCTTTCAAGTCACTTTGTCGGAGATAGAATTTTTTCTTATCCGTTAATCCACGTCCGAAAAATAAATATAATACAAAACCCACCCCAGGAAGGGCAAACAATACTAAGAGCCATGCCCAAATGGCTGCTACATCTCGGGGTTTGATCAAAATAGCCACCAAAGCAATAAGTGCATTTAATAGATAAAGGGCGGTTATAATACTAGATACCACAAAAATGTTCCTCCTTACATACAATAACATTAGTATAGCATGATAGAAGAAAGAAGCCTACCAAGGTGAATATACTTTTCACTCCTTTCATGAAAATGTAGGTAAATCGGGCTAAAGTAGTTGCTTTTTGTAGGTTAATAAGGTAGGATATTAGTACAGTTGAATATCTCCTTAGGGGAGTAACCGGCAACGTTTGTTGCGATAATATCAACAGTAAGTTAACCAAATGGTTTTCTGGTATTGTATGAAATGGTGAGACCTAAGACAAATGCGTATTTGTCTTAGGTCTCTTTTTTTTCAGACAGGACTAGGGCCAAGATCAAAAAATGGGGGATGAAATTTGGAAAACAAGGAACAAGCACAACAAGCGGTCTATAAAGAAACGATCGACTCGTTGATGCAGCAAACGCAGAGCTCAACCGATGGATTGAGCACCACGCAAGCGAAGGAAAAATTAGAAAGAGATGGCTTGAACCAGCTAAAAGAAAAGCCGAAGAAGCCAACTTGGAAATTGTTCTTAGAAACTTTCAAAGATGCAATGGTTATCGTATTGCTGATTGTCGCACTGATTCAGATGGTCATGGGTGACTACATCGAATTCTTAGTTATTTTTGCAGTATTGATGTTGAATTCTATAATCAGTGTTGTCCAAACAAAAAAAGCAGAAGGTTCTTTAGAAGCGTTGAAAAACCTTTCAGCGCCCGATGCTCGAGTGATTCGTGATGGTAAGGAAAAAACGATTCCGGCAAACGAACTTGTGGTAGGAGATATCGTGTTGTTAGACGCAGGCGATTATGTACCTGCTGATGGACGTTTACTAGATGCGGGATCATTAAAAGTAGATGAAGGTATGCTGACAGGAGAGTCGACTTCTGCAGAAAAAGAAGTAACGGATATCACAAGTACGGTACCAATCGGAGATCGTACAAATATGGTATTCAGTGGAACGATCGTAACTTACGGACGCGGTAAATTCTTAGTGACTTCAACTGGGAATAATACGGAGATCGGACAAGTTGCTGGCCTTTTGGAATCAACAACTGAGCAAGTCACTCCGTTACAACGAGGTCTGGATAAATTCAGTAAAAAACTAAGTTTGGCTATTTTAGCATTGTCTTTATTGATTTTAGGTATCCAACTGTTTCGTATTTATCTTGGAGAAGGTACAGGAGATATGACTGCAGATATCGTCAGCGCAGTGATGTTTGCCGTAGCCGTAGCCGTAGCTGCTATTCCAGAAGCATTACAGTCTATCGTAACAATCGTGTTATCTTTGGGAACGAATAAAATGGCAAAACGTCATGCCATTATCCGAAAACTTCCAGCAGTTGAAACACTTGGTTCGACAAGTATCATCTGTACAGATAAGACTGGTACATTGACACAAAACAAAATGACAGTTGTTGACTACTTTTTAGGTAATGGCGATACTGGGGATTTCACAAATGACCCTTCAAAATGGACAGCTGACGAACGTCGCTTGATCGAAATCAGTGTTTTAGCGAATGATGCATCGATCAGTGAAGACGGTACTAAATTGGGCGACCCTACGGAAGTAGCGTTTATCGACTTTAGTGAAAAATTAAACCAGCCTTATCAGGAAATCCGAAACAACTACCCAAGACAAGCAGAACTTCCTTTTGACTCAGATCGAAAATTAATGTCTACTGGACACACAATTGATAACAAAAATTACTTGTTTGTTAAAGGCGGACCAGATATCGTCTTCCAACGCAGTAAAAAAGTATTGCTAAATGGTGAAGTCGTTCCGATGACGGATGAATTGATGAAAAAATTCCAAGAGCAAAATGAAGCTTTTTCAACACGCGCATTACGTGTACTAGCTTTTGCTTACCGTCCACTTGATAATTTTGATTTATCATTTGAAGATGAAGACGATTTGATCCTTGTTGGTTTGCTTGCTATGATCGATCCTCCACGTGCTGAAGTGACTCAGGCGGTAACAGAAGCAAGAAGTGCAGGAATCAAAACAATCATGATTACTGGTGACCACAAAACAACAGCTGTTGCTATCGCAAAACAAATCGGGATTTTTGAAGAAGGAAACCTGGCTTTGACCGGGACGGAACTAGATGAATTGACAGAAGATCAACTAAACGAAGTTTTAGAAAAAGTCACTGTTTATGCACGTGTTTCACCTGAGAATAAAATTCGTATCGTTCGTGCTTGGCAAAATAAAGGTCATATCTCAGCTATGACAGGTGATGGTGTAAATGACGCACCAGCATTGAAACAAGCAGACATCGGAATTGCTATGGGAACGGGTACAGATGTGGCAAAAGATGCAGCAGCGATGGTATTGACGGATGATAACTTTGCTTCTATTGTCAGCGCAGTAGAAGTAGGACGTAATGTGTTTGATAATATCAAGAAAGCTATTTCTTATCTATTTGCAGGAAATTTAGGTGCGATCATTGCGATCATCTTTGCCTTAGTTGCTGACTGGTCCAATCCATTTACAGCATTACAACTGTTGTTCATCAATTTAGTCAATGATTCACTGCCAGCAATTGCATTAGGTACAGAAAAAGCTGAACCTGCTACGATGAACCGCCCGCCAAGAGATCCAAATTCAGGAATCTTTACGGACAAAACATTGATTTCTGTAACGTATCGTGGTGTGCTGATTGGGATTGCTGTTATCTTTGCTCAATGGCTTGGCATGCAGCATTCACCTGAATTCGGTGTAGCCATGTCATTTTCAACATTGATTTGGTGTCGGACATTGCAAACATTCCCAGCACGTTCAAACACACAAACAGCTATCCAAGCAGGGTTCTTCTCTAACAGAAGTGTCTTACTAGCTGTAGTTGTATGTAGCGCGCTTTACTGCTTAACAATGATCCCAGGACTGAAAGAAGTCTTCTCTATCCCATCAGCATTTGGATTGACAGAAGTCTTTACATGTATGGGAATCGCACTTGTGACAATTGTTTTGATGGAAATCACTAAATTGATCATTGTACGAGTACAAGGAAATAAATAAAACGAATCAACGAGGTTGTGAGCCTGCCGTTTAATTCTGAGTCACAAGGTGCAATTTCAACAAACAGCTTCTCATGTTTGTTGAATATTGTGACTTGTGACCGAAGAGTTGGCAGGAGAACACCGTTTAAGGAAGAAGTTGTAAAATCAGCATTTTGAGCTAATACTGAGGGTCATCTGATTGGACACTGTTTATTCGGAAAGAGGGACTTTGACACGACTTTGGTCACAGTCCCTTTTTTTATTTATGATAGACGGAAAGCCAATCATTTTATTATTCATCAAAAGAGATAGAATAGATAAAAGAGGAGAATAATTTATTCCGAAAAGTGAAAACATATAACAAAAAATTAGAGGAAATCAAATGAATGAAAAAGAATGGGATGAATTTGCTGAAGAATATTATGAAATCCAGCAAGAATCGCAAGTAACTATTGCTGAAGATGTAAAAAATTATCTGAAAACGGAGAAAGTCCTGCCTGCTGAAACAGCAGCAGACGTTGCTGGAGGATCTGGCAGATTTCTTTCCTTAGCAAAAGAAATTAATCGCTATGATTTGATCGATTTTTCTTCAGGAATGCTAGAAAATGCAAAAAAAGAAGCAGAAAAAAATGAGTTGCCAAATGTTTCCTTTATCAAACAGTCGTTAGAAGAATTTATCCAATCAAATGAGACATATGAAATGGTTTTTACAGCAGCAAATCCAGCATTGGTACATCTTATTCAATTAGAAAAATTGATGAAAAAGTCAAGCAAATGGTGCGTGATAATCAGAGTAGTGGAATCAATCGATGATGTTTTTTATCCTATCGAAAAGCAACTAGGAATGATAGAAGAAGATCCTAATACATCGCCAGTTGTAATGGATCAATTTGAAACATACTTAATTGATGAAGGATTCAAAGTGAAGAAAAAAGATTTTACTTATTTTACACAGGAATCAATTACTGAAGAATTGATGAAGCTATACTATGACGCGTACGCAAAAGATCCTGTTGTGACTAGGTACATTCGCAAACTATTCAGTGAAAAACGAGAAATCCTTAGTACGACTAAGCTGACCTATAGACTGCTCCTTTGGTCCGCAGATAAAAAAAGAACCTTTCACGACTCGTGAAGGGTTCTTTTTATGATTTTATTATATTTTGTAGTAACGAATATCATTTTCGATCTTTGTAATCGAAAAAGGTACATCTGAAGTATATTCTGCACATTCTCCGTGTTCAGGAAGCGTCTCACTGAAAATCGTTTCATATTCGTCAACAGTGATCCGTGTTCGAGAATCTAGCATCTCTTGATGAGATTGTGCGAAGAGATATTCTTGATAGTTTTCTTCCAGATAACCTGTAAAAAATTCACTTACTGCACCAGAACCGTAGCTGAATAGACCGATGCGATCTCCTGGCTGTAGTGATTTCGAATTTTCCAGTAGAGAAGTTAGCCCCAGGTATAATGAACCAGTGTAAAGATTACCGATTCGTCGGCTGTAACGGATGCTTTCTTCATAGCGAGCCATAAGACGTTCCTGATTTTCTTCGTCTGTTTGGTCTAATACGCTTTGCAATGCCTTTTTTCCCATCTTAGTATACGGAATATGGAAAGCAATCGCCTGATAATCTTCGAGTCCTCGACCCGACAATTCTTTATGTCGATTCCAAACTTTTTGGAATGATTCGATATACGTAGAATTAGATAAAGGACCATCAACAACAGGAAATTCGCTATAATCTGGACGCCAGAAATCATAGATATCTTCTGTCAGAAATACGCTGTCGTCTTCAATCGATAAAATACGCGGGTTTTGAGTGATCATCATCGCAACAGCACCGACACCTTGCGTCACTTCACCACCGCTTGCCAAGCCGTAACGAGCAATATCACTTGCTATGACTAGTACTTTTCGTTCTGGATGATTTTTGACATATTCTTTCGCCATGTGCAAAGCTGCGGTGCCACCGTAGCAAGCCTCTTTTACTTCAAAAGAACGAGCAAAAGATTGGATTTTCAGTAAATGGTGGATAATTACCGCACTCGCTTTTGAATGATCAATCCCGGATTCTGTTCCGACGATGACCATGTCGATTAGCTCACGGTCTTTTTCTGTTACGATTTTGCTGGCAGCATTTGCTCCTAGTGTAATGATGTCTTCATTTGCACGATTGACTGCCATTTGGTCTTGACCAATCCCTATATGGTATTTTGCAGGATCATCCCCACGGCTTTCTGCCAACTCTGTCATATCTAAATATAAATTAGGAATAAAAAAGGAAAGACGATCAATCCCTATTTTCATTTCAACACCTCTTTACTTATGATAAAAAACTTACTTTACTAAGGTATCATAAAAAGATTAAAAGAAATATAAAAAAGAGAATATTTAAGGATTGTTAAAATTTAATCTTAGAAAAAAATAACTGGAACAAGAGCTATTTGTTTTTACAGCAAAGAATGGTATATTTTTGTAGGAGGTGGCTTACTTGAAAGAAGTCGTTATGATAGATGCTGCAAGAACGCCGATAGGAAAGTATCGCGGAAGTTTAAGTCCATTTACTGCAGTTGAATTAGGCACACTTGTGACTAAAGGATTATTAGATAAAACAAAACTGAAAAAAGATAAAATCGATCAAGTAATATTTGGAAATGTCCTGCAAGCTGGTAATGGTCAAAATGTTGCCAGACAGATTGCTTTGAACAGCGGTCTCCCTGTAGATGTCCCAGCAATGACGATCAATGAAGTTTGCGGATCTGGTATGAAAGCAGTGATCTTAGCACGCCAGCTGATCCAATTAGGTGAAGCAGAACTTGTGATAGCCGGCGGAACAGAGAGTATGTCTCAAGCACCTATGCTGAAACAGTATCAGTCAGAAACAAATGAATATGGTGAACCAATTTCCAGTATGGTCAACGACGGATTGACTGACGCATTTTCAAATGCACATATGGGATTAACCGCAGAGAAGGTTGCAACACAATTTTCTGTGAGCAGAGAAGAGCAGGATCGCTATGCCTTGTCGTCCCAGTTGAAAGCAGCACATGCTGTCGAAGCCGGTGTATTTTCTGAGGAAATCATCCCAGTCAAGATTTCTGATGAAGACGTGTTATCTGAGGATGAAGCAGTTCGTGGAAATAGTACATTGGAAAAACTGGGCACGTTACGTACAGTATTCTCAGAAGAAGGAACTGTAACAGCAGGAAATGCTTCCCCGTTGAATGACGGTGCCTCTGTGGTGATCCTTGCATCCAAAGAATACGCAGAAAATAATAATCTGCCTTATTTAGCAACCATCAAAGAAGTAGCGGAGGTCGGTATTGACCCAAGTATCATGGGAATCGCTCCAATCAAAGCCATTCAAAAATTGACAGATAGATCAGGAATGAATTTATCAACAATCGATCTTTTTGAGATCAATGAAGCATTTGCAGCTTCTTCTATCGTAGTTAGCCAAGAACTGCAGTTAGATGAAGAAAAGGTCAATATATATGGAGGAGCAATCGCATTAGGCCATCCAATTGGTGCAAGCGGTGCACGTATCTTGACTACATTAGCTTACGGATTGCTTCGTGAACAGAAGAGATACGGTATTGCTTCATTATGTATTGGTGGAGGTTTAGGCTTGGCAGTCTTGTTAGAAGCGAATATGGAGCAAACACATAAGGATGTGCAAAAAAAAAAGTTTTATCAGCTTACGCCATCTGAACGGCGCAGTCAATTAATAGAAAAAAATGTATTGACACAAGAAACTGCGTTGATTTTTCAGGAACAAACACTTTCTGAAGAGCTCTCCGATCACATGATCGAAAACCAAGTGAGTGAAGTGGAAATCCCAATGGGCATCGCGCAGAATTTTCAAATCAATGGCAAGAAAAAATGGATTCCGATGGCAACAGAGGAACCATCTGTCATTGCAGCTGCAAGTAATGGTGCAAAAATCTGTGGAAATATCTGCGCAGAAACACCTCAGCGGCTGATGCGAGGGCAAATCGTTCTATCAGGAAAATCGGAGTATCAAGCAGTGATCAATGCAGTTAATCATCGAAAAGAAGAGCTGATTCTTTGTGCAAATGAAAGTTATCCTTCAATCGTGAAACGCGGGGGCGGTGTTCAAGATATCTCTACTCGGGAATTCATGGGGAGTTTCCATGCATACTTATCTATTGATTTTTTAGTGGATGTAAAAGATGCAATGGGCGCTAACATGATCAACTCGATTCTTGAGAGTGTGGCAAACAAGTTACGGGAGTGGTTCCCTGAAGAAGAGATTCTATTCAGTATTTTAAGTAATTTTGCTACAGAATCATTGGCTTCTGCCTGTTGTGCAATCCCATTCGAACGCTTAGGGAGAAACAAAGAAATCGGTGAACAAATTGCCAAAAAAATCCAACAGGCAGGGGAATATGCGAAGCTTGACCCTTACCGTGCAGCAACGCACAACAAAGGGATCATGAATGGTATAGAAGCTGTAGTGGCAGCTACAGGAAATGATACACGTGCGGTTAGCGCTTCGATCCACGCCTACGCGGCAAGAAATGGATTATACCAAGGATTAACAGACTGGCAGATCAAAGGGGATAAACTAGTTGGAAAACTAACGGTGCCTTTGGCTGTTGCCACAGTAGGCGGAGCTTCCAATATCCTGCCAAAAGCAAAAGCATCTTTAGCTATGTTAGATATTGATTCAGCCAAGGAACTAGCACAAGTAATTGCTGCAGTAGGGTTAGCTCAAAACCTGGCTGCTTTGCGTGCATTAGTTACAGAAGGAATCCAAAAAGGCCACATGGGACTTCAAGCTCGTTCATTAGCGATCTCAATTGGGGCTATTGGTGAGGAAATCGAGCAAGTTGCGAAAAAATTACGTGAAGCAGAAAAGATGAACCAGCAGACAGCTATACAAATATTGGAAAAAATCCGGGAAAAATAAAAAAGCAATATCTTTAGAAGAATAAAGCAAGATTTACAGTTATTTTATTTACTGCAGATCTTGCTTTTTTCTCTATCAGAAAATATGTTTATTATTAGAATTTTTTATAGTTAAGGTTAGGCATCTTAAGAAATCAGGCAACTTCAAGATATCTTCAGGTAGAAGAGAAGTCGCCTAACATTGTAGGATCATAGGTGATTTGTTGGACAGGTCAAGCTGATATTTGAGCCTGATGTTAGAAGGAATTTCTTTTTACTTGCTGTAGAAATTATTATATGACTAAAAAGGCTGGGATTTTAAATCCCAGCCTTTTATGACAAATAGAATTTTTATCGATCAGTAATCGCTGTCGCTGCAAATTGTTCGATCAAAGGAATCAAAGTCAATTTGACTTTGTATTTCCGTTCGAGTGCTTTTTCGATAACGAACTCATTTTCAGTAGTCATAGAAATAGTTGCTAATTTACGAGGTTCATCAGCATTTTTTTCATTAATAACTACTTCATGTTCATTTTGTTCTGTGTAAAATTTAGGATACTCAGCAACGGCTTTTGAAAAATCAGCAAAACTTAAAGCGGCATTCGTATCAGTTGAGCGTGTATTTTCAGTTGTGTCCGCTTTTGGTTTTTCCGTTTTTTCTTCTGGCACACTGACTGTTTCTTCTGTAACTGGTGTCGCAACAGCTTGCGCAGTTGGTTCATCGTTTTTCAATCGTTGATCATTCCAGTAAGACACGATTTCAATAAGAAGATTGTCACGGAATCGTTCGAAAATCCCGTTTTCTCCTGAACGAATTCTCTTTAATACAGTATTGAAGTTGTCATCGATTGGCACGTTGATCCGTGTATCTTCATTTGTTTTCCCAGCTAATCCGATCGTTAAGATTTGACGGTTTTTGGGATCAAGCATGACTTGTAACGGCAAACCATAACGTCGCAAGCTCTCTTCTTCTAGAGAACGGAATAATTGTCCTCTTACACCATCCAATGAAGGACGGAATTGATTTAATAATTTTTGTTTCTGTTTTTTCTTCATATGTTCTCTCCTTCGCTCATACCCTTTCGATTATAAGAAAAAAACAGCCAAATGAAAAGGAGTAATGCAAAAAAACTTGCGTATACGCAAATTACAACAGAAAAATTTGCGTATTTTCCCGTTTTTTGAAAGAAAAATAAAAAATGGAACGGATTATGTATATATACATAATCCGTTCCATTCTTTCTATTTTTTCGGTATCAAGGCAAAAACAGGTAGTTCAGGTGAATAAATGACTTCATGTTCGTGCCAGGGTTTGACCATTAGCGAATGATCGAACCGTTTTTTCAGTTCTTCGATGATTTGATCATGTGTCCAGTTTCTTGCAGGAAAATGTTGGATTTTCTCTGCATCGATCAAAAAGACAAAATCGGAATGAAAAGTCTGGGTAACTTCTTCCGAGAGAGAATTCAAGCGTTCGATTGGATCCATAAAATCACCTTTCGACTTAAAATTGGGTAGTATCTGGGTCTTTTGCTTTGCCGACTACACCATCTAACTGATCGATTTGTTTCATTTCTTCTTCTGTTAATTCAAAATCAAATAATTCAGTATTTTCTTTGATTCTGCTTGGTGTCACTGACTTAGGAAGAGGAAGGAATTCGTGTTGCAGCGACCAACGCAAAGCAACTTGTGCAATCGTCTTGTCATGTGCTTCAGCGATTTGTTTCATTTCAGGCACATCGAAGATTTTACCAGTGCCTAATGGACTATATGCTTCGAGGATCATATCATGTTTTTTTGCATACTCAACTACAGTTGGCTGTAATTCGCCTGGTGCAAGGAAAACTTGATTGACCATTGGCATAATTTTTGCTGTTTTTGCTAGTGTATCTAGATGGTGGGGTAAGAAATTGCTCACACCGATTGCTTTGATTTTACCTGCTTCATACAGTTCTTCAAATGCTCGCCATGTATCTGCATTTGCTTGTTCCCAATTATCACGAAAAGCAACAGGGTTTGGCCAGTGGATCAAAAACAGATCTAAATAATCTGTTTGGAGCTTCTTCAATGATTCTTCAAAAGAAGACATCACAAGTTCATAGCTGTGGTTTGCATTCCATAATTTTGTTGTCAAGAATATCTCTTCTCTAGGAATTCCACTTTCCTTAATCGCTTGGCCGACACTTTCTTCATTCTTGTATCCTTGGGCAGTATCGATATGGCGATAACCTGCAGCCAGCGCTTCTTTAACAGAGGAAACAGCGACATCCCCATCAGGTGTTTGCCATGTGCCGAATCCTACTACCGGGATTTCGTAACCATTTGATAGACGATAAGTGCTTGTTAATGAATTCATACTTTCAGCTCCTTTTTTATTCGTTCAACTATAAGTGTAGCGCATTTTTCGAAAAAAAGAATCCATTTTGTTTCTACTCTTGAAATTTTTGTTTAAAAGAAAATGATTTTGATTCTGGTATTTTTGATTTTTTTTCCGTAAACTAAGACAGAAGGGAATGAGAAAATGGATATCTATTTAAAAAAAGCAATTCTGCATATTATTGACAGAGAAACTGGTTCTCCAGTCTTTTCACAAAAAGAGCTGGATCTGACAAAAGAATATATTCGTGATTTTCTTCAAAAGAAGATCCAAAAAATCTCTTCTGCTCAAACAAAAACTGGACAACTAGCAGAAGAAAGCATGATCGTTGAATCACTTAAAATCGCTCAAGAAAATTTTGTGGAAGCAAGTGAAGCAATCGTTCAGCGGTGGTTCGATATCTACCAAGAAAGTGAAGAAGCACCTAGTGCAGATGTATTTGTTGTTTTGTATGAATTAGATACAGTGATGTACTTATCTTTATTGAAAGTCAATTATCGTGAGGCTTACACTCACTTTGTTGAAGCAGACGAAGCAGGGATCGACAACCGCTTGATTTTGAATCGAGCAATTCTCGGGGCGAAAACACAAAAAGCAGATGAAGCATTCGCTGTGAATTTGACTGATTGGACCTACGAATTAATTGAAAAAAAATATGAGTTTTCTGGCAAAAAAGAGCTTTATTTTTCTGGAAGAGTGATCGAAAGTGTTCCTGCACCTTCTTTAGAAGAAAATGTAAAAGTGATCCAAAAAGTAGCCAAGCATCTTGGAAAAAAATTTGAGACAGACGAATTTGATATCATGGCTGATTTGAAAGAAGCTGTCTATGATACGATAGAAGAAAAAGGTCGGTTGGATCATGAGATGATTGCGGAAAAAGTCTTCAAGGAAAACATCACGGCAAAAATGGCTTTTAAAGAAGAAGTACAAGAGCAAGGATTTGTCCCAGAAGCACCTCCTGTAAAAGAAGTACAAGAAATTTCTGAGAAAAAATTTGGAAAACAAAAATTCAAGCTATCAAACGGGATCGAACTGATCGTACCAGTAGATGTATATCGCAACCCAGATTTGATTGAATTTGTGAATAATCCGGATGGTACGATATCCGTGATGATCAAAAATGTGGATGAAGTATTGAATCGTTTATAAAAATGACTAGAACATTAGGTGTTCAAGTACCAGTGATCAGTTAAATGAATTGTGTCAAGAGAAGGATCGGAAAAGACGAATATAACAAAAAAAGAGCGTGAGACAAAAGTAAAGAACACTTTTGTCTCACGCTCTAAACACGTATAAACGGCGGAAGCAGAAGCAACTCCTTCTTATTTCTTGGAGTTAAACGCTTCTGTCCCAGCCTCTTTTTATCTAATAAAATTTTAAGACCATTTACTAATTATCGATTTTTTCTGCCGCATTTTTAGGCACTTCAGAAGCCTTTATTTCTTCCCAGCTTAATACACCTTTACGAGGATTGACTTTGAGTTTAAGATACGCATTCATCTTTAATGGATGTTCTCTTTCTTCGCGAAGCGTCACCTGTTTTTTTTCACCATCTTTATTATAAGCCGCTTGCTTGTAGGTATAAGTCGTGAATTTCTCTCCGTTATCTGCTTGGGTAGCTGACATTTCGCCATTCGTCGTGATTTTTGTATAATAAGCTTCGCCGCCGTAAAAATAATGATAAGCTGCAAAACTTCCGCCGAGAAATATGCCTAAAACGACAAGTACGCCAATTAATTTTTTCATGTACTTCACCTCTTTCCTTATTATTAACGAAATAGAAGATTTCGTCTATTGAAAGTTGTTGGCAACAGCTGAATTTTAAACTTTTCCTCATTTTGTTCTTATTGCTTCAAAAGAAAGTTAAGGACTATCTTGAAGTTTTTCTCAAAAAACACATTTTTTTATTTATAAAAGGTACTTTTTTCGCGTATAAGACAGACGAGTGCTCTTAGTTGACTTTGACCAATATTGACGTATAATAAGCTTAGTTCGAATCTTACAAAAAGTAAGTCGGACGTATTCTTTTTGATTTAGTCAAAAAAAGACTATAATAAAAAGGTGAGAGCTGAAATTTTTCAGTGATCTATATTATTTAGGAGGTTTGTAAATTATGGCAAAAGAACATTATGACAGAAGTAAACCACACGTTAACATTGGTACGATTGGACACGTTGACCATGGGAAAACTACTTTAACTGCTGCGATCACTACAGTATTAGGCAAAAAAGGTCTAGCAAATCCTCAAGACTATGCTAGTATTGATGCAGCTCCAGAAGAACGTGAACGTGGGATTACGATCAATACCGCACACGTAGAATATGAAACAGAAAAACGCCACTACGCGCATATTGATGCACCAGGACACGCGGACTATGTGAAAAACATGATTACAGGGGCAGCACAAATGGATGGTGCAATCTTAGTTGTTTCTGCAACTGACGGTCCGATGCCTCAAACACGTGAACACATTTTATTGTCACGCCAAGTTGGTGTAAAATACCTGATTGTTTTCTTGAACAAAGTTGATTTAGTCGATGATGAAGAATTGATCGATTTGGTAGAAATGGAAGTTCGCGAGTTATTGAGCGAATATGGTTTCCCAGGCGATGACACTCCTGTGATCAAAGGTTCCGCATTAAAAGCATTGCAAGGCGATCCAGATGCTGAAGCTGCTATTATGGAATTGATGGATACAGTAGATGAATATATCCCAACACCAGAACGTGATACAGATAAACCATTACTATTGCCAGTGGAAGACGTCTTCTCAATTACAGGTCGAGGAACTGTTGCCTCAGGTCGTATTGATCGTGGTGCTGTTCGTGTCGGTGATGAGGTAGAGATCGTAGGGATCAAACCTGAAACACAAAAAGCAGTTGTAACAGGTGTAGAAATGTTCCGTAAAACGTTAGATTACGGGGAAGCTGGGGATAACGTAGGCGTGTTGTTACGGGGGATCCAACGTGACGATATCGAACGTGGACAAGTGCTTGCTAAACCAGGTTCCATTACTCCACATACAAAATTCAAAGCAGAAGTGTACGTGTTGACAAAAGAAGAAGGTGGACGTCATACTCCATTCTTCAACAACTATCGTCCACAATTCTACTTCCGCACAACTGATGTTACAGGAACAATCACATTGCCAGAAGATACAGAAATGGTCATGCCTGGTGACAACGTGACGATTGATGTTGACTTGATCCATCCAATCGCTGTTGAAAACGGAACGACATTCTCAATTCGTGAAGGCGGACGGACAGTAGGTTCAGGTATCGTTACAGAGATCGAAGCATAAGAAACGCGACTCGAATATTTTGGTAATGAAAAATGTTTAAAATAAAAGAGCGGTCCAAACAGGATTTCTGTTTGGACCGCTCTTTGTTCTTCAATTGTATAAGAAGAGATTGTAGAAGCATGAACTTTCGTTTTACTTCAGTCTCTTTTATTCATCATGAGAGTGTTCATCTATCGGTATGCAGTTTTTAATACTTTCTTCGTATCCATTTTTTCAAACCACTTATTCTACCTTGTGTCTGCTCAACTGGCGCATTATCAATAATCAGCAAAGCAATCATAACATATGCAATCCAACTATCTCTAGAATATAGAGTATAACGTGAGACCCAGTTTGTAGCGTACTTGCTTTTATATTCTCTTAATCCATGGAAAGAATAAAAATGAGAACCAAACTCGTAAACCAAGTATGCAATCCTTTCCTGTAAAAAACTCTTTCTGGAAGTTCCGACATTTGAAAGAGGGGCCATCCCTAAATTGAACCATTGGATATGTTCTTCTTTCATATAGGCAAACAAATGCAAGAACAAGAAATCCATACTGCCAGAAGGTGCTTTTTTAGGATCATATCGCATCAGATCAATCGTTCCTACTTTATTGTTCGTGTAAGTAGGCATGATCGTTGCAAAAGCGACAATTTCTTCTTGGGTATTTTTGACAACTGCAATAGGCGCTCTTTGTAGATAATCTTCAGAGAAAAAGCCTAAAGAAAACCCTTTTTCCTTTCGTGAACCCAACCAATTATCAGAGATATTTTTGAAAGTACTCATTTGCTCAGTAGAAAATGGTGGTTGTAAGACATCAAATGTAAATCCTTCTCGTTCGATCCGATTCAAGACAGCACGAGTGCCCTTCATTTTTTTCCCTGAAGTTGTAAAACTATTCAGGTCTACATAAGCTTCTTCCCCCATCTTAATGAAATCGTAGCCGAATTCATGCAAAATCATAACAATCTCTTCGCTTGTTTCGTAGAAAACTGGTAAATAGCATAGTCGATCTGTTTCTTCGATAAAAGCTTCGATTGCTTCTGGAAAATCTTCTTTCTTACCAGAAGGATCACCCATTACAATACATTTATTATTGAAGCAAGCGAATTGGAGAAGAACAGTTGGTTCACCGTCTTTTTCATAGGCAAACATCCGCTTATCTTTTAAGAAGATCAATTGACTATCGGAGTTTCCTCCATAAGTTGTAAGGATCTTCAGGGCCTTTTCTTCATTAAAGGCTTCGCCAATCTGTTTCTTTTCTCCTTGAAGGAAATGAACAAATAGAACGATCATGAAACTAACAGCGATGATGGCCAACAATCCCGAAAACCAAATCTTTTCAGAAGGAAATAAGAAAAAGGAAATAAAATGGTGACGCCGATGAGGGAAATCCGGCAGATTGTATACCCCAATAACGATGTAAAGCAAGGACAGTGCACCAATAATGATTCCATCGATCGTACGCCACTCCCATGAATAGATCAATTGTTCCCGAAATAATTCGTTTTTAGAAGCAAGAATGATCAGAAGCAGAATAGACAAGAAAACCACCGGTGTGAAACTAAAATCACTTAATAAAACATAAAGTAAAGCTAGAACAATCAAGAAGATTGTAGGCAAATATGCTCGTTTCACACGTGCTGCGATCCCTCTGCCCATAATGATTAAAAGAAATCCCAATAGTATACTAGGAAATTGGATAATAAAATGAAATTTCAATGGGTTCAAACTATGAAGCCAGCGAAACTCTGTAAAAGCTTGCGGGATAGTGGCAGAAAGTACTAGCATGATTCCAGAAAAGTATAATAAGACAACCACGATTTTATGCGCAATTTCTGTTGCTAATTGTTTAGGGATACCAGAATAACGCTGATCAAAAGTGGAACCGATATTTTTGAAGAAAAAGACGATTCCAATCAAAAACGGAATGATGTAGTAGAACAGGCGATAGAGCAAGATCCACACAACGACTATTTCTCTTGGCACACCAATAGCGGACAACCCGATAATCATCATTACATCGAAACTCCCAATTTCTCCTGGAATCATAGACACGATTCCTATCACTGAAGCAGCAATGAATAACGGAATTGTTTGCCACAGATCAATCCGGATTTCCATTAAATAACCAACAGAAAGGAAACTAAACAGGACACCGGTCCATTCCAACAATGAAACTAGCAATAGCTGTCCTTGAGTTTTAAGTGAGGTACCACCAAGGAATCCTTTCTTTTTGAAAGTAGTAAATAAAAAGACGACAGGAAAATATAGACCGCCGCCGATCAACCATATCCAATATTGCTTCAAAAAAGGAGCAACTGGCGTGAAGACTACAAGTAAAAAAGAAAGCAGACTGTAAATAGAAAGTCCAGCCATCAAAAACAAGAAAACTTTCGATAATGCTTGGATCACGTTTCTGCTCTCTTTCTTTTGTCCATATAGTTCAGAGCGAAGCCCCACACTAACAAACCCGCCGAAACCGGCAATATTGTTGATTGTATTGATCAGCCAGCTTGTCTCAAACAAGTAACGAGGATTCTGCTTTTGTTCAAGCATCCGATTCAAAATAATATCATAACCAATCATAGGTAACACAGAGACAAGACCAATCAACAGCATAAGTCCGCTTTTCCATACAGGTATAGTGGCAAACGTTTCTCCTAATTGCTGGATAGATAGAGTTTTACCGATGGACATCAATTCACCGACAATAATGACAATGACAGAAATCAAAAAGATTGTTTTGAACAGTCCTAGGTGGTTTTTCAGCCATTGTATGGTATTTTTTAACAAATAAATCACCTTCTATTCCTAATAGTTATGTTTCAGAAAGAAATTGAAGAACTTCTCGATTGAAGCGTTCAGGATCTTTTCTAGCTAATTCATGTCCTTGTTCTTTCACAAGCACAAAGGAAGCTTTTGGTATAGTTTTAGCTATATACAAAGAATGTTTTAGCTTGATTACATCTTTTTTTCCCACGATGATCAAAGTGGGGGAGTTGATTTTTTTTAAATCATTTTCTGTAAGCCCGATGTCATGCAGCAAAAGTTTGATAACTAAAAGATTTTTGCGAAGACTTGGGCGAAATAAAGAGAGTAACCATACCCATGCATAATGAATATTACTGATGACTCTGGCAGAAAAACGAACGCCTTTAACAAGCGTGTTTCCAGAATTTAAAATCAATCGATGAACTTTTTTAGGGAAGCTGCTGGCAAATACCAGTGCTAGATTTGCTCCATCACTAAATCCAAGAAAATCTGCCTGATCGATTTTTTCCAGCAACATGATCGTATTCAGATCCTCGGCCATTAACTGAAAATTCAACATAGATGCTTCGTTTGTCGAACGACCATGTCCTCGGCTATCTACTAGATACACGGTATAGTAGCGTTCGAGTACAGGGACCTGTTCTGAAAAAAAGCGGCCGCTGCCGTCATTGCCATGCAGTAAAAAGAGAGGGAAGCCTTGACCGCTCTTTTCATAGTAAATTTCGCTCCCATCTGGCATTTTTGCATATTTCTTTTCTTTTTTCACATAATCACCTACTGTGTAAAGTATAACGATTATATCAGTCATTGGGCAATTGTTTTTACTGAAAAACAACGATCATTTTCGTAAGATGACAAAAAATACAGGAAAATTCATTTTTTCTTAAGGCGTACACAGAAATCAAGGAAGAAATAGCCAAGAAGATAAAGAAATAGTAAGATAAAAAAAGATGTCAAAATAACTAGGTGATGAAATGAAGCGAAAACGATTATCTATTATCCGTATTCTTTTTTACATGATCATTCTGACGGTTATTGGTGCGGTGTTGTTTTTAGGAGGAAGAACTTATCGTTCGGTAAAACGAGTGGAAAGCTATCAAATAGAAATAACAACAGCTGCAAAAAATTATCATATGGAAAACTACGAGAATTTGATCAAGGCGATAATATTGACCGAATCAAAAGGAAAAGGGACAGATCTCATGCAGAGCTCGGAAAGTCTGCATGGAGAAGCTGAGATCATTGATAATCCAGCTGACAGTATTGATCAAGGTGTCAAATATTTGGCGGAAATGATAGTAGAAGCAAAGAAACAAGGATGCGATTTATGGACAGCTGTCCAAGCATATAATTTTGGGAAAGATTATATTGCCTATGTAAAAAATCATGGCGGAGAAAACACAGTAGAATTAGCAGAAGCGTATTCTAAAGATGTGCTGAGCCCACTTTTAGGAAATGAGGAAGGGAAACAATACCGATATTGGCGGATCCAGTCCTTGCTTTACAATGGCGGCTATCTCTATCATAATGGAGGTAACATGTTTTATCCTGATATTGTCAAAATGAATGAAAAAATAATAGAGACCTATGAAAAAGTCTTTAAGTAAAATAGCAGGAAATGTTCAATCATGAATAAAATTAGTTGAAAGAAGGAGTGCGCAAATAGTGGAAAAAAGGCAAAAAATGGAAAATCAAAAAGTGGGGTACACAACCAAAGACTGGATGTTACGGTTTGTGAAGGGAATGTTTATCGGTTCAGGATTTATCTTGCCAGGAGTCAGCGGTGGTGCATTAGCAGCTGTCTTTGGCATGTATGAGCGGCTGATTTCTTTTTTAGCCCACCTTACAAAAAATTTCAAAGAAAATGTTTTGTTTTTTCTGCCTGTTGGTCTAGGCGGAGTGACAGGCATCTTTCTACTTTCTTTTTTAGTCAGTTTTTTATTAGGTGCGTATGAAACAACGATATTATGGTTTTTTGTCGGATGTATCGCTGGAACTGTTCCTGCGTTATGGAAAGAAGCAGGAAAAAAAGGAAGAGATACTTCTGATGTGATCATCATGGTTGTTACTTTTGTTCTGGCTTATTTGTTTTTATTATACGGCGCTCAATTATTTGACGGGCAAGTCGATCAGAATTTTGGAACATGGCTGATTGCCGGCGGATTGATTGGTTTGGGTATGATCGTCCCAGGATTGAGCCCTTCTAATTTTTTGGTGTATATGGGATTGTATAAAGCGATGGCTGACGGATTTAAAGAAGTACGACTTGAAGTGATTGTGCCGATCGGAATTGGTGGGATTCTTTGTGTTCTTGGATTGTCAAAAATCATGGATTACATTTTCTCAAAGGCATATAGCAAGCTATTCCATTTCATTTTAGGTGTAGTTTTTGCTTCAACGATTATGATCATTCCTACCGATTACGCGGGATTGGGAGTTGCTGGGGTACTAGCTTGTCCTGTTCTTTTTATAGTCGGTACAGCACTAGGTTGGTGGATGAGCCGTTTGGAGGAACAATATAAGTAAAGATAGATTGATAATAAAAACAGCACACGGGTGATTCAAACAAAAAGGTTGGCATCTTTTTTGTAAAATCATTCGTGTGTTTTTCTATAAATTTTATAAAAACAAGTTGTTTTTAATCTTGGAACACGCTAGACTTAAACACGTGATTATTTTTGAAAGTTGGCGGAAAATGGAGAAAAAGAAAATGAATGGACTTACACAGCAAGAGGTAGTTCAGAAAATGGCTTCTGGCCAGCAAAATGACTACCAGGAAGATGCATCAAAAAGTACAAAACAAATATTCAGCGATAATATATTGACGTTATTCAATTTTCTGAACTTTGGTATTGGGATTTGTCTGTTATTTGTAGGTGCGTATTCCAACATGGCGTATTTAGCAATTATTGTCGTCAATATCGTTATTGGAATTTATCAAGAAATACATGCAAGAAATCTTGTACGGAAATTATCGATTGTTTCCCAATCA
Organism: Enterococcus sp. DIV0901a; assembly: GCF_051711525.1. Classification (NCBI taxonomy): domain Bacteria; kingdom Bacillati; phylum Bacillota; class Bacilli; order Lactobacillales; family Enterococcaceae; genus Enterococcus; species Enterococcus sp. DIV0901a. Next base: position 1,665,328 of record NZ_JBIOMW010000001.1, on the reverse strand, counting down.
GAAGTACTAGTGATCCGGGACGGTAAAGAACAATCGATTTCTACTAAAGAGCTGGTATTAGGAGATTTGGTAAAAATCGGAGCAGGAGAACAGATACCAGCCGATTTACAGGTTATATCTGGACGGGCAGAAGCAAATGAAGCTCTTTTGACAGGCGAATCTGATTTGATTGTCAAAGAAACTGGAGCTGAATTGCTTTCTGGAAGCTTTTTGACAAGCGGTTCTGTCATGGCTGAAGTTATCCGAGTAGGTGCAGATAATTATGCTGTCCGCTTGACTAGCGAGGCAAAGACTCACAAAGCTATTCGTTCTGAACTTGTAGATTCGATTCGCAAAGTATCCAAATTCACTAGTTTCGTGATTATTCCTTTGGGGATCATACTATTTTTGGAAGCACTGTTCATCCGAGATGCTTCTATCAAAATTTCTGTTATTGCATCTGCAGCAGCTTTGTTAGGTATGCTTCCAAAGGGTTTGGTATTGCTAATAAGTATTGCATTAACGACAGGGGTAACCAAACTGGCAAAAAAACGAATCCTTGTTCAAGACATGTATTCAATTGAAACGCTGGCCCATGTCGATACATTATGCTTGGATAAAACAGGGACCATTACTGAAGGAAAAATGAGTATCCAGCGGGTAGAAGCACTACATCCGCTGTACGAGAAAGCCATCCCAGAAATTATGGGGACGTATCTGGCAGAAAGCAGTGATAACAACATCACTATGCGGGCTATGAGAGATTATTTTGAGCTTTCTAATCGGTATGATGTGACAAACAAAGTCGCATTTTCTTCTGATCGCAAATGGGGCGCGATGGAATTTCCAGAACTGGGAGTCGTGTACGTAGGAGCGCCTGAACGGTTGGTGGAAGAAGATCGGCTTCCGGACAGTCTAAAAACAGCCCAAGCGAATGGATATCGCGTACTTATGTTGGGGATCGCTCCAAATCAGCAATTGAACGAAGAAAAACCAGCATTTGTTGAGCCGGTTGCTCTGTTTGAAATCGATGATCCAATCCGAAAAAACGCTCAAGAAACACTAGCTTATCTTCATGAGGAAGGTGTGGATCTGAAAGTGATTTCTGGAGACAATCCTTTTACTGTCTCCAATATCGCTAGACGTGCAGGATTACCGAATTATGATGCGTATGTCGATCTTTCTCAAATTACTGAAGAAATGGAAGTGCGAGAAGCTGCTCATCGCTATACGGTTTTTGGACGAGTGAGTCCTCAGCAAAAGAAATTGCTGGTAAATGAATTGAAAGAAAGCGGCAGAACGGTTGCAATGACAGGCGACGGTGTGAATGATGTTTTGGCGTTAAGAGAAGCAGATTGCAGCATTGCTATGGCAGAAGGTGATGGAGCAACACGTCAGATTGCGAATCTGGTATTGTTGGACTCTGATTTTACTACATTGCCAGAAGTCCTGTTTGAAGGACGACGAGTGGTCAACAATGTGACGAAAGTCTCAGGCATCTTTTTTATCAAAACGATTTATTCATTTATTTTATCGATTATATGTGCCGTTACAGCAATTGGATTTCCGTTTATCCCTATCCAAATCACGCTGATTGATTTAGCGATTGAAGGGTATCCTTCCTTCTTTTTATCTTTTGAACAAGATAAAAGAAAAATCACTTACCGTTATTTGCCTACAGCACTTATTAATGCTTTACCAAATGCCTTGCTTGTAGTAGTGAATATCATTGCGGTGTATCTACTTGGAAAAACATTCGCATGGGGAAATGCTGAAACTACTACTTTGATGTATTACTTGCTGATTGGGATCAGTTGCATGGCAGTTGTAAAAGCTTGTTATCCCTTCAACCCATTGCGCATCTTCCTAGCAGTAACGACGATCGTAGGGATATATGTAGCTGCAATGCTGTTCCATGGAATTTTGGAAGTAAACTTAGGGTTGGGAGAGAGCGTAGGATACTTCTTTGTATTCATGCTCGTAAATATTGTTCTTCGAGTATTGTACTGGAAGGCTGATATTCAAAATCAGTTACTGAAAAGAGTAGCAAATTGATGCTTAATGAGATAGAAATGTGTTATACTTGAAAAAGCAATGAAATATGATACAATCAAACATGTATAATTGTGTCCTTTAAAATCGCACTGATTTCAGTTAGTGCGATTTTTTACCGGTTATTCTCCTGAAATATCTTCTGTTAAACCCAAAAGATATCAATAGAGCAGGGGGTGAAAAAATGGCTCAACGGATTCCTCAAGAGGTTATCGAAACAGTACGCAGTCAAACGAATATCGTTGAGGTGATTGGACAATATGTCCAGTTGAAAAAATCTGGTAAAAATTACTTGGGGCTGTGCCCTTTTCATGAAGAACGTACACCGTCTTTTTCTGTTGCAGAAGACAAGCAGATTTTTCATTGCTTTGGTTGTGGTAAGGGCGGAAACGTGTTTACTTTTCTTCAAGAACTAGAAGGTCTAAGTTTTCCAGAAGCAGTGGTAAAAGTGGCAGACTTCGAACAGATACCGTTAGAAGATCAATGGCGTCAGCGTACTATAGCTGTCCAAAATCCTGAATCTGCTACGGGGAAACTGATTGCTGCTCATGAAAAAGCAGCGGAAATCTATCATCACATGCTATTGCATACAAAAGCTGGACAGCCAGCTTTAGAATATTTGCAAAATCGTGGGTTGTCTTTAGAATTAATTGAAGAATTCAACATAGGTTTTGCACCTAATGAGCGTTCTTTTCTTCAGCAAGTATTCAAGAATGAATCAATTTCAAATGAATTGTTAGAACGCTCTGGATTGTTTGTCACGCATGATGATGGCCGTATGTCTGATCGTTTTTATCAAAGAGTGATGTTTCCACTTCGTAATTCTCAAGGCCAGACGATCGGTTTTTCAGGACGCTGGCTTGCACCTGAAAAAGGGCAGGAAAAAGATCAGCCCAAATACTTGAATAGTCCAGAAACAGAACTGTTCAATAAAAGACAAGTTTTATTTAATCTTGATAAAGCAAGAAGCGATATCCGGAAAAACGGAGAAATTTTGTTGTTCGAAGGGTTTATGGATGTGATTGCTGCATGGCAGGCTGGTATCAAAACTGGATTAGCTTCTATGGGGACAAGTCTAACAGCTCAACAGATCCAACAAATGGAAAAGCTGACGAAAGAATTGGTCTTTTGCTATGACGGAGACAACGCAGGTTTTGAAGCAACCAATCGAGGCATTGAATTGCTTCGGCAAAACAGTCGCTTAGCACTTTCTGTCGTAGTCGTTCCAGAAAAACTCGACCCGGATGAATATCTGCGTAAGTATGGAGAAGCATCTTTCCAAGAATTAGTGGCTCATGGGCGCGAAACAGTCTTTACTTTTAAATCACGTTATTTAAAACAAGGGAAAAATTTAGATAATGAAAAAGACAAGATCGAATACCTCGAAGAATTACTAGTTGAACTTAGTCGAGTTGTTTCACCAATCGAACAAGATATGTATCTATCTCAACTGTCAACAGAGTTTCAGATCGGCAGAGAGACGATACAAAAACAACTGCGCGATCTTCGAAGGACAAATCAGCAAAATCGTCAAGAACCTCAGGAAAGTCAACACACTCAGGTTACGAGACAAGAAACTGCACGAAAAAAGAGACCATTGACGCAAGTAGAAAAGGCAGAGCAGATTCTATTATATCGTGCATTTAAAGAAGTTTCTGTCCGTAATATTTTAAAAGAACGAGAATTTCAGTTTATTCATGATGCATATGCAGAAGTTTATTTTTTATTCGATGCATATGTCTCACAACATTATGAATTCAACCTTGCAGAGTTTTTAGACTTTTTGCAAGATGAAAATTTAAGGCGGTTGGTGGTGGAAATCGAATATTTACCGGTGGCAGAAGAAAGTTCGCCACGAGAAATCCAAGACTTGCTAGATGTGATCAGCAAATCTGGCTTAGCTGATGAAATAACATTAAAAAAACAAATGCAGCAAGAAGCCAGACGAACTGGAAACAAACAGCTTGAGCTTGAATTGACGATTGAAATCATCAATTTAACGAAACAGTTAAAACAAGCCAAATAGCTACTCAAGGGGGGCCTTCTTTTATGGCAAATGGAACAGATAAAAAAACGTATGAAGCAGCAGTAGCAGCTTTCATCAAAGAAAACAAACCCAAACGACAAGTTGTATATGATGATTTATCCAATCAGCTTGCTACACCATTCACTTTGAATGCAGATGAAATGGACAAATTGATCCAAAAGATTGAAGACGCAGGTATCAGTGTGGTGGATGAAAATGGTGATCCATCAATTCACAGCTTGAAGAGTGCTGAGAAAAAAGCTGAACAAGCAAAAACAGAAGATCTATCTGCGCCAACCGGTGTAAAAATCAATGACCCGGTTCGTATGTATCTGAAAGAAATTGGCCGTGTCTCCCTTTTAACTGCGGAAGAAGAAGTAGCGTTAGCATTGAAAATCGAAGAAGGCGACCAAGAAGCGAAACAGCGTCTGGCAGAAGCAAACCTTCGTTTAGTAGTAAGTATCGCTAAACGTTATGTAGGACGAGGTATGCAGTTCCTTGACTTGATCCAAGAAGGAAACATGGGACTGATGAAGGCAGTTGAAAAATTTGACTACCGCAAAGGATTTAAGTTTTCAACCTATGCTACATGGTGGATTCGTCAAGCCATCACTCGAGCAATCGCTGACCAAGCACGTACGATCCGTATTCCAGTTCATATGGTTGAAACAATTAATAAATTGATACGTATCCAACGTCAATTGCTGCAAGACCTTGGAAGAGAACCTACGCCAGAAGAAATCGGTGCGGAAATGGATCTTCCAACAGAAAAAGTCCGAGAAATCTTGAAAATCGCGCAAGAACCTGTTTCACTTGAAACGCCAATCGGTGAAGAAGATGACTCTCACTTAGGTGATTTCATAGAAGACCAGGAAGCAACAAGTCCAGCAGAACACGCAGCTTATGAGTTACTAAAAGAACAATTGGAAGATGTACTAGATACATTGACTGACCGGGAGGAAAATGTCCTTCGTTTACGTTTTGGTTTAGATGATGGCCGGACGAGAACATTGGAAGAAGTAGGGAAAGTATTTGGTGTTACTCGGGAACGTATTCGTCAGATCGAGGCTAAAGCATTAAGAAAATTGCGCCATCCTTCTCGTTCAAAACAATTAAAAGATTTCTTAGAATAAGCATGAACTATTGACCAGAAGAGAAATCAGTAAAACTGTTTGGTTTATTTTAAAAGAAAAAAAGCTTGAGACTACGCAGTCTCAAGCTTTTTTTTCTATAGGAAGGAAATTCATTCATTATTTTTAAGTAAATCCTAAAAATAAGCTATTGGCGTGACGTATAGAATATGATAGATTAAATGGTAGCGTAAACCTAGTAAAGGAGCCGATCGCTAAGTGATGAAAAAATGTCCAAATTGCGGATCGAAAAAAATGGAGCAGAATACTATCTGTCCAGACTGCGGTCATCAACTAACTGCAGAAGATCAGCAAATAAAAGAATCAATTGAAGAAACAAATACAGATGCAGCTATGCAGGATAAATCAACTGAAGATGCAGTCTTTCCTGATACAGAATTAAACGATCCAATCGAATGGTCGGAATTGAAAGATTTACCTCTAGAATCTGTAATGGAATTATTCGAAAAAGCAGAACCAGAAGACGAAGAACCACCTACTCACGATCAAGTAACTAATATAGAGAAAAATGAACAGAAGAAAGCAACTGTTCATGAGACTTCGGAAGAATCAGGAAAGAATCAAGAAGAAACGCTTGAATCAAAACAAAAAAGAAGAGTAGCTGAACTGAAAGAAATCGTCGATAATGAGGAAGAAAATTCGATACTATCCGCTTATATCAAAGCACATCGTGAAGATACAAAAGAAGAGCACGCGAAAGAGCTGCTCAAAATGATCAGTGAAAAAATTGCACAGGAAAACAAAGTAGAGCCAGAACATGAAGCTGAAAAAGACACTGAAAAAGACATTAGTGGAGTAAACGCTGCAGGTAAAGAATCATTAAAAACGAATGATCTAAAAACGGATATCCCGGAAAAAACTGAAACATTGTCTGAAAAACAATCAGAAGACGAGAAATCGAATGGGTTGCCGGAAGCAGATAAAAAAGAAATGCTCGAAAAAGCAGACAAGAAGGCAACAGAGTCGGATGGAATAAATAATGAAGCCGATGCTGAAACTCAATCTGCAAGTGAAGATAGCACTGCTCTTGAAGCTAAAATAGAAAAAGAAGAGAACCAGCCTGAGCTGATTGAAGCAGAAACAGAACCAATAACAATCGTGCCAAATACTGAAAAAACGCCTCAAGAATCAAACCCAGAAAAAAAAGATTTAGATAAGACACAAAAGAAAAAATCAAAAAAAGTGCCGTATCTCGCTTTAGCAGCAGTTCTTCTACTAGGTGGGGGAGGCTGGGCTTATTATGACCATCATCAAAAAGTAGAAGCCGAAGTAGCAGCAGAAGCAAAAAGACAGCAACAAATGGAAGAACTTCATGAGAAACTTGCTGCCTTTTATACAGATGATCACCATCAATTTATTCGTGCAGATATGATTCATCAAGATTTATCAAAACTAAAAAATGATTTATCCAGTCTTAAGAATGAAAAAGGATATTCAGAGTTAGAAACAACTTACCAAGATATCCAATCTAAGATCCGAGATATCCAAAAAGTGAATGAGTGGTTCATAGCACCTGCCATCGTCGATGATCATCTAGCAGATGACATCAAGTTGAAAGCAGATAAAGAGATCCAAGCAATCGAAACGGATAACACAGATTTTGGAAAATTGATTCAACAAGCACAAACAGAAGCTAAAAATCAATATGCTGAATTGCAAACAGCTAAAGAAAAAACAGCTATAGTCTTTAAAGACGGAAAAGTAGTGGATTCAGCAACACGCGACCAATACAAGACGGCAAAAGAAGCAGTAGAAAAAGTGAAAAATACAGATCTATCTGCTCAGTTGAATGAACAATTGAAACAAGTAGATAAGATGCTCACTGATAAAGAGAAAAAAGAAGAAGAGGAAAAGAAAAAAGCAGAAGAAGCGAAAAAAGCAGCTGAAGAACAAGCAAAACAAGCCGCTCAAGCAGCAGCTGCAGCTCAAGCCGCTCAACAAGCTGCGGTCGCACAAGCAGCACAGCAAGAAGCGGCATCCTCGACCCCTTCCTCTTCAAACTCAGCGAATCAGCCAATCAAATCTGCCAGAGCAAGTGATATTGCCGATGCATCTAATCCAGCATGGACGTGGGCACCAGGTGTCCAAAGCAAAGTGATTGCTACATGTATCCAACGTGGATATATCGTTGAAGGAGGATACAGATTAGAAAAAGCCAGAATCGAAAATGGGGAAGGCTATTACAATCTATATGCCACTTCAACAAAATCTGCATTGATGAAAGGCATTGGAGAAAGTGCTTTGCCATTTTACATCGTAACCATCAACTGTAAAACTGGATGGTTCGGAGGAAATGGGAGCAATTAATTTTAGGCAAATGAAAGAGGCTGTGAGCCTGCCGTTTAATTCTGAGTAACAAGGAACAATTTCAAAAAACAGCTTCTCATAGTTTATGACTGACTATTGTGAATTGTGAGTCAGAGTTGGCAAGAGAACACCGTTTAAGAAAGAGATTGTAAAATCAGCATTTTATTCTGAGTATTAGAGAAAAAAACAGGAAAATCAGCTTCTCATATTTTCCCGCTTTTTGATCTAGTACCGAAGACTAACTGATTGAATACCGCTTGCTCGAAAAAGGGGAATGTGACACAATTTTTGTCATACTCCCTTTTTCATTTCCCTTAAGCAAGGGTCAGCTATTCAATCAGAAAACATTATGTTATGATAGCAAAGAAATGTATTAAGAAAACCTTTCACTATAGAGGGAGAAAAAAATGAACGATTTATTAGCAACTATATTTACAGGTATTATTATTGATGAAAATGAAAAAAACTACTTTGTCCAAAAAAACGGACAAACCTTTGGCTTAAGCAAATCAGAAGGTGAACACAAAATCGGTGAAGCAGTTGAAGGATTCGGTTACCAAAATCAAAAACATGAAAATCGGATCACTACACAAATTCCTAAAAGCCGTATCGGTCATTACGCTTTTGGAATCGTTACTGCTACACGAAAAGATTTAGGTGCGTTTGTCGATATCGGTCTTCCAGATAAAGACTTTGTCGTATCTCTTGATGAATTGCCGACAATGACAGAGCTATGGCCTAAAAAAGGGGATCGCTTGATGATTTCCCTTAGAGTTGATGCAAAAGACCGTATTTGGGGCAGTTTAGCAGATGAAAAAATATTCAAATCTTTAAGCAAATATGGAACAGAAGAAATGAAAAACAAAGATGTGATAGGAACAGCATACCGCTTGAAATTAACAGGTACGTACGTTTTAACGGAAGATTTCTATCTTGGGTTTATCCATCCTTCTGAACGATATAATGAACCTCGTCTAGGCGAGCAGATAAAAGGTCGAGTGATTGGTGTCCGACCAGACGGTGTACTGAATCTTTCATTGAAGCCAAGAGCATATGAAGCTATATCAGATGATGCACAAATGATTTTAACCATTTTAGAACGTTCTGCAGATCAGCAAATCAACTTTACAGATAAATCGGATCCAGAAGAAATCATGAAAGCTTTTGGTATCAGCAAAGGAGCATTTAAGCGCGCATTAGGTAATCTTTTGAAACAAGGATTGATTACACAAGAAAACGGTGTGACAAAACTAGTCAAAAAATCTAATTGAGAATCCCTTGCATGTTTTTCTTAACTAGCTTATAATAATTTTAATTAACATAGTGTTATATCTTTTTTTATTTGTAATTATTATAAATTGTTGGGGTTGAGTAAATGGTCATGAATGCTATTTCGGCGATGAAAAAAACAAAACAGCAGCTACATGAAGCGGGGTTTAAGCTGACACCGCAAAGAGAAGCCACTCTGCTTGTGCTTTTGGAAAATGAGAAAGAGCATTTATCTGCAGAAGAAATCTTCTTTTTAGTGAAAAAAAAGAGTCCGGAAATTGGACTTGCTACTGTTTATCGAACCCTTGAAATCTTGACAGAATTGAAAATTGTCGATAAAGTAAGTTTTAATGATGGATTAGCCCGTTATGATTTGAGAAAAGAAGGCGCCAAACATTTCCATCATCATTTACTATGCTTGAACTGCGGCACGATCGAGGAAGTAGAAGAGGATCTTTTACTTGAAGTGGAGCAAGTAGTAGAAGAACGTTATCATTTTTTAGTAAAAGATCATCGGCTGACGTTCCATGGAATCTGTCAGGAATGTTATGAAAAAGAAAAAAGAAACCAGTCCGTCTGAGTGTCTAGACGGCTTTTTCTTTGCTCAGATTATGGAAAAAGACTATCAGAATGAAGCGGTATCTGATATGATAGAGAGGCATGAGGGGGATTATTATGAAAGAGCAAATCAACGATTATCTCCACTACTTGAATATTGAACGGGGATTGTCCGCCAATACACGACAAAGCTATGAACGTGATTTGGAACAGTACTTGCATTTTCTACAGGAGCAGAAAATTGCTTCATGGCAGGATGTCGATCGCTTTTTAGTCATCCGTTTTCTGGAGAAGTTGCATGAAGAAAAAAAAGCGACAGCAACTGTTACTCGGATGATCTCAAGTCTCAGAAGATTCCATCAGTTTTTACGGCAAGAGCGTATCACTGATCATGATCCGATGCAACATATCGATACGCCGAAGAAAGCACAGAAATTACCAAGTACATTGACTCTGACAGAAGTAGAAAAGCTGATTGAAGCACCTGATACGTCAAAAACGTTAGGGATAAGAGATCGTGCAATCTTGGAAGTCATGTATGCTACTGGGATGCGCGTCAGTGAATTGATTGGATTGAAATTGGGAGATCTTCATCTTTCTCTTGGACTGGTACAGACAGTTGGAAAAGGAGATAAAGAGCGGATCATTCCTTTAGGTGATTATGCGATCCAATGGCTGGAACGCTACTTAGACGAAGCACGTCCATTACTTGTAAAGGACGCATCTGAAATGCATGTATTTGTCAATAATCATGGGAAAGGTCTTTCTCGGCAAGGAATCTGGAAAAATCTGAAGCAGCTAGTACGAGAGGCTGGGATTTACAAAGAAGTAACACCACATACGCTGCGGCATAGCTTTGCCACACATCTGCTAGAAAATGGAGCTGATTTGCGGACAGTACAGGAATTGTTAGGTCACGCGGATATCTCTACGACTCAGATTTATACACATATCACGAAGAAAAGAATGACGGATGTTTATAAGCAGCATTTTCCAAGGGCTTAGTCATAGGAAGGTGAGAAGATGTTAACACATTACCGGAAAGAAAACCGTAAAATTGCTATGGGACTATTGAGTTTCCATAAGAAACTGACAGGTAAAACTTCTTTGTTGAAGGAGATTGATACGTACGAATCTGAAGACGATTATGAACTTTTTTTCTTTACGCCAGAAGGTTCAACCAACATTCAAGGGATTATTGGTGTTTACTGGGCAACGAACGATCAGCTGATCATCCATGACATTTCTTTGAATCCGTCTTATCGCGGTGAGAATATGGGCTTTCAAATGTTAGATGAATTACAGGAAAAGTACCCGGATGTCTCCATCCGTGCAACTGAAATCACAGAGCCTTACATTGGAAAATGGCTAGCAAAGAAAAAGAAGAAAGAGTGAATGAGTTGACGGAGATCAATATTAAATTAGATGTATTCGAGGGTCCTCTCGATCTGCTGCTTCATCTGATTCAGCAAATGGAAATCGATATATATGATATACCGATCGCTACGATCACGGAGCAATATATGAATTATATCCATACAATGAAAACACTAGAGCTAGCTGTTGCAGGAGAATACTTAGTGATGGCTGCTACATTGATGGCAATCAAAAGCAAGACATTGCTTCCTGTCCAAGAATTCGTCACAGATGATGAAGAATTATGGGAAGAAGATCCTCGAGAAGAATTGGTCACTCAGCTTTTAGAATACCGTAAATATAAATATGCAGCTGAAAGACTGACAGAAAAAGCAGAGGAACGAAGTCTTTATTACACAAAAGAACCTATGAACATCGATGGGTTAGCGGATGCTGAAAAGCCGTTGAAGCGAGGACAAGTCAAAAAAATCGATTTGATCCGTGCCATGCAGAAAATCTTAGAACGTAAGAAATTTTCTCAAAAAGTGGAAAAAACGATCACGCCCGATGACACAACGATCGAAGAACGAATGGTATTTATCGAAGAGCGTATAAAAAGAAATGCGCATGGCTGTACTTTCGATTCTTTTTTTGAGTCACCTTCTAAAAGTGAAGTTGTCACTACTTTTATGGCTTTGCTAGAATTGATGAAAAAAGGGCAGATCATTGCGCAACAAAAAGAAAACTATGAATCAATTATGCTTTATCCAGCAGTAGGAGATACCGAACATGACGAAATTAAGTGAACTTGAAGCCCTTCTTTTTATTGTTGGCGAGGAAGGGATCAGTAATGAAGAATTAAGCGGACTGTTAAATCTCAGCGAAGCAGAAGTCACAAGTTTAGTGAAAGAATTAAAAGAATCTTACACTCAAAACTCGCACTCAGCTTTGCATATTTTTGAAACGGAAAGCCATTATGTATTAACGACTAAAAAAGAGCTGGCTCCCTTACTTAAGCGATATGCGCAAGGGACATCAAATACATTATCTCAAGCCGCTGTCGAAACCTTAGCAATCATCGCTTATAAACAGCCAATCACAAGAGCTGAAATCGAGCAGATTCGAGGAGTTCAGGTTTCAGGAGCGGTACAGCGTCTAGCTGCCCATAAACTGATTGAAGAAAAAGGTAGAGTAGAAGGGCCAGGTCGGCCGATATTATATGGAACAACTGGCTACTTCTTAGATTATTTTGGTTTGAAATCATTAGAAGAACTGCCTGATACACAAGAAATGGAAATTTCACTTGAAGAAGACGTGTCACCAGATCTATTCTTTGATGGAATGAATAAAGGAGAATAATTGTAATGGAGAGATTGCAGAAAGTAATTGCCCACGCTGGCATCACTTCTCGTCGAAAAGCAGAAGAATTCATCCTTGCAGGACGTGTAAAAGTAAACGGACAAGTTGTAAGGGAATTAGGGATAAAAGTTGGGAAACATGACACTGTGGAAGTGGATGAAGTCCCAATTTATCAAGAAGAATACGGTTATTATTTATTGTACAAACCTAAAGGAGTTATTTCTGCTGTTGCAGATGACAAAGGAAGAAAAGTTGTTACGGATCTTTTGCCGATGGTAAAAGAACGTATCTATCCTGTAGGTCGACTGGATTACGATACTTCGGGGATCTTGCTACTGACAAATGATGGAGATTTTGCTCAGCGCCTGACACATCCAAAACATGAAGTGGATAAAGTTTACGTTGCAAAGGTAAAAGGGATCGCTACAAAATCGATGCTTGCACCTTTGACAAAAGGAATAAAGATCGAAGGACGAAAAACATCTCCAGCTAAATTCCAAATTTTATCAGTGGATCCTAAGACAAACCACAGTATCGTGGAATTGACGATCCACGAAGGACGTAATCATCAAGTGAAAAATATGCTTCAAGCAGTTGGTCTTCCTGTGCAAAAACTAAAACGTGAAAAATACGGAGATCTGACTTTACAAGGCCTACGTCCTGGGGATTACCGTGAACTGAACAAAAAAGAAGTCAGCAGTTTGCTGAACCACTCAAAATGAACACTTACTTTTTATAAGTGTTAGATGTTGCGTTTTTTGAATAGATATGTATAATGAATATGTAAACAAAAATTATATAAGGTTCGTCTTCAGGGGCAGGGTGAAATTCCCGACCGGTGGTTATAGTCCACGACCTATTTTGCAAAAAATAGCTGAATCGGTGAAATTCCGATACCGACAGTATAGTCTGGATAAAGAAGATAGAGCTTATTTGACGACGCTTGATCAAATAACTCTAACTCTATTTTCCCTGGAAAATAGAGTTTTTTCATTTGGAGAGAAACGTCAAAAAGTTCGCTGAAGAGGAGTCCTAACAGGAGGATTTCAAATGAAGAACACCCGTGTACAGAAAATGGTTGCAGTAGCGATGTTTGCTGCGATCGCGTTAGTTTTACAGTATTTTGCTTTTCCGATCATGCCGGCTTTTAGTTTTTTGAAGATCGATTTTAGTGATATCCCGGTATTGATCAGCATGTTCTTATTCGGTCCAGCGGCCGGAGTTGCAACAGCGTTCTTGCGTTCAGTATTACATCTGCTGACTACAGGTTTTTCTCCGGATAATTTGGTAGGAGACACTGCTAGTTTCTTATCAACAACGATCTTTACATTCCCGATTTATTATTTCTTTAGTGTAAAGAAACAGCATAAAGGAAGAAACAAATTTTTAGGTGTCATTACAGGAACCATCGCTCTAACTATTTTTATGAGTATCGCAAATTATTTCGTTATTACGCCTCTTTACTTAATGTTTTTAGGACTGAACGCAACACAGATGCTAGGCATGTCTTTAGCAAACTATGTACTGATTGGGATCGTTCCTTTCAACTTGATCAAAGGATTCATCGTGAGCGCTGTCTTTTTAGTGCTGCATGCGCAACTTCTTCCATGGTTAAGTCGAAAACAACATCAGTTCGAACAACGTCATACAGCAGTCAAATAAATATCAAAAAGATCAAGAAATTTCTTGGTCTTTTTTTTTGGAAAAAAATACAAGACATGCAATAATGTAAACGTTTTATTTGTTTGTTTTGAGTATTTTTTTGATTTATGCATAAAAATCAATCAATTCTTTACAAATGTGAAATTCTTCTCCTTTTAAAAGACGAAAATGTTTGTTTATAAAAAAAAGGAAACGCTACAATGAAAAAGAAGAAAGCTTTAAAAACCTGAAAAAAGAGGAGGGAATAGGGAAAAACGAACTTTTTGAACAAAAGTTTTACAAAATGCGTGTTATTATTTTTGTTCTGATACTCTTTTTGATAAAATAACATTAGAGCCAAAATTGTTGTCTCTAACGGAAAAGAAAGGAAGAAGAAGATGGAACAAACAAAAAAGAAAAAATTTCAAATGCCTTCAGCGTATACGGTCTTATTTATTATTATTGCAGTAATCGCTGTACTTACTTGGTTTATACCAGCTGGGCACTATAGTGTAGACGATGCAGGCAACATCGTCGCTGGATCATATGAACGAGTACAACAAAATCCTCAAGGGCTGTGGGATATTTTCATGGCGCCAATCAATGGGATGTTAGGTGTACCAGCGGGGGAGCTAACTAAAGAAACACCTGCTGCAATCCCAATCTCTTTCTTCATTTTGGTTGTTGGTGGATTTTTAGGTATTATCAACAAAACAGGGGCACTAGATGCCGGGATTGCTTCAGTTGTGAAGAAATTCAAAGGAAAAGAAAAAATGCTTATTCCAGTATTGATGCTGTTATTTGCATTAGGCGGCTCTACTTACGGAATGGCAGAAGAAACGATTCCATTCTATGCTTTACTGATCCCAGTTATGATGGCTGTAGGCTTTGATACAGTAGTAGCAGTAGCAATCGTATTAGTAGGGTCTCAAGTAGGCTGTCTAGCTTCAACGGTAAATCCTTTTGCAACAGGCGTAGCTTCACAAGCTGTTGGGATTTCGATGGGTGAAGGTATTGGTCTTCGATTCTTGATGTTCGTTATTTTGTTAGCTATTTCTATTGTATATGTGTATCGTTATGCATCAAAGATCGAAAAAGATCCAACAAAATCATTAGTATACAACCAACGTAAAGAAGATATGAAGCATTTCGATATTGAAGCAATCGGTCGTCAAGAAGTAATCACGAAAAAACAAAAACATGTTAATGTATTGTTCTTTATTACTTTTGGTATCATGATCATCAGTTTGATTCCTTGGACAACCTTGAATGCGAATTTCACGATTTTTGAATCATTGACAAACTGGTTAACAAACCTTCCGGTACTAGGTACTGTTCTAGGTAAAAGCATGCTTCCATTAGGTGACTGGTACTTCCCAGAAATTACTATGTTATTCTTAGTAATGTCCATCGTAGTAGCAATCACTTATGGCATGAAAGAGTCTGAATTTGTCTCTGAATTTTTAGCTGGTGCTTCTGATTTGATCGGTGTAGCAATCGTAGTAGCTGTTGCTCGTGGTATCCAAGTGGTTATGAACAATGGATTAATCACAGACACCATCTTACATTGGGGCGAACAAGGATTAAGTTCATTATCTTCAAGTGTATTCATCATTATTACATTTATTTTCTATATCCCTATGTCATTCTTGATTCCTTCAACTTCCGGCTTAGCTGCTGCAACAATGGGAATCATGGGACCTATGGGTGAATTTGCCGGCGTCGGTAAGGATTTAGTAATCACTGCTTATCAATCTGCATCTGGTTTAGTAAACTTAATTACACCAACATCTGCTATCGTAATGGGTGCTGTAGCAATTGCTCGTTTCGATGTTTCAGTGTGGTGGAAATTTACCGGTAAATTAATTGCGATATTATTTGTAGCCATCTGTGTGATCCTAGGTGTAGCAGCAATGTTCTAAACCTAGACAAATACAGGTACAAGGTCTATCATAAGAATGAAGAAACCGATAAACGGCTATCGATAAGCACGTGGACAAGTCAATAGCTCCATTCAGTGAGTGTTTTTTCTTTCATCATTTGTTAAGAACATTCTGCTTGCTGATGGAGCAGGCTTAAAACGTCATTATTTGAGAAGAAGAGGTTGTGTCGGAGGAATTTGACATGACCCTTTTTAACATATTAGGAGGATAATATCATGAAAAAATTTGTGACAGAACAACATCATGAACAAGCATTAGAATCATTGAGCGAATTGATCCGAATTCCTTCCGTACTAGATGAAGCAGATTCAGGACAAGGACATCCCTTCGGTAAAAAAGTGATTGAAGCTTTGGATAAAGTATTGGAAATCAGTGAAAAGCTAGGATTTAGAACATTTAAAGATCCAGAAGGCTATTACGGTTATTCAGAGATTGGCTCTGGAGATGAATTATTCGGTATCTTGTGTCATATGGACGTTGTTCCAGCAGGGGACGAAAATAATTGGGAAACAAAACCATTCGATCCAATTATAAAAGACGGCTGGTTAGTTGGTCGCGGATCCCAAGATGACAAAGGTCCTTCTATTGCGGCAATGTATGCCGTCAAAGCTTTGATTGATGCTGGCGTGGAATTCAAGACACGTATTCGTTTTATCTTTGGTACAGATGAAGAAAATTTATGGCGTTGTTTAGAAAAATATAACGAAAAAGAAGAAGGAATTACGCAAGGATTTGCGCCAGATGCTGAATTTCCTTTAATTTATGCAGAAAAAGGCTTATTGCAAGCTTACTTGACAGGACCAGGAACGAACGAGTTTTCTGTAAAAGCTGGAGGAGCGTTGAATGTTGTTCCTGATGCAGCTCCTTACTCTGGAGAAAAGCTTTCTGAAGTAAAAGAAGCATTGAAAAAACACGAATTCGATTTCGAAGAACAAGGTGAAGGCATCGTCGTTCTTGGTAAAAGTATCCACGCGAAAGATGCAGCGCAAGGAGTGAATGCTATTTCTCGTCTGGCAATTGCTCTTTCAGAAGTATTCGATTTTGGCCCAATCAATTTCTTAGGAAAATTAGTTCAAGAAAATGCAACTGGTGAAGCTGTCGTGGGCAAAACAGAAGATGAACAATCCGGCGAGCTAACGATGAACTTTGCAAGTTTGGAAATCACACCAGAACAAACAAAAATCGGTGTAGATATGAGAATCCCTGTTACATTCAAGAAAGATGATTTAGTAGCTAAATTAACTAAAACAGCAGAAAAATATGGGTTGACTTATGAAGAATTTGACTTCCTTGATTCATTATACGTGCCACTAGACAGTGAGTTAGTGAAAAATCTATTGGGGACATATCGCGATATTACTGGAGACATGACTGAACCGTTTGTATCAGGCGGCGCTACTTTTGCTCGTACGATGAACCAGTGTGTGGCATTCGGTGCGATGTTCCCTGATACTCCTGACTTTATGCACCAGGCGAATGAACGATGGGAATTAAGTAGTATGTATAAAGCAATGGAAATTTATGCAGAAGCTGTGTATCGTTTATGTGCTAAATAAAAATAAACATACAAAAAGGGCGGATATTCAAATGGATATTCCGTCTTTTTTTATTTGATGCTGGAAAGTTTGCATTTCTCTCTTATTTTTTTTAAGGTATAATCATACTTGATTAAGAAAAAGGGGTCACTCAGATAGAAAAGGTGGGAGAAAGTGAAAATATTTAGACGAATACTAATTGGCTTAGTCATCATTTTAGGATTACTCGGTGGAGCCGGTTATTACTATATACAGCAAAATACGTACGAACCATCGTCAGAAGCGCAAGTGTTGGTAAAAGAAGGAAAAAACAAAGAAGATTACTTATTTTTTGAAGGAGAGAAAAAGAATCATGGAAAGTCTCCATTACTTATTTTTTATCCTGGTGCTCTCGTAGAGCCAGAAAGTTATAGTATTTGGGCGCAAGATTTAGCAAAAAACGGCTTTTCAGTCGCTATTGTCAAAATGCCACTTGATCTAGCAGTGATGGGCGGAAACAAAGCGGATAAGGTCAAAGAAGATTTTCCAAATTCCGATTATGTGATCGGTGGCCATTCATTAGGTGGCGTAATGGCAAGTCGTTATGTCAATAAGAATCATTCAGACAAACATTTAAAAGGGGTATTCTTCATGGCAAGTTATCCCGACAAAAAAGGAACATTGACAGAATCAGCTGTCCCTGTTTTATCGATCACGGCGACAAAAGATAAAGTATTGAATCAGGAAGCTTATCAAGAAGCTAAGCAGTATTTACCGGAAAGAACAGAGTATGTATCAATCAATGGCGGAAATCATGGAGGTTTTGGCAGCTATGGTGAGCAAAAAGGAGATGGAGAGGCAGAAATTTCTAACGCAGACCAGCAAACTGTGATCGTCAATACATTGGAAAACTGGCTGAAAAAGTTGAAATAATATAAATGGGTCCTATAGGGTCCGTGAAAAAACTAGTCAATTAACTATAGATAGCAAATGAATCTTTCAAAATAAGTCGGGATTTCACGGAACAAGAGAAACAGATCCCGGCTTATTTTCAAGTTTAGAGAACTTAGTGTACGTTTTTAAAGTTTCGTTTATATTTATATTTTATTTTCTAATAAAATCGCTCGAACTGGACATTTTTGATACGCTTTTTTTACATATGTTTCTTCTTCCGGCATCACGAACTGTTGATGAGCCTCTGGTTCTTGGGCAAATAAAACGATTCCTTCTTCATCATAATCGAAAATATCTGGCGCTTCGATTTGACAAAGACCGCATGCAATACAGCGTTCAGGTACAAGTTTACATAGTAGTGACATTTCTAACCATCCTAACTTAAGGAGAATAATATGATTGTTTTTATTTTATCGCTATTTTCATCAGGACACAAGCTGCGGATTAGTTCTCTTTACCAACTCCTTGTGGGAAAACGAACGACTTCAGTACTTATTTATGGATTTACCCACGAACTTTTGTTTATCCATAACAGTTTTCCAGAATTGAAGCAGGATAAGTTTTATCAAATTTTGCAAAAAATTGCGCAGCAAGGTTGGATCGAAATAAATGAAAATGAAGCAAAGCTAACGCCTGCAGGGGCTGATATGTTGTCCGAACATCAAATAGAACATACTGGTTTGCGTTTTGACCGCTATGGCAGAACAGGGGAAACTAGTTGGCGGCTCATTAAATTTGCTGTTCAAGTAATTTCTAATCTGGCAACGGGTATTCAAGACTATCTTCCAGCAGAGACAAGTCCTTTTTATACTTTCCAACTAAAAAAATGGCTTAGTGAAAGCCAATTGCCACGTGAAATTTTGATTGATACTGCGTATGAGAGTTTGGTGCAGCTGTTTTCGGAGATACCAGAAGAAGCAGCAGATTTTTTAGCTAACCAATTATCTGGAAATGAGCGAATAGGGCTGCTTCCTTATCAGCTGGCAAAAAACGATGATGAGTCAGCGGTTTATCTGCAACAAAGCAGATGTATCCACCTTTTGTTAGCACAAATCGAAAAACGGCCAGATTCGCTTTGGCACACTTTGATCGATTCATTATTACAGCAAAATTTCAATCAAAGCATGATGATCACCAAGCAGATGTTTATGAATGGTCAGACAATTGACCAGATCATGGCAATCCGTCATTTAAAAAGAGGAACAGTAACAGATCATCTTATTGAGTGGGCCTTGTTTTTTGATGATTTTCCATACGAGCGGATTCTCTCTGCAGAAACAATCGAACGTTTGGAACCAAATAAGGATTCCGTGCGAGAGTGGCGCTTTAGCGAATGGAATGTAGATGGACAATTAGATTATGGAGAATTTCGTTTGTATCAAATCTATCTATTGAGAAAGGAAGCGATACAGAATGTTAATAAATGAATTAAAAAAATATTTTGGATTTGATTCATTTCGTCCCGGCCAAGAAGAAATTATTCAGGCGTTGCTTGATGGAGAAGATACTCTCGCTATTTTGCCTACAGGAACGGGAAAAAGCCTTTGCTATCAATTGACGGGGTATTTAATGGAAGGTCTGGTCATCATCGTGTCACCGCTGCTTTCTCTAATGGAAGATCAAGTGACGCAATTACAAAAACGAGGGGAGAAACGAGTAACTGCTTTCAATAGTTTACTTTCGCAATCTGAAAGAAGATACGTCCTCCGTCATCTATCGCAATATAAATTTTTGTTTTTGAGTCCCGAAATGTTGACTAATCCTTCTCTTTTAGAGCATCTGAAAAAACAAAATATTGCGTTATATGTAGTAGATGAGGCTCATTGCGTGTCTCAATGGGGAGTTGATTTCCGTCCAGAATATCAACAGTTAGGAAAAATCCGAAAGCTTTTAGGAAACCCGGTCACACTGGCACTAACGGCGACAGCAACAGATTTAGTAGCAAGAGATATACGTCATGTACTATTTGATCGACCACCAAAAGAGATCAGACAATCAGTCAATCGGCAAAATATCTCGCTTTTTGTTCGGAAAACGCAGCAAAAAGAACAAGAACTTGAACACTTCATGGAAAGAGCACAAGGAGCGGCAATCATTTATTGTGCAACAAAAAAAGAAGTCGAACGATTGTATCATTTATTCAGGGAACGTTTTACAGTTGGATACTATCACGGTGGTCTTGATGCAGCTCAAAGAAGACAACTTCAACAGCAGTTTGTAAAAAATCAGCTGCAGTTTCTCATTGCTACGAATGCATTTGGTATGGGGATCGATAAATCTGATATCCGTTATGTGGTCCATTATGATTTGCCAGACAGTCTAGAAAACTATGTACAAGAAATCGGTCGAGCAGGCAGAGATCAGGAAGAAAGTGCAGCAATTCTTTTTTATCAAAGTGGGGATGAACGTATCCATTATTTCTTTAATCAACTTTCTAGAGAACAGCGACAAAGTTTTGAGCTTTATTTGGAATATGCCACAGAGCAAGCTCCCTTTGATGAGCTGCAAAAAAAATGGATGGAGCTGATCCAGCAGTCTGAAAAACCAGAAAATTGGGTGGAACGGCTCAAACGTCAGGAAAAAGAAAAAGAATTCCGCCTGCAGCAGATGCTTCGCTATATTAATGAAGAAAACTGCCGCAGAAAATTCATCTTAGCTTATTTTGGCGAAAAACTCTCCGAAAAGCCGCAGAATTGTTGTGATATTGATGGAGCAAAAGCAGAACTTCTGCCAAAGAGGAAGCTTTTTTCTAAGACTGAACAACTTCATTGGGAAACGATTTTACTAAATTTATTTAAAAAAAACATGGAACATTGATTTTTTAGGACAAGACACTTTTTCCTATGGTATAATACACACGATAGAGTTTAGGAGGTAAAACAGTGAGCAGAAAAGATAGACATCAATCTACAGAAAATAACGAAACACAAGAACCATGGGAACAACCAATCTACGATACAGATGATGAAGTTTCATCAAGAAGTTCTCAGAGACAACAAAAGAAAGGAAATACATTATTTCTTTCGCTATTTTTGATTTTACTGGTCTTATGTATCGCTATTCCAGCAGGTGCTTATTTCTGGATCAGAAATGGATCAAGCAACAATGCAACAGCAGCAACTTCTTCTGAAACTTCGACATCAGTAGTTGAAAGTTCTACAAGTACAACAAAAGAGGAGTCAACTGAGACTTCAACAGTAGAATCTAGTACAATCGCGGAAGAATCTACTGTGTCTCAAGATACAGGTGTAACGTCAGAAAGCAGTATTGCAGCAGAGACAACACCGACTTCCTCAAGTGAGGCAACTTATCAAGCAGGGGATTCAAGCAGCAATGCAGCAGAAACAACACCTTCTTCATCAGCTGCAGCCGGTTCAACAACGACTGTTCAAGCAGGCGAAGGTCCAAAACAAGTGGCTGAGCGTGCAGGGATCACCACTGATCAATTGTTTGAATTGAATGGCTTAGATCCAAACAACTTTATGCTTTACCCTGGTCAAGAATTAAGAATTAAATAATAATAGCCGCGCTTTGCGGCTTTTTTTTTGAGAAAAAGGAGTTATATCATGACACAAATCAGTATTGCAATCGACGGGCCTGCTTCATCTGGGAAAAGTACCGTTGCCAAGATATTAGCAAAAGAATTGAATTATATTTATACAGATACCGGTGCCATGTATCGCGCAGTAACTTATTTAGCTATTACGAACAATGTATCTTTTTCAGATGAAGAAGGGCTAGTTTCGCTGATCAAAAAGTATCCTATCTCTTTTTCGCAACAAGAAGATGGACAGCATGTATTCATAGCATCAAAAGATGTGACTTTAGAAATCCGTCAACCAGATGTCACAAAAGCTGTTTCTGAAGTCTCTGCACATGGAAAAGTCAGAGAAGAATTAGTTGCTATCCAACGAAAAATAGGGGAACGCGGTGGCGTTGTCATGGACGGAAGAGACATCGGGACAGCTGTATTACCGAATGCAGAAGTGAAAATCTTTTTAGTAGCAAGCGTAAGTGAGCGTGCAGAAAGACGTTTCAAAGAGAACCAAGAAAAAGGAATTCCGACTGATCTTGAAACACTGACGAAAGAGATACAGGAAAGAGACCATTATGATTCAACAAGGGACGTCTCTCCACTGAAGCAAGCAGAGGATGCTGTTCGTATCGATACGACTGGCAAATCGATTCCAGAAGTCGTTGCAGCAATAAAAGCTGTTGTTTTGAAAAAAGGTTATCTTCTTTTTTAAATTAAGAAAAAAAATGAAAAACAATTGTTTTTTCAAGGAAAACGAACGAAATCGCTTTATTTTTTTTGAATAATCAATTAAACTAAAAACAGTACCGTACTTACGGCAGAATGTTGGTTAGGAGGACAAGTGTTATGACAGAATTTGATCAAAATCAAGAGAACAACCAGTCAATGGAAGACGCAATGAAAAGCGTACAAGAAGTAAAAGTTGGCGATGTTGTTAAGGGCGAAGTTTTAGTCATTGAAGACAAACAAGTGATTGTCGGAATCGAAGGGGCTGGAGTTGAAGGAGTCGTTCCGGCAAAAGAATTATCAACTTTGCCGGTAGAAGATATCAGCGAAGTAGTAAAAGTCGGTGATGTATTAGACTTAGTCGTTATCAGTACGATCGGCAAAGATAAAGAAAACGGCAGCTACCTACTTTCAAAACGCCGTTTAGATGCTAAAAAAGTTTGGGAAGATATCGAAAGAGATTTCCAAGAGGGCAAGGTGATCGAAGCACCTGTTACAAATGTTGTCAAAGGCGGTTTAGTCGTTGACGTCGGTGTACGTGGTTTTGTCCCTGCATCAATGGTGGAAGATCATTTTGTTGCAGACTTTTCAGACTATAAAGGCAAAACATTGAGCTTTAAAATCATCGAAATCGAACCATCAGAAAATCGTTTGATCTTATCGCATAAAGCGGTAGTGGAAAACGAAAGAGAAGAAAAGAAAAAAGAAATTCTTTCAACTATCCATGAGGGAGATGTTCTCAGTGGACGTGTTGCACGTCTTACTGATTTTGGCGCATTTGTCGACCTAGGCGGAATTGACGGTCTAGTCCATGTCTCAGAGATTTCACATAGTCATGTAGCAAAACCAAGTGATGTATTGGCTGTCAATGATGATGTAAATGTCAAAGTGTTGTCTATCAATCCTGAACAAGAACGTGTTTCCTTGTCAATCAAAGACACACAGCCTGGACCTTGGTCAGAAATCGATACAAAAGCTCCAGTTGGCACAGTATTAGACGGAACAGTTAAACGTTTGACAAGCTTCGGTGCCTTTGTTGAAGTGTTCCCTGGAGTAGAAGGGCTAGTCCATATTTCTCAAATTTCACATAAACATATTGCGACACCACATGAAGTGCTTCATGAAGGTGACGAAGTGAAAGTGAAAGTATTAGAGATCCATCCAGAAGAACATCGTATTGCATTGAGTATCAAAGCTTTAGAAGAAAAACCAGCTTCAGAAGAAGAACCAAAAAATGTTGAGTCTTATGAATTACCAGAAGAAAATACTGGATTTACTATGGGAGACATTTTAGGTGATGCGTTGAAAGAAGAAGTAGAAGAAAAAGCAACCGATGATTCTGAAAAATAATTGATTTTGTATCTGTGACTGAGATGAAAGCAGCTGCTTTTGTCTCAGTTTTTCTTTTGAAAAGCGATTAGTATTTCAATAAGGAATAAAAATACTTCGTTTAATTGACAATCTATGCTTGAAAGTTGGCAATGCATTCGTTAAACTAAGTGAGATTGGAAACTTGTGAGGAGGAAATAATATGGCAAATCCAACAATTGCAATCGTTGGCCGCCCGAACGTCGGTAAGTCTACGATTTTTAACCGCATCGCTGGTGAGCGTATCTCGATTGTCGAAGATACTCCTGGAGTAACTCGTGATCGTATTTATGCAAAAGGTGAATGGTTAGGTCGAGAATTCAGCGTGATCGACACAGGCGGAATTGATCTTGGCGATGAACCTTTTATGGATCAGATCAAGCATCAAGCAGAAATCGCGATTGAAGAAGCAGATGTAATCATTTGTGTAGTCAGCGGACGCGAAGGCGTGACAGACGCAGATGAGATGGTTGCGAAAATTTTATACAGAAGTAATAAACCAGTGATTTTAGCAGTCAATAAAGTAGATAATCCAGAAATGAGAAACGATATCTATGAATTTTATTCCTTAGGGCTAGGCGATCCTTATCCTGTTTCAGGAAGCCATGGACTAGGGATTGGTGATATTTTAGATGAAGCAGTGAAGTATTTCTCTGAAGAGACTGAAGAAGAGGACGACGACACGATTAAGTTTAGTTTGATTGGTCGCCCAAATGTTGGTAAATCCTCTTTGATCAATGCGATTTTAGGAGAAGAACGTGTAATTGTTTCGGATATTGAAGGAACGACCCGAGACGCAATCGACACCCACTTCGTTTCTGAAAGTGGTCAGAAATTCTTAATGATCGATACAGCTGGTATGCGTAAACGCGGAAAAGTATACGAAAATACTGAAAAATATAGCGTGATGCGTGCAATGCGTGCCATTGACCGTTCTGATATCGTTTTGATGGTACTGAATGCTGAAGAAGGGATTCGGGAACAAGACAAGCGAGTAGCGGGTTACGCCCATGAAGCTGGTCGTGGAATTATTATCGTCGTGAATAAATGGGATCTTGTAAAGAAAGAAACCAATACAATGCGTGATTTCGAACAAGAGATTCGTGATGAATTCCGGTATCTTGATTACGCTCCAATCGTTTTTGTTTCTGCAGTGACTAAACAACGGTTGGAACGTCTGCCTGAAATGATCGAACAAGTAAGTATGAACCAGAATCTTCGTATCTCTTCGGCTGTGTTGAATGATATCATTATGGATGCTGTAGCAATCAATCCAACACCAACAGATAAAGGAAAACGCCTGAAGATTTTTTATGCAACACAAGTCGCTGTCAAACCACCTACATTTGTCGTTTTTGTCAATGAAGAGGAATTGATGCATTTTTCTTATGAACGTTTCTTAGAAAATCAAATCAGAAAAGCATTTACTTTTGAAGGGACGTCCATCCGGATTATCCCTCGTAGAAGAAAATAGGCATTTTACCATATCGACGTTTTTTTTTCAAAAGAAAAAGACAGTTTTGTTTGTTACGTTTCTATGACTAAAAAAAGCATGTGAAAATTGGTAAAAACCTTGCTATTAAGCGGTTCATATGATATCGTGATAACAGAATATTGAAGTTAATCAATATTTCTTTTTAAACTTCTGGACCACTCAGAAAGTTTTAACTAAATGATATTTCTATCATATCTCTTGTGGAGGAGGTGAATCTATCCATGGCAAACAAAGCAGAATTAATCGAAAAAGTTGCTTCAGCTACTGATTTAACTAAAAAAGATGCAACTGCAGCAGTAGATGCTGTATTTTCAACTATTCAAGATGCTTTAGCTAACGGCGAAAAAGTTCAATTAATCGGTTTTGGTAACTTTGAAGTTCGCGAACGCGCAGCTCGCAAAGGTCGCAACCCACAAACTGGTGAAGAAATCGAAATTCCAGCTAGCAAAGTACCTGCATTCAAACCAGGTAAAGCATTAAAAGACGCTGTTAAATAAGACAGTTGAAAAAGCGCTTGTGGCTCTAGGGCTACAAGTGCTTTTCTTTTTATTTCCTAGCAGAAAAGGAATAAATAAGAGACAGAGATTTCGAATCCGTATGTCATACATAGAAAACACATGTATTTTATTTAATTTTTATTTATTTCCAAGTTATGAGGTGAGCTTTGCTCTTATCTTTTCTAGAATTTGCTTACTAATGGTAAAATAAAAATAAGAAGAGGAGGGATGCGTATGGAACTTGATTATCAAGTAGAAGATGCGTTGACGAAAGTGTTTTACGGAGAAACGCTAGTCAGCCAGCTAAGAGAACTTTCCATTGATCAGCCAATCTTATTTTTAACGAATCAGCGCTATTATGATTTGTTTGCAGATAAGATCAACCCGTTATTTGCAAATCAAGCAAACAATGACTGGTATATTTGTGCCAACACTCAATGCAATCATTTAACAGAATTAAAGAACCTGCTTGATTTCGTCAAACGCTATCCCGAAAATCAATCCATGTTTATCATCGGATTTGGAAATGAAGGGATCATGGATCTGGCAGGTTTTTTTCAAAAACATACAACCCTTGATTCATCACTATGGATGATCCCTGTATCGATCCGTTCTCTAAACCGAGCATTAACACCGCAGCGGACGATTTTGCAGCTACCAAATCGTGTAGTGCTGCAAACCATCAATCTGCCAGAACGCATCGTTTATGATCAAACGATCAGCGAGCGGCAAGTGGACGGAAAGCAGATTGACTTTTTGACTTTTATCTGTTGCGGAATGATTTGTGATCATCGTTTTTTGCAAAATCTGTATAAAAACTATCCAAATAAAAAGCAATTAACGACTCGGCCGTTTGCCGGGATGATCGAAGAAATGATCTATTTTTATCAATTAGAGGCAGAAAACCTGTCAAATTATGGTAAACTGTTTGAACAAGCTTTTTATCTGACCGAAAATGGCCATCTACTTTCTGCTAGTATGAAAAAATTTTTAGGAATGATGTTTCATTTCGTGTGGAATCTCCAAGCATATCCTTTTGATTTCCAACTAAAAAACTTTTTTGTGTGGCTGGACTTGCTTGGCTATCCAATCCACTGGCTGGAACAGATTTCAAAGATGGAGTATTTGGAAAAAGTTCTTTTTTTGGCAGAAAAAAGCAAAAAAATACTTGTTTTAGAAAAAATAGGTATAATAGACGGATACCAACGTCCAAACGAAAAAGAATTATTGAGAACAATGACGGTATTTCAACAAATCGTCAGTGAGATAAGAGGGAATTGAAATGAATACAAATAGCGAAAAAATGTTGCAAGCTTTATCAGATGAAGACTTGTCACAAGCACAAATCTTTTTAGAAAAAGCATTAAAAGAAGACCCAGCAGATATATTAGCTGAACTAGGCGAAGAATTGCTGGCTATTGGCTTTTTGATCGAAGCAAAACAGATTTTTGAACAACTGATCAACCAATACCCAGAAAATGACGGACTGAACATCCCGTTAGCAGAAATTGCAATCGAAGATAATGAGATCGACTTAGCTTTTGAATACCTGGAAAAAGTGGATAAGCAAAGTGATTACTATCCGCAAAGCTTATTGGCGATAGCTGATTTGTACCAAGTTATCGGAATCCCTGAAGTGAGTGAAGCAAAATTGAAAGAAGCAGCTGGGTTGCTTCCTGATGAACCATTGATCCAGTTTGCGCTAGCTGAATTGTATTTTTCAGTTGATCGTTTCAAAGAGGCAGCAGTGGTTTATGAAACATTGTTGGCAAGCGGGATAAATGAAATTTCAGGAATCTCGATGCAGGAACGTTTAGGACAATCCTTAAGTATGCAAGGAGAATTCGAAGCAGCTATCGCACCTTTAGAAGAAGCACTGAAAGAAGAAAGGACAGATGATCGACTGTTCCAGCTAGCTTTTACGAATCTTCAATTGAAAGAAAATCAGCAGGCAATCAACTATCTGGAAGAACTTCGAGAAGTTAATCCGCATTATCAATCGTTATATCTATATCTAGGACAAGCTCTTCAAGAAGAAGAAATGATTGAAGAAGCACAAACAGTGTTAGAAGAAGGAATCAAAGAAAATCCTTACCAAGTCGAACTTTATCACCTGGCCTCGGAAAATGCTTTCCGTCTGCATGATAGACAGCGAGCAGAAGAACTTTTACTGAAAGCTTTAGAAGTAGGAGACAAACAAGATGAAACATTACTTACTTTAAGCAATCTTTACTTGGATGATGAAAGATATGAAGATGTGATACAAGTGATCAATCAGATGGAAGAAACTGCTAATCCTTATGCAGAATGGAACCTAGCCCATGCTTATAATGAATTAGAAGACTTTACCGTTGCAGCTGTACACTATGAACAGGCTTATCATGAACTATCACATGAACCAGATTTCTTGAAAGAGTATGCCTTTTTCTTAAGAGAAGAAGGGCAGCTGAAAAGAGCGCAAGAATTATTGACTTATTATTTAACACTTGAACCAGGAGATATGGAGGCACTGTCATTATTAGATGACCTAACAGAGAGGTGAGAAAAATGCTAATTGATGTACGGGAAAAGAAGAATTTTTTAACGTGGATGGTCAATCATGTATCTTTTAGCCGAAGAGAAGTTTTTTGGATCTTGAATTATCTTGCCAATCATGAAGCGATTTTAAGCAATGTCCACTTTGTTGAAGGGGCGAATTTTGCGGATCGAGGACTGCAGATCAGTGATCTATCTGTTGAAGGGGAACCCATGAAATTGTTTTTGCAGGGAAAAGAATTTACGGACACAGACCAGATTTTTCATGAAATCCGTTTGAATTGGAAAAAGCCTTTATATGTGGAATGTATATTCGAAAATGCTTGGCAGACAAGAGAATATCTATCTATCTTAGAAGACAATCCATTTTCTTCTTGGGATTCTTCAGTCAGTGAAGAAGATACTGAATTAATTGAACGATATTTTCAAGAAAAAGAAGAAGAGGCAAAACTAAAAATGCTTTATGCTCAAATCGATCAAGCACTAGAAGATGGAGATAGGGATGCTTTTTTGAAATTATCTGATGAAGTTAACCGAAAGATCCTTTTGCAGACACAAAAGAAAAGTAACCGGGTAAGTGAACATAACAATTAGTTAAAAATAGTATAGTACTAAAAAAGACAAAGGTCAGCTGGATGTGGAATCTTTCCTCATAGCCTATCTTTGTCTTTTTTCTTATAGTTTTTTCAGTAATCTTGTCTGTGGCTTCAAATAAGTAAAGCCTTGCCCTTCCACTTCATGCACATTGATGATTGAAAGGAAAGCTTTTTCGTCAATCTCGTGGACGATCCTCTTAGCTTCAGTTAATTCACTAGAGCTAACGACCATATAGATGATTTTTTTTGAATTACCAGAGAATGCGCCTTCTCCAGAAAGGAAAGTCACACCTCTTTGCAGACCGGTCATCAGTAGTGGTGCAATCTCTTCGCTTTTGTTGGAGACGACAAGTAGACCTTTTGCAGAATATCCGCCATCTAAGATCGAATCAATCACACGACTGAAAACATACGAAACAATCAACGTATACATCATACGTTTCAAGTCGATATAGGTTAATGAAGCAAGTAAGACGATGATATCAAATGCCAATAGGGAACGCCCCATAGTGATGCCGTAATTTTGTTCTAAAATCCGAGCGATAATATCACTGCCGCCTGTTGTTCCACCCATGCGGTAGACGATCCCGCTTCCTACACCTGCAACTAAACCAGCAAGTAGAGAAACGATCAGTAGATCATGCTGTAAATTGATTTCTAGTGGAACCCTTTGCCAGATCCATAAAAAGAATGACAAAGAAAGTGTACCTAGAACAGTATAGGCCAAGGAACGTTTACCGAGGATCTTTCCTCCTAGTAAAATCAATGGGATGTTGATTAATAAAGTCGTATAAGCTGGATCAATACCAAATAAAGCTCTTAAGATCAAGGTGATCCCTGAGACGCCCCCTTCTGCTAAATGATTAGCGATGTTCAAGTAAACAAGACCAAATGCATAAATACTTGTTCCTATAATGATAAAAAGAACTTCTTTTACTGTTTTTCGTTTGACCATATGAATTCCAGCTTTCAATTATGTATTTTCACAGAATTTCCATTTAGAAATTCCTTCCTAAATGTAGCATGGAAATTCGATTTTCTCAATTGCTCTTATCTAGGATTTGCGTTAAAGTTTTGGTAAGATAGTTTTGGAGGGAAAAAGATGGATAAAAAGCGTTCTTTATACAGTATGCAGCAGGAAGTGGATGAATATATCCAGCAATTCAAGGTGGGGTATTTCTCTCCATTAGCTCAGATGGCTCGATTAACTGAAGAAGTAGGTGAATTGGCAAGAGAAGTCAACCACACTTATGGAGAAAAAAGCAAAAAGGCTTCTGAACCAGTTAACTCGGTAGCAGAAGAACTTGGTGATGTTTTATTCGTTACGATGATCATGGCTAATTCATTGAATATCGACTTAACTGAAGTTTTTGAAAAAAACATGGAAAAATTCAATCAAAGAGACCATAATCGCTTTGAGCGTAAGGACGAGTAAACAAGATGAAGTGGTCCTGGCCTTGAAGACTCTGAAACGGACTTGTCAAACAGTCACCATGCAACTGAGTCTTTATCTCAGGACAAGAAACACGCAGGAAAGGTTGGAAAAATGAAATTAAAACAATTACCTCTGGAATACCAAAAGGCAATTCCAGTTCTGAAAAAATTAGAGAATGCAGGATATGAAGCTTATTTTGTAGGTGGAAGTGTTCGTGATATCTTGCTGAACCAGCCAATCCATGATGTGGATATCGCAACAAGCGCATTTCCAGAAGAAATCAAACAGCTTTTTCCAAAAACGATAGATATTGGGATCGAACATGGAACTGTGTTGGTATTAGAAAATGATGAACAATATGAGATCACCACATTTCGGACGGAATCAACTTATCAGGACTACCGTAGACCAGATCATGTCGAATTCGTTCGTTCGTTGGCAGAAGATTTGAAAAGAAGAGATTTTACGATCAATGCGTTTGCTTTGAAAGAAGATGGAGAAATCATCGATTTGTTCGATGGTCTGCAAGATCTAGAAGAACAGATCTTGCGAGCTGTAGGCAATCCTCATGAGCGGTTCCATGAAGATGCCTTACGAATGATGCGCGGGTTGCGTTTTGTCAGTCAACTAGGGTTCAAATTAGAGGAAGAAACCTTCTACGCCATCAAAGAAAACCACGAGCTATTAGGTAAAATATCTGTAGAACGTATAAATGTGGAATTCATCAAGATGCTCTTGGGAAATGAACGGGCCGCGGGAATCCATGCATTTATTGAAACAGAGTGCTACATTTGCTGTCCCGGTTTGAAAGAAGAAGGCGAAGCACTTTTACGTTTTGCTGAATTACCATCCGTCCCATTGAAAGAAGAGAGCCAAGTATGGACATTATTGATCAGCCAACTGGGTCTAAAAGAAAATGAGATTCGTTCCTTTTTGAAATCGTGGAAGTGTTCTAACCAAATGATTAAAGACGTTCAAGCACTTGTCCAAGGACTACGACAACGAGAAACTGGAGCTTTGGAACCATTCGAATTGTACTTCTTAGGCAAAAAACATGCACTGCAAGTAGAAGAATTGATGATCTATTTTGACGAAACACCTCAGATGGATGCCGTAGGAGAATCCTATGATCGTTTACCTATCAAGTCATTAAGCGAATTAGCAGTAGATGGTAAAATCTTGCTAGAAGAAACTGGAAAAAAACCTGGTAAGTGGGTTAGTGAAGCTTTGCAATTAGCTGAAAAAGCCGTCGTAGAACAAAGAATAAAAAATGATAAAAAACAGGTTTTGGATTTTTTATCGAAAGAAAAATTGATTTAAAAAACACTAGACTGTATCTGCTCAGCTTTGTTGGCTACTTAAAGTGGGCAGATACGTCATTAGAAGAAAAAACATAAGATGTGACCACTTACATAAATTTGTGCTAAACTGAGGTAGTACAAGAATAAATTACATCATAAAGGAGTCTTTTTAATGAGTAAAGAAATGACAGCGCTAAAATTTTATTTTAGAAATGGAGAAACCTGGACGATCAACCGCCGTCATATCGGCGATCTTTGGATCAAACAAATCACAACAAGTTTTGGACGAATCAATGGCAGTGAATTTGTTGAAATCCATCCGTGTGCTGGATTTAAAATCGAAATCTTCCATGAAGGGGACGCAGTTGCGACACATGATATCAACCTAGGCGGACTGGAAATGGGCATGTTTAATCGCGCATTGAAATACGAAGATATCGAGCGAATGGAAATCCTTTACCGAAATGGCACACCTGATCTTGTGTACTTCCCATATCTAGATAAAGGAACAGAAGGATTAGACAATCAATATCAATCAACAAAAATCAGCGAAAAAACAGGTAACTTGTATATCGTGATCAATCCAGATCAACGTGTAGAAGATGTATACGGGGAATTTTTCGAATAAATCGATTTTTACGCAAAAATGAGGCTGTGAAAGAGATGTGTCTTATTACTACTGATAGGCTGTCTCTTCCACACCGTTTATTCAGAATAAGGGACTGTGACAAGATTTTTGTCGCAGCCCCATTTTTTTGTTGTGATAAAAGAACAAGAAAGGCAGGAATGGAAAAGTAAACATCCTTTTGTCAGAAACTTTTATCTTTCTTAAGTTTTACTTGATATCTGATACTATTTGGAATAGAATGAGGCGTTGAAAAATTTATGGAAATTTCTAACTAGCAATAAACGATGAAACAATGAAATATTTTTCATCCAAAAAGAACTTTGCTATAATGATGGAAGTTTGTGTATAGGAGATCTGGAAAATGAGAGAGAGTTTTGAACAACAAAAAAAACTGTTGCATGATCGCTATGGCGCCCTTTCGATGGATGACCGCCGTCAAATACTTTGTAAGTTGCGTAAAAGAAATATATTGATGTATCGTCAGTTGGAACGTCTGAAACATGATCTGCTTCGTTTGGAGTCAAAACGTGTACAGTGTGAATTAGAGGGAAACCAAACACAGGTTGAAGTAGTCGAAACCAAAATTTTAAAGAAAAAAGAACAATTTTTAAAAATGCTTACACAAAATAAAAAATAAAGGGGATGGACGATGGAATTTGCTGAGTTAGTTATTGTATTTGCAGTAACGATCACCTTATCGAACATAGCTAGCCGCATTTTGCCAATGATTCCAGCTCCACTGATCCAAATTTTCCTTGGAGTGGTATTAGGTCTGACAGAGTGGGGACAATCAATCGATTTTGAACCTGAATTGTTCTTAGTTATGATTATTGCACCATTGTTATTTAGAGAAGGAGAAAAAGCAGATATTTCTTCGATTCTCAAAAATTTCGGGACAATTTTGTTCTTGGCATTTGGAGGAGTCATTTTGACCCTTGTCGGGGTAGGTGCGACGTTATCATTCCTGTTGCCAAGTGTCCCACTTGCTGCCTGCTTTGCTTTTGGAGCAGCGTTAGGTCCGACAGATGCGGTAGCAGTCAGTTCTCTTTCTGGACGAGTGAATATCCCTAAAAAGGCGATGCATATTTTGGAAGGAGAAGGTCTTTTGAATGATGCATCTGGTGTTACTGCCTTCCAGTTTGCTCTTGGTGCGCTGATCACCGGATCTTTTTCAGCAGTAAACGCGGGGATGAGTCTAGTAGTTTCTAGTATTGGGGGAGCTTTGATCGGCTTTTTGCTTGTCTGGTTCAAACAAAAAATAATTCATTTGATCGAAAAAGCATCAGCACAAGATGTCACAGGGTATCTGCTGATCGAACTTTTGCTTCCTTTTCTAGCCTATGTATTGGCAGAGGCATTTGATGTATCTGGAATCATTGCTGCAGTGGCAGCAGGTATTCTCCAAGCTTCTGGTTTTAGGAAAATCTCTGTGTTTGATGCAGAATTGTCGAGCTTGTCCCACAGTACATGGACAACTATTGCTTTTACACTGAATGCATTAGTATTTATATTTTTAGGAATCGAATTGACGCAAGTGTTCTCGCCAGTATGGGGAGACGGTTTATATCCAAACGGTCTTTTATTAGCGATTATCGTATTAATCTCTGTCATGCTTTTTGTGATCAGATTCATTTCTATCAGTCTTTTTTATGTATTCAAAGATGGCAGTAAAAAGTTCAAAAAACAGTTGAACGAGATCTTGATCTTAACATTTGGCGGTGTAAAGGGAACAGTCAGTTTGGCTACGATTTTTATTTTGCCATTTTCAATCAATAATATGATGTTTTACCAGCGGTCTTTGCTTTTGTTTCTGACGGCGGGTGTCATCTTAGTGACTTTGGTCATAGGGATCATTGTCTTGCCTATGCTGACGGAAACAGAGGAAGCGAAAAGCACGGATTTGAATGCTTTGATGATTTTAGAAGAGGTCGTTGAAGTTTTGCGAAAAGAAATAAAGGAAATTGATCGTAATACAAAAGAATTTTTAGCCACTGAAGCAGTGATAGAAAATTATCAAGAACGGATACGTGATCTTTACTTGGAAGATTTAACCGATGATGAAAAGCAAGAAGTACAAGAAATACAAGCACTGATTTTGTCGATCGAACGGGATGGATTGGATGAAAGTTATCGTTCGGGCAAGCTTTCTTCTAATGGTTATCGTTTTTACTCCCGTTTTCTTTCTCGATTCGAACATTCTATCACAAGCCAGATTTTGTCTTTTATCGGCTTTTGGTTCATTGTTGTCCGTAGGTTAATGCGAATCGTTCTCCATCCGAAAATGTTTTGGCAAAGAAGATATGCTGATCGTCAGACATTTATTAGTGATGAAGATATCCAAGAAATCAGAGAGACATATCAAAAAAATACTCAGTTGATTATTGAAAGTTTAGATAACTTGACTGATATTTATGATGAAACGATGGTTCAATTTTTTATCCAGCAACGCAAACTTGAAGGAATAAAAATGAACTCGGGGAATTTGATTTCTTCGTGGATGATCCAGCAAGATAGTCTGTTTACGAAAAAAATGCTAAGAGGTTATTATCTTGAAAGAAAAATCATTGATGAATACGAAGTTGCTGAAAAAATCACGACGTTTTCTGCGAACAGCTATCGCAGGAATATCAATTTGTTAGAATCTTATACGATGAACAAACCATCTGATAACTTTTCTTTCCGATTTGCGTTTCGAGCAAAGTCAAAAAAACGAGTCCAATAAAATAAAAAGGTAAAAATTTTCAAGTTTTATAAAAAACAAAACATATCAGAACAGGATCGAATCGGTCCTGTTCTTTTTTTGAGAACACAAAAAGAACAAATACCAAAAAAATTTTCCTGAAGTTCACTATTTTTATGATACAATATCCAAGATAAGGAGGGAACATGTTGAAAGAATTAAAAGTAACTGACCTCAAAAAAACTTATGGTGAAAAAGATTTGTTTGACCAGATTTCTTTTTTGGTCCACGAAAAAGACCGTATCGGGTTGATTGGGACGAACGGGACGGGTAAAACAAGTCTCTTAAATATTATTGCCGGTATCGATAGCGGCGACGGTGATCGGCAAACAGTGTTTTATCCAACTGATTACCGTATTGGTTATCTTTCTCAAGCAGCTGAATTTTCCGATGAATTAACTGTTCTCCAAGCAGTCTTTCAAGGAAACAGCCCCTTGATCCAAACTGTTCGAGCATATGAGGAAGCGTTGATCGAACTAGGGGAAAACGGAGAAGACCCTGATGTGCAAAAACGTTATGCTAAAGCAGAAGAACAAATGAATAAAGAAGATGCTTGGACTACAGATACCAACGCAAAGATTATTTTGCAAAAATTAGGAATCAGTGAATTAGATAAAAAAATCAGTACTTTATCAGGTGGTCAGAAAAAACGAGTTAGTCTGGCGCAAGTGTTGATTGATGAACCCGATTTACTATTACTAGACGAACCAACAAACCATTTAGATTATGAAGCGATCGAGTGGTTGGAAAACTATTTGAAACAATACCGTGGCGCACTATTGATGGTTACCCACGATCGTTATTTTCTAGATAGAGTAGCAAACCGAATCTTCGAACTTTCATTTGGAAAATTATACGAGTATAAAGGAAATTATGAAGCTTACGTCTTAGAAAAAGCAGAACGTGATCGTGTAGAAGTAGAACAAGAAGAAAAGCGCAAGCGGCTTTATAAACAGGAATTAGCTTGGATGAGGGCTGGCGTACAGGCACGTGGCACCAAGCAGCAAGCACGGATCAACCGTTTCGAAGATCTAAAGGAGAACTTGTACCAAGTAAACCAAGAAGATGATTTAGAGCTGAACCTAGCGACACAACGTTTAGGGAAAAAAGTACTGGAAATCAAAGATGGCAGTTACCGTATAAATGACCAAACACTGCTAGAACATTTAGATTTACTGATTCAATCTCGGGAAAGACTAGGTATTACTGGTAAAAATGGTGCGGGAAAATCGACATTGCTTAATATTTTAGCTGGCAGAATTCCCCTGGATAGCGGTACAATGTCTATCGGTGAAACGGTTCATCTTGCGTATTATACACAAGAAAATGAAGAAATGGCACCAGATAAACGGATGATTGCTTACTTACAAGAAGCTGCTGAAGAAGCAAAAACAGCAGATGGCAGTCAAATCGGAGTAGCAGAATTACTTGAACGATTTTTATTTCCAAGATTTATGCATGGGACACTGATAGGCAAACTTTCAGGCGGAGAAAAACGCCGGTTATTTTTGTTGAAACTGCTGATCCAGCAACCTAATGTTTTATTATTGGATGAACCGACCAATGATTTGGACATAGCAACATTGACGATTTTGGAAGATTATTTTAGAAGTTTTCCAGGTGCTGTGATCACTGTTTCCCATGACCGTTATTTCTTGGACAAGGTAGCAGATAAGTTATTAGTATTCCAAGGAAACGGAAAACAAGAACTTTATTACGGAAACATGTCCAGTTATTTACTGAAGCAAAAAGAGACCCAGCAGCCTGCTGAAAAAGCGAAACCAAAAATACAGAGCAAGGAACCTGCTGAAAAGAAGAAATTATCTTACATGGAACAAAAAGAATGGGAAACGATTGAAGATGAGATTGCAGAACTTGAAGAAAAAATCTCATTGCTCCAAGAAGAGATGAATCATCAAGGAGATAATTTCACTCGATTACAAGAATTGCAAAACGACGTATCTGAAACAGAAGCACAACTTGAAGAAAAAATGGCACGGTGGGAATACTTGAGTGAATGGGTAGAAGATTAGGAGGAAAAAGGATGGAACAAGCGTATCTTGACTTAGGAAGAAAATTGTTGGAAGAAGGGCATCGTAAAGAAGACAGAACAGGCACAGGCACATTAAGCTTATTCGGATACCAAATGCGGTTTGATCTGCAAAAAGGGTTTCCTTTGTTAACAACGAAACGAGTACCTTTTGGATTGATCAAAAGCGAATTGCTTTGGTTTTTAAAAGGAGATACGAATATCCGCTATCTATTACAAAATAAAAACCATATTTGGGATGAATGGGCATTTGAACGCTACATCAAAAGTCCAGACTATAATGGACCAGATATGACTGATTTTGGCCATAGATGTTTGACAGATCCTGAATTCAATGAAGAATATAAAAAGCAGAGCAAGCTTTTTTGCGAGAAGATCCTAACCGATGATTCCTTTGCTGAAACATACGGCGATCTTGGACACATCTACGGCTATCAATGGCGTCACTGGGAAACAAAAGACGGTGGCTTTATCGATCAAATCAAAGAAGTGATTGAAGCAATCAAAAAGACTCCTGATTCTAGAAGATTGATCGTTTCTGCATGGAATCCGGAAGATGTTCCTAGCATGGCTTTGCCTCCTTGTCATACGATGTTTCAATTTTATGTTCAAGAGGGACGGCTAAGCTGCCAATTGTATCAACGCAGTGGGGATGTGTTTCTAGGCGTTCCGTTCAACATTGCAAGTTATGCGTTGCTGACTCACCTAATTGCACATGAAACAGGTTTAGCGGTTGGCGAATTTGTTCACACATTAGGAGATGCTCATCTTTATATCAATCATATCGAACAAATGAAAGAACAATTGAGCCGAGAAATACGCGCATTTCC
Organism: Enterococcus sp. DIV0901a; assembly: GCF_051711525.1. NCBI lineage: Bacteria > Bacillati > Bacillota > Bacilli > Lactobacillales > Enterococcaceae > Enterococcus > Enterococcus sp. DIV0901a. Next base: position 1,627,483 of record NZ_JBIOMW010000001.1, on the reverse strand, counting down.
GACTTTAGTTTTGAATCAGGAAAAGCAGTCAGTATTTGATTTTGAGATGGAAGATATCCAATTAGAAGGATATGACCCACATCCGGCGATCAAAGCTCCTATCGCTGTTTAGAATCAGAAAGGATGAGAAAATGTTAGCTGCAATTTGGGCACAGGATGAAAACGGATTGATTGGAAAAGAAGACCGTCTTCCTTGGCGTTTGCCAAATGATCTGAAATTCTTCAAACAAATGACAGAAGCAAATACACTAGTGATGGGACGAAAAACATTCGAAGGGATGGGTAGCCGTCCGTTGCCGAATCGTCAGACGATTGTTTTGACGAGAGATTCTTCCTATAAAGCAGAAGGCGTGCATGTCATGCATAGTGTGGAAGACGTGCTTGCTCTGGAAAAAGAAACAGACGGTATCTTTTTCATCGCTGGAGGGTCAGCTGTTTATCAAGAATTTCTGCCATTTTGTACGATATTATACCGTACAGTCATCCATCATGTATTCGATGGAGATGCTTATTTTCCACCTGTTGACTGGTCTGATTGGTCACTGATCAATACTAGTCAAGGAGAAATGGATGAAAAAAATCGTTATCCGCATCAATTTGAAACGTATCAGCGTAATGAGAATCCTGTAAAAAGCGGGACAGGCGAATTGACGATATAAAAAAGCTATGGATAGACTAGCTGTTATTTAGAGCTGTCCCATCCATAGCTTTATTTTTTTTATTAAGTAAAGAATAAAACAGAGAAGTACATAAAACCTGCACCTAACATAACAAACAAATGCCAAACAACATGCATATAGCGGATAGAATTCAAGCTATAAAAGAATGCGCCTATCGTGTAAGAAAGCCCGCCTGCTACCATCAAAATAACACCAGTCATTCCAAGAGAGTGATAAAGAGGAACAGCAGCCACGACACAGAGCCACCCCATAAAAATATAGATGATCGTAGATACTTTTGATACTCTCTCCCGTTTATGCAACGTCAACGCTTTATATATAATGCCAAGAATCGCAAACAACCAGATTAATACAAATAAAGTCCAACCTAGCCATCCTCGGATACTCAGCAAACAAAAAGGAGTATAACTTCCTGCAATCAAAAGAAAAATCGAACTATGATCGAATACTTGGAACACCTTTTTTGCTTTTGTAAAAATCAATGAATGAAACAAAGTAGACGTTAAAAATAAAAGAATCATCATCGATCCATAGATAGCATAAGAGACAATATGGAGGGAGGAATGCAAGTGGGCACCTTTTACTAAAAGAACCACTAGTCCCGCGATACTCAATCCAGTCCCAATTCCATGGGTGACTGCATTAAACACTTCATTTAATATTTCATACGTTCGATTAAATTTCGTTTTTTCCATGAAAACGGCTCCTTTACTAGGTGTAATTAATGAAAAATCATTATTTGTCTGTTATACTAAAAATAGAAATTGTCTTACATGTAGTTTAACATGAATAAGGCATCTTGTTAAAGAAAGAGAGAGAGAAAATAATGACAAATGTAAAAATCGTAACAGATTCTTCATGTACGATGGAAAAAAATGTACGCGATGCTTTAGGCATTCGTGTCATGCCGCTATCCATCATGATCGACGGAACAGTATATCCCGATGATGACCAACTAGACGGCGAAAGATTTATGGAAATGATGGCGAAAGCAAAAAATCTGCCCAAAACAAGCCAACCACCAATTGGAGAATTCATCTCGATGTATGATGAGCTAGGAGAAGACGGCAGTGAAGTGATTTCGATCCATATGACAAAAGGCTTGAGTGGAACAGTAGAAGCAGCAAGACAAGCCAGTAATCTAACAAAAACGAAAGTAACGGTTATCGACAGTGATACCACTGACCAAGGATTATCTTTTCAGGTAATTCGAGCAGCTGAATTAGCAAAAGAAGGTAAAACAGTAGAGGAAATCCTTGAAGAAGTCAAAAAAGTACAAGACAATACAAAATTATACATCGGAATATCCACACTAGATAACTTGGTAAAAGGTGGAAGAATCAGCCGAACAACTGGTTTGCTGTCTAGTGTTTTGAACATACGCGTGGTGATGAATTTCGCCCATTCTGAATTAATCCCTGTAACTAAGGGGCGAGGAAAGAAAACGTTCGATAAATGGTTTAATAATTTGAAAAATGAACTGAAAGAATTGCCAAATGTGCGACAAATCGGTATTTCACATGCGGATGCAAAAGAATTGGCGCAAGAATTCAAAGAGGGTTTGCAAGAATTATTCCCGGACATGCATATCCCTGTACTGCATACGAATCCGGTTATCGCTACGCATACTGGTAAAGACGCGTTTGCAATCATGTATTATGTAGATTAGTCGAAAAGAGGATAAGCCCTCAGCCTGAAAGGCTTGCAGCTTATTCTCTTTTTCTTTATAAAATTAGGAAAATAATTGTTTTCTTTTTTCATAAAGACTACCTTTTTGATAAAATTTTTGATAACATTAGAACCAATCGAATACAAGAGGTGAAAAAATGAAATTAACGAAACGACATTTGACCCTCGTTTTGTTCCCATTATTAATTGCGATCATCATCTATGCAGGTTTAGCTGCTTCTATACCGAAAGCTGGCCCACTAATGAAACCAGTAACTACTGTGAGAGAAGATCCAAATAAAAAAGAAAAACTTTACTACATAGCTATCGGAGATTCGCTGACTGAAGGAGTAGGAGATCAAACCAAGCAAGGAGGATTCGTTCCCCTTGTCGCAAATGATCTAAAAGACCGTTATAATTTGACCGCGGTTGAAACAGAAAACTATGGTGTAAATGGTGAACGAAGTGACCAGATCTTAAAGCGAGTAAAAACAAAAGAAGAAATTCGAAACAATATCAAAACAGCTGATTTTATCACACTGACTGTTGGCGGTAATGATTTGATGAAAGTTATCCAAAATAATTTATTCGGGTTAACGGTCAATTCCTTTAAAAAGCCACTGAAAAACTATCAGGAAAATGTCACAGAACTATTGGAAGAATTTCGATCCCTCAATAAAACCGCACCTATTTACATTTTAGGCATCTACAATCCATTTTATTTGAACTTTCCTGAGATCACTGACATGCAGACAATTGTTAACAATTGGAACAAAGGAACAGAAACGGTGACGAAAAAAATGCCGAACTGCTACTTTATCCCAATCAATGATTTGCTTTATCAAGGATTGAATCAGGAAGTAGGTGTCACAGAAGAAGGAACAGATCAAACAACTAGCACGACAGAAAATCTAAATGGCATCAAAAATAATGTGCTCTATGAAGAAGATCATTTCCATCCAAATAATTTAGGTTATCAATTGATGGCAAATGCAGTGAGAGATCAGCTGATCGAGACACAAAACCAATGGCTAGAGAAGGAGGATGATCAATAAACATGAAAACAAGATCTGACGTATCTTCAAACAAAACAAAGAAAACAAATTACTGGAAATTCGCCTTCCTTATCCTTCTTGGGGTAGTACTTGGTTCGACCGTATTTTTAGGCAGCCGTATTTTTGCTAATCGGGAACCAGAACTCCCAGAAATACCAGCTCTTACGGAAAGACAAGGAGATCCTGTCTTAACGATCAATTCAAATAAAGAAAAAGTCAATCAAATCATCAGCTTTTTCCTTAGTGAGTATCAAAAAGATAGCGATATTGAATATAAATTTTATTTGGAAAATGAAGCACTACTCAATGGTACTTTCGAAGTACTAGGTTTTCCTATCGATTTCTATTTATATTTTGATCCGTATGTGATGGAAAACGGAAATGTCCAACTAAAAGCTAGAAGTCTTTCTATCGGAACATTGAGTTTGCCAATCAAAGATGTGATGAATATGATCAAGAGAAACTATAAATTACCAGATTGGATCGAAGTCAATACAGATGATCTGACTATCATGCTTAGGTTGGATCAATTCCGAATGCAAAACGGGATGTATATTAAAGCAGATAAAATCGACTTAGTAAATGATGACATTCGGTTTAGTCTATATTTGCCAAAAGATACCTCTGATGCTTCAAACAACTCAAATACCAACAAAACTAGCACCAGCAGTACTGAAAGCAAGACAAAAGAAAATAAAAAATCATCGGATGAGTAGTATTAGAGGGGGAATCATAATGGAACGAGCAATATTTGCAGGAGGCTGCTTCTGGTGTATGATCCAGCCTTTCGACACGCTTCCTGGTATCCATACAGTGATGTCAGGATATACTGGAGGGCATGTACCAGATCCGACTTATGAACAAGTAAAAAGCCAAACGACTGGACATACAGAAGCAGTGGAGATTATCTATGATCCAACATTGATTTCATATGAACAATTAGTAGAACTTTACTGGCAGCAAACTGATCCAACTGACGCTTTCGGACAATTCGAGGATCGCGGTGACAATTATCGCCCGGTGATCTTTTATTTGACAGAAGAACAGCGGATCATTGCTGAAAAAAGTAAGAAACAGTTAGCTGAAAGTGGACGTTTCGAACAGCCAATCGTTACAAAAATCGAACCAGCCCAACCATTTTATCTAGCAGAAGAAGACCATCAAGAGTATTATAAAAAGCATCCTGAAAATTTTAAAAGAAACCATGCACGCCGGGCTGCCTTTATCGAAGAAAATTGGAGGAACGAAGGGTGAATCGAAGCTTTTTTCATTATTTAATGACACTGCGAGGCGGTGGCACACATGATGCTTTATCTGTTTTCGCTACAGAAGCCGGTAAAGACATCCAATTTCCTAAGCACAGCTCTAGCTACGAAGAAATTTCTAATTATCTGGAACTGAATGTCGACTATTTGCCGTCCATGGATATCTTTGACGAAGCATGGGAAAAATATTTAGAAAATAATCATGACATATAAGAGATAGTTTTGTACTTTATGATCAAAAAAGTTTTTTTGTCCAATAGCCTAATTGAAAGAATTATTTTTATTTCAGCTATCTAGTCGCATTTTTTTGATATTTTTCTTATAATAAAGAAAGAATGAAAAAACGAGGGATGGATTGATAGAGATTGACAAAAAAACAACGCTATATTAATCGCTTCTGGCTTGTATTCAAATACTTACTTGTTTCTGTATTCCTTGCGTTCATGTTGCGGGGATTTTTATTCATCCCGGTACCAGTGGAAGGCAATTCAATGGAAAACGTGTTGAAGCAAGGTGATATGGTTGTGATGGAAAAATTTTCGGAGATCAGACGATTTGATATTGTTGTTTTTCAATTAGCAGATGGCACGATTTATATCAAACGAGTAATCGGTCTTCCAGGAGAAAATGTCAGCTACCAAAATGATCAATTGAAGATCAATGGGAAAGTAGTTAAGGAACCTTATCTAACTAAAAACCTGAAATCAGATCATGCAAATGCATCCTATACGACGGACTTTACACTACAAGAGCTAACGGGACAATCCAAGCTTCCGGAAGATAATTATTTTGTACTTGGAGATAATCGAAGAGTTTCAAAAGATAGTCGTTCGTTTGGCACGATCAATAAAACTGATATTCTAGGTAAAGCAAGATTTGTCTATTATCCACTTGATGAAATAAAATGGATCCAGTGAGAAACAATAAAGCGTGCAGTCTGTTGAGACTGCACGCTTTATTGTTTAATCCAAAATCAGTTTACTACCTTAGTACGTAAAATCAAACAGCTCGTTTAAACACTTTTCTAGCCTCTAAAGTTTTGATAAATGAATAAACAACCATTATTTGAATAGGGATTTGGATCATATTCCTGATGACTCTACCTAGAAAAATCACTTTGAAATCTGCACCAAACAAAACAGACATCAGCCAAGAATTGATAAAAAGGCTGACTGGGATCATAATCAATAATTGGGCAGCGATGACGGAAGGCAGGTTTATCTTTTTATGATATAAAAATAAGCCATTAATAAATCCACCAAGGAAAGCCGTGATAAGAAAAGCAGCTTGAAACGTTCCTGAACCAAATATCGTGAAATTTAAAGTGTTCGACAACATTTCAAGCAAACCAGCCCAGATCGGTCCATATAGATAACCCATAAGCGCCATACTTAAAAATCCGAATGTGATTTGAAAATAAGCAGGACCAATCGCTATCTTGTATAAGATGACATCAAGGGCTAATAAAAGAGCAGAGGTCGACAACAATCTTGCATTCATTTCGGGCAATCTAAAAACGTCTTTTGCAATCAAAGTGTTCAAAATATTCTCTCCTTTGTCAGTTAATAATAAAAGGATACCATAAAATCACCAATGTGTCATGACACATTGGTGATTTACATACACTGGCATCTAACAATTAAAAAAAGGGTGAGAAGACTGCTTTTATAAACTGTAAAAAAGAGATTGTACGAATGAAAAAAATAGAGGCGGAGAATACTTATCGTATCATCCGCCTTTGTTTTTTTGTTATAAAAAACGTCAGATTAGTTATCTGCTTACATCTTCATCCATACGGGTTCTAATGTATTTCCGTCTAGATCTTGGACTTCTAATGAAAACATTTCTTCTTCAGGCATTCCCATATCTACTTCGTGGAAAGTACCACCATTTTCTTTTGCAATTTGAGCAAATTTTTTTACTTCATCCGCGTTTTCAACACTAAACGAAATCAAAGCACCACTTGTTTTTTTATTATCAGCTATTTCTTTATCTTTTATAAATTTTTTATAAAAATCATGAGAGAGAAGCATTACCCAAAAAGTGTCATCCCATACCATTGAACCAGCTTCTTCAGTAGAAAATTCTTCATTTTTTTTAAAACCCAGCTTTTCATAAAAAGCAACGGAACGATTGACATCAGCAACGGGAAAATTAACAAAAACCATACTATTCATTTGTTTCGTCTCCTTTCTGTTTTGTTCGTCTATCATCTCTTATTTAGGAAACGCTGTCAAAAATTTAGATTCATATATAGAAACCAAAATAAAAATTTACATCATCAAAAAAGTGAAGATATGATAGAATGAGGACTGGTTCACTTTCACTTAACTAATAGATGGAATTTCTTTATAATAAAAAAGTGAATTTATATTGAAAAAGAAAAAAAACAAGTAAAGCCGGGGAATATTCCGGTATGAAAGGAATGGAGAGAACAATGACCATCCAATGGTTTCCGGGACATATGGCAAAAGCCCGACGAGAACTTTCTGAAAAAATGAAATATGTGGACATCGTATTTGAATTGGTAGACGCACGATTACCTTTATCTTCTCGTAATCCAATGCTAGATCAGATCATTCAGCAAAAACCTCGCCTTGTTTTATTGAATAAAGCGGATCTGGCAGATCCACAACAGACAAAGCTGTGGCAAGAATATTTTCGTAAACAAGGCCATCTTGCATTAGCTATCACGGCACAAGAAAGTAAAGGAATTAAAGGTCTAGTACCTGCGGCTAAAGAAGCATTGAAAGAAAAACGGGCAAGAGATGCTGCTCGGGGGATCAAGCCTCGCGCTATTCGGGCAATGGTCTTAGGTATTCCAAATGTTGGGAAATCTACGTTGATGAATCGACTAGTAGGCAAGAAAATTGCACAGACAGGAAATAAGCCTGGCGTAACAAAAGGTCAGCAGTGGCTTCGTTTAGGTAATGAGTTGGAATTGTTAGACACACCAGGGATTTTATGGCCCAAATTTGAAGATGAAGAAATCGGCAAAAAACTAGCGCTGACAGGCGCGATCAAAGACCAGCTTGTCCATTTAGATGATTTAGCGATTTACGGATTAGACTTTTTTGCCCGATATTATTCAGGAAGAATCAGCGATCGTTATGGTTTATCAATCGAGCAAGAAGAAAAATTGGCACCGGAATTACTGATGGATATTACAGCAAAACGTGGGTATAAAGAAGACTATGATCGCGGCAGCGAATTAGTCGTGCATGATATTCGCCAAGGAAAACTTGGACGATACACACTGGATCGTTGCGAAGAAATGGAGCAAAAAAGTGATGACTGAATCCATCCAAAGTATCAAAGAACGATTGAAAAGCATACAGAGAATAGATGATCCTACACTAGAATCATTAAGAAATGATCCACGCAAAGGCGTGCAGCAAGCACTGGCTTCTTTTGAACGACGATTGAAAAAGGAAGCATTAATTAAGGAAAAATATGAAGAAATGTTTTGCTTTGAAAAGCAAGGGTACGCACAAGGTCACCAATGGATTGCCGGCATTGATGAAGTAGGAAGAGGACCATTAGCTGGACCTGTCGTGGCAGCTGCAGTTATCTTGCCGAAAAATGAGATCATATTAGGGCTGAATGACTCCAAACAATTATCAGAGAAAAAGCGAGAACTTCTTTATCAACAAGTTCAAGAAAAAGCCCTGGCAATCGGGATCGGGATCGTTGATCAGCAGACAATCGATGATGTGAATATTTATGAAGCAAGTAAATTAGCGATGATCCAAGCAGTAGAAAAATTGTCCATTGTACCAAGCTATTTGTTGATCGATGCGATGACCTTGGATTTGCCTATTCAGCAGGAAAAAATAATCAAAGGGGATGCACGATCTGTGTCGATTGCTGCTGCAAGTATCATTGCTAAAGTATATCGAGACCAATTGATGAAAGAATATGACGTGCTTTATCCTGGATATGGTTTCTCGCATAATGCAGGTTATGGAACAAAGGAACACTTAGAAGGACTTGAACGACAAGGAATTACGCCAATCCATCGTAAAAGTTTTGCACCTGTAAAAAAATATTTACAATAAAAAACAGCCGCTTTTACGTATCTTATTAGAAAGAGAGACGAAAGGCGGTTTTATGATGTATCAAATAGAAGAAAATTTATTGAAACTTGCTTATACAAAAGGAATCAGTAGTCAAGGAAAATGGGCACTTGCTAACTGGATGATGCAGTATCCTTATAAAGAAATCGGATTTGAAGACATCATTAAGATAGGTAAAATAACCACACATCGGGAGCTGTTTCGCAAAAGTTGGCAGGAAATTCACGCTAACTGGGGCAAAATCCAATCGAAACAGTCGTTTATCACTTGCTTTGATCCCAAATATCCCCCTCAGCTGCTTCACTTGACCTATCCGCCAATTGTACTGTTTTATAATGGTGATCTATCTTTACTTTCTTGTAACATGTTAAGCGTTGTTGGTGGAAGACACACTTCTGCTTTAGCCAAAAAAACAGTTTATTATTTACTAAAACCAGTGATAGAAGCTGGATATGTGATCGTCAGTGGCTGCGCGAAAGGGATAGATACATACGGTCACCAAGCAGCAATCTCTCATGGTGGACGGACAATCGCAGTCATTGGAACAGGGATAGAGCAAGTCTATCCTGCTGAAAATCGTGACTTGCAAGAGGTGATTGCAAATGATCATCTTCTTTTGAGTGAATATCCTCCTCAATCCGGCCCGAAAAAGCATCGTTTTCCAATGAGAAATCGGATTATCGCAGCTTTGTCTAAAGGAACATGTGTCTTTGAAGCCAAGAAAAAAAGCGGCTCTCTGATAACAGCACAGCAAGCATTGGATCTTGGAAGAACAGTTTTTTCTGTTCCAGGAAATATTTTAACAGAACATTCTACCGGATGTCATCATTTGATCCAAGATGGTGCAGTTTGCACGGTTTCGGGTGAAGATATCTTGGCAGAATTTAAAGAATAACACCATACTTTTCATTTGCTTTTCTTGACAAACGTTTTCTGAATGGATATGATTAGCTACGATTTGTATGAATCCTCTTTTAATAGTAGGAACACGACAATGGAAAGGAGTCCATTCAGTAATGGCGTATAAATATTTAGTGATTGTAGAATCACCTGCAAAAGCCAAGACAATTGAGAAATATCTTGGACGAAACTATAAAGTAATGGCCAGTGTTGGCCATATAAGAGATTTACCGAAAAGTAAAATGGGTATCGATTTTGAAAACAATTATGAACCCCATTATATTTCTATACGCGGAAAAGGCGATGTCATCAAAAGCCTTAAAGCCGCAGCAAAAAAAGCTCAAAAAGTTTACTTGGCAAGTGACCCGGATAGAGAAGGAGAAGCGATTGCTTGGCATTTAGCGTACCTACTTGGGTTGGATCTGAAAGAAAAAAATCGGGTGGTCTTCAATGAAATCACAAAAGACGCAGTCAAAGCAGCTTTTAAGGAACCAAGAACGATCGATGTAGATTTAGTAGATGCACAGCAAGCTCGTCGTACCTTAGACAGAATCGTTGGTTATTCGATCAGTCCTATTCTCTGGCGTAAGGTCAAGAAAGGGTTAAGTGCAGGACGTGTCCAATCTGTCGCTTTAAAAATTATTATTGACCGTGAAAAAGAGATCCGAGAATTTGTTCCAGAAGAATATTGGAGCATCGACGGTAATTTTAAAAAAGCTCGCAAGAAATTCAAAGCAAATTTCTGGGGAATCGACGGTAAGAAAAAGAAATTACCAGATGCACAAAGTGTAAAAGAAGTCACTGCTAGAATTGATGGAACAGACTTCGAAGTTAAAAAAGTAGAAAAGAAAGAGCGCAAAAGAAACCCTGCGAATCCTTTCACTACAAGTAGCCTGCAACAAGAAGCTGCCCGTAAGTTAAACTTTCGAACAAGAAAAACCATGATGGTAGCACAGCAATTATATGAAGGAATCACTTTGGGTAAACAAGGAACAGTCGGCTTGATTACATACATGCGTACTGATTCTACCCGGATTGCCGATACAGCAAAAGCAGAGGCCGCAGCATTTATTGAAGATACGTATGGAAAAGAATTTTCTAGACATGATCACCGAAAGATCAAAAATGCTCAAGGCGCACAAGATGCCCATGAAGCTGTGCGTCCAACGAGTGTGCTTCGTACACCAGATGAACTCAAACAATATTTAGATAAAGATCAATTGAAACTTTATACATTGATCTGGTCACGTTTTGTGGCTAGTCAGATGACACCAGCTATTTTAGATACAATGAAAGTGACATTAGAACAAAATGGTGTCATCTTCATTGCGAACGGTTCAAAAATCAAATTCAAAGGATTCATGCAAGTGTATGTGGAAGGTAGAGATGACGGCAAAGAAGAGAAAGAAAATATTCTTCCAGAACTTGAAGAAGGCGATGTAGTCCAATCTGTTGATATTGAACCAAAACAACATTTTACTCAACCACCAGCACGTTTTAGTGAGGCTACGTTGATTCGTGCACTAGAAGAAAACGGGGTAGGGCGACCTTCCACTTATGCACCAACACTTGATACGATCCAAAGACGCTACTATGTAAAATTGACACAAAAAAGATTTGAGCCGACTGAACTAGGAGAAATTGTCAATTCACTGATCTGTGAATTCTTCCCTCAAATCGTCGATATCCATTTCACAGCAGAAATGGAAGGAGATTTGGATAAAATTGAAGAAGGCACGGAAGCGTGGGTCAAAGTGGTTGATCGTTTCTATAAACCGTTTGAAAAAGAACTGACGAATGCGGAAGAAAAAATCGAAAAAATTCAAATCAAAGATGAACCAGCAGGATTCGATTGTGATGTCTGTGGACATCCGATGGTGATAAAATTAGGGAAATATGGGAAGTTTTATGCTTGCAGTAATTTTCCTGATTGTCGGAATACGAAACCAATCGTAAAAGAAATCGGTGTGACTTGCCCAGTATGTCATGAAGGACAAGTCATTGAACGAAAATCTAAGAAAAACAGACTATTCTATGGTTGTTCCCGTTTTCCAGAATGTGAATTCACTTCTTGGGATAAACCAGTGGGCAGAAATTGTCCAAAATGTGACGGATATCTGGTCGAGAAGAAAGTCAAAGGCGGTAAACAAGTAGTCTGTGTAAATGGAGATTACGAAGAAGACATCCAAAAATAATAGAAAAGAGGTTCTTTCATTGAAAATGGTAAATGTTGTTGGAGCAGGGCTTGCCGGAAGTGAAGCTGCTTGGCAGATCGCACAAGCAGGAGTCCCTGTCCGTTTATATGAAATGCGTCCAGTCAAATCGACTGAGGCGCATCACACAAGTAATTTTGCTGAACTAGTATGTTCCAATTCATTAAGAGGAAACAGTTTGGCTAATGCAGTAGGGTTATTGAAAGAAGAAATGCGCCGATTGAATTCTGTAGTAATCACTTCGGCAGATGAAACAGCAGTGCCAGCTGGTGGTGCCTTAGCTGTTGACCGCGATTCTTTTTCTGAAACAATTACCCGAAAAGTCAAAGAGCATCCATTAGTAACAGTGATAAACGAAGAAATTACTGAAATACCGGAAGGAATCACCGTAGTAGCAACAGGACCTTTGACTTCTCATCCATTAGCAGAAAGCATCAAAGCATTCAATGGTTCAGATGGTTTTTATTTCTATGATGCAGCTGCACCAATCGTAGACAAAGCTACGATCGATATGGATAAAGTATATTTGAAGTCCCGCTATGACAAAGGAGAAGCAGCTTACTTGAACTGTCCGATGACAGAAGAGGAATTCAAAGCTTTCCATGAGGCACTAATCAATGCCGAAGTGGCAGAACTTAAATCTTTTGAGAAAGAAAAATATTTTGAAGGATGTATGCCAATTGAAGTAATGGCACAGCGAGGATTCAAAACGATGCTTTTCGGACCTATGAAACCAGTTGGATTGGAAGATCCTAAAACTGGCAAACGTCCTTATGCTGTTATCCAGCTGCGTCAAGACAATGCTGCAGCTTCTTTATACAACATCGTGGGCTTTCAGACTCACTTGAAATGGGGCGAGCAAAAACGTGTTTTCCGGATGATTCCTGGGTTGGAAAATGCTGAATTCGTTCGCTATGGTGTGATGCACCGAAACAGCTTTATGAATTCGCCAGAATTGCTGAAACCGACTTACCAATCAACGAAACGCGAAGATCTGTTCTTTGCAGGTCAGATGACTGGTGTAGAAGGCTATGTTGAAAGTGCAGCGAGCGGACTACTTGCTGGAATCAACGCCGCACGCTTAGCAAAAGAAATGGAACCAGTCGAGTTTCCACAAGAAACAGCTATTGGGAGCATGGCTTACTACATTACTCATGCGGAAGGAAAACATTTCCAACCGATGAATGCCAACTATGGTCTGTTTCCTGAACTGCCAGAGCGCATTCGAGACAAAAAAGCAAGATATGAAGCAATTGCACAACGAGCTTTAAAAGCTAATGAGGCAATAAAAACAGAATTAGAAAAAACTGCAGTCCCAAATGAGTAAGGAAGCTCCATGAAGAGGGTGAGACGGATAGTCTCGCTCTTTTTCTTGCGTTTTTCTTAAGAATTTCTCAAATAAAATGTGAGGAATTGCACCAATTGTGAACAAACTTAGAAATATTGGTTAAATTCTGACAATTTATTTGTCTTTTTATAAACGCTGTGCTAAATTATTCTCTGGGACAAAAGGAAGGTGAGAAAATGACAGAAGCCACGTGGGAACAAAAATTTTTGCGTTATTTGATTGTCGAAAGAGGATATTCAGAAAAAACGAAAGAAGCATATGAAGAAGACATTCTCCATTTCAAACATTTTTTGGAGGAATCTGGAGACGCTGATCTGCTGAAGGCGGAATATTTTACGGTTCGTGTCTATTTGAGTGCATTAGCTGATCATCGTCCTAGCTATAGCAGAAATTCTATCAGTCGCAAGATAGCCAGCCTACGTTCGTTTTATCAGTATCTTCTCAAAGAAGAAGTGATAAAAGAAAATCCATTTTCTTACGTTCATCTCAAAAAGAAAAATTTGAGACTGCCACGTTTTTTTTATGAAAATGAAATGCAAGCACTTTTTGACAGCGTAGCAGGAGATAGTCCTTTGGATTTGAGGAACCGCGCTTTACTGGAAGTCCTTTACGGGTCAGGCATCCGTTTAAGTGAGTGTAGCAGTTTGTCGGTATCAGACATTGATTTTGATTCAGAGGTCATGTTGATCCATGGTAAAGGGAACAAAGAGAGATATGCTCCTCTAGGTTCTTTTGCTCAAGATGCTCTGCAAGAATATTTCAGGGAAGGCCGCCAGGTATTGATGACAAAATATCACGAAGAGCATGATATCGTTTTTGTGAATCATCATGGAAAACCAATCACGCCTACTGGAATTGAATATGTCTTGAATCAAATGATCAAAAAAAGCAGTTTGGATAGTGATATCCATCCTCACATGCTGCGCCATACATTTGCTACTCATTTATTAAATAATGGGGCAGATTTGCGGACAGTCCAAGAATTGCTAGGACATGCCAATTTATCGACTACCCAGATCTATGCCCATGTAACAAAAGAAAGTTTACAAAAAAACTATCGTTCTTTCCATCCAAGAGCGTAAAAATAAGGAAAAGAACAAATTTAGGAGGAAACAAACATGGTCGAATCACCATTTCATTCAACCACTATCTGTGCCGTCGAAAAAGACGGGAAATTTGCTATGGCTGGAGATGGCCAAGTAACAATGGGTGAATCTGTTGTCATGAAAGGCACTGCAAAGAAAGTACGACGTATCTACAATGGAGAAGTTGTTGTAGGTTTCGCCGGAAGTGTTGCAGATGCGTTTACTTTAGAAGAAAAATTTGAAGGCAAATTAAACGAATATAACGGGAATCTACAACGCGCAGCTGTCGAATTAGCTCAAGAATGGCGGACACAGCAATCTATGCAAAAACTTGAAGCGATGCTGATCGTAATGAATGATAAAGAAATGCTTCTTGTTTCAGGTACAGGAGAAGTTATCACACCAGATGATGGTATCTTAGCTATCGGATCAGGAGGGAATTTTGCGTTGGCTGCAGCCCGAGCAATGAAAAACTATGCTCAAAACGACATGAGTGCGAAAGAAATTGCAGAAAATGCGTTAAATATTGCCGCAGATATCTGTATCTTTACTAATCATAATATTATCGTAGAAGAACTGTAAGAGGTGAGTAGATATGTATGAATTAAAACAAACACCAAGACAAATCGTAAGTGAATTAGATGAATATATCGTAGGACAGCACGCAGCAAAAAAATCTGTTGCCGTTGCTTTGCGTAACCGCTATCGCCGTTTGCAGTTAGATGAAAAAATGCAACAAGATATTACACCAAAAAATATGCTGATGATCGGACCTACAGGGGTCGGTAAAACAGAAATCGCACGACGTTTGGCAAAAATCGTCAATGCACCATTTGTCAAAGTCGAAGCAACAAAATTTACTGAAGTCGGTTACGTCGGAAGAGATGTAGAATCAATGGTTCGGGATTTAGTAGAAAATGCGATCCAAATCGTAGAAAAAGAGCAGTACAGCCGTGTATACACAAGTGCTAAAAAAAATGCAGAAAAACGTTTGGTAAAAATCTTGGTACCTGGTATCAAAAAAGAACAGAAACAATCCACTAATCAATTTGAACAAATGATGAATCTTTTTAATGCTAGTCAGCAAAATACCGCTGAACCGCAAGAAGAAGTGACAGAAGATATTCGAATCAATCGCCGTACAGTCTTGGAACAACTACAAAAGGGTTTACTGGATAGTCGTGAAGTAACCATTGAAGTTGAAGACCAAAAGAAACCTGCACCAATGATGAACAATGGATTGGAGCAAATGGGGATCGACCTAAATGAAACTCTAGGTGCTTTGACACCGAAGAAAAAAGTGGAACGGACGGTAACAGTCAAAGAAGCTTTAGAGTTATTGATCAAGGAAGAATCAGCAAAATTAGTCAAGGATGCTGATATCCATAGTGAGGCAATCAAATTAGCGGAAGAAAGTGGAATTATTTTTATCGATGAAATCGATAAGATCACTTCTAAATCACAGCAATCTGGAGAAGTATCCAGAGAAGGCGTCCAAAGAGACATATTGCCAATCGTCGAAGGTTCACAAGTAAATACAAAATACGGGATCATCCAAACAGATCATGTCTTATTCATTGCTTCAGGAGCGTTCCATTTATCTAAACCGAGTGATTTGATTCCAGAACTCCAAGGGCGTTTCCCAATACGGGTAGAATTAGATGATTTGACAGCTGAAGATTTTGTGAAAATTCTGACTGAACCGAATAATGCTTTAATAAAACAATATGTAGCATTGATTGGTACAGAAAATGTGTCAGTTACGTTTACAAAAGAAGCAATTGAACGGATCGCTCAAATCGCTTTCGATGTCAACCGTGACACAGATAATATCGGCGCACGCAGACTGCATACCATTTTGGAAAAACTACTAGAAGATCTATTATTTGAAGCACCAGATATGCAAATGGGAGAAATAACGATCACAGAAGCATATGTGGATGACAAACTTGGCTCAATTGCGGCAAATGAAGATTTAAGTCGCTATATTTTATAAAAAAAATCGGAGGACGACAATGACAGACTTGCTAACGAAAACCCGCAAGATAAACACACTTTTGCAGCAAAAGAATACTTTTGACATGCAAGCAGATTTGCCTTACGATAAAATGGCTGTCACACTAGGTGGTATTCTTGACAGCAACACCTATATCATAGGAAGTGACGGAGTATTACTAGGTTATAATGAACGTCACGATGTGAACAATGAACGAATCAAAACAATGTTTGTTGAGAAACAATTTCCTGAATCTTATACTGATACAGTGGCACAGTTGATGAAAACTGAAGCTAATATCCCAATTACTAGTGATATTACTGCATTTCCGGTAGAGTCAAGAGAGAAATATCCATTTGGTCTGACGACTGTCGTTCCGATCTTTGGAGCTGGCGAACGTTTGGGTACGATTATCTTATCTCGTATGGAACAATCGTTTGCAGATGACGATCTAGTCTTAGCAGAATATGGAGCTACGGTTGTCGGTATGCAGATCCTTTATCAGAAGTCTCGAAGCATCGAAGCAGATGTACGGAGTGCAACGGCTGTCCAAATGGCAATCAACACATTATCTTATAGCGAATTGAAGGCTGTACAAGCTATCTTTGAAGCATTGGATGGAGATGAAGGTCGTCTGACTGCTTCTAATATTGCCGATAGTATCGGCATCACTCGTTCTGTGATCGTCAATGCTTTACGAAAATTGGAATCAGCTGGAATCATTGAATCTCGTTCGTTAGGCATGAAGGGAACTTATTTAAAAGTATTGAATTCCCGTTTTAAAGACGAGTTAGCAAAACACAGTTATTAGAAGTAAGGGGACTGGGGCAGATAGAAATGTTTGTTCCAGCCTTCCCATTTTAAAAAGTAAGTCGAAGTTGGAGGAATGGCAATGACTGTTATTATTCAAAATGACCAGCTGATCGCCGAAATCGCTGAACACGGTGCGGAATTGATCAGTCTGAAATCAAAAGAACACGGTTTAGAGTATATCTGGCAAGGTGATCCAGCGTATTGGGGCAGACATGCACCGGTTTTATTCCCTTTTGTTGGACGTTTAAAAGATGATCAGTATGTTTATCAAGGGAAAACATATCAAATGGGGCAACACGGATTTGCTCGGGATATGGATTTTGAAGTCATTGAACATGGACAAGAAATGGCTAGTTTCATCTTAAGGAGTACGCCGGAGACATTAGAAAAGTATCCATTTGATTTTGAATTAGTGATCAGCTATGAATTAGGAGGAGACGGCATCACGGTTCATTATCAAGTGGCAAATACCGGTGAAAAAGAAATGTTCTTTTCTATCGGTGGACATCCTGCTTTCAATGTACCTCTTGAAGAAGGATTGTCATTTGAAGATTTCTATCTGGCATTTTCTCCATTGAAATCAAGATTACGCCTACCATTGAAAGGCCCATTCATCGATATGGATCAAAAGACGTTAGGTCAGACAAATACGAATCTGGCTTTGAATCGTGAACTTTTTGAGCAAGATGCCTTGGTTTTTGAAACAAGGGGTCTAAATGCGTACGCCATTCGAAGTGAAAAATCTTCCCATAGCGTAACTTTAAGCTATAAAGATATGCCTTATGTAGGGATCTGGTCTCCTTATCCAAAAGAAGCGCCTTTCGTTTGTATCGAACCGTGGTGCGGAATCGCTGACACGGTGAACAGTAGTGGAAACTTGATGGAAAAAGTAGGGATCAATCAACTAGGTGCCCATGAAATCTTCAAGACAAAATATTCCATCACAGTGAAGTAAGAGGTTGTGACCGAGAAGTTAGCAGGGAACACCGTTTACCAAGGTGTGTAAAAAAGCTATCCTGTAAGTAATAAGGGAGTGTGACATCGATTTGTCACACTCCCGTTTTATCTCTTTGGAATGAAAAAGTATCAGGATTTTTTCTTGCTGCTATTCAAACCAAACGGGATGCGACTTTCTGTATGGTTTCTGATACGCTTGATATTGTCTTTATGCCGATAAAAGATAAAGGAAGAAACTAAAAAGGCAATGATCGTCAGTAACCAATTGGGCTTAGCCAAAATCACAGGAGCTACATAAGGAAGGACGATCGTAGATAAAGTGATCAATACTGCACTGATCATACTGCTCAAACTCACCATACTTGTACAAAATAAACTAACGATAAAGATGATACAAGAATAAACAAAAAATACAGGATTAAATCCTAAAAGCATTCCTGCACTTGTCGCAACAGCTTTTCCTCCTTTGAACCCAGCAAAAATCGGAAATGTATGGCCAAGAATGGCGCATACCCCAAACCAAAGAGGGTTAATCCCAGAAAGGTGGAAGATCATCGGCAAACAAGTAGCCAATGTACCTTTTAAAATATCCATAAGCAGGACAACAATCCCGGCTGTTTTGCCTAATACACGAAATGTATTGGTCGTTCCAGTATTACCGCTCCCGTGTTGTCGGATATCTTTTTTGAAAAACAATTTGCCAATCCAGACACCGGAAGGAATAGAACCTAAAAGATATGCTAAAATAAGTAATAAGATCAATTTCATTTTTTACCCTCTTTCAAGTTGAAAACTATCCTTTATTTTAGCATGAATAGGTAACAGGAACAATTGAAAAAATGAAAGATACAAGTATAATAGATGGAATAAAAAGAAAAGCAAGGGGTGGCAGAAATGTCTGTAAAAAATCCAACACAAGAAACGATTTTCAACTATTTGGAAGAAGCAAAAAATATTGCCGTCGTAGGCTTGAGCAATAAACCAGAACGAACAAGTTACATGGTTGCACAGGTATTGCAAGACAATGGATATAAAATCATACCAGTAAATCCATTATTGGCTGGTGAAGAAATTCTAGGCGAGAAAGTCTATGCGAATTTGACAGAAATCGATGATCCAATCGATATCGTAGATGTATTTAGACGGAGTGAATTTTTACCTGAAGTAGCAGATGATTTTTTGAAAACTGATGCTAAAGTGTTCTGGGCACAATTAGGGATTGAAAACAAAGAAGCAGCTGAGATGCTAAGAAAAGCAGGACGTACAGATATCGTAATGGATCGTTGTATTAAGATTGAACTTGGTAAGTTGAAAGAAAACCAAAAATAAAAATGACCACAAAGAAGAGATGATCGATAGAGGGGAATGTCGAAAAAGCGGTTAGGAGATAATTAAAATTGATTTCTCGTCTACCCTCTTTTTTTTCACGACCTTTTCTAGTATGATAATCGTGGTGCGGTTTTGCCGCAAAGTATTATTGAAGGAGCGTTTGCCTTGGCAAAAAAAGTAAACAACGAATACAATGACTCGTCCATCCAAGTATTGGAAGGATTAGAGGCAGTTAGAAAAAGACCAGGGATGTACATTGGATCCACTGACAGCCGAGGCTTGCATCATTTAGTCTATGAAATCGTCGATAATGCAGTTGACGAAGCATTATCAGGTTATGGCAGTGAGATTGATGTGACCATCCATGAAGACAATAGTATAACTGTTGCAGATAGCGGACGTGGGATGCCTGTAGGAATGCATGCTTCCGGAATACCAACAGTTGAAGTGATTTTTACTGTGCTGCATGCTGGCGGAAAGTTTGGTCAAGGAGGGTACAAAACTTCTGGTGGACTGCACGGTGTAGGAGCCAGTGTGGTAAATGCCTTATCGAAATGGCTAACTGTAATGATCGTTAGAGATGGCGTAGAGTATCAGCAGAAATTTAAAAACGGCGGTAAACCTGACGGTACGTTAAAAAAGATAGGAAAAACAAAAAAAGCAAACGGGACGACTGTCCATTTTTTACCAGACGATACAATATTCAGTACAACGAAATTTTCATATGAAATTTTAGCCGAACGGTTAAGAGAATCTGCCTTTCTTCTAAAAGGCGTTAAAATCTCTCTTTCTGATCTTCGTGGAGAAGAACCAGTCAAGGAAATTTTTCATTACGAAGAAGGAATCAAAGAATTTGTTGATTATCTGAATGAAGAAAAAGATACATTGACACCAGTTGTTTATTTTTCAGGAGAAAAAGAAGGTATCGAAGTAGAGGTCGCTTATCAATACAATGACGGGTATTCAGAAAATGTCTTATCTTTTGTCAATAACGTTCGGACAAAAGATGGGGGAACCCATGAAGCTGGTATGAAAGCGGCGATGACGAAATCTTATAACGAATATGCGAGAAAAGTTGGTTTGCTGAAAGAACGGGACAAGAATCTGGAAGGTAGTGATTTCAGAGAAGGGTTAGCTGCTGTACTTTCTATCCGTGTACCTGAAAATCTTCTGCAATTTGAAGGGCAAACAAAAGAAAAACTTGGTACGCCAGTTGCTCGTACCGTAGTAGATAACGTCATCAGTGAACAAATGGGCTTTTATTTGCAGGAAAATAGCGAAATGAGCCAGATGTTGGTCCGTAAAGCAATCAAAGCCAGAGAAGCGAGAGAAGCAGCACGTAAAGCCAGAGAAGAAAGCCGAAATGGGAAGAAGCGTAAAAAAGGCGAATCTCTTCTTTCAGGAAAATTGACACCCGCACAATCCCGAAACCCTAAGAAAAATGAATTGTATTTAGTCGAAGGGGATTCTGCTGGCGGATCTGCTAAACAAGGAAGAGACAGAAAGTTCCAAGCAATTCTACCTTTACGAGGAAAAGTCATCAATACCGAAAAAGCTAAAATGCAAGATATCTTGAAAAATGAAGAAATCAATACGATGATCTATACGATTGGTGCAGGAGTCGGTCCTGAGTTTTCTATCGAAGACTGTAATTACGACAAAGTAATCATCATGACCGATGCGGATACAGACGGCGCCCATATTCAAGTATTACTGCTTACTTTCTTTTATCGTTATATGAAACCGCTGATTGAAGCTGGGAAAGTATATATCGCGTTACCGCCTTTATATAAAGTATCCAAAGGACAAGGAAAGAAGCAAGTCATTGAATATGCGTGGACAGATGACGAATTGGCAGCAATGATTAAAAAAGTCGGCAAAGGATATATGCTGCAGCGATATAAAGGACTTGGAGAGATGAATGCGGAACAATTGTGGGAAACAACGATGGATCCGACTTCCCGTACGTTGATCCGCGTCCGTATCGATGATGCTGCGCAAGCTGAACGTCGAGTAACCACACTGATGGGTGACAAAGTAGAACCTCGAAGAAAATGGATCGAAAATCACGTGCAATTTACGCTCGAAGAAGATGGCAGTATCTTAGATAAAAAAGAGGATACTGAAATCTCTCCTTCAGTTTCTAATGATTTATTAGATGAAGAACGAGCAGATAAAAATGAAAACAATCAGTTATTTGAAGTAGAATAGGAGGTCACCTGATGGAAAATCGACAAGAAGTACAAGAATTAACTTTAGAAGAAGTGATGGGTGACCGCTTCGGACGTTATTCCAAATATATTATCCAAGAACGTGCACTGCCTGATATCCGTGATGGATTGAAGCCAGTGCAACGCCGGATATTATTTGCCATGAACAAAGATGGCAATACGTATGACAAAGGATTCCGTAAATCAGCAAAATCTGTCGGAAATATCATGGGGAATTATCATCCTCATGGTGACAGCAGTATTTATGAAGCGATGGTCCGCATGAGCCAAGACTGGAAGTTGCGGGAAGTACTGATCGAAATGCACGGGAATAACGGGAGTATGGACGGTGATCCACCTGCTGCGATGCGTTATACTGAAGCCAGATTATCCAAGTTAAGTGGAGAGATGCTATCAGATATCGAAAAAGAAACAGTCGATCTCGTGTGGAATTTTGATGATACAGAAAAAGAACCAACAGTCCTTCCAGCTCGATACCCAAACCTTCTCGTCAATGGATCGACAGGTATATCTGCTGGATATGCAACAGAAATCCCGACTCATAACTTAGCTGAAGTGATCGATGGCACAATCTATATGATCGATCATCCACAAGCGAGCCTTGAAAAATTGATGGAATATATTCCTGGACCTGACTTTCCAACAGGAGGGATCTTGCAAGGAAAAGATGAAATCAAAAAAGCTTATGAAACAGGGCGAGGAAAAGTTATTCTTCGTTCGAAAACAAAGATAGAGGCAATGAAGGGTAATAAACAGCAAATCGTGATCACAGAAATCCCATATGAAGTAAATAAAGCGACCTTGGTGAAAAAAATGGATGAGATCCGTTTGAATAAGAAAATCGATGGAATAGCTGAAGTACGAGATGAAAGTGATAGAACAGGTCTGCAAATTGTCGTCGAATTGAAAAAAGACGCCAATGCTCAAGGAATTTTGAATTATTTGTTCAAAAACACTGAGCTACAGATCAATTACAATTTCAATATGGTCGCTATCGACCATATGACTCCGCATCAAGTTGGACTGAAAGACATTTTAAGAAGTTATATCGAGCATCGAAAGCAAGTCATAACAAAACGTAGTCAATTCGATTTAGCCAAAGCTCAAAAAAGACAGCATATCGTAGAAGGATTGATGAAAGCTTTATCGATTCTGGATGAAGTAATCGCAACGATTCGTGAAAGTAAAGACAAAAAAGACGCCAAAAAGAATTTAGTCGACGTCTTTCAATTTACAGAAGAACAAGCAGAAGCAATTGTCACATTGCAATTATACCGTTTGACGAACACGGATATCACAGAGCTTCAAAAGGAATCCGAAAGCTTGATTGCGCAAATCACAGAGTTGAATAAAATCCTTTCAAATGACAAAGAGCTTTTCTCTGTTATGAAAAAAGAATTGCGAGAAGTGAAAAAAAATTATTCTTCCGCTCGTCTAACGACAATCGAAGACGAAATCGAAGAAATCAAAATTGATACGCAAGTCTTAGTGGCACAAGAAGACGTAATTGTCAGTGTGACGCGAGAAGGCTATGTGAAGCGAACAAGCCTTCGTTCTTATAGTGCTTCCAAACCAGAAGAAATCGGGATGCGAGAAGGCGACTACTTGCTATACTCAGGTGAATTGAGTACATTGGACCATGTTCTTCTGATCACAAATAAAGCAAATGTGATCTACCGCCCTGTCCATGAACTACCCGATTTGAAATGGAAAGATGCTGGTGAGCACATTTCTCAAACAATCTCCAATCTGTCTGTAGACGAATCGATTTTAGCTGTTTTCCCATATCAAAAAATTCAAGCAGAGAAAACATTTGTATTCATCAGCAAGAATGGATTGATCAAGCAAACACGAATGACAGAGTTCGAACCATGGCGCACCTATAAGAGCCGTCCGCTCAGCTGTATGAAGCTAAAGGCGGAAGAAGATGAACTGATTGCTGTGTATCTGAAAGAAGATCAGCCAGGCTTAGATGTTTTCTTAGTAACGCATCAAGGAATGGGTTTGCGCTATCCTTTAACAGATGTTCCCGTTGTTGGAGCAAAGGCAGCTGGAGTGAAGTCTATGAATTTGAAAGATGGAGATAGGATTATCAACGGGCTGCTTGTGTTAGCAGAAGGTGATACGCCGATCGTAATCGTTACTCAGCGAGGAGCTGTTAAACGCATGCTTGCTCAAGAAATCAGCCAAACTTCACGTGCGAAGCGGGGAGTGACGGTCATGCGTGAGCTGAAAAAAAATCCGCACCGTATTATCTATATGTCGGAAGGAAGATCAAAAGAAATAACCTTGATGAATCAAAAAGGGCAGCAGTTAACGATTGACCCAACTGATTTCCCTATAGGTGATCGAACATCGAATGGATCATTTGCGATGGATGAGAAAAAAGGTGGAGAAGTCATCGAAGTTATCGATGCTCCTGAGATTTTCATCGAGTCGTAACTGTTGTAGTATTTTAATGAAGAGACGCCATCTGTATTAATACAGATGGCGTCTCTTTTTCATTCATTTTTAATAAATCCTTATACGTTTGCAAAAAAAGATGAAAGTGTTCACAATGCTTAAATGTTGGTATGTCAACGTTGATTTAAATATATGTAAATAAAACATAAAAATTGTTAAATAAAAAACAAGAAAACCCTTGCAAAGATAGGGTGCTGTGTTATACTAATCACGTAAAAACTGTTACATAAAACAGAAATTTAGGAGGTCCATACAATGGAGCAATGGAATGGATTTA
The DNA here is from genome assembly GCF_051711525.1 of Enterococcus sp. DIV0901a. Taxonomy (NCBI): domain Bacteria; kingdom Bacillati; phylum Bacillota; class Bacilli; order Lactobacillales; family Enterococcaceae; genus Enterococcus; species Enterococcus sp. DIV0901a. The sequence continues at coordinate 1,603,127 of NZ_JBIOMW010000001.1, read as the reverse complement.
AAGGTACCAAATGGAAAGAAGGCGTAGACACTAGAGACTTTATTCAAAATAACTACACTGAATATCGCGGTGATGACAGCTTTTTGGAAGGCCCAACAGAAGCAACAGAAAAATTATGGGATGAATTGCAAAAGTTAAATGATATCCAATTCGAGCGTAACGGTGTCTATGATATGGACACAGAAATCGTATCAACTATTACTTCACACGATGCAGGCTATTTGGATAAAGATTTGGAAAAAATCGTCGGTCTACAGACAGACAAACCTTTGAAACAAGCATTCATGCCGTTCGGCGGAATCAATATGGCTAACAATGCGCTAAAAAGTAATGGCTATACACCAAACGATGAATTGACACATATTTTCACTGACTGGCGCAAAACACATAATCAAGGTGTATTTGACGCTTATACTGCTGAAATGCGTGCTGCTCGTAAAAACAAAATCATTACAGGGCTTCCAGACGCTTACGGTCGCGGACGTATCATCGGTGACTATCGTCGTGTGGCATTGTATGGAATCGACTATTTGATGGAACAAAAGAAAAAAGATCATGATATGACTGGTTATCATACAATGAGTGAAGAAGTGATTCGTTTACGTGAAGAAATCACTGAACAATATCGTGCATTAGCGCAAATGAAAGAAATGGCTGCGAAATATGGCTATGATATTTCTAAACCAGCTGCAAATGCAAAAGAAGCTGTCCAATGGCTATACTTCGGATATTTAGCAGCAATCAAATCACAAAATGGTGCTGCGATGTCAATCGGACGTATCTCAGCATTCCTTGATATCTATATCCAACGTGATTTGGATAATGGAGTAATCACAGAAAAAGAAGCACAAGAATTGATCGACCACTTAGTAATGAAATTACGTATGGTCAAATTCGCGCGTACACCTGAATATAACCAATTATTCTCAGGATTCCCTATCTGGGCTACTTTATCCATTGCAGGTATGGGATTAGATGGTCGTTCATTAGTTACAAAGAATGATTTCCGTCTGCTTCATACATTAACAAATATGGGACCTTCACCAGAACCAAACTTGACTGTTTTGTATTCTGAACACCTTCCAGAAGGATTCAGAACATATGCTAGCAGAATCGCTATCGAAAGTTCTTCGATTCAATTCGAAAATGATAATCAGCTTCGTGAACAATGGGGTTCTGATGATTGTGCGATTGCTTGCTGTGTATCAGGAACAGTTGTCGGAAAAGACATGCAATTCTTTGGTGCTCGTGCTAACTTGGCTAAAACACTATTATATGCCATCAATGGCGGAGTCGATGAAGTGACTGGCGCCCAAGTTGGACCAGAATATCGTCCAATCACATCAGAAATACTAGACTTTGAAGAAGTGAAACATAACTTCATGAATATGATGGATTGGTTAGCAGAACTATATGTCAATACGTTGAACATCATTCATTATATGCATGATAAATATTCTTATGAAGCAGCTCAGCTGGCTTTGATGGATTCTGACTTGCAACGCACATTTGCTACAGGTATTGCTGGGATTTCTCATGCGGCAGACAGCTTGTCAGCGATCAAATATGCAAAAGTAAAAGCAATCCGTAATGAAAAAGGAATAGCAGTTGATTTTGAAGTGGATGGCGACTTCCCTAAATACGGAAATGATGATGACCGTGCAGATGAATTAGTTTCATGGATCTTGGAATACTTCATGGGACAAATCAAACGTCATAAAACTTACCGCAACTCAAAACCAACAACTTCATTATTGACGATTACTTCAAATGTTGTTTACGGTAAAAATACAGGAAATACTCCTGATGGCCGTGAAGCTGGAAAACCACTTGCGCCAGGAGCAAATCCAAGTTACAATGCGGAACAAAGTGGGTTATTAGCTAGCCTGAACTCAACAGCTAAAATGAATTACGGCTGTGCATTGGATGGAATTTCAAATACCCAAACAATCAATCCTTCAGGTCTTGGAAAAGAACAAGATACAAGAATCGAAAACTTGCGTAATGTCTTAGATGGATACTTCTCAAAAGGAGCTTATCATTTGAATGTCAATGTATTCAGTAATGATTTATTGCGTGATGCAATGGAAAATCCAATGAAATATCCGAACTTGACGATCCGGGTATCTGGTTATGCAGTTAAATTCCGTGACTTGACAAGAGAACAACAATTAGATGTCTTGATGAGAACTTCACACGACAGAATGTAAAAAGTTCGTGAAAAAAGTTTTTCGACTTAGCGTCGAAAGGACGTTGAATAGCCATCGCATCAAAATCGAATAATCAGTATGCTTATTTGAAAGAAACGATTTACAGGGGCAGGACTTGTATGTTCCGTCCCTGTAAATTTTACACATAACGAAGCGGCAATTGCGAAAAATTTTGTTCAGAAAGCTTCGCTTCGACAGCTAACTTGTACTTAAAATGAAATCAAAGAAAAGATGTGAACTTAAATGGAAGAAAAAACAATCGGCTATGTTCATTCTATCGAAACTTTCGGTTCAGTAGACGGACCTGGACTGCGCTTTGTCGTGTTTATGCAAGGATGCCGCATGCGTTGCCAATTTTGTCACAATCCAGATACTTGGAATATTGGCGGAGGGAAAGAATACACAGCAGATGAACTTTTAGATAAAGCAGAACGCTTCAGACCTTACTGGGGAGATAAAGGTGGTATTACTGTTAGTGGTGGAGAACCTCTATTGCAGATCGATTTTTTGATCGAACTATTTAAAAAAGCAAAAGAGCGGAAGATGCATACTACATTGGATACATGCGGAAAACCTTTTACGTATGAAGAACCTTTCTTTTCACGTTTTCAAGAATTGATGAAGTATACAGATTTACTGTTATTTGACATCAAACACATCGATAATGAAGAGCATAAAAAACTAACGCATTGGGACAATGAAAATATTTTAGAAATGGCTCAATATTTGTCAAAAATCAACAAACCGGTTTGGATTCGCCATGTACTAGTTCCTGAGCGAAGTGATTATGATGAATATTTGATCCGACTAGACAACTTTATTCAAACCTTGTCAAATGTAGACAGAGTAGAGATTCTTCCTTATCATACGATGGGAAAATACAAGTGGGAAACACTTGGTTTGAAATATCCATTAGAAGGGATCGAACCACCTACAAAAGAACGTGTCGAAAATGCTAAACGATTGCTTCATACAGAAGAGTATACAAAATATTTAACGCGATAGGTCGCATCGGAAAGAAGATAAGTATTGCTTCTTTCCGTTTTTTTGCTATTATTAAATAGGAGAAATCACAAAGGAGCGAATGACATGTCAAAAATTTTAGTTTTTGGTCACCAAAATCCAGATACAGATGCAATCGGGGCAGCCATTGCGTTTTCACACTTGCAAAATGAATTAGGTAAAGAAACTGAAGCAGTTGCTCTAGGTACACCTAATGAAGAAACACAATACGCATTAGACCACTTTCAGCTATCTGCACCACGAGTAGTAGAGTCAGCTAAAGCAGAAAATGCAGATGTCATGCTTGTGGATCATAATGAATTCCAACAAAGTATTTCAGATATCAGCGAAGTAAATATTTTAGCTGTAGTAGACCACCATCGTATTGCAAACTTTGAAACAGCTAATCCATTGTACTATCGTGCAGAACCAGTTGGATGTACAAGTACGATTATTTTAAAACTATATAAAGAAAACCAAGTAACAATTCCTAAAGAAATCGCAGGAATCATGCTCTCAGCTATCATTTCAGATACATTGTTGTTCAAATCACCAACATGTACGCCTGAAGATGAAGCAGCTGCAAAAGAACTTGCAGCAATCGCTGAAGTCGATCTAAACACTTATGGACTTGAAATGTTGAAAGCAGGAACAAATCTAAGTGATAAATCAGCTGCGGTTCTTCTTGATTTGGATGCAAAAAGTTTCCCAATGGGCAGTTCCAACGTTCGTATCGCTCAAGTCAATACAGTGGACCTTAATGAAGTGATGGATCGACAAGCAGAGCTAGAAGCAGCAATGGAAGATGAAATGAAAGCAAATGGCTACGATCTGTTCGTATTAGTTGTCACAAACATCTTAGACAGTGATTCAGAATTACTTGTTGCTGGTAAAGGAAAAGAAAAAGTAGAAGAAGCTTTCCAAACAACTTTGACCAACAACCGTGCTTTGCTTAAAGGTGTCGTTTCACGTAAAAAACAAGTCGTACCTCAATTGACGGCTGTATTTAGCTAATCAAATGGTAGTATGAAGCATTCAAAATGAATGGATAAGCGATTGATATAAAAAGAAACATAGAACATACTAAAGGCCGAAGAAATGGAGGAGAATAACAGTCAATTATGACTCTTGTTCTTCCTCCTTTTTACGTAAAAGCCTTTTAAGTAATCTTAATTGTCAAATTAAGTTAGACAGATCATCAATACTTACGTAACTCAAAAATACTTCCAAAGGTGTTCGATAATCCAGTGATTTTCTAGGAATATTATTTCGTTTAGATGCGACAGATTGAATAAAAAATTCATCTACTGAATTGAAATCCATAGATTTCAATAAACCATCTCTACGTAACAATCCGTTAGAATTCTCGTTTAGGCCTCTTTGAGACGGCGTTCCTGGATCAGCGAAATAAATGGCAATATCATTGACATTACTGATCTGTTTCCAATTTGAAAATTCCTTTCCACAATCAAAAGTGATGGATTTGAATAGGTTTTTCGGTACAGATTCAAACCATTGATTTAATTTTTTTTCAATATCAATCGCTTGTCTACCACACGGTTTCAATGTGATGATAACTTTTGATAATCGTTCAACTAAGGTAATTACAGCACTTTTATGTTTCAGACCTACGATAGTGTCACCTTCAAGGTGACCAAACTCATTTGAGAATTGGCTATAATCCTTTTCACGTTCATGAATAGAGCGGCGGAAAGTTTGTTTTCCACGTCTTTCTTGATGTCCATTCGGTTTACGCTTGCCTTTCATCGGTAAGTCAGAAGAATCAAATAGCCCCTTTTTGAACATACGATAAATGGTACGAGCAGAACAACTAATAGGAAACGCTGCACGACCAACAATCACATCGGGTGTCCATCCTTGAACAACCTTTCTTTGAATATATTCTGATTGTTCCTCGGGTAAAACAAGCGGACGTCTACCACAGTTTGATTTGTTTTTCTTATACTGTTGATAATATTCTAAGGCTGATTTTCCTTGCTTGAAGAACAGATATACTTTATGGATCGTTTGTCTTGAACGATTCAAGCAATGGGCAGTTTTAGCAACAGATTGATTAATTTTGAAATAAGACTCTATTATTACAAGTTCATCCGTTGTAAGATGGGTATAGGTCATTTGTACTCACTCCTTATAATTCTTTGGTCGGAACTATTTTGAGTGTAGCACAAATGACTTTTTTAGTTGTCTAGCTTAATTTTACAATCGGCGTAAAATAAAACGGATAGAAAAGAGAACATATATGAACTATTATTATTCAAAAAATAAGGAAAACTTTTATCAAAAACTGACCGATGATCCGCTTTTTTCTTCATTGACCGATTATCTATATGAACATCGAGAACAAGAAACGATTCTAAGAGAATTGAAAAAAGAATTTTCGCAAAATAAATTTTCCCATTTTCTTGATCTATTGATCGATGCAGGATTAATCAAGAGGGAAGAACGAAGATATCATTTGAACTTTCCAATATTTGATCCTAAAGATTACTTGCAACAAGCCACTTCGGCTGCTGAAACCATAGCTGAACAATTGAAGAGACTCTCTGTTGATGAACAAAAATTAGCGATGGGAGAAGTTATTTGGGCGTATTGTTTCGAAGATGAACGGAAAGAAGCGTATTTTTATGGAGTAAGAAACAGCCGAGAGACAGAATTGTTGAGGACAACTGCAGGAAATGAGAAGTACCGTTTTATCACACTTTCCTCTATAGAACACTTCCCGCTTACTTTGGCTAATTACTTTTTTGTACAGAAGAATCAGCTTCCTGTAACGAAGGCATTCAAAGAATTAGCCGAACTTATTGGAGACGTAAATGAAGCGTACTTTTTTGATCAAATAGAAGTTATCGTTGACAGGATACGTAAGAATAAATATAAAAATCGCCGGCCTAGTATTTTCCATCAGTCTCTACTTGTGACGAATACTATAAAGGAAGAAGAATCATTCACATTAGAATTACCTATTGTCGAAAAAAACAATTTTGAGATTGAATTACCAACATTGGATCCTTCATTGACAATGGAGGAAACGGCCTTTCTTAAACGACAAATCTTTTCTGAGCTGAGCAAGAAATTTATACCGCATGCATTTTCTTATATCAAAGAATATAGAACAGTTTTAGTGAGTAAAACCTAAGAGAGCAGTAAGCAAAAATTATACTGACTCTTGCAGGAGGAGCCTTTCTCTTCCTTTATGGTTAAAAGAATTATTTGAGTATTTTGCCTATCTACCACCTATTGGATTCACTACATGGTCTGGAAACAAAGGAATGCAAAAAAATGGTGAGAAATGTGGAATGACAAAGGAAGTAGTGATAAGAAAAGTTAGATTTTTAAATAATCAATATTATGATTCAGTCAAGTATGGCATTTTATGGGAAGAACTAGCTGATTAGATTAGGAAGTCCATTTGATGATCCAGAATCACTAAGAAACGAATGGCGAGTCATTAATAATTTATCCAATCTTGGGTTATTCTTTTAGATTGAAGTGTTTAAAACTAAAAAAGCATTTATGAAGTCGTAATAGTCAGGCTTCAAAATGCTTTTTATTTTGTTTGTTTTTTCTTTGCCACATAAATACACCTAGACTGACGATGAAGAGCATATCCAACAGATTTCCTGCGACTTGGATCGTCGAAGGGTTGGTCAGTGGCATTAAAGCAAGGACAAAAAAGGAAAACAAGCTGTAAATAAAACAGGTGACAGGAACTAATCGAAAGAAGAGTGGACATTTCAATTGGCTAAAAATGAGCGAAAAAATAAAATAAGTAAAAATGGATAAAATCACGACTAAACCATTCATGATAAAGAAGAAAAGCGTATTGTGATTAAACGAATAAAAAAGAATTGCTAAAAAAGAAAACGTTTTAAATGCAATCAATACGCTTGAAGCTTCGTTTAACGTACCAGGATGTCGATGAAAAAAATAGGCACCGAAATAAACAGAAAACAGTAAGCCGCAAAGAGAAGACAAAATCAAAAAAAACGGATTTTCTTCGGCTTCTGTGATATCAGAATGATCCAAAAGCAACCAGCCTAATGCACTAGAAGGCGCATGTGAGGTCTTAAGGTATGAATAACATAGAAAAAATAAGATCGTCAAAGTTGCAAAAAAAGAGCCTAAATGTAAAAAATTAGTGGTTCTACGTTGAATTTCCATAATATCTCCAAATTAAATTGATAAGTATATAAAGTATAATAACAAATTGATGAGTATATGTCGATGTTTTTTAATCAAAATAATAAATAAAAACTGTCTAACATTTAAAATTTAATTTAGATATTAGACAGTTTTTAAGTTTGTGAGTTATTTTCCTTGTCGTTTTCTCACTTTTTTAGTCCAGAAACCACCTGAAATATATTTTGGCTCATAAGAAATGATAAAAGCACGCTCTTCGATTTCTTTGATCAGGCGATACAGTTCACGTTCGCTTTTTCTAGGAGAAAGTATTTCGAGAACTAGCCGCTCACCTTCCAGCCCCATTGCAGAAGTCTGTGTCACACCATAACCGTGTTCTCTCAGTATACCCGGCAAACTTTTATCTTCTGCGCTATTTGCTGGCAAAATCGTTGTGACCATGATGTATCCTAATGCCAATTTGTCTTCAATTAAAATTCCGACACTGATACCTACTGCGTAACCTAACGCATAGACAAATAAATTCAGTGGATTATCTAAACGATCTAAAACAAGGGATAAGCCGACGATATAAATCGTGATCTCGACCATACTGACAAGTGGAGCAATCAGTCGATAGCCTTTCATTGTCAACATGAAACGTAACGTGTTCAGAGTGATATAAGCAAAATTGATGAGGAAGATCATCCCCAACATTTTTGGATCAATCATTTGTAAAACTCCTTTCATTTATATAACAACAATATCAAAAAAAATCGTAAGTGAAGAAAAATTGAAACTTTATACATACAAAAAAATGATAAAATGATTATAATAGAATTATAAAGATAGGTTAGGTGATTAAAATGAAAACGGTCAATCGTGTGTTTTGTGCCAGCCACGTGCTAAGTCTCCTTCTCAGTATATACTTAGGTGTCTATTCGATTCAACAGCCAATTGAGGTAGAGAACATTGTTTTTCAGATGTCGCTGACAGATGGTTTAATTTTAAGCGTTTTTTTCTTTTTGATACTGTTTATTGGTAATATTTTCGGTAGCGTTGCCAGTTTTTTGAATTTTTCTATTTATCCACTCCTTTCGTTAGCATTAGGAGTGGTGGGACTTTGTTCTCTGTGCTTATTTCCCGAGCCATTCAGTCCTGCATTTATATTATTTGGTACACTGAACCTGTTCCAGACAACTGTTGGAGCATGGTTGCTATGGCGATCAGGAAATTTAATGAAAATAGGTGAGTAACAATTGAATCCAATTATATTGAAACGTTCTGTCCATCATATTCCAGTGTTAGAAGTTGTTCTGAAAGAATTAAGAGAGGAACGTATTCCCGTTGTCATCTATTATCACGGATGGCAGACAAGTAAGGAGTTAGTTTTGACGCAAGGAAGAAAAATTGCGCAGCAGGGCATTCGTGTGATCCTGCCAGATGCGATGAATCATGGGGAGCGCAAACAGCCGGTTTCTTCTATTCCATCCTATACATTTTGGGATAGTATCTACGGAAATCTGTTTGAATTTGACACACTTATCAAGCATTTAGAAAAAAGAGGTCTTCTACATGATCAGCTTGCAGTTGGCGGGGTTTCGATGGGGGGAATGACAACATGCGCCTTGTTGGCTAAACATCCTCATATAGTAGCGGGCGTGTGTTTGATGGGTTCCCCTGCACCTTTGGAATATGGAAAAGAAATCGTAAGGCGCGCATCGGAATATAATTATGTCGTACCAAAAGACTATTTTGATTTGATTTCATGGGTTAAGAGCTATGATTTGTCATTGCAGCCGGAAAAGTTAGCTGGACGTCCTCTGTTCTTTTGGCATGGACAAGCTGACGAAAAAATCCCTTATATACAAACGGAACGATTTGTAGAAAAAAATCGGCATAAGTCTTACGGAAAAGAAATTGTTTTTCGTTCCTCAAAAACACAGCGACATATGGTACAAATACCACTAATGGAAGAAGCTTCCACTTTTTTAGCAAAAAATTTGATAAAAAAGTATAAATAATTGAAACGGAAAATCACTCATGACGATAGAGGATTTTCCGTTTTTTATTTTGGGCTATAATAAACTCTGTTAGGAAAATTTGGTATAATTGATAGTAAGAATGACAACATGTTAGAAAGGAAGAGAGCATGCCCACTTTAGCAGATGTTGCAAAACGTGCCAATGTTTCAAAAATGACGGTCTCTCGAGTCATCAATCATCCGGAACAGGTGACTGACGAATTGAAAGAGTTAGTTTTCTCAGCAATGGCTGAACTGGATTACCGTCCAAATATTGCTGCAAAAGCACTTGTCACGAATCGGTCGCAGATCATCAAATTATTTATACTGGAAGAAATCGACACAACTGAGCCCTATTACATGAATTTGCTGATGGGAATCGCTAAACGGATCGGTAAAGCGCATTATTCTCTCCAATTAGTTACAAATGATGCCTTCGACGTCGGTTCTTGTGATGGATACATCATCACAGGTGTCAGAAAAAAAGACTTCGATTGGATCGATCGTTTGGAAAAACCAGTTGTCTTGTTTGGGGAAAATTCTGAAGGATATGATTATGTAGACAGCGATAATGAATATGGTACAGCAAAAGCAACGCAATATGCCTTAGAAAGAGATTATCAAACGATTATTTATATCGGTATCGAAGTGGACGAGCCTTTTGAAATTTCAAGGGAAACTGGTTATTTATCTGTGATGAAGGAAGTTGATCTTCCTAGTAAAATCTTGCGGTTTCCAAATCATTCGACAGAAGTAGAAAGATATATGACAGAAAACTGGGCAGATTTTACAGATAAAACTTGTTTTGTATGTAGTTCAGATCGGCTAGCACTAGGAGCAGTAAGAGGGATTATAAATGCTGGAGGACACTTGCCCGAAGAATTTGGTGTGATTGGATTTGATGGGGTATTTTTAGACCAAATCAGTTCACCTAAATTGACAACGATCAAGCAAGATATTATACGTATGGGTGAAGTATGTGGAGAAATGTTGTTAAAAAAAATAGAAGAAAAAGGGGCGAGTCAAGGTTATCGTCGTTTTTTTCCTGAACTAGTTATCAGAGAGACAACGAATTAAGTCTTATTACTATATATATATTTATGAAATTCATCGCTATTTTCTTAAAATAATCAGCGCATTGCTACTGAAAACAATGAATCTGTGCTATTATTGAGAAAAGTTCCATTTTTGAGAAGGATGGTTTGAATGAAAGAAATCAGACGAAAACATTTCCGTTTTCCTGCGTACGATGATGAGTTAGGCGTAAAATTAACCAACGACAAGAAGCGAGTATTATTTGACGGACAAGAAGATCTTTTGACTGAACAGAATCAGTCCCCGTTTGAGCAGATGAAAGAATTTCATTTCACGAACACGAACACCGAGAAAATCCGTCGCAAGCGTCGTGCAACAAATGGATTGAAGTCAGCTCCGCGTAAGGAAAATTTGGAAAAGCATAAAGGAAAATTACCGGATTATACCGGCCATTACCAATCAGAAATCACATCGACAGGACGAAAAAAACTTTTTGGTGATTCCTCTCGTTCTGTCAGACAAAGTGAAACAAGGACAGAGTCCAAGCATACTACACGAAACGCATCTGTTGACACGAAGGTGCGGGAGCGTTCTTATTTTGTTCCTAAATATGTACCCGCATCGATTATCCCAGACCCTAGAGAAAGCAAAATTTCTGAGGATCATTTAATCGAATCGATGAAAAAAACGGATGACTCTTATCTGTTGTTCGATACAGAACCGACGCCGTATCAAGAAAAAAGAAATGGGGAGCCGTCTGTACGAACATTCAATCGAACAAAAACGTTAGAGGAAACAAAGCAGTCAGAAGAAAAAAAATCGAAAAAAAGCCATGGTATCTTAGAACGCTCATTACAAGGATTGATCGATGATCAAGGAAACTCTTTGGGAGAAAATAGCTATTTTAAATAAGTGATATACAAATTTATATTCGGCTACAGTTGGAAAGGAAACGCTGCGGCGTTTCCTTATTTTATACTCTATCCGAAAGTTTATATCGTATCCTCAGATTTTTTTGAGTTTAAGCGAATTTTTTCTCCCAATAAGTAAGAAAATAATGGCAAAATAAAAAAACAAACTATTTTCGCAGATCGTTTGCAAAAATAGTTTGTTTTTTATTTTTTTATAAAGAAGATTTTACTGAATAATATCATTTTAGTTTACATAATGATATTTCTGTAAATTAAATAAAGTAGTGAAAAATAAGAATCAGTGCTCTAACTGTTCAAGAGGATCAAGTGGTTCAAATGTTTCTGTAGTCTGTTTTGCTTCCAATTGGGGCAAAACAGATCCAATTTCCAGATACTTCACTTTATTCAATGTATAAGATAGAATAGAACAGCTAAGTAATGTATACAGAAAATGTGTGAGATCCAAATAAAGCAAGGAGACAACTAAAATACCAAAAGTAATCAAGAAAAGACTTTTGCCAATCTTAATATGAAAATATTTTTCAATGGCTTGATAAATGATATCTGTTCCGCCTGTGCTTCCGCCGAATCGAAAGACGAGACCGCAACCAATGCCAGAAAGAATACCTGTCATCAAACTATTGATCAGTAGACTATCTACAGCAAAATGTATATGAAGGCTCTCCCATAAATGTAAAAAGAAAACTAGCGCAAATGTTCCGACGATCGTCCGGAGAAAAGCGTGTTTTCCAAAAAGAAACAATGAGATAAGCAATAAAGGTAAATTAAAAAGCAGTGAAGTGACAGAAGGAGCGAATCCAAAAAGATTATGCAAAAGCAAAGCAATACCAGTAACCCCACCATCTGCCAGCTTAGATGGAATATTGATTCCTGTCACAGCTAATCCGTAGATTCCTGCGCCTAAAATGATTCCGCACAATTCTGTAAATAAATTTAATTTTTTCATTTCTAGCCTCTTTTCTTTTGAAAATTTTCAGCAACTTCTTTATTATACTGACTTATACTCTTACTTCAAGAGGAAAATGAAAAAAAATTATTTTTGGCTGTTTCTTTTTATTTATCAAATAAGGAGTGGAAAAATGCGAGCAGCAGACTTATTGACAATTCTTACAAAATCACCCAAAAAAACAGAGTATAAAGGAGTTTTTTTGGCTCAAGAACAAAAACTGGTGCCTGTGACAATGGTCCAGATAAATAAAGCAAATCAATTTATCTTTTTATTTGAACACGGCAAAGCACCACTTGCTATGAAAGACATCTTTCTTTTTTTGATGAAGAACCGTGAGAAAGCTGTTTATTATCAGTCAAAAGAAGAACTCATTCCGCTTTATGGAGTGAAAGAGATAGAAAATAAAGTGGTGATATAAGTAAAAATAAGAAAACAAGACGTTTATGATGTCAAAACAACCGTTTTTTACATTTTTGGCAAAAAAGTGTCATGATACAGTATAATATTCGTTGAACAGGCCAATAAAGGTGTTCTCCCCCACGAGATTTCTACTTTATTGGCTGTTTCTTTTTATTAAAATAAAAGTTGTGTGTGTAAAAAAGATATAGCTGATTCCAAGTGACAATTTCGTATAGATTTTTATGGTATTCGTAGTGAAAAAACGAGAACCAAAAAGTTGATCCGACTTTGTTGCTTGGATTCTTTTTTTGTCAGCATATTTAGAGGTATTTTTTTCTTTTTTTTGTTCGTGCTGTAAGGTTAAGGCAAGACAAGTTAGTTGGGAAAAAGGAAAGAAATGTTTATACTTAAAGAATAACAGAAAGGAAGGTCGCATGAATAATTTTATACAAACATTAAGTGAAAGAAAAGGCGAGTTGCTGGAAGCTGCATTTCAACATCTGTCCATTTCTCTCATTTCTTTGCTGATTGCAGCACTGATTGCTATTCCTTTAGCGATTTGGGCAGCCAATCATAAAAAAATGGCAGAAGTCTTATTACAGATCACGGGTGTGCTCCAAACGATTCCTTCACTTGCCTTATTAGGTTTACTTATCCCATTTGTAGGGATCGGAACTGTTCCAGCATTGATTGCACTTGTTATTTACGCTTTGCTTCCGATTTTCCAAAACACGTATATTGGTCTAGCTGAAATTGACCCGTCTATTGTAGAAGCAGCGGTAGCATTTGGTATGTCCAGAATGAGACGCTTGCTGAAAGTAGAGCTTCCAATCGCATTACCTGTCATTATCTCAGGTATCCGAACTGCCTTAGTTTTAATCATCGGTACGGCTACTTTGGCAGCATTGATCGGAGCAGGTGGATTAGGGACATTTATTTTGTTAGGTATTGACCGAAATACACCTGTTTTGACATTGATTGGTGCGATCAGTTCTGCCTTGCTTGCCATTATATTCAGCGGACTGATTCGCTGGTTGCAGCATAAGAAACCTCGATATTCCATCATTACTTTAGCAGCAGTGGTGTGTTTATTTGGCGGCGTTTCTTTATATCAGTCTGCCTTGTTTAAAAATGAAACCATCACGATTGCTGGAAAATTAGGAGCGGAACCTGAAATCCTGATCCAAATGTATAAAGAATTGATTGAAGACAACACAAAAACAGAAGTTGAATTAAAACCGAATTTTGGCAAGACGAGTTTTTTGTTCAATGCACTGGATCAAGGTCAAATCGATATCTATCCTGAGTTCACAGGTACTGTCCTAGAAAGCTTGGTGAAGGTACCTGAAGCAATGAAAAGTGCTGATTTGACAAAAGAAAAAACATATGACGAAGCAGAAGAATTATTGAATAAACAATTCGATATGACATTATTAAAACCAATGGCTTACCAAAATACGTATGCCTTGGCAGTCAAGAGATCTTTTGCGAACGAACATCAACTTAAAAAGATTTCCGATTTGGCAGCTATCTCTGATCAGATCAAAGCGGGATTCACACTGGAATTTATTGATCGTTCAGATGGATATAAAGGAATCCAAGAAGCATATGGCTTGAATTTTTCAAGTGTACAAAGCATGGAGCCAAGTTTGCGTTACCAAGCAATCAATAATGGAGATGTCAATATTGTGGATGCCTATTCCACAGATAGCCAGCTCAAGGAGTACGATCTAGTGACTCTAGAAGATGATCGAGGGTTATTCCCAGCTTATCAAGGCGCACCGCTGATGAAAAAAGATTTTGCTAAAGAACATCCTGAAATCGTTAAAGCACTGAATAAATTAAGCGGAAAAATAACAGAGGATCAAATGATTGATATGAATTACCAAGTCAATGTCGAAAAGAAAAAGCCGACAGAAGTAGCACGAATCTTCCTGAAAAATGAAGGATTAGTAAAGGAGGAAGATCAGTGACTAAATTAATCGAGTTCAAACATGTGCAAAAAAAGTATGATGGAAAGTATGTCATCGATGACCTAAATCTGGCAATCAAAAAAGGAGAAATCTTTGTTTTGGTTGGTCCTTCCGGTAGTGGAAAAACAACTACTTTGAAAATGATCAATGGATTATCTAAACCATCAGCAGGAGACATCTACTTCAAAGGAAAATCGTTAAATGAATATAATCTGCAGAAAATGCGGTGGAATATGGGATATGTGCTACAGCAAATCGCTTTGTTCCCGACCATGACAGTCAAGCAAAATATTGAAGTCATCCCTGAAATGTTAGGTTGGGAAAAGCAGAAAAGAGCAGACCGTGTAGATGAACTTCTTCAAAAAGTTGGCTTATCTCCTGATATTTATCGAGATCGTATGCCTAGAGAGTTGTCTGGAGGAGAACAGCAACGGATCGGGATCATCCGAGCTATTGCTGCAAGCCCAGATGTGATTTTGATGGACGAGCCATTTAGCGCATTAGATCCGATTTCAAGAAACTCATTACAAGAATTGGTTTTGTCCTTACACGAAGAATTGGGCACGACCATCGTTTTCGTTACGCACAATATGGAAGAAGCAATCAAGCTAGGTGATCGTATTGCATTTATGAAGGATGGAGAAATTATCCAATGTGACACACCAGAGCAGTTATTGATGAATCCTAAAAACGACTACGTTCGGCATTTCTTTGATGAACCGAAACAGACGAAAGAGTGGCGAGTAGAAGATTTAGTCGTCAATGGATATTTCTTAAATGAAATACCAGAAAATGCTCGTCAACAAGTTTGCTTTGATACGCCTATGAAAGAAGTATATTCGCTTCTTTCGGTGTATCCAAGTATTGTGATAGTAGAAAAGCAAAGAAGTATTGGGTCGCTGACAAGTAAAGAAATCTTTGCTTTTTTAAGTCGAGAGGAGGAAGGAAATGAAAACATATGATGCAATCGTCATCGGTTCAGGTGTGAGTGGCTTAAGTGCTGCTTATGGATTGAAAGAAGCAGGTAAAACAGTACTAGTGGTCGAAGAAGATCTATGGGGCGGGACTTGTCCTAACCGTGGATGTGATCCTAAAAAAGTCTTGTTAAGTGCAGTAGAGGCACGTAATCGGGTAAAACAATTGAGTGGAAAAGGTTTTAACGAGATCCCAACTGCCAACTGGGAAGAACTTCAAAAATTCAAACGAACATTTACGGATCCAGTCCCAGAAAGCCGAAAAAAACAATTAGCAGAAGCTGAAATCGATCATCTTTCAGGAACCGCTCGTTTTTTGGATGATTCATCTATTGAAGTCAACGAAGAAGTCTTCCATGCGGATTACTTTGTTTTGGCAACCGGGCAAAGACCTGCGATCTTACCAGTGGAGGGAAAGGAATACTTGAAAACTAGTGCAGACTTTTTATCATTGCCTGTACTGCCTAAAGAAATCATTTTTATCGGTGGTGGTTATATTGCTTTTGAGCTAGCTACGATTGCCAATGCTGCAGGGAGCAAAGTAACCATTGTCCATCATAATCAACGGCCATTAAAAGAATTTGAGGCGTCTTTGGTAGAGGAAGCCGTCCATCAAATGGAAGCATCTGGCATTCAGTTTGCTTTTGGTGTTGAAACCCAAAAGATCATTTCAGAAGGTACTCGCTATCGTTTAGTCGGAAAAGAGACGGAATTAGTAGCAGATATGATTTTTTGTGCGACTGGGAGACAGCCGAATACAGAATCTTTAGCACTTGAACAAGCGAATGTCGTCTTTGATAAACACGGAATTGCAGTCAATGATTATCTGCAAACGAGCAATCCAAAAATTTTTGCGTGTGGAGATATTGTTTCAAGGAAAACCCCCAAATTGACACCAGTCGCCACTTTTGAAGGAAATTATGTAGCTAAGCGGATAACGGATGCAACAAGCGAACCTATCAAATATCCGATTATACCTACGATCGTCTACGCCAGTCCTAAACTTGCTGAAGTAGGAGTTACAAAAAGTCACGCTTCTTCGTCAGATCAAGTGGTAGAGATGGATCTTACCAGTTGGTTCACCTATCATCGTGTCAATGAACCAGTTGCTAAGGCTGAATTGACCTTTGACCAGCAAAATTATTTGATTGGTGCTGCAGTGATTAGCGAGCAAGCAGACGAATTGATCGATGATTTGACACTAGTCATCAATCAAAAATTGACTAAAAAAGAGTTGGATAGCTATATCATGGGGTATCCGACATTGGCAAGTGATCTCTCCTATTTATTGAAATAATCAGCATGATAACTAAAGCGCTTGTTGCTTTTTCCTTCTTGTGCTACACTTTAAAAAATGAATACCTGTTTCTGGGGATGTCGTAGACGACATGAGAGTAAGTTGTGAACTTAGACCCATTGAACCTGTCAGTTAATACTGGTGAAGGGAGAAACATAGCAGACGCTTGAAGCGGGTTACTATGTCGTGCCCATTTCAAGCGTTTTTTGTTATTCATATTAGAAGAAAGGAGGTAACAAAATGAAGAAAAATCTTTATCCAGCAGTCAGTATGGCATTCATTTTAATTATTTGGCAGATTGTTGTCATAGTTTGGAAAATACCTGCCTTTATTTTACCCGGACCTGCTGCTGTATTTTCTGCATTAGCGGCAGATGCACAAGTATTACTTTCCCATTCTGTCACGACATTAAATGAAGCAGTGCTTGGTTTGGTAATAGCTAGCGTTCTTTCTTTTATTACTGCCTTGGCAATGGATTATTGGAAGTTTTTAGAAATGTCTTTTTATTCGTTACTAGTGATTTCACAAATGTTGCCAATCATGGTGTTAGGGCCATTACTTACCCTATGGTTTGGTTTCGGTATGCTTCCAAAAGTGATCCTTGTTGTCTTGATAAGCTATTTTCCGATCGTAGTTTCTTTTTCGGATACATTGAGGAAAGTATCAAAAGAGCAAATCATCTTTTTGAAAACGATGGGGGCAGATACAGGGAAGATTTATCGAATATATAAAATACCAGCGGGTTTATCCGGCTTCTTTTCCGGTTTAAAAGTGGCTGCTACTTATTGTGTCAGCGGAGCAGTCGTTGGAGAATGGCTAAGCGCTCAAGCAGGCTTAGGGTATTACATGATACGCGTAAAAAACAGCTACCAGATCGATAAAGTTTTTGCTGCGATCATTTGTGTCATTCTATTGAGTTTATTGCTGAATGGCGCTTGTTCATTATTGAAAAAAGGGTATTATCGTATGCTTTATATTTTTTAAGAGAAGGGGATCAAATGAAAAAATTATGGCTTTTATTACCGCTACTGTTGCTTTTATCCGCTTGTGGCACTGCAAAAGAAACAAGTAGCAAACAAGAAACAAAGGATTTGAAAAAAGTGACACTTGTTTTGGATTATGTACCGAATACTAATCATACTGGCATCTACCTAGCAAAAGAAAAAGGCTATTATAAAGAGGCTGGTTTAAATGTCCAAATCATCGAACCAGGAGATAATTCGACAAGTATTGGTCTAGTAGGTGCGGACAAAGCACAATTTGGTGTAAGTTATCAAGAAGATGTCACTTATGCTCACGCAGATGGACAGAATATACCAGTCAAAGCAATTGCTACAGTGATCAAACATAATACTTCTGGATTCGCCACCCTATCAGACAGTAACATCCATTCACCAAAAGATTTTGAAGGAAAAACATATGCAGGTTGGCAAAGTCCAAGTGAAGAAGCTGTCTTAAAAGCTGTGATGGAAAAAGACGGCGGGGACTTTTCAAAACTGACAATGGTAGGAAGCAATGGAGAAGGGCCAGAAAGCTTAGGAAAATCCTCAGATATCCAATGGTACTTTGAAGGTTGGGATATGATCAAAGCAAAAGAAGCGGGTATTGAACTAAACTATATCCCATTGAAAGAATTAGATGAACGGTTAGATTACTATACTCCGGTAATTATTACGAATGATCAACTGATCAAAAGTGATCCAGAATTGGTACAGTCTTTTATGGATGCCACGAAAAAAGGCTATCAGGAAGCTATTAAGGATCCAAATGACAGTGCTAAACTGTTGCAAAAATATGCAAAAGAAAATGATCGGACGTTTTTAGAAGAATCACAAGCATTCTTGTCAAAAAATTATACGGATGATCCTGAGAATTGGGGATTGATGGAAGAAAAAGTTTGGCGCAATTATACATCTTTTATGCAGGAAAACGGATTGATCAAGCAAGATGTACCTTCGCAAGAACTATTCACTAATCAGTTTATAAAATAGGAGTGATAGATATGTCAATCCAAATCAGCCACTTGAATGTAGTCATTGAAAACCTGAAAATATTAGAAGACATCCATTTCACTATCCCTAAAGATACCTTTACATCGATTGTCGCGCCAAGCGGAGCCGGTAAGTCAACATTGCTGAAAACTTTAACAGGAGTCCAGCCTATGACTTCTGGAACGATCAAAGTAGACGATCAAAAAGTAACTGGTCTCCATACAGCATTTAGTTATATGCCGCAAGAAGATATGTTACTTCCTTGGCTGAGCGTCTATCAAAACGTTACGTTATATCAAAAAATCAATCATCTAACAATCAATGAAGAACAAGTAAGGGATTATCTGGATATCTTTGGGTTAAACGGCTATGAACATTTTTTGCCGGAACAATTATCTGGCGGGATGAAGCAGCGAACGGCCTTGTTACGAACAATCATGAATCCTTCTTCTTACTTGCTTCTTGATGAACCATTTGGAGCGTTAGATGCTATGACCAGAGGGCAGATGCAAGACTGGATGTTGAAGCTGCCTAAAAAAGCAAAGCGGACTACTTTACTTGTGACGCATGATATCGAAGAAGCAATTTATTTATCAGACAGGATTCTTGTGCTTTCCGCCCGTCCGGCACATGTGATTGCTGAGATTCAAGTGCCTGAAAAACGACGGTCACGTGAATGGATACTGCAGCAATCAGAGTTAAAGCAAACGATTTATCAGTTATTGGCAGGTGAATTAGATGTTAAGTGATGCTCATTGTCATTTAGATGGGAGTCAGAGTTTAGCACTCCTTCAGCAGGAACACACGATTTTGACGATCATCAATTGTGATTCGCCAGAAGAATGGAAGGAAAACAGACAGCTTGCAGCAAGTAAGACTCAAGCCTTAAGTTACGGTATCCATCCTTGGAAAGCAGATAGCTATACGTTTGAACAAGTTGAGCCTTTTTTGAAAAAAGCAAGGATCATCGGTGAAATAGGGTTAGATAATATTTGGACGAATGTACCGATGACTACACAAAAAAAAGTATTTGAGCGACAGCTTGCTTTTGCAGCCATAAATGAGAAACCTGTTGTACTGCACACAAAAGGATGCGAAAAAGAGATCTTAAATTATATCCAATCTTACCCTAATCACTATTTGATCCATTGGTATTCTTCTTTAGACTATCAACAAGACTATATTGATTTAGGCTGTTATTTCAGTATTGGTCTTGATTTGAAAAAGAATCCAGCAGTCTGGCAACTAGCTAAAGCAGTCCCAATCGACCACTTACTTATTGAAACGGATGGACTACATGCAGCAGAGTGGGCTTTAGGGGAGATTTTTTCAGAAAAAGATTATGTCTCACTGCTTGAAGAACAGTTAAAGACAATCGCTGAGATCAAAGAGCTATCAGTTGAAGAAGTTAAAAAAAATACTTATCAAAACTTGGAACGTTTCATTAGATTAGGTAAATAAAAAAGAGGTGTGACACAACTAGTGTCGCACCTCTTTTTGGCTTTCTTTATATAAAAGTAAACCGTTCGATTAATAAATGAATCTTAGTACCAACCGTTTGCTTCCCAGAATGCTTTCGCCGCTTCCCAAGAACCATAACGTGAAGCAACATATTGTTCTGCCACTTTTTCTTGGTTCGCAGCAGAGTAGTCACCATTTAAGTAAGAAGAATCTAGTTGGTAACGCCCGATGTAACGTCCGTTCGTTGCTGTGTAAGAACCGCTTGATTCTTTTTGTGCGATCCATTCTTTTGCAGAGCTTGTACTTGCTGGAGTAGCAGCAGTTTCTGTTACAGCAGGAGCAGGTTGTGTTTCAGCAACAGGCGCTGCTTGTGTTTCCGTTTGAACCGTTTCTTGTACAACAGGTTGTTCAGCTTGGACTGGTGCTTCTTGAACGGCTGCTTGAGGTTCAGCAGCTGCTTGTGCAGAGCCTTCTGTTGGGATTGTTAATTGTTGTCCTGAGTAAATCAGGTTAATATCAGAAATTGAATTTGATTCTGCAATGGCATTGATCAAGGAGTTATCACCAACGTATTTTTGAGAAATCGTTGATAGAGTATCACCTGATTGAACGGTATAAGCTTCGTCCGCATGAGCAGTCGTTCCCATGAAGAATGCAGCGCCGGCAGCCAAAGTTGTTCCAAAAAGTAAAGTTTTAAGTGATGTCATGAAAAATCTCCTTTATTCGTTAAAAAGTTTTATTTGTTGTGTTCAACGAGGAATACTTTAACACGTGAAAATATTTCATAGGTAAAAGAAGCATGACAATTTATGACAAATCCACGTTTTTTGTAATAAATATAGTAATCTATGAAATGAAAAGGGTTACGTTTAATAAAACTTGCTTTTTTGTTTTTGTTCACCATAAATATTTATTTAAGAAAGTATTAACCTGCATTTTTCTCTATAAAAAAGATTTTTTAAATAGATAAAAAAGGAGGATTAAATGAGTATTTGATAGTATTTATATTAAAATTACATATGTAATTTAAAAACGCTTGACATTGTGTTTGAGATCACTTACTTTTAGTATGTAAAAGTATTGGATTAAGGAGCTATGCAAATGAAAAAGAAATTTATTACTGGTGGGATTGTCGTTGCATTTCTATGTCTAATTGGCTACACAGGCACGCGGTACGCAAATGAAATTATTTTGTGGGGTGGAGAGACAGATATTGATACAATCAATGAGAATCTGACACAGCTTGATCATACATTGACAGATAAAGAGCAAGCGATTACAGATCTTACCGCTCGACTAGCACAAAAAGAACAGACATTGCAAGATTCAAAGGCAGATGTCCAAGAATACCAAACAAAAGTAAATGAATTAGAAAACCAAAAAAATCAATCGGCAGCAGAAAAACAAAACTTAGAAAGTCAATTAGTCAGCAAGGATGCACAACTACAAAGCAAACAAAATGAAATCAATGTCAAACTAGATGAGATCAACCAAAAAAATGATGAAATCAATCATCTGAATGCAGATTGGACAGCAAGACTACAAGAAGCACAAGCAAAACTTTCAGAATTACAAAATACTGTAAATGGTTTGAACCAACAAATCGCAACACTTACACAAGAAAAAACAAATGTAGAAACTCAGTTAACAGATACACAAAAGAAATTAGACGAAGCAACTGCTGAAAACTCAAGCTTGAAACAATATATTCAAAAGTTAGAAAAAGCAAAAGATGAAGTGGAAGATACAGCTGATAAATCTCAGCAAATTGTTGAAGAACATTTGCGTAAATAATCTTTCTTAACAAGTAAACCTAAATTAGTAAAGAAGCAACAGTAATCTATACTGCTGCCTCTTTTTTTTAGTACATGTCCTTCATCTTCGCAGGAAGTGCCAATATGATTTTAAGAAAGGTAATAGACAAAAAGTCAACAAGATAAAACAGAGTTTCTTCTTTACAAAGGGAATGTATGTTCGTATAATGGTATTGAGGTGAAGGTTATGGAGAAAAAATATGGAACAGTAGATAAGATCCGTACTTTGCAAGTCAGTGCCAGACCGTTGATCCGTTTCAGTTTAAATGGGGTCAATTGTTTGATTGCTTCCCATAGTTTGAACTTCCTAGCTGAAGTAGACGAAGGGATGAAGTTAGTCGTTACAGGTTATTATAATAATAGAAAGCAATTTGTTGTGAGATCCTATCATGTGTTAGGGAAACCCAAAATTGTGGTAGAATATGAGAAAAGTCTATACCCAAGAAAAAAGGTCCGACAAGATGAAAGAATAAACTAGAAAACAAGCGGCTGAGACAAAAATGTCCTAGCCGCTTGTTTTGGAAAGATGGATGCAGACGATGGGATTTGAACCCACACGAGCATACGCTCACAAGAACCTCAATCTATATACAACTACATGTATTTAAGTATTTGTGATGAATCACTAAACTTTACAAACTCATTTGAGGGATATTGCTTAAAGATTGAACAGATCAATTCGAAGCCCTATTAGTATTCGCTCAATGGGGGGGATCAGAGGCCATAAAAAGAGACTAGTCATTACTAGTCGCAGGTAGTGGAATTGTAGGATTTTAAACGTTCCTGGAGAGTACCGGTATGTAACTCGAAGAGGTGATTATCATAGTCGTAAAAGTAAATTGAAGAAGCCTCGCCTTTCACACGAGAACGTCCTGGTTCGACAGTTAAACCTAACATTTGGATTTTTGAGACAAACGAATCTATATCTTGTTCGTCAATTTTAAAAGCAATATGATTGTATGTCTTTGGCAGTTTATTCGACGAATTCTGCATTACTGCAATCCATAGGTCCTTAACTAAGAAAAATTTTTTTTGTTGACTATCGTAGATTTCTTTTGCATCAAATAAGGTATTTAACAATACAGAAGTTTTATTTAAGTCTTTAACAATTAACGTAATATGAGAAATTTCCATATCAAACCTCCTCTTTTTATCGATTCTAACATAGGGTCAATTTGATGAAAAGCTTTTAATTTTATTGTTTTAAAAGTTATTTCAAAAGAAAAATATGGAAGCAGAATGAGCGTTCAAGACAGTATTTCATCTATATGATCTAAGAGATAAATCGCTTAAAAAGTGTATTTCAAGAAGTGAAAAGAAGCCATTTCTTAATTCATAAGTGAGAAAAATATAGCATTATATCTATCCGCAACAGGCGTCAATCTTGAAATTAAACGATTAAAAAAGCAAAATAACCGACTGCAAAAAATAGAGCGTTGTGGCGAAAGGAGTGTACGTAAACTACCTGTATATAAGTTGCAGTTATATATTAGATCACTCGTTGAATGGTTTTTTATGTCGTATAAATGGCTTAATAACGTGCCTACTGACAGGGCATTATGGCTGTAATCTTACTTTGCAGTTCCTGCAGCAATCACTGCTCAAATGCAAGACTACTTTATTCACAGTTTAAAAAATACTACGATAATCCCGCATTGAAACCTGATAGCAGTACTGAAGATCAGAGCCTTGATGATAAAGTATCAGCAAGCACGCTAACGCATCAAGGGAACGTTTATGGCAAACTAGATATTTCAAAAAAGTAATAGACAAAACAGTTCGTGTGGCTGGCTGGTTCTCGACAAACCACAAGGTGTAGTTGGAACTTATGTTTACGTACTTGTGATAGAACACGGAACACCTAAAGAATTAACGTGTATTTAATCTCAAGCGACTGCTCGGCAAGACATCAAAAAGGCATACGGAATCAATGTGGCGATGCAATCAGTCAAACGATGAAGGTGTAGTGAAGGATGTGCGATTTCTGATATTCATTTGACGATATATTCAGCCCACACATGAGGGGATACATATAAGTATTTAAAAGATAACTTTTAAGTTATCTTTAAGTAATGCTTAAAGCTATGTTATACTCTATTAGGAAATATAAGAAGGAGTATAAAAATGAACAAACATAATAGAAAAATAACGAATAACAAAGAACTGATCTTGTTACTAATAGGGATTTGGGGTATCTTTTTACTCTTTAATATGTATATGCCGACTATGAGAGCGGATGACGTAGTTTATGCAAGTAGATTAGATGAACTTGGCTATTTGGGTGCTTCGATAGAACATTATAAGACATGGAGTTCAAGAATTATTATAGAACTATTCTTAATGTTCTTTTCTAAACACTTTATGCTATGGAAATTATTAAATTCTACGATTATGTTAGGAATTGTAGTATTACTTTGCAAGTATGTTTTTGAGAAAATAAATGTTAAAAATTTATTATTGGTTTGCTCTATATACTGTTTAATACCATTGACAGTAATGGGGGAAACCGGTTGGAGAGCAACCACCTTGAACTATCAGTGGCCAGTAGCATTTAGTTTACTAACTTTTTATCCGTTTTTTCAACTCTTAAGAGGAGAAGAAATAAATAGAAAAATATATTGGGTAAGTATTCCTTTATTGATATTTTTAACTAATCAAGAACAAGTCAACGCCTGTTTTTTTGTTCTAACAAGTATAGTTAGTTTATATTTGATTGTCAATGGACGATATAATTATAAGTTATCAGTATTTTCAATAATAAGCTTAGCAGAATTAATTTTCTCTTTGACAACTCCAGGGAATGCATTACGTGCTACACATGAAATTAATAAATGGTTTCCTGAATATAAAAATTTCAACTTTCTTAATAAGTTAGATTTAGGTATTTCATCATTTGGAAAGCCGTTTTTTTTAGACATGAATATCTTATTTTTATTGCTATTTTTCTTAATTTTCCTTCTAACATATAGGAAATGTCAAAACTATTATGTGCGTATATTGACTGCATTACCGTTTTTCTTAAACCTGATTATTTATTTTGGTAATACAATGGGTCAAAGCTTTACTTACGTCAATGGAAATAAAAGGGCAATGATTTGGAGTAGTAGTAACCTGAATAATCTCTTTACAGAGTTAGGAACGAAACTGTCACTTTTTTATCCAGGTACTTGGATAGCTACTTTAGTAGTCTTGGCATTATTACTATGTTTAATTGTTGGAATTTATTTAAGTTTTGACAATAAGAAAACTTCTATTTTTTTAGTTATTTTGATGATAATGGGATTTTGTTCAAGGTTAATTATGGGATTTTCTCCCACAGTATGGGCTTCAGGAATGCGGACGTACTATATACTTTATGTTGTTATCGCCATCTTAGTACTAATGGCAGTTAAAGAGCTAATGAAAAGCATGAGTGTACAAAAAAATGAATTTATGCAATTTGGATTAACCGTGCTTGGTATTTGTACCTTTATAATAACGGTGATAAACAGATAATATACAAAAAATCCCTCGCTTTAGTATTAGGTGAGGGATTTTACTCGTTTTTCGATTAATTGTTTTAACACTTGCAAGTTTCTACGAGTAGCTTGTTTCCGACCTTCATATACTCACCTCAGGCTGTTTACATGATTGTACGTTCTTTTTGTAAAGGATACAGTGATATGTATATAATGGCATAAAGAAACGTTCAAACAAAAAAACTCGTGAAGCAAAATTAACTTCACGAGTTGTAGTGCAGATGATGGGACTCGAACCCACACGAGCTAACGCTCACATGACCCTCAATCATGCTTGTCTGCCAATTCCAACACATCTGCGTAATAATAACACACTAATGATAGCGAGGTTTTACATAGTTGTCAAGCTCAAAAATGGGAGGACTTATTAAGATGGAGAAATATGACGGAGAATTTTCAGGACTGGGAATGATCTTAGGTGTATTGATTGGACTTGCATTCGGACGTTTTTTGCTTGGTTTTATGCTAGGAATCATTTGTGGAATTGCAATGGATTGGGCAGCGAATCTATGGAATGACTATCATGACAATTAAGTTCTCAACGCTTGTTTGTGTTTTTTTAATACTTACGTTTTTCCTAAATAAGTGGCAAAATTTTCTAGGATGGAGTATGATATTGAAATAGTAAATAACAAAAAATTTGGAAAGTTCTAACTTTTTGAAATGAGGGATTGGCTAAGTGATGAGAGAATTTGAAAAATCCAACAAATTAGAAGGTGTCAGTTACGATGTTCGCGGTCCCGTTCTAGAAGAAGCGGAGCGGATGCAAGAAGAGGGCATTAGTATTTTAAAATTGAACACGGGAAATCCCGCACCTTTTGGATTTGAAGCACCAAACGAAGTCATTCGTGATTTGATCATGAATGCCCGTGACTCAGAAGGCTACTCAGATTCCAAGGGGATCTTTTCTGCTAGAAAAGCAATTGAGCAATATTGCCAACTGAAACATTTTCCGAATGTGACGATCAATGATATCTACACCGGCAACGGAGTGAGCGAATTGATCACGATGTGTATGCAGGGGTTGCTGGACAATGGAGATGAAGTACTGGTTCCAATGCCGGACTATCCGTTGTGGACGGCTTCTATTGCATTAGCTGGAGGCACACCTGTTCATTATATTTGCGATGAAGAGGCAGAATGGTATCCTGATATTGATGATATCAAATCAAAAATAACGAGTCGGACAAAAGCTATTGTTATCATTAATCCTAATAATCCTACTGGGGCACTTTATCCAAAAGAATTATTAGAAGAAATCGTTGAAGTAGCTCGACAAAATAACCTGATTATTTATTCCGACGAAATCTATGATCGCTTAGTGATGGATGGTCTAGAACATATTCCGATTGCTACATTAGCGCCTGATTTGTTCGTTGTTACGCTGAACGGTCTATCCAAATCTCATCGTGTAGCAGGATTTCGAGTAGGCTGGATGGTCCTAAGTGGAGATAAGTCACACGTCAAAGGCTATATAGAAGGGCTGAATATGTTGTCCTCCATGCGTTTGTGTTCCAATGTATTGTCTCAGCAAATTATCCAAACCGCGCTAGGCGGTTATCAAAGTGTCGATGAGCTGCTCCTGCCAGGCGGAAGGATCTATGAACAAAGAGAATATATCTATAATGCAATCAATGATATTCCTGGTCTTTCAGCCGTAAAACCAAAAGCTGCTTTTTATATATTCCCAAAAATTGATACAAAGCGATTCAATATTTTGGATGATGAAAAATTCGTTTTGGACTTTTTACATGAACATCATATTCTACTTGTACATGGTGGTGGATTTAATTGGAACCAGCCAGATCATTTTCGAATCGTTTATCTTCCTAAAATGGATGATTTGAAACAAACAGCTAAGAAAATGAGAGAATTCCTAGCAACCTATCGCCAAAAATGATTTTAAAAACCAAATTTTTCAGTAGGAGGGCCACAGACAAACACACTGAGGCTCTCTTTCTAGTGGAGTTTTCTTAAATAACTAAAGTATATTATTTAGTTGCAAGTCTTTTCTTGAAGTTTGCGACTTCCTAAAGTAAAATACGAATAGAATGCGAATACGCATATTTTGGGGAGGATACTTATGGAAACGTTAATCGAGTCCTTTGGCACGATCATTAAAGAGATTCGAAAAGAACAAAAAATGACGCAAAAAATGCTTTCGCAAGATATTTGTTCACAAAGTGTATTAAGTCGGATCGAAAATAATGAGGAACTGCCGAATGTATTGGTGATGATGCAGATTTGTCAACGGCTAGGGGTAACGATTGATCATGTGATGAATCTCTCTCGAAAAACTACTCGGACAAACGATAAATTATTTGAACTGTTGGATAGTTGTTTCCAAAAACGTGATTATCGGAAGTTAGAACAAGTACTAAAATCTTCTGATATTTCTGAAAATCTGTATCAAGCAACTGACTTTCAACGCTATTATTATTATCTCGGTGTTTGCGAATTCACGTTGCGTCAAAATATCTCTCAGTCCCTTTATTATTTGAAAGAAGCATTGAGTTACTCTAGCCAAAAAGAAAGAATCCATGTTTCTGACACAGAAATACAACTGATCAGTTGCATTGGAAAAATATATGGTGTTGCAGGAAAAACGGCTGAAGCACGCTATTATTTGAGTCGAAGCATTCAACTGTTGCACCAATCAGCTGACGAACGATCAAAAAGTGAATTTTCGCAAATTTTTTATAATTATGGAAATTTCTTATTTCATCAAAATGAAATCGACGAAGCGTTAGAACAGGTGAATCAAGGAATCTATTGGGCTCAAGAGAAGAATAGCTACTATTACCTCAATGATTTATTTGTGCTTAAAAGCTTAATATACAAGCGTAAAGAAGAACCAGAAAGAGCAGCATTCTATGAAGGCTTAGCACAAGCTGTGAAACAAATTTCAAAAAATTTGTAAATGGTGTAGACCATTCTTGACTTCTTCTCTAAATAAGAGTACTTTAGAGGTAGAAAAACAAAGGGAGAGAATAGAATGAGAACTTTTATCTATGCTGACAAATTCTTTTTAGCGTCAGGCGTCAAAAATGCAGGCTATCTTGAAATTACCGATGGACTTTTTGGTGAATACACGAAAGAACTACCTGAGGGAGAAGTCAACATTATTGACCAAAGCGGCAAATGGATTGCTCCTGGTTTGGTAGATACACATATTCACGGCTATATGAATCATGATGTAATGGATAATGATGCAGAAGGTATCAAAGTGATGTCTGAAGGTCTATTATCTTGTGGAGTGACTTCATTTTTACCAACAACATTGACGTCAAGCAAAGAACGTTTAAAAGATGTAGCTGAGACAATCGGCAAAATGTATCAGGAAGCACCAGGAGCTAAAATCAAAGGAATCTATTTTGAAGGTCCTTTCTTCACAGAAGAACACAAAGGGGCACAAAACCCAAGTTATTTCGGGGATCCTGATTTGGATACTTTCCATGAATGGCAAGAAGCTTCAGGCGGTTTGATCAAAAAGATTGCTTTAGCACCAGAACGTCAAGGTGTGGAAGAGTTTGTCAAACAAGTTACTGAAGAAGGAGTAGTTGTTTCTCTAGGACACAGTAATGCTACACTAGAAGAAGCGCAAAAAGCTGTTGAAGCAGGCGCAAGTGTATTTGTCCATGCTTTCAATGGTATGCGTGGATTGAATCATCGCGAACCAGGTATGGTGGGTGCGTTATTATCTTTAGAACATGTCTTTTCTGAATTGATTTGTGATGGCCATCATGTACATCCAAATGCTGCGGGAATCCTAATGGAAAAAGCAGGACATGATCATGTCGCATTAATTACAGACTGTATGATGGCCGGTGGGATGCCTGATGGAAATTACAATTTAGGCGAATTTCCAGTAGTAGTAAAAGAAGGAACAGCACGTCTAGAATCTGGCAACTTAGCTGGAAGTATATTGAAATTGAAAGAAGCAATTAAAAATGTTGTAGACTGGGGATTAGCAACACCAGAACAAGCAGTCATGATGGCTAGTCTGATTCCAGCAATCAGCTGTAAAATCGATGATACATGTGGAAAAATCGCTCAAGGACGCGATGCAGACTTTATCGTATTGAACCCTGATATGACATTGGAAGCAACTTATCTAGATGGCGTGGAACGTTTCCACGCATAATATAATTTAAGTTAACCTTAAAACTAAACTTCTTAAGTTTGGTTTTAAGGTTTTTTTTGTGTTCTAGTAAAAATCACTTTACATAAGTTTCAAAAGTTTCTTTAATTTCCTATTGTTCAATAAGTAACAATGTAAAGATAAAATTAAAAATGTTAATACGTATTAGCAAAATAAAAGCGTTTTTTTATTGTGAATAAATGAACATAATTAGGAGGAGAAAGATGAACTTATTTGACATTTTTCGATCGACTTTGACAGATATGTCGATTGTCAGTGCAATCACTTCAACAGTTTTTATTATATTATTAGGGTTTGTTTGTAGAAAAAAGGGGATTTTTTCTGAATCTGTTGGAAAAATTCTATCGAAAGTCGTCTTAACAGTGGCTTTGCCAGCACTGGCATTTCGAGCTTTCATGCAAGATATCAATACAGAATTACTGATGCAAGGAATCAATGTCTTGATTTGGGGATTAGTTATTTATATTATTCTTATTCTAGTTTCAAAACCTTTTTTCTTAAGCTATAAAGGGGATAAGCAAACAACGTTGCGTGTCCTGACGATCTTTGGTTCTACGACCTTTTTCGGAACGCCTATCGTCAGTGCGATTTATGGTCCTGTCGGCGTGATGTATTCCTCAATTTTCAATATTGGCTACCGAATCTTTTTGTATTCTTATGGATACATAAAAATGAGTGGCTTGAAGATGGAAGCTAAAAATATCAAAGCGATGTTCGTCAATCCAATCATTATCGCTACTTTTGCCGGCCTTTTCATTTGGCTGTTCCAAGGGTATCTGCCACAAGTGTCAGTTACAGGTGCAGAAGGAGAGATAAGCCAAGTAGCGTTTTTGCGAATTGACCAGACTGCACCGTGGCTATTTCAGCCGATGGATTATTTAGCTGGTTTAAGTTCACCATTGGCGTGGCTAGCAATCGGCGCAACATTAGGTGAAGTAAGCTTCAAAAAAGCTGCATCTGAAAAAACTTCATGGTATTACAGTCTAGTCAAAGTGGTATTTGTACCTGCATTGAATATCGTGATTCTAGCAGTTTTGACGGCAACGAATATTCTACCAGTCAATTTTGAAGCACTGGCAACAATCGTTATCATGATGGCTACACCAGCTGCAACAGTGGCAGCAGCCTATGCTATCAGTTTTGATAGGGAGGCACTTTTAGCCTCCAATGCATCCTTACTGTCAACTATTTTTGCTGTGGTACTGACACCTGTATGGATCGTTGTATTACAAATGATTCATGGCATAGGTTTATTTTCATAAGAAATGGAGGAAGAAAGTATGAGAATCGCATGTTACGGTGTTCGTCCGAACGAGATAGATTTTTTTGAAAAATTGAATATTTACCATTATGATCTCAGTCTTTATGAAGAACTGTTGACACATGACAATATCGTGTCAGCAAAGGACCATGATGCTGTATTGTTGAGGGGAAATTGTATAGCAGATGAGACCAATCTTGCAAAAATGCAGGAATATGGGATTCGTTATGTTTTTACACGGACTGTGGGAGTCAATCATATCGATCTACAAGCGGCAGCTGATTTTGGTATGACAGTAGCCCGTGTACCATCGTATTCGCCAAATGCGATAGCAGAGTTATCTTTGACTTTTGCCATGATGCTTTTGAGAAATACTGCGTATACGACGATCCGAACATCTTTCAAAGATTTTCGAGTGGATGAGCAAATGTTTAGTCGTGAAATCAGAAATTGCACAGTAGGGATCATAGGAACAGGCAGGATAGGGTTGACGGAAGCTGTTTTGTTTAAGGGACTAGGAGCCAAAGTGATCGGCTACGATATTCATCAGACAGAAGCTGCTAAAAAAGTATTGACGTTCCACTCGCTTGAAGAGTTATTAGCCAAAAGCGATATCGTCAGTATTCATGTACCTCATATCCCAGGTGAAAACGATCAAATGATCAATGAAGGATTTTTAGCTCAAATGAAAAAAGGCAGCATCTTGATCAATACAGCCCGTGGAGAGCTTCAAGATAATGAAGCTATTTTAAGAGCTTTGAAAAGCAATCATTTAGCTGGTTTTGCAACCGATGTTTTTGCAAATGAAACAGAGGTTTTTTTCCGATCCTTCAAGCCATGGGAGACGATTCCAGACCCTGCTATCCAGCAATTAGTAGAAATGTACCCTAGAGTTCTTGTAACCCCGCATGTAGGTTCAAATACAGATGAGGCATTATCAAATATGATTTCGACAAGTTTCGAGAACTTTCGTGAAATAATAGAAACTGGAAAAACGAAAAATGAGGTATCTCTTCCTAAAGCCCGTCAATTAAGATAAGAAAACATGGATATTCGTCAATAAAATGTTTAAAAATAGTCCAAGTAAACAGTTGTTACTTCTGTATACTTGGACTATTTTGTATGGGATAATTCGATGACTCAACAGTAATCTGTGAGCTTTTTCCGCCCATTCTTTGTCAATTCATAACAGGTTAGCGGCCGGCCGATTTCCAAATATTTGATTCTTTCGTTCAATATATCTTGTTCTACCAAAAAATTCAAATATTTCTTGATGGAGATACGTGACAGTGAGCTTTTTTGAGCCAGTTCTTTTGTTGAAAAAATAGTATCTTCTTTTAGAATAAATGCACTTATTTTTTTTAAAGTCAGTTTTGACAGACCTTTAGGCAAATCGATGAATGATGGTATTTCGTGAATGGGAGTGGTGTGGTTGAATACTTGATCGATCAATTTCTGATCGGCTTTTTCAGTCGTTTGGATTGTCTGAGAGAAAGCAAGATACTTTTCGATCGCCAGCTGAAAACGTTGCAAAGTGAACGGTTTGATCAAATAATCTAAGGCACCGTAGCGGATCACATTCTTTATGGTTTCGATATCATCTGCAGCAGTGATCAAAATCACTGGGATATCATTTCCTTGCTGTCTAAGCCAAGATAAAAAATGGATACCACTTTCGCCAGGCATGTATACATCAAGCAGCAGCAGATCTGCGTTTTTTTGTCTGAAATATTTTTTTCCTTCTTCTACATTTCTGAAACTTTCGATTACGTTCATATTAGGGATACTTTCCACAAAAGTACGATTCAATTCTGCAACCATTGGATCATCTTCGATTATCAGGACATTTGTCATCATTTTGATCTTCCTTTTTTGGTAATTCTAGATAGACGATTGTACCACCATTTGTTTGTTTGGAAAATTCTAAAAATCCACCGTGGCGTTTGACGATTGAATGGATGAGATTCAATCCAAACCCACGATTGATTCCCTTCGTCGAAAAACCTAGCGTAAATATTTTTTCTGAGATTTCTTCTGATATCCCGACACCGTCATCGCAGACGGTCACGATGAATACTTCAGCTTCTGTGTCATAGTTTAAATGAATCCGGACCTGTCCGTTTCTTTCATGTTTTTGTAGCACGGCTTCTTTTGCATTATCAAGTAAGTTCCCTAACACTTGCAAAAGTGAATGGATGGAGTCATCCATCTCCATTTTAGGGATAAAAGAATCGCTTTCTAACAGCATTTCAACAGATTGTTCTTTGGCTTCGTTTATTTTGCCTAATAAAAAACCGGCAATTGCAGGTACTTTGATCAGACTTGAGACTTGGCCAATCTCTTTTTTATAATTTTGATTTAGCTGCTGGATAAAATGGGTGACTTCTTCATACTTCTTCAAATCAATCAAACCAGAAATGACATGAAGTTTATTCATGAATTCATGGGTTTGAGCTCTCATGGAGTTTATATATTGTTTCGTCCCCCCAAGCTCCTCCATTAATTTCATTACTTCTGATCGATTTCGTAAAGTTGCGACTGCTCCTAAAAAACGGTCATTGCTAAAAAGAGGTGTAACGCTAGAAATAGTTTCTATCCCATTTAAATACATGGATTGAGTCCGAACGGTCGTTTGATGCTCAATCGTCTCTTTAAACAAAACGTCATATAGATTATCACTGATTTTTTTTCCTACTTCGAAATCCAATAGCTGCTCTGTTTGGTAGAAAATGTTTTTTGCAGGTGTATTGATCAAGAGGATAGTTTTATCAGAAGAGATGGCTAAGATTCCTTCATCTACTTCATTTTCGATAATCGTTTTTTCACTTAACTGTTCTGCTATTTCTTGTGGTTCAAGTCCAAGCAGTACTTTTTTCATTTTTTGGGCAAGAAAAACGGCGCCTATGATGCCTACGCTAAGTCCGATAATCAATGAAAAAACAATCATTTTTTGTCCA
This sequence comes from Enterococcus sp. DIV0901a, assembly GCF_051711525.1. Classification (NCBI taxonomy): domain Bacteria; kingdom Bacillati; phylum Bacillota; class Bacilli; order Lactobacillales; family Enterococcaceae; genus Enterococcus; species Enterococcus sp. DIV0901a. The sequence goes on along the minus strand of NZ_JBIOMW010000001.1, from coordinate 1,569,029 downwards.
TCTTTGACTTGATTGTCAATCGTGTTGTTTGTTAAGCCAACACAAACTGCACCAATAATCTCTTGATTGTAATAAATAGGAACGAAATAGCGGAAGCCGAACCCTAACATTCCTTCTTTTTCAGAGAAAAATTCTTGTCCTCCAATCACTTTTTTCACATCTTCATGACTTGAGAAAGGAAGACCGATGTAACTTGGGTCTGCGTGAGAATATCGAATGCCTTCAGGGTCCATGACAACGATAAAATCTAAATTCGATGCAATCATGATTTCATTTGTTATTCCTTGAATCGCATGTGTCGGGTCACCAGTCTGCAGCTTTTTTTGGATGAGTTTATCATTGGCAACGATTTTAGCAATGCTAGAGATTTTATCTGACACACTAGATCGGTTCATCGAAAGAATAAAATTCCTGATCAATATGGCAGAAACAATCAAAGAAACGAATGTGGAGAAACAAACGACAAGGATGATCGTGTTCTGGAGCTTTAATGGTTTTTTCTTAAAAAAAGGAAACATAGGCTACCTCGAAAGAATTTATTGTGAAAATTTTAACATGAAAACAAAAATTTAACAAATTGTCAACGATAAACACAACCTTCCTATAAAAAACACCACTGAGTCGGTAAAAGAAGCTATACAGAATTTTCAAACATTGGTATGATAGACGTAGAAATGGAAGGAGGCGTGTATATGATAGGGGGAATCGCACTTGAGACGATTTATTGGTATACATTGCTGATTTGTGCAGGATTGGCAGTCCTATTGATTATTTTTGGAGATGTATTCGATTTTGATGGCCCGCTTGATCCGATGCTTATTATCCCTTGGTTAACTTTCACAAGCTTATTTGGTTTTCTAGGTGAGCGTTTAACAGATCAATCATCTTTATTTTTATTTATTGCTAGTGGAGGCATATCGATAGTGTTGGTATTTTTGCTTAATTTCTATATATTGATGCCGATGAAACATGCCGAATCAACGATGTCGTCTTCTGAAAAAACTCTGGAAGGACAAGTAGCTGTTGTGATCACACCGATCCCTGTACGAGGTATGGGAGAAATTCAGTTGAAAAGTGTTACCGGTTCCATTAGTCGTCCAGCTTGTTTTTACAGCCCCCAAGAACAGACAGCTGAGCGGGGAACGAAAGTATTGATCATTGAGATCAAGGAAAGAATCTGTTATGTCATGCCTTATGAAAGCATGATAAAAGCTTAAAGGAGCGTGTGTTAAATGGAAATACCAGTTGTTTTTATCGCGATCGCAATTGCAGCTTTGATTTTACTGATGTTGCTGATCGTCTTTGTAGCGAAGTACCAGACAGCAAAACCGGATGAAGCGTTGATCATCAGTGGAAGTTATTTAGGAAGCAAAAATGTGCACATGGATGAAAGCAATAACAAAATCAAAATTGTGCGTGGAGGTGGCGCATTCGTCTTGCCGGTTTTTCAACGTTCGAATCGGATCAGTCTATTATCGAGTAAATTGGACGTCTCCACCCCTGAAGTGTATACGGAACAAGGCGTACCGGTGATGTGTGATGGTACTTCGATCATCAAAATCGGTTCATCTGTAGAAGAGATTGCTACAGCAGCAGAACAGTTTTTAGGCAAGACAAGAGAAGAACTGGAAAATGAAGCAAGAGAAGTATTAGAAGGACACTTGCGCTCGATTCTTGGTTCTATGACTGTAGAAGAAATCTATCAAAATCGCGATAAGTTCAGTCAAAGCGTACAAGAAGTCGCTTCTGTAGACCTTGCAAAAATGGGGTTGATCATCGTTTCTTTCACTATCAAAGAGGTCAGAGACAAAAACGGTTATCTTGACTCTTTAGGGAAACCAAGAATCGCCCAAGTCAAAAGAGATGCAGATATAGCAGAAGCGGAAGCTCTAAAAGAAACGCGTATCAAAAAAGCTCAAGCAGAAAAAGAATCACAAGCAGCTGAATTACAGCGACAAACAGAGATCGCAGAATCATTAAAAGAAAAAGAACTGAAATTAGCAACCTACAAACAAGAACAAGATGTTGCTAAAGCAAAAGCAGACCAAGCCTACAATTTAGAAAGTGCCCGAGCACAACAACAAGTAATCGAACAGGAAATGCAGATTAAAATCGTAGAACGTCAAAAACAAATCGAACTGGAAGAAAAAGAAATCACACGTCGTGAAAAGCAATATGATTCGGAAGTGAAGAAAAAAGCAGATGCCGATCGGTACGCTAAAGAACAAGAAGCACAAGCTCAAAAAGTCAAAGAAGTGACTGAAGCCGAAGCAGAACGATTCCGTGTGGAAGCACTGGCAGAAGCGGAAGCCAATAAGACACGTTTAGCTGGACAAGCAGAAGCCGAAGCAGCACTAGCAAAAGGAAAAGCCGAAGCCGAAGCAAAACAAAAGATCGCCAATGCCTTCAAGGAATATGGCGAAGCAGCTGTCTTGAGTATGGTTATCGATATGCTACCGCAATTGATGCGCGAAGCAGCACAGCCGCTAGGAAATATCGAAAAAATCTCTGTTGTCGATACAGGAAGCAGTTCAGGAGAAACCAGTGGAGCGAACCGAGTGACAAATTATGCCACAAATTTGCTTTCTTCTACTCAAGAAACATTAAAAGCGACAACAGGACTTGACTTGAAGGAAATCGTAGAGAATTTGTCGACACGTGGGACTACTAGCCAAGTAAATATGTATGAAGCACCAAAAGAGGCAGAACAAAACTCGATGAAGGAAGAATAAAGTAGTACACTTCACCGTTCAATCAAAAATGGAGGAAGACTTTTTAAAGTTCTTCTCTCCATTTTTTTATTTTATTGCAAAAGAAAATTAGTCCTCGCTATTTTTCTTTTGTTTTTGGATCTTAGCTTCTATCTCTTGTAAATTTGTTCTTAGCAATCGTTCTTTCTTTTGGAGTTCGACCAAATCTTCTGATAGTTCTTCCTTCTTTTCTGTTTCAGGAGGACGAAGAAAGAAATTGATACCGATTGCAATGAATGTCCCTATAAAAGTATCTAGTACACGTTGGATAGCATACAAAGCGGATTCGCCTTGAGGGATGCTCAACGCAATCAGCAACAACGTAGCGATTGCGGAAATGATACCGGAATTATTGTTAATACCATCTGACACGACGATCACAATAATAACTAGAATAGGAAGCAAGATCAATTCTACCAAAAAATCATTGTGAAAATAGCTTTTGACAAAAAAATAAATGATAGCTAATGTACCACCTAATGTATTGCCGATGATCCTAGACTTTCCAAAAGAAACGGTTGTAGTCAAGTCCTGACGCAAAGAAAAAACAGCAGATAATGCAGCAATCATCGGGATTCCTCGTTGAGTCAAATGAAAAAACAAGATACATAAAAAAACAGCTAAGGCACTTTTGATCGTACGCATACCTAGTCGAAAACGGCCAAATTGCATAGAGATTCTCCTTTTTGGTCTTTTTACTATCATACCTAAACTTTTGTCTGATAGCTAGTTTTTCATTATTCAAGTATAATTAAAATAAAAAAAGGGGGAAGTAAATGCGTATAGGAATGCGAACAGTCAAAACAGTGATCAGTGTCTTCTTTTCGATGGTCACAGCGGGTAGCTTATCGCTGTTGTATTGGCCAGCTGCAGGGATCATTGCATTATTAAGTGTAGGAAATACCAAGCGCTCTACATTGCGTACGGGCATGAATCGAATCGCAGCCTTTATATTAGCTACGGCAACAGCACTGTTCAGTTTTTTTGCTGTTGGGTATACTATTTTTGGCTTCAGTCTTTTTTTATTCCTGTTCATCCCGCTTGCCTCTCGCTTCAAATTAACCGAAGGGATCGTAGTAAATTCGGTTTTGGTCACTCATTATTTAGTGGAGGAAAACATGTCTTGGCAGCTGATCGGCAATGAAGCGGGATTAATGGCGATTGGATTAGTATTTGCTTTGCTTGCAAATGTTTACATGCCAGATCGTACGAAGCAGCTGAAGGAAAACCAAATACAGATCGAAAAAGAATTTCGAAATATTTTGAGACAAATGGCAGAATTTCTTTTATCAGAAAATAAAGAAGATGTGCAGATCAAATGCGAACATTTACTGACATTCATTCGCGAAAGCCAAGAAGATGCCAGAGAACATCAAGAAAACTACTGGCTCAGACAGCCGCTATACTACGAAACTTACTTCTCTATGAGAAGAGCACAGGCCAATGTGATTAAAGACATGCTGGAAAATCTAGAGAGAATCCAGCAACCAGCTTATTATGGAAAACATATCTATGGTTTATTGATTTATACTGCAGAAACATTTTCAGAGTCAAATGATGGCAGACAAATTTTAGCACGTATTGAAGAAGTTTATGTATTGTATCGGCAAATGCCTCTGCCGACTAGTCGCCCTGAATTCGAGGATCGAGCAGAATTGTTCCAGTTTTTGCAGTCTTTTAAAAGTTTTATTGAAATCAAGGCAGAATTCTCCCAACAAAAAATCCAAAAATAGAGGTTGTGAATTCAGCTAATATTCAGGTCAAAAAGCTGATTTCACAACCTCTTCTTTAAACGGTGTTCTCCTGCCAACTCCTCGGTCACAAGTCACAATATTCAACAAACATGAGAAGCTGTTTTTTGAAATTGCTCCTTGTGACTCGGAGCTGAACGGCAGGCTCACGACCTCTTTCTTAAACGGTGTTCAAAAGCTTGCATCTGCGGTAATAAGTCCAGCCAAACGAAAAATAGGAGGAGCTATTTTTGTTTGGCTGTTCTTATTACTTGATGCAGAACAGCTTTTTCACAACCTTTTAAAATTACATATTTTTCCATAGAACTTGCATTTGATCCAAGATTTCGATGACATCTTTTGTCAAGAAGAGAGAGCGATTGGGCAAGTCACCTTCAATCATGTGTACCATATTCTTTATTTCGTAATTCATTGCTTCAGATGTATTCCCGCTCTCGATGAATTCCTTTGTACCATCTGTAAATAAGATCTCCGCACGATCAGCACGCGGGTAATCAGCAATCGTCACATAACCGTTCTCAAAGGCAACGATACCGACTTTTGGCATTTTTGCCTGAAAAGTCAAGCTGACAGCAGCAAGTTCATTTTCTTTGTTACGCAAGATAGTGACGGATTGTTCGTCCACGCCTGTTTCAAAAGGAACCATTGTAGAGGCAACTACTTCAGGTTGAGAGCTCAAAAAGAAACGAGCGAAAGATACAGCATACGTTCCGATATCCAACAGAGCTCCTCCAGCTAATTCTGGATTGAAGAACCGGTTTTTAGGGTCTGGTTCTTTGTAACTGCCGAAAGGTGCTTGGATCATTTTTAAAGCCCCCAGTTTTCCTGTATCCATTATTGAGCGTAACTGCTGATAAAGTGGCATGTTGAAGATTGTCATCGCTTCTGCTAAGATCAAATTCTTTTCTTCTGCTAAGCGCATAGCGTCAGCCAGTTCTTTTTTATTCATCGTGATGGCTTTTTCACATAGAACGTGTTTGCCTGCTTCCAATGCTGCCAAGATATGGTCGATATGCTGTCTATTTGGTACAGCAATGTACACGATGTCGATTTCAGCATCGTCTAACATTTCTTGATAGCTTCCGTAAGCTTTTGGAATATTGTAACGGTGAGCGAAGTTTTCCGCTTTTTCTGAAGTTCTGGAAGCAACTGCTGTTAGTTCGCTCGTCTCTTGATTGAAGCTTTCGGCAAACTCATGTGCGATGGTACCAAGACCAACGATTCCCCATTGATATTTTTTCATCTGAAAACGCTCCTTCATAGTTGGATTGAGTTTCTTGTCTGTCTATTATTATAACAAAAATCACGAAGAATAAAGAGGAGAGGACTTGAAACATTAAAAAAAATGAAAGCAGCGATTTAAGAGGTGCTTTTTGATCAAAACTTAAGTAGAATAGTTAAAAGGAGGGGATAAACGTGCATCAAGTATATATTGATCTTATTATGAGTGTATTATTAGAACAGTTTGAAACTGAAAAAAATTTTTTAGATGAATACTTGCTGATCAGTCCAGAACAATGGCAAAAATGGAAAGATGGCGAGAAAAATCTGCCATCTGAAGCGATGCAGAAAGTAAAAAATCTTTTCACTGATTATGAATGGATGCTAACGCAAAAGATTTTGCGTCAAACGATTATTTTTCCCGAAAAACGAAACGTTGCCGTTGCAGAGTACAAGCAAATCAAAACACGCATCGCGCAAAAATGGCTTAGCAGCAAAGCAGCAAAAGTCGAGCTGATCCCTTTGAAAAATAATCAGCAGGCTGGTAGATACCTTGACTTGAAAGTAAGTATTCAATATGATGAATGGGGCTATGATGATATTTTGAATTTTCGTCTGCCAGCAGATGTTCAAAAACAGATCGAAGGAGAAAAAATCGAACTTCTCGATTGGGTGAATGAAAATCTGGAAGAAACTTACGTTCATGAGGCGAATGGGGAACGTGAAGAACAACGAAAGGATTTTTCAAGTGAATAAATTTTTAGGATTTGGAGCAGTTGTGATTATGATCGCAGCAATGGGCTATGTTATTTTTAGCGATGATGATTCGCATGTTCAAGCCGGCAATCAAGCAGTCGAACGAACAAGCACCAAAACAACTGCTAGTAAAGAAAAGAACAGTCAAACAACCAGCAGCAAGGTAAAGGACAAAGAAACAAAAGATAGTACGTCCAAACAATTGCCAGATGTTAAAACAGACGATTGGAAGCTAGTTTTGGTTGGTCCAGATCACAAATTAGAAAAAGAAATCGATGAGTCTACTCAACTGGCATCATTAAGTAACGGATACTTGATCGACAAACGCATTGTTCCAGAATATGAAGCATTTGCCAAGGCTGCTGAAGCAGCTGGATTTCCATTAGTGATGGTCTCAGCTTACCGGTCTGTATCATCCCAACAACAAGTTTTCGAACAAAATGTCCAAGATGTGATGAGTCGTCAAGGTGTATCAGAAGAGGAGGCGACAAAGATTACTAAAGAAACGATTACGGAGCCAGGATACAGCGAACACCACACAGGTCTGGCAGTCGATGTCGTCGATCAAAACTGGTACAACAGTTATCCTTCTACTGTATTGGATGCAAGTTACGGAGATCAGCCTGGAGCTAAATGGATCGCAGATAATGCTGCGCAGTATGGATTTATCGTTCGTTATCCAAAAGGACACGAAGATATAACTAAGATCACATATGAACCTTGGCACTTACGTTATGTCGGTAAAGAAAATGCTGAGTATATCACCAAACACCAATTGACGCTAGAAGAATATCTGAATGAATTAAATGAAAAGTAGGAATTGATCATGGCGAAAAAAAAGTGGAAAAAGCAAAAGCGCAAGAATATCCGTTGGCCAGCAGTGGTTGCCGGTGTAGCAGTGATACTCTTAGCCTTTGTTTTTTCCTTGAAGAATCTGACTTCTCCTTTTACTGATAATCAGCAAGAAAATGAAGCGCAATCCCATCAGCAATTTATTGAACGGCTTGTTCCGCATGCCCAAGAACTACAAGATGGTTATGGAGTGCTTCCTAGTATCATTTTAGGACAAGCTATATTAGAATCAAATTGGGGAAAAAGTACCTTGGCTAGCAAATACAATAATCTTTTCGGGATCAAGGCTTATGGGGATCAGAAGAAAGTAAGCCTGGAAACAAAGGAATTTGTTAACGAAGAATGGATAACTATCCAAGGAGACTTCAAAGTGTATGATTCATGGGAACAGTCCATGGATGACCATACACAACTGTTCATCCAAGGAGTAGATTGGAATCCTGCGCTGTATGAAAAAGTGATTACGGCCACCAACTATCAGGAAGCCGCACAAGCATTGCAAGATGCAGGTTATGCGACAGACCCCGGTTATGCGCAAAAAATCATCCAGGTCATCGAGACGTATCAATTGAATCAGTATGACCGGAGATAGCAAAGGAGAAGTGGCTGATGGCAGAACAATTTACGCCAGAAATCATGACGGAATTGAGAAAAGATATCGTAAGAGTACCGGAAATCATTTTAGAAGCAAGCGGGATCAAGATATTTGGAAAATTGATCCGTTCTATCATCTTTACTACGGATATTGCGATCATACGTAATACAAATGCGAATGCAGTAATTGCTGTGTATCCTTTTACACCTCATCCAGCGATTACTAAAAGCATTATTGAGGCAGCTGACATTCCAGTTTTCTCCGGTGTAGGTGGTGGTTTGACACAAGGTGCTCGTTCTTCCTACATGAGCATGTTCGCAGAAGCGCAAGGTTCGTTAGGGGTCGTTTTGAACGGTCCTACGCCTTTAGAGACAGTAAAAGAAGTTTGTCGAGTAGTTGATATTCCAGTTATCAGTACGGTAACGTCGAAATATACAGAAATAGATGAAAAGTTAGCAGCTGGTATTTCGATTATCAATATCAGTGCAGGTAAAGAAACTGCAGACGCAGTACGCCATTTTCGTAAAAAATATCCTGAACTTCCTATCATTGCGACAGGTGGTCCAACGGAAGAAAGTATTGCTGAGACCATTCAAGCAGGAGCAAATGCCATCACATATACGCCACCAAGTAGCGGAGAGCTTTTTAGTCGTAAAATGGAAAAATATCGGGAAACTGAGAAAAAGAATCATGAATAACAGGTGAGAATCAAAAGACGAGGAAGAGCAGATAGTGGCTCTTCCTCGTCTTTTGTACTCCAGTACTATTTGTTCAGAATTCAAAAAAAAGAGAAATTTTTTTGTTTTTTTATCTGTAATGTACATAAGAAGAGTTAAAACCTTTTGTTATTATTAGCATTCTAACAAAAAAATGTCTTGATTTATTGAAGCGCTTTCTATAGAATGAAAAACGAATAAAAACTAAAAAAGGCACCCGACAATTTAGTAGCAGCTAAATTGTCGGGGCTTGAAAAGTCAGCGGGAACTGACCAATCAAGTTGCCATAGTCAATGCTTGTGCATCGACGTGTATATTGTACCTAATTTCATACAGAATTACTAGTTATTTTTCTGTTTTTTAGGGAAGAGCGTACACGAAGAAGCATGCTTATTTAGCTATGTCAAGGATATTGGGCAGTTGTCTGATATCCTTTTTTCTTTGCGTAATTATCCTCCCATCATTGAAGCAAGAAGTGTTTTTAGCGATGAAAGAAGAATCAGCACTATCTAATTTTCCTTGAAAGTATTGAGTTGTTCATCCTAGGCAGAACGATAAGGCAAGTCTTGGTTTTTATTCCCCTTGAAAAAGATCGTTTAATAAATATGTTCTGTATAAAAATACAGTATATTGAAAAATAACAATGGAAGTAGAGGTGCAGAGAATGAAGAAAAGAATGAGAATCATCTTAGCTTTAAGTGTTATGTTATTCTTCTTGACGGCTTGTGGGCAAGAAGATGACAAAAAAATCACGCTGAACATGGCTTGGTGGGGTTCGCAAGTCCGACACGATGCAACAGTAAAAGTAATCGAGCTTTATGAAGAAAAAAATCCCCATGTGACGATCGATTATGAATTTTATGATTATGAAGGATATTACACAAAATTAGGTACACTAGCAGCATCAGATGATATCTGGGACATTTTCCAACTGAACAATCAATTTCCTCAATACATCAATCAGATTGAACCATTAGATGAATATGTGGAGCAAGGGATAATTGATATTTCTAATGCAGATGAATCCTATTTAGCAACGACGACTTACGATGGGCAATTAGTTGGACTGTCTAACGGGGTGAATTCGTTTGCGATTGCTTACAATAAAAATATATTTGAACAATTAAATATCCCTGAACCTGCTTCAAATTGGACATGGGATGAATTTGAACAAATCAGCTATCAAATCACTGAAGAATTAGGAATCTATGCTATTTCAAGATTCGAAGATTTTATAGCTGGCTGTATTATTCAAATACCACAAGTTGAGAAAGGATTGAATTTTTATAATCGGGAAGATCTATCTAACAGCTTGGGATTTGAAAATCCAGACTATCTAACAGATTTTTTCCAGCTGCGTAAAAATCTGGTAGACAAAGGTGCCCATCCGGAACCAGGTGGTGGAGCTGCAAGTACGACGGATCTGTCTTTTCAGGCGGTTAGGGATAGAGAAGCGGCAATGGTGTTTCTATCAAGTAACCAGTTGACAGAAATATTGTCAGGAGCGCCTGAAGATATGGAGATTCAGTTGATTAATCCACCTCGCAGAAAAGCAGATGGAGAATCTGGTATCCCTTTACGTTCTTCGCAAATGCTGAGTATGGCAAAAAGCTCAGCCCATAAAGAAGAAGCTGCTAAGTTTATTGATTTCTTTCAAAACAGTGAAGAAGCCAATGAAATTTTAAAAGGAGAACGTGGTGTGCCAATCATGTCGAATATTCGAGAACAGCTCGCTCGTGCAGATGATGCAACTTTGCAAGCGACATTTGACTATTTAGAAATGATTTCCGATATGGACAACGGCGAAGTGAATGTCTTTGATAGTGCTTTGAATCCGGAAATTCAAGACCAATACAATCTTTTAGTTGAAAAAGTCATTTATGAAGAAGTAACAGCAGAAGAAGCAGCAGAGAGTCTTTATGAGTTTGCGTCAAACATTCTAGGATAGCAGCAGGAGGAAGGCATGAAAAAAGAAAAACTAAAACGGTTCTTGGATCAAGACAATGTGGTCGGTTACGTATTTGCTTCTCCATTCATCCTAGGATTTCTATTGATAACAGTGATACCGATGATCTTGTCACTTTATTATTCGTTCACCGATTATCGTTTGGGAAATCCAGTCTCATGGATCGGCTTGGATAATTATATAAAGATGCTGAGTGATGCCCGTTTTTTGAACTCCATCCGAGTCACTTTTCTCTATGTATTTGCATCTGTACCTGTGAAACTGATCTTTGGTCTATTGATTGCTTATCTTTTAACGAGGAATATCAAAGGAATGACTTTATTTCGTTCTTTGTATTATGTGCCTAGTTTGATCGGTGGCAGTATTTCTATCGCTCTAGTTTGGCGGGAGTTGTTTTCTAAAAACGGGTTAGTGAATATTTTTCTGGAACGATTAGGCGCACCTGCGCTTTCCTGGTTTAGCGATCAAAAACTGGTCATGATCCCTCTTGTTTTGATGTCTGCTTGGCAATTCGGTTCGGCAATGATCATCTTTGCTGCAGGTATCAAAGAGATCCCAGGCTCGTATTATGAAGCGGCAGAGATCGATGGAGCGAACAAATGGCAGACGTTTTACAAGATCACGTTACCTCTTCTTTCGCCGATCATTTTGTATAACTTGGTTATGCAGACAATCGCGGCGTTTATGACTTTTACGCAGGCATTTATCATTACCCAAGGTGGTCCGAATGATGCCACGAACTTTTATGCTCTTTATGTGTATAACCAAGCTTTTTCTTTTAATTCTATGGGGTATGCTAGTGCTATTTCGTGGATCATGCTGTTGATTATGGGAGCTGTCACCTTTCTGATTTTCAAATCATCAAAAAAATGGGTCGTTGTGTGAATGAGAGGAGGAAGAAATGAATAATACAGTAACGAAATGGTTTCAATACGGTTTTATTTTGCTATTAGGTCTAGTCATGATTTATCCGGTCTTATGGATGATCGCAGGTTCTTTTAAAACGGATCAAGAGATTCTGAGTGGTTCGCTGAATTTGATTCCAGAGACTTTTCAATGGGAAAATTACGCAAAAGGATGGGCGGGGTTTGCTGGAATTTCATTTTTTACTTTCTTTAGGAATTCGTTTGTCATCTCTGCAGTTTCGACGATAGGGACAGTTCTGAGCTCGACTTGTATTGCTTACGCATTATCGAGAATCGATTTCAAAGGAAAAAGATTCTGGTTCGTCGTCATGTTAGTAACGATGATGATTCCTGCACAAGTGATTTTGATTCCGCAGTTTATTATTTACAATCGGCTGAATTTGGTTGGGACGTATGTGCCGCTGATTTTACCACATTTTTTTGGACAAGCATTTTTCATTTACCAGATCATGCAATTCATGGTCAGCATCCCCAAAGAGTTAGATGAATCAGCGATTATTGACGGATGCAGCAAGTATAGTGTCTTTACCAAAATTATTTTTCCTTTGCTGAAACCTTCGATCATCACGACGATCATCATCCAGTTTTATTGGAAATGGGACGACTTCATGGGACCATTGATTTATTTAAACAAGCCGAGATCTTACACGGTATCGATTGCCATCAAATTATTTGCAGACGCTGGATCTAGTACGACTTACGCGAGTATGTTTGCGATGTCTACGTTGTCGCTGCTACCGGTTTTTCTGATTTTCTTATTCTTCAATAAATATCTTGTCCAGGGGATCAGTACAAGCGGTCTGAAGGGCTGAATATGAAAAAGCCAATAGAAGAGATGTTTCTTTACAAGCTCAACTACTATTTCTGTCGGATTTTTTTAACCAGTCTTATCAGTAATGCTCTTTTCGCTTTAGTTCTAGGATGTTTGTTCACTTTAGGATTAGTGCTGTCTGCTCGTGTTGTCTATCTGATTTATTTTTTGATGATGTATCCTTCTTATTATCTATCTGTCCATTACTTGGCAGAAAAAAAGGTATGTTGGAGGAAAGAAAAAATCAAACGGATGTGTTTCATCATTACGTTGTTTCAGCTGTTTGTCATTATTTTTGCAGTTGATTGGTATTTATTAGTGGGAAAGATTGGAGCTTGGTATCTGATTCCTTTTCTATTGTGTCTGTTGCTTTTTGTATCCCATAGTTTTTTTAGTACGCTAATTGATATCTGCAAAGAAGATAAAGCAGATAGTCTTGTTTATTTGATCAAAAGGAATATCTGGCTGTTGTCAAAAAACGTCAAAGGGTTTCTGTGGTATTTATGCCTTTTGTATGGACTGTTCTGGTGTATACAGCATGATTTTTTACTCACTGCATTACTGTATCCAGGGCTGCCATTTGTCACAGTATTTTGCTTAAAAGAAAAGGAGAATGACTTTAAATGAAGAAAAAATATGTACAAGTCGGACTTGGTGGGAGAGCGCGTTTTTTTTATGAGGCAATTGCCTCTACGTATCATCAAACTTGTGAACTAGTCGGTTTTTGTGATGTATCTCAAACAAGGATGGATTATGCAAATCGGATACTTGTGAACAAGTATGGACAGAAAAAAGTAAAGACATGTATGCCATCACAATTTGAGCAACTACTGGATGACGTACGGCCGGCTGAAGTCATTATTACGTCAGTAGATCGAACGCATCATGATTATATCATTCGTGCAATGAAAAAAGGATATGATGTTATTTGCGAAAAACCTCTGACTATCGATGAGGAAAAAGCTCAAGAAATAATAACGGTCCAAAAACAGACGGGAAGAAGCCTGCGAGTCACTTTCAATTATCGTTATGCACCGTATCACACGAAGATAAAGGAACTGATAGAAAGTGATGTGATTGGTGATGTGTTTTCTATCCACTTCGAATGGCTGTTAAATACGCAACACGGGGCAGATTATTTCAGAAGATGGCATCGAAATAAGCACAATAGCGGCGGGCTTCTTGTTCATAAATCTACCCATCATTTTGATCTAGTGAATTTTTGGTTGAACAGCCGTCCCAAAAAGGTATTTGCATTCGGTGGATTAAACTTTTATGGGATGCATAATGCGGAGAAACGCGGGGTAGAAACATTTTACAGTCGATGCTATGGAAGCGAACTAGCTAAAACTGATCCATTTGCTATAGACCTGTCAGCCAATGAGGAATTGCGAGAAATGTATTTAGAAGCAGAAAAAGACAGTGGATATATTCGTGACCGAAGTGTATTTTCCGATGATATCTCTATTGAAGATACACTAGGCGTAACGGTCAAATATGAAACTGGTGCGATTTTGACGTATTCGCTAAACGCGTATATGCCGTGGGAAGGATTCAATATTTCTTTCAATGGCAGCAAAGGACGGATCGAAATGAAAGTGATCGAAAAGTCTTACATCAATGCAGGTGGAGATAAAAAGGATGAAGGAGCAGCCGTTCTTCAGTCCATCCATGTCTATCCGATGTTCGGTGAGCCATATGAGGTAATCGTCGAACAAGAAGCGGGCGGACATGGCGGAGGAGATCCGCGTTTATTAGATGATCTATTTGGTGAAGAAAAAGAAGAAGATCCGTGGAATCGGGCAGCAACTCACGTAGATGGTATTTTGTCGATTTTGACAGGAATCGCAGCAAATCATTCTATTGCTTCAGGAAAAGCAGTAGTGATTGACGAGCTTGTCAGCTTAAAAGAATAAGAATAGATTTACGGAAATTACTTCCCGTAGTTTATAAAATCTTGCCTTATTGCCGATAGGCTGTCTTTTGAACACTATTTATTCGGAAAAAGGGGCTATGACATGCTTTTTGTCATGCCTTCTTTTTATGTGGGCTGCTTTTTTAGATAGGAGAAAATAAAAATAACTATTTAAACCCGAACAAAAAGGAATAATGCATTAAAAATCATTAGATTTTACAAAAAAATAAGTAAACCACGTTGTCAGTTTCAGAAAGTAGTGTTAGACTGTTTTCAATATTTGAAACAACATTTTTTATTCAAATATGGCAAACTGCCTTCACGTGCAAAACAGTTGCAAGAAAATGAATTTACACTATTATTAGTTTTACATACCTACTTATATATCGTCATAATATGGATGACAGTTTCTAGCCAGTACCGTAAATGCTGGACTATAAGTAAAAGATTGGCTATTTCACCCTTCTTTTCTTATGATAAAGTGGAGGGTGTTTTTCTTTAACAGAAACATAGTAGGTTTTTGCACAAAAGCGGTTATTTCGGTATTAATAAATGATAAAGGAGCAAATAAAGTGAAAGAATTAGTTGAACGTATTCAAAAAGACGGACGTATATTAGGCGAGGGCGTATTAAAAGTCGACAGCTTCGTCACTCACCAAGTAGACCCTGTATTGATGGAACAAATGGGAAAACGGTTTGCAGAAGTATTTAAAGAACAAGGAATCACGAAAGTTGTGACCATTGAAGCTTCTGGGATCGCACCAGCTTTATTTGCTGCAAAAGAATTAGATGTTCCAATGATCTTCGCTAGAAAAGCAAAAAGTTTGACGATGGATGAAGAATTATTGACAGCTTCTGTTTATTCTTTTACGAAACAAGTGACAAGTACGATTTCTATTTCTCGTAAATTTTTATCTTCAGAAGACAAAGTATTGATTATCGACGATTTCTTGGCAAACGGACAAGCGGCAAAAGGATTGATCGAATTATGCCAGCAAGCTGGAGCGCAAGTAGAAGGAATCGGGATCGTCATCGAAAAGTCTTTCCAAGATGGACGTCAGTTACTTGAAGAAATGGGATTGAGAGTCGTTTCTCTTGCGCGTATTGCTTCCTTGACGAATGGACAAGTTGAGTTTCTTGAGGAGGACGCATAATCGTGGAAAAAGAAACACAAAATGGAAAAGCTGCGGTTTTAGGGCTGCAGCATCTGCTAGCGATGTATGCAGGAGCAGTAGCGGTGCCTCTTTTGATCGGTACAGGACTAGGCTTTAATCAAGAACAGATGACTTATTTGATTTCAATTGATATCTTTATGTGTGGATTAGCGACATTATTGCAATTGACAGTTAACCGATTTTTCGGAATTGGCTTGCCTGTCGTTTTAGGATGTGCGATCCAAGCAGTAGCTCCACTGATCTTGATCGGAACCAATGAAGGAGTAGGAGCTATCTACGGATCTATTATCGCTTCTGGGATCTTTGTTGTGTTAGTTTCTGGTGTCTTTTCTAAAATTAAAAAACTATTCCCTCCTATAGTAACAGGAACGGTTATCACCGTTATTGGTTTGACTTTGATTCCTGTAGCAATCGAGAAAATGGGTGGAGGTAATGCAACAGCAGCTGATTTTGGTGACAAAACAAATCTGCTACTTGCATTTGTGACGATTCTCCTAATTGTAGGCGTGCAAATGCTGGCAAAAGGGTTCATTCGTTCAATCGCGGTATTGATTGGTTTAGTCGGAGGAAGCATCGTAGCTGCTTTCATGGGAATGATTGATCTGAGCGCGATTGGAGATGCGCCGTTGTTCCATGTTCCACAACCCTTTTATTTTGGTAAACCAACTTTCGACGTATGGTCGATTTTACTAATGATCATCATTTCCATGGTCAGCATGGTAGAATCAACAGGTGTATATTTTGCACTTGGTGACATTACTGGGAAAAATGTTGGAGAAGAAGAATTGAAAAAGGGATATCGTGCAGAAGGACTTGCCGTTATCTTAGGCGGTATTTTCAATACATTCCCTTATACTGGCTTTTCTCAAAATGTCGGATTGGTTCAACTTTCGGGAATCAAAACAAGAAAACCCATCTATTTCTCTGCATTCTTCTTGATTGTTTTAGGATTATTCCCTAAAATCGGTGCGTTAGCACAAATCATCCCTGAGCCGGTACTTGGTGGAGGAATGTTAGTCATGTTCGGGATGGTGGCAGTCCAAGGAATCCGTATGCTGTTGGAAGTTGATTTCAGCAATGATAAAAATCTATTGATCGTTGCTGTTTCTGTTGGATTTGGGCTGGGTTTCAATGTTACGCCGACATTATTCAGTCAAATGCCGCAAACATTGCAAATGTTCACTGGAAATGGCATCGTAATGAGTAGCATTACGGCTATCATATTGAATTTGATCTTTAATGGATTGAAAAAAGATGAAGAAATATTGGAAGAAGCCTTCAAGAAGTAATAGAGCAAAAGAAAGGTTGTGAAATCAGCATTTTGACCTGATTATTAGAGAAACAAACGGAAAAATAGTTCCTCGTATTTTGCCGTTTGTTTGAGCTAATACCGAGGGTCAGCTGATTGAACACCGTTGAAGGAAGAGGTCGTGAGCCTGCCGTTCATCTCCGAGTCACAAGGAACAATTTCAAAAAACAGCTTCTCATGTTTGTTGAATATTGTTCCTTGTGACCGAGGAGTTGGCAGGAGAACACCGTTTATCCATAAAAAGGAATGTGACCTAACTTTTGTCACATTCCTTTTTTTCATCTTTAATAAACACGAACAATAAGATGTTTTTCTTTGTTAACATTCGAAATTTCTTTGACATCAAAAAATGTGATTGTTAAAATATGAATGTAGAAAAACTGGGAGGAAAAACAATGACAGCAAAAATCTCTGTGATTATGGGGAGTACTTCAGATTGGGAAACAATGAAAGAAGCATGTCAAATATTGGATGAATTCGGTGTGTCTTATGAAAAAAAGGTCGTTTCTGCTCATCGAACCCCAGATTTGATGTTTGAATATGCACAAAACGCTCGAAAAAAAGGAATCAAGATCATTATTGCAGGAGCAGGGGGAGCCGCGCATCTGCCGGGTATGGTCGCATCAAAAACAACTTTGCCGGTTATTGGTGTACCGGTCCAATCACGAACATTAAATGGTTTGGATTCGCTTCTTTCGATTGTCCAAATGCCTGGAGGAGTACCTGTAGCTACTACAGCAATCGGAAAAGCGGGAGCAATTAATGCTGGACTACTTGCGATACAGATGCTTTCCATGTATGATTTAGAATTGGAGGCTAAATTGGCTGAAAGACGTTCAATGTTGGCTAAAACTGTTATAGAAAGTAGTGATCAACTTGGTTAAACCTTTGTTGCCTGGTTCAACGATCGGGATCGTCGGTGGCGGTCAATTAGGTCGTATGATGGCGATTAGTGCAAAAGAAATGGGCTTTAAAGTAGGTGTGCTGGATCCTGTGAGCGATTGTCCAGCCGCACAAGTTGCAGATTGGCACATTGAAAGTGTCTATGATGACACCTTTGCGCTGAAAGAGCTTGCCAGAAGAACAGATGTCATTACCTATGAATTCGAAAATGTCAGTGTAGAGGCGTTAAATGCGATTTTACCCATGTCATTTATTCCTCAAGGGACAGACTTGCTTGCGATTACGCAAGACCGCCTGTTAGAAAAATCTTTTTTGGAAACGAACAACATCGTGATTGCTCCTTATGCAACGATCGTCAGTCCGACGGATATCCAAGATGCGATTGACGGGATCGGCTATCCTTGTGTTTTGAAAACCACTCGAGGCGGCTATGATGGCAAGGGGCAGTATGTTTTGAAAAGTCGGGCGGATCTAGCTCCTGCTATGGACCTTTTAAGAGAAGGAACCTGTGTTTTAGAAGCATGGATCCCGTTTGAAAAAGAGATTTCGATCATGGTGGCAGGAAATGGTCAAGGAGATTTCACGACTTTTCCGGTCGTGGAAAACATCCACCACAACAATATTCTTCATGAAACGATTGCTCCAGCCGCGATTGATCAGGATGTGATCGAGGAGGCTGAGCGTATTGCCCGTGTGATTGCAGAAGCAGTGAGCCTTTCAGGTGTTTTAGGGGTAGAAATGTTTTTAACAAAAACAGGCGGGCTATATGTGAATGAATTAGCTCCTCGTCCTCACAATTCTGGACATTATTCTATCGAAGCTTGTTCTATGAGTCAGTTCGATGCCCATATTCGAGGTATTTGCGGATGGCCATTAGGAGAAAAAGTGCGTCTGACAAGCAATGCAGTGATGGTCAATGTTTTGGGAGAACAACTGCTGGAAAGCTATCGCTTGATCGAGAATAAGCCAGACTGGCAATTTCATTTCTATGGAAAAAAACAAGCAAAAAAAGGTCGCAAGATGGGACATATCACTATCTTGACAGAAGATATCCAGCAAACGCTGGAAGAAATCAAACAAACGAATATTTGGGATTAGAGGAGAAAAAACATGTTAGAACGTTATACACGCCCTGAAATGGGGAATATCTGGACGGAAGAGAACAAATACCGTGCGTGGCTTGAAGTCGAGATTTTAGCAGATGAAGCTTGGGCAGAACTTGGTGAAATCCCGCAAGAAGATGTGAAAAAAATCCGTGAGCATGCATCATTTGATATCGATCGGATCTTGGAAATCGAAAAATCAACACGCCATGATGTTGTTGCTTTTACACGAGCAGTTTCTGAAACATTGGGAGAAGAAAGAAAATGGGTCCATTATGGTCTAACAAGTACGGATGTCGTAGATACTGCTTATGGCTATCTCATCAAGCAAGCAAATGATATTTTACGGGAAGACTTGAAACGTTTTACGGAAATCATTGGCGAAAAAGCAAAAGAACACAAATATACAGTGATGATGGGTCGGACACACGGTGTCCATGCTGAACCAACTACTTTTGGATTGAAACTTGCCACATGGTATTCAGAAATGAAACGGAACATCGAACGATTTGAACATGCGGCAAAAGGAGTAGAAGCAGGAAAAATCTCAGGAGCAGTGGGGACGTTCGCAAATATCCCGCCATTTATTGAAGAGTATGTATGTAAACAATTGGGGATCCGTCCACAAGAAATCTCTACTCAAGTTCTCCCTCGGGATCTACATGCTGAATATTTCTCAGCGATGGCGCTTATTGCTACAAGTATTGAACGTTTTGCAACAGAGATACGCGGATTGCAAAAATCCGAAACACGTGAAGTAGAAGAATTTTTTGCGAAAGGTCAAAAAGGTTCTTCTGCTATGCCGCACAAAAGGAATCCGATCGGTTCAGAAAATATGGCTGGTCTAGCCAGAGTGGTGCGCGGACACATGGTCACTGCCTATGAAAATGTCACATTATGGCATGAAAGAGATATTTCTCATTCTTCAGCAGAACGAATCATCTTGCCTGATACCACGATTTTATTGAATTACATGTTAAATCGTTTTGGCAATATCGTTAAAAATCTAACGGTCTTTCCTGAAAACATGAAGCGGAATATGTCTGCAACATTTGGCTTGATTTATAGCCAGCGCGTTATGCTGAAATTGATCGATAAGGGAATGACAAGAGAAGAAGCTTATGATCTTGTTCAGCCAAAAACTGCGTACGCTTGGGACAACCAAGTGCAGTTCCGCCCGCTGTTAGAAGAAGATCCAACCATCACATCGGTATTATCTAAAGAAGAAATAGACGATGCCTTTGATTATCATCATCATTTGAAAAACGTTGACGTGATATTCAAACGAGTAGGTTTGGAATAAAGAAGAGTGAGTTGCAAAATTCAATTAAAATAGAATAGCAAAAATAACCAAAAAAGAAGCAGATCCGTTAGCGGTTCTGCTTCTTTTAGTTTATTATGTTTTCTTATCAATGATAGGAACCTGACTTTAAAAGCGACATACTACTGCTTTATCGTACCTTTATCTATACAAAATGTAGGAGTCAAGCATAAATGGCGTGACTATTATAACTAAAATGCTCGTTATGGAGATGTTGCAGCAAGTTTTCGAGAAAAGCGTATTCCATCTCTTGTCCATTGAATAAGATCTGGATACGATAATGATTTTTGAAACGCTTCTGTTCATGAATCTGACTGATTGAAAGTTCGCCTTTGTGTTCTGTCTGATAAAGAAAAGTCCTTTTACGGCATTCAGCACAGCGCTTGGTTGCTCGGCGGATTTTTCGGAATGTATAAAAACTAGTATCTTTATTGCATAAATAAACGTCTTTGATCGACAGCAAATCATTATATAGACAGGAACGTTCTTCAGCTGTTAATTCTGATAAAAAAAGCTGACCTTGTTTTATTGCATCTTCCATCGGCAAGTGCCTCCTCGAACCCATTATCCAAATTTTTAGTTAATTCTAATATACCATCATTAAGTATAAATGTAAACGCTTGTTGATGGTGTAAGATTTTTGTTTCTGATAAAACACGAACATTAAAAGAATCTAATGCCTTAAATGTACATATTTTTGTTGATTTATAAAAAGATGATTGCTAAAATTTAAAGTGAAAACACGAACAAAAAACGATGTATTTGCTTTTAATGTAAATAAAAAGGAGAGACGTACATGGAGAAGAAAGAACTTTTGTATGAAGGAAAAGCCAAAAAAATATATCTTACTTCTGATGAGAACTTGATTTGGATAGAATATTTAGATCAAGCAACTGCGTTGAATGGAGCGAGGAAAGACCAGATAAGTGGAAAAGGAGAATTGAATAATCAAATCACAAGTGCAATTTTCCGTTATCTGACTCAAAGAGGAATAAAAAATCATTTTATTAAACAATTGTCTAAAACCGAACAATTAGCAAAAAAAGTACAAATTATCCCTCTGGAAGTGGTTATCCGAAATATTGCAGCAGGAAGTTTCTCAAAACGTCTAGGTGTTCCCGAAGGTAAAGAATTCATCAAACCAATCATTGAATTCTACTATAAGGATGACCAGTTGGATGATCCATTTATCAATGAAGAGCATATCTATTTCTTACAACTTGCAAAACCGGAAGAAATCAGTGAGCTGAAAGCCCAAGCGTTGGCTATTAATGAAATTTTGACCGAATTATTTGCTAAGGTCGGTTTGGTTTTAGTAGATTTCAAGCTAGAGTTTGGCCGGTCGAATGGACAAATTTTGCTTGCGGATGAAGTAACACCGGATACTTGCCGATTATGGGATGAACGTACGAATGAACATATGGACAAAGACGTTTACCGCAGAGATCTAGGTGATTTGATCCCAGTCTATCAAGAAGTATATAACCGTCTATCGGAACTAACTGAAGAAAAGGAGCGAGTTTGATGTATTTCGTAAAAGTATATGTAACCTATAAAGATTCAGTGTTAGATCCTCAAGGGGAGGCAGTAAAAAAAGCAGTCCATCGTATGGGATATGAAACAATCGAAGATATCCGTATAGGAAAATACTTTGAGATACAACTTGCTGATGCAGAAGAACCAATCGATACAGTGATTGAAACGATTTGTGACAAGCTGCTTGCAAATGTAAATATGGAAACATATCGATATGAAATCAAAAAAATGGAGGAAGTATAACATGAAATTTGCGGTCATCGTTTTTCCAGGTTCAAATTGTGACGCAGATATGTTATGGGCAGTTCGCGAGATCATGGGTGCTGATGCCGAATTCGTTCGGCATGATGAGTCCTCTTTAGAAGGATTTGATGGTGTTTTACTGCCAGGAGGATTCTCATATGGAGACTATTTAAGATGTGGTGCGATTGCCCGGTTTTCTACAATCATGGAAGAAGTGATTCGTTTTGCTGAAGAAGGGAAACCAGTATTCGGTACATGCAATGGATTCCAGATATTGACAGAAGCAGGACTTTTGCCAGGTGTACTGAGACGAAATGAGTCTTTGCATTTTATTTGCAAAACTGTACCATTGGAAGTCAACCCCAAGACGGCCTTTACTTCAGAGTATGAAGCCGACGAAATAATCTATCTTCCAGTTGCTCATGGGGAAGGAAATTATTTCTGTGACGAAGAAACACTTCAAGAACTAAAAAAAAATAATCAGATTGCCTTTACTTATAATGACAACATCAACGGCAGCGTGGAAAACATTGCAGGGATTACGAACAAAGCAGGGAATGTGTTAGGAATGATGCCTCATCCAGAACGTGCAGTAGAAGACTTGCTAGGATCAGAAGATGGGAAACGGTTCTTTGCTTCCATTTTAAAAAACTTCGGAAAGGTGACCGTATAGATGAAAACATTGAAAGAACCGACAGCTGAAGAGATCAAGAAAAAAAGAATCTATGCCGAATGGGGATTGACTGATGAAGAATATCGAATGATCGAAGAAGATATCTTAGGAAGAATGCCTAATTATACGGAAACTGGACTGTTCTCTGTTATGTGGAGCGAACATTGTTCCTATAAAAATTCTAAACCGGTTCTACGCAAATTTCCTACTAGTGGACCTCATGTGTTGCAAGGCCCTGGAGAAGGCGCAGGCATCGTCGACATCGGTGATGGACTAGCAGTTGTCTTCAAAGCAGAAAGTCACAATCATCCTTCAGCCGTGGAGCCTTATGAAGGAGCTGCGACAGGAGTTGGCGGAATCATCAGAGATATTTTCAGCATGGGGGCTCGTCCAATTGCGTTGCTAGATTCATTGAGGTTCGGCGAATTAGATAATCCAAGAACGAAATATTTACTAGAAGAAGTAGTTGCAGGTATCGGCGGATACGGCAACTGTATCGGCATACCGACTGTAGGCGGCGAAATTGCATTTGATCCTTGTTATGAAGGAAACCCATTAGTCAATGCAATGTGCGTAGGTTTGATTGAACACAAACATATCCAGAAAGGGCAAGCCGCTGGCGTCGGTAATTCGATCATGTATGTAGGTGCAAAAACAGGTCGCGACGGTATCCACGGAGCAACTTTTGCCTCAGAAGAATTTAATCAAGAAGAAGAACAGCAACGTTCTGCTGTACAAGTAGGCGATCCTTTTATGGAAAAGCTGCTGCTTGAAGCGTGTTTGGAATTAATCTTGCATCATTCGGATTCTCTAATAGGTATACAGGATATGGGAGCAGCAGGACTTGTTTCATCTAGTGCGGAAATGGCTTCAAAAGCTGGTTCAGGACTTATATTGACATTAGATGAAGTCCCACAAAGAGAAACTGGAATGACGCCTTATGAAATGATGCTATCGGAATCACAAGAACGGATGTTGATTTGTGTCAAATCAGGAGAGGAAGAAAAAATCCAAGAACTATTTCAGAAGTATGATCTAGATGCAGTCACTATCGGGAAAGTAACAGACGACGGGCAGTATCGGCTATATCATCAAGGAGAAGAAGTAGCAAATCTGCCAGTCGATGCATTAGCTGAAGATGCACCAGTTTATCATAAAGAAATGAAAGAACCAGCTCGAATCGTAGAATTTCAGCAGTTAGCTCCTTATCAGCCAGTTATCGAAGAACCTGGACAAGTATTGCTTGATCTGCTGCAGCAACCGACGATTGCTTCGAAACGTTCAATCTACGAAACTTATGATTCACAAGTACAAACAAATACAGTTGTCCGTCCAGGAAGCGATGCTGCTGTGATGAGGGTTAGAGGGACGAATAAAGCGTTAGCTATGACCACAGACTGCAACGCGCGCTATCTGTATTTGGATCCAAAAATCGGAGGACAAATAGCAGTGGCAGAAGCTGCTAGAAATATTATTGCTAGCGGTGGTAAGCCCTTGGCGATCACCGACTGCCTGAACTATGGTTCTCCTGATAAACCAGAAGTTTTTTGGGAATTATCGACTTCAGCTGACGGAATTGCTGCTGCGTGTGAAACGTTAGGAACTCCTGTTATTTCAGGAAATGTCTCTTTATATAATGAAACGGATGGTCAAGCAATCTATCCAACACCAATGATTGGTATGGTCGGATTGATTGAGGATCATAAACATATCACTACTCAGGAATTCAAAAAATCAGGGGATCTAATCTATATATTAGGTAAGACGTTTGCAGATTTTGATGGCAGTGAATTACAAAAGATGCAGCTTGGAAGAATCGAAGGTGTGATCCGAAACTTTGATCTATCCATTGAAAAGAGAAACCAAGAGTTAGTATTGACAGCCATCCAAAACGGATTGATTGAAAGTGCTCATGACTGTTCAGAAGGTGGCTTGGCAATTGCACTGGCAGAATCAGCTTTCAAACATCAGCTAGGGATATCTGTACAGTTTGAATTATCCTCTGCTCAATTATTTGCAGAAACTCAATCAAGATTTGTGTTGACAGTCGCACCGGAAAATAAGACACGATTCGAAGAAATGATGGGTGATTCTGCTATTTTAGCAGGAAAAGTGACGGAAGAAGCGATGATCGAAATTTCAGCAACTGACGGTCAGATCAAAATAGAAACTGCAATAGCAAGAAAGTGCTGGGAGGATGCAATCGTATGTCTTATGAAGTGAAGAGTTTAAATGAAGAATGCGGGATCTTCGGTGTTTGGGGTCATCCAGACGCCGCTAGTGTGGCATACTTCGGGCTCCATAGTCTTCAGCATCGAGGACAAGAAGGTGCGGGTATCGTGTCCAATGATCGAGGAAAGCTTAAGGGGCATCGAGATTTGGGTCTACTTTCTGAGGTATTCAAAGATCAAAGAAAATTGCAGCAGTTAACAGGAGAAGCTGCAATCGGACATGTACGTTATGCAACAGCAGGCAATGGAAGTGTGGACAATATTCAGCCTTTTCTATTCAAATTTCATGATCAGTCGATCGGCTTAGCGCATAATGGTAACTTGATCAATGCTCGTTCCCTTAGAAAAGAGTTAGAGGAAAATGGGGCGATCTTCCATTCTAACTCCGATACGGAGATATTGATGCATTTGATCCGACGAAGTGAAGAAACAGATTTTTTAAATAAATTAAAAAGTGCTTTGAATGAAGTCAAAGGTGGCTTTGCCTATTTATTAATGACAGAAACGGCAATGATTGCCGCTTTGGACCCAAATGGTTTTCGTCCATTAGCAATCGGACAAATGAAAAACGGAGCATACGTGATTGCCTCGGAAACTTGTGCATTAGAAGTTATCGGGGCACGTTTTATAAGAGATGTCCAGCCTGGAGAGATAGTGATTATCAATGACGAAGGAATCCAGATTGATTGCTTTACGAAGAATACGCAGCTTTCCATTTGTTCGATGGAATATATCTATTTTGCCAGACCAGATTCAAACATCGCAGGGATCAATGTGCATACTGCACGGAAAAATATGGGACGGAATTTAGCGAAAGAATCGCCAGTAAAAGCAGATATGGTCGTTGGCGTACCTAATTCTTCTTTGTCAGCCGCAAGCGGTTATGCGGAAGCTAGTGGAATTCCTTATGAAATCGGATTAGTAAAAAATCAATACATTGCCCGAACATTTATCCAGCCAACGCCTGAGCTAAGAGAGCAAGGTGTTCGAATGAAATTATCTGCTGTACGAGGAGTAGTGGAAGGTAAAAAGGTGATTATGGTCGATGATTCAATTGTTCGGGGTACGACAAGCAGACGGATCGTCCATCTTTTGAAAGAAGCAGGAGCAAAAGAAGTCCATGTGAGGATTGCTTCTCCTCCTTTGAAATATCCATGTTTTTACGGGATTGATATTCAAACGCGTAAAGAACTCATTGCGGCAAATCACACGATTGATGAAATCAAAGAATGTATCGGTGCAGATTCTTTAGGATTTTTAAGTGAAGAGGGTCTGATCGAATCGATTGGACTGAAAAAGGATGGCCCGTATTCAGGATTGTGTATGGCTTATTTCAACGGAGATTATCCAACGCCGTTATATGACTATGAAGAAAAGTATCAGGAATCGCTAAAAGAAAAAGTATCGTTCTTTTAAAAGCAGACCAAGAAGGGAGTATATGAATTCAATGGCAAATGCATACGCAAAAGCTGGCGTAGATGTCGAAGCTGGATATGAAGTAGTAGAACGGATCAAGAAGCATGTCAAAAAAACGGAACGTTTAGGTATGATGGGCGCTATAGGAGGATTCGGCGGTTGTTTTGATTTATCGGTCTTTCAATTAAAAGAGCCAGTCCTTGTCTCGGGGACCGATGGTGTGGGGACAAAATTAGCAGTGGCAATCGAAGCAGACAAACACGATACAATCGGGATCGACTGCGTAGCGATGTGTGTCAATGATATCTTAGCACAAGGCGCAGAGCCGTTATATTTCTTAGACTACTTAGCAACGGGGAAAAATGATCCGTTACGTTTGGAAAATGTAGTAAAAGGTGTAGCAGATGGATGTGTTCAAGGAAATATGGCGCTGATTGGCGGAGAAACAGCTGAAATGCCTGGTATGTACTCAGGTAATGATTATGATCTAGCCGGATTTGCTGTAGGGATAGCTGAAAAATCTCAATTATTGACAGGAGAAACGATCAACCCAGGAGATGTGTTGCTTGGAATAGCATCTAGCGGGATTCATTCAAATGGGTACTCTCTTGTTCGCAAAATTTTCTTTGAGCAGCAGCAGTTTTCTTTATCATCAAAACTGCCAGAATTGAAAAAAACACTTGGCGAAGAATTGCTTGAGCCAACGAAAATCTATGTTTCTTCCTTGCTTCCGCTGATCAAAGAAAAGAAAATAAAAGGAGCTGCACATATCACTGGTGGAGGGTTTGTAGAAAATATCCCGCGAATGTTACCAGAATCTATGGCTGCACAAATCAAACTTGGCTCATGGCCGATTCTTCCAATATTCGGCTGTTTACAAAAATATGGTGAAATTCCTGAGATGGAGATGTATGAAATCTTCAATATGGGCATCGGTATGGTCCTGGCAGTCGAAGAATCGAAAGTAAAAGAAATAGTACACGAAATTGAGCAAGCTGGCGAAAAAGTTTATGAAATCGGGAAAGTGATCGCCAAAGAAAAACATCGTGTGGTGTTTATAGGAGAAGAACGATGAGAATCGCTGTTTTTGCTTCTGGAAACGGAAGCAACTTTCAAGCGCTAGCCGATTATCTATCGAAAAAAGGATTGGAATCTTCGATTGACTGGTTGTTTTGTGATCAGCCTGAAGCATATGTTTTGAAACGTGCAACTGCGTTGAGTGTACCGGCAGATTGTTTTTCACCTAAAGAATTTGATTCAAAAAAAGAGTATGAAGAAGCAATTTTGCATAAATTGAAAGAAAAAAAGATCGATTTGATCGTATTAGCTGGATATATGCGAATCATTGGACCGGTATTGCTGAAAAATTATGATAAAAGAATCATCAATATCCATCCGTCTCTTTTACCTGCCTTCCCTGGTTTGCATGGCATACGTGATGCCTTTGAAGCTGGAGTAAAAGAAACGGGTGTCACAATTCATTATATCGACCAAGGTGTAGATACTGGACCAATCATCCGGCAGGAAAAAGTGAGAATTGAACAGGAGGACACGTTCGATTCTTTAGAAGAAAAAATCCATAGAGTAGAGCATCGAATCTATCCAGAAGTGATTAGTGAAATTATTGAAAATGGAGGCTATCTGAAATGACAAGAGCATTGATCAGTGTATCAGATAAAACTGGGATTGTAGCATTCGCCCAAGGTTTGATTGAACAAGGAGTAGAAATCATTTCAACAGGAGGAACAAAGCATGCGTTGGATAAAGCTGGGATCAAAACGCTTTCGATCGAAGAAGTGACAGGGTTTCCTGAAATGATGGATGGCCGTGTCAAAACACTTCATCCTAAAATCCATGGTGGTCTTTTAGGAAGACGCGATCTCCCTAGCCATATGGAGGCAATGGAAACGGAAAATATCCAACCAATCGACTTTGTTTGTGTCAATTTATATCCTTTCAAAGAAACGATTATGAAACCAGATGTCGAAATAGCAGAAGCTATTGAAAACATTGATATCGGTGGTCCTAGTATGCTCCGTAGTGCAGCAAAAAACCATGAATTTGTCACCTCTGTTGTTGATCCATCTGACTATGAAGAAGTACTTTCAGAATTACGTCAGTATGGGCATACTTCACTTTCTTTCAGACAAAAACTAGCGGCAAAAGTCTTTCGTCATACTGCGGCATATGATGCACTGATCGCTCAATACTTAACGGATTGGGTGGAAGAAAAAGAACCGGAAAAATTGACACTTACGTATGAACGAAAACAAACGCTTCGTTACGGTGAAAATAGCCATCAAGCCGCTGCCTTTTATCAGTCCGCTCTTCTGGAAAAATATTCGATCGCAGCAGCAAAACAACTCCATGGGAAAGAACTTTCTTATAATAATATCCGAGATGCAGATGCTGCGCTACGGATCATGAAGGAATATGACGAGCCAACGGTAGTCGCCTTGAAACACATGAATCCTTGTGGTATTGGGACAGCATCTACGATTTTAGAAGCGTGGGAAGCAGCGTATGAAGCAGATCCTGTTTCAATCTTTGGTGGGATCATCGTTTTGAATCGAGAAGTAGATCTGCTAACAGCAGAACAGATGCATAAGCTGTTTCTAGAAATCATCATTGCCCCTTCTTATACACAAGAAGCTTTGGAATTACTGCAAAAAAAGAAAAACATCCGATTACTGACAATAGACTTTGCGCAGGAAGAAAATCAAAATCGAGAAGAAACGGTCTCAGTCTTAGGTGGACTTCTTGTACAAGATCAAGATCTGGCAATAGAAAATGAAGAAGAGTGGAAAGTCGTGACAAAACGTAAGCCGACTCCAGCAGAAGCAAAAGCATTGGCGTTTGCTTGGAAAGCTGTCAAACATGTGAAATCTAATGCGATCGTACTGGCAAACGAACGTCAGACAGTAGGAATCGGAGCCGGGCAGATGAATCGAGTCGGTTCAGTAAAAATTGCGATTGAACAAGCGCAAGAGAAAATGGAAGGTGCAGTTTTAGCTAGCGATGCTTATTTTCCAATGGATGATTCGGTTGAATATGCAGCCAAACATGGTATAAAAGCAATCATTCAGCCAGGAGGAAGCATCAAAGACCAAGATTCTATTGATATGGCGAATAAATACGATCTAGCAATGGTCTTTACTGATGTTCGGCATTTTAGACATTAGAGAGGAGTCGGATAAATGAACGTTTTGGTAATCGGTGCAGGTGGTCGTGAACATGCAATAAGTAAAAAACTTTTAGCCAGTCCGAAGGTGGATACGGTGTATTGTGCGCCAGGAAATCCGGGGATGACAAAAGATGGTATCAATTGTGTCGCTATCAGTGAGCAAGATCATTCAGCGTTAATTCATTTTGTTAAGAAAAAGGCTATTGATTGGAGTATCGTTGGTCCTGAAGTTCCTTTGTTAAATGGGATCGTCGATGATTTTATGGCGGAAGGATTGAAAATCTTCGGTCCGACAAAAGCAGCAGCTCTGATCGAAGGTTCGAAAAGTTTTGCTAAACAATTAATGGATACTTATCAAATCCCGACAGCTAAATCCAGAAGTTTTGAATGTTACGATAAAGCAGCGGCGTATATCAAAGAAAACGGTGCGCCAATCGTAGTGAAAGCAGATGGCTTAGCAGCTGGAAAAGGTGTAGTCGTGGCTGCCACAGTGAAGGAAGCGCTGGATGCGGCAGAACAAATGTTGAACCAGCATCGATTTGGGGATAGCAGCAAAAAAATCGTCGTAGAAGAGTTTTTGGCAGGAGAAGAATTCTCCCTTTTGGCGTTTGTCCGTGATACCAAGGTGTATCCGATGGTCATTTCGCAAGATCATAAGCGGGCATTTGATAACGATAAAGGGCCAAATACAGGCGGAATGGGTGCTTATTCACCAGTACCGCAAATTTCAAAAAAGATGATTGAAAAAGCTGTGGAAGAAGTTTTAAAACCAGCGGCTTTGGGAATGAAAGAACTAGGACGCTCTTTCACGGGTGTTTTATATGCGGGTTTGATTGCTACGAAGGAAGGACCAAAAGTGATCGAATTCAATGCGCGTTTCGGTGATCCTGAAACGCAAGTCGTTCTTTCTCGGTTGAAGAGTGACTTTGCGCAAGTAATCGATGATTTATTAGAGAATCGTACAGTAGAGTTAAAGTGGCAGCAAGAAGGATACAATGTAGGCGTTGTGGTTGCAGCTGCCGGTTACCCCGAAGAATATGAGACAGGAATGGTTCTACCAGATTTTCCGGAAGAAGAGCTTTCTGTTTACTATGCTGGAGTTTCCTCAAATAACGGCAAACTAGTTGGAGCAGGAGGACGTCTTTATTTAGTAGAAGCATACGGTGAGACGATCAAAGAAGCACAGGAAAAAATCTACACCGCGTTAATGGATAAAACGACAGATGGAACATTTTATCGTACAGATATTGGAGAAAAAGCTGCCAATAGCGAACTGGTCGTGAAGTAAATCAGCTGCTTCCATTTATAAAAAATACAACAAACATAATCGGAAGCGCCGATTTTAGTGAAGCCTTTTCATAAAGAGTGTGGTACACTTTTGTTGTGTATATAAATAAGGAGGAGTTTAGATGAAAAAAATTCAATTAGGTACTTCTGATCAGAAAGTAGCTGCAGTGATCTTAGGCTGTATGCGTATCAACAATGCGGAAGATCCAGTAAAAGTGATTGAGACAGCTTATGAAAACGGCATTGATTTTTTTGACCATGCAGATATTTATGGAAACGGTGAATGTGAAGAAATCTTTGCAGATGCTCTAGCAAAAACATCAATCAAACGAGAAGATCTTTTTATTCAAACAAAATGTGGAATCGTTCCAGGTGTGATGTTTGATTTTTCTAAAAAACATATCATTGAATCTGTAGAAAAAAGTTTGACCCGTCTGAAAATGGATTATGTGGATGCTTTACTTCTTCATCGTCCAGATACATTGGTAGAACCAGAGGAAGTAGCTGAAGCGTTTGATGAATTGGAACGGTCAGGAAAAGTTCGTTATTTTGGCGTCAGCAATCAAAAACCAATGCAAATCGAATTGCTGAAAAAATATGTTCGTCAACCATTAGTAGCTAATCAGCTGCAATTTGGCTTGAAACATACTGGAATGATCGATCAAGGGATTCATGTCAATATGACAGATGAAGCAAGTATCGATCATGACGGTAGTGTACTTGATTATTCCCGATTGCATGATATGACGATCCAAGCATGGTCACCATACCAGTATGGATTTTTTGAAGGTGTATTTATCGGGAACGAAAAATTCCCTGAATTAAACCAAACATTAGAAGAACTAGCAGCTAAATATCAAACGACACCAACTGGCTTGGCTTCTGCTTGGATTTTACGCCATCCAGCCAATATGCAAGTGATCGCCGGTACGATGAACGTAGGGCGAATCAAGGAAATCGCTCAAGCTTCAGAAATTAATATGTCTCGGGAAGATTGGTACGAATTGTACCGTGCTGCTGGAAACATTTTACCTTAAAGATTGTCATAAGCAGGTCAAAAGGGCTATAAATTAAAAAGACAGAATAACTTGAAAGCTGTTTTCAGCTTCGAGATATTCTGTCTTTTTTAATTGCAAATGGAAAGAGTATCATTGTACGGATTTCGTTTATTGGTTATTTTTGTTTTTAAGGAAAAGCTGTGTCCGATATTCTTTTGGAGAAATCCCTTGTTTTTTCTTAAATAAATAACTGAAATAGTTAGGGTCATTATAACCAATTTCAAAAGCAATATCTGAGATACGATAGTCTGATTGCTGCAATAATTTTTTTGCTAATTCGATTCTTTGTTCTGTCAGATAATCGATGAATGTTTGGTTAAACGATTGAGAAAAAATCGTACTGAAATGAGAGGGACTTAATGCAACTTGTTGAGCGACCCAAGTTAAGGACATATCTGGATCGGTAAAATTTTCTTTGATAAAATCCAATGCATGGTTCAAAATTGGCTGATATTTGTTCCTTGAAGGCTGTGAGGGCAGAGCAGTTAAGAAAGAAATGAACATATAAACAGTCGAACGGTAAAGCGAATCGTCGGCGCTGATTGCTAAGCGTTGACTGGTGGATGTGCAATGAACCATTTCTTGCGGGATTTCCTTTTCTTTCAGGCAGACATGCTGGAGTAGCTTAGTCAAGACAAATAAACGATATAATCGTGTTCGAGTTGGTGTGCCTTGTGGTTTCGTCAAGTGTTCGATGTACTTGGATACTTCGTTTTTCGATAATGAAGACAAATCAAGTGAGAGATCAAAGTAAAAGACAGAATCAACTGGAAGTTTCGCTTCTTGAATCAAATCCTCATAGCTGATAATTTGTTCTTTAAGGGAACTGGCGGTTTCAAGTATCATCTGCGTGATCTCAAAAGATGCAGGTAATTCGCTGATTCTTTCTGCGACAGGACCAATGGCGACAGAAAAATTATTTTTTTGTCCCTTTTCTAATTCATGGACCAACGTTTGGGCTACCTGATAACTGGTCTCGATCACATTTTCTTCAAGAGAATCAACTATTAAAAATTTGATGAATCGAGAGGAAACAGCAGAGAAGATCACTTGTTGATTCTCCCTAAATAAAAACTTCAAATAATCACTGAGATGAGCGTAATCTTCAAAGTCTGTACTGACTTGGTTTGCTGCTAATAATATGGTCATTTTTTTCCCTGCTAAAGAGCGATTGAAAGATTCAGCAAGTTTCAATGTTTCACTGATCGTAAGTGAGCCTTTGAACAAACCGTTCAAGAAATGATTTTTTTTCAATTCGAAAACAAGATCAGAAGAAGTGAGCGTTTCTTTTTGCTGCAAATCTAAAGCAGTTACTGCTTTTTCTATTGCTTGTTTCAATTCGTTACTTTTAATCGGTTTAAGCAGATAATCATCTGCCTGTACCTGGATTGCTCCTTTCATATAATCGAAATCGTCGAATCCACTAATAAATATGAGACGAGTCCAAGGAAGTAGTTTCCTTGCTTCTTTTGAAAAAGTCAACCCGTCCATGAAAGGCATTTGGATATCAGTCAGAATGATGTCGGGCTGTAAGTCGATAATTGAAGACAGTGCCATCTCACCATCTCCAGCTTCGCCGACATAAGTGATTGGATAATAAGAACCAAGGACAGTTATTTGTTCCCGCAAGTTATTGCGAATGAGGTATTCGTCTTCGATGATAAAAACTTTATACATGTTTGTTTCCTCCAATTGTTTTGGGAGATAGAGGGATCATCAGTGTGACAGTTGTTCCTTCTCGGTATTTGCTGTCAATCGTGATAGGTTTTTGATCATTTCCGTAATAAAGAAGGAGACGCTTGTTTACGTTGTAAAGTCCGTAGCCGATACTGAAATCTGAATCAATACCTTTGGCTAACTCTTTACGTATTTCTGCCAGTTTTTCTGCAGGGATGCCAATCCCGTTGTCTGTGACTTTGAATTGGATCATCTCATCGATTTTGCATGCGGTAATACGAATAAATCCTTTGTGACGGACGTACTTCGTTCCATGGTATACAGCATTTTCAATCAATGGCTGCAAGATCATTTTTAAAATAGAAACAGGAAAAAGTGTTTCTGGTATATCGATCTTATAGTCAAGCATATGGCCGTATCTTATTTTTAAGATGACTAGATAATCATTGATATGGCTAATTTCTTTTTCAAGAGGAATCCAGTCTTGTCCTTTGCTTAAAGACGTACGAAAAAAGCCGGAAAGTGCATGGGTCATAGTCAGAGCTTCTTCAAAGCAGTCTTGTTCGATCAAAGAAATAATGGCATCCAAACTGTTATAAATAAAATGGGGAGTAATCTGAGCTTGCAATACACGAACTTCACTTTGTGCTAAATGGTATTGTT
Source organism: Enterococcus sp. DIV0901a (assembly GCF_051711525.1). NCBI lineage: Bacteria > Bacillati > Bacillota > Bacilli > Lactobacillales > Enterococcaceae > Enterococcus > Enterococcus sp. DIV0901a. Next base: position 1,534,991 of record NZ_JBIOMW010000001.1, on the reverse strand, counting down.
TCAAAGCGTTCTCCCGTAAAGACTGGTTTAGATCTTCCGCCATTTTATTCATGCTAGCGGTAAGTGTTTGTAATTCCAGTGTTTCCGGCAGGGTTAAACGAAAGCCAAGGTTCCCTGAAGAAAGTTGTTCTGACATCTCGATCAGCTGATTGATCGGTTCTTGGACCTTTTTCTCTAAAAAGCGGCGATTCTTTTTCGAATAGAAAAAAATGGTACTAAGAACTCCAAGTTCCACTATTGTTAATAGAATGAGCGAGCGGACAAGTGTCGTATTTTTTTTGCTTGCTAAGTCGATCTCCACACGAACAAAATCTTGTAAGATATCGGACAGCAGTTGAGTGACAGAATCTACCTGATTGATGATCTCTTCATTGGTATCCATAAAATTTTTTGCCAAGATATTATTGATCAGCTCGTTTTGATAATCTTCCAGTGTATCGATCGTACGCAAAGACACATCTAACGTACTGATTTCTTTAAGCGTATTCGTATTACTTTTGATCTGTCGAATATCATTTCTAAGTTCTTCTAGGATATTTTCTTTTTTAAACTCATCCACGCTTACTTGGCCAGAAATCAGGTCCCACATACTTTCCAAAACTCTCTGGTCAACCTTTAAAGCAATTGCATCCGCTTTTTGAATATTTGCGATCGTTTGTTGATAAATCAAAAGCTGTTGTGAGTATAACAGTATGCTAAGTAATAAAGGGATAACAGCAAATAGAAGCATGGCTTTGTTTGCTTGGGCAAAAATCTGTTTAATGCTTAAACTTTTCGTCATGATACTTCTCCAGTCAATAATTTCTGGTTGGAATATTAGTCATATTCTGTTGGGAAAAGACAGTCTCGGAAATAAAAATATCTTTAGGTAATGTTTTTCCTGTTTGAAGATTTCCAAAATAACGAGTAACGGTATTGGCTACATACCAGCCGACATCAGGTTTACACTCGACTACGCAATTGACGATTCCTGACCGCAGCTTCTCGATCATATCTTCTTGTCCATCAATCGTTACAATAATCAAATCTTTTCCAGGTTTAACCGATGTTTCTTTTATCGCAGCTAAAGCACCGTGGGTCATTTCATCACTATGGCTGTATAATACATCGATTTCGGATAAATCATTTGTTTCTAAATATCGTTTCATCTGGTCTTTTCCTTTCATCCGAATAAAATCACCGACAATTCGGTGAACAATAGTCATCGGAGGTTTATGGTCGATGGTTCCATCTTTTTTTAGGGTTGGTTTACGATTGATTGATTCCAAAAATCCTTCGGAGCGTAGCTTGGTCGGTGTGGAGTTCTCTGAACCAGCAAGTTCTAGGATTCTGATTTCCTGTTTCTTTGAATTTGTGAAGTGATTGCTGACAAATAAACCCGCCCGATTTCCTTCTGCTTTGAAACTGGGGCCAATGTGGGTGACGAAAAGCTCGGGATCATTCGTTTGAATATGTCTGTCGACAAGTATGACAGGGATCCCTGCTCGCTTTGCTTCTTTTAATACAGAGTCCCACCCGGATTCTTGCAAAGGAGTAAAAATGATCATATCCACTTTATAGGCAATGAACGTCCGTATATCTTGGATTTGCCGTTCCTGATTCATGTAGCCATTTCGGTAGAGAACTTGGTAATCTTTTTTTTCAAGCGCAGTGATAATTGATTCAGTATGCTTTTTCCGCCAGCTACTCTCCGTTCCTGATTGCGAAAAACCAACGACTAGTGGGTCAGGTGCTTCCTTTGTATTAAGTGTACACCCCATCATTTGGTAAGCGATTACAACAAGGGCTAAAAAAAATAAAACACGTTTCACTTTAAATCACTCCATCTGGATTTGTTAGTACTATCTTATCAGATAAAAGGGAAAATCAAAGTCAAAAGGAATCAATCGAAAAAAATCCAAGAAACTTAAAAAAATCCAAGACAAAAAAAGTACACCTAAAAAATTTAAAGTAAATCCCATAAAAAAATCAATGTTAACGCTTTCTTTATTAGCTATACTCGGTGTATCAATTGAAATGGGGGATAAAAAATGAAAAACAAATTTAGAAAGATTGTTGGGAGTATCGCTATTTTGACCGCAAGCATTCTATTAAGTGCGTGTGGCAATTCAGGATCTGCAGATGATAGTACGGGGTATGTAGGAATCGCTATGCCGACCAAATCAGCAGAAAGATGGATCGCTGATGGGAACAACATGGTCTCGGAATTAGAAAAACTGGGTTATAAAACAGATCTTCAATATGGAGAAGATAAAGTAGAAAATCAAGTAGCACAAATAGAAAATATGATTACAAAAGGGGTAGATACACTTGTGATTGCTTCTATCGATGGTTCGGCTTTAACTGATGTGTTAGCTAAAGCAAAAGAAGCAGATATCAAGGTGATCGCCTATGATCGTTTACTGATGAATTCAGAAAATGTCGATTATTACGCGACTTTTGATAATTTTGGAGTAGGTGTATCGCAAGCAGCTTATATTGAAGAGCACTTAGGATTGAAAGAAGGAAAAGGACCATTCACGATTGAATTATTTGGTGGCTCGCCTGACGACAACAATGCACTAATTAATTACAACGGAGTGATGTCTGTTTTACAACCATATATGGACAACGGTCAGTTGGTTGTGCCATCTGGACAGACGAGTTTCAGTCAAATCGCTACGCTTCGCTGGGATGGTTCTACGGCGCAAGCAAGGATGGATAATCTGTTAAGCGCAAATTATACTGACCAAACATTGGATGCTGTTTTGTCGCCATATGATCCAATAAGTTTAGGGATCATTTCGTCATTAAAAGGCGTGGGGTATGGGAGTGAAAGTAAACCTTTACCTGTGATTACTGGACAAGATGCGACAGTTGCTGGCGTTAAATCGATCATTGCCGGGGAACAAACACAAACGATCTTTAAAGACACACGTATCTTAGCAAAAAATACGATTGAAATGATCAAAGCAATCAGTGATGGAGAAGAGGTCCCGGTCAACGATACTGAAACTTATGATAATGGGGTGAAAACTGTCCCTACGTATTTAGCAAATACAGTATCTGTCGATAAAGATAATTATCAAGCAGAGCTGATCGACACCGATTATTATAAAGAATCCGATCTGAAAAATTAAGAGGAACCAAACAAGGAACTAAAGAGATCTAAGTCAGAGAGAGGATAAGAATTATGGCGGATTGTATTTTAAAAATGGCAGATATCACCAAAAAATTTTCTGGAATCCGAGCGTTAGATTGCGTGAATCTGATGATTGAACGTGGGGAAATCCATGCATTGTGCGGAGAAAACGGAGCGGGAAAATCAACATTGATGAATGTCTTGAGCGGCTTGTATCCATATGGCTCCTATGACGGGGAAATCTTTTATGATGGAAAGCTGTGTCAATTTAAAGATTTGAAAGATAGTGAAGAAAAAGGCATCGTCATCATTCATCAAGAATTAGCACTAAGTCCTTATCTTTCAATAAAAGAGAATATTTTTCTCGGAAATGAACAAGCAGAAAGAGGCGTGATTGATTGGGAACTGACAGAAAAGAAAACGTATGAACTGCTGAATAAAGTCGGTTTGTCTATCGACCCGAATCTTCTAGTATCCCAGATTGGCGTAGGGCAACAGCAATTAGTTGAAATAGCTAAAGCATTATCAAAATCCGTCCGTCTGTTGATTTTGGATGAGCCTACCGCTGCATTGAATGAAGAAGAAAGCGCGAATTTGCTGAGATTGATCCGAGAGTTGAAAGAGCAAGGTGTAACCTCCATCATTATTTCACATAAGCTGAATGAAATCGTGGATATCGCAGATCGAATCACCATTTTACGGGATGGACAGACGATTGAGACACTAGAAAATGAAATGATCAGCGAAGAGCATATTATTCGCGGGATGGTGGGCAGAGATTTAGTTGATCGTTATCCTGAAAGAAAACCGGATATTGGAGAAGTTTATTTTAAAGTAGAAGACTGGACGGTCTATCACCCTCTTGATCATGAGCGAATCATAAATGACCACATCAACTTGCATTTGAAAAAAGGAGAGATTGTAGGAATAGCTGGACTGATGGGAGCGGGCAGAACTGAATTCGCTATGAGTCTATTTGGACATTCTTATGGAAGCAAGATATCCGGACGTATATTAAAGGAAGGGGCAGAGATATCAGTTAAGACCGTTCCTTCAGCCATTGCAAACGGACTCGCTTATGTCTCGGAGGACCGAAAATCTTTAGGACTGAATCTGCTGATGGATATTCGGGAAAACGTGACGCTGAGCAGTTTGGATAAAATAAGTCAAAAAGGAGTATTAGATAAAGAAAAAGAAGTAACTGAGGCAGAAAATTTCCGGAAAAAGATGCGTATAAAAACAAACTCCATCCATCAAATTGTCAGTAGTCTTAGTGGTGGGAATCAGCAAAAAGTCGTTTTATCCAAGTGGCTGATGACACAACCCGATATTCTTTTTTTGGATGAGCCAACCCGTGGGATAGATGTTGGGGCAAAATATGAGATCTACACGATTATCGAAGAAATGGCAGCAAATGGCAAAGCTGTCTGTCTTATCTCTTCTGAACTTCCTGAAATATTAGGGATGTGTGATCGAATCTATACGATGAACGAAGGACGTATTACAGGAGAAGTCTCGCGAGAAGATGCAGATCAGGAAGTCTTGATGAAATTAATGACGAAAGAAGAGGTGGGTTAAGTTGGAACAGGCAAAAAATCTTACGGATAAAAAAGAGAAAAAACTAAATTTGAAAAGTAGAGCAGCTGATCTTTTTGGTCGCTACAGCATGGTGATCATTTTAGCGGGACTACTTATTGCGTTTCAATTGATGACGGATGGTATTTTCTGGCGTCCATTGAATATAACTAACCTTGTTCTGCAAAATAGCCATATATTAGTACTAGCTGCAGGGATGTTATTAGTTGTGCTCTTAGGTCATGTGGATTTGTCGGTAGGGTCAGTGATGGCGTTTGTTGGTGCAATTGCGGGCATGATGATGGTCAATCGCCAAATGAACCCGTGGATGACAGTTATCGCATGTCTTGCAGTAGGCGGGCTGATCGGCGCATGGCAAGGTTTTTGGGTAGCTTATGCAGGGATACCGGCGTTTATCGTGACTTTAGCAGGATTGCTGATGTTTCGTGGACTGACACAAGTTGTTCTAGGAGGCCAATCTCTAGCACCTTTTCCAGCTGTTTTCCAAAAAATGTCTACGGGTTATTTACCAGACTTAAGCGAAGGAAGCAGCCTTCACTTCTTGACATTGATTTTAGGAATGATCATCACGATCGTGTTAGTTGTTGGTCAATGGCGAACAAGAAATCGTCGGAAAAATCATTTATTTGAAGTGGAATCTCCAGCAGCTTTCTTGGTAAAGGCGGTATTTACAGCAGTCGTTGTACTAGGAATAACTTATATCTTTGCCTCTTATCAAGGGTATCCGATTATTTTGATCATTCTTGGTTTGATCGTTGCAGCATATGGGTTTTTGACAAATAAAACAGTAGCAGGTCGACAGATTTATGCGACGGGCGGAAATCGAAAAGCGGCTGAACTATCAGGGATCAAAACAAAGCGAATCACGTTCTGGGTATTCGTCAACATGGGAGTCATGGCAGCTTTAGCTGGATTAGTTTTAGCTGCTCGATTGAATGCGGCAACACCTCAAGCAGGTACATCGATGGAACTGGATGCAATGGCGGCAGTATATTTTGGTGGTGCTTCGACTTCCGGCGGCATTGGAACAATCATGGGTGCGATTGTCGGTGGCTTGGTCATGGGTGTATTGAACAATGGCATGTCGATTTTAGGCGTCGGGGTAGACTGGCAGCAGGCAATCAAAGGATTGATCTTGCTTTTAGCCGTTGTGTTAGACTTGTATAATAAGAAAAAACGAACAACGTAGGAGAACGCCGGTTATTCAGAAAAAAGACTGTGACAAGACATTTGTCACAGTCTTTTTTTTTGCTAAAAGCGAACATTCATTGTTTCGTTTGTATAGACTAAAAATAATATATGTTTTTTTACCATTCGTATAAATTCTCTTTTTGCTCTTGATTTTTTTGCTTAATTGAGTTAAATTACATAGGGCGCTAAAAAAAGCCTTGATTAAATTAATAATGTTCGTGTTTTGCTGGATGTGAACATCAGGAGGATAATGTAATGAAAGTATTTGATTACGAAGATATTCAATTAATTCCTAATAAATGTATCGTAAATAGCCGTTCTGAATGTGATACAACGGTCACATTAGGTAAACATACATTCAAAATGCCAGTAGTGCCTGCCAACATGCAGACGATTATTGATGAAACAATCGCAGAATTCTTAGCGGAAAATGGTTATTTCTATATCATGCATCGGTTTGATGAAGCAGCTCGAATTCCGTTTATCAAAAAAATGAAAAAGCGTGGATTGATTACCTCAATCAGTGTTGGCGTCAAGAAAGAGGAATATTCCTTTATAGAGAAGTTGGCAGAAGAATCGCTAAATCCTGATTATATCACTATCGACATCGCACATGGACATGCTAACTCAGTTATTGATATGATTCAGCATATTAAAAAATATTTGCCTGAAACTTTTGTGATTGCCGGTAATGTTGGTACACCGGAAGCCGTCCGTGAATTGGAAAATGCGGGCGCAGATGCAACAAAAGTAGGGATTGGTCCAGGAAAAGTATGTATTACAAAAATCAAGACAGGCTTTGGGACTGGAGGCTGGCAACTGGCAGCTCTTAGATGGTGTGCGAAAGCAGCTCGCAAGCCGATCATCGCTGACGGTGGGATCAGAACACATGGCGATATTGCAAAATCTGTCCGTTTTGGTGCGACAATGGTCATGATTGGTTCATTGTTTGCCGGTCACGAGGAATCTCCTGGCGAAACAAAAGTCGAAAATGGAATCGTGTATAAAGAATACTTTGGTTCTGCTTCAGAATTCCAAAAAGGCGAAAAACGAAATGTTGAAGGAAAGAAAATCTGGATCCAGCATAAAGGATCTTTGAAAGATACACTAGTGGAAATGCAACAAGACCTTCAATCATCTATTTCTTATGCTGGAGGAAGAGATCTGGAAGCCATTCGAAAAGTTGACTATGTCATCGTGAAAAATTCGATTTTTAATGGAGACACAATCTAAAAAATAAATAAAATATTAGGATGTTGTGAAAAAGTTGTCCTGCATTAAGTAATAAGAACAGCCAAACAAAAATAGTTCTTTATATGTTTTGTTTGGCTGGACTTATTATCGCAGATACAAGCTTTTGAACATCATTATTCAGAATAAGGGACTGTGATAAGACTTTTGTCACAGTCCCTTATGTTTTGCAAAAAAAGTTTTTCTTTTTTCTCGTAAATTCGGTAAAATCAAAAGAAAAAATAGACAATAGAAAAGAGAAGCTTATGTGGGAAAAAGTAGAGAAAAAACAAGGACCGATTTATCGTCAAATCATGGAACAGATTATGAGAGAAATCGAAAACGGAAGGATCAATCCTGGAAGTCAACTTGAATCAGAACGAAAACTAGGGCAACTTTTTGGTGTGAATCGTTCCACCGTTGTCCATGCATTGGAAGAGCTTAGGGAGCTTGGGGTACTAACGAGCAAACGTGGCAGCGGATGGTTTGTTAATCAGACTGAATGGGGGAAATTCGCTGTTCCAAGAATCGATTGGCGGCAAATGATCTCTCCTCGTTATGAGCAGATGGACTGGTATGAGCAAAAAATAAGAGAAGCAAAGCAGATCCAAAAAACATCGTTTCTTGATTTATACGCTAGCGAGATGCCAGATGAGCTTTTGCCGAATTTTGAGTTTCCTTCTTATTCTCTTGAAGAAATCTTAGCGGAAGAAAAAGAAATGGATCTTTTAGGCTATACTCCGTTACGTAACAAAATCAAACGGTATTTGGAAAGTAAATTTGAATTGGCATTTTCCCCCAACCAGCTTCTTGTGACTGGTGGCGGTCAGCAAGCAATCTTTTTGATTTTACAAACGATTCTTTCAGCTGGAGAGGGGATAGCTGTAGAGTCACCTTCTTTTTTTTACCGATTACCTCTTTTCAAAGCTTCAGGAACGCGTTTATTTGGGATATCGATGGATGAAGAAGGGATCGACTTAGAAAAACTGAAAGAATCGATCCATAAAAATAAATTGAAAGCAGTGCTTATCAACCCGAATTTTCAAAACCCTACAGGAAAAGTGATGAGTCAAAAACGACGAGAAAAGCTAGTAGAATTGTGTCGACAGTATCGGCTTCCAATTATTGAAGACGATGTATTTACGGATCTTTCATTTCTAAATCAAGAAGAAGTCCTTCCTATACGAACGATTGATCCGGATAATGTGTTATACGTCGGTTCGTTATCTAGGGTTTTAGGAAAAACAACGAAAATCGGTTGGGTGATAGGACCTGAGACTTTTATCTCGCAACTAGCTCAAGCGCAAGAAATGATGGAGTTTTCGATGAATATCCTTACACAAATCACAGTGGCTAATGTATTTAATGAAGCAATTGATTTGAAAATGCAAGATGTAAGAAAAAAGTTGAAAGAAAAAAGCCGACTGATAAGCGCTTGGGGAGATTCACAATCGTTTTTCAAGCTTCATTCAATTTTAGGTGGTTACTATGCCTGGATTACTTGGGATGGGAAAAAACTAGACCCCGAACTAGCAGAAAAAGTAGTAGATATGGGTCTTGGAATTGCACCAAGTCTACTTTTTGGGCAAGATATAAATGGAATCAGAATCAATTACAGTAGGCTGGATGAAAACCAAATACCGTTGTTTTATTCAAAGATGAAAATTCTAGAAAAGTGGTTAACAGAATAATTTCACAAAGTAAATAGATTAAAGAATATAACAGCTTGGATTTAAATTTCAAGCTGTTTCTTTTTTTTCGGAAAAAGAATACGATATAAAGAAACTAAGAAAAAACCATTATTTGTACGTCCGTTCACGATGTGTAAATAAAATAAATATTTGCAACAAAACTGTATAACACCAACGTTTCTAAATAGAAACAGATGGTTGTAAGTTTGATTAGAAAATAGAAAAAATGCAGATGAAATATAAAACGCTTTCCTTATTGTGATTTTATTCACTAATGCTGTTAATATGCGGATTGGCATAATTTCCTTTCATCGTGAAAATTTGTGCTTTTAGCTTGTATTTCTCATAAATCCATGATAATTTATTAATGAAGACGGTTAAATAGTGATACAGTTTTATTCGCTGTTTCAATCGCAGAATGAAGAGATTTTCTTATAGATGAGAGAGGAATGTGTGACAAATGGCAAACAAAAAAGCACCGATCGACTTCCAAGCACTGCTAGATGAAGTCAATGCAGATTTCCCAGTATATCAAGCACTTGATCAAGATGGAAACGTAGTTAACAAAGATTTAGTACCTGATTTATCCGATGATGAACTCGTTGAATTAATGACTCATATGGTATGGTCTCGTGTATTAGACCAACGTTCAACAGCGCTGAACCGCCAAGGACGCCTAGGCTTTTTTGCACCAACTGCTGGACAAGAGGCAAGTCAGCTGGCTAGTGCTTACGCATTTGATAAAGAAGATGTTCTTCTTCCAGGTTATCGGGATGTACCTCAACTAGTAAAACATGGTTTACCTTTATCTCAAGCTTTTTTATGGTCTAGAGGACATGCTGCAGGTAATTCTTATCCGGAAGAATTGAAAGCTCTACCACCACAAATCATCATCGGTGCACAATATGTACAAGCAGCCGGTGTTGCATTAGGTTTGAAGAAACGAAACAAGAAAAATGTCGTCTTCACTTATACTGGTGATGGCGGTTCATCACAAGGTGATTTTTACGAAGCAATCAATTTCGCTGGCGCTTACCATGCAAATGCCGTATTTTATATCCAAAACAACGGGTATGCGATCTCTACACCTCGTGAAAAACAAACTGCAGCAAAAACACTTGCACAAAAAGCTGTCGCAGCTGGGATTCCTGGTATTCAAGTCGATGGAATGGATCCGCTTGCAGTATATACTGTATCTAAAATGGCACGGGAATGGGCAATCAGTGGAAATGGACCAGTCCTAATCGAAACACTGACTTATCGTTATGGACCACATACACTATCTGGTGACGATCCAACCCGCTACCGTACAAAAGACACAGATGACGATTGGCAGAAAAAAGATCCATTGATCCGCTTCCGTAAATATTTGACGGAAAAAGGACTTTGGTCTGAAGAAAAAGAAGAACAAGTCATCGAAGCAACTAAAGAAGAAATCAAAGCAGCTATTGCTGAAGCCGACAAAGTACCAAAACAAAAGGTTTCAGATTTCTTGAAAAACATGTTCGAAGTATCTCCACAATCAATCAAAGAACAAATTGCAATTTATGAAGCGAAGGAGTCGAAATAATCATGGCACAAAAAACAATGATCCAAGCAATCACAGATGCCTTAGCACTTGAACTAGAAAATGACGAGAATGTCGTTGTTTTTGGTGAAGATGTTGGGAAAAACGGAGGAGTTTTCCGGGCAACTGAAGGATTGCAGGAAAAGTTCGGAGAAGACCGAGTATTCGATACTCCTTTAGCTGAATCTGGAATCGCAGGATTGAGTTTCGGTCTTGCGTTAGAAGGATTTCGTCCAGTTCCTGAAATCCAATTCTTTGGTTTTATTTTCGAAGCAATGGACGAAGTAGTAGCTCAAATGGCTCGTACAAGATATCGAATGAGCGGCACTAGAAATCTACCCATCACAATTCGTTCGCCATTTGGTGGCGGTGTTCATACACCAGAATTGCATTCGGATAATTTAGAAGGTTTGATCGCTCAGTCTCCTGGTATTCGAGTAGTGATTCCTTCCAACCCTTATGATGCAAAAGGACTATTGATTTCTTCTATTAGAAGTAACGATCCGGTTGTTTTCCTAGAACACATGAAACTATATCGCTCATTCCGAGAAGAAGTGCCGGATGAAGCTTACGAAGTTCCTTTGGATAAAGCAGCAGTTACTCGTGAGGGAACAGATGTATCTATTATCACATACGGAGCAATGGTGCGTGAAGCAATCAAAGCAGCAGACAATCTTGCAAAAGAAAATATATCTGTTGAAATCATTGATCTTCGTACAGTTGCGCCATTAGATGTAGAAACGATCATTCAATCCGTGGAAAAAACTGGTCGCGTAGTTGTTGTCCAAGAAGCACAACGACAAGCGGGCGTTGCCGCGCAAGTAGTTTCTGAGATCTCAGAACGCGCTATCCTTTCATTAGAAGCCCCAATCGGACGAGTTTCTGCACCTGATACAGTCTTCCCATTTGGACAAGCAGAAAATGTCTGGTTGCCAAATGCAAAAGATATCGAAGACAAAGTAAAAGAAATCGCGGAATTTTAAGAAAAGAAGGGACGAAACAAAGTCATGGCTTATCAATTTAAATTGCCGGATATCGGTGAAGGAATCGCAGAAGGTGAAATCGTCAAATGGTTCGTCAAACCAGGAGATACGATCAATGAAGATGATACATTACTAGAAGTTCAAAATGACAAATCAGTAGAAGAAATCCCGTCACCTGTTACAGGAACGGTTAAAAATGTGATTGTTCCAGAAGGTACCGTAGCAAATGTTGGGGATGTATTAGTAGAAATCGATGCACCAGGACACGAAGACAATGAAGGGGACAGTGGTGTAGCCGCAGAATCCCAAACTCCAGCTAAACCGGCTGCTGAACCCACTGTTGATACAGAATCAGCTGGATCGTCAAGCGAAGGAGTCTTCCAATTTAAGTTACCGGATATCGGTGAAGGAATCGCAGAAGGTGAAATCGTCAAATGGTTCGTCAAACCAGGAGATACGATCAATGAAGATGATACGTTACTAGAAGTTCAAAATGACAAATCAGTAGAAGAAATTCCGTCACCTGTCACAGGGACAGTTAAAAACGTGATTGTTCCAGAAGGCACTGTAGCAAATGTTGGGGATGTATTAGTAGAAATCGATGCTCCTGGACACAATAGTGCGCCGTCAACTAGTGCGCCATCAGCTGAAGCACCAAAAGAAAAAGTGGAAACATCAGGTTCAGCAAGTGTCGTTGAAGCTGCCGATCCAAATAAACGTGTATTGGCTATGCCATCTGTTCGTCAATTTGCCCGTGAAAAAGATGTAGATATCTCACAAGTAACTGCAACTGGAAAAGGTGGCAGAGTAACAAAAGAGGACATCGAAAACTTCTTGGCAGGAGCTCCAAGCAGCGCACCAGCGAAATCAGAAGCGCCAGAAGCGGCAACTCCGAAAGAAGCAGCTCCTGCAGCAGAAAGCAAACCCGCTGAACCAGCAAAACCATTCAAGTCCAACTTAGGAGATTTGGAAGAGCGTGTAGCAATGACACCAACACGTAAAGCTATTGCTAAAGCAATGGTCAATAGTAAGCATACAGCTCCACACGTGACATTGCATGATGAAGTAGAAGTGTCTAAACTATGGGATAATCGGAAACGATTCAAAGAAGTAGCTGCTGCAAATGGTACGAAACTTACTTTCTTGCCATATGTCGTGAAAGCTTTAACAGCGACTGTTAAGAAATACCCAGTATTAAATGCATCTATTGACGATGCAAACCAAGAAATCGTTTATAAACATTACTACAATATCGGTATTGCAACAGATACGGATCACGGATTATATGTACCAAATGTAAAAGATGCAGACCGCAAAGGAATGTTTGCTATTGCAGACGAAATCAATGAGAAAGCAAAATTAGCTCATGACGGCAAACTATCTGCAGAAGATATGCGCAATGGAACAATTACGATCAGCAATATCGGATCTGTAGGTGGCGGTTGGTTTACACCAGTCATCAACTATCCAGAAGTAGCTATTTTAGGTGTAGGAACGATTGCGCAACAACCAATCGTAAACGCTGAAGGCGAAATCGTTGTCGGTCGTGTGATGAAACTATCACTAAGTTTTGATCACCGTATCGTAGATGGAGCAACTGCGCAACAAGCAATGAACAATATCAAACGTCTTTTAGCTGATCCAGAGCTATTAATGATGGAAGGATGATAAACAAATGGTAGTTGGAGATTTTGCTGTAGAATTAGATACAGTTGTAATCGGTGCGGGACCTGGCGGCTATGTAGCTGCCATCCGTGCTGCTGAAATGGGACAAAAAGTAGCAATCATTGAAAGAGAGTATATTGGCGGTGTTTGTTTGAACGTCGGCTGTATTCCTTCAAAAGCATTGATAGCTGCGGGACACCATTATCAAGAGTCACTAGATTCCGAAATGTTTGGAGTAACTAGCGAAAATGTCAAACTAGATTTTGCGAAAACACAAGAATGGAAAGAAAACAAAGTTGTCCATACGTTGACTTCTGGTGTTGGTTTTCTATTAAAAAAACATAAGGTTGAAACAATCGAAGGCGAAGCGTTCTTCGTAGATGACCACACACTACGCGTCATTCATCCAGATTCAGCTCAAACTTATTCGTTCAATAACGCAATCATCGCAACAGGTTCCCGTCCAATCGAGATTCCAGGATTTAAATTCGGCGGACGTGTGTTAGATTCTACTGGCGGATTAGCATTGAAAGAAGTACCTAAGAAATTTGTGATCATCGGTGGCGGTGTGATTGGTGCCGAATTGGGCGGAGCGTACGCAAACTTAGGAGCAGAAGTAACGATTCTTGAAGGCTCACCACAAATTTTGCCAACTTACGAAAAAGATCTCGTAAAATTAGTAGAAGATGATTTCAAGAAAAAAGGTGTAACAGTCGTAACGAATGCGATGGCAAAAGAAGCAGTCGATAACGGTGACAGTGTGACAGTGAAATATGCAGTGGACGGGAAAGAAGAATCTGTTACTGCTGACTATGTGATGGTCACTGTAGGACGTCGTCCAAATACGGATGATATGGGCTTAGAACAAGCGGGTGTCGAAGTAGGAGAACGTGGATTGATCACAGTAGATAAACAAGGACGTACGAACGTACCTAATATCTATGCCATCGGTGATATTGTTCCAGGGGCGGCATTAGCGCATAAAGCTAGTTACGAAGCAAAAATCGCTGCTGAAGCAATCTCTGGCAAAAAAGTAGCTGTAGATTATAAAGCAATGCCAGCAGTTGCCTTTACTGATCCGGAATTGGCTTCTGTAGGTATGACGATCAAAGAAGCAAAAGACGCAGGTATCGAAGCGAAAGCATATAAATTTCCATTCTCAGGGAACGGTCGAGCATTATCGCTAGGTAAAACGGAAGGATTCATCCGTTTAGTCACGACGATCGAAGATAACGTGCTTATTGGCGCGCAAATCGGTGGAGTCGGCGCAAGTGATATGGTCTCTGAATTAGCTTTAGCAATCGAATCAGGAATGAATGCTGAAGATATCGCCTTGACGATTCATCCTCATCCATCTCTTGGCGAAATCGTCATGGATGCTTCGGAATTAGCATTAGGTTTACCAATCCATATTTGATTTGAATAATACAGGCGAAACGCAACTGAAAAATCAGTTGCGTTTTGTTTTTTAGAATTATCAATAATATTATTATGTAAACTTAAAAATATGACAACTTCTTGGTTTATTACCACTTCCTATGCTACACTGAAGAGGAATATGAAATAGGAGAGTTGAAGATGCAAGAATATCAGTATCCACTTGATTTAGATTGGACAACAGACGAAATGGTCATTGTAATGAAGATGTGGGAAGATCTGGAACGTGCGAATGAAAAAGGGATAAACAATGAAGCTTTTTTGAAGACTTATCAGCAGTTTAAAACTGTTGTCAAATCCATTGGTGAGGAAAAACGATTGGGACGGGAATTTGAAAAAGCTTCCGGTTATTCTTTATATCGTACAGTGCAGCAAGCAAAAAAAAATCCAAACAAAACTTTGAGAATGAACGGGTGAGATAAATGGAACAGATGATTGATCATATCAAGTCCTGGCTTGAAGAAGCTGGTGAGAAAATCAAATCTTCTCAACAAACATTAACAATCTCGCAAAAATCAAATCGAACGGATCTAGTAACAAATGTCGATCGAAACATCCAGAATTTTCTAATCGAAAAAATCCATTCCTTTGATCCAGAGGCGAAAATATTGGCAGAAGAAGAAGGGTGTAATCAATTATCGGATCTCGATGGAAGAGTCTTTATCATCGATCCTATTGATGGCACCTTGAATTTTGTGATTGAAGGGGAAAATTTTTGTATTATGCTCGCTGTTTATGAATCCGGCGTTGGAAAGCTTGGTTTCATTTATGACGTGATGAGAAATGAACTTTTTTGGGGTGGAAAAGGAATAGGCGTGTATAAAAATGATGAGCCATTGCCTAGACCAGCAAATAAATCCTTATCGGAAGGCTTACTTGGTGTGAATAGTTATCTTTTCGGTCATAATAAATATGGAATCCGAGAAATTGCGGAAAGCAGCATGGGGACACGTATGTACGGATGCGCTGGTCTTGAACTAGTGGCAATCTTGAAAGGAAACCACATTGCTTATATTTCAAACCTTAGCCCTTGGGATTATGCAGCGGGAAATGTCTTATTGGAAGAGTTTGGTATGGTAACAAGCGGTCTTTTTGGTACTCCTTTGACATTTGAAAAAAGGGAATACTATTTAGCAGGGACTTCTTGTGCATATGCAGAAATCGCAGACCTTTTGAAAAAAGAAGGCTGAAAAAAAGGTAGAAATCATTCACAAAAATGATAAAAACGGGCAAAAGATTAATTTTCTCGAAAAAATGAAAACATTTTACTATATTTCATGAAAAAAGTCTGCTATAATTAGCAGTCGAGTAAAATTTGCCCTGTCATAAAGAACCAATAAAAAAGGAGTTAGTTACATTGAATTATAGAAACGATATCCGTAACGTCGCAATTATTGCCCACGTTGACCACGGAAAAACAACATTAGTTGATGAACTATTAAAACAATCAGATACATTAGACGCACATACGCAATTGCAAGAACGTGCGATGGACTCAAATGCGCTAGAAAAAGAACGTGGTATCACGATTTTAGCCAAAAACACAGCTGTAGACTATAAAGGAATTCGCGTAAACATCATGGATACTCCAGGACACGCGGACTTCGGTGGCGAAGTAGAACGGATCATGAAAATGGTTGACGGCGTTGTGTTGGTCGTAGATGCGTATGAAGGAACAATGCCTCAAACACGTTTTGTATTGAAAAAAGCACTGGAACAACATATCACACCAATCGTTGTCGTAAACAAGATTGACAAACCTTCTGCTCGTCCTGAGCATGTCGTAGATGAAGTTCTTGAACTATTCATCGAATTAGGAGCAGATGATGATCAGTTAGACTTTCCTGTGATTTATGCATCTGCACTAAATGGTACGTCAAGCTTGTCAGATGATCCAGCAGATCAAGAACCAACCATGGCACCTATTTTTGATACAATTATTGAAAAAATCCCTGCTCCTGTCGATAACAGCGACGAACCATTACAATTCCAAGTTTCATTACTTGACTACAACGATTATGTAGGTCGTATCGGAATCGGACGTGTATTTAGAGGAACAATCAAAGTAGGAGACCAAGTAGCATTAATTAAATTAGACGGAACAGTTAAGAAATTCCGTGTAACGAAATTATTTGGTTTCTTTGGACTAAAACGTCTAGAGATTCAAGAAGCAAAAGCTGGAGACTTGATTGCTGTCTCAGGTATGGAAGATATCTTTGTCGGTGAAACAGTTACTCCTGTGGATCATCAAGATGCGTTACCTATCCTTCACATTGACGAACCAACATTGCAAATGACTTTCTTAGTTAATAATTCACCATTTGCCGGTCGAGAAGGTAAATTCGTAACTGCTCGTAAAATTGAAGAACGTTTGATGGCAGAACTTCAAACAGATGTATCTTTACGAGTTGAACCAACAAACTCTCCAGATGCATGGACAGTTTCTGGTCGCGGAGAATTGCATTTGTCTATCTTGATTGAAAACATGCGCCGTGAGGGATACGAATTGCAAGTATCTCGTCCAGAAGTTATTGAAAAAGAAATCGACGGTGTAAAATGCGAACCGTTTGAACGCGTGCAAATCGATACACCAGAAGAATATATGGGTAGTGTCATCGAATCCTTGAGCTTACGTAAAGGTGAAATGCAAGATATGGTCCATACAGGAAACGGACAAATCCGTTTGACATTCTTGACACCTGCTCGCGGTTTGATCGGTTATTCAACTGAATTCCTTTCAATGACACGCGGTTACGGAATCATGAACCATACTTTTGATCAATATTTGCCAATGCTTCCTGGTCAAATCGGTGGACGTCACCAAGGTGCGCTTGTTTCGATCGATACAGGAAAAGCAACGACCTATTCTATCATGAGTATCGAAGAACGCGGTACAGTCTTCGTAGAACCAGGTACAGAAGTATATGAAGGAATGATTATCGGGGAAAACAGCCGTGATAATGATTTGACTGTCAACATCACGAAAGCAAAACAAATGACAAACGTACGGTCTGCTACTAAAGACCAAACATCTGTCATCAAAAAACCAAAACAATTGACGTTGGAAGAATCTTTGGAATTCTTGAATGATGATGAATATTGCGAAGTAACACCAGAAAGCATTCGCTTGAGAAAACAAATTTTAGAGAAAAATGCTCGTGAAAAAGCATCTAAAAAGAAAAAATAATCTGTAAAAGGATGAAGAGAGAAACCAGCTTGTTATAAAAAATAGCTGGTTTCTTTTTTTGTCCAACTCTTTTCTGTGGAGAAGTCATCTTTGTCAATGGACATAAATTCAGAAAATACGCCAAAAGACGTTTAAAAGACTTTTGGAAAACTTATTTTTAGAGAGTTTTTGTTTCATAATAAGATAATGTTTCACGAAAGGAGATCAACTTGTCCTTCGAAGAAAATCGAAGTAAAATGGCAAGAGAAAGGAGCGGGAAGATGAACGACTTATTAAAACAATACTTTGGCTATGATGAGTTTAGACCTGGTCAAAAAGAAATTATCCAGAAAGTCATTGATCAGGAAAATGTATTAGGAATCATGCCTACCGGAAGTGGGAAATCAATCTGTTACCAGCTTCCAGCTTTACTATTAGATGGGCTTACTGTGGTTGTGTCCCCTTTAATCTCTTTGATGAAGGATCAGGTGGACGCGGCGAATCAATTAGGTATACCCGCCACTTTTATCAATAGCTCGTTAGATGGTTACGAAACAGCTAGACGCTTCCAAGAAATCGATAGACAGCAGTACCGTTTACTTTATATCGCTCCTGAACGTTTTATCATGCCAGATTTTATCCAAGCAATGAAGCGATGGAACGTCCGTATGATCGCTATTGACGAGGCACATTGTATCTCTCAGTGGGGGCATGATTTCCGCCCAAGTTATTTACAGATGGCGAACCAGCTAGATCAACTGCCAAATCGTCCTGTAATTGTTGCTTTGACAGCTACAGCGACTGTGCAAGTAGCTGCTGACATAAAAAGACTTTTAAAAATTCCAGAAAACAACCATATTCAGACTGGTTTTGAACGAGAAAATCTACGATTTCAAGTAATTAAAGATCAAAAAAAAGAACAATATCTAATCGAATATTTAAAGATCAACAAAAATCAATCTGGTATCATTTATGCAGCAACGAGAAAAGAAGTAGACCGTCTCTATCATTTGCTTAAAAAATTCGATTTTTCCGTGGGTAGATATCATGGTGGTTTAAATGAGAATGAGCGAACAGAAATGCAAGAAGCCTTTTTATACGATCGCTTGCAGCTGATTGTAGCGACAAATGCATTTGGTATGGGTATAAATAAAAGCAATGTCCGTTTTGTTATCCATTACCAAATTCCTGGCTCTCTAGAAGCATACTATCAGGAAGCTGGTCGGGCGGGAAGAGATGGTCTTTCCAGTGAAGCCATCCTGCTTTTCTCTCCTCAAGATATCCAAGTCCAAAAGTTTTTTATCCAGCAGTCCCAAAGAGAAGAAGGGCAAAAGCAAAAAGAATATGAAAAATTAAAAGCGATGACAGAATACGTGTATATTGAGTCCTGTCTTCAGCAATACATCCTAAAATATTTTGGCGAGACAAGCAGTCCGTGCAACCGTTGTGGTAACTGTTTAGATGACAGAGAAATAGTAGAAGTAACGACAGAAGCACAGATGGTTCTTTCTTGCTTAAAACGTATGGGTGAGAACTATGGTAAACAAATGCTGATGAAAGTCTTAGCAGGATCGAAAGAACAAAAGCTGCAAGCTTTAGGTTTTGGACATTTATCTACCTATGGACTGATGAAAAACCAATCGCAAAAAGAAACGATGCAGTTAATTGAATATTTGATATCGAATGGCTATCTTCTGACCATCAATGGTGAGTATCCTGTTTTGAAAGTAACAGAAAGAGGGATACAAGTATTGAAAGGACAAGAATCTGTTTATCGAAAGGAACCCAAGAAAGTCCAGCAGCTATCGGATGAAGAAACCGATACACTATTTGAAGTGCTGCGGGAACTGCGAACGGATCTAGCATCAGAAGCAGGCGTTCCCCCGTATGTCGTATTTTCAGATTCCACATTGAAAGAAATGAGCCGAATACGTCCATCAAGCAGATTGGAGATGCTTCAGATAAAAGGAGTTGGCCAAAGCAAGCTTGATAAATATGGCGAAGCCTTTTTATCTCGGATAAAAAATGCGGACTCTAACGTTCTGGATAAGTAGAAAGAACGAATACGTAAAAATGAATAAAAACAACTGGTTAAATCTGTTTTTTTTGCTCCTTATGAAAATCAAATATGTTATAATTAAGGAATTAGAATGGGAGGTAAGCACAGATGGATTCTTTGTCGAAAAAACTTGCGATCCAAGTATTAAATGATGAAGCAGAACGGATCAAACGATTAATCCGAAATCAAAACAACAGTCTCTGTATCTCACAATGCAAAGCCTTCGAAGAAGTGGTAGATACACAGATGTACGGCTTTTCCCGGCAAGTCGGTTTTGCTGTCCGTATAGGAGTAATCGGAAAGAACGAGGGCCAGCTGATGTTAAGTGAGCTAGAACGAGAATTGAATCAGTTATATAGTGAGGTTTACCAAGAAAATTATGATAAAAAAGAAGTTGGCAAGGAGGAATAGACTTGCCTAAGAAAGTGAAAAAAAGGCATCTATTAGACTATAGCATCTTGATTCCCTATTTAATTTTATGTGTATTGGGATTGATCATGGTATATAGTTCTACGTCGTATCTATTATTAGAAAACGGACAAAATCCGTCCGCATCAGTCATTAACCAGAGTATTTTTTGGGTGCTTAGCTTGATTGCTATCGCACTACTTTATAAAATGAAAACAGATGTTTTGAAAAACCAGCGTTTGATCATGGCAGCCATCGCAGTTTTGACGATTTTGCTGCTGATTGTTGTGTTTTTTGGTAAGGAAATCAATGGGGCGAAAGGTTGGCTGCAAATTGCAGGATTCTCGATCCAACCTGCCGAATACCTAAAAATCATTTCTATCTGGTACCTGTCTCTGACTTTATCTAAAAGACAAAACAGTGTACAAAAAGATTTTCTTGGGACTGTGAAACGTCCACTTGCAATGGTTATCGGACTTACTGCATTAGTCGCTATTCTTCCCGATTTTGGTAATGCGGCAGTTATCTTTTTGATTATTTTGGTTCTGCTTTTAGCCAGCGGAGTCAATTATGTGTATACTTTGATTGTAGGAGTAGGAGGCTTTTGTCTAAGTACTTTTACGATCTGGCTGATCAATATCACAAACGGAAAGATCTTACCTGGACGTTTACAGTATATCTATAATCGATTTGCTATTTACCAAAATCCTTTCTCAGACGAATTAAATAAAGGGCATCAACTAGTCAACGGCTACTATGCCATGTTCAACGGAGGACTATTTGGCAGGGGATTAGGTAACAGTATCCAGAAAAAAGGATTTTTACAAGAAGCACAAACCGATTTTATTTATGCAATCGTAGTGGAAGAACTGGGAGTGATTATGGGGATTTTGATATTAGCGTTGCTATTCTTTATGATTGTGCGCATTGTCCTTGTAGGTATCCGTTCAAAAGATCCGTTCAATTCGCTTTTGTGCATTGGGATCGGCGCAATGTTTTTGATCCAAGTATTTGTCAATCTTGGAGGAATTACTGGTGTTATTCCTTTGACAGGGATCACGTTCCCATTTTTAAGTCAAGGAGGCTCCAGTTTGCTGATGCTTTCGATTTGTGTCGGCTTTGTCCTCAACATCAGTGCGGATGAAAAACGCAAGAGCTTAGGTTTATAATAAAAAAAGATGTAGGAGTGGTTCGATGAAAAAAGTTTTAGTTGCTAACAGGGGTGAAATCGCTGTACGTGTATTTCGTGCTTGTACAGAATTAGGAATTAAAACTGTTGGAATCTATGCAGAAGAAGATGAATATTCCGTACACCGTTTCAAAGCGGATGAAGCATATTTAGTAGGACAAGGAAAAAAACCGATTGATGCGTATCTAGATATTGAAGGGATCATTTCTATCGCGAAAGAATGCGGAGCTGACGCTATTCATCCGGGTTACGGTCTTTTGTCGGAAAACTTGAATTTTGCGCGACGGTGCGAAGAAGAAGGCATCATTTTTGTTGGACCCAAACTGCATCATTTAGATATTTTTGGAGATAAAATCAAAGCAAAAGCTGCAGCTATCGAAGCGGGGATTGCTTCGATTCCAGGCACAGATGGACCAATCGCTTCTATAGACGATGCCTTGGAGTTTGCGAAACAATACGGTTATCCGATTATGATCAAGGCAGCTCTAGGTGGCGGCGGACGCGGCATGCGTGTAGCTCACGATGAAAAGAGTGCAAGAGAGGGCTACGAACGTGCGAAAAGCGAAGCAAAAGCAGCCTTTGGTAGTGATGAAGTGTATGTTGAAAAATACATCGCTAATCCTAAACATATCGAAGTACAGATTCTCGGGGATACGCATGGAAACGTCATCCATCTTTTTGAAAGAGATTGTTCTGTTCAGCGCCGTCACCAAAAAGTAGTAGAAGTAGCGCCTTGTGTCTCTATGAATGAACAGCAACGTCAAAAAATCTGCCAGGCAGCTGTCCAATTGATGAAATATGTCGGGTATGTCAACGCAGGTACAGTAGAATTTCTTGTTGAAGGAGATGATTTTTACTTTATCGAAGTCAACCCTCGCGTCCAAGTGGAACATACGATCACAGAAATGATTACAGATATTGATATCGTAACAACGCAACTGTTGATTGCTCAAGGTTTGGATCTGCATAAAGAAATCGGATTGCCTCAGCAAGAAGGAATTAAATTAAATGGTTCAGCCATTCAATGCCGAATCACTACAGAAGACCCGTTGAATAACTTTTTACCAGACACAGGGAAAATCGATACGTATCGTTCACCTGGTGGTTTTGGCGTACGTCTGGATGTCGGAAATGCTTACGCGGGCTATGTAGTGACACCGTATTTTGATTCATTGCTAGTAAAAGTATGTACGCATGGTGCTACTTTTGAAACAGCCATTCAGAAAATGGAACGTTGCTTGAAAGAATTTAGAATCCGTGGAGTGAAAACAAACATTCCATTTATGCTCAATGTCATCACACATCCTGAATTCCAATCAGGAAATGCAAAAACAACCTTCATTGATAGTACAGCAACATTATTTGAATTTCCTCGACTACGAGACCGCGGAAACAAAACGATGAAATATATCGGTGAAATTACTGTGAATGGTTTTCCAGGTATCGAAAGTGGCGAAAAACCATTTTATGAAGAACCACGTATGCCTAAAGATCTAATCACAAGAACTGATTACGTAACGGCTAAGAATGTATTAGATGCGAAGGGTGCCGATGCTTTGGTCGAATGGATCAAAGGACAGGAAAATTTGTTGTTGACGGATACGACATTTAGAGACGCCCATCAAAGTCTGCTAGCAACTCGTGTTCGGACAAAGGATTTCAAGCAGATTGCACGTTTGACTGGAGAAGGTCTTCCTGAACTCTTTTCAAGTGAGATGTGGGGGGGAGCAACATTTGATGTGGCTTACCGCTTTTTGAATGAAGATCCTTGGCAACGGTTGAGAAAAATTCGTTCTTTAATGCCTAATACGTTGCTGCAAATGCTTTTCAGAGGTTCAAATGCCGTTGGGTATTCTAATTATCCTGACAATGTATTGGTGGAATTTGTCAAAGAAGCAGCAGCGCAAGGAATCGATGTATTTCGAATCTTTGATAGTTTGAACTGGACTCCACAAATGGAAAAAAGTATCCAAGCTGTACGGGATACTGGTAAAATCGCAGAGGCAGCTATTTGCTATACTGGCGATATCAACGATCCAAGTCGGGCAAAATACAATGTTCAGTATTATAAAGACATGGCAAAGGAACTAGAACAACTGGGTGCGCATATCATTGCAATCAAAGATATGGCTGGGCTGCTTAAACCGCAGGCAGCTTATCGTTTGATTAGTGAATTGAAAGAAACGACAGATCTGCCAATCCATCTGCATACTCATGATACCAGCGGGAATGGAATCATCACTTATTCTGCTGCTTCAAAAGCAGGAGTAGACATCGTTGACGTGGCAATGAGTGCAATGAGTGGGAATACTAGTCAGCCTAGCATGAGCAGCTTGTATTATGCACTGGTCAATGGTCCACGGCTGCCAGAAATCACGATTGAAAATGCACAGAAATTAAACCATTATTGGGAAGATGTGCGCATGTATTACAAACCGTTTGAAAACGGCTTGAATGCTCCTGAAACAGAAGTATATATGCATGAAATGCCAGGAGGACAGTATTCGAATCTACAGCAACAGGCAAAAGCTGTCGGATTAGGTCATCGCTGGGATGAAATCAAACAAATGTATCATACTGTCAACTTGATGTTTGGCGATATCGTTAAAGTAACTCCATCATCTAAAGTAGTTGGAGATATGGCACTATTTATGGTCCAAAATGATCTTACAGAAGAAGATATTTATGAAAAAGGCGAAACACTAAGTTTCCCTGAATCTGTTGTGACTTTCTTCCAAGGAGAACTAGGGCAACCCGTTGGCGGATTTCCTAAAAAATTGCAAAAGATTATTCTTAAAGGCAGACCTGCATTGAATGAACGTCCAGGTCTTTTGGCTGAATCAGTCGACTTCAACGAAGTAAAAAAAGAATTGGCAGAAAAAATCGGCTATGAACCAAAACAAGACGAAGTATTAAGCTATTTGATGTATCCGCAAGTCTTTTTGGACTATCAAAAAGCATATAATCAATTTGGCGATGTTACATTACTGGACACACCAACATTTTTCCAAGGTATACGTTTGGGTGAAACAATCAATGTACAAATCGAACGCGGAAAAATGCTTATCATTCGTTTAGATGAAATCGGAGAACCCGATATCGAAGGGAATCGCGTACTGTTCTTCAATTTGAATGGACAAAGACGTGAAATCACTATCAAAGATAATTCGATCATCAGTACGGTCCAAACCCGATTGAAAGCTGAACCGACAAACCGAGAACAAATTGGAGCAACGATGTCTGGTTCTGTTTTGGATGTATTAGTGAAAAAAGGCGATAACGTTAAAAAAGGTGATACGTTGATGATTACTGAAGCGATGAAAATGGAAACGGCCATCGAAGCACGTTTTGACGGAGAAGTCGCACATGTATATGTGTCTTCAGGAGACACTATTTCGTCTGGTGACCTTTTGATTGAAGTGACTGAGAAATAATAAGCGAAAGGTGGGGAAACATGAAAAGACTGGGTTTGTTTTGGCTGATTCTGCTATTAGTTATTGTGGCATTCTACATGGAACCAGTCTTGTTTCCGCCAAAACTTGAAGTGAAGGAAAACTCTGATCAACAAATAGCAAACCAAATGACAACGTGGAAATACCAGGAGCTTAAAGCAACTGGTTTTTCTACTTATATCGGAAAACCGATCGATCAGCTGGAAAAGGATTTTGGCCAAGCCTATGATCGATTAACTAGCGGATTTGGTTTTGAAACAAGATATTATGAAAATAAAGCTAGTCATCTCACATTTGAAGCGAACATCCAAGACAGCAGAGTCACAACTGTTAAAGTACTGCAAACAGGGCCTGCTGATATCGCGCCGTTTTATTTAGGGATGACGATGCAAGATCTTACGAAAATCACTACTATCTATACTAATTTCACTTTTGAGTACCATGATACAGAAGTTGGAATCGAACTAATGGAAGAGGATATGAATTACCGTCCGCTAATTGCTTTTGATAACGACACTTTTGCTATTTTATTTTTTGATCAAACAACAAACGGCCTATTTTCAGTTGTGTATTTAGATAAAGATAGTCTTTTGAAACTATTGCCATATCAAGTGTTTGGTGAAGGCCTTCCACATTATCAAGCAGATAAATCGGCTGATTGGGAATCAATCAATCGCGTTAAAGAACGAAAAAGTACGACTTTATTAAATATGCTTAGAAGAGAAGACGAACTTCCCATATACAATCAAACACTTGCCTTTCAAAACCACAGTCAGCTGCTACTACATGATTTTTTGACAAGGCCTGAGGAAATATTGTCAGAGGAACGTATGGCTGATTGGCAAAAATCGCTAGGCAGTGCTCAAACGACAGTGAAATTCTCACTGACGAATGATGAATTGGAAAAGTTAATCAGTAAACAAAAATTAGAAAATACTAGTGGGCTATTTATTCATCCGGCGATCGACGCTACTTTTTCGTTTTTATATTGGTACAGCGATCCTTACAACCATGACCGTTTCATGGACCCGGGAACGGATTCTGTAGGCATTGCTTTTTCTAAAGAAAATATGTTAGTCTTATTGCAAGAAGAAAACGGAGAAAGTAGTGATAGCAGTGATCGTTAACGAAGAGCTGTTTCAACTGGAGGATCAATGCCTCCAAGTCGCTGAAATGATAAAAAAGAGTAAAACGATGGCTTCTTATCTCGAACATAAACAGTCAATGGAAGAATCTGCAAAAGTTTGCCAGTTGAAAGAAGCGTTCTTGTCTAAGAAAGAAGCATTTGAAAATGTAGCGGCATATGGTGAGTATGCACCTGATTATCGTGAAAAAAAACGAGCTGTTCGAAAAGCAAAAAGACAGCTTGATATGGATGAGCATGTTGCAGCTTTCCGATATAGTGAAACACAGCTGCAAAGTCTGTTGGATCAAATTGTCCAAGTACTTGCCGAAGAAGTTTCTAATGAAATCAAAGTAGATGCAGGTAGCCCGTTTTTTGAAACGAAAAAACACTTTGGATGCGGAGGTAATTGTCATGCAATTAGACAATAGTGAATTTGAAATAACAAAACGACGCGGGCTGATCGTATGGGTCTACAGCTTAAAACAATTAAAGAATCTGAAAAAGTTCGGCTTGTTGCATTATGTCTCAAGAAGAATGAAATATGTCGTGCTTTACTTAAATGAAGAGACATTTGAAGAAACAGAAGAACGAATCCGTAAATTACATTTTGTTCGAAACGTAGAACGTTCTTACCGACCGGATATCGAAATGAATTTTGCCGAAAAAATAGGAAACAAAACAGTATTAAAAGACGAAGGTTTCGAAATCGAAGAGCTAAATACAGAAATCCGATTAGCTGAACATCTTTAAAAATCTCTTATGAGCAGTTTTTAAATAAAAAATAACTTGGATAACGATCGATTTTTGATCATTGTCCAAGTATTTTTTTGTCTTTTTTTTGGTATACTAGTACCAGTACCATTTCTAAGGAGTGAGTAGATGCGGATAATATCAGGAAATTATGGCGGGCGCCGTTTAAAAAGTTTAGCAGGGGCGAACACCAGACCAACTACAGATAAAGTAAAAGAATCCATATTCAATATGATTGGACCATATTTTGATGGAGAGACAGTATTGGATCTGTTTGCAGGAAGCGGTGGTTTAGCTATCGAAGCAGTATCTAGAGGCTGCAGTCATGCGGTATGCGTAGACAAAAATTACCAAGCGCTAAAAATCATCAAAGAAAACATCGAAATTACGAAAGAACCAGAGAAATTTACCACAATAAAACTTGATGCGGACAAAGCAATCGAACGGCTAGCAGCGGAGAAACAACAATTCGACTACTTGTTTCTTGATCCGCCATATGCAAAACAAAAAATAATCGATCAAATCCATAAAATGGAAGAACTGGGACTTTTTTCTAAAACCGCAGTTATCGTATGCGAAACGGATAAAACAGTCGAATTGCCAGAAACTGTGGCTGGATTCCATCAAATAAGAAAACAGATTTATGGCATAACGGCCGTAACTATCTATAGAAAAGAGGGAAATCAATGAAACGTGCATTATTCCCAGGAAGTTTTGATCCTTTTACAAAAGGTCACTTAGATACGGTGGAACGTGCGGCTAAATTATTCGATGAGGTAGTAATTGGAGTTTTTATCAATACTTCAAAGAAAAGTTTGTTTCCCCCAGAAGAAAGAATGACATTGATCACAAAAGCTGTTTCTCATCTTCCTAATGTAAAAGTCATGCATCAAGAAAATCAATTGACGGTAGAAACAGCAAAAGAGATTGGTGCAGATGCGTTGATCAGAGGCATACGAAGTATCAAAGACTTTGAATATGAACGAGAGATTGCTCAGATGAATCATCATCTATATGATGAATTGGAAACTGTCTTCTTATTAGCAAAACCAGAATATAGTCACGTGAGTTCCAGTATTTTAAAAGAAGTACTGCACTTTGGCGGAGATGTGAGCAGCTACTTACCGCCAGTGATCAACGAAGCTTTAGCTGGAAAGCGTGAATCAAATGAAAGCTAAACAATGGTTGAAAACAGTACTGATTATCATATTTGGAATGTTGATCATTGGATTTGTAGTAGTTCCCTTGCCGTATTATGTAGAATCACCGGGAGCCACGATCGATCTGAAAGAACTAATTACGGTCAATGATAAGGAAGATAAAGGTTCTGGTTCTTTCTCTCTTACCTCTGTTGGTATCAGGCAAGCTACAGGTTTCTTAGCTTTAAAAGCTAAAATGACCCCTTTTGAAGAATTGATCAGTGAAGAAGAATTGACTGGTGGGGCGACAAATGAAGAATATAATCAAATGCAGCAGTATTATATGGATTCTTCCCAAAATGCAGCAATCGAACAAGCGTTAAAACTTGCAGACAAGCCTTATAAAATGGAATTCAAAGGCGTATATGTCATGAGTGTAGAGAAAACATCGAATTTCTTTGGCAAGCTTTCAGTTGGAGATACAGTAACAAAAGTAGACGGGAAAAGCTTTCAAAGTACAGAAGCATTTATGGATTATGTAAAAAGCCAAAAAGTTGGACAAACAATCGAAATCAGTTATTTGCATAATGGTGAAGAAAAAACAGCTTCTGGTGATCTGATCGAGTTACCAACAGATAAAAAGGCAGGAATAGGTATCACGCTTACTGACCAT
This sequence comes from Enterococcus sp. DIV0901a, assembly GCF_051711525.1. Lineage (NCBI taxonomy): Bacteria > Bacillati > Bacillota > Bacilli > Lactobacillales > Enterococcaceae > Enterococcus > Enterococcus sp. DIV0901a. Next base: position 1,506,548 of record NZ_JBIOMW010000001.1, on the reverse strand, counting down.
ACCGAGATCGAATCAGATACAGATGTTCGTATTAATTCTGGCTCTATCGGTGGGCCATCAGCGGGATTGATGTTCACTTTAGAAATCTATGAACAAGTCACTGGTAAAAACTTGCGACATGGTAAGCAAATTGCAGGAACTGGAACGATCAACAGTGAAGGAGAAGTTGGCCGAATCGGAGGAATCGATAAAAAAGTGGCAAGTGCGGATAAAGCTGGCGTAGAGATTTTCTTTGCACCAGATGATACGATTTCAGACGATGTTAAGAAAGAATATCCTGAAATAAAAACCAACTACGAAGAAGCAAAAGCTGCCGCTAAAAAATTGAATTCCTCAATGAAAATCGTACCAGTAAAAACAGTACAAGAAGCGCTTGACTATCTAGAGAAAATGAAATGAAACTAAATAATTAAAGAGGGGTTGTGACACGAGTTCTGTCACACCCCCTCTTTTTCGTCAAAAATCTTCACGATAAAAATAAAAACAAAAGAAAAAATTGACGTAATTAGATGTTGAAGGGACGATTTTGCCAGAGCTCACTGTTTCTTCAATTTCAAATGAAAGGAGTAATGAATGATTTTTACTGGTCATTCTTTGGAAAAAGAACAATGATAGAAAAAATCAGCAAGAAAATACTAGCTTCACCCAAATTGATCATTTGGATGTCTATGATAGTTCTTATCTTTTGTATCGCAAGTGGTTTTTTATTATCAAATTTGCTATTTTATAGAGAACCAGAAGAGACTGCTGCAAAAGAAATACTTTCTTCGTTTAGTTCCAGTGGAGAAGATCCATCAGCTGAAGGAAACGATGTAGAAGAGGATGCTCGTCCAAAGGTCATGTACACCGATATCAAAGGAAGTGTGAAGGAGCCTGGTATCTATTCCTTTTCTTCAGAAGAACGGGTCTATGATGTACTAAAGCGTGCAGGTGGATTATTAGAAGAAGCGGATAGCGATCGAATCAACTTTTCTGCGAAGATAGAAGATCAGCAAGTCCTATATATCCCTGCTGTAGGTGAAGAGCTGCCAGAACATCTTGATCAGTTGGCATCCTCGGAAGGAAAACAGCCTACAGCAGATTCCGAGCCTCCCAAAATAAATATCAATACAGCCACTCCATCAGAACTTCAGCAGATTCCTGGGATCGGATCAGTCAAAGCGCAAGAAATCATTCGATTTAGAGAAGAAAACGGATCCTTCCAGAAAGTGGAAGACCTGCAGGAGATTTCTGGTATCGGTGAAAAGACAGTTGAAAAACTAAAAAACTTCGTTACAATTAAATAGAATGATTCAAAATCGACTGGCACGAGCAATAAATGGACGCTAATGGATACTAAGAATAATCCAATTCTAAGAGCTTGGCAGGACGAGGAGGTAGTATTTTTGAATATCCTTCTAACAGGAAATAGCTTGATTGTTCGCAAAGAAACATTAAAAGAACCAATGCTGAATGTCTATCTCCAAAATAAAATATCTGGGATTCATATTATGAATACGGCTGTCAGCGGCAATAACAGTCAAGCTCTACGAGAACGCTTTGCCAAAGATGTACTTAGCTATACAGCAGATAAAGTATTTATTCTCATTGGGACGAATGATCTAGCAGAGCATAAACAACTTTCTAAAGAAACGTACCAAAAAATCTGCAGTGGATGATAGTTCAGCTGAAAAAAGACTATAGTTCTGATCATGCTTTCTTTATCACGCCACCAGCAGTCGATGAGACAAAACAAAAATATCGGAATAACAAGTTGATCAAAGAATATATCTCTGTTCTCACAGAAGTAGCAAAACGCCGTGATTGTGAAGTATCGATTTTTATACGGAATTTCTTGAACAAATGGATTCGAAGAATTTTTATAATGGGCTAATGGATGACGGACTTCATTTCGGCAGTGAAGGGTAGGATCTTTTGTCAGACAGGATGATTCGTTATATTTAAAGAATATTTTGTTTAAGCAATGAGTACTTTTTAATCAACTTGAAAAAACGGAGGAATATAAAACATGTTAGAAAAATCTTCAAAAGCATGCGATACGAATAAAGAAAAAGTTACTGATAAGTCACATAATGAACGCATTCCTTGGGACCAGTACTTTATGGCTCAGGCAGTACTGTTATCTTTACGTAGTACGTGTACACGTTTAGAAGTAGGAGCGACACTCGTTCGAGAAAAAAGGATCATTGCTGGCGGCTATAATGGAGCAGTCAGTGGAGATGTCCACTGCATAGATGAAGGGTGTTACGTCGTGGATGGACACTGCTTGCGAACGATCCATGCAGAGATGAATGCACTCCTACAGTGTGCAAAACTTGGTATCCCGACGGAAGGTTCAGAAATCTATGTCACACATTTTCCATGTTTGGCCTGTACAAAGGCTTTGTTGCAAGCTGGTGTGAAAGGGATCAATTATCTCCATGACTATCGAAATGATCCTTATGCCCAAGCGTTGATCGAACAATTAGGTGTATCTGTACACCAAGTTGCTTTAGACTCACAGCATTTTTCAAAACTTCAAAATGAATTAACAGGAAAACATGTCTAGCGTTTTAGAAAGGCATGTTCGAAATCGGTTGATTTTTCCGGCAATTACGTCGATGATTATCTGTTTGTTGTATTACACTGACAATTGGGGTTATCGTTTGCTTCTTGCCGGAATTTTTTTATGGTTTTCGCTAAAAGAAGGACGTTTTATCGCGTACTTGTGTATTTTGTGTAGCATAACGGTATCCATTTCTTATAGGCTACAAGAGTATTCATTTTTAGAGGAAAAAACAACATCTGCGCAAATTACTGTATTTACAGATACGATTCGTGCAAATGGTAATTTTTTGACAATGGAAGGAAGGTTATCAGAGAATAAACAAAAGCTCCAGCTTTCTTATCAAGTAAACACAGAAGCAGAATTGAAAACATGGCTTAACTTCCGAGGAAAGGGAATAGAATTGACTGCTGAAGGCGAGTTCATCTCTCCAGCAAAAAAGCGGAATCTTTATAATTTTGACCAAGAAGCTTACTTCAGGAACCATAGAATTTCTGGACGGTTCCAAATTCAAAAGATTGAACAGATCACCATGCAAAATCACTGGCGAAACTGGCTTCAGAGAAAAAGAGGATCTTTTATCTCCTTTGTCCAATCTGAATTTCCGCAAAAAACAAGTGTATATATTAATTCTTTATTATGGGGCTATAAAGATGCAGGATTCAGAGAATCAGAAGAAATTTTTAGGGAGAGTGGTTTGCTGCATCTGTTCAGTCTATCGGGTCTACACATCCAATTTTATTTAGGGTGGCTGTATTATTTATTTCGACGTATCGGATGGCCACTACACGTCAATATTATTCCGTTGAGTCTACTAACTATCTGTTATGTTTCTATTGCAGGAAGTTCTATTTCTGTTTTGCGTGCTAGTTTGCTGTTTTTATTGCGATTGCTAGTCAAATTGCTGAATAAGCATTATTCCACCATGGACTTATTTGCAGTTGTCTTTTGGCTTCTTTTACTATTTGATCCTCGATTTCTTTTTCATGCGGGTGGACAGCTTAGTTTTTTCATGAGTTTTTTGTTTATCCTGATTTCTTTTGATGGAGATTGGTTGAAAAAAACGGCCTCTCACGTCCTGTTTACTATGATCACGATGCCGTTGATTGTATGGCATTTTTATGAGTGGCCTATTTTAGGTAGTCTTTTTACATTACTGATTGCACCGGTATTCAAGTTTCTTTTTCTTCCTGGTGTGTTATTTCTCACACTCTTCAATCGCTGGCTGCCGGAAACTTTACTATTGCTGATAGAAGAGGGATTAATCTTATTTGAGCGAATAATCGATTTTTCTTCAGGGTCGTCTCTCATTATAGGACGTTTGCCCCTTGTGCTATCTGGGATGTATATTTTCGGATTACTGATTTGTACGGATAGGTTGAAAGAACAACCTGTGAAACACTTGTTTTATGTTGGTCTTTTTTCTTTTATTTTTTTGACTTTGCCATTTTTACGCTTTTCTTCAACGATCGCTTTTATCGATGTCGGTCAAGGAGACAGTATCTTTTTGCAAAGTCCTTTTCGAAAAGAAACGATTTTGATCGATACTGGAGGTCAGTTACACTTTGAAAGAGAAAAGTGGGCGCAAGGTATGATACGTCCTCCTGCTGAAAGAAATATCGTTCCATATCTAAAAGGTCAGGGGATAAGTGTAATCGATAAACTCATCTTGACACATGACGATACGGATCATGTGGGAGAATTACCCACGTTATCTCAGCATTTTACTATCAAAAAAATTTATATCGGTTGGGGCGCTGGACGAAATGAGCCATTACAAAGGCATTTATCTGAAGCTCAAAAAAATGGTACTGAGATCATTGAAATCAAACATGGGGACAGGATCAGCGGTTATTATGATCTTTATGTATTGACTCCTTTTGAAAAGGGAGAGGGAAGAAATGAAGATTCGATTGGTCTATGGATGGAATATAACAATAGGCGCTTTTTATTTTTAGGAGATTTGAATCAAGCAATGGAAAAACAATTGCTTTTGATTTATCCTAATCTGAAAGCCGATGTAGTCAAATTAGGTCATCACGGTAGCCGTACGTCAAGTAACACAGATTTTCTTTCCCATATTGAAGCAAAACATGGGATTATATCCTGCGGCGTAAATAATCGTTATGGTCACCCGCACAGCGAAGTATTGGAGACACTAGAAGAAAATCAGATAAAAACATGGCGAACGGATCAACAAGGAATGATCACCTATCGCTGGCATCCAGTTTTTCATCCTCATGGGCTAGTGGAAACAATGATAGACTAGTAATTCTCATCTGCTCATGGTAGGATAATTTTTGAAAGTGGTGAGTAATTTGAGTATACAAGCAGAGTTACAAAAAATACGTAAAGAAAAACTTGCATCTTGTTACTTGATTTTAGGAACAGAAAAGTTTCTCCAAGATCAAGTTCGGACAGAGATTGTCAAAAAAATCCAATTAGAGGGCGAAGATGACTTAAATTTTTTAAGTTTTGACATGGAAAATGCAAGTTTAGATGAGGTAGTAGCTGAAGCAGAGACGTTGCCGTTTTTCGGAGATCAACGGTTAGTATTCGTAGAGAATCCTTATTTTTTAACAGGTGAAAAAGTAAACAATGGAATCGAACAAAATACTGATTTATTGACGGCTTATTTGAAAGAACCATTAGAATCGACTGTATTAGTATTCTTTGCGCCATATGAAAAGTTGGATGAACGGAAAAAAGTAACGAAACAATTGAAAAAAACAGCAATCATCGTCAATGTCCAACAGTTGAATGAAAAAGAAGTACGTCAATATCTGATGAATACCTTAGAGAATACCTCAATCAAAATGGAACGAAGTGCAATTGATTTATTCTTGAGGTTGACCGACTTAGATTTATCCAAAATGATGAGAGAGTTACAGAAATTGGTCCTTTATGGACAAAATCAACAGCAAATCACGGTAAGAGAAGTAGAAGAATTAGTTCCTAAAACGTTAGAACATAATATTTTTGACATGACCCAATATATTTTAAAAGGGAAGACGGAACAAGCTTTGCGTTTATACGAAGATTTAGTTATGCAAGGGGAAGAAACAATCAAAATTAATGCGATTTTGCTTTCTCAATTACGTTTATTTTTACAGACAAAATTTCTTGTAAAGATTGGTTATCAGCAGGCAAATATTGCTGAAACATTGAAAATCCATCCATATCGTGTAAAACTTGCCATGCAGGAAGTAAAAAAATTTGATGAACATTTGCTGGTACAGTTGTTTGATCAATTAGTTGAGATGGATTATCAAATCAAAACGGGACAAATCGAAAAAGAATTAAGTTTTCAACTATTCGTTTTGCGCACAGGGCAGTTGTTAAGAAATCGATAAGAAGAAAGACGAGGGCAAAGCATGCGGGAAGGTCGTTTGTTTTTGTCCTTTTTTTGACAAATAAAAAAATCGGCCGAAGCCGATTCTTTTATTTAGCGATTTTTTTGCTTAAACGAGATTTGTCGCGGTTAGCTTTGTTTTTGTGGATTAGACCTTTTGATTCAGCCATATCAATAGCTTTAACAGCTTCTTTATATAACGCATCTACGTTGTCAGCACCTGAAGCTACAGCATCTTCAAATTTTTTGATTGCAGTACGCATAGCGCTTGTTTGAGATGAATTTTTCACATTAGCGTTTTCGCTTGTACGAACACGTTTGATTGCAGATTCAATGTTTGGCATTAGTTTCACCTCCGATAACTTAAGTTCTTACGCGTGTTACCGCATAATTCAACATTCATTATTATACCTAAAGGCAGCGTGCTTTGCAATATGAACATGACAAGTTTTTTTCCTTAACAGTCTTTTATTAGGATTTTTTTTCAGTAAAAACGGATAGTACAAGCTGAAAAAAATCAAAAAGACGCTATTGTGGGAGGCAATAGCGTCAAACCAAACTAGATTTTTATTTATCTATTTAAACAAAGTTTGAATGGGAATGTTTGGTACTAAGTTATTATATAACAAAGAGAACCGTTTGCAAAGTTTTTTTTGAAAAGGGATACGATTCCCTGTTGTTCTTTGTTTTTCTATTAAGAAACTGCAGTTATTTTATAACCAGTATCCTTTGATCAGTAAAGGCTATTCTGGTGTACCGATTATTTTAATGTATTCATCGATATTTTTTATCAACATTTTTTTTATGACCAACTGGTTCCGACGGTTCCATTTGCCACTTACTTCCAGCACATATTTATTTAGGGGCAAACGTAAGATATATTTTGCCAAATAGCGATCTTTAAGCAGGCCATTGATCACACGGTCCTCAAGCTGCAAGTTGATCCCAGTCAGCATCATTGGCTGTTCTTGTAAAACGTACGTATCAATTAAAAGACCTTCAAAAGTTTCCACAAGCGTCTTCCTTTCTTTTCAAAGTAACCTGAAAACAGGCACTAATTCTTCCATTTTGATATTCGTTGAAGTGGATGCGATCATTCTTTCTTTTGTCCACTGTAATCTAGTATAACAAAAAAGAGCAGAAGAGCCAAAAAGAAAAAAGAGCATCGAATTCTATAGGAAGTCTCATTGGCATGGCCTAAATTATTACAAAACATTGATTAAAAAAAGCCCCTGCATCGCAGGAGCATCCCCTATATCGTTTTAATAGGTCAATCAAAAAGCAGTATCAAACACATTTTGTATCAAATCAGGAAATAATAGATAAGCTAAGCCCAGAATCAAAAGTACCGCTAGAAGAAACCAGCCGATTGTTCCTATGAAATACTTTAATTTTTCGAACATTGTATCACCTCGTTGTCAGTATATCACGGATCAGTAAATTGGGGGTGTTAAGAATCTCCTAAAATAGACAAAATTTGTTCTATTTTCCTAAAGCAAATACTTGTAAGATACAGTAAGTGATACCAGAAGCAATGACCGGTCCGGCGGCGATTCCTCTTAAGAAGACAACACCTAAAATCGTGCCGAAAACAAGTGCAACAGTGATTTGTGGATCAGAAGCAATCAATCCTACACCCTTGGAAGATAAGACAGCCACTAGCCCACCGCAAAAAACAGCTACCCAGCCAATAGGGGATTTAAAGGCTTCTAATAGATCACGTAGACCGATTTCTCCTGTTGCGATAGGGATTAGAATAGCCGCTGTGATGATCGTCACCCCAATATTGATTCCTTTGCCTTGAAGCCAAGGGAAAAAGGAACGGGAGGCTGGTATGAGCTTCATAATCAAAACAAAAGCTGCCGCTATCATCAGACTTTGATTCTTAGCTAAAATTGCTACAAGTAAAATAATTCCTAAAAAAAGCCAACTTTCCATGAAATATATTCCTCACTTTCTTCGAAACAATCATAACATGTTTTTAGAAAGTTGCAAAAGTAGGAATTCATCCTTCAAGACCTATTCATAAGCTGTTTTTTTCATAAAATAAACAAAATCATAAAAAAACACTTTGCTTATTTGACAGAAGACAGCCGCGCTTTGTATAGTGGACAAGACTTACATTTTTTTGAAGAATCAGAAAGATCAGGTAAAGGTCTTAGTAAACGCAAGCCATTCAGAATAACCAATATTGTGCTTCCTTCGTGTCCTACAACTCCAAGAGGTAGATTTAAAAATTGCAGGAAGTTAGAAGCAATCAACAAGAGAATAACAAGAATCGAAAAAATAATATTTTGTTTGATGATCCGCCGCATTTTTAAAGATAGCCGATGACTGTAGACAAATTTATTTAAGTCGCTTTTCATTAAGACGATGTCTGCGATATCCATAGCGGCATCTGTCCCTTGCCCCATAGCGACACCTAAAGAAGCGGCTGCTAAAGCAGGCGCATCATTGACTCCATCACCAACCATCGCATTTACTTGGTAAAGTTCATTCTCTTTTTTGACTAGTTGTGTTTTTTCTTCCGGAGTACAGCTTGCATAGTAATGTTCAATCCCTACTTGTTCAGCAATGGCCTTTGCTGTGCCAGAATGGTCGCCGGTTATCATACTTGTATGGATGTTTTGGGATTTAAAGTAGGAAATTACTTGTTGGGTATTTGCTTTTGGAATATCTAGCAGACCTAAAACAGCAATTAACTGCTGATCTTTAGAAAGATAAATCACGGTTTTGCCTTGATTTTCCAAACGTTCGATCATTTCCGCAATCTCTTTGCTGATTATCATCGTCTCAGGATCATATGCGTGCTTGCCAACTTTCCATTGCGCACCTAAATAGGTAGTTTGTAATCCAAAACCAGTAATTTCTTCTATTGGTAAGTATTGGATTTCTTCAGGTATTGTGCAATCGAAATATTGCAAAATCGCATGAGCAAGTGGATGCGTCGTTTTTTGTTCCATAGCAACAAGAAGTTGTTGTGCCAAATCCTTTTCATCAAAGAAAAAGCTGTCAGTTACAACTGGTTTTCCTTTAGTGAGCGTTCCTGTTTTATCAAAGGCAATCGCTTTTAATTCAGAAAGCTTTTCTAAATGGATACCGCCTTTGATTAAAATCCCATTTTTTGCAGAATTTGAAAGAGCAGCTAGAGAAGCTGGTGTAGCAGATGCGACAAGCGCACAAGGAGAAGCCACAACTAATAATACCATTCCTCGATAAAAGCTTTCATCCCAACTCCAACCTAGGAAAAAGTGGGGGAGAAGGATCATTAGAGGAACAGCAAGCAAAATCAATTTTACATAATTATTTTCGATTCGTTCGATAAATGAAGCTGTTTGAGTTGGCGTATTCTGCGCTTCTTCTACTAATTGGATAATCTTAGCAAAGACAGTTTCGGAACTCGTTTTTGTTACTCGAATCGTGATGGGATTTCCTTGATTCAGCGTTCCTGCATACATCTCATCGCCTAAATATTTTTCTACAGGCACAGATTCACCGCTTAATGCAGACTCATCGATCGTTGCCTGTGTGCTTTCTAAAAAGCCATCTATCGGAACAGCTGCTCCTTTAGCGACAAATACCAAGTTATCCACCTTTAGTTGAGAAACATCTACTTCTTGCATTTGTCCATTTTCTTTTAATAATTGGGCTTTTTGTGGTTGAAGATTCATCAAAGCAGTAATTTCTTTTTGACTTTTATTAGTTGTGTATTCCTCTAATGCACCGCTTAAACAAAAGATGAATGTCAACATTGCTCCTTCAAAGTAATTACCGATCAAACAGGCACCAATAGCAGCTAAAGCCATCAATAAATCCACATTCAGTGTCCGATCATTCCACAATTCTTTCAAGCCTTCCGATGTTTGTTTGTATCCACCGATGATAATGGCACTGATATAAAAAAGTGGGGTGATGGTAAGAGAGAATCGGTCGAAGATAAAACCGAAGATCATAAATAAAAGGCAGCCGATTGTTGCTGCAAAAGCTTTTTTCTGATTAGTCATCGTTATTAGACCTCCTTGTCAAAACAAGGATAGCATAATAAAAATGTAATTGATAATAATAACAGCTAAATGAGAACGATAATGGTTATCATTTGGTGATTAAGCTTGATGTTGTTTTTATTATTTATAATGATTATTATTAAAGAAAATAAAAAACCAGAACATTTCTCAAATAAGAGAAGTGTTCTGGTTTTTTCTACATTGCAATAAACCAATAACCAATCAAAATGATACCAAGGATAATACGATACCAGCCAAAAGCGGTAAAGTCGTTTTTCTTCAAATAGCTTAGTAAGAATTTGATAGCTAAGACGGAAACCACAAAAGATACGAATGTTCCTACAAGAAGAACAACAGTTTCTTCCATTTTGAATGAATTCCCTTCAGCTAAATATTTGACGATCTTCAAGCCGCTTGCGCCAAACATGACAGGAATCCCTAAGAAAAATGAAAACTCTGTAGCGACAAAACGCGAAGCACCAATCAAGATAGCTCCTAGGATCGTTGCGCCAGAACGGGATGTTCCGGGAACAAGTGCCAAGACTTGGAATAACCCAACAAGAAGAGCTGCTTGGTACGTAAAGTCATTCAGAGAAGTCCAACGAGGTGTTTTGTTTTTGTTGCGTTTTTCGACAATAATAAAGGCAATACCGTAAACGATCAAAACAATGGCAACTGGTAAGAACTTGTGGAAATTTGCTTCTAACCAATCATCCAAAGGCAAACCAATGATGATGGCTGGTATGCAAGCAACGATCACTTTAAACCAAAGTGTCCACGTATCTTTTTTTTCTACCGTTGATTTACTTGGAGAAAATGGGTTTAACTTGTGAAAATAAAGAACGACGACAGCCAAGATCGCCCCTAATTGGATAACGACATTGAACATCGACATAAATTGTGAACTGGCATCCAGTTTGATGAATTCATCTGCTAGGATCAAATGACCAGTACTACTGATGGGCAGCCATTCCGTTATTCCTTCAATAATACCGAGAATCACTGCTTTGATAATATTTGCAAAAAACATAAATTCCTTCCTTCCCAATTAAGATACATCTTATAGTATACCGTTATTTTTTGAGAAACCCAATCTGTTTTTTAATATTAAGAAAAACTTGAGAAATAAAGCAGATAAGTACACGAAGAGAAAAAAGAAGACAAAGCCCTCGTTCAGACTTTGCCTTTTATGATTCTCTGGTAAAAATTAAAATATCCCCATTATAGAAACGAGTCGCGACTATGTGTTTTCCCGTTATCGATATAAGACGTATCATTGATGCCGTGGATAGAAAATCGACCGTTTGCATAAGTGACCTTTGTTACGCTGCCATTTAAAAGTCCAGCACGAACAGGCTGTTTAGGATCGATCAGATTAAGCAAAAAGGCGATCGTCAAACCATGAGATACGACTAAAACATTTCCACCACCATTTTTTTCGCAGTGATGGGCGATATCTTCAAATCCTGTCCATACACGGTCTCGCAATGTTTCATAAGTTTCCGCCCACCCAGCGGTATCTAAGTTGTATACAGCATTAGCAATTTGTTCAAAAGAAACTTCTGTGGTAAACATTTCATCATATGTTTTAAAATTCAATACACGAGGGATCACACCCCACATTTCCATGTCATATCCACCTTCAAGAGACCCGAAACACCATTCTCTAATCCTTTTTTCAATAAAATAAGGAATTTCTTTTCCCTTAGAATGTTCTCCTAGAATAATACGGGCAGTTTCGATCGCACGACCACTGTCACTAGAATAAGCAAATGAAAAGTCGACATTTTTTAACCCGCGACCTAAATAATGAATGCCTTCTTGTCCTTGCTTTGTGAGGGGTGTATCACACCAGCCTTGTACTCGTTCAATTGTATTGAACATCGTTTTTCCGTGTCGTACGATATAAAGTGTAGTTTCTGTCATTTTATTCTCCTCCTAAGTCGTTTTAACGATTGAAAAAAGGATTTGTCCTTTTTTCCTGTTCAATCGTCGTTGCATCGCCATGTCCTGGATAGACTGCAAATTCATCAGGTAATACAAACAGCTGGGTCCGAATACTATGAAGTAATTGTTCTAAATTCCCTGTATACAGATCGGTTCTACCGATACTTCCTCTAAACAGGGCGTCGCCAGAAACGACAAAATCATCAAAAATAAAGCTGACGCTTCCTATAGAATGCCCTGGGGTAGGGACGACGCGAAAAGACATGTTTCCTAAAGTATAAGTTTTCATTTCAAATTCATATTCTGCAGGCGAGACAATAACATCAGCAATATCATCATGTCTACCGAGTCCAGAAAGATTCAAAATCGGATCACCTAGCCATTTTTGCTCTAGTGGGCTGACATAAACTGGGATTTGATAATACGCGCGTAAAGGTTCCACTGCACCGATATGATCGTAGTGAGTATGGGTAAGCAAAATCGCTACCGGCTGTTGGTTTGTTTTTTTGATTTCTTGTTTGATTCGTTCCGCATCTTCTCCAGGGTCAATGATCAAAAGTGCTTCTTCGTTGTAGACCAAATAACAGTTTTCTTCAATCATTCCTGTTTTTAATCTTTCGATATGCATGTGCATTCCTCCTTGATAGCCAAAACTTCTTTCATCCATTAGTATAACGCATTCATTGCTAGGAAACAAAAACAGGTACTTATTTCTCTTTACTTATCTGAATTATCAGACTATATGAAAAGTATTTGGATATTCTAAAGAGAAGGAAAGTAAGTTTTCATAGCATTTTAATATGTCCTTGTTACATTAGATTCATCCAAAAATCCAAATTCTATATCCTATATCCCTGCCTAATCAGCAGGGTGTTTTTTTATGTTTGGAAAGAGAGCTCTTTTTGCTAAACTAGGTTTTTTCAGGTAATCTTAGAGAGAAAGAGGTGGTGGAAATGATCAAACAGTCAAAAATATCTGTGCGGCACTTAGTAGAATTTATTTTGCGACGTGGAAGTATCGACAATCGTAAAAAAAGTAACCATACTGCATTAGAAGGAGCGAGAATCCACCGCAAGCTCCAAAAAGATGCGGGAGAAAACTATGAAAAAGAAGTCTTTTTAAAAACAACAGTTCAATTAGATGAATATTACCTGATCGTTGAAGGCCGTGCAGACGGTATTTTCAAAAGAGACGGTGTTTATTATATAGATGAAATCAAAACCTCCGAACCACGATTTGAAGATTTAGAACCAGAACAAGTGGAACTTTTCTTTCATCAAGCAAGGGTGTATGCCTATATCTATAGTCAAGAACATGATTTACAAGAAATAAATCTGCAATTGACTTACTTCCAGACGGCAGAAGAAGTGATCACGAGAAAGGTTGAACATCAGACAAGAGAGCAGTTAGAAACTTTTTTTAAAAAGCTGACTGAAGATTATAAAGAATGGCTTGTTTTTCAAGAAAACTGGCGCACTGTACGCAATGCCTCTTTGATGGCTTTGAAATTCCCCCATGATGAGTATAGGAAAGGTCAGCGTGAACTAGCGGTAGCTGCTTATAAAACGATCCGTACGAAACAGAAATTGTTTGTAGAAGCACCGACCGGAACAGGGAAAACAATCTCTACGTTATTCCCCGCTTTGAAAGCTGTAGGGGAAAAAGAGGGAGAAAAGATCTTTTATCTAACGGCTAAAACAATAACTAGACAAGTAGCTGAAGATGCTATGACAGCATTAAAAGATACAGGAGCTGAAGTAAAAAGTGTCACTTTGACGGCGAAAGACAAGATCTGCTTTTTAGATGAGACGACCTGTAATCCAGATCAGTGCCCATATGCCAATGGTTATTACAATCGGATTAATGAAGGTTTATGGGATCTTTTGAATCATGAGAATCAGATCACTCGAGAAGTCATCGAAACTTATGCAAGAAAGCATACACTTTGTCCTTTCGAACTATCATTAGATGTCAGTATCTGGTGTGACGTAATCATTGGGGATTACAATTATTTATTTGATCCAACTGTTTATTTAAGACGTTTTTTTGAAGATGAAAAAAACGAGGACTATCTGTTTTTGATTGACGAAGCACATAATTTGGTAAATCGTTCCCGAGAGATGTATTCGGCAGAACTATCTTATGAAAAAACGAAACGAAGTAAGGAAGCTATACCAAAGGAATTCAAAAAACTTCATCGCCGTTTCAACAAACTATTAAAAGAATTTGATTCGATCCGAGAAATAGCAAAAGAAGATCATTGGGATTATCATCATCAAAAAGCACCGGCTGAATCTTTAGTAAAGGCAGGTTATCAATTAAGCGAAAAAATTAAAGAATGGCTGGCAGAATTTCCTGAGCACCCATCACAAGAACAATTGCTTCCTTATTATTTTGATTTGCTTCATTTTTTGAAGGTCAGTGAATTTTATGATGATCACTACGAAACAACAGTCGAAAAAACGTATCGCGATCTGATAGTAAAAGAGTTTTGTATTGATCCAAGCTTGTTTCTTGAGCAGTCGTTGGATAAAGGAAAAAGCAGTATTCTTTTTTCTGCTAGTTTTTCACCACTCTCTTATTATCAGGAAACACTGGGGGGACAAAAAAGTCTGGCTTACAAACTGCCGAGTCCTTTCCCAGAAGGAAACCAGCAAGTTTTCATCGCAAATTACCTAGAGACGACTTATCGAAAAAGGGAACACAGTCTGGCAAAATTAGTAGAGACGATTCATGCTTTTGCTGATGGAAAGGTCGGGAATTATTTCGTTTTCTTTCCTTCTTATCAATATTTAGATCTTGCGGTGGAAGCATTCAGACAGCAATATCCCGACAGCAATGTGCTAATCCAAGAAACGGACATGAATGAGGAAGAACGCGAACGATTTTTAACAAAATTTCAAACAAATCCCGCTGAAACATTGATTGGATTTTGCGTACTTGGCGGGATTTTTTCAGAAGGAATCGATTTGAGAGGGGACCGATTGATCGGCAGTATGATCGTAGGTGTAGGTTTGCCGCAGATGAATCATGAGCAGGAACTGATCAAATCATATTATGATGAGAAGGAACACCTTGGATTTGCTTACGCTTATCAGCTTCCTGGAATGAACAAAGTCTTGCAAGCTGGTGGTCGAGTGATTCGTGGCATGGCGGATCAAGGAATCGTTGTATTGGCAGATCAACGATTTTCTAGTTTTTCTTATCGACGTTTATTCCCACAACATTGGCAAACAGCAAGAGAAGTACGAAGTGTTGGGGAATTGGAAGAAGGAATACAGCGTTTTTGGTTATCAAAAGAAGCAGTAAATCAAAAAAACGAGGAATGACAGACGTCAGCCTCGTTTTTTGATTAACGATAGTTAGTGAATTGCAACTCGATTGGTAAGTCAAGTTTACGTAATAAAGCAATCACAGCTTGTAGATCATCACGGTTCTTACCTGTCACTCTAATCTGATCTTCTTGGATTTGTGCTTTTACTTTCAGTTTTTCATTTTTGATAGCTGTAGTGATTTTCTTCGCGTTTTCACGATCGATTCCGTTGACCAAATCGGCAGTTTGTCGAGCTTTGCCACCTAGAGCGTGTTCTGATTCGGAAAAATGGATATTTTTGATTGGCACATTTCTTTTGATCAGCTTACCAAATAATACATCTTTGATCTGTTCGATTTTGAAATCATCATCGCTCAATACAACTAGATTGCTGTTCTCTAATTTGATTTCTACTGTAGAATCCTTGAAGTCAAAGCGATTGGACAATTCTTTTGTTGTTTGCTGAATCGCATTTTTTACTTCTTCTGTATTGACTTCTGATACAATGTCGAAGCTAGCATCTTTTGCCATAGGAACCCTCCTGATATACATATAAATATTTACCATACATCTATCTTATCATAGGATTAGGGCAGATTCTTACCTGTTTGCTAAAATTCTTCTCATTTGAGTTCGAAGTATTTTATTTTAATAGATAAACTGTTATTCTTACATTTGGAATACCAAAGTAGGGGAGAGGTGCTTGTGAGTAAAATTATGACTGCGTATCATAAAAATGAAAGATTAAAGAAAATAGTGGTTATTTTGATAACCGGATTGACCGCTGCGGTCGCTTTAAATTATTTTTTGATTCCAGCCAATGTCTTTTCTGCAGGGATGAATGGGATCGCTCAAATCATTTCCTCGCTTTTATATGAATGGTTTCATATCAAGATAGACACAGGAACATTTATTTTTCTTTTGAATATCCCTGTGTTTGTATTAGGGTTTCTCAAAGTAGGAAAACGAGCAACGATCCTTAGTTTTGTGAATGTTGTATGTGTATCGGTGATGACGATGCTGCTTCCAGTCGGACAGATCACTGATAATATTTTGATGAATGCCCTAGTAGGCGGTGTTTTATTAGGTCTTGGCGTAGGATTATCTTTAAAAATGGGCTTTACAACTGGTGGGATGGATATCATCTCTCTTGTACTTTCACAAACAACTGGAAAAACAGTCGGAAACTACATGCTGATTCTAAATGGTATCATTGTAGTCATCGCAGGCTTCTTCTTTAACTGGGAAAGTGCCTTGTATACGATTATTTCCATTTATGCAATGACTCAAGTAATTGATGCCATCCACACGAGTCATCAAAAAGTAACAGCAATGATCGTTACCGTCAAGCCAGAAGAGGTAACAGAAGAACTAGCAAAACGGATGGTACGTGGAATGACATTACTGCCGTCTGTCGGTGGCTATTCAAAAAAACAAGGGAACATGATCATGATGGTCATCACCCGCTACGAAATGTATGATCTTGATCAGATCGTTCATGAAATCGACGACGATGCATTTATCAATATTTTACCAACTCATTCAGTATTTGGCCGGTTTGCAAATGAAAACGAACAAAAAATGTATCGAACAACTGGCGTATTGCCAGAAATAAAAAATCGTTCACAAAAAAAATGAGGAATCAGGTTTATTTTAGAATAAATTTAATCTATTACATCTAATAAGAACATTTTTATAAATTTAAACGAGAATCTTACTTCTAAATTCTCATTTACAAGCAGCTAAAAAAAGAGTATGATAAATAAAAATCGTGTTAAGGAGTGTCGTACGATGAGCGAAGCAAACCAAGAACGGTCTGGACAAGAAATAGAACTAATCAAAGAACGTATTCTTGCTGCCTTGGAAATGGTGATTGATCCTGAATTAGGAATCGACATCGTCAATTTAGGCTTGATTTATGATATAGAATTCAATCCTGAAAATGGAGAAACAGTCATTAAGATGACTCTAACAACTATGGGCTGTCCATTAGCAGATATTTTAACAGAATCTATCCATGACGCATTAAAAGAAGTGCCAGAAGTAACGAAAGCAGAAGTCAAACTAGTCTGGTATCCAGCATGGACGACAGATAAGATGAGCCGTTATGCACGGATTGCGTTGGGGATACGATAGAAATCTTGGCTGACTAGCTATGAGAAGCAAATAGGAAAAACAAAAAAGCCTTTTATCCTTTCTAGAAGAAAAGAGATAAAAGGTTTCTTTGTTTATAAAATTTTGTCTGCTATATTATAAGTTAATTAAATAAATGTGTTCTATTGATAAAGGACATTCAAATCCCTTTCCTTTTGGAATCCTTCTTTTTTACATCAGTTTGATTTTCGTATAGTATTCTTTCTCATCTTCACGATAAATCGCAGCCCCATTTTTTTGTTGTGCTTTAAGACTGCCAAGATTTTTTTTATTTACAGACAAAAGTGCCTCATCAATGCCGATTTTTTTTGCCTCTTGTAGTACTAATGCTAATCCTTGTGTGGCATATCCTTTTTTACGATAATTAGGGGAGATGCCGTAACCAATATGGCCAGCGCCGTTTCTTAATGTTTCGTTCAGTTTATGGCGCAAATTAAAAATTCCTACATACTCATGTTCATCACTTTCTAAAATAAAGACGGTTGCGGGAACGTAACTCTCAGGAAGATCGATTCCTAAAGACGTTTTTTCGCATTTTTTTACATAATCTAAAAATTCAGCAAATGTATAGCCATAAGCATTGTTGATAAATCCACTCTCATTTGGTCCAAAGCTAGTTTGTAGCTGATAAGCTTTCTTTAAATCTGCTTCCCATAGTTTGATCAGTTTCATCGTATTCACCTCTTTAAGTAACCTTATTCATTTGTTTTCTACTATAGCACTATTGTTGTAAATAGCCATGCCTATTTTTATTTATTGTGTCATATCGTATTAAGAATCATCGAACAATACAAATATGAATTACAATAAAAAAATTATTTGAAGTTCGTTCATTCGTTACTTATGATCTCTAGAAGAAAGAAAACGTGAATTACTTCAGCGTCTAGAATTCCAGAAGGATAGTAATCAACAGAAGAAATAATCAATATCCAAATGAAAGAAGATAGCTGAATCGAGAAAAAGAGGAAAAAAGAAATGAAGAAAAAAATAAAATAGTTACTAATCCCAGAGTCGTTCGTTTAACATTGAAATCGATCATATGGATAAAACAGATTTTTTCACCAACCCTCAATAGATGATGGAGTTGCTCGGATGAATTATTTGTGTAGATGGCATAAGGGAGGGCGTACAGAAATGAAAAAGAACAAAAATATGTTCTTGACAAAAAACACATGTAATCCTAAACTAAAAGATGTGATGCGGCTATGGCGGAATTGGCAGACGCGCTAGCTTCAGGCGCTAGTGAGGGTGACCTCGTGGAAGTTCGAGTCTTCTTAGCCGCATAATTTGTTTTTTTGAGAAGGAAAAAAGATATCGACGGAGTTTCTCTGTTGATATCTTTTTTTATAAAGAGAAGGTACACCTGGAGCGATGAGAAAGAAAATAACATATTATCTAAAAGAATATAGGAAAAATTTTAAACAACGGAACCAGATTCAAATAAATCAAAAAAAATTTGTGTGAAGGTGGGACAGTTTAAAACCTAATAGATTGATTCAAATAGTAGATTTATAGATTCTGATACAAGAAATACTGGCAAACGATAGTTAAGGAATAAAGACTAAACTTAAACTCAAAAAGAGGTCATGCGAAAGAATAAATCGCATGACCTCTTACTATATTTTGAATGTGTTTAAACGTTCAAATAATGAATCTTAGTACCAACCGTTTGCTTCCCAGAATGCTTTCGCCGCTTCCCAAGAACCATAACGTGAAGTAACATATTGTTCTGCTACTCTTTCTTGGTTTGCAGCAGAGTAGTCACCATTTAAGTAAGAAGAATCTAATTGGTAACGGCCGATGTAACGTCCGTTCGTTGCTGTGTAAGAACCGCTTGATTCTTTTTGTGCGATCCATTCTTTTGCAGAGCTTGTACTTGCTGGAGTAGCAGCAGTTTCTGTTACAGCAGGAGCAGGTTGTGTTTCAGCAACAGGCGCTGCTTGTGTTTCCGTTTGAACCGTTTCTTGTACAACAGGTTGTTCAGCTTGAACAGGTTCAGCTTGGACTGGTGCTTCTTGAACGGCTGCTTGAGGTTCAGCAGCTGCTTGTGCAGAGCCTTCTGTTGGGATTGTTAATTGTTGTCCTGAGTAGATCAGGTTAATATCAGAAATTGAATTTGATTCTGCAATGGCATTGATCAAGGAGTTATCACCAACGTATTTTTGAGAAATCGTTGATAGAGTATCACCTGATTGAACGGTATAAGCTTCGTCCGCATGAGCAGTCGTTCCCATGAAGAATGCAGCGCCGGCAGCCAAAGTTGTTCCAAAAAGTAAAGTTTTAAGTGATGTCATGAAAAATCTCCTTTATTCGTTAAAAAGTTTTATTTGTTGTGTTCAACGAGGAATACTTTAACACGTGAAAATATTTCATAGGTAAAAGAAGCATGACAATTTATGACAAATCCACGTTTTTTGTAACAGAATGATGTTCGCTCGATGTGAAAAATGATGAGGAATTTCACATAATGCAGAAATAATGGGATTAGAACAGGTGTTCTGATGAGAAAAGAAATGTATAAATAACTTGAAAGAAATTGCTTTTGTTCATCATTTTATT
This sequence comes from Enterococcus sp. DIV0901a, assembly GCF_051711525.1. NCBI lineage: Bacteria > Bacillati > Bacillota > Bacilli > Lactobacillales > Enterococcaceae > Enterococcus > Enterococcus sp. DIV0901a. The sequence continues at coordinate 1,486,674 of NZ_JBIOMW010000001.1, read as the reverse complement.
TACATATTGCGTATATTTTTTGTATTTTTGCTTGAGATGTTACAATAAAAGAAAAAGGAGGCGGTTCCAATGAGTAAAAGATACCAGAACATCATGGTAGCAGTTGACGGATCAAGACAATCGATCAAAGCGTTCGCTGAAGCCCTTGACTTAGCAAAGGACAATGAAGCCCACTTATTTATCGTGTCAATCATCAACAAAGTTGAGCTGACCCATAGTGCCTATGCCTTTTCAAAAATCTATGCAGATGAAAAACAAAGAACAGAAGTAGCCATGCTGAAAAAAATCAATGATGCCAAAGAGTTCGGCATTGCTGAGATCCACGCAATAGTTGAAACTGGAGATCCAAGAAATTTGATTGCCAATGTCATCCCTGGACAAGAAAATATTGATTTGATCGTTATGGGAGCGACAGGAAAAGGTGCTATACAACAAGCATTAGTTGGATCGACCGCTTCTTATGTCGTATCACATGCCCCTTGCAGTGTGTTGGTCGTGAAGTAATGAGATAAGGGAGGAATAGAAAATGGTTCGTCCTCAAGAAGTCCGTGCGCCAAAAGAAAAAATAGAAATTTTAGCAATTATTGAAGACGGCACACAAACAAAGAAGGGATACTCGATCGCTTTAGTAAAGTGGAAAGGAAAAAAAGGTGTTGCTCTGAGATGGGATGGAGATAACCAACAAGATAAAGGATTCCCTGTCACAGCTAACGGTTATCATCCAGCGTGGTTTGTTCTGCCTGATAAATTTATGGAATTATACAGCTATGATTATGCAAGAGCCGCAGCATCAATCAAAGCATTAGATAAATTAACAGAAGAGCAGAATGAAATGGAGGAAAAATAAAAAAGACGAACCAATCAGCCTTTAGAAAACTGATTAGTTCGAGGAGTAAAAATGAAAAAAGGTTATTTGGGATGAAACTAGAATAATGCGTATAACTTAAATAAAACTTAAAGCAATAAAATGGCAAGAGGGTGAGGCAAATGGAAGCAGGAAAAGTATTACAGGAAGTAAAAGCACTATGTGCAGATAAAAAATATGAAGAAGCGAAAAGCCTGATCGAAAAGAACAAAGAAAATTTGGAAGAAAAGTACCCGATCGCACAAGAATTTATAGAATTAAAACAAGGAACGATCCTTCACCGATTCAAACATTTTTTTGGTATAACAGAATAGAAAAAACGATTAAAGATCGGCAGAAATTTGCTGCATCTTTAATCGTTTTCTTTTTAAACATGCGAGGGATTCAATTCTGATTCTTATATAAAAAATAGATCCAAATAATAAGAAAAATTACTGAAAGCGTCAATTCGATGATGTGTGTTATTAATACAGACGTTGTTTCCCAATGCCTAAAAGAAAAAATTTGATAAGTAAAATATACAGCAGGTAAAGAGGCCAGTAAAACTGAAAACTTCTTTTTTGTCCATTTTATGTAATAGAAAAGAATGCTTATCATAATAAAAAAAGGAATATAAAAAACAAATTGACCGATCGCGATCATACTATTGCCTCCAATAAATAAAGTCCATGATACAAAATAACACTTTGTGCGAAATGGCGCAAGCAGTTTTGTGGATTTATCCGGTAAAATCTGTATCGATTTTGAAATTAGAGGAGAAACTTGCTATAATCAAAGTGAAAGAAGGAGTGGGATTTTCATGGATCATGTAGTGTTAGAAATCGATTTGCATTTAATCAATAATATTCGGGTGATTTACTATGTTGTAAGTAACAGTGTCGAACAACGTGTACTGACGAATAAAATAAATGGTATTTTAGCAAAGAAAGACGTTCACCGATTCAATAATGGTGAAGGAAGTTATTATAGTATCCCAGTAGAAAAAATTATTTATACGACAGTCAAAGTCAGAGAAGATCTAGATACCAAAAAAGCATATGAACCTATTTTTACAACTTATTGATTGACAGCAGATGGAGGAAAAAAATGAATCCATATGAACAACTTATTCAAGATTTGATCGATGGAAAAATCGAAAAGATTGATGTAAAAAGAGAAGAATTAATGGCTTTTCGAGAAGCGTGGCTGAAGTTGGAGAATCGTAAATATGTGGTGGGAAAAGCCTCACTGAACGGCAATGTGACTTATCATTACGATCCGACACGTTTATTTTAGTATGAAGTATTCAGAAAAGAACCAAAGGAGGACGATGCAGCAGCATTGTCCTCCTTTGATTTTACAAAAGTGAAAGTTTTACTTATTTGAATAGATTTTTAAATTTGTTTTTGACACTGTCGATATTTACATCTTTTAAAAGATTTTGGGCTTTCTCTTTATAAGGTCCTAATTGTTCTTTATGTTCTTCGATAAATCGTTTTGCGCCATCGAAATTGCCGTTCTTAATCATTTCCTTGACTTTTTGAAATAATTCTTCTTGATTCATTTTGAACACATCCTTTGCTATCAACATGATTTTTTACATGGACAAAACGAGAAAAACTGATTTATCCACACGTCAATAATATCAAATAACGATCATTTTTACTAAAAAAACACTCGATTCTCGCTTCTAAAGTAGGAGAAAAATCTCCAACTTGGGACGGATGGAATTTCTTTAACTGACCCATATACTGAATATATAACAAGGAGGTAGAAAGATGAAAGTGATTAAATATTTGATTGGACTGGCGGCGATTAGTGGTATTTTGCTATTTGGACTGAAATATTATACTGAAGGAAGTTATGGAGAAATCCCTGGTATACTTGATCAGCTAAATCCATTAGTTGAAAAAGGAGAGGTCTATGTAAAGACACAAAAACCAGAGGAAGTAAATGAATATGGTACAGCAAGGTATGTGCAGAAAGCTGCTGATGCCAATGGGAAAGAACGAACGGTTGAATTTAATGGTCTTTCTGTGTTAAAAGAAAATCATTATTTGAAAATTAGCAATAAAGGAGCACACATAGAAACGTATGAGGAAGTTCCTAGAGAAAAAGTTCCGGAGAAAGCATTAGCAATTATTGGGTAAATCAGTTTTTGTATTAAGAATACGCCCGATTTTATTATTCATAATTTAATTATGTAAACTAAATACAAGTAGTAAAAATAATACAATAATCCCCCTGCAAAAAGATTGTTCTTTTACAGGGGGTTCATTTTTTCAGCAAGCACATCAAATTGGGATGGCAGGGTTCGAACCTACAATTGCTTGATTCAGAGTCAAGTGCCTTACCAGTTTGGCTACATCCCATTTATTCAACAAAATAATCATAGCACTTTCCTAAAAAAACGCAAGTTATTTTTCTTGATCGGATAGTTGTTGCTTTACTCGTAAAAGGCGGCGTACTAGTTTCTTTTCTAATCCAGCAGGAAGGGCAATCAGTTCTGCTACTGACAAGACGGTGTCCAATAACTGATATTCTTTGACAGGTTCATTCATAATATGATAGATGTTTGCTAAACGTTCAATATATTCAAAGCGAGTATACTCTGTTCGAGCAATTAGAAATTTCAATAAATCGGTGGCTTTCTCGTACTCTTGATCTGCGTAATAAACAAGAGATTGACGATACAATTTGATTTCCAGTTCATTGAGGGTAGCAGGTCTGCGACGCTCGTTCCACTCATTAATAGAGACTTTACCTTGAACATTTCCCTTGCAGTCACGGACAAAAATAATCGGAATTTCATTTGGATCCATTTTTTTATGTGTGAATTTTTCCATTATCTACGCTCCCTTCAAAGGTTTGGTATCTTGAGTATAAGGGATTTTTGTTTGAATTACTAGCTTTTCTCCAAAGTTAGCATCTGTCCACCCATTGCAGTGAAAATCGCCGAAAAATCGTTGATCGGTACTGCTCGATTTTTTACACCATAGGGATCGTTGACATAAATATTTTCTTTGTCATATCCAGTGACTACACAAGCATGAACAAGAGGAGTGACTCTTACTTCTCCATTATTTGTGGTCCAAGTCATAAAATCAGTTTCATCTGGGACTTCAAAATTGATAGTCACAGAAGTCCAGACAGGATTTCCTTTAGATAGTGCTTTTTTGATATCATCGAGTTGAGCATCGGTTTTTGGAAAAGTGTGATAATCCGTTTGGACGATTTGCTGAGCAAGGGAGGCAACTGGGGGAACATAGACGCCCATAGCCCAGTCTCCGCCACTGATATCACCAACAAATCCTTCATTAGGATCGCCATGAGTCCCATCTGCATTGAAAACAGGGACGTAATCCAATTGCTCAGCTAACTGGTTTTTAGTTGTTTCATAACCATAAAAAGATAAAAGCATAGAAAGCGAAGTGACTTCACAGCCATTTTCTAAAGAAGGAGAATCAAACTGGCTCTCTAATGGAACATCTAGTAAAACTTCTGCTTTCTCTTTTGTCTTTTTCGTTTTTTGTGTTGAACTTTTTTGTGCAGTGTTCATTGTATGTTCTGGAGAATGGATATGTAGGTAATAACTTGTACCGCTTAATAAAAGAGCAGCTGTGCCCCCTAGAAACAATAGTTTTTTGAACGTTTTTTTCTTCATTTGAAATCTCCCTTTTCAGCTGTTTATCTTTCCTATTATAAATGTATTTTTATTGGAAATGGAAGTATTATATTTTAATATGTAGGAAATAATTAGTTTTTAAGGAATATGTTTTAATTTTTTGAAAAAAATTCTTCTAAATACAACAGCTGTTTTAATTGTGAAAACGAAAACAGTACGCTATAATGCCTGTAAGGTTGATTTTTAACTGTAAATAAAAATCAATGAGTTAAATCTCCAAAGAAATAGCAGTGGTAATGTGGAGAAAAGTTCCAGCAGTTTAGGAGGATTTTGATGACGGAAGAAATGATTAATTTAGGAGAACAATATGCATGCAAACCAATTGGTTTTACAAAAACGGTCATTGGTGAAGTTGTATCAAAAATGACAAACTGCGCCGTGGTCAAAGTTGCCCAATGTGCTGCAGAGGACCAAGAATTATTAGATGAAAAAGCAAGCATGGTTGTTGCAAAATATGATACATTTGAATAAAGAAAACAATTGGACGTGCGGCGTGCTGCAAGTCCAATTTCTTTGAGAAGGTAAATCAGTATTCTTTTCCTATTTTCTGGAGAAGAAAAAGCGAGGCGAGTTGTCATGGTAACATTCTTTACGGTTCTATTGTTTTTATTCGTTGTTGTGATGTTTTTATTTCTTTGGCTGGTTCGAAAAGAAATTATTTATCGGACTGTGCGAAATCGATGGGTCTACTTGGTGATACCCTTCTTAGTGTCACTAGTCATTTGGTATACACTCATCAGTCATCCTACAGCAGATGAATTGGCAAAAGGGATCTTGTCAGCAATGATTTTTATTAGTTTTTTGTTGGACAGTAGAGGAATCACAGAAGAAGGACTTGTTTTGAATAGCTTTGACAAAAAAGGTGTTCCTTTTTCTGAGATCAATAAAATTGTATTATATCAGCCAAAAGGTTCTAAAATCGTAAAAATGAATTTTTTCCGAAACGGATGGCGAGGACCGATGCTGAAATTTTCTGCATCATTAGAAGAATTAGTTCCATTTTTGTCCCAACGCTTAAACGATGAGGCAGAGATTGATATTATGATTGATCCAGAATAAAAACAGAGGTTGCGACAAGATGTTTGTCACAACCTCTGTTTTTTATTTCAAATAAAATTATCCGAATACGCGGAAGCGATCGGCATCGTTCATGTATTCTTTTTCCCCAGCCGGTGTTTCTGGTGAACCGAATACTAATTGCGAACGTAGTTTCCAGTTTGAAGGGATATTCCATTCTTTTGCAACTGCTTCGTCAATAACTGGGTTGTAATGTTGCAAGTTTGCGCCCAATCCTTTATCAACTAATGCTACCCAAGTATTAGCTGTTGCGATTCCGTTTGATTGTTCTGACCAATCTGGGAAGTTGTCTGCATATAATTCAAATTGTTCTTGTAGACCTTTTACCACGTCAGTATCTTTGAAGAATAATACTGTACCATAACCATTTTTGAAACCAGCTAATTTGTTTTGTGTATTTGGGAAAGCTTCTGCTGGAGTCAATGGGCGAAGTGCTTCTTCAGTGATTTCCCAAAGTTTTTCATGTGCATCTCCGAAAAGGATAACTGCGCGTGTTGATTGAGCATTGAAAGCAGTTGGGCTTTCTTTAATTGCTTCTTTGATCAAAGTTGTCAATTCTTCATTAGAAAGTGAAACATTACGTCCTAGATGATAGATTGAACGGCGGTTTTTCAAAGTGTCAGTAAAAGTTGTCATAATAAAATTTCTCCTTTGATTTGCGTTTTGCATTTTTTTAATTGATTACGAAATGAAGTATAGCACCTTACAAAAAGTAAGTAAACAGATATGCTCACAAAAAATAAGCGAAGTTCAAAAAACAATTTTAATAAGAAAAATCGTTATGTAAGGATTTTCTTAGTTATCGCTTTCATTGTTGTGTTTTAGGAATTTTTGCTTATTTGAAAAAAACAGCTGATATATAATTATTAAATCTCTATCTTCTTTTTTTTATGATATTGCCATTAAAAATTACTTGTTTTTATAGAAAATTAGTTTATATTTCTTAAATAAGTTTTTTAGTTAAATTTTTCGGTAAAGATGTATAATATTTTCTGAAAATTTAAAGAATTGGGGTATAGATTATGGAAAAACAGCAAGACAAGGGCTTCTTCGGGCAGCCGAAGGGATTGTCAACTTTGTTCTTCACTGAGATGTGGGAACGATTTAGTTATTACGGTATGCGTGCATTACTTATCTATTATATGTACGATACAGTTGCCAACGGGGGACTTGGATTACCACGAGCAACAGCATTAGCTATCATGTCGATCTACGGATCTTTGATCTACATGTCTAGTATCGTCGGCGGATGGGTATCTGACCGAGTGTTAGGAGCAAAACGCACTGTATTCTTCGGTGGAGTTTTCATTATGCTTGGCCACATCGTCTTGGCTTTACCATTTGGTGTAAGTACATTGTTTGTTTCGATGGCATTGATTATTATCGGAACCGCCTTTTTGAAACCAAATGTTTCTGGCATGGTCGGACATCTTTATTCAAAGACTGACTTGCGAAGAGATGCAGGATTTTCGATTTTTTACATGGGTGTCAACTTAGGGGCATTATTAGCACCACTAATCGTTGGTACAATCGGTCAAGAATATAACTATCATTTAGGGTTCTCTTTAGCTGCTATTGGGATGTTCTTTGGATTATTACAATACATCATCCAAGGACGCAAGACATTAGACGGAGTGGGTACAACACCGCCGAATCCTTTGACAACTGAAGAACGTAAAGGATTCATCCGTAACTTGATCATCGCACTTGTTGTTATCGCTGCAGTATTCGGCGGGGCACAACTAACTGGTCATCTGACAATTGACTTTTTTGTCAATACAATCAGTGTATTGGGGATTATCTTACCGTTGTATTACTTTATCAAAATGTTGACTTCAAAAGATGTAACTGCTGAAGAAAAACCAAGAGTATGGGCTTATATCCCATTATTCCTTGCAGCAATCATTTTCTGGTCATTACAAGAACAAGGTTCATCTATCTTAGCTTTATTTGCTAGTGAACGTACACAATCTACGCTATTTGGTGTAACGATCCAAGCAAGCTGGTATCAATCATTGAATCCAATTTTCATCTTTATTTTGACACCAGTATTCGTAACGATGTGGACGAAACTTGGTGAACGTCAACCATCTACAGTAGTGAAATTCTCTCTTGGACTTTTATTTGCAGGATTATCGTACTTGCTATTGATGTTGCCGGGTATGCTTTATGGTACAAGTGGAAAAGTAAGTCCATTGTGGTTGTTGGGAAGTTTCTTCATCGTGGTTATTGCTGAATTGTGTCTTTCACCAGTTGGTTTGTCTGTGACAACAAAATTAGCACCACGAGCATTTGAATCACAAACAATCGCTATTTGGTTCTTAGCTGATGCTTCTTCACAAGCAATCAATGCACAAATTGCACGCTTCTACACACCGGGAACAGAATCTGCCTACTTCGGTATTATCGGTGCAGTAGCAATCGTCGGTGGTATCTTGCTATTTACTGTGAAAGAACCAATCAAAAAACTAATGGGCTCTATTCATTAATCAATGAACATAAAAACAGGAATTGCTTATTTGCAGCAGTTCCTGTTTTTTGCGTATACTTAAAAAAGTAGAAATATCAGAACCTTAAAAGAATATAATTTGAAGAATATAGAACAAATGTTCAGTATTTTTTGATATAATAAAGGAGCACCGTATCATGTGTTGAAGGAGGAAAAGCATGTCTTTACAATTTATTCTTGGAAACGGGAAAAAAGATCACCGTCAAGTCTTGATCGACGAAGCATCCGCTTGGCTCGACCAGGATGCAAGTAACCAAGTATTTTTCCTTGTTCCCAACTACAGCAAATTCGAACAGGAACAAGAAATTTTAGCGGAGATGCGAAGAAGAAGCGGAAAAAAAGCTTTCAGCACAACAAACGTTCAAGTATTTAGTTTTTATCGTCTGGCTTGGTATTTGCTGCAACAGACAACTCTTCTTACAGGAAATGAATTATCAGAATCAGGATCTGCAATGATCTTGCGACAGATTTTAGAAAAAAATGAGGAAGAATTAACAATCTTTCGCGGAGAAATCAATAAAAGAGGGTTTATTCGTCAATTACAAGAACTCTACAGTGAATTGCGTACAGGAAATATTCAACCAGAAGACCTGATGCTTTTATTTGGTGATTCACCTAATGCAGAAGACCAGCAACTTAAAATGAAAGACTTGAAGCTGATTTTTTCAGCTTATGACAGCGAATTGACTCAACGTGCACTAACAAATGAAGATGCACTATCTATACTAGCAAATTATATGCAGACACAAGATTTCAACAACATCAAATTTATTGTCAGTGGTTTTTCTCGAATCAATGGTCAAGAGTATCAATTACTGCAGGCAATGATGGAAAAGGGGCAATTGGTTGTCGATTTATTGCTGGATCGTCCTTATACAGCGGATCTTCCAGAAGTACTTACGCTCTTTCATGAGACTGGAAAGCTTTATTTCCGTCTTTTTCAAAGTGCAAGAGAACGGAAAGTCCCTATATTAGTGGACCGATTTGCACCAGAGCAGACTCGTCCGACAGAGCTTCAACTGCTGCAAACAATGTGGGAAGAGACATCTAGCCAAAAGAAAGCGGCAGTACACAAATTAGGGGGACAAGAGTATCTCCATTTGTGGGAAGCTGAAAATCCAACTGAAGAAGTCCGACAATTAGCTGTTGAAATCAGACGACTAGTCAGTGAAGAAAACTACCGTTATCGTGATATCCAAGTGCTGACAAAAAATATGTCTTTATATGGAAATATCCTTCGGCCGATCTTTCAAGAAATGGCAATTCCTTTTTATATCGATGAAGAACAAATGATGGAAAATCATCCGCTGATCGAATGGATCAACAGTCTGTTCGCTCTTGACCGCTATTCTTATCGGCTAAGTGACATTATGCGTTTTTTCAAAACTGAATTATTTCTGTCGACGGAAGCAGAAACCGAACTTGATGAATGGAAACAAGAGCGAGATGAATTCAGGAAAAAACTGGACATCACTGAAAATGTAGCACTTGCTTACAATTATCAAGGAACTTATTGGACTCGTGAAAAAGACTGGCAGTTTGTGGCGTATGATTTTGAAGCAGAACAGATTGAAGACGTACAGTATTTGGAAGAACAGTCAAATACGATTAGACGATTATTTCAGAAAGCTGTACCAGTATTTTTGAAAAAAATAAAGAAAAGCAAAACAGGACAAGAGGCCGCAAATGTTTTTTATCAATTTTTGATCCAAAGTGGCGTACAGCAACAATTATTGTTTTGGCGTAATCAGGAAGTAGACAGAGGAAACTTAGAAGCGGCAAGAAACCATGAGCAGACATGGGGAGCGCTGATTGATCTGTTGGATGAATATGTAGTAATTTATGGTGAATCGGCTTTTGACTGGTCACTGTTCCAAGAAATCATTACGAGTGGTCTAGAAAATCTAAGTTATGGTAAAATCCCTACCGCAATCGACCAAGTGCGAATCAATCGTTTGGAATTAGTTCGACCAAATCAAGCTGCCGTCACTTTTGCATTAGGGTTGAATGATCAAGTGTTTCCAGACCGAAAAGAGACAAAAGGATTGTTGTCCAGTGAAGAACGAGAAGTATTAAATCAGGCCTTGCCAGATGGACAGTTTTTATTCGACCCATCAAAGGAAAGTATCTCTTTTGAGCCTTTCCAAGCCTATCTTGTTTTTCTTTCCGGAACAGATCGATTATATCTTAGTTATGCACAAAGCTATGACACAGATGGCTCGCTGAAGATGTCTCCTTATTTGCGTAGAATCACAGAATATTTATCTGTTCCCGTCGAGAGAAAAGAGCATTTGACGATCGAAAGCGACCCTAATTGTTATGTAGGGACTTACAGAAGCGGAATCAATACAGTCAATAGGATTTATCGATTAGCTTTAGATGAAAAAAAACCTGTACCAAAGCACTGGCAAAAGCTCAAAGAATTAGTACTGAATTCGTCATGGCGAAATTTTGCTTTACAGATTTTTGAAAGTCAGGAACATTTAAATGTTCCTGTTTCGATGCCAGAAAAAATGGCGGAAGAGCTTTATGGAAAAGAAATTTATACTTCAATTTCACGTATGGAGAATTTTTATAATTGTGAATACAAATACTTCATGCAATTTGGTTTGAAATTGAAAGAACGAACTGTTTATGGTCTAACTCCAGCAGCAACTGGTGATTTTTATCATGAATCATTGGATCGTTTCTTCAAGCTACTGTTTTCAAACCAATTATCCTTAGTGAATATGTCCGATACGCAGCGTAGAGACTTTACTGAAAAAGTGCTGCAGGAAGTATTCGGAGAACTTCGGTTTGAGATATTGGATAGTTCTGCAAGAATGAACTATATCCGCTACCAGTTAGGACAGACGATTCAAAAAGTGGCATGGGCTTTGCAAAAACAGAGCAAAAATACAGGCATGCATCCTCTTCAGACAGAGATTCTATTTGGTCAGATTGCTGGAGCAAAAGGTATCACAGGTCTGGAATTACCGTTGAGTAATGGTGGAAAACTCCATGTTCGAGGGAAAATCGATCGAATCGATGTAGCTTCTGAACAAGAAGATACTTGGCTAAGCGTCGTTGATTACAAATCTAGCGGACGTTCATTCGATGTCACAGAAGCTTATTATGGCATGGCTATGCAATTATTGACGTATCTGGACGTAGCATTGATGGATGCGGTACGTTTGACTGGAAAGGCGGCTGTTAAACCAGCAGGATCATATTATTTACATGTTCATAATCCTGTATTGACGGAGACAGATGATGTAGAGAAGAATACATTGAAAAAATTTAGTTATGATGGCGTTTTTGTCGATGATCCCGCTCTTTTAGAAGTACTAGATCATTCACTGGAAGCAAAAGAACAATCACTGATCTATCCAGTGAAAAAAAATGCGAAAGATGAATACCAAAAAGGTAGTTTCAGTAAAGACAAATTTTTCACGGAAGAAGAACTGCAACTATTCATGGCGCATAATCGGGAAAATATGCGGTTAGCTGGAGATGCGATTACTTCCGGAGAAATCAAACTAAATCCAGCTTATAAAGATAAACAGCGGATTGCCTGCGAATTTTGTCCATTCAGAAGCATCTGTACGTTTGATGTGATGCTGAAAGAAAATAATTACCACCGTCTGGAGAAAATAGATAAGGAAGAAGCACTGCGTAGAATATTGAAAAGGAGTGAAGAAGAGTGAATCAAATTCCTTTAAAACCGCAAAATGAACGATTCACAGATGATCAGTGGCAAGCGATTTTTGATCAAGGAGATAATCTATTAGTCTCTGCGTCTGCCGGATCAGGTAAAACTACAGTGCTTGTTCGAAGAGTGATTGAAAAACTAAAAATGGGTTTTGATATCGATGAATTATTGATTGTGACATTTACTGAAGCTGCCGCAAGAGAAATGAAAGAAAGAATTCAAGAGGCATTACAAGAAGTCGTCAATAGCGAAAGTGACCCTGTACGTAGACAGCATTTTACTAAGCAGTTAGTTTTATTGCCCACAGCGAATATCTCAACCTTACATGCTTTTTGCCTGACAGTTATTCGACGTTATTATTACTTAATTGATATTGATCCAGTCTTTCGTATGTTAACAGATGAAACAGAAACGATCTTGATGAAGGAGGATGTGTGGGATGAGCTGAGAGAAGCACTTTATGCAGAAAATGATGAACGATTTTTCCAATTAACAATGAATTTTTCTAATGATCGTTCAGATGACGGCTTGACGAATCTGGTGTTTTCTCTTTATGAGTTTGCCCGTGCCAACCCTGACCCCCAAAAATGGCTAGAACAGTTAAGCGATAATTATCGTTTGCCTGAGGGGCTAGCGAAATCTCGATTATATCAAGAACAAATCCGTCCTTTAGTTTTGGCAGATATATACCAATGTGTACAATTATATGAACAGATGACTCAGTTAGCACAAGGTGAAGGATTAGAAAAAATGCATGAGCAAGTAGCTGGAGAACAACAGCAGATCAAGAATATCTATGAAGCGTTCTCGCAAGATCGGTTAGAAGAAGCTTATGCTGGTTTGGAACAACTAACTTTTTCAACTTTTAAGAGCAGTCGGAAAGCAGAATTGAAAGAAATTTCCAATGAAGTCAAGGGCATGAGGGATAAAGCAAAAAAACTGATTCAGCAGATAAGTAAAAGTTATTTTCCTGTTTCCCCAAGCCAAATGGAAGAATTAACGGACAAAGCACTACCGTTAGTCGAAGAAATGACAAAAGTCACGCAAAGCTTCATGGACGGTTTCAGTATGCGTAAACGGGAAAAAGGTGTGCTGGATTTCAATGATCTGGAACATTTAGCGTTGCAGATTCTCACAGAAAAAACGAAAGATGCATGGCTGCCAAGTGAAGCTTCAAAACATTATCGAAAAAAATTCAAAGAAGTAATGGTAGATGAATATCAAGACGTGAACCAATTACAAGAAGCCATTTTATACTGGCTAAGAGAACCTGATGATACAAAAGGAAATATGTTCATGGTTGGGGATGTCAAACAATCCATCTATTCTTTCCGTTTAGCAGATCCTAGTTTATTTATCGGGAAATACGAGAATTTCTCAAAGAAAGAAGGCGGACGTCGAATCGTTTTGGCTGAGAACTTCCGCTCTAGAAAAGAAGTCCTTTCTTTTACGAATCTTATTTTTGAACAACTAATGGATCCAGCAGTGGGTCAAATCAATTATGACGAAGCAGCCAAACTGATCCAAGGATTTTCAGACTTTCCAGAGAATGAACAGTTTGAGCCGGAAATCATGATCTATGAAAAAGAACAGGAAGAATCAGAGATTGAGATTCCGACGGATGATATACTGGAAGACAAAACAGAAGGCGAACTTTTTATGACAGGACTAAAAATTCGTCAATTAATTGATTCCTCCTTTATGATTTATGATAAAAAATCAAAAAAAAGTCGTCCGATAGAGTACAAAGACATTGTTCTCTTGACACCTACAAAGAAGAACAACTTAACGATTTTAGAGATTTTCAAAACATTGGATATTCCATTAGAGATGAATGATGCTCAAAACTATTTTCAAGCGACAGAAATTCGCACGATGATCTCGCTGCTACAATTAATCGATAATCCCTATCAAGATATTCCGCTTACGGCTGTATTGCGCTCGCCGATCGTGGGTCTGATTGAACCAGAATTAGCCAGCATTCGATTAGCTGACCGTGCACATACTTACTATGATGCTGTGCTTGCTTATCAAGCATCAAACGAAGATGAATTAGCAGCTAAGCTGGAACATTTTGGCAAGCAACTAGAGCATTGGCGAGAACTTGCTCGCCGTTCTTCGATCACTGACTTGTTATGGGATATCTATTATGAGACGGGATATCTAGAGTATGTGGTCGGTCTGCCAGCAGGGGCACAGAGACAAGCCAATCTTTATGCATTGGTTGATCGTGCCAAAGCTTACGAGCAAAGTTCTTTCAGAGGATTATACCAGTTTGTGCGTTTCATTGAAAAAATGCAAGAAAAAGATAAAGACTTAGCAGAACCAGTCATTTCAATAGAAGATAATGCTGTTCGCGTTATGACGATCCATGCAAGTAAAGGCTTGGAATTCCCAGTTGTATTTTTGTTAGATATGACAAAGGAGTTCAACTTACAAGACTTGCGCAATCGGTATGCTTTTGAAGAAAAACTTGGAGCAGGAATTCGCTATATGGATCCTGAAACACGAGTGTTATATGATACGTTACCGTTTCAAGCCATCAAATTGGCAAAGCAAAACAAATTGTTGTCGGAAGAAATGCGTAAATTGTATGTAGGATTGACTCGGGCAGAACAAAAGCTTTTCATTGTCGGTTCCTATAAAAATAAAGAGCAAATGATCCAAACGTGGTCTGAAGCAGCTGATCATGAGGAGTTGGTTTTTGATCCTGCGCTACGTTTGAAGGGCAGAAGCAGCTTAATGAATTGGATTGGTTACGGATTGATCCGTCATCCTGAAATGCAGAAATACTTAGAGGAAGAAATTTCGACTTCTCTTCTTCAACATTCAAATGCACAGTTTTCTATTTCATGGATGAATCAGCAATCGATCATTGAACAAAGACAGTTGCTTGCTGAAAAAGAACTGGTTAACTTAGATCAGCAGATGAAAGAAGATGAAACTTTATTAGCAGATTCGTTACAAAAACGTCTGGCATATGAATATCCTTATCAAGCTTCTTCACAAACCACAAGTTATCAATCTGTATCTGAAATCAAACGATTATTCGAAGATCCAGATGATACACAAGAATCACGTTTGACTCTGGAAAGCAGTCAGAACAAAGCAGCATCCCGTCAATTTCGTTATACGCAAGAACAACTAGCAGAACCAAAATTTTTGCAAAAAGATCGGCAAGTGTCGGCAGCTGCTGTTGGAACAGCTACCCATGCTTTACTGCAATTACTGCCATTAGAGATGCCAACTACAGAGAGTATCCATCAAAAATTACAGGAATTGGTAAGGAAACGGTTAGTAGACGAAAAAGTCGCGAAAAAAGTAGATGTTTCTTCTATTATATGGTTCTTTCAAACAGAACTTGGTCAACAGCTGATTGCCAACAAAGAAAACGTAAAACGAGAACAACCTTTTTCCATGCTGCTTCCTGCTGACGAAGTATTTCAAGACTATCCAAATCAAGAAGATGAACTATTAATCCACGGAATCGTCGATGGATACCTAGAAGAAAAAGATCATCTCAATATCTATGATTTTAAAACAGATTTTATTTTACATCCGGATGATCCAGCAGAAATAGATGCAATCGTCCAAAAATATCAAGGACAGCTAAGACTTTACCAACAAGCAATGTCAGAAGCTTTGAATAAGCCAGTAGAAAATGTTTTCCTAATTTTGCTTCGAGTGAAACAAATTATAAACATTAACAAATAATTATAATTGAGCAAACTTGACTTATGTTTTGTAAGGATTATGCTATACTCTGGGAAGAGGTGAGTATGATGGAGCTAACACAGACAGAATTCGTTTTATGCCCTAAATTTGAAAAAACATTCTCTATTTTAGGAAAAAAATGGAACGGATTGATTATCGATGTACTACTCGAAAACGGTCCGCAACGCTTTGTTGAGCTTGCGGCAAAAATCCCGATGGTCAGTGATCGAGTATTAGTCGAACGCTTGAAGGAATTAGAAAAAGAAGGAATAGTCACTCGAAACTTTGCCTGTAGCGAAAAGAGCCGTTCAGAATATCTCTTGACTGAAAAAGGAGCAGACTTGCAAAAAGCGATGCGTCAAATACAAGTTTGGAGCGAAAAATGGGTCACAGAGGAAGAATGCGGTTGATTTTGTAAAAAAAATCTTGTAAACTATAGTCCATACGAATAAGTAAAGAACGATGACGAAAAAGAGTAGTTTGGCTAAACCAGTTCAGGGAGATCTGTCGCAGACTGAAAGCAGATCCTGTGTTTGAAAAATGAAGTTCACTTTCCGAGTTCGTCTGATAAAATCAGACCGGCAATTGTCGTTAACGAAGTAAGAGTGCGGTGTAAGTCATTTATCCGCAAATTAGGATGGTAACGCGAAGACCTCGTTCCTTAACAGGAATGAGGTCTTTTTGTTTTGTATTTGGAATTTAAAGGAGGAACAAGCACATGTCTCTACAAGCACAATTAGAGAGCTTGAAAGAAGCAACGCTCGTCAAAATCACAGCGGCACAAGATTTAAATGAATTAAATCAAATACGTGTTGAAACGTTAGGAAAAAAAGGACCGATCACAGAAGTATTACGTGGGATGAAAGATCTAAGTCCAGAAGAGCGACCAAAAGTCGGAAGTTTCGCAAATGAGATCCGAGATCTTTTGACAGAAGAGATCGAGCGAAAAAAACAAGTATTAGAAGAAGAAGAGTTAAATGCAGCTTTGGCAAAAGAAACAATAGACGTGACACTACCTGGTAGAAAAGTAAAACATGGTACACGTCATATCGTGACACAAATCATGGAAGAAATTGAAGATATTTTTGTGGGTATGGGGTATCAGATCGTAGAAGGTTACGAAGTAGAGTCTGACCATTACAATTTCGAACGGATGAACCTGCCAAAAGACCATCCGGCAAGGGACATGCAAGATACTTTCTATATTTCAGACGAGATATTGATTCGGACACATACTTCACCAGTCCAAGCACGGACAATGGAAAAACATGATTTCTCTAAGGGTGCTCTACGAATGATCTCGCCAGGGAAAGTCTTCCGCAGAGATACAGATGATGCGACCCACAGTCATCAGTTCCATCAAATTGAAGGGCTAGTTGTTGATAAAAACATCACGATGGGCGACCTTAAAGGAACATTAGAAGTCGTAATGAAAAAAATGTTTGGGGAAGATCGTGAAATTCGTTTGCGTCCAAGTTATTTCCCATTTACGGAGCCATCAGTAGAAGTAGATGTCAGCTGTTTCAAATGTGGTGGTGCCGGTTGTAACGTATGTAAATACACTGGATGGATCGAGATTTTAGGAGCTGGCATGGTGCACCCGAATGTGTTGAAGATGTCAGGAATCGATCCAGAAGAATATTCAGGCTTTGCTTTCGGCCTTGGACCAGACCGCGTAGCTATGTTGCGGTATGGAGTGAATGATATCCGTAATTTCTATCAAAATGACTTACGTTTCTTAAGTCAGTTCAAGGGGGAGTAAGAAGATGTTAGTTTCATATAAATGGCTCAATCGTTATGTAGATTTATCGAATGTAACACCAAAAGAATTAGCGGATAAGATGTCTGTGACAGGAATCGAAGTAGAGGGAGTAACGGTTCCAGAAGAAGGCTTGAAAAAAATCGTTGTCGGTGAAGTCAAGGAATGCGTACCACATCCAGATTCTGATCACCTTTCTATTTGTCAAGTCGATATTGGCGAAGACGAGCTGTCTCAAATCGTTTGTGGAGCGCCTAATGTGAAGGTTGGAATCAAAGTGATTGTTGCACTTCCTAACTCACGTATCGCTGGTAATGTAAAAATCAAAAAAGGAAAAATGCGTGGCCAAGTATCAAATGGCATGATTTGCTCATTACAAGAAATTGGCTATTCAGATAGTGTTATACCGAAAGAATACGCTGAAGGTATCTATTATATGCCACAAGAAGCTGTAAATGGCGATCCAGTTTTTCCTTATTTGGATATGGATGATTCGATTATTGAATTGTCTATCACACCGAATCGTGCGGATGCATTGTCAATGCGTGGCGTAGCTTATGAAGTTGGGGCAATTTATCGTCAGACTCCTACATTCGATGACGAAAAGCTGATAGAATCCTCACGTCCTGCTAGCGATAAAATTCAAGTGGAAGTTGAAGATAAAGAAGCAGTTCCTGCTTATCAAATCAGAATCATTGAAGGAGTAAGAATCCAGCCAAGTCCTCAATGGCTGCAAAATCTTTTGATGAACGAAGGCATTCGTCCAATCAACAATGTAGTAGATGTGACGAACTATATTTTGCTTTTATTCGGACAACCACTACATGCATTTGACTACGACAAATTGAAATCAAAAGAGATCCTTGTCCGCCGTGCAAAAGAAAATGAAACATTAGTAACACTAGATGGAGAATCTCGGGAATTGACAACTGACAATCTCGTCATTACTAACGGCAAAGAACCAGTTGCTTTAGCTGGTGTCATGGGAGGGTTAGACTCAGAGATCACGAATGAAACAACAACAGTTGCACTAGAATCTGCTTTATTTGATCCAATTTCGATTCGTCGTACAGCAAAACAATTTAATTTGCGTAGTGAATCCTCTGCACGTTTTGAAAAAGGAATCAACCATGCGACTGTTGGAGAAGCCAGTGAGGTTGCTGCAGCAATGATCGTTTCTCTTGCGGGTGGGGAAGTTCTACAAGGTGCGGTCAAAGGTTCAGAGATCAAAGCAGAAGACGTATCAGTGAAGATTTCACTTGAACGCATCAATCAATATTTAGGAACATCTCTTGTCGTTAAAGAAGTAAATGAGATTTTTGAAGCACTTGGATTTAGCTATGAAGAAAAGGAGCATGTTTATTCCGTAGTAGTACCACCAAGACGCTGGGATATCCAAATCGAAGCAGATATTATCGAAGAAGTTGCTCGTATTTATGGATACGACCAGTTGCCATCTACACTTCCAAGTGGAGAAACGGTTGCTGGAAGCTTGTCAAAAGAACAAGAAACTACTCGTAAAATTCGTACGATCTTTGAAGGAAGCGGATTGAGCGAAGCAATCAGTTATGCATTGACAACAGAAGAAAAATCAAGACAGTTTGTTATAAAAGAAAGCAATATTACACGTTTGGACTGGCCAATGAGCGAAGAACGTTCTGTATTACGAATGAATTTGATCAGCGGACTATTAGATGATATCAGTTATAACACTGCTCGAAAAAATACAGAGATTGCTTTATATGAAATTGGGCGGGTATTCTTCCAAGAAAATGATCCGTGCACACATCTGCCGCAAGAAGTAAAACATGCAGCAATCGCTATTTCTGGTATTTGGGAAGAAAAAGATTGGCAGACGAAAGCTCAAAATGTAGACTTTTTCACCATCAAGGGTCTTTTAGAAAACTTATTTGAACAACTAGGCATCACTGAAGATGTCCATTATCAAACAGTGACAGAAATGAAGGAAATGCATCCTGGAAGAACTGCTGCGATTTACCTTGGCGAAAAATTTATTGGTTTTGTCGGTCAAGTGCATCCAACGATTGCAAAAAGTTATGATATTCCAGAAACATATGTTGCTGAGTTTGATTTATCTGCTGTAGTGGAAGCTGCTCAAAAAGGGATCGTTTTCGAAGCAGTGACAAAATTCCCAGCAGTCAGCCGGGACATCGCTTTGCTTGTAAAAGAAACTGTGACAAATCAGGAATTAACAGAAGTTATCCGTTCTGCTGCCGGAAGATTTTTAACAGATATCCAATTATTTGATGTCTATCAAGGAGAAAACATTGAAAAAGGACATAAATCCATGGCGTATAGCCTGACATTCGTCAACCCAGAAGCAACATTGACAGATGAAGAAATCAATAAAGGAATGGAAAAAGTCGAAAAAGCGTTGGTAGAAAACCTAGAGGCAAGTATTCGCTAAGAGGGAAAATATAGTAAGTAACAATCAAGTAGCTATTGAAGACCATACATTTGAAAAAGAGATGTGACGAAGTTGTGTCACATCTCTTTTTTTGATTTTAAAAAAGGAATAGCACAGAGACGAGATAAAAAAACAGGCCTTTACAGCCTGTTTTTTTAGAGTAAATGAATTAATGGAAGTAATTGATTCCCATTGCTGATTTTACTTCAGAAAGTGTTTGTGCAGCTACTTTAGCAGCTTCTTCACTACCTTTACGTAAGATTTCCATAACAGCTGAAGGATCTTTTTCCAATTCTTCTCGGCGCGCACGGATCGGTGCAAATTCAGCTTCCAATACATCAATGAGGTATCGTTTGATCTTTACATCACCAAGTCCGCCGCGGCGGTAATGAGCTTTCATTTCTTCAATTGCTTCTTTATCTGTTCCGAATACATCCAAGTAGGTGAAGACCATATTCCCTTCTACTTGTCCAGGATCTTGTACATGGATGTGGTTTGGATCAGTATACATACTCATGACTTTTTTCTGTAAGACATCGGCAGGATCGGAGATATAAATACCGTTTCCTAACGATTTACTCATTTTGCCATTTCCATCTATTCCAGGTAATCT
Organism: Enterococcus sp. DIV0901a; assembly: GCF_051711525.1. Taxonomy (NCBI): domain Bacteria; kingdom Bacillati; phylum Bacillota; class Bacilli; order Lactobacillales; family Enterococcaceae; genus Enterococcus; species Enterococcus sp. DIV0901a. The sequence continues at coordinate 1,466,354 of NZ_JBIOMW010000001.1, read as the reverse complement.
ACCCATTCCTTTTGGTGGGAATACGCCTTTTGGTTCTACCAAGACTTCACCATATGTATGATTGAAGCTTTGTACGATTTCCTGTGTCTGCTCTAGCATTGGTTTTTGATCCTCGCCAACAGGTACAAGATTCGCTTTGAATGCAGTGATATCTGCTGCTTGAGAAACAGGATAGATAAAGAATCCTGTAGGCACGCTTTCACCGAATTTTTTTTGTTCGATTTCTGTTTTGACAGTCGGATTGCGCCGAACGCGTCCTACGCTGACTAAGTTCAAATAATACATGGTTAATTCAGCTAATTCCGGAATTTGTGATTGGATAAATAAAGTAGATTTTGCAGGATCTAATCCCACGGCTAAATAGTCTAAAGCAACTTGCAAGACATTTGATGAAACCTTCTCAGGATTTTTAGCATTATCTGTCAGTGCTTGCATGTCAGCAATCATGACAAACAGTTGGTTGTCTTCATCTGCCTGCATAGCCACTCGGGTTTTTAGAGAACCGACGTAATGCCCTAAATGCAGCTTCCCAGTTGGTCGATCTCCCGTTAAAATAATATTTTTCAAAAAAGACACCTCTTTACGATTTGTAAGTCTGAGCACTTAATATCTTACCGTTTTTCCTGAAAAGAAACAACAGTTCCTAATGAAAAAACAAGGAAAGAGGATAAAATAACTAATAGATTAGAAATGGAAGAAATATTTATGGAAGAATAAACGTTCTAAGAAACTTTACAAATTACTAAACTATCAGATATAATGTATTTTATTATACATCTTTAAAAGAAATCTTACTAAATAATAATGGGAGTGTAATTCTATGGCAATGATTAAATTTGATCACGTGGATAAATATTATGGCAAGTTCCACGCATTAAAAAATATCAATCTCGAATTCGAGAAAGGAGAAGTTGTCGTTGTCATTGGTCCTTCTGGTTCAGGAAAGAGCACGATGCTTCGCTGTATCAATGGATTAGAGACGATTTCTTCAGGCAAGCTACTAATTAATGATACTGACTTGCATGATAAAAAGACAAAGTTGACAGAAGTCCGAAAGAATATCGGCATGGTTTTCCAGCATTTCAATTTGTATCCTAATAAAACCGTTCTGGAAAATATTACATTAGCACCAATCAAAGTGTTAAAGCAAGACCAGGCAACTGCAGTCAAAAACGCTGAGAAATTTCTGAAAACTGTCAATATGTTAGATAAGAAAGATTCTTATCCTTCCATGTTATCCGGGGGACAACAGCAACGGGTGGCAATCGCCAGAGGTTTAGCGATGAATCCTGAGATGCTGCTGTTTGATGAACCTACTTCTGCTTTGGATCCGGAAATGATTGGTGATGTATTAGACGTTATGAAAAAATTGGCTCATGACGGTATGTCAATGATTGTCGTGACACATGAAATGGGCTTTGCCAAAGAAGTGGCGGATCGTGTTATCTTCATGGCTGATGGAGAAGTATTGGAAGACAGCAGAAATGTGAGAGACTTTTTCGAAAATCCAAATGAAGTCCGAGCACAGCAATTTATCAGTAAAGTTATCAATCATTGATAGGAGGAAAAAGATGCGCAGGTTAAAAAAAATACGCCTGATTTTCCTTTTAGGCATTGCTTTTCTTGCACTAGCCGGATGTAAAGGAAATGGGTTGGCAAATGAAGATATTTTAGAGCGAAGCAAATCTACCAATGAAATCATCTGGGGTGTCAAGTATGATACTCGATTATTTGGAATGATGGATATTGAGAGCAGAACTGTACAAGGATTTGATGTAGATATTGCAAAAGCAATCACTAAAAAGATCCTTGGTGACAATGGAAAAACAGAATTTGTTGAAGTCACTTCTAAAACTCGGATTCCATTATTGAAAAACGGAAATATCGATGCAATTATTGCAACGATGACGATCACAGATGAACGAAAAAAACAGGTCGACTTTTCAGATGTCTATTTCGATGCTGGCCAAGCTTTGTTGGTAAAGAAGGGAAGTCAAATCAAAAGTGTAGATGATTTGAATGCTTCTACAACGGTTCTAGCAGTCAAAGGTTCTACATCGGCTGCGAATATCCGACAGCATGCACCAGATGCAAAAATTTTAGAATTAGAAAACTATGCAGAAGCATTCACTGCTTTACAATCTGGTCAGGGAGACGCGATGACTACAGATAATGCGATTTTGTTAGGGATTGCAGATGAAAATCCAGAGTATGAGTTAGTTGGTGGAACATTTACTAATGAGCCTTACGGGATTGCGATCAACAAAGGGCAAGAAAACTTCTTGAAAGCTGTTAACCAAGCGCTAGAGGAAATGCATGCAGATGGCACATACGATAAAATCTATCAAAAATGGTTTCCAAATGAAACTGAAGGAAAAGTAGAGTAAGGGGGAGAGGCAATGAGCGAATTGATACAGACTTATGGACCAATCTTTGTCGACGGGTTCAAGATCACATTGTTTTCGAGTGTCTTAGCACTTGTGTTTAGTTTGATTATCGGAACGTTAATGGCAATCTTCCAATTATCAAAGAATAAAGTAGTGAGCGCCTTAGCAAAGGCATATGTAGAATTTTTTAGAAACATTCCATTATTAATCATCGTGATGTTTTTTTATGTTGTCGTACCGATTTATTGGTTTAATCTAGATGGATTCCAAGCAGGTACGATTGGATTAACGATCTATACATCTGCTTTTATTGCTGAAACAGTACGTTCAGGGATTCAAACCGTACCAAAAGGTCAAACAGAAGCAGGACTATCTTCTGGCTTTACCTATTCAGAAATCATGCGTTATATTGTTTTACCGCAAGCATTCAAAATTGTTATTCCGCCATTAGGCAACCAATTTATCAACCTCGTGAAAAACTCATCTATTTTAGCAATCGTAGCTGGTTTAGATTTGATGTATCAAGGAGACTTGATCGCCAGTGAAACATTCAATACCTTCGATACGTATATCATCGTTGGGTTATTTTACTTAGTTATCACGCTACCGTTATCTTACTTAATGGTTTATCTTGAGAAAAAATGGGCGGTTCGTTCATAGAAGGAGGGGAAATACATGGATTTTAGCGGCGCTTTTTCATGGATGAATATCCGTTTTTTATTGGAAGGATTAAAGGTTACTGTTGAAGTTTCATTGTTTTCGATCATTTTTAGTTTCTTGATCGGTGGTCTGACAGGTGTGATTCGTTTTGCGAATATCCCTTTCTTTTCCAAAATCCTTGGTGTAGTGATTGACATTATACGGAATCTTCCATTATTATTGATCATTTTCTTCACTTACTTTGCCTTACCTCAAATCGGCATTCAGATGAACATCTTTTGGTCTGCTGTTGCAGCATTAACGATTTTTGAGTCAGCTATGTTGTCGGAAATTTTCCGAGCTGGACTCAATGCTGTTCCAAAAGGACAGATGGAAGCAGGATTATCAACGGGACTGACTTATGTAGAAACGATGCGAACGATCGTGTTACCGCAAGCATTTAAATCAATGATCCCGGCAATTGTGAGCCAATTGATTTCACTGATCAAAGATACTTCATTAGCAGTAATCATTTCTTTACCTGAACTTTCTCATCAGGCACGTATTATTTATGGACAGAACACCAATTATGTGCTTCCGATGTTCATCATCATGACACTTATGTACTTCGTGGTATGTTACGCGCTTTCTCTGCTTTCCGGTTACTTGGAAAAGAGACGGTACAGTTATTAATAGATGATTCTTTTAGCGGTTGTGGCAAACTAAAGTCACAACCGGCTTTTTTTCTTTAAAATTAGAAAAGCAGAGGTTTTGATTATTTTAAAAAAGGGAGAGCACTTGAAAAATCACGCTAAAAAGTACACAATAGGGAGGATAGAATTTATTGAAAAAAAGGATGATACGATTGACAGATAATCGCCCTATCGGATTTATTGATTCAGGTGTCGGTGGCTTGACTGTAGTAAAAGAAGCCCTGAAACAATTACCGAATGAAAATATTTTATTTGTAGGAGACACGGCACGCTGCCCATATGGCCCTAGACCCGCGGAACAGGTAATCCAGTATACTTGGGAAATGACGGATTATCTGGTGGATCAAGGAATCAAGATGCTGGTGATCGCCTGCAATACCGCAACTGCGGTGGCTTTAGAAGAAATCAAAGCTGCTCTTTCTATTCCAGTCATCGGTGTGATCCTTCCCGGTACTAGAGCGGCAGTAAAAAAAACACAAAATAAACAAGTTGGCATTATTGGTACGATTGGTACGGTAAAAAGTCGAGCTTATGAAAAAGCACTGAAAGAGAAAGTACCAGAATTGACTGTGACAAGTCTTGCTTGTCCAAAATTTGTTTCAGTTGTCGAAAGTAATGAATACCATTCATCGGTGGCGAAAAAAATCGTAGCAGAAACATTAGCTCCGTTAACGACTAAAAAAATCGATACATTGATTTTAGGATGCACCCATTATCCATTATTACGCCCCATCATTCAAAATGTAGTGGGTGAAAATGTTCAACTGATCGATTCTGGAGCAGAAACAGTAGGTGAAGTATCTATGCTGTTAGATTATTTCAATCTGAGCAATTCACCGCAAAATGGTCGGACATTATGCCAGTTTTATACAACTGGCTCTGCCAAACTTTTCGAGGAAATAGCTGAAGACTGGCTTGGAATCGGACACCTAAATGTAGATCATATTGAATTGGGAGGAAAATAAGGATGCGTCATGACGGGAGAAAAGCCCAAGAGCTTCGCAAACTGGAGCTTCAAACAAATGTTTTCAAATATCCAGAAGGATCGGTTGTGATCCGTTTTGGTGATACAACAGTTATTTGTTCTGCAACAATAGAAGATTCTGTTCCCCCTTTTTTGAGAGAAACAGGAACAGGATGGGTGACAGCAGAATATAGTATGCTGCCTCGAGCAACGAGTACGAGAAATCGTAGAGAAAGCAGCAAAGGAAAACTTTCTGGTAGAACAATGGAAATCCAGCGTCTTATTGGTCGTTCCTTGCGTGCAGTAGTAGACTTGGAAAAATTAGGAGAACGTAGTATCATCGTAGACTGCGATGTGATCCAAGCGGATGGCGGTACTAGAACAGCAAGTATCACTGGGGCGTTCGTGGCATTGAAATTAGCCATTGAAAAACTTTTAAGAGAAAAAGAATTGTCAGAAGATCCAATAAAAGAACATCTTGCTGCAGTTAGCGTAGGAATCTTGCCAGATGGGACTTGCGTCACAGATTTGGATTACCAAGAAGATTCCGCAGCACTTGTAGACATGAATCTAGTAATGACAGAATCTGGAAAATTCGTGGAGATTCAAGGAACTGGAGAAGAAGCAACGTTTGATGGTGAACAGTTGAATGAAATGCTCTTTTTTGGAAAAAACGCGATTGAAGATTTGATCAAAGAGCAAAAACATGCTTTGCTAACAGAGTTTGCTCAAAATGATGAGCGGATAGAAGAAACAAAAACAATCATCATTGCGACAAGAAATCCAGGAAAAGCAGAAGAGTTTCGAAATATGTTCAAAGAAGCGGGATATCATGTAAAAACATTACTTGACTATCCTGAATTGCCAGATGTGGAAGAAACTGGCAGCACATTTGAAGAAAATGCCCGATTAAAAGCAGAAACGATTGCACAATTGCTTGATCAGCCAGTCTTAGCAGATGATTCAGGTTTGAAAGTGGATGCTTTAGGCGGTATGCCAGGAATCTATTCTGCACGTTTTGCAGGGGAACAAAAAAGTGATGCGGGGAATAACGCCAAATTATTATATGAATTGACAGATGTGCCGGATGAAAAAAGAACAGCACAATTCCATTGTACATTAGTATTCGCGGCACCCAAAAAAGACAGCCTTGTAGTAGAAGCGGAATGGCCCGGTCGAGTAGCCCGTATACCATCTGGCGAAAATGGCTTTGGGTATGATCCTTTATTTATCCCAGAAGGTAAGAAACAAACAGCAGCAGAATTATCGAGCGAAGAAAAAAACAAGATCAGTCATCGGGCTCAAGCAATGAAAAAATTGAGTGCCGAGTGGAAACAATGGCTGGAAGGAGAGAGATAGATGCGGTATTTAGTAGTAAGTGATAATCATGGAGACAGAGATATCCTCGTTGACTTAGTAGATCGTTATCGTTCTGAAGTGGATATCTTTTTCCATTGTGGTGATTCGGAATTAGAAGCTTCTGACCCATTATGGGATACATTCCAAGTGGTTCAAGGTAATTGTGATTATGGACCAGGATTCGAACAGAAAAAAGTGATCCAAACTGGTCAGGATACAGTATTTATGACTCATGGTCATTTATCGAATGTCCGATTTGGTTTGACACAGTTAGCAATCGAAGCTCGAGCTGCAACTGCCGATATGGTGTTTTTTGGTCATACCCATCAAATAGGCTGTGAGATGGATCAGAAAATCCTGTTTTTGAATCCTGGTAGCATTTCTCAGCCTAGAGGCCCGATCCAAATCCCATCATATGCTCTTATCGAAAGTTTAGATGACCAAATTTCTGTTCAATACTATAACCGTGCCCATCAGGCAGTTGAAGAGTTGGCCTTTTCTTTTTCGAGAGAGCGCTGAATAAAAAAACTCTAATTTTTAATAAAAGTAAGCTTTATTTTATGAATTTTGCATCCGGTTTCGGTAAAATAGTAGTGTTGAATGAAATAGAAATGGAGGCCATCAGATGATTGGACCTATAGTAAGAGAAATGCTGCTGGAAAATCAGGAAACGTTTTTGATTCCTGCAGAAAATGTGGCAAATGTTATGTATCATCATCCATTGTCCCATGGTTTACTTGTGTTATCGAAGGTCGGTTATTCCAAAATTCCTGTATTAGGAAAAGATGATCACTTTGTAGGACTAGTAAGTTTATCAGATGTGGTCAATAAAATGATTGACTTGCAAACAATCAGCATGGACCCGTTAGAAGGACTAACGGTTGCTGATGTGACAGAAACAGATGTTCCGACAATTGATGAAAATTGGGAACTAGAAGAAGTACTCCATTTGTTAGTCGATTCGCCTTTTTTACCGGTTGTCACAGAAGATCGGATTTTCAAAGGAATCATTACAAGAAAAGAGCTGCTTAAAGCCGTAAACTTCATGGTGCATGAATTAGAACGTCGTAATATATTGTCTCCGAAAATCGAAGAATTAAAAGAACAAATCGATATCGTGAGCTAAAGAACGAGAAACTAAAAGATAATCAAAAAATAAGTAGAAAAAACAGCGTACCAGTTTTGACTTTATCTTGAAAAAGAGGCTGGGACAAAAGCGTTTAACTCCAAGAAGTAAGAAGGAATTCACGAAAATTACTTTTCAAATTTTTGTGAATTTCAGCTTATTTCCGAAGGAGTTGCTTCTGCTTCCGCCGTTTATACGTGTTTAGAGCGTGGGACAAAAGTGTTCTTTACTTTTGTCCCACGCTCTTTTTAGTGAGATTCGTTGCATCGTTTGTCCAAATTATTTTCCGACAGCAATTGGACTGTTCGGAATCGTGAAACCAGAAGCTGTCAATTCTTTGACATAGGAGCTCAAGAACTCTTCTTTTAAGGCATATTGTTTTCCGTTCAATGCGTAGCAGACCGTACGAATCGCAAAATTGCTGTTTCCAAGATCCACTAATCCAAAGATGGAAGGTTCAGTTTGAAGCTCTTCTTGGTATTTTTCAGCTAATGTATGATTTACTCGATCAATAATCTCATAGATTTTGTCATATCCTTCTTCAGGAACGATCCGGATATCTAAAAGTACTTGCATATTTGCACGAGAGAGATTGCTAATCGTGGTGATGTTTCGATTCGGGATGAAATGGACAGTACCATCCGTTGCTTTCAGCTGAAGGGTACGGATACCAACAGATACGACGGTTCCTTCAATCGTTAAGTTTGCTAGCTTGATGTAGTCCCCAACATCCATCTGTTGTTCCATGATAATAAAAAATCCGGTAATAACATCACTCATGAACCCTTGGGCACCAAGACCGATCGCCACACCTGCAATTCCGGCACCAGCCAAAAGTGATCCGATCGGCACACCGATAGCAGATAAAATTGCATAGATAAAAAAGAAACCAAGGGTATAATGAAAAATAGTATTTAAAAGACTATGTAAAGTCTTTAAGCGGCTCTCGTTTAGAATGGCTTTTTTAGAATACTGATTAAAAGACTTATCAATCAGATATTTTCCCACACGGTGAAGAATCCAAAAAAGGATGATCAAAAAAACCAGATATAAACTTTTTTGGATAAAGGCAGCCAAAATGGCGTCCCAATCAATCCCGTCCCAAAACCGCTGAAACGCATTTACTTTGCTGACAGCTTGATCTGTCAATGTCTCGCCAGAAGAGTCTGTCGTACCGGCAGTTGCTAATAATGAAAACATAAAATCCTCTTTTCTAAAATTTGATTCTTTCTGTATTGTACCAAGAAGTTTTCAAAAAAGGAAATAGCAAAAATAACTATAATGAAGGAAAAAAGCTGAAAATAAAATGACAAATAATATGGATAATGATAAAATGTGGAGAAAATAACGAAGGTGGTAAGTATATGCAAATCGATTGGAACAATCTAGGTTTTTCTTATATCAAAACTCCTTGGCGTTTTATTGCCAAATGGAAAGACGGACAATGGGAAGAAGGAGAATTGACAGAAGATAATTACCTGACGATTCATGAAGGCTCTCCAGCGCTTCATTATGGTCAGCAATGTTTTGAAGGTCTAAAAGCTTATCGTCGAAAAGACGGCAAGGTCAATCTCTTTCGACCTGAACAAAATAGTCGACGGATGAATCAAAGTGCTAGACGATTGCTGATGCCAATGGTCCCTGAAAAAATGTTCGTTGATGCTGTCAAGCAAGTAGTAAAAGCAAATGAAGATTTTGTGCCGCCCTATGGAACAGGCGCTACATTATACTTGCGCCCTTTACTGATTGGGGTCGGTGAAAACATTGGTGTCCATCCTGCTCCAGAATACTTATTTGTCGTCTTCTGTACGCCAGTAGGAGCGTATTTCAAAGGTGGGCTAAAACCAACGAATTTTATTGTATCTGATTACGATCGTGCTGCTCCTAAGGGAACAGGCGCAGCAAAAGTCGGCGGAAATTACGCAGCGAGTTTACTTCCAGGAACAGAAGCAAAAGAACTGGATTACTCAGATTGTGTTTATCTTGATCCAGCCACACACACGAAAATCGAAGAAGTAGGGGCAGCAAATTTCTTTGGGATTACGAAAGACGGAAAATTCATCACTCCGCAATCGCCCTCTATCTTACCAAGTATCACGAAATACTCTTTGCTGCAATTAGCCGAAGAGCGACTAGGACTTCAAGCAATAGAAGGAGATATTTTCATTGATGATCTAGATCAATTTGCAGAAGCTGGTGCATGTGGTACAGCGGCTGTTATTTCTCCAATCGGTGGGATTTATCACAATAACAATCTTCATGTATTTTATAGTGAAACGGAAGTAGGACCAGTAACAAAACGGTTGTATGATGAATTGACAGGTATTCAATTTGGAGACATAGAAGCACCAGAAGGCTGGATTGAAGTCGTGGAATAATTTCAAAGTAACGAGTTGAAAAAAACGTAAAAAAAAAAATCAGGAAGAGACTTTAAAAAGTTTTTTCCTGATTTTTATATGTTTTACTTTAAAGAATGCAACAAAAGTTTATGAAAGATGGACACCTTTGTCAACGTAGATAATATCACCGATGATTCCGCTGGAAAGAGGACTGATCAAGAAAGCACAAGCATTACCGACTTCTTCGATCGTTACACCTTGCTGATCAGGCGTACGAGATTCAGATAACTGGATCAGTTTTTGATAGTCCTTAACCCCTGTAACAGCTAATGTTTTGATTGCTCCAGCTGAAATACCATTGACTCGGATGCCTTTAGGTGAAAACTCAGCTGCCAAATAACGGATAGCTGCTTCAAGAGAAGCTTTCGCGATACCCATCATGTTATAATTCGGGATTGCGCGCTCTGAACCTAGATAAGTCATGCTAACGATTCCGCTATTTGGTGCAAGAAACGGTTGTGCGTATTTTGATACAGCAATTAAAGAGTAGCTGCTGATATCTTGAGCTAATTGATAGCCGTCTCTGGAAATATCAGACACATTTCCGGACAATTCTTCTTTGTTGGCGTAAGCAACTGCATGGACAAGGCCGTGGATCTCCCCAGCATATTCACCGATGGCATTCATTGCTTTTTCGATGCTTTCGTCGCTAGAAACATCACATTCTACAGTGAATGCTTCTTCGCCGACCAATTTGACTAATGATTTTTTCATTCGTTCATTTTGGTAAGTATAGATAATTTCTGCCCCTTGTTTCAACATTGCTTCAGCACAACCCCAAGCAATGCTTTTTTTGTTAGCGACGCCCATAATGACGATTTTTTTTCCTTCTAGAAATGACATAATGACTCTCCTTTGTTTCTGATAAAAATTTGATAGTCGTAAAAAATAGAGAATAATAGCTAAAATAACTTCTTGATTTCTTAATTATTAGTCAAAATGTTTTGATTGTCAAACTATTTTTTCTTAAATTAAAAAAAGATTGCTAAATATTTAGGAATATGATACTTTGATAGTCAAAGTAATGAAAATGGCAATTGCCTGAAAGAAGGAGTTTAATTATGTCTTACGTATTATCTGCTACTGAAGTAATGGACTTGATCCCTAATCGTTATCCTATTTGTTATATTGATTATGTAGATACTTTAGAACCAGGAAAAAAGATCGTTGCGACAAAAAATGTAACAATCAATGAAGATTTTTTCCAAGGTCACTTTCCTGACAATCCAGTGATGCCGGGTGCGTTGATTCTAGAAACACTGGCACAAGCAGGTTCGATACTTATCCTAAAATCAGAAGAGTTTCTAGGAAAAAGAGCTTATATCGGTGGGATCAATAAGGCCAAATTCCGTCAAAAAGTTGTTCCAGGAGATGTGCTGAAATGTCATTTTGAAATCACAAAAATGAAGGGATCAGTCGGTACAGCGTTATCTGCAGCATATGTAGATGATAAAAAAGTCTGTGAGTGCGAGTTCACGTTCATCGTCAACCAAAATGCTTGACTATAAAACCTGATATAGCAAAACAAAAGGAAGCTTACTTGCTTTTTATGTAAAAAGAAGACGCCTGAATCCTAGCATACGTTGTCATCTATGCGGGATTCAGACGTTATTTTTTTATTTTTGTTTTGCTTCTTGCAGTATATTGATTTTATCGATTTTTACTTCTTCTTTTGGTTTGTCTGAACTATCTGTTTCGATATTTGCAATAGCATCCACGACATCCATTCCTTCAATCACTTGGCCGAAGACAGTATAATGGCCATCTAGTGAAGGATAACCGCCGTTTTTATAAGCGTCGATGATTGCTTGAGGATAGTCGTCTTTTAAAAGACCATCATGCATATCATCTGTATTTTGAACGATAAAGAACTGGCTGCCGTTACTGTTAGGATCTTGTGAGCGAGCCATAGATAACGCACCTCTTATATTATAAAGGTGGTTGTTGATCTCTGTTTCAAATCCTTCTCCCCAAATGCTTTCCCCTCCAGTGCCATCGCCTTTAGGATCGCCACCTTGGATCATGAAATCTTTGATGACGCGATGGAAAGTCAGTCCGTTGTAGTAACCGTCTTTTGCATGTGTCATAAAGTTTTCAACCGCTTTTGGTGCGTATTCGGGAAATAATTTGATTTTGATTGTGCCTTTATTCGTCACCATTTCGACCAGATCTTCATTTTCGGCGACATCTTTCGTCAATTGTGGTAATTCCAATGCGTTCAAATCGACGCTACTGGCAGTCGTGCTTTCCGCAGTAGATGTACTTTTTGAACTTTCTGTAGACGAACTAGAAGAAGTCGTGTTGTTTGCAGAACAACCAGCAGCAAACAGCAATGCTGCTGCTAAACTAATACTTAAAATAACTTTATTTTTCTTCATAACTGTTCCTTTCCAATTTACTATTTTGTTATCTTTAATGATAACAAAATAGAGGGAAAATACCTACTTAAATTATTGGAATTTATCATTTATTTTAAAAGAAAAAGAAAAGGTGTAGACCATTTACTTTGTGTTTGCTATAATGTAAGTGGATACAAAAACGAAAAGATGCAGGAGGAAATGGTAATATGGGAAAATTAGGAATCTCGATTTATCCAGAACGGTCAACATTTGAAAAGGACAAAGCGTACTTGGATTTAGCTCATAAGTATGGGTATAAACGGGTTTTTACCAGTTTGCTGCAGATCAATGATGATAAAGAAAAAGTTCTTTCAGAATTTAAAGAAGTAGTTGATTACGCGAATAGCCTAGGCATGGAAGTAATGGTTGATATCAATCCAGCGTTATTTGAACAGTTGGAGATTTCTTACGATGACTTATCTTTTTTCCATAAGATGGGTGCCTACGGGGTCCGCTTAGATATCGGATTCACAGGAGCAGAAGAAGCAAAAATGACGCGCAATCCTTTTGGTATCAAAATCGAGATCAATATGAGTTCGGGCACGAATTACGTTGACAACATCATGAGTTATTCGCCAAACACGGATAATTTATTAGGTTCTCATAATTTTTATCCTCATCGATACTCTGGTTTAGGATACGAACACTTTGTTTTTTGTTCAGAAAAATTCAGAAAATATAATTTGAATACGATGGCATTCGTCAATTCGCAATCTGCTGAGTTTGGCCCTTGGCCTACGCAAGATGGCTTGTGCACGCTGGAAGACCACCGAGATCTTGAAATTGCGACACAAGTGAAGCATTTAATCCTTACAGGATTGATTGATGATATTTCTATTGGAAATGCGTACGCAAGTGAAGAAGAATTGAAAGAAATGGCAGAAGCATTTAACGCGGATTATCCAACATTGAAAGTAGATACGGAAGAAGGTATTACAGAAAACGAACGAATCTGCTTGTTTGATAACCTTCATAGTTATCGAGGGGATCGCTCAGAATATATCCTTCGTTCAACGATGACTCGTGTATACTACAAAGATAAAGATTTCCCGCCTCATAATACGCGAGATATGCATCATGGGGATGTACTGATTGACAATGAAGGGTACGGTCAATACAAAGGAGAAACACAAATCGCCTTGAAGGATATGAAAAACGACGGACGTGTCAATGTTGTAGGAAGAATCTCCGATGACGAATTATTCCTCCTTGACTTTTTGAAACCATGGTCAAGCTTTAAATTAATTGAAAATAAAAAATAGATAATTAGTTATTGCAGAAATAATCCGCTAGAAATAGCCAGTTATTTCTGCTTTTTTATTTTGTTTTTTTATAGGTTATAAAAATGAACATTGCATAGTAGAGATTCTTTGATTATACTAATTCAAGGTTATATGAAAAAAGAGAAATGAGATGGATGATTTATGAAACTTTGGATGAAAATCCTTTTAGGCGTCGCTTTAGCTCTGATTGTTGCGTTAGTGTTTGCAGGGAATTATTTTTATAATTATGCTGTTGTGCCTTCTGAGAAAGACTTTTTAGACGAAGATACACCTGGTACAACACAGACATCCAAAGAAACGGATGCACATAAATGGTTTAGTTCAAAAGAAAACCGAAGCGATTGGACCATCACTTCAAAAGACGGTCTGAAATTATCAGCGATTTATCTTCCTGCTGAAACGAAAAGTGAAAAAACAGCTCTTGTGGCTCATGGCTATATGGGAAACGCTGAAACGATGACCAATTACGCAAAGATGTTTCATGATATGGGTTACAATGTCCTTGTTCCTGATGCAAGAGGACATGGAAAAAGCGAAGGGGATTACATTGGATTTGGATGGCCAGAGCGTAAAGACTATGTACAGTGGATAAACAAAGTGCTAGAAAACAATGGAAAATCGCAAGAAATCGTTCTATACGGTGTCAGCATGGGAGCAGCAACAGTTATGATGACTAGCGGAGAAAAACTACCAGATAATGTGAAAGCAATCATTGAAGATTGCGGTTATTCTTCCGTCCATGATGAGCTTGCCTATCAGCTAGACGATATGTTTAGTCTTCCAGCATTTCCGCTTATGCAAGTAACAAGTCTAGTGACAAAAGTCCGTGCTGGCTACTTTTTCGGTGAAGCAAATGCAGTGGAACAATTGAAGAAAAACCAGCGCCCAATGCTCTTTATACATGGAGATGAAGATACATTTGTACCATTTGAAATGTTAGATAAGGTCTATCGTGCAACGAAGGGACCAAAAGAAAAGTATGTTGTAAAAGGAGCCGAGCATGCGGAAGCATACAAGACAGATCCTGAAAAATATCAGCAAGTAGTCCAACAATTTTTAAGCCAATATGTTCATTGAACGAGTTTAAAAGTAGGGGATGAAAAGAAAGAAGCCTTTGACTGGATCCAGTCAAAGGCTTCTTTTATCGATTGATCTATCAAATTACAAATTAGCGAATTTTTCTAGTAAGCGAATCATTTGGCAAGTAAATCCATACTCATTGTCATACCATGCAACAGTTTTAACAAGTTGGAAATCACCAGCAGTTGTTACTTCTGTTTGCGTTGGGTCAAAGATCGAACCTTGAGTTGTTCCAATGACATCGCTAGAAACGATTTGACGGTCATCATACCCGAATGAAGGATTGTCAACTGTGTGTTTTTTGATTGCTTCGTTTACTTGATCAGCAGTTACTTTTGTTTTCAATACTGAAACCAATTCAGTTAATGAACCATCAACGACTGGAACACGTTGTGCGTGTCCTTGTAATTTTCCTTGTAGCTCAGGGATAACTAAGCCGATTGCTTTCGCAGCACCAGTAGAATGTGGGATAGTATTGTCAGCAGCTGAACGAGCAGCACGTAAATTACCGCCTTTTACAGGTCCATCTAAGAGCATTTGTGTGGAAGTGTAGGCATGAACTGTTGTCATTGTACCAACTTCGATCCCAAATTCATTATTTAAGAAATAAGCCATAGGTGCTAAACAGTTTGTTGTACATGAACCTGCTGAGATGATTTTGTCGTTTTCATCTAATGTATCATCATTGACGTTATAGACGATGGTTTTCATAGCACCAGCTGGGGCAGAAATAACTACTCGTTTGACACCAGCATCTAAATGCGCTTTTGCTTTTTCTTCAGATGTATAAAAACCAGTACATTCTAGTACGATATCTACACCGTTTTCTTTTGCCCAAGGGATTTTGCTTGCGTCGGGTTCTGCATAAACACGAGTTGCTTCGCCATCCACTACGATTGAGTCTTCTGTTGCAGTAACTGTGCCAGGATAAGTACCATGAGTAGAGTCAAATTGCAATAATTGTGCTAACATAGTTGGACTTGTTAAGTCGTTGATTGCTACTACTTCAATATCATCTGAGACTTCTTTGATGCGGCGGAAAGCCAGACGGCCAATACGCCCAAATCCGTTAATACCTACTTTTACTGTCATATCAAAAGTTCCTCCTTTATTAGGGGTGCTGTGAAACGGCATCCTCAATTAATACAATTAATACACTGTTATTCTGCTACGCAAAGAATATTTTGTCAAAAAATTATACTTGGTAGCAGAAAAAAGGTTGGAAACCTTACCAAATGATAAAAAAAGAAGAAGGTAACAATCTTTTTGCTGAAATGATAGACAAAATCAGATTTCACCGATAAAATAAGTAAGACTTTTGTTTATTGTGGAAATTCAGGCAGTCAAATAAATAAATGAATAATAGGAGGACTTAATTATGTCCATGTTTTTAGATCAAGTAACGATCGATGTGAAAGCTGGCAAGGGCGGAGACGGAATGGTTGCATTTCGTCGCGAAAAATACGTTCCTGACGGCGGACCGGCTGGCGGAGACGGTGGTCGTGGCGGCGATGTCATCTTGATCGTCGATGAAGGGTTACGTACATTGATGGATTTTCGGTTCAATCGCCATTTCAAAGCGCAGCCAGGTGAAAATGGGATGAGTAAAGGGATGCACGGTCGTGGTTCAGAAGATACCTATGTTAAAGTACCACAAGGAACCACTGTCCGAGATGCGGAGACTGGTGCTCTTTTAGGAGATTTAATTGAAAATGGTCAAACACTAGTTGTGGCAAAAGGTGGACGCGGTGGACGAGGGAATATCCGTTTTGCCTCTCCTCGGAATCCTGCACCGGAAATTGCTGAAAACGGTGAACCAGGACAAGAGCGAAAAATCGAACTAGAATTGAAAGTATTGGCAGACGTTGGACTTGTAGGTTTTCCATCTGTCGGGAAATCGACTTTACTATCCGTTATTTCATCTGCTCGTCCAAAAATCGGCGCTTATCATTTCACGACGCTCGTCCCTAATCTAGGAATGGTTACTACAAGTGATGGCAGAAGTTTTGCCGCAGCAGACTTGCCAGGCTTGATTGAAGGAGCTTCGCAAGGTGTTGGGCTGGGTACACAATTCCTTCGTCATATCGAAAGAACACGAGTAATTTTACATGTGATCGATATGAGTGGGATGGAAGGACGAGATCCCTATGAAGACTATCTTGCCATCAACAAAGAATTATCTACTTATAACTTACGCTTGCTAGAGCGTCCGCAAATCATCGTGGCAAACAAAATGGATATGCCGGATGCACAGGAAAATCTAGTGAAATTCAAAGAACAGCTGAACAAGGAAAAAGAAGATGAATTTGCTGATGACATCCCAGTATTTCCAATTTCTGGAGTGACTCGACAAGGATTGGACGCGTTATTGAATGCTACAGCAGATTTGTTAGAAGTAACGCCAGAATTCCCATTGTACGAAGAAGAACTGGAAGAAGAAACTGTACACTATGGATTCAATCCAGAAGGTCCTGAGTTCCAAATCGATCGTGATTCAGATGCAACGTGGATCTTATCTGGTGAGAAGATCGAAAAATTATTCCAAATGACGAATTTCGATCATGATGAAACAGTGATGCGTTTTGCTCGTCAATTACGTGGTATGGGTGTGGATGAAGCTCTTCGGGCACGCGGTGCGAAAGATGGCGACCTTGTACGTATCGGTGAGTTTGAATTTGAATTTATCGAATAGGCAAGCAAATAAAAACAAATACCAAAAAATATAGATTCAGATTTAAGGGAGGTTGTGACAGAAGTGGTCAGCTTCAAGAACGCCGTTTATTCGGAAAAAGGAGCTGTGATACGACTTTTGTCACAGCCCTATTTTATTGGAAAAAAAGAGTGCTTTTCTTTTCTTATTTTACAATTAAAGGTAAAATAAATAACAAGAAGGTATGAAAGGGGCGTTTTTAATGAGCAAACGAGTAATCATTTTAAATTTTCAAGTAGAAAGCCAGGCATATCAGGCATTTTCAGAAATCAAAAAGTTACATGCTGTTCGTTCGATTAAAGGAGAACAGATGGCAGTTGTCAGCCATGATCCTAATGGGACACATCAATTCAAAATAGAAGATTTTATCGACTTTACCGGTAATAACAAATCTTCTACGGGTGGATTAATCGGAATGTTGGTTGGTGTATTAGGTGGTCCGCTAGGGATTTTATTAGGATGGTTTGCCGGAGGAATGATCGGTGCGACACAAGATGCCAAAGAAATAAAAGATGCCCAGACCGTGTTCGACTTTGTAGGAAATAAAATCGGTGAAGGAGCTACAGGACTGATCTTGATTGCTGATGAAGAGGACAATCGCCCACTGAATCAATTGGTAATGATGGAATTAGGCGGAGAAATTACCCGCTTGGATTATGAAGATGTCGAAAAAGATGTGCATGATGCGAAAGAAGCTGAAAATCATGCGAAAGAAGCTGCACAAAAGACTTGGAAGGACAAACATCCGCAAACTTCTAACGACAATGAAAGTTCTGGATCTTCAAATTAATAAAAAACAGCAGAGGATCTCAAACGGGTTCGCTGCTGTTTTTATAGTAATTTTCAAAGAAAGCGCTATCGCTTTAGAACGTTATTTTTAATTTGAACCCATTCTCGACTTACGGTTGATTATCCCTTCTTTTTACCCTAAAATTAAAGAGGAACTTAAAGAAAGTCAGGTAGATTATGGAATTACAATTTTTAGGAACAGGTGCAGGTGTTCCTGCAAAACATAGAAATGTGACAAGTATAGCATTGAAACTTTTAGACGAGCGCAATGAAGTTTGGTTGTTCGACTGTGGCGAAGGCACGCAAATGCAGATTTTGCGAACGACTATTCGTCCGAGAAAAATCGGTAAAATTTTCATTACACATTTACACGGCGATCATATTTTTGGACTTCCCGGGCTCATCAGCAGCCGGTCATTTCAAGGTGGGGATACGCCATTAGAGATTTACGGGCCAAAAGGGATAGAGGAATACATAAAAGTCTCTTTAGGTATTTCGCAAACGCGTTTAAGTTATCCGCTGAAATTCATTGAGCTAAATGAAACAGCCCCGATTTTTACTGATCAGCAATTTTCTGTTTATACAAAAAAACTAAATCATGGGATCGACAGTTTTGGCTATCGTGTGGTTGAACATGATCATAAAGGAGAATTGCAGGTGGATCGTCTAAAAGAATTAGGTATTCCAGCTGGACCACTGTACGGCAAACTGAAGCAAGGTGAAACGATCCAACTAGAAGATGGGCGGACGATCAATGGAAAAGATTTCGTAGGTCCAGATAAAAAAGGACGAATCGTGACTATTTTAGGCGATACGAGAAAAACACATAATTCCGTTGTGCTTGCGGAAAATAGCGATATTCTGGTACATGAAAGCACATTTAATAAAGATGAAGCAAGAATGGCGCACAACTATTTCCATTCCACGACTCATCAAGCTGCTGAAGTTGCAAAAGAAGCGCAGGCAAAACGGCTGCTACTTACTCATATCAGTGCGAGATATTTAGGAAAAGCAGCTTTAGAGCTTGAAAAAGAAGCACAAGAAGTGTTTGAAAACACGACGATCATGAAAGATTTTGATAGCATTGAGATTCCATTTCGCGAGGAGGAAGAGGCATGAATTTAGAAGATAAAGTTGTTTTAGTAACAGGTAGTTCAGGCGGTCTGGGCGCACAAATCTGTTATGAAGCAGCAAAGCAAGGAGCAATCGTTATAAGTTGCGCACGAAGAATGGCATTTGTAGAAGGTGTCAGAGACGAGTGCAGACGCTTGAGCGGCAAAGAGGCTTATGCTTTCAAGGTAGATGTCAGCAATCCTGAAAGCGTGGACGAATTATATGAAAAGGTGATGGAAGAAGTCGGGCGCGTCGATATTCTGGTAAACAATGCGGGTTTTGGGATTTTCGAAGACTTCCTTACATTCGACCTTGGAAAAGCATACGATATGTTTGAAGTTAACATCTTAGGAATGATGGTTTTGACACAAAAATTTGCGATCGATATGGCAGAAAGAAGACAAGGTCATATCATTAATATCGCGTCTATGGCTGGAAAAATGGCAACTGCAAAATCAACGGTTTATTCTGCCACGAAATTTGCAGTCCTTGGCTTCTCCAACGCTTTGCGATTAGAATTGAAACCACTTGGCGTAGCTGTTACGACAGTGAATCCAGGTCCAATCGAGACAGATTTCTTCGATAAGGCTGATCCAAGCGGAAGCTATTTGGAAAAAGTCGGACAAATCGTTTTAGAACCTGCCAAGTTGGCAAAAATGATCGTCCGCAATATGAGACATCCAAAACGGGAAATCAATCAACCGTTTATTTTAGAAGTTGCATCAAAATTTTATACGCTGTTTCCAACGATTGGTGATTATTTAGCCAGCGGAATTTTTAACAAAAAGTAGGTGAAGGAATTGAAAAAGCAAAGCAATGTGATTCTTGGATTTGTTTTAGTTTTGATTATTGTTCTTTTTGCTGTATTGAACAATAAAAATGTTCCTGTAAGTTTTGGCTTCACTTCCTTTTCTGCGCCATTGATCTTAGTGATCATCGGTTCTGCGCTGATTGGTGCACTGATTGTATTTTTGACTGCTTCGGCAACACTATGGCAGCAAAAAAAGCAAATCAAACAGCTGACTCAGGAAATGTCAGAATATCAAACAGAACTTCAAAAGAAAATTGAAGAAGCAAAAGAAGAACAGCAACGCGAGTTTAGAAACGAACGTGCGGAGTTGGAAGCTGCTTATCAGGCGGAGTTACAAGCGAAAACCGCACAAATCAGTCAATTGAAAGCGCCGGAAGAACAAAAAACTCAATCGCCCAAACAAAGCTTCAATTATTTTGACTAATAGGGATATTTCATAAATGGTCGTACAAAAGATCAGGTCCTGCTGAACATCTGTCTAGCGGATCTGATCTGTTTTTATTCTTTCTTTCTGCTTTTTTTTGCTGATTTCCTTTGCTATAATAATTAAGTTAGGAGTGAGAAAGTGAGACAAGCAAATTTTGATTGGAAGTTAAGCGAGACAGAGCCTTCTGAATCCTTTCTCCAAATGATCCGTGAACTGAAATTATCTCCATTTGTCGGTAAGTTACTGTGGCAAAGAGGTTACCATGAGGAAAAGGATATCAACCGATTTTTACATCCAAAGGAACAAGAATTACATGATCCGTATCTGATGCACGATATGGATAAAGCAATCAGCCGAATCCAAGAAGCTGTAATCAGTGGAGAAAAAATCCTCGTTTACGGTGATTATGACGCAGATGGGATCACCAGTGCAACGGTAATGAAAGAAACACTGGAATTACTTGGTGCAGAAGTAGAAGTATTCCTGCCAAATCGATTTGAGCATGGGTATGGACCAAACCAATCGGTATACCAAGAAAAGATCGAAGAAGGAATCCAGTTGATCATCACTGTTGATAACGGGGTAGCAGGAAATGATGCGGTAGCATACGCTCAGCAAGCTGGTGTAGACGTGATCATTACAGATCATCACGAACTACCTGAGAATTTACCAGACGCTTATGCGATTGTTCACCCTCGTCATCCAGCGGGGCACTATCCATTTCCAGATTTGGCAGGAGTCGGAGTAGCATTCAAAGTAGCTTCTGCATTATTGGAAGAACCGCCTGTAGAATTTTTGGATTTAGTAGCGATAGGAACGATCGCCGATTTAGTTTCATTGACTGATGAGAATCGAATCCTTGTTTCATTAGGAATCGATGCCATTCATCATTCAGAACGGATAGGACTTCAGGCGCTATTTGAAGAAAGCGGCGTAAAAATGAGGGACGCAGACGAAACAACGATCGGTTTTTCGATTGCTCCCAGACTAAATGCAATCGGTCGGATGGGCGATCCACGTCCTGCCGTCTCGTTACTTGCGACGTTTGATGAAGAGGAAGCATCCGTTCAAGCAAAAAAATTGAATGAGATCAATGAAGAAAGAAAAGCAATCGTAGAGCAGATAACACAAGAAGCATTAGCGATGGTCAATAAGGAGAATCATATCCATCTATTGGTAAACCGAGGATGGCATGAAGGCGTTTTGGGCATTGTTGCTGGGAAAATAATGAATGAAACGGGTAAACCAACGCTTGTCCTTACTTTAAAAGAAGATGGATCAGCTAAAGGATCTGGACGTAGTATTGAAGCCTTGAATCTTTTTGAAATGCTTGACCAGATGCGAGATTTATTTACTTACTTCGGAGGACATCATGCAGCAGTCGGTTTAACGATGCCAAGTGAAAATGTCACTATACTACAGGAGAAGATGAACCAATATATAGTCGATCATCAAATTGACTTGATGAGAGGGCCTGAGTTGAGAATTGATGAAGTATTGCTGCCAAATGAAGTAACAGTAGAGCGAATTGATGAGCTGAAACTATTGGCGCCATTTGGTACGGATAATCCTTTGCCTCAGTTTTTATTTCGACAAGTCCAAGCAGAAAATATCAAAAGAATCGGAGCAAACCAACAGCATCTGAAATTTGTCCTTTCCGATGCATCGAGTCAGCTTGATGCGGTCGCTTTTGGTTTTGGTACTCAAGAAGAAGAACTGCTGAATAATCAGGTAGATGTGGTAGGAAAGCTTTCGATCAATGAATGGAACGGGCGTAAGAAACCGCAGCTGATGGTATCTGATTTTTCTGTGGGTGGTCTGCAAGTATTTGATTGGCGGGCAAAACGTTTCCGTGAACAGAGCCGAACGTCGGAAGGTAGCCTTTATTTAGCATTTGATTCTTCGACGTTGAAATTCGTGCCTGAGATTATCCAGGAAGCTGCGATTGTTTTCGAAGGACTAGATTCTGTAAAGGCAATAATTGAAAAAAGAAAACCGAACTCTCTAGTTATTATGGATTGTCCAGATGATTTAGCGGATCTGAAAGAAGTTTTTCGGTCTTATTCATTCAATCGTGTTTATCTGATGGGGATTTCGCCTGATGAGGCCTATTTGAATGGGGTAGGCACAAGAGAACAGTACGCAAAATTGTTTAAACTGATCCATTCTCAAGAACGAATTGATATACGTCATAAAATAAAAGCAATAGCTCAATATTTGCGTATCCCTGAAAAATTATTAATTTTTATGATACAGGTGTTTTTTGAATTGAAATTTGTTACAATAGAGAACGGTGTTTTACAAAAAGTCGCTAGCCCAGAAAGTCATCCTTTGACTGAGAGCAGATTATACCAGCGGCGGCTCAATAAAATCAAAGTTGAGGAATTTTTGCTTTTGAGCGATATTCCTACCATAAAGAAATGGTTAACAACCTAGGAGGAAACAAAGAGTGGATTTAAAAGATTATATTGCCAGTATTCCCGACTATCCGTCAAAAGGAATTGTGTTTCGAGATATTTCCCCACTGATGGCAGATGGTGACGCTTATCGGGAAGCTACTAAACAAATCGTAAATTATGCAAAAGAAAAACGAATTGATATGGTAGTTGGGCCAGAAGCCCGTGGATTCATCGTAGGATGTCCTGTTGCTTATGAGTTAGGAGTCGGTTTTGCCCCAGTCCGCAAAAAAGGGAAGTTACCTCGAGAAACCATCGAAGTGACTTATGGATTAGAATATGGAACAGATACATTGACATTGCATAAGGATGCCATTAAACCAGGTCAACGTGTGCTGATTTGTGACGATTTGCTAGCTACTGGAGGAACAATCAAAGCGACGATCGAACTGATCGAACAATTAGGCGGTGTAGTCGTAGGCTGCGCATTTTTGATCGAATTGATGGATCTCCATGGACGCGACAAAATCAAAGGATATGACATCATTACATTAATGGAATATTAAGCAGAAAAAAGAAGCTATTCTTGATGTTATTCTTAAAGAAGCGATTTTAAAGCGACCCTCAAAAGTCAGATTCTCTATCTGACTTTTGAGGGTCGCTATTTTTTTATAAATGGAAACAAGCAAAGACCAGTAGAAGTTTAAAAAATCACTTTTTCCGCAATTTGACTTAATACCGAAAAAATGGCTTTAGAACACCGTTTATTCGAAAAAAGGATGTGACCGATTTTTTGTCACACCCCCGTAAAAGTTTAACTTCTTGTCTTTTGAATAATTAGCAGTCAATCCTTATTATGATTGCCTGGATCTGTAGTAGGGCTCATGATAGAAATGATCTTCATGAATTCTGCGCCGCTCAGATTGACGGTACTTCTTTTCATCCCACAACATGAACCACAAAGTAAATAACGGAACAAACACAAGTAAAGCTGGACGTATGCCGAAATTACCAATAATAATACCTAAAAACAAAACAGTTAATACTAAGCCAAGACGTCTCATTGATTTCATGAATTCTCACCTCGTTAATTTATGCGAACAATTGTTCGTATATTTAGTATACGAATATTTGTTCGGTTTGTAAAGAGGGAAGTGATAAAAATTTGAAAGAAGAAGAACCCGGGCGAAAAAAGAGTTTGAGACCATCGTCTCAAACTCTTTTTAAAAAGTTTTCTTTTAATTAGTAGCAATTAATAGATATGACTACGATAAAGTCCTACTACTCGTCCTAATATAGATACTTGATCTAAGATGATTGGTTCGAGCAAGTCGTTTTCAGGCTGCAGACGGAAAAAGTTTTTTTCTTTATAGAATCGTTTGCAAGTCGCTTCGTCCTCGGCAGTCATTGCAATGACAATATCGCCATTTTGAGCAGTTTCTTGCTTCCGAACGATCACGTTGTCACCATCCAAGATCCCAGCATTGATCATACTATCTCCACGAATTGTCAGCATAAAGAGACTGCCTTCTTCGGAAGAAAGATTAGGAGGGATTGGAAAGAAGTCTGAAGCATCCTCTACTGCTAAAATGGGTTCTCCAGCTGTTACGACGCCAAGTACTGGAATAGTTGTTGGACGAATCCCAATCTTTTCTAAACCTTGTTTTGTCAACTCGATTGCACGAGGTTTCGTCGGATCTCTTTGGATAAACCCTTTTTTTTCAAGCCGTGCAAGATGACCGTGAACAGTAGAAGTAGAAGAAAGCTGAACAGCTTCCCCGATTTCACGGACAGTCGGCGGGTATCCTTTTTGGGTTACTTGTTCATGGATATATCGTAAGACTTCGATTTGTCTTGATTCAGTTTGTCGGGCCACAAGGTACACCTTCTTTCACTTGATAAATAAATAGTACCATATAAAAAGCGCTAAATCAAACGAATGTTCGTATTTTATTTAGTTTATCTAGTTGTTTTTTTTTCAGTTTTTATATAATATGAAGGAGAGTAAAAGGAGGGCTGAGCATGCTGTCACCTGAAAAAATAGAGCGGATCAATGAACTTGCACGTAAAAAGAAGGAAAATGGTCTCTCAAAAGCCGAAGAACAAGAACAAATCAACTTACGCAAAGAGTATTTGGAAGCTTTTCGTTCCGGTATGCGTCATCATATCGAAGGAATGAAAGTCGTCGATCCTGAGGGCAATGACGTGACCCCGGAAAAATTAAAAGAAATCCAAAAGAAAAAAGGCTTACACAACCGAAATGACAACTTTTAGTAAAAAATACTGAAAAAGATTGCTTTTTCGTGTGACATCTTATAGAATGAAAGTGTAAGAAATAAAGGTAAAAAAAACCTAAATTAATAGGAGGGGTTATTTTGTTTGACAAAATTGACCAACTTGGCGTTAACACAATTCGTACATTAAGTATTGAAGCAGTCCAAAAAGCAAACTCAGGACATCCTGGATTGCCGATGGGCGCAGCACCTATGGCATATGCGTTATGGACAAAACACCTGAAAGTAAATCCAACGACATCAAAAAACTGGGCTGACCGCGACCGTTTCGTTCTTTCGGCAGGACATGGGTCAGCAATGTTGTATAGCTTGCTTCATTTATCTGGCTATCAAGTGACAATCGATGATTTGAAACAATTCCGTCAATGGGATTCTAAAACACCAGGACATCCTGAAGTACATCATACAGATGGTGTAGAAGCCACTACAGGGCCATTAGGACAAGGGATTGCAATGGCTGTCGGTATGGCAATGGCAGAAGCGCACCTTGCAGCAACGTATAACAAAGAAAACTTTAATGTGATGGATCACTATACGTATGCAATATGCGGTGACGGAGACTTGATGGAAGGGGTATCTCAAGAAGCAAGTTCGATGGCAGGTCATATGAAACTAGGGAAATTGATCGTTTTATACGATTCAAACGATATTTCACTAGACGGTCCAACTTCAAAAGCTTTCACAGAAAACGTTGGTGCTCGCTATGAAGCATATGGCTGGCAACATATCTTAGTGAAAGACGGAAATGACCTAGAAGCAATCTCTAAAGCGATTGAAGAAGCAAAAGCTGAAACAGACAAACCAACATTGATCGAAGTAAAAACAGTCATCGGCTATGGTGCTCCTAAAGAAGGAACATCTGCTGTCCATGGTGCTCCTATTGGTGAAGATGGCATCAAGATGGCTAAAGAAGTTTATGGTTGGGAGTATCCAGATTTCACTGTTCCAGAAGAAGTAGCTGCCCGCTTCCATCAAACGATGATAGAAGAAGGACAAAAAGCTGAAGATGCATGGAATGAAATGTTTGCCAATTATAAAAAAGCTTATCCTGAATTAGCACAACAATTTGAAGATGCTTTTGATGGCAAACTACCAGAAAACTGGGATGCAGAATTGCCAACTTATGAAGTTGGAAGCAGTCAAGCAAGCCGTGTTTCAAGTAAAGAAGTCATCCAAGAATTATCGAAAGCTATACCAAGCTTCTGGGGTGGTTCAGCGGACTTGTCAGGTTCCAATAATACAATGGTGGCTGCAGATAAAGATTTCACTCCTGAACATTATGAAGGACGCAACATCTGGTTCGGTGTCCGCGAATTTGCAATGGCTTCGGCTATGAATGGTATCCAACTTCATGGCGGAACTCGTATCTACGGTGGAACATTCTTTGTCTTTGTCGATTATCTAAGACCAGCAGTTCGTTTAGCAGCAATCCAACATACTCCTGTTGTTTACGTCTTAACACATGACTCGGTTGCTGTCGGAGAAGACGGACCAACGCACGAACCGATTGAACAACTAGCATCTGTTCGCTGCATGCCTGGTGTTCAAGTGATTCGTCCGGCAGACGGAAATGAAACACGTGCTGCTTGGAAAGTAGCGATGGAGACAACAGATGCGCCTACTATCCTTGTATTGAGTCGTCAAAACCTTCCAGTATTGCCTTCTACAAAAGAAGTAGCAGATGAAATGGTGAAAAAAGGCGCGTATGTTCTTTCTCCATCACAAGGAGAAACACCAGAAGGTATTTTGATTGCAACAGGTTCTGAAGTTGATTTGGCTGTGAAAGCTCAAAAAGAATTGGCTGAAAAAGGCAAAGATGTTTCTGTTGTTTCTATGCCAAGCTTTGACCTCTTTGAAAAACAATCTTCTGAATATAAAGAAAGTGTACTTCCTAAATCAGTGAAGAAACGTGTGGCTATCGAAGCTGCTGCATCATTTGGATGGGAACGCTACGTAGGAACAGAGGGCGCAACGATTACAATCGATCATTTCGGTGCATCTGCCCCTGGCACTAAAATTTTAGAAGAATTTGGATTTACAGTAGAAAATGTCGTGAATACGTACAATCAACTATCATAGATCCAAGCAATTGTTTGACTGATAAGAACAGCTGTCTGCAAGTTGGAGACAGCTGTTCTTTATGTGTTAGAAGAATAAATCAATATTACTTTTCGTTTTCGGCTATGTTACATTTAAATGACAAAACAAAGAATTCTTCGGATTAGTTTGTGTTTCTTGAGAATTAAAAGTATAATTTAATTAATTAAGTTTGTTTTAAGAAGAGAACTTTTTATTAAGTTTTTTTATTTTGAGGAGGAATTTGAATGCAAGAGCTGAAGACCCGCAGTGCCCGACACCATAGACCTAAAAGAAAAATGGTGATCAATAAAAAAGCGATTGCTCCTTTAATTGGAACGAGTCTTTTAGTTGGGCCGATGATGGTTACAGCGGTACCGCAACATGTTCATGCAGATGAACAAGGATCTCAAACAGTCGCTGATCCTCAAGCGTTTATCGATCAAATCGGCTGGTCTGCGTCAGAAGTTGCTGCAAGTAATGACTTGTATGCTTCAGTCATGATCGCTCAAGCGTTGTTGGAAAGTGCATATGGCACTTCCGGATTAGCTAGTGCGCCAAATTATAATCTATTCGGTGTGAAAGGAAGCTATAACGGACAGGTCGTTTATATGGCAACCAAAGAATATGTAAACGGACAATGGGTAACGATGAATGAACCATTCCGAAAATATTCTTCTTATTGGGAATCCTTCCAAGACCATGCGAATGTTCTTCGTTCAACCAGTTTTTCCACGGGCGATTATCATTATGCTGGCGTGTGGAAAAGCAATACAACAAGTTTTTATGATGCAACAGCGTACTTGACAGGTCGTTATGCTACCGATCCAAATTATGGGGCCAAATTGAACTCATTGATTAATACTTATAATTTAACCCGTTTTGATACGCCATCAACAGGTTCGGCTACAACAACCACAAGTACAACAACAACGACTACTACGACGACTTCAACGTCATCATCTTCAACAACAGATGTAAATACAAATAATGGTCAGACATATACAGTCGTGTCAGGTGATACGCTATGGGATATTGCACAAAAATTTGGCATGTCTGTTGATGATCTAATGGCGAAAAATGGCATGTCTATGTCCAGTTATTCTTTATTAGTTGGTCAAGAACTAAACGTTTGATTTAGATAAAAAGGCAAAGAAACTACCATATATGGTATATCTTTGTCTTTTTTTTGCTAGTCAAAGACGAATCACTCGCCATAAATGAACAGATTGTATTATGATAAGTAAGAAGAGCAAAGACAAGGAGGAATTGAAGATGACAGCTATCTATAACTCAGTCACCGAATTGATTGGCAAAACGCCAATCGTCAAATTAAATAAAATCGTACCAGAAGATTCAGCAGATGTTTTTGTAAAGCTTGAGTTTTTTAATCCAGGAGGAAGTGTAAAAGATCGTATTGCTTTAAGTATGATAGAAAAAGCAGAACACGATGGTCTACTGAAACCAGGTGATACTATCATTGAACCTACTTCTGGAAATACAGGAATCGGATTGTCGATGGTAGGAGTTGCAAAAGGATATAAAGTAATCATCGTGATGCCTGAGACGATGAGTATCGAAAGACGTTTATTGATGAAAGGGTACGGCGCAGAGTTGATTTTGACTCCTGGTGCGGATGGTATTTCTGGATCAATCAGAGAAGCAGAACGTTTGGCAAAAGAAAACGGCTACTTTTTACCATTACAATTTGAAAATGAAGCAAATCCTCTTGTGCATGAGAAGACGACTGGTCCTGAGATACATCAAGCATTTGGAGTAAATGGCTTGGACGCGTTTGTTGCAGGTATCGGTACAGGAGGAACGATCACTGGCGCTGGCCGAGAATTAAAACGTGTGTATCCGAAAATCGAATTAATCGGGGTAGAACCAGCAGAATCTGCTATTTTAGAAGGGAAAGAAGCGGGACCTCACAAAATCCAAGGAATCGGTACAGGTTTTGTTCCTAAAACACTGGATACTTCTGTGTATGATAAAGTCCTTTCTATTAGTGGAGACGAAGCGATGGAAACAGCTAGAGAAGTTGGGCGAAAAGAAGGGATTTTAGTAGGCATCTCATCTGGCGCTGCAATTGCTGCCGCGCTAAAAGTCGCAAAAGAATTAGGAAAAGGCAAGAAGGTATTAGCTGTGGTTCCCGACAATGGTGAACGTTATTTATCTACAGCCCTTTACCAAGAGATATAAGGCACTTGGTTTTTCTCCAGATAGGTTTATGTAAAAAACTTTTAAAGATGAAAAGAACACACAAAAATTTATGATGAGAAAAATTATTTGAATAGAGACGTAGAATAGTGAACGCGACTGTTTTACGTCTTTTTTCATTAAAATACAATAAAATTGAATTTTCTTTTCATGTTAAGTGGATTTTAAAATGTAAAAATAGTATGATAAGACGAGAATAACAACGTGGGGTGTTTACATGGAAAATAAGTTAGTCGAAGAGGTTATCGAAAAGTTAAAAAAAGAGAACATTCGAATCACACCTCAACGGTACGCGGTTTTAGAATATTTGATTGAACATCATTCCCATCCAACGGCTGATGAGATTTATAAAGCACTTGAACATCGGTTTCCAAATATGAGTGTTGCGACTGTTTACAATAACCTTCGCTTATTTACTTCGATTGGATTTGTTCAAGAAATGAAGTACGGCGATGCTTCTAGCCGATTTGATTTCAGTTCAAAGCGTCATTATCATGTAATTTGTGAAAACTGCGGTAAGATTGTTGATTTTCATTACCCAGGGCTT
This sequence comes from Enterococcus sp. DIV0901a, assembly GCF_051711525.1. NCBI lineage: Bacteria > Bacillati > Bacillota > Bacilli > Lactobacillales > Enterococcaceae > Enterococcus > Enterococcus sp. DIV0901a. Next base: position 1,436,622 of record NZ_JBIOMW010000001.1, on the reverse strand, counting down.
GAAGATATAGAAATGGCTGCGAGCAGACTGACTGATTTTGAGATTAATGAACATCGGTTGGAATTGTATGGACTCTGTCCGGATTGTAAAGAGTCAGCAAAAAAGGCGCAAATGTAAAAACAGTTTCTACAAGTGTTATACCTAAAAAAAGCTAGCTGTGTAAAAAAAACGCTAGCTTTTTTATTTTTTTGTCTTTTATTCACAATCTTAGATATCAAAGTGAATGTTATCACAATAAGAATCTTGTAGATATTGGGTTCTTATGCTTGAAAAGGAATGAAACTACAAACAAACCTTTGTGAATTCACAAGCATTAAACTGTTGTATCCGTTTTATTTCTGTTATAGTAGTTTTGTCGAAGGACAAAATGTTAATCGGAGGGACCATAAATGAAAGTAGTAGTAATTGGCTGTACACATGCAGGTACTGCAGCTGTAAAAAGTATTTTAAAAAATCACCCAGAAGCAGAAGTGACAGTATATGAAAGAAATGACAATATTTCTTTCTTATCTTGCGGTATCGCACTTTATGTCGGCGGAGTAGTAAAGGACCCAGCAGGCTTGTTCTACTCAAATCCTGAAGAATTATCTTCATTAGGAGCAACAGTTAAAATGGAACACGATGTAACAGACGTTGATACAGAAAATAAAACAGTAACGGCAAAAGATCTGAAAACAGGAGAAACAGAAACGGTTTCTTATGATAAATTAGTGATGACAACTGGTTCATGGCCTATTATCCCACCGATTAGTGGAATCGATGCGAAAAATGTACTCCTATGCAAAAACTACAATCAAGCAAATGAAATTATTGCACAAGCGAAAGAAGCAAAACGTGTAGTAATTGTTGGTGGTGGATATATCGGTATTGAATTAGTAGAAGCTTTTGTCGAATCTGGAAAACAAGTGACATTGATTGATGGATTAGATCGCATCTTGAATAAATATCTAGATAAACCATTCACAGATATCTTAGAAAAAGAATTGACAGACCGCGGTGTTACTCTTGCGCTAGGCGAAAATGTTACTGAATTTATCACAGATGAAGAAGGAAAAGTGAAACAAGTAGCTACACCAACAGATACATTTGATACAGATATGGTCATTTTATGTGTGGGCTTCCGTCCAAATACAAAACTGATCGAAGGAAAAGTAGATACACTGCCAAACGGGGCAATCAAAGTGAATGAATACATGCAGACAAGTGATCCAGACATTTTTGCAGCTGGAGACTCTGCAGTAGTCAACTACAATCCAAGTGGCACGCAAAACTATATTCCTTTGGCAACAAATGCCGTTCGTCAAGGTTTGCTTGTGGGAAATAACTTGACAGATCATAAAATGGCGTATCGTGGTACTCAAGGAACTTCAGGACTTTACCTATTTGGCTGGACGATCGGTTCGACAGGTGTGACCAAAGAAAGCGCAACTTTGAACGATCTAGAAGTCCAAGCGACTGTATTTGAAGATAATTATCGTCCAGAGTTCATGCCAACTACTGAAAAAGTAATGATGGAGCTAGTCTATGAAAAAGGAACGAATCGTATCGTAGGTGCTCAGTTCATGTCCAAATACGACATTACACAATCAGCAAATACCATGTCTTTAGCTGTTCAAAATAAAATGACTGTAGAAGATCTCGCACTTTCAGATTTCTTCTTCCAACCACATTTTGACCGCCCATGGAATTACTTGAACCTACTTGCACAAGCAGCGCTAGGCGAAATCGAAACTGCACAATAAAGAAAAAGGGTTGTGACACAATTTTGTCACGACCCTCTGTCTTTTTTTGTGAAAAGTACAATTAGTTGTCTTTCTTCGAATTTTTTGTCACAATAAGCAGCAAAGATAAAGCTGTTACATAAAAGAACAAGCAGCTTTATTTGATTTTGAAAAGAAAGGTGAGAAAGAAGATGAATAAAGAATATTTTGTCCAACAAGATGCATTTTTAGAAGATTATAAAAGTGCTTCGAAGAAATCAACGATCAATATTGATGAGTTGGCAGATCAAGTACTCTCTCAGTTGAATGAAACGCAAGAGGAATATTACACGATGCCAGCAAAAGACGCCAAAGATAATGTTTCTCATCGTTTTCCTTTCAGTAGACGCATCTACTCAGATGAAAACGACGGCACATTGAATACAGAGTACACATATGAAGGTCAGCCGTATGTGCTAGAAACTGATGATGATCTTTAAAGACAGTTTTTGAAAAGGCCGCTCATCCTTAAGTGATGACAAAAAATCATCACAATTACCGATGACTGTCTCTTTACTATCTTTTAATCAGAAAAAGGGGTTATGACAAGCTTTGTCAACCCCTTTTTTTCTTGGTTTCAGATTGGGTTTTCCTGCAAAATATTTTTATCTTTGTTGAATAGGAAACAAAAAAACAATATAATGAAAGAAAAAGAAGGTGTAGAAATGGATAAAAGACAACTGCTAATAGAAGAATATCTGGATTTAGCTAATGAGATTATTCATCGTAATAAACCAGAAATGGAAAAAGAATTTGCAGGATTTACTCTAAATGAACTAGAAGTGATTGAACATATCGGGAAAATCCCTGATCCTAACGTGACAAAATTAGCGAATGCTAGTTATATGACTAGAGGAGCCATCAGTAAGCTAACAAAAAAACTGATAGCTAAAGGGATCATAAACACTTATCAAAGCGAAGAGAATAAAAAAGAAATCTATTTTCAATTGACGCCAATCGGACAAAAAATAAGGAATAGACACGAGCAACTCCATCAAAAATGGGTACAGCGAGATGCTACTGTATTTGAAAATATGTCAAAAGAAGAATTTGACACAGTATTTCGTTTTATCGGTCGATACAGAGAATTTATACGAAGTAGCAAATGAAGCTACTATTTTTTATTGTAGTGATAATAGGCAAAAATCATAAGCAAAAATCCGAATACCGTTGGAAGAAATGGTGCTGCAGCATAAAGCTGTCCTGCGATTAGCGGGCCGATGACGCGCGATAGAGATTGTATACTTTGGGTACCGCCCATTACAAGACCTTGCTGGTTATCTGAGACAGAATTGGATAGTTGGCCATTGAATACAGGAGTAAAAATAGAATCACCGAAACCATAACAGATAATCCCAAATAAAAACAAAATCGGCAGTAGAAGAATTCCAGATAATGTGATGAATAGATAGGCGAGGATTTCACTGAACATCCCTATTCTTGTGATCTGCTGTTCTGAAAATTTTTTGAGCAATCGAGGCATAATGAACAATTGCGAGACAGTATCCAAGATTCCAATCAAAGAGAAGCTTAAACCAACCAACCCAGCCTTCCACTGAAAGGCGTCAATCGAAAATTGAGAAAAGATAGATTGAAGAGAGCCAGCTGCCAACCAAACAGCAAAACCTGCTGTCAATAAAGGAATAACGGATGAAATCTTGAATAATTGTTGTAATTGGTGAAAAGGTCTTACATGGGAGAAACTTAAATCTACTGAACGTTTTTTTATTGGAAGGCTTTCTTGCAAAAATGTGTAGCCATAAACGGCATTTAAGAAAGTAAAGAGTGCTCCAATAAATATAGGAACAGAATTCCCCAACTCAGCTAATAGACCCCCTATAATAGGACCCAGCGTTGTTCCTATACCGACTAAAGCACCCATCCATCCAAAAACTTTGGTTCTTTCATTAGGTTCCGTGATGTCGGCAAAGTAAGCATATAAGGTGGAGATTTCTCCTGCCGTCAATCCTTCAATGATACGACCAAGGAACAACATCCATATCGAATTTCCTAAACCAAAAAGCAAATATCCGATACTTGATCCTAATAAACTGATAATAAGGATCGGACGACGCCCAAAATGATCACTTAAGCTACCGAGAATGGGGGCAGATAAGAAGGCAGCTAGAGCATAAACAGACATGAGCAAAGTGATATAGAAAGCTTGCTGATGTATGGAGTGAGAATAAGGCAGCGTTAAAAACGGAAGTACAGGACTGACGATAGTAAATCCTAATCCAGTGAATAAGACAGAGACGTATCCAAAAACTTTAGAATATTTATTTGTGAAACTGTACATGTAAAAACTCCTTTATGCAATAATGTTAACTTGGAAACAAAAATAGTGTATAGTAATTTTGTTTCCTTGTCAACATTCTAAGGAACAGCGAAATCTACTTGATTTATTTATTCCGAAAAGTGAAGATGCGCATCAAAAACATGAACAAACAAAAATCAAGTAGACGACATTGTAAATCTGACCGATCAGTGAAGTAAATAGAAAAGAAACCTGTTCTTGCTTCCCATGTTTTTTTTACGTATACTGTGATTGAGCGGAGGAGAAATCATGTTGAATTTAGAAAATTACTTAAGCGCTGGACAAACAGTTATATCTAATCTTTTACTTAAAAATTACCATAGGATCGGTCTACAATCTGAAGAATTTTTATTTGTTCTACAGTTGCATATGGCACAGCTTGAAGGAGATACTTTCCCTGATTTGCAGATGATTGCTATGGATATGGGAATCAAGCAAGATCAGATTTTTCAAATACTGGATCGTCTCGTAACAAATGGGTTTATCAAGATAGAAACGACGATTGTCAACGGTAAAAAAGCAGATCGATATAATCTTTACCCCATCTATGATCTATTAGGTGAGTATTTAAAAACACAAGAAAAAAAATACGAAGAAAAAACACAAGAAAAAGAAATCCAGTCAGTGTATCAATTATTTGAACAAGAATTTGGACGCCCGCTTTCTTCGATCGAGTTCCAGCGAATCGGTCAATGGCTAGAAGAAGATCATTATCAGCCGGAAATTTTGAAACTAGCACTGCGGGAAGCCGTATTAAATCAGGCTTATAGTTTTAATTACGTTGACCGCATTTTGCTATCGTGGGAAAGAAAAAATCTACGTACAAAACAACAAGTGGAAGAAGACCAAAAACGAAGAAAACAGCAGCTTCTTCAAAGAGAAGTAGAACAGTCAGCTCAACAAGAAGAATTGCCGAAAGTCTCACTGAAAAATTGGTTGGAGGAATAGCGGAATATGTTAAGCAAACAAAAAACAATGGAAGCTCTAGAAACGATGTATGGAATGTTTCCCGAAGCACATGGAGAACTCAAGCACAATAATCCATTTGAGTTATTGATTGCAGTGATCTTAAGTGCCCAGGCGACAGATGTATCAGTGAATAAAGCAACGCCAGATTTGTTTGCCTCTTTTCCGACACCCGATGCGTTAGCAGAAGCTTCAATCGATGAAATCATTCTTAAAATAAAAACGATTGGTTTGTATCGAAATAAAGCAAAAAACATCAAAGCGTGTGCACAGCAGCTGATTGAACGTTTCGATGGGCAAGTGCCAACGTCAAGAGAAGAATTGATGTCTCTTCCTGGTGTAGGCAGAAAGACAGCAAATGTCGTATTGGGGGATGCATTCGGGATACCAGCAATCGCAGTAGATACCCACGTGGAACGTGTCTCAAAACGCCTGAGGATCTGCAAACTAGATGCTACGGTCATGGAAGTAGAAGAAACACTGATGCGGAAAGTACCACAAGAATTATGGGTAAAGACACATCATACACTGATTTTTTTCGGTAGATATCATTGCACGGCAAGAAATCCCAAGTGCGAGGTATGTCCTTTGCTATCAATATGTCAAGATGGGAAAAATCGGATGCGTCTAAAAGAAAAGACGCTAAAAAAGAAACCACGCCTGTAGACGTGGTTTCTTTAATTGCAAATAAATGTATGAATTATCTTGTTATCATGGAGAAAAGCTGTTTCGTTTATCTTTTTTGCATGAAAAAGTAAATGTACATACTCAGTAGCTAGGATGGTAACTTATTACAATTTATTGCGATAAAAATAAATGCTGTTATTTTTCTTGGGAAAATACCCGATGTAGAAAATAATGCCTTCCAATATACCTATAAAATAAGTCCAGTATTCCAAAGGATTATATAAATAAGTGACGTATCTATCTAAAGGTGTAATAAAAATGATAAGTGATAATAAAAAAATACCATTTATAACTAAACATAAACTAATGGATTTGGGCGGTTTCAGGCTCATCAGAAAAATATAGATTCTGGTGAACAACAACCATAAAAAAGTGAGAATCATTGCATGAGAGCTTCTTTCCATAAATTTTCCTTTAAGGGTAGTGCTTAAAAGTACAGAAAAAATAATAAATGCAAGGATAGGAGCAATTAAAGTAAATTTATTTAATAATAAACTAAATTTTTCAGCTTTTTTATTCTTGGAATAACGAGGTATTGTTTTCGATAAAAAAAGATGGTGCAGACAAATTATGATAATTAAGCATACTATCAGATAACTCAAAATGAAGCCTTCTTTCAAAAAATTATTCAAAACCATATATTGTATTTTTTATTTGATAATAACAATGGGATTATTAAGAAGTGGCACTAAATAAAAGACTAGTGTGTATTTAGCCGATTTAATTATAAACAAGTAAATGGATAAAGTATATGTAATGATAAAAGAAAAATGGATTTTCTAATTTTTAAGCTAAATGTTAGATCACACATGTATATGCTGGATAGTCTTATAAAAAATCATGTAAAACAGCTTGGTACATGATTTTTATTTGTAGCTATTTTTTACATAGACACAAAAAAGAAACCACGCTTGTAGACGTGGTTTCTTTTTTACTATCTGTTTCCAGAAGCTGAGGTGCTACTGGATGGTGTATGGTCATTTGCAGCATCCGCTCCGCTAGTTGCTGGATCACTGGAAGAAGCAGGAGGAGCAGATGAAGACGGTGTCGAGCTTTCTTCGGATGAAGAAGAAGGAACCGTTGTTGAAGACGCTGGCTCGCTTGTTTCTGCTGTCGTGCTTTCTTTTGAGGACTCAGCAGTTGATTCGCTTTGACTAGTAGAGCTAGAGCTTTGAGTCGTTGTCTCTGTTGTTGAGCTTCCAGGAGTCTGGACATAGCTGGAAGATGGAATAGTTGTTGATGGTGTAATTGCATTCGATCTAGCTGTATATTGATCTTTGTAGTACAGTTCACCGCCCACACGAATTAATCCGCTTGGCATCTCCCAGTCTGTATTTGTCACGTTAGCTGAAACATACTGCATAAGCTCGCGATAAACATCAGAGGCTACGTGTGACGATTCTGAAGTGACAGGTGTCATTTTTTTATTGTAACCTGTCCACACGGAAATCGAATAATTTGGCGTATAGCCCGCAAATAGGATATCTGGATACACCCCAGAAGAAATACCAAGTTTTGCATACTCGTCATCTGTGTAATTGGATGTTCCGGTCTTACCGGCTTGATATAACCCAGCGATTTGCGCATTCGTACCAGTACCTTCAGTGATCGTATCTTTTAAAATGTCTGTGATCATATAAGCTGTTTCTGGAGACATGGCTGTTTTTCCATCTGGCTCATAAGTTTCTTCTGTTCCGTCTTGGAAGACGATTTTATTAACATATTGAGGTTTGTAATAAGTCCCTCCATTGGCGAAAGCCGCATAGGCTGCTGCCATTTTTAAGGAAGAAGCTCCGTATTTTGTCCCATCTTGTTCTTCCGTATTACTAGAGATCGCATTCGATTGATGGATCGTACTGTATTCGATCCCAAGATTTTTTAAGAAAGATGCCACTTTATCTGAACCGACTTCATTGAATAATTTGACTGCTGGAACATTACGGGATAAGTAAAGTGCTTGGCGTAAAGTAATGGTGCCCATATATTGATTATCCCAGTTTCCTACAGGAGTCGAAGTCCCTTCATAATTATACGGTGCGTCAGTAATAGTTTTTCCAGTAGAATATTTCAAATATTCAAAAGCTGGTCCGTAATCTGTGACAGGTTTCATCGTAGAACCAAAATCACGGGAAGTATTCACTGCTAAGTTGTTTCCTAAAGTTACGTCTTCTGCGATGTGACGTCCGCCAATCTGGGCTTTTACTTTCCCGGTATTGGTGTCGATAAGGGTGGAGGCAACTTGCATCTCGTCGTCTGGGTAAGAGACATACTGATCCGTGTTGACGATATCATATAGTTTCTTTTGGGCGTCCAGATCCAAATTCGTATAAATCTCTAAACCGTCTGTGTAGACATTCTTATCTGTTTTTTCTTGTACTTCATTGATGACTTCTTTGACATAATTATCGACGATCTTAGTATTGTCATCGGATTGAGTTAGTTCTTGCAGACCATCCGTTACCGGTACATTAACAGCTTGATCATACTCTGTTTGAGAGATTTTTTCGTTTTGAAGCATCGTATACAAAACAGTATCTCGTCTTTTCTTCGCCTGATCTGGATAAACATAAGGATCATAGGCGGAAGGGGCTTGAGGCATCCCAGCAAGCAATGCTGTTTGCGGTAAAGAAAGTTCTGATAATTTCTTACCAAAGTACATCTCAGAAGCTGTCTCCATCCCGTACAAGCCGTTTGACATATACACTTTATTTACGTAGTAGGTCAAGATCTCTTGTTTCGATTTTTTTTGTTCCAATCTTACAGCCATCCACGCTTCTTGGGCCTTGCGTTTCAGGGTCTGATCCTCTGCACTAGTGGAGAAGAAGGAAAGTTTGATCAATTGCTGTGTCAAAGTACTTCCGCCTTGCAGTCCGCCAGAGGTAAAGTTAGAGAGGGCAGAACCGATGATCCGAATAGGGTCAACCCCGATGTGTTTATAAAAACGGCGATCTTCTACCGACACGATCGCATCTTCTAATGTTTTCGGTAATTCATTCGCAGAAATTTTTTCACGCTTTTCTGCGCCTAAATCTTCGAATAGTTCGCCATCTTGTGTATATAGTTTGGAAGATACGGTAGCGTCTAATTTTTTATCCGTCAATTCGGGCGCATCTTTTGCGTAATACCAGAAAAGTCCTACACCTGCTAAAAAGAGGATACAGAAAAATGAGAGTATTCCTAAAAGGATCTTGATAAATAATCCTTTTTTATGTGTTCCAGAGGACTTTCCAGAACCTTTGCCAGAATTCTTCTTCACACTCTTTTTAGGAGTAGGCTGTTTCTGTCGTCTAGAGCTTCTAGTTTGTTCATTTGCCATTCTTGCTTTCTCCTTCAATAGATAATGTTGATAAATAGAAGTCAACCGCGTCCAAATAAGGAATCCGCGGAGAAATACCAGTTTTGATCTCTATTCCTAGTTCTTCGATCAAAGATAAAGGTAGTGATTTGCGTCCTTTTTCCTTTTGGGCGTCCCAGTAAGCAATCAAATGAACACTATTCAAATAAAAACAGCGCTTCAAAGACGAAAACCATAACAAGACAAAGCAGACCCCGTTTTGTTCGAGGCATGCTTTCATATGTTCGATTTGATGGGCATGGAAGTTTTTAAAGGGAAAAGATGTTTTGTTCTTGGTTTCTTTTGCTTCAAAGTCCAAGTAAAAGCCTCGATAGACGCCATTATAGTCTGTAGTTGAGGCTTGGGTAAAGTAGGCTTCCTTGATCACAGCAGCACTTCTCTTAGGATAGTCTACTTTCACGATTTGGATAGGGGTAGGCTTTTTATGGATAACCGCCAACCCGCGGGAAAGATAATATTTATTACTTTCATTGATTGCTTCTTCAAAGTGCATCCCCCGATTGCCGAATTCAGTGATCTGATTTCTTTTTTCTTGAATTTTTTCGACGGGAGAGGCATTCTTATAATAAGGTTGGCCATTTGGATAGCGCAATACCATCTTTAATCACACTCCTAGGCCACATTATAGCAAAAAAGCGGATAGAAAGAAAAGGAATCTGAGATGGATAAGTCAAAAGTAATCTATGTGTCTGGGTATCGAAGTTTCGAACTCGGTGTTTTTAAAGAAAATGATCCTAAAATCCAAGTTGTTAAAAATGTTTTAAAAAAAGAACTCCGTCAGTTAGCAGAAGAAGGGCTGGAATGGGTACTCGTTAGTGGAAATCTAGGCGTCGAACTATGGGCTGTGCAAATAGTAGCGGAATTGAAAGAAGAATATCCGGAACTATCTCTTGGTATTTTGTATCCTTTTTCTGATTTTGGTAATAACTGGAATGAAGGGAACCAAGAAAAAAAACAATTAGCAGAACAATTAGCAGATTATGTCGAAGCTGTTAGCCATCAACCCTACCAATCACCTAGTCAGCTAAAGAATCACACTCGTTTTATACTTGAACATACAGTGGGCTGTCTGCTGATCTATGATGAAGAATTCCCTGGAAAAACGAAGTATTTTTTTGAAGATGCACAGAATTACCAAGCAGATCATCCCTACGAAATTCGGCTGATCAGTATGGACGATCTTCAAAATTTTAGTGAATAATCGATATTGTGTTTGATTTATCAACTTTTTTCCTATACAATGAAAAAGGTAGAAATGTTATTACGTAAATGAAAACTAGAGGTGTAAATATGGCGAATTTGGTTTATAGTCCTAAAGACATTTTACAACAAGAATTCAAAACAAAAATGCGCGGCTATGATCCCGTTGAAGTTGATGAATTCTTAGACAATATCATCAAAGATTATGAAACTTACAGCAAAGAACTCCTTGCTTTACAAGAAGAAAACGATCGATTGAGTGCAAAAGTAGCTCAATTATCTAAAACTCAAGGAGCAGCTCAAACACGCGTGCAACAAACAGAGGCACCAAAGAGCGCAGCAGTGACCAATTTTGATATCTTAAAACGCTTGTCAAATCTTGAACGTGAAGTATTTGGTAAAAAGCTTGATCAACAAGCAAGTGCAGTCAAACCAGCACAACCTAATCCAAATAACTACACAAATGCAGACACAAGCTTAGATGATAATGAAAAAACACGTCAATTTTAATTTTTGATTAATGAATTTGCGGTTTTCGGGTAATCGCGGTCTGACTTGATCAGGCTGAGGAAAGTCCATGCTCGCACAGGCTGTGATGCCTGTAGTGTTCGTGCTTAGCGAAACCATAAGCTAAGGTACTCTTTGGAGTAACGGCAGGAAAACAAGCTAAGGCTTCGGCTATGCTTAAGTATCCTTGAAAGTGCCACAGTGACGAAGCGGCTGGGGAAACCCATCCGGTGGAACGCGGTAAACCCCTCGAGCGAGCAACCCAAACAATGGTAGGGGCGCTTTTTGTCTGGAAGAAGAACAGGACAAAAAGGCAGTATAACTGCAGATAGATGGTTACCGCTTTGTTTTTTCTCCCTGGAAAAGCAAAGTACAGAACATGGCTTATAGAAAACCGCAAACATCAGGGAATTAGGTCGTGACAAAAGTAATGCGTTATAAGAAACAAGAAAAACATTTGAAAGCTATTTTTCAATACTTCAGATGAGTCGTTCTTATTACAAAACAAACTTTTGTATCACCGGTTATTCGGAATTTGAGTAAAAGTGTGGGGTAGGACTGATGTCCCACCTCCTTTTTTTATAAATAAGGAGATTGTGTATGGAAAAAAACAGGAAGTTCAACCTCGTCGCAACTGCGGCAAGCGGGCTAGAAGCACTGGTTGGTAAAGAATTAAGAGATCTTGGAATCGAATGCCAAGTTGAGAACGGACGTGCACGTTTTGAAGGAACAATGGAAACGATCGCTACAGCTAATTTATGGTTACGTACAGCAGATCGAGTAAAAATCGTGGTTGGGGAATTCGATGCGTATACGTTTGATGAATTGTTTGAAAACGTAAAAGCATTGCCTTGGGAAGATTTTCTTCCACTAGATGCAGCTTTTCCTGTAGCTGGAAAATCGATCAAGTCGAAACTATATAGCACACCTGATTGCCAAGCGATCACAAAAAAAGCAATCGTTGAACGTCTCCGTACCTATTATCACCGTCCAGCTTCTGTACCACTGACGGAAACTGGCGCACATTTTCAGTTGGAAGTAGCTTTGCTGAAAGACCATGTGATGGTAACTCTGGATACGACAGGACCAAGTTTATTCAAACGTGGTTATCGCTTAGAAAAAGGTGGAGCACCATTGAAAGAAAACATGGCAGCAGCACTTGTTATGTTGACAAATTGGCGAAAAGACCGTCCATTTTATGATCCTGTATGTGGTTCAGGTACGCTTTGTATTGAAGCAGCCTTAATAGGCCATAATATCGCACCAGGATTCAATCGTGAGTTTGCTTGCGAATCTTGGGATTGGTTCAGTCAAGAAATCATGGAAAATGTTCGATCAGCAGCCGAAGAAAAAGCAGATTATGATATTGAATTAGATATTACTGGTTCAGATATCAATGGACGGATGATTGAAATTGCCAAAGCCAATGCAGAAGAAATCGGATTAGGCTCTTCTATTACCTTTAAGCAACAAGCAGTCAAAGACTTCAAAACGGATAAAGAATACGGGGTCATCGTGGCTAACCCGCCTTACGGGGAACGTCTAGGAGAAGAAGAAACCGTTCGAAAATTATATAAAGAAATGGGCGATGTGTTCCGTCCATTAAAAACATGGAGTAAATATATCTTGACTAGCGACTTAGCGTTTGAGGAATTTTACGGACAAAAAGCAACCAAAAAAAGAAAATTGTACAATGGTGCATTGCGTACGGATCTATTCCAGTATTGGGGAACTCGTCCGCCTAGAAAAAAAGAGAAAGACGAATAATCTTACTAATTGATTCATTCAATTGGATGTTTGGAGGAATAGGGAATGAAAGAAAAAGAGTTTTTACAAGAAGTAAAAGAAATCAATCTTCTACAACAAGCTTTAGGAATCCTCGATTGGGATACACAAACAGGTATGCCTGAAAAAGCTAGTGCATACCGAAGTGAAGTAGACAGCTATCTTTACAGCATTTATTTTTCAAAAAAAATCGGTCCAAAAATCAAAGAAGCCATTCGCTATTTTTCTGAACATCCGGAAGAATTGTCGGAAGTTGGAACTGCCGTTTTTGCCAAAGTAAAAGAAGAGTATGATTTGGAACATCGCGTACCGGAAGATCTTATGAGAAAATATACAGCTGCCGTTTCTTCAGCACACGGACAATGGCAAAAAGCTAGAGAAACACAACAATTTTCTGATTTTCAACACGCATTGAATCAAAATATTGAATTAACAAAACAGTTGATACCTTACTGGAGAAAAGATGAAAAGACGAATTATGATGTTTTGCTGAATCAATACGAACCCGGGATGACTGTCGAAATCCTTGATAAGGTATTTGATCAGCTTAAAGAAGGAATTCTTTCGATCCGCCGTACGCTCCAAGAAAAAGGGACTGAACCTGAAACAGACTTTTTAAATCGGAGAATGACGAAAAAACAACAGAAGAGATTTGTAGTGAAAGTAATCGAACAACTTGGTTATGATTTTAGCCGTGGTCGTTTAGATGACACTGTCCACCCATTTATGACTGGAATTAATCCGAATGATGCACGAATCACGACACGATGGAACGAAACAGATTTCAAAATGGCTGTTTTTGGAGTGATCCACGAGGCTGGTCATGGTATGTATGAACAAGACATCGATGATAAATATGCGTATACACCGGTTTATGAAGGTACATCAATGGGTATCCATGAATCACAATCGTTGTTTAACGAGATCATTATTGGAAGTAGTCGCAGCTTCTGGAAAAAGCAATATCCTTTCTTTCAAGAATGTGCAGAAGGAACATTCGATGATATTCCTTTTGACAAATTTTATCGTTCATTGAACCATACAAAATCAAGTTTGGTTCGTATCGAGGCAGACAGTTTGACTTACCCTCTCCATATCATCATTCGTTATGAAATCGAAAAAATGATTTTCAATGAAGGGGTAGATGTTGCTGAACTACCTGAAATATGGAATCAAAAATATGAAGAGTATCTGGGAATACGACCAACAAATGATGTGGAAGGCATCCTACAAGACGTTCATTGGTCAGGTGCAAGCTTTGGTTATTTTCCCTCTTATGCATTAGGGTACATGTATGCGGCACAATTACTTCATTCTTTGCAGCAAGAAATAGATGTGGAAAATGTTCTAGCGTCAGACGATTATTCTCCAATCAAAAACTGGATGTCAGAGCATATCCATCAATATGGTGCATCTAGAAAACCAAATCAATTAATCATGGATGCAACACATGAACCGCTTAATCCGCAATACCTGATCGACTATATGAAAGATCTGTATTTTAATGTATATCAGGTAAAATAAAATACAATTTACAAAGATAGCTGAAATTCATCTAATCTATAGATGTTTTCAGCTATTTACTTAAGAAAGAAGTGGAACGAATGGATAAATTACAAGTGATCGCTGATTATAGTATGGACCAATTAGCGCATGATCAAACAGGACATGGGAGCGATCATACCAAAAGAGTTGTCAAGTTAGCTGAAAAAATTTTGGAGACGGAACCGCAGGCAGACCGCTTTGTGACGCTTGCAGCAGCTTACCTACATGATACGATTGATGATAAAGTCGTTAAAAATGAGAACGAGGCAAAGCAACAGCTTCGTGTATTCCTTCGCTCTTTGCCAATAGTAGAGGAACAGATCTCGATGATTTTTTCCATTATCGAAAATATGTCCTTTTCTAAAAATCTCTCTGAAGCGGCCGAACTATCTCTGGAAGGTAAGATCGTTCAAGACGCTGATCGTATCGAAGCATTAGGAGCAATCGGCATTTTGCGTACTGCTTATTTCGGCGGTGGACATGGGCACCCGATTTTTGATCCTGAACTGTATCCGCAAACATTCAAGGACAAAGAAAATTACCGAAAAGGCACGACAGTGATCAATCATTTTTATGAAAAACTGTTCTTGCTGTCTGATAAAATGAATACTGATTACGGATATGAAGAAGCCAAACGAAGAGAAACCTTCATGCGTGAATTCTTAGAAGAATTTTTTCTGGAATGGTCTATTGACGATGAAAATTTTACTCCAGACAATTGGATCAAAAATAACAAAAAATGATGGAGGTTGTGACAGAAGTGGTCAGCTCCAAGATATTTCGGATCATTTTCCGTAAAAGTTACTTCTGGAACACTATTTACCAAGAGGTCGTGAGCCTGCCGTTCAGCTCCGAGTCACAAGGAACAATTTCAAAAAATAGCTTCTCATGTTTGATGAATATTGTAACTTGTGATTCGGAATTGGCAGGAGAACACCGTTTATTCGGAAGAATAGGACTGTGACAAGACTTTTGTCACAGTCCTTTTTTCGAATTCAACAAGTAAAACTTTTAAGAAATATTCAGAGAGTAAAATTAAAAATTGCTGATAAACGAAGATGGAAATTTTATGTATTTTTATTGGTCTATGCAATAAATAAATTAAATATTCAGAATACAATTGATTTTAACGAAAGGGCTTCTATCAATGGTTGTGTTGTATTTATCTGCCCAGGTAGAGTAAAATAGATCATTATCTAAAAGGTAATTGTTCATACTATATAAGTCATTTGAAAGTAAAAAGATACTGTAAATAAAAAATGTGGTTAAATAATTCTCATAATCAGTGTAAGCGTTATCAAAAATATGGCATACTTGCTTTGTAGATGAATGACACGATATATGTTTGGTATGTTCTGCAAGACAGATGAATATGGAGGTGGAGACAATGTCTTCCAAAGAACTAACAATGTATTTAGAGAAAGAATTGGATCAACTGAAAGAAAAGGGGTTATACAATACGATCGACATACTAGAAAGTGAAAATGGTGCTTGTATCATCGTAGACGGAAAAAAGATGATCAATCTAGCATCCAACAATTATCTTGGATTTGCCAATCGCGAAGAATTGAAAAAAGCATGTATTGAAGCAACCGAAACTTATGGTGTAGGAGCAGGAGCAGTCCGAACGATCAATGGTTCGCTGAAAATCCATCAGCAATTAGAAGAAAAAATCGCAGAATTCAAAGGGACAGAAGCAGCAATCGCCTTTCAATCTGGATTCAACTGCAATATGGGCGCTATCTCTGCAGTAATGACAAAAGAAGATGCTATCTTATCGGATGAATTAAACCATGCATCTATTATTGACGGTTGCCGCTTATCCGGAGCAAAAATCATCCGAATTAAACATCAAGATATGAAAGACCTTGAGAAAAAAGCAAAGGAAGCGATAGAAAGTAAGAAATATAAAAAAATCATGTATATCACAGATGGTGTTTTCTCCATGGATGGAGACATTGCACGATTGCCGGAAATTATTCCGATTGTTGAAAAATATGGACTGATCACCTACGTTGATGATGCGCACGGCTCAGGCGTAACTGGAAAAGGTGCAGGAACCGTCAAGCATTTTGGATTAAGCGACAAAATCGATATGCAAATGGGCACGTTATCGAAAGCTATAGGTGTTGTTGGGGGTTATGTAGCTGGATCGAAAACACTAATCGACTGGTTGAAAGCTAGAAGTCGGCCATTCCTATTTTCTACCTCGCTAACTCCAGGTGCAGCTGCAGCTGCATTGGCTTCGATTACTTTGATGCAAGAACATCCGGAACTTGTCGAAAAAGTTTGGGAAAATGCTAATTATTTTAAAGAAGAATTGAAAAAAGTAGGCTATAACATCGGTATGTCTGAAACACCTATTACTCCAGTCATTTTGGGAGACGAAAAAGTGACTCAGACTTTCTCTAAGAAGCTGATCGAACATGGGATTTATGCTAAACCAATCGTTTATCCAACTGTGCCTCTTGGGACAGGCAGGATCAGAAATATGCCGACTGCGGAACATACGAGGGAAATGCTTGATGAAGCAGTAGCAGTTTATCAAAAAATAGGAAAAGAAATGGAAATTATTTAACTAAATTTAGTTTTTTCGTCTATTTAAAATTAGAGAACATGTTCACGCATATATTGTTAATCATCTGAAGATAGTAGTAAAAAAGATCAGGGAGGATCATCATGAAAAAAGTATTGGTGACAGGATGTTTAGGACAAATTGGTTCAGAGTTGATCACGCGGCTACGTCAAGAACTAGGCAGTGAAAATGTCATTGCGACAGATATACGCATGCCTGAAGTCATTGAGAAAAACGATATCTTTGAGATCCTAGATGTAATGGATTACGAAAAAATGCGCAGCATAGCAGAACAATATCAAGTGGACACATTGATTCATTTGGCTGCTCTTTTGTCAGCTGTTGCAGAAGCAAAACCACAATTAGCCTGGGATTTGAACGTGACTGGGCTGGTCAATGCATTGGAAGTCGCTAGAGAATTCCAGCTGAAATTTTTTACGCCAAGTTCAATCGGCGCGTTTGGTCCAAATACTCCAAAAGATCATACCCCACAAGATACTCTTCAGCGTCCTACAACCATGTATGGGGTAACGAAGGTAGCTGGAGAACTACTATGTGATTATTATTATGTGAAATATGGCGTAGATACTCGTGGTGTCCGTTTCCCTGGATTGATTTCTTATGCAACCTTGCCAGGAGGCGGTACGACAGACTACGCAGTCGATATTTATTATTCAGCAATCAAAGAAGGAAAGTACACTAGTTTCATTGATCAAGGTACATCAATGGATATGATGTATATGCCAGATGCGATCGATGCCATTATAAAACTCATGAATGCAGATCCTGATCGATTGGTTCATCGAAATGCCTTCAATATATCGGCGATGTCTTTTGACCCGGAAGAGATCAAAGCATCTATTCAAAAAATCATACCAGATTTTGAAATGGATTATGATGTGGATCCTGTACGTCAGTCAATAGCAGAATCTTGGCCAAATTCACTAGATGTTTCTTGTGCGCAAGAGGAATGGGGCTTTTCGCCGAAATACGACTTAGATGCTATGACAAAGGATATGTTGGAAAAACTGAAAGAAAAATTGGTAGAGACGGTATAAAACAAGAACAACATCCAAAAAGTTTTTTATACTTTTGGGATTGGCTATGGTATGAAAGGGGACAAGGGATGGAAGAATATCAAGCCACGCCAGTAAAAGAAGTAAAAATAGAAAATGAATTAAAACGTACGATGGGATTTTTTACTGCTTTATCGACTGTTATGGGCACAGTGATCGGTGCAGGGGTATTTTTTAAAGCCGCAAGCGTAGCAGAAGTTACAGGATCCGCCAGTTTGCATATGTTTTCTTGGTTTCTCGGTGGTATGATTTCTGTCTGTGCAGGACTAACAGGAGCTGAACTGGCAGCTGCTATTCCAGAAACAGGAGGGATGATTAAATATATCGAACGGATTTACGGAAATACAGCAGCTTTTTTATTGGGCTGGGCGCAAGTCGTGATTTATTTTCCAGCAAATGTAGCAGCCTTGTCGATCATTTTCGGTACACAGTTCGTCAATCTATTTGGTCTTTCCCAGTCAATGATTGTTCCCGTAGCTGTTACAGCTGCTGTATCGATCCTGCTGATCAATTTTTTAGGTTCTAAAGCTGGAGGGGCTTTTCAGTCGATTACGCTTGTCTGCAAGCTTATCCCTTTGTTTGTGATCGTCATTTTCGGTTTGTTCCGACAAGAAGGAGTAGACTTCCAACTGTTTCCGATCCAAGCAGGAGAAAATCTTTCATTTTTCTCAGCCTTGGGAGCGGGCTTGCTAGCAACGATGTTCGCATACGACGGTTGGATACACGTAGGAAATATTTCGGGAGAATTGAAAAAGCCGGCGAAAGATTTGCCAAAAGCAATTTCTTTAGGAATCATCGGAATCATGATCGTTTATTTATTAGTAAATGCGGTGTTCTTAAGAACCGCATCTATCGACGGAGTCGCAGGAAACAGCAATGCGGCAAGTGACGTTGCAAAAATGATTTTTGGCGGCTTCGGTGGAAGACTGGTCACAGTTGGTATCTTGATTTCTGTTTATGGAACCATCAATGGCTATACCCTTACTGGAATGCGTCTCCCTTATGTTATGGCAAAAGAAAACAACCTGCCTTTTAGCAAGCTCTTTGCTAAACTTCATGATAAAACTAAAGTTCCTGTAGCCGCAGGTATCTTAGAGCTAGTCATCGCTATTGGCATGATGATGATCGGTGGTTTTGATACACTAACGGATATGCTGATCTTTGTCATTTGGATTTTTTATACGATGGTCTTTGTTGGTGTCATTCTTCTTCGTAAAAAAGAACCTGATTTGTTTCGACCATACAAAGTTCCAATGTATCCGTTTATTCCACTAGTAGCAATCATTGGAGGGACTTTTATCGTATCAAGCACGCTTATCACTCAGACCTTTTTAGCTTCGATGGGGATAGTATTGACACTTGCTGGTATCCCGATTTATCTCTATTTAAAACGTAGATAGCTAAAACATTCGAATTTTATTAGAACTGCACTTCTCTGCCAAACAAAATATTTTATTTAAATGAGGAGTACGTGGAAGAAATGTCAAAAGTACTCGTTAATTTTGATCACGTAAATGTCGTTTTGTCTACGATGAAATAGCAAAGTAAAAGACAGAAATCGGGCTCAACCGATTTCTGCCTTTTACTTTGATTTGCGTAACTGAACTATTCGGCGTACGCCGCGATAAATATTTAATAAAACCAAGCAACCAGAAATGAAAATGGGAAGCCAAATCAGATAGACAGGGTAGCCAAGCACTTTAGACAAAGCATGTGGAGTCATTTTATCCATTTCAAGAAGTGCTTGCTGCCAAGTCTGAAGATTGAAGACTAGCATGAAACCCGAAATAATCAGGAGAATAAATCCTAAATAATGAATTGTAGTTCTTTTTCTTACATAAGCGATCGTAGCATAAAGGAACAGTAAAAAAATAGGTACGCCAAAAACAAAGTACATATTCAGCATCTCGACACCCCCTTTGTGTTTATCTTACTTTACTTTGAAAGAAATGAGAAATAATAGCCTCGTTACTTGCTTGAAACAGCAAAGGACTGCTAAGATAAGAGAGATACAAAGAATCAAGGAGGAGTCATATGGCAAGTTATATCGAACCGATTCGTTTTGCGCTGATTGTTTTTCCATTTTTAGCCTTAGCGATCTCATCTGTTTTTTTTATTTATGAATATCGAAAGTATGGAACATTTCTAGTAACAAGGGCAGTTATTTTGTATTCTTTCGTTTTTTATTTATTGTGTGCGTATTTTTTGGTGATCTTACCACTTCCGGCAAAGGAGACGGTTGCCCAAATGACAGGGCCAAAGATGGAGCTGCATTTATTTGCTTCATGGCAACATTTCAGAGACAACACGGTATTGGTCTTGTCTGAACCTAGTACCTACCTGCCGGCAATGAAGCAGAGTGTATTTTTGGAACCAGCTTTTAATGTTTTATTACTCATACCATTTGGCATTTATTTAAGATATTATTTCCGGCTTTCTTTTATGAAAACGATGATTGCTAGTTTCTGCCTTTCTCTATTTTTTGAATTGACGCAGCTAAGTGGACTTTATTTTATCTACCCAAGACCATACCGCTTATTTGATGTGAATGATTTAGTGACAAATACATTGGGTGGAATCATTGGTTTTGTCGTTACGCCGTTATTTACATTTATGCTTCCTACAAGAAGACGAATGGATGAACTTTCTTATGAAAAAGGAAAGACTGTCTCATTGACTCGACGCTTGGTCGCTTATTTGATCGACTGGACATTTTTATCTCTTATTAATTTGGTAGCGGCGATTTTCTTTAAACTTGCGTTCGATTCAGGGGCAGTTACTTCTCATATCTGGTGGCTTTTATTAGAAGTAGGGGTATACTTTATGATTGTACCGTTTATAACCAATGGATGGACACTTGGCAAAAAAATTGTGCGTATCCGTTTGGTGGAAGAAGACCGCGAACGAATTTCTTTAAAAGCATTGATGATCCGCTACGGGTATCTGTACTTTCTTTTTTATGGTTTAAGCTGGTTGGGGCAGTTGCTTCAGCAAATCATGAATTCGACAACGAATACGGTGTTGCAGATGAGTGCAGTATTCATTTCTCTCGGTGTCTTGTTACTACAAGGTATTTTTATTTTAAATATCTTGCTATCATTTTTGAGAAAAAAACGGATTCTGTTTTATGAAAAAGCTAGTCACACATATACTGTTAGCACGATTGGCCAAACAAAGGATGATGATTCTCGAAATTAGCTGAGCAAAAACGCTTTGTCTGTGTTATAATGCCAAAGTCGTGATAATTTAAAGAGAAGAGGTGCACGAATGAATAATTTTGATATATTCCGCTTCAAACCGTTTATCAATGAAGCGTTAACCGCAAAGGGCTTCAAACAGCCCACAGAGGTCCAGGAACGTTTGATTCCTTTAATTGCAAAAGGAAAAAATATCATTGGGCAATCTCAAACTGGTACAGGAAAAACACATACGTTTTTGTTGCCTTTGTTTGAAAAAATCAATGCAGAAAAAGAGGAAGTACAAGTTGTTATTACAGCTCCAAGTAGGGAACTAGCTGCACAGATCTATGAAGCAGCTACACAAATCGCTAAATTTTCTACACCGGAGATCCGTGTCTCGAATTTTGTCGGCGGTACAGACAAACAGCGTCAATTAAATCGTCTGCATCACCAACAGCCACAGGTTGTAGTAGGCACGCCTGGTAGAATATTAGACATGATGAATGAACAAGCGCTGAAGATTCACACCGCATTTGCATTTGTTGTCGATGAAGCGGATATGACATTGGATATGGGTTTTTTAAATGAAGTAGACCAAATTGCAAGTCGATTACCAGAAAAGCTGCAGTTTTTAGTTTTTTCTGCCACTATTCCAGAAAAACTTCGTCCATTCTTACGAAAATACATGGAAAATCCAATCATTGAAGAAATCAAACCAAAAGCAGTTATTTCTGAAGACATTGAAAATTGGCTGATTTCAACAAAAGGTAAAGATGAGAATCAAATGATTTATCAACTGCTGACAATTGGTCATCCTTATTTAGCAATCGTATTTGCCAATACAAAACAGCATGTGGATGAAATTGCCGATTACTTGAAAAACCAAGGCTTGAAAGTAGCAAAGATTCATGGAGACATCACCCCAAGAGAGAGAAAACGAGTGATGCGACAAGTACAGAATCTGGAGTATCAATATGTTGTAGCGACTGATTTAGCTGCTAGAGGGATCGATATCGAAGGTGTCTCTCATGTTATCAATGCAGAAATTCCAGAAGATCTAGACTTCTTTATCCATCGTGTCGGACGTACTGGACGTAATGGCTTAAAAGGAACGGCCATTACGTTATATTCGCCAAATGATGAGCAAGCCATTGATGCGATAGAAAAATTGGGCGTCTCATTTGAACCAAAAGAAATCAAAAACGGGGAAATCGTCAAAACATACGATCGTAATAGACGTGCCAAACGAGAAAAATCAAAAGATGTATTAGATCCCACGCTGATTGGTCTTGTGAAGAAGAAAAAGAAAAAGATCAAGCCTGGTTATAAGAAAAAAATCGATTGGGCAATTGCAGAAAAAAATAAAAAAGAACGCAAAATCGAACGCAGACAGCAAAGCCGTACTGCTCGTAAAAATAAGAAAAATTCACATAAATAAAAAACAAGAGGTTGTGACAAAAGGCGTGTCACAATCTCTTGTTTTTAAGCTAGACTTTTTTCCATTCCGATACAAAGTACTTCATCTTCAATAAAAGGTTCTGTGCAAGTATGATACCCTTGTTTTTCATAAAAATCTACAGCCGTCATTTCAGCTACTACATAACTAGTCTGACAACCTTCTGAAACCGCCCGTTTTTCAGCAGCTTCAAGCAACTGACCGCCTAACCCTTTTCCTCGGTATTCTTTTGCTACGCAAAATCGTTCCGGCTTGAAGCAAGTAGGTGTTTTCTTTTCATAACGCAAAGTAGCTACTGGTCTTTTTTGATCAAGAAATAGATAATAGGTTTGTTGCGGGATATCTTTTCCGTCGAATTCTAGTTCTGCAGGAATCCCTTGTTCTAATACAAAAACTTGATATCTCAAAAAGCAGCTAGCTGCGCGTATCCATTCATCCGCTCCAACTATTTTTTTCATCATATTCCTCCTTGTCATGAATAGCAGAGATGTATTGATTCCTTTATTCTTATCGTACCAAAAATCGTGGAGTATGACCAAAAGGAAATGAAAATAAAAATTGAGATATTGACAGTGATCAATAGAATGCGTATACTAATTAAGTACGAAAAGGATATGATTTGTTTTTTAAGACTCACAGAAAATTCTTTCTTGGCTGAAAAAAGAATAGTCACTAATCAAATTGCTCCCTTTTTCTATTTTGGTAGAAATACCGACGCAGCTCAGCGTTATCGAGTTTAAGAGGTAATGATTACACATCATTGCAATCAAGGTGGTACCGCGAGTTTTCGTCCTTGGCTGTGATGGTGTTTTTTTGTATTTAATTTATAGAAAGCAGGTAATGACATGAAACAATTAAGTAGTGCACAAGTTCGACAAATGTTTCTTGATTTCTTCCAATCTAAAGGACATACGATTGAACCTAGTGCGTCTTTGATCCCCGTGAACGATCCAACCTTATTGTGGATCAACTCTGGTGTTGCAACATTGAAAAAATATTTTGATGGTTCAGTTGTGCCAGAAAATCCAAGAATCACAAATGCCCAAAAATCTATTCGAACAAATGATATCGAAAATGTCGGTAAAACAGCACGGCACCATACGATGTTTGAGATGCTGGGTAATTTTTCGATTGGTGACTATTTCAAAAATGAAGCCATCCACTGGGCATGGGAATTTTTGACTGATCCAAAATGGATGGCATTCGATCCAGAAAAACTTTATGTAACAGTTTATCCAAAAGATACAGAAGCAAAACGCATCTGGCATGAAGAAGTTGGCCTGCCACTAGATCACATTATTGATGTAGAAGACAACTTCTGGGATATCGGTGCAGGCCCATGTGGTCCGGATACGGAAATTTTCTATGACCGTGGAGAAGCTTATAACGATTTAGCAGAAGACGATCCTGAAAACTATCCAGGAGGAGAAAATGAACGTTATTTAGAAATCTGGAACTTAGTATTTTCAGAATTCAACCATAAGCCTGATAACACATTTGAACCACTTCCTCATAAAAACATTGATACGGGGATGGGATTGGAACGCATGGTCTCAATCGTTCAAGATGCGCCAACGAACTTTGAGACAGACTTGTTTATGCCTATTATCCACGCCGTAGAAAAGCTAAGCAAACAAGTAAAATATGGTGAAAACCCAGTAACAGATATTTCTTACAAAGTAATCGCAGATCATATTCGCGCCCTTTCATTTGCTATTGGCGACGGTGCATTGCCATCGAATGAAGGGAGAGGGTATGTCTTACGCCGTTTGCTTCGTCGTGCTGTCATGCATGGGAAAAAATTAGGTATTGAACAAGCATTCTTATATCGTTTAGTCCCTGTTGTTGGGGAAATCATGGTAAGTTATTATCCTGAAGTACTTCAACAAAAAGAATTTATTGAAAAAGTTATCCGTACAGAAGAAGAACGTTTCAATGAAACAATCAATGAAGGTTTGGAAATCTTAAATCAAGTGATCCAAGAAGTAAAAAACGAAAACGGGACGACTCTAGCAGGAAAAGACATCTTCAAACTATACGACACATATGGCTTCCCGGTAGAATTAACGGAAGAGGTGGCAGAAGATGAAGGACTGAAAGTTGATCATGCTGGTTTTGAAAAAGAAATGGATGCACAACGCGAACGTGCTCGCTCTGCCCGCAGTACTGAAAAATCAATGGGGGTACAATCTGCTTTATTGACAGATATCAAAGTAGAAAGTAAATTCATTGGATACACAGAACAAGAATCAGATAGTCAATTATTGGTCATCGTTAAAGGTGAGTCTCTTTTGAATGAAGTCGCAGAAGGTGAAGCTCAAATGATCTTTGATCAAACACCTTTCTATGCAGAAATGGGTGGGCAAGTAGCGGATCAAGGATGGATCATGAATGAAGTAGGCGAAATCGTAGCAGTTGTTACAGATGTTCAAAAAGCGCCTAATGGTCAATTTATGCACACCGTAGAAGTAAAAGCACCAATGAGTGAAGGACAAACCTATCATCTATTGATCGATCAATCGATGCGCAATCGGATCATCAAAAACCATACAGCAACCCATCTACTGCACAAGGCATTGAAAGAAGTACTTGGCGAGCATGCAAATCAAGCTGGTTCTTTAGTCGCTCCTGGACATTTACGATTCGACTTTACCCACTTTGGTCAAATCACTTCAGATGAATTAGCTGAAATGGAAAGAATCGTCAACGAAAAAATCTGGGAAGCTATCCCAGTTGAAACAATTGAAACAGATATCGATACAGCCAAAAACATGGGTGCAATGGCTTTGTTTGGTGAAAAATACGGACATGACGTTCGAGTAGTAAATATTGGCGGCTGGTCAATCGAACTGTGCGGAGGCACACATGTAGCAAATACAGAAAACATCGGAATCTTCAAAATCGTTTCTGAATCAGGAATTGGTGCAGGCGTGCGACGAATCGAGGCTGTAACAAGTAAAGAAGCGTACGAACTACTTGAAGAAGAAGAAAAACAACTAAAACAAGTAGCAACAATTGTTAAATCACCTCAATTGAAAGAAGTTGTTTCAAAAGCGGAACAATTGCAACAGCAAGTAAGAGAGCTACAAAAGGAAAATGAACAATTAGCTAGCAAATTAGCGAATCAACAAGCTGGTGATGTATTCAAAGATCCAGAAACGATCAATGGAAAAACAATCATTGCAGCACAAGTAAAAGTGAAAGATATGAATCAGCTGCGTCAATTAGCTGACCAATGGAAACAAAAAAATATTTCAGATATTCTTGTTTTAGCAAACGAACAAGAAGGAAAAGTCAGTCTGCTAGCGGCAATGACGAAAGAATCAAATGAAGCTGGACTAAAAGCTGGCGACTTGATTAAAGCAATCGCACCGAAAGTAGGCGGTGGCGGTGGTGGACGTCCAGACATGGCACAAGCTGGCGGGAAAAATCCTGCTGGTATTCCAGATGCACTTAAAGCTGCGAAAGAATGGGTTGCGCAACAATAGGGCGTTTACGTTTGACAGAAAAACAAAAGTTCAAACATTGAACGAAACATGATTATGGGGGCGAAGACAAACAAGTCTTGCCCTCATACTTTTTTCAATTGGCTGGCGCATCTAATCAAATGGTCGGATTCGGATGGTCTTTAGTTGACGAAAGTGACAGAAATTTTTACGATTAGTATAAATAAAAAGGGGTGAAAAAATGAATAGTAGAAATAAGACCTTTCGACTAGTCTTACGTGCGATCTTGTTAGCAATCATCATCGTACAAGCGATGGTTCCTTGGCTGGGGTTTATTCCATTAGGATTCATTAGTTTAACAATTATCCATATCACAGTAATTATTGCTGCAGTAGTATTAGGCCCAAAAGATGGCATGGTGATTGGCTTGTTTTGGGGAATCGCTACAATTGTTCGTGCCTATGCCATGCCAACAACGCCATTTGATACATTAGTGTTCACGAATCCGATTATCTCGGTAGTTCCCAGAGTACTTGTTGGCTTAGTAGCAGGCTTGGTTTTCCACTGGATTTATCAAAAAAATAAATCAATAACGATCAGCTCAGCCTTTGCAGGGGTACTGGGTTCATTGGTCAATACAGTCTTAGTGTTAGGATTCATGGGATTATTTTATACAGGTGCAACGGCAGATGCCTATGGTGTAGATTCTGCTCTTTTATTTAAAACCTTAGCAGGGGTTGCAGCAATCAATGGGATACCAGAAGCAATAGGTGCGGGAATCATAACACCATTACTAGCAAAAGCGTTATTTGCAGCAACACCGTTGAAACCAGAATAATGACCATCTTTTAATAGTAATAGGACGCACGATAGATAGAAAAAGGAAGAGAGGAGAGGAAAACAATCGTCCTCTCCATCTTTTTACCTGAGCAACAAGCAAACTAGAAGGGGTAAAAAACTTGGCTAAGAAACAAGAAGAAAAAAAGAAACAAATACCGCAACAGCGGACAAAAAAAGGAGTACTAGCGGGTATCTTAGGATTGGTTACGAATCTGATCTTGTTTGTCTCTAAGCTAATGATCGGGCTTTTTTCAGGAAGTGTCTCCATTATGGCTGATGCAGTGAACAGTCTATCAGATACTGCTTCATCCATATTGACTTTGATCGGATTTAAAATTGCTGCAAAGCCAGCAGATCAGGAACATCCTTATGGACACGAACGCTTCGAATATATCAGTGGGTTATTTGTTTCGATCATCATTACTTATGTAGGATTTCAATTTTTAGAGTCTTCTGCTGAAAAAATCATCCATCCAGAAAATGTCTCTTTAACACCCATCGTCTTTTTTGTCCTAATCATTTCCATCTTTTTGAAATTTGCACAAGGCAAAATGTATCAGGTTATTGCGCAATCCATTGATTCTGAAACATTGAGAGCTACAGCAACAGATAGTTATAATGATGTCTTTACTACACTGGCTGTATTGCTTTCAGCAGCAATCGAATGGGTAACTGGATGGCGTATTGATGGATATATAGGTTTTGCTTTAGCATTATATATCCTTTATAGTGGATTGACGATGCTTCGAAATTTTGTATACGAACTATTAGGAAGTCGCCCAACGCCAGCAGAGATTGAAGAAATGGAAGAGCATTTAAATGCTTGCGATGATATACTTGGCTATCATGATTTATTGGTGCATAACTATGGACCCAATAAACGCTTTGCATCAGTCCACATCGAAGTAGATGAATCAATGAATTTGAATGTGGCTCATAAGATTATTGATCTGATAGAAAAAGACTTTAAAAAGTCTTTGGATGTGGAACTTGTCTGTCACTTGGATCCAATGCCTGTTGATAACGAAAAATACTATAATATCTTGCGGCAGTTAAAGCAAATTCTTCTTGAAACAGGTACAGGGCTTAATATTCATGATTTTAGAGTAATTCATCAAGGAAAAACGCTGCAATTTGATGTAGTGGTCCCTGAGAAATTCCAGTTTGTTGATACAGAACTAGAAAGAATCTTACGTAGTCAAATAGAAGAAAAAATCGGAGATTACCAATTGGAAATTACGTTTGATCACAATTATCTTTTATATTAAATGAGAAACTATAAAAAGACTCCTTAAAGTTTTTAATTTAAAGAGTCTTTTTTTCTTTTAATTGTTTATGGAGAGCCTGACGTGCAAGATTATCTGCTCCTTTATTTTTGTTTTCGGGCAACCATTGCAGGATCAATAAAGAAAATTCGGATAGAAGTTCTTGGATTCTTTGAAGGTAGGGAAGGAAGAGCTCGTTCTTCGTTGCGTTTTTGTCGACCGTAGAAACTAGTGTTTTGCTGTCTGAAAAACAGAAAATCGTTTCATTCTGTAAGTCGTTTTTCTTTAGAAATTCTAAAGTTTTTAAAAAGACTTCGAACTCTGCTTGATGGTTTGTCCCTATAGAAAGCGGGATAGATAGCTGTTCTTGTTTACCTTGATAGACAATCAAGATTCCACCTCCACTAGGACCAGGGTTGCCTTTTGTAGAGGCATCAATGTATACTTTTAACATAAAAAGAGATTCTCCTTTTTGTTCAAACTAATGTTATGGTAAGATTATATCATTACTGAATCGGTGAGAGGTTAGAGAATGAAAAAAAATATTCGATGGCAGCCTGAACTGGCACATACGATCATCTATTGGTCATTGACCTTGATCATTCTGTTTTTTAGTCTGATTCTTTCTTTAGAAAACACAGGTCCTTATTGGAAAAGCAATTTTGTTTTAGGTATTTTTCTTGTTTTTCTATTTCTAGGTTTGCGGCGTTCTTTTATTTTAAAATCAAACTCTGTGATTATACGTTATGCTGCTTTTTGGAAAGACCGAGAAATATCTGTCGGACAGATTCGATCTTTGACGCCAACTAATACTGGGGTGCAAATGATGTTGCAAGATGAGAAAGCCCCATCTGTTTTCATGATGCGAAAAAAAGATCAAGTAGTCCTTTTTGATCATTTTGAAAAAAACGGACCCAAATCAGAATCAATTCCTTATCCTTATACGAAAAAAAGAAAAAGCTAATTTTAAAAATCAGAACCTAAAAAAACGAATTTTTACAGGAAAAGAAAAGAGTGAGACGTACGGTTCATCCCGTTTAGCGTCTCACTCTATTTGTTTATCTATTCATGCATACTAGTATCGGTAGTCTGAACGTTGCCTTTCTTGACATGGGCAGCTTGTGTTCCTCGATTCCCTTCGATGATCTCAAATTCGACCACTTGATTTTCTTCCAAAGTTTTGAATCCCTCTTCTTCAATCGCAGTAAAATGTACAAAAATTTCTTCTGTGTCATCATAACTGATAAAGCCGTATCCTTTTTTGTTGTCAAACCATTTTACAATTCCTGTGGTCAAAGCACTCACGACCTTTCTAAAGTCTGATCATAGCCTTCATTATAAAGAGTATTTATAAGTACGTCAAATAAATTAAAAACCTGTAATTTTATGTTTTTTTTCTGAATAAAAAAAGGTATAATTGGCATATCTTAACAAAGAAGATATTTTGTTGAATAAAGTTCGTGAAAAGGGGTAATCAAATGAAGAATGATCTGCAAATTTCACAAGAAACAGAGCTAGAACCGATTGTTGAAGTGGCTAGTAAATTAGATCTTAAGGAAGACGATTTGGAACTGTATGGGAAATATAAGGCGAAAATCAATTTTTCTGGAATCAATCGATCAAAGGATAACGCTGAGGGGCATTTGATCTTAGTTACTTCCATCAATCCAACACCAGCTGGCGAAGGAAAGTCAACGATCACTGTAGGGTTAGGAGACGCGCTCAATAAAATCAATAAAAAATCTGTTATTGCATTGCGAGAACCCTCACTTGGTCCTGTGATGGGAATCAAAGGTGGTGCTGCAGGCGGAGGATATGCACAGGTATTGCCTATGGAAGATATCAACTTGCATTTTACTGGTGACATGCATGCTATCACAACAGCTAATAATGCATTATCTGCTCTTTTAGATAATCATATTCATCAAGGAAATGAATTGAACATCGATGCCCGCCGAGTGATTTGGAAACGGGTAGTCGATCTCAATGATCGTGAACTGCGTAAAGTAATTGTTGGCTTGGGTGGGCCAATCCAAGGTGTTCCAAGAGAAGATGGGTTTGATATCACAGTTGCCAGCGAAATCATGGCTATCTTGTGTCTTGCGGCAGACCTTGAAGATTTAAAGGCTCGTCTTGCAAGGATCGTTGTCGGCTATACATTTGACCGTCAGCCTGTGACTGCTGGAGACTTGAAAGCAGAAGGCGCTCTGGCATTACTGCTGAAAGATGCAATCAAGCCGAATCTTGTACAAACAATTTACGGAACACCAGCTTTTGTCCACGGGGGACCGTTTGCCAATATCGCTCATGGCTGCAATAGTATTTTAGCTACCAAGACAGCATTGAGATTAGCAGATTACGTTGTCACAGAGGCAGGATTTGGTGCAGATCTTGGCGGAGAGAAATTTTTAGATATCAAAGTACCTAACTTGAAAAAAGCGCCGGATGCTGTGGTGATTGTCGCCACTGTCCGTGCATTGAAAATGCATGGCGGAATGAAAAAAGATGAACTTAAAAATGAGAATCTTGATGCTTTGAAAGTAGGTTTTGCAAATTTAAAGCGCCATATACGTAATATGGAACAATATCAGCTACCTGTGATCGTCGCAATCAATGAATTCGTAACAGATACAGACAATGAACTCACACTGTTGGAGCACTTGTGTGAAAATCAGGGGATTCTTGCCAAGAGAGCGAGTGTATGGGCAGATGGAGCAGAAGGCGGCGTTGATTTAGCAAAAGCTGTAGTACGATTGATTGATAGAAAAGAAGCTAATTACAAGCCATTATACCGCCTAGAAGAAACGATACAAGAAAAGACAGAAACAATCGTCAAGAAAATTTACGGAGGAAATGGTGTTGTTTTCAGCAAAAAAGCGCAAAAACAAATAGAAGAGTTTACGAAGAATGGATGGGACAAACTGCCGATTTGTATGGCAAAAACACAGTATTCATTTTCTGATGATCCTTCACTGCTAGGTGCACCGGAAGATTTCACCATCACGATCCGCGAAATCATCCCAAAATTAGGGGCAGGATTTTTAGTAGCCTTGACTGGAGATGTTATGACGATGCCTGGTTTGCCTAAAAAACCTGCTGCATTGAATATGGACGTGACAAATGACGGAGAAGTGTTGGGATTGTTTTAAGCTTGATTATAATCTACCATCGAAGGAGCTGTATTTTGACTACAGCTTCTTTTTTTAGACGATAGGGAATTAATTTTGTTTACACTAGGATCATTCTTTTTCTTTATTGTATTTTGAGCTATACTAAAGCATAATAGGAGGGTATGATGAAAACGACATTTATAAGAAAAACCGGTTTTTACGGTATGGGTAGCTCGATTCAATTAAGAATCAACAATGAAAAACGCAGTGTTCTCAGTCATGAACAAAAGATAACGCTTGATCTGGAAGTGCCCTTTACGATGCAGGTCACCTTTTATTGGCTAAAAAGCCCCGTTTATACAGTGAAAGAAGCAAAGCCTGCTTATGTGATCACAATGAATTACTTGATTCTTCAAATCTATCCGTTTTTATTTCTAGCAACTGGGTTGGGGGCCGTTTTCCTACAAAATTTATTTTTCAGTTTTTTTGCAGTTATTGTGTTGATTGCGTTCTTTTTCTATATAAAAAACCGGGCATATTTGATCAAGGAGGAAAGTTATGGCAAACTCTGATCTTTTTTTAATCAGTTTCAATCGAATCGAAAAATGGATGAGAGACGAGATGGGAAATGCACGAAATATGGGATTTACCGAACTTGTCAGACGCCTAGCTCAAAGAAAACAATTAATGATCAGAAAATACGAAGATGATCTTTTACAGCTTGCTCAGTTAAGGAATGCGATCGTCCATGATCGGATCGCAGTCGATTTTGTCATTGCAGAGCCAAATGATTGGACAGTCAAGCGAATCCAGCTGATCGAACAAGAACTGATTCAGCCTGAAACCGTGCTGCCTCGATTTGCAAAACGTGTAACAGGTTTTGAACAAGATCTTCCGTTACTTGAACTGTTAAAGATAGTAGCAGAAAAAAGGTATTCACAATTTCCGTTATACAATAAAGGAAAATTTGTAGCATTGATTACTTTACGTAATATCGGGTTTTGGCTAGCAAAAGAAAGCCAAAAAGGTCCGGTTGATTTAACAAATAAACGAGCGTTGGATTTGATCATCCAAAACGGAAAGTACACAAATTATCATTTTGTTCCAGCTAAAACACATATTTACGAGGTTGAAGCGATGTTTCGTGAGCAAGGGACTTTGGAAGCCGTACTTATCACTAAAGATGGGAATCCCGATGGTAATCTGCTCGGGATCGTACGACCTCGTGATATTTATAAACAAATAGAAAAGGATTGATTTTTTGTTAATTATTTATTGGATATTCAGCGCTTTGCTAGTAGGAGTGGATCAGTTGGTCAAATGGTGGATCACTGATAATCTAGCGCTTGGAGAGACGAAAAATCTTATACCAGGTATTTTGTCACTGAATCATATTCGAAACACTGGAGCCGCATGGAGTATGCTAGAAGGGAAGATGTGGTTCTTTACTATAGTGACACTCATTGCAGTCGTTGTGATTCTCACATTGATGATTAAAAATCGTGAAAAAGGTAATCGCTGGTTCATGATTGGATTGAGTTTGATTCTAGCTGGTGCGATTGGCAATTTTATCGACCGTATTCGTCTTGGCTATGTAGTAGATATGTTCCAGACAGATTTTATGAGCTTTCCGATTTTTAACGTAGCAGATGTGACACTTGTATGTGGAGTGATTTGTATATTAATTTATATTATTTTAGATGAAAAGGATCAAAGAAAAAAATGACAGAACTTAAAACGACGATTCACCATGAATCTGGTAGGATCGATAAAGTATTGACTAATTTATTCACCGATTACAGTCGTTCGCAAATTCAGCTGTGGCTGAAAAATGGAGCGGTTTCTGTCAATGGACAGCCAGTCAAAGCAAATTACAAAGTAAAACAAGGAGACGAGATTACTGTCTTGATCCCCGAACCAGAAACATTAGATGTGGTCCCAGAAAATATCCCGTTGACGATCGTTTACGAAGATGAAGATGTAGCGGTGATAAACAAACCTCAAGGAATGGTCGTTCATCCTTCAGCAGGTCATACGCATGGCACAATGGTCAATGCGCTGATGTACCATATCAAGGATCTTTCTACGATCAACGGCGTTATTCGTCCAGGTATTGTTCACCGAATCGACAAAGATACTTCCGGACTGCTAATGGTTGCCAAAAATGACCAGGCACACGAATCATTAGCTCAGCAATTAAAAGATAAGACCTCTTTGCGCAAATATGTTGCTTTAGTCCATGGAGAGATTCCTCACGAAAAAGGAACCATCAATGCGCCAATCGGCCGTTCGAAGGAAAACCGGAAAATGCAGGCGATAAGAGAAGATGGGAAGTCGGCTGTCACACATTTTACTGTATTGGAACGTTTCGAAGGATTTACTCTGGTTGAATTAAAACTAGAAACCGGAAGAACACACCAGATCCGTGTGCATATGAAGTATATCGGTTATCCGTTAGCTGGAGATCCAGTATACGGACCGAAGAAAACTTTGAAAGGCAATGGTCAGTTTCTCCATGCGCAAATGTTAGGTTTTACGCACCCGACTACAAACGAAAAGATGATCTTTGAAGCACCTCTTCCAGAAGTTTTTGAAAAAACTTTAGAAAAATTAAGAAAAAACATTGCATTTTAATTTAGATAACGGTATAGTAATTAACAACGAAAGCATAAAACTTAATAGAATTCCTTTAAGTTTAGTCCCGTGAGGCTAAGAAGGGTGGGAGCAAGGATACGTATGGTGCGCCATAAGTAGATTGCTCATTGACATAGTATAGCTATCAGTGTATCAGTATACGCTCAGTCTAAACATTCCTCCTGTCCTCTTAGGGCAGGAGTTTTTTTATGCAAAAAAGTAGGGGGAATGAAAATGCAAGCAAAAGAAGTAGTAGATCAGGTAACCATGAAGCGAGCATTGACTCGAATTACTTATGAGATTATCGAGAGAAACCATAGTATCCAAGATATCGTATTGGTAGGTATCAAAACACGAGGAATCTACATTGCATCAAGAATTGCCGAACGCCTGAAGCAGCTAGAAGATATCGATATTCCTGTAGGAGAACTGGACATCACTTTATACCGAGATGACAAAAAAGAAAATCCAGAAGAACCGGAACTTCATTCTTCTGACATCCCAGTTTCCTTAGAAGGAAAAGAAGTTATTTTGATTGATGATGTTTTGTATACAGGACGAACGATTCGAGCAGCAATGGACGCAGTAATGGATTTTGGCAGACCAAGAAAAATTTCATTAGCAGTCCTGGTCGATCGTGGGCATCGAGAATTGCCAATCCGTGCAGATTATGTTGGGAAGAACATTCCAACATCTCGGGCGGAAGAGATTTTAGTAGAGATGCAAGAGCTTGATGGACAAGATCGCATCATGATTTTGAAAGAGGAAGATTAGAGGAGAGAGAAACATGTCGGAGAAAAAAGGATTTCATAATGATGACGTGGTGTTAGATATCCACGATCGCCCAACCCCAGGACATTGGGTAGGATTAAGTTTACAACACTTGTTCACGATGTTCGGAGCAACCGTGTTAGTCCCCATCTTAGTAGGTATCGATCCAGGTATTGCGCTAGTCAGTTCAGGACTAGGTACATTGGTGTACTTATTTACTACTAAAGGAAAGATACCTGCGTACTTAGGAAGCAGCTTCGCTTTCATTGCAGCGATGCAGCTTTTGATGAAAACAGATGGTTATCCAGCGATTGCACAAGGAGCAGTCACAACTGGATTAGTCTATTTGATTGTTGCGCTGATCATCAAAAAGATCGGTTCAGCATGGCTGGATAAAATCTTGCCTCCAATCGTCGTCGGTCCAGTCATCATGGTTATCGGGTTGGGACTTGCGGCAAATGCAGCAACAAATGCTATGTATAATCAGGGCACGTATGATTTCAAGTATATTGCTGTAGCGCTGATCACATTAGGATTAACAATTTTCTTCAACATGTGGCTAAGAGGTTTTCTCGGATTGATTCCGATTTTACTAGGTATCATTAGCGGATACATCGTAGCCTTGCTGTTTGGAATCGTGGATACTAAGCCAATCGTAGACGCTGCCTGGTTTGCTGTTCCTAACTTTGAGATTCCCTTTGTACAATATGAACCAAAGCTATATCTTGGAGCAATCACAACAATGGCACCCATCGCTTTTGTGACGATGACAGAGCATATCGGCCATCTTATGGTATTGAATAAACTAACTAAACGTAATTTCTTTGAAGAACCGGGTCTTCATAAGACGTTGACAGGTGATGGGTTAGCACAAATCGTGGCAGCCTTTGTCGGAGGTCCTCCTGTAACAAGTTACGGTGAAAACATTGGTGTTCTGGCTATCACACGTGTCCATAGCGTGTTTGTGATCGGTGGAGCTGCAGTATTTGCAGTCATTTTAGGATTCGTAGGAAAATTAAGCGCTTTGATTTTAAGTATCCCTGGACCAGTCATCTCAGGAATCAGTTTTATCTTATTTGGAGTAATTGCCGCAAGTGGAATGAAGATTTTAATCGAGAACAAAATCGATTTTGATAAAAAGAAAAATCTGTTGATTGCTTCAGTTATCTTAGTAGTAGGAATTGGCGGACTCGTCTTTGAAGTAGGCACATTTACATTGTCGGCAATGGCATTAGCAACTGTACTTGGCATCATTTTAAATCTTATCTTACCAGAAACTTCACGAAGCGAAGAAAACTAAGGAGGAAACATTATGATCATCAAATCAGAACGTATCAGCTTAAAGCATTTATTGACCGTTGAGGCACTTACTGATCAAGAAGTTATGGGCTTGATCCGCAGAGGGCAGGAATTCAAGCAAGGTGCTAATTGGACTCCGCAAAAGCGCCAGTACTTTGCTACAAACCTCTTTTTCGAAAATAGTACTCGCACACATAAAAGCTTCGATGTAGCGGAGAAAAAACTAGGGCTAGAAGTGATTGAATTTGAAGCAAGCACAAGCTCTGTCCAAAAAGGGGAAACACTATACGATACAGTACTGACGATGTCAGCATTAGGCGTAGACGTAGCGGTTATCCGTCATGGTGATGAGAACTATTATGACGAACTGATACAAAGTAAAACAATCCAGTGTTCGATTATCAATGGAGGAGACGGAAGCGGACAGCATCCAACCCAATGCTTGCTTGATTTGATGACCATTTATGAAGAATTTGGTCATTTTGAAGGTCTGAAAGTTGCCATCGTAGGTGATATCACTCACTCTCGCGTAGCTAAATCCAATATGCAGATGTTAAAACGTCTAGGCGCACAAGTATTCTTCTCAGGTCCTAGAGAATGGTACGACGATGAATTCGAAGTGTACGGACATTATATGCCATTGGATGAACTACTAGATCAAGTTGATGTCATGATGATGCTTCGGGTGCAACACGAACGCCATGATGGAAAAGAAAGTTTCTCAAAAGAAGGCTACCATCAGGAACATGGGTTAACAGTTGAGCGTGCGAAGAAGTTGCAAAAACATGCAATCATTATGCACCCAGCACCAGTTAACCGCGATGTAGAATTAGCTGATTCATTAGTGGAAGGATTACAGTCGCGGATCGTTCAGCAAATGAGCAATGGAGTATTCGTCAGAATGGCAATCTTAGAAGCAGTGCTAAATGGAAAAGCGTAATTATAGGAGGATGAAAAAATGAAAACACTCATTAAAAACGGTCAGATCAATACACGAAAAAATATGACGACACCAGCAGAAATTTGGATAGAAGATGGGCGAATCAAAGCAATCGGTACAGGATTCTCAGAAGCCGAATTTGATGAAGTGTTTGATGCAAAGGGACAATTGATCACACCTGGTTTAGTGGACGTCCATGTTCATTTGAGAGAGCCAGGATTTACATACAAGGAGACGATCGAAGCTGGGACTCGCTCAGCTGCTCGTGGTGGTTTCACTACTGTATGCGCGATGCCGAATTTAAATCCTGTACCTGATACGGCAGAAAAGCTGAGACAAGTATATGACATCATTAGAAAAGATGCAGTTGTGAAGGTATTGCAGTATGCGCCAATCACAGAAAATCTGCGAAGTGAGAAATTAGTTGATCAAGAAGCACTGATTGAAGAAGGTGCTTTTGCTTTCACAAATGACGGTGTAGGTGTCCAAACAGCTGGGACGATGTATCTGGCTATGAAAGAAGCTGCAAAAAACAATAAAGCCCTAGTAGCCCATACAGAAGATGAATCTTTATTATTTGGCGGCGTTATGCACGCTGGCAAGAAGGCAGAAGAACTTGGTCTTCCCGGGATCTTAAGCGTAACCGAGTCTTCTCAAATTGCTAGAGATCTGTTGCTAGCTGAAGCAACTGGTGTTCATTACCATGTTTGCCATGTTTCTACTAAAGAAAGTGTCCGTGTAATCAGAGACGCAAAAAAAGCAGGAATCCACGTAACAGCAGAAGTTTCACCCCATCATCTTATTTTGATCGACGAAGATATTCTCGAAGATTTCGGCTTTTGGAAAATGAACCCGCCACTAAGAGGACGGGAGGACAGAGAAGCTTTGATCGAAGGCTTGCTTGACGGTACGATCGATTGCATCGCTACAGATCATGCCCCCCATGGATTAGAAGAAAAAAGCCAAAGTTTCATGAAATCACCATTTGGTATCGTAGGAAGCGAAACAGCGTTTCAACTGATCTATACTCATTTTGTAGAAACTGGTCGATTCACGTTGGAACAAGTGATCAATTGGTTGGCAGTTAAACCGGCTGAGATTTTTGGTTTGAATGCAGGAACGCTAACGGTTGGTGCCCCCGCTGATGTAGCAGTTTTTGATATTACACAAACTTGCACGATCGATAAAGAAGACTTTTTATCAAAAGGGGAGAATACACCTTTTATCGGCTGGAAAGTAAAAGGCGAAACACAAATGACTTTTGTCAACGGAAAACTTGTGTGGCAGAAGGGAGAATAAAAGTATGGAACGTTTGCTTATATTAGAAGATGGAACAGTTTTCGAAGGAAAGGCTTTTGGTGCAGATGCTAGTGTCTTCGGAGAAATCGTTTTTACAACAAGTATGACTGGTTATCAAGAAACTATCACTGATCAAAGTTTTAACGGTCAAATCATTACATTTACCTATCCTATGGTGGGTAATTATGGGGTAAATAGAGATGATTATGAATCGATTTCTCCAACATGCAAAGGAGTAGTAGTAAAAGAACATGCACGTGTAGCTTCAAACTGGCGAAACCAAATGACGCTAGATTCATTTTTGAAACAAAAAGGAATTCCTGGAATATCAGGTATCGATACGCGCGCCCTTACTCGCAAAATCCGTGAAGTCGGAACGATGAAAGCTAGTATCGTTGATGCTGGAGATTCCTTCGAACATGCATTTGATCAGCTGAAAGCAACCGTTCTAGCAACCAATCAAGTGCAGCAAGTCTCAACTAACAAACCTTATCCAAGTCCAGGAACAGGTCGGAAAGTCATTGTCATTGACTTCGGCTTGAAACATAGTATTTTACGAGAATTGAGTAAAAGAAACTGTAACCTCACAGTACTTCCCTATAACACAGATGCCGAGACGATTTTAGCGCTATCACCAGACGGAGTCATGCTGACGAATGGACCTGGTGATCCAAAAGATGTGCCAGAAGCAATCGAAATGATCAAAAAAATCCAAGGAAAAGTACCGATTTTTGGTATTTGTCTCGGTCACCAGTTATTTGCTTTAGCCAACGGTGCAGATACCTATAAAATGAAATTCGGACATCGAGGATTAAATCACCCGGTACGAGAAGTAGCGACCGGAAGAATTGATTTTACTTCTCAAAATCATGGCTATGCAGTCGATGAAGCCACGATTGATCCAGAAAAACTCATCGTAACTCATGTAGAAGTAAATGACGGAACAGTAGAAGGAGTCAAACACAGAGATTATCCCGCTTTCAGTGTGCAGTTTCATCCAGATGCTGCCCCTGGTCCGCATGATGCACTACATTTATTTGATGAATTTATGGAAATGATGGACGCAGGAAAGGAGCAGTAAACAGATGCCGAAACGTACAGATATCAAGAAAATTATGGTGATTGGATCTGGTCCGATCATCATTGGTCAAGCCGCAGAATTTGACTACGCAGGAACACAAGCCTGCCTTGCCTTAAAAGAAGAAGGATATGAAGTGGTTTTAGTAAATTCTAATCCTGCGACGATCATGACGGATAAAGAAGTGGCAGATCAAGTATATATCGAACCGATCACACTTGAATTTGTATCAAGGATTCTTCGAAAAGAGCGTCCAGATGCTCTCCTTCCAACTTTAGGCGGACAGACAGGCCTCAATATGGCAATGGAGCTGGCAGCATCAGGTATTTTAGAAGAATTGAACATAGAACTTCTAGGAACAAAGCTTTCTGCGATCGATCAAGCAGAAGATCGTGATCTATTCAAACAGTTGATGAAAGAATTGAATCAGCCAATCCCCGAGTCTGAAATCGTCAATACAGTAGAAGAAGCTGTAGATTTTGCAAATAAAATCGGCTATCCTGTCATCGTTCGTCCAGCCTTTACTTTAGGCGGAACTGGTGGAGGTATGTGTGAAAATGAAGAAGAATTACGTATCGTATCAGAAAATGGATTAAGTCTTTCCCCCGCTACCCAATGTTTGATTGAACGAAGTATTGCAGGTTTTAAAGAAATTGAATATGAAGTGATGAGAGATTCGGCTGATAATGCAATCGTTGTCTGCAATATGGAAAATTTTGACCCGGTGGGTATCCATACAGGTGATTCTATCGTATTTGCCCCTAGTCAAACATTGTCTGACCATGAATATCAAATGCTTCGTGATGCTTCTCTTTCGATTATTCGAGCACTTAAGATCGAGGGAGGCTGTAACGTCCAACTCGCTCTTGATCCACATAGTTTTAATTATTATGTGATTGAAGTCAATCCGCGTGTTTCTCGTTCATCTGCGTTAGCAAGTAAGGCGACTGGCTATCCGATCGCTAAGCTAGCTGCTAAAATAGCGCTTGGATTAACATTAGACGAAATGAAAAATCCTGTTACAGGAACGACTTTTGCAGAATTTGAACCTGCATTAGATTATGTTGTAGCTAAAATTCCTCGCTGGCCGTTTGATAAGTTTGAAAACGGAGAACGGCTTTTAGGCACGCAGATGAAAGCAACTGGTGAAGTGATGGCTATCGGTCGGAATATCGAAGAGTCTTTATTGAAAGCTGTGCGTTCTTTAGAAATCGGTACACACCATATCGAACTTCCTGAGTTGGCAGACATCACGGACGATGACCTAATCCAAAAAGTGGTTCGAGCACAAGATGATCGCCTGTTTTATGTAGCTGAAGCTATTAGAAGAGGGTACACCATAGAAGAATTAGCGGATTTGACAAAAATCGATTTATTCTTTTTAGATAAACTGTTGCATATCGTAGAAATCGAACAGCAGTTGAAACAGCAGCCGTTGGATGACAAGATACTGAAAACAGCGAAACAAAACGGTTTTACAGACAAAAAAGTGGCGGAGCTGTGGGAAATAAACGAAGAAGCCGTTCGCCAGATGAGAAAAGAAAATGATTTGATTCCTGTATATAAGATGGTTGACACTTGTGCAGCGGAATTCGAATCAAAAACACCTTATTTTTATAGTTCCTATGAATATGAAAATGAAAGTTCACGATCAGAAAAGCCCTCAATTCTAGTACTGGGATCTGGTCCTATCCGTATCGGACAAGGGGTTGAATTTGACTATGCGACTGTGCATTCTGTCAAAGCAATCCAGCAGGCAGGATACGAAGCAATCATCATGAACAGCAATCCTGAAACAGTTTCGACTGACTTTTCTATTTCGGATAAATTATATTTTGAGCCATTGACCTTCGAAGATGTGATGAATGTGATCGAGCTAGAACAGCCGATAGGAGTAATCGTTCAATTTGGTGGTCAGACAGCAATCAACTTAGCCGAACCTTTGACTGCTGCTGGTGTAAAAATCTTAGGGACAACGATCGAAGACTTGGATCGTGCGGAAAATCGTGATTTATTCGAGCAAGCGCTGAAAGAGTTGGATATTCCTCAACCTTTAGGGGATACTGCTACAAGTAAAGAAGAAGCCGTGGTTATCGCTTCGAGAATTGGTTATCCAGTTCTTGTTCGTCCAAGCTATGTATTAGGCGGACGTGCGATGGAAATCGTTGAAAACCAGCGAGATTTAGAAGATTACATGGAACATGCCGTGAAAGCATCTCCAGAACATCCAGTACTAGTGGACCGTTACTTGCTTGGCGGTGAATGCGAAGTGGATGCGATTTGTGACGGTGAAACAGTACTCATCCCAGGGATCATGGAGCATATTGAGCGTGCTGGTGTCCATTCAGGGGATTCAATGGCTGTGTATCCACCTCAAACATTATCTGAATCGATCAAGAAAACGATCGAAGATTACACGATCCGCTTAGCATTAGGTTTGAATTGTGTCGGGATGATGAATATCCAGTTTGTCATCCATGAAAATGAGGTTTATGTGATCGAAGTCAATCCTCGAGCAAGTCGGACTGTTCCATTCTTAAGTAAGGTGACAGGAATTCCAATGGCACAAATTGCGACGAAAGCTATTTTGGGAGAGAAACTAAAGACACTTGGTTATGAAAACGGACTTTATCCAGAAACAAAAGAAGTTCATGTTAAAGCACCTGTCTTTTCTTTTACGAAATTGCAGAAAGTTGATACTTACTTAGGGCCTGAAATGAAATCGACTGGAGAAGTAATGGGATCTGACAGACAATTAGACAAAGCTTTGTACAAGGCATTCGAAGCTTCTGGATTACACTTGCCTGAATATGGAGCCGTATTATTTACGATTGCGGACGAAACAAAAGAAGAAGCACTAGAATTA
This sequence comes from Enterococcus sp. DIV0901a, assembly GCF_051711525.1. NCBI lineage: Bacteria > Bacillati > Bacillota > Bacilli > Lactobacillales > Enterococcaceae > Enterococcus > Enterococcus sp. DIV0901a. Next base: position 1,394,666 of record NZ_JBIOMW010000001.1, on the reverse strand, counting down.
GCTAAACGTTTTACAGAAATTGGCTATAGTCTGATAGGAACGAAACATACAGCTGCTTATTTCGAAAAAAATGGTCTGGTCGTTGAAACAGTAGCGAAAATTTCTGAGGAAGCAGCAGAAAAAAATGTAGTCGACTTAATAAGAGATGGTAAAACACAAGTGGTTGTCAATACGATTGATAAAGATCGGGGAAATGCTTCTAAAGACGGTTTCATCATCCGAAGAGAAGCAGTTGAACATGGTATTCCATTGTTTACTTCTTTAGACACAGCAGATGCGATCGTTCGAGTGATGGAATCCCGTGCTTTTTCAACTAACCCTATTTAACGGCGAGCACATGTTAAGACAAAAAGACGAAAAACCGTTGCAGGAGGGGACAGATGAAACAAGAAATGATGGAAATCGTTCAGCAAAAACAGCTGGCACCAAAGATTTTTGAAATGACATTGAAAGGTGATCTAGTAAAAGAAATGCAGCAACCAGGACAGTTCTTGCATATTCTCGTGCCGCGTGCAGACTTGCTATTACGCCGACCGATTAGCTTGAATCATATCGACCACGAAACAAATACTTGCCGTATCATTTATCGGGTGGAAGGTGAGGGGACTAGAGTCTTCTCTACTCTTTCTGCCGGAGACCATTTAGATGTCATGGGTCCTTTAGGCAATGGTTTTGATTTGTCCAATCTTCATACAGGAGACGAAGTATTTATAATCGGTGGAGGAATCGGTGTCCCTCCTCTATATGAGTTATCAAAACAGTTAGTCGAAAAAGGAATTAAGCCAACGCATTTTTTAGGTTTTGCCACACATGAAGTCGTTTATTATGAAAAAGAATTTAATCGTCTAGGAGAAACAAGAATCGCTACTGACGATGGAACATACGGTATGCACGGAAATGTCGGTAATTTATTGTTAGGAACGAAGACGGAACCTACAGCTGTTTTTGCATGTGGTTCAAACGGGTTATTGAAGACAGTGGAACAGCTGTTTTCTTCGCATCAAAATGTCCAGTTATCATTAGAATCCCGCATGGCATGTGGGATAGGGGCTTGCTATGCTTGCGTTTGTCATACGCCGGAAGATGAAACAGGAACAAAAAGTGTGAAAGTTTGTGACGAAGGACCGATTTTTAAAATAGGAGAGGTAATTATATGAATGAGAATCCTTTAGCAGTCAAGCTCCCCGGTCTAGAATTAAAAAATCCTATCATGCCGGCAAGCGGCTGTTTCGGTTTTGGCAAAGAATACGGAAAATACTATGATTTGAATCAGCTTGGATCGATCATGGTCAAGGCAACGACTCCAAATGCCCGCTTTGGCAATCCCACACCAAGAGTGGCGGAAACACCATCTGGCATGTTGAATGCAATTGGTTTGCAAAATCCTGGTCTAGACGTTGTTATGCATAAACTTCTTCCAGAATTAGAGGAGTACAATGAGTTACCCATCATCGCAAATGTTGCTGGTGCTTGTGAAGAAGACTATGTAGAAGTTTGTAGCAAAATTGGCGAAGCGCCAAATGTGAAAGCAATCGAGCTGAATATTTCTTGCCCAAATGTCAAACATGGCGGAATTGCTTTTGGAACAGATCCTGATGTTGCTTTTCAATTAACACAAGCAGTAAAGAAAGTTTCTTCTGTTCCTGTCTATGTCAAATTGTCCCCAAATGTAACAGACATCGTTCCAATCGCTCAGGCAATCGAAGCTGGAGGGGCAGATGGGTTTACGATGATCAATACTCTTCTTGGTATGCGGATTGACCTTAAGACAAGAAAACCGATTTTAGCCAATCAAACAGGTGGACTCTCCGGACCAGCAATCAAGCCTGTCGCTATTCGTTTGATTCACCAAGTAGCAAGTATATCCAGCCTTCCAATCATTGGGATGGGCGGCGTGCAGACAGTGGATGATGTTCTTGAGATGTTTATGGCTGGAGCAAGTGCTGTAGCTATAGGGACCGCGAATTTCACCGATCCGTATATCTGTCCTAAACTAATTAAAGAGCTCCCTGTGCGAATGAGCGAACTAGGCATCGAATCGCTGGAAAGATTAATAAAAGAAGTGAGAGAGGAACGTGAACGATGAATCAACTAGACCAACGACCAATTATTGCATTAGATTTTTCAACTAGGCAAGAGGTAGAAGACTTTCTTCGATTTTTCCCGAAAGAAGAAAAATTGTTTGTGAAAATCGGAATGGAATTGTTCTACCAAGAAGGACCTGAAATCGTACGTTATCTAAAAGAGGCTGGTCATAATGTATTTTTAGATCTGAAACTTCACGATATTCCGAATACGGTCGAAAAAGCAATGCGGGGATTGGCAAAGCTTGGTGTTGATCTCACCTGTGTTCATGCCGCTGGCGGTATTCGTATGATGGAGGCGGCAATGCGAGGATTAGAAGAGGGGACTCCAGAAGGTGGAAAACGTCCGCTACTTCTAGCTATCACTCAGCTTACTTCTACAAGTGAAGAAGAAATGCATGCCGATCAACTAATCGAAGTTTCTTTAGAAAAAAGTGTGATCCATTATGCTAGCTGTGCCAAAAAAGCAGGATTAGATGGTGTGGTTTCTTCTGCTTGGGAAGTAGAAGCGATCAAAGAAATGGCAGGAGACGAATTTGTTTGCTTAACTCCGGGTATAAGACCAGAAGGAACAGTCGCAGGAGATCAGACAAGAGTAGTCACACCTTCTCAGGCAAAAGAGATCGGCTCAACTTTTATCGTTATAGGTCGACCAATCACTCAGTCAACTAATCCTTATAAAGCATATCAAACGATTCAAACAGAATGGAGCTAACCTAAAATGAATGTTGAACAAAGTATCGCAAAAGACTTATTAGAAATTGAAGCAGTATTTTTAAATCCAAGTAATCCTTTTACATGGGCAAGTGGAATCAAAAGCCCAATTTACTGTGATAACCGAATCACGATGAGCTATCCAAAAGTCCGAAAAGAGATCGCAAAAGGATTAGCAAGCAAAATCAAAGAAGCTTACCCTGAAGTACAAGTGATTGCTGGAACTGCAACAGCAGGAATCCCTCATGCCGCATGGGTAGCGGAAATACTGGATTTGCCAATGGTCTATATTCGAAGTAAGGCGAAAGATCATGGGAAAGGTAACCAAATCGAAGGACGTATATTTGAAGGTCAGAAGATGGTTGTGATCGAGGATTTGATTTCTACAGGCGGAAGTGTCTTGGAAGCAGCTGAAGCAGCAAAAAGAGAAGGTGCGGATATCCTTGGTGTTGCGGCTATCTTTACGTATGAGTTGCCAAAAGGAAAAGCAAATTTCGAAAAAGCCGAAATCCCTCTTATGACGTTGACCAATTATTCTGTATTGATTGAAGCAGCTTTAGAAGATCGTTATATCGATGAGCAAGAATTAACTCTGCTAAAAGAATGGAAAAAAGATCCTGAAAATTGGCAGATTTAAGCGCGCTTGATGAAGATAGAGAAATCCGATTTGTGTCTCCAGAATCATCAATTGGAATAGCAAAAATCCAAAAACTGATTGCGAGAAGCATCTTTTCATCAGGTATGAAAAGAAACTTCTATCGTGATCAGTTTTTGATTTTTTTAAAATTCATTTTTCTAAGACTGGTTAGCAGAAAGAAGAGAATAATCTCTTCTCTTTTTTCTATTATATATAGATTTTCTCTATTTTTTGGTAAGGGAGCTGTTTCAAAAATGGTAAAGAGCGGAAATGTTGCGAATATCAGTTATTTAATGATATGATATTCGGAAAAAGAAATCTCAAAGGGAGGTAACTTTTATGGGATTGAATGAATTTATTTTAGGATTGAACAATTTAGAGACGATCACAAGGGCACCTGGATTTTTTAAATATACAGAGCATACAGTTGCAGCACATTCGTATCGTGTAGCATCTATTGCGCAAGTTCTAGGAGACATTGAAGAAGCGAATGGACAACCGATCGATTGGAAACTGCTCTATGAAAAATCATTGAATCATGACTACACAGAGCGTTTTATTGGTGATATCAAAACGCCGGTGAAATACGCAAGCAAAGAGTTAAGAGGGATGCTGCAAACAGTTGAAGAAAAGATGACGGACGAATTCATCAACCAAGAGATTCCAGCTGAGTTCCAAGAAGTTTATCGCCGTCGGTTGTTCGAAGGAAAAGATGAAACCGTAGAAGGAGAACTATTAGCCATTTCAGATAAGGTTGACCTTCTTTATGAATCTTTTGATGAAATCATCAAAAATAACCCGGAAAAAGTTTATAAGGAGATGTTCATTGAGGCAGTGACTACGATTAAAAGCTTTGAACATCGGCCTTCTGTTCAGTATTTCTTTAAAGAGATATTTCCGGAACTATTGAACCAGGAATTTTATGGAAAAGAGGCGTTTTTAGAAACCGTCTCAACGATTGTAAAGAAAGAAGAAAAATAAAAATGATATGAGATGCAGGGGGAAGTATAGTTGAAAAAGAATATGGATGTCGAATGGGGCTATTCTGGAGACAAAGGTCCGGAAAATTGGGCGAGTTTATGTGATTGGTTTGCGAGAGGTGCGGAATTTCCATTGCAGTCGCCTATTCATTTGACCAAGGGGGAAGAAACCAAAATAGAAGGAGACACGCTTTCCTTTCATTATCAAAAGCAACGGTTTACTGACAAGGAATTCAAAAACACGATTCATTTAGTACCTTTTGACCAACTCAGTTATGTAGAGTTCAAGAAAGAACGCTATTATTTGACAGATATTCATTTCCACTTACCTTCTGAACATATCATCAACGGAAAACAGGAAGATATTGAATTTCATTTTGTTCATATGAACAGCAAAAAAGAGAATCTAGTTGTGGGTGTCATGTACCAGCTAATGGTACAGGAAGGTTGGCTGTATAATCAAGAAAATGGGGAAAGTTGGAACTTAGAAAAACATGAGCATTGGGTAAATCCGGATGTGTTCTTTCCGGAGCAAAAAAGCCATTTCCATTATATTGGCTCATTGACAACTCCGCCTACCAGCGGGCCAATCCAATGGTTTGTAATGGATCATGTAGGAAAACTGAACCAAGAGTTTCTTCTCCCCTTCGATGGTCAGTATGCTCGACCGAACAACCGACCAATCCAGCCCTTGAATGAAAGAGAAATTTATTATTTCGAGGAGTTTGAGCAATGAATATTCAGCAGATGAAATACGTGGTCGCTGTAGCAAACAATGGTAGTTTCAGAGAAGCGGCAAAGAAAATGTTTGTCTCCCAGCCAAGTCTTTCAGCTGGTATCAAAGAATTAGAAACCGAGTTAGGGATCACGCTGTTTACTCGAACGAATCGAGGGGCATATTTAACAGAAGAAGGGCAAGACTTCTTAAATCGTGCCGAGAAAATATTGGTCCAGCTTGATACATTAGAAACTCACTATCTAACGAGTGAAAAGAGAGACAATTTTTCGATCGCTGCCCAGCATTATGATTTCTTAGGTCCTTTGACCGCACAGCTACTCGAGGAATTCAAAGACGAGATCAAACAATTCCGGATCATGGAGACGACAACAGCGAGAGTGATCGAAGAAGTCAAAGAGCAGCACAGTGAGATCGGTATTATTTATATGAATGAGCATAATCAAGCTGGTATCAGAAGATATTTACAACAAGGAGAGCTAAGTGGCCGAAGCATTGGAAAATTCAAAACGCATATTTTTTTAAGGCAAGGACATCCATTAGCTGAACACGCAGAGATCACCAAAGAAGAATTGTTATCTTATCCTCAAGTTCGTTTTACACAGGATGGAAATAATTTCCCGTATTTTTATGAAGACCTTATCGAGATCCCTGATCAAGAAACAGTGATTTATACGAGTGATCGAGGGACTTTGATGAATATCGTTCTTGAAACTGATGCTTACGCTTCAGGATCTGGTATTGTGATTGGAGGGATTCGCGAGCATTTGCGGTTAATCCCTTTGGCAGAAGGCGAACTAAATGAATTTTATATCATTTATTCGGCGAAACGTCCGCTCAGTGAAATCGCTCAAAGATTTATCAAAGAGCTTACTCGGTTACTGGACCAGCAGAGCTAAGAAAAGCAGATGAGAACGCTGTTTATTGAACACCGTTGATCAAAAAAGAGGGGTTGTGACAGAATTTTGTCACAACTCCTCTTTTTGTAGCAAACAATTTATAACTAATTGCTGTTGTGGGAAAGTACGCAAATATGATTCTAGAAACACTCATTGATTACCTGTTTTGTTTCATAGCTGTAATTTTTTCTTCTTCTGGTGTCACGATAATCGTCTTTTGGTTTTCATAAATAACATAACCAGGCTTGGCGCCATTTGGTTTTCGGATATGCTTTACCTGTACAAGATCAACCGGCACTTGGGCAGAGTATCGGTATTTTGAAAAATAGGCAGCTAACTCGGCAGCTTCTGTAATTGTTTCATCTGAGGGCTTGTCACTTTTAATGATGACGTGCGAACCGGGTATATTTTTTGCATGAAGCCAATAGTCGGTTTTTTTAGCTGTCTTCATTGTCAGCTGGTCATTTTGAAGATTGTTTTTACCAACAAGAATGAGCGTTCCGTCAGAAGAAAAGTATTGATCAGGCTGAGATGGTTTCTTACGTTTTTGTTTTTTTAAGTTCTTCTTTTTCAGGTAACCTTCTGAAGTCAATTCTTCTTTGATTGCTTCGATATCCATTGGACCGGCAATTTCCAGTTGAGATAAGACAGATTCAAGATATTGGATTTCATCTTTGGCTTCTTGGATTTGTTCGCCAATCAGCTTAACAGCGTTCTTCAGCTTTTGGTATCGATGGAAATATTTCTGTGCATTTTGATTTGGTGTCAATGCCGGATCTAGTGCTATTTTGATTGGCCGATCTTCTTCATAATAATTAGGTAAAACAACTTCTTTTGCGCCGCGTGGTACTTGTGTCAGAAAAGTAGTAAGTAGTTCGCCATCTCTACGGTAATTCTCAGCGTTTTCGGATTCTTTGAGTGTTTGTTCACGTTTTTTCAATTTATTTTTATTTCGTTTTAGTTCATTTTCGATTTTTCGAATCAGTTCTCCGCCTTGTTGTTTTGCCCGATCTTTCTCTGCTTTTTCGTGATAATAGCTATCTAATAATTGACTGAGTGTTGGATAAGCTGTTACAGCAGATGCCTGTTCGGACAATACCTGATAAGCAATCGGTGTGAAAAAATCTTTATTTTCCGTTTCGTAAAAAGTAGGAATAGGCTGATGGCTGATGGCTGAGAAAAATTCGTCCCATACAACCATCTTTTCATTAGGACGTTCCAGTAATCTTTTGGTCAGCTCTTGAGCGGTATCGAAACCGATTCCCTGAAACTGACGTTGGATTGCTTTTGGCTCTAGTTCAGTTTGGGAAAGCCGCTGAAAAATTTTTTCTTTCTCGGAGCTAAATGGGTTCAAGACCTCTTGTTTTGGCGGAGCAACATATTCTACACCAGGAAGCAAAGAACGATAAGTGTTTTGAGAGCTTCCAATGTGTTTGATCGCATCCAGTATTTTTCCAGTTTCTCGATTAACTAAGACGATCGTACTATGACGTCCCATTAATTCAACGATCAATATGATATTTTGTAGATCACCCAACTCGTTTCGTTTAGCAAAGTGGAAATGGATCACTCGATCATTTTCGATTTGTTCGATGTCTTCTAAAATAGCGCCATCCAAATATTTTCGAAGCATCATCACGAAGTTAGGCGGATTATCAGGATTCTGATAATCGATTTGGGTAATCTGTACACGAGCATAACTTGGGTGCGCAGATAATAATAATCGATGGTTTTTGCCGCGTGAACGAATCACCAGCACGATTTCATTTTCATAAGGCTGATGGATTTTCGAGATCCGGCCAGATAGTAACGTTTCACGCAATTCGTTGACCATCGCGTGGGTAAATACACCATCAAAGGACATGGTTCATTCCTCATTTCTTTTCATAAGTATATTCATTATAACGAAAAAAAGAAGAAAAACCAATTTGGCCGAATAGTAAAGCAAAAGTCTAGAAAAATCTTGGACTAATTACATAAAAAACAGTGTTTCTATCGTTGAAATCCAAATTTTTAGGTATAATAAAAAATAGGAGAAAAAGTAGAAAAGAAGGTGTTTGTTATTTGGGAAGTAGTTAAATCGAGAGTACAAGAAATGAATGAACATTTCTCAGTGTCATTCGCAGAAAATCCAAGTAAGTATTTTCGACGTCTTGTTTTTCTGCTCATCTTATCATTGCTGTTAACAGTTGCAATGTTTTTATTGCCGGAAAAAATCCGAGAAGAGCAAGTAAATAGTCTCGTTTATTCGTCTATACCAACCAGCAAATTGAAACCTTTTGATTACAGCAAAGCTGATCAGAAAATCAAACAAAGCCGGGCGATATCGGTGATGTTCAGCAAACCGAACGGGAAAACCTATCAGGACATGCTTGATGTTTTTAATGATCCTGAGCTTATGGAAGAATTGAATCGACCGATCTTTTATTATCCGATCGTTTATGATGTACATGAACTGGAACAAAAATATAACATACGAACGGATGAAGTGACATTTATTTTCTTTGATGGAGGAAAAGAAGCAAATCGGATAACTGCGGGTAAGGGAGGAATAACTGATTTTGATAAGGAGTTGATCCCTGAACTGAATCGACTTCCGTTAGCCAATATCAAACAATTAGAAGAAGAATTGGATAGAACGGGAGTAACTTCCCAAAATTCCGAGATTGCTAATTGAGACATTGGCGCGATGAAACGGTGGGTCTATATAGCGCTATTTTTAATTATCAGAACAAGTGATGTTTGATCTTCAAAATAACAAATAAAAAATAAAAAAATATAGTTGACGAAATTCAAAAATTCGATTAGACTTAAATCAATTCTTAAGGAAAGGGTGACCTGTAATGAACTTATCAAAACGTATTTCAGCAGAAAACAAAAAAAATTGGCGCAGCTGGCGTAGATAAGTTGTATTAATGGTGAGACTTTCCCATAGATACAACTTTTTAGAGTGCATTTCTAAAGCTTGTATCTATGCTAGACATGAACATTGACTGCCGCATAGATTAGAATCTATGCGGTTTTTTGTGTAAAGACAATGACCGCTTTGGCCATTGTCTTTTTTTGTAGACTGGATACTTGCCTAATTATAATAAATAAAAAGATTGACTTTGCAGGAGGAAAAAAATGAAAAACAAACGATTAATAACAGTTGTAGTAATTATTTTAGTTTATTTAGCAGGCGCATTTATTTATGGAAAAGCCTCAGGCGAAAAAGAAAGTACTTCGACGAACCAGACAAAAAAAACAACAGTTGTTGGGGTACTGCAATACGTGAGCCATCCGGCATTAGATGAGATTTATCGAGGAATCAAAGATGGTCTGAAAGAAGAAGGATTAAAAGAAGGAGAAAATCTTGAGATCAAATTTCAAAATGGACAAGCCGATCAGAGCAAGCTAGCCACAATGAGTCAACAGCTAGTACAATCTGATCCAGATGTCTTGATTGGAATCGCAACACCTGCTGCTCAATCATTAGCAAACACGACTTCATCGATCCCAGTTGTGTTAGGTGCTGTAACGGATCCTGTGGGGGCTGGATTAGTCGCTTCTTTAGAGAAACCTGGTGGTAATGTAACAGGTGTTTCTGATCAGCCGCCTGTTGCTTCACAAATCAAGCTTGCTTCTGATTTGTTGCCAAATGCAAAAAAAGTCGGAATCTTGTATGCTTCTTCAGAGGATAATTCAAAATACCAAGTAGTACAAGCAGAAGAAGCTGCAAAAAAAGAAGGGTTAGAATCAGTAAAATATGCGGTGCCTTCCACTAATGAGATTGCACAAACCGTTCAAGTGATGAGCCGACAAGTCGATTTTATCTATGTTCCATTAGATAATACCATTGCCAATGCGATGCAAACAGTGGTAAAAGAAGCAAACAAAGCAAATATCCCCGTCATTCCATCTGTGGATACAATGGTGGAACAAGGTGGACTAGCAACAATCGGGATCAATCAATATCAATTAGGGCTTCAAAGCGGTAAGATGGCAGCAGAACTTGCGAGTGGAAAAGAAAAACCGGAAACGACGCCTGTTTATACATTTGATCAAGGGGATACAGTGATCAATCAATCTCAAGCTGATCGCTTAGGAATCATTGTTCCCCAATCGATGAAGGAAAAAGCCAAAATCATTACAGATGACTCGCAGCAAGAAACATCTAAGGAGGATGACAAATGATCGTATCAGCTATTTCACAAGGCATGCTTTGGGCAATATTAGGATTAGGGATTTTCATGACTTATCGGATCTTAGACTTTCCTGATATGACGACAGAAGGGTCCTTCCCATTAGGTGCTGCTGTCTGTGTGACAGCTATTACTCATGGGGTAGCGCCGATTGTAGCTACATTATTAGGCGTAGGTGCTGGCATGATAGCAGGACTCGTTACGGGGTTACTTTATACAAAAGGAAAGATACCGGTTATTTTAGCAGGGATTTTAGTGATGTCAGGATTGAACTCAGTTATTTTGTTTGTGATGCGAACACCAAATCTTTCTTTATTGAATCATCCGATTCTACAAGACAGCTTCCATCGCTTTGGGTTACCTGATTACTTTGACACAGTCCTTCTTGGCTTCATCTCTTTGGGCATCTTGATTGCTGTACTGCTATTCTTCTTCAATACAGATTTGGGTCAAGGCTATATTGCGACAGGAGACAACGAAACGATGGCTCGGTCGTTAGGGATAAAAACCGATCGTATGAAAATTTTAGGTTTAACTTTGTCGAACGGTGTCATTGCATTATCCGGTGCGCTGATTGCCCAGAACGACGGATATGCAGATGTAAATAAAGGGATTGGCGTAATCGTCATCGGTCTTGCTTCCATCATCATCGGTGAAGTGATCTTCCAAGAATTGACGCTAGCAGAAAGATTGATTGCTATTGTTGTCGGCAGTATCATTTATCAGCTATTGATTTTAGTAGTAATCAAACTAGGGTTTGACACGACTTATCTGAAGTTGTTCTCCGCTATCATCTTAGCTATTTGTCTGATGATCCCGCAATTGAAGAAAGCACTGAACTTAAAAACGGGTTTTGAGAAGGAGGCATAGTAATGACTGATATATTGACAATCAAAAATGGCAGAAAAGTCGTAAACAATGGAATGAATGAAGAGAAAATACTATTGGATGAAATTAACCTTACAATCAGAGAAGGGGACTTCATCACTGTCCTTGGCGGGAATGGTGCTGGAAAAAGCACACTGTTCAATACGATCGCTGGTACGCTTCAACTCAGTCAAGGATTAATCTCTTTTAAAGATCAGCTGATCACAAAAGATTCAGAAGAAAAAAGAGCACGATTCCTTTCTCGAGTTTTCCAAGACCCCAAGATGGGAACGGCTCCTCGGATGACAGTAGCAGAAAATTTGCTACTTGCACAAAAAAGAGGTCAAAAACGGAAATTCCGTTTACGTAACTTGAAAAATCAAAAAGAAGATTTTTTCAGACTATGTCAAGAAGTCGGTAATGGCCTAGAGCAACACTTGGATACTCCAGCGGGTGAATTATCTGGTGGTCAACGCCAAGCATTAAGCTTGCTGATGGCGACGATCACAGCTCCTGAGTTACTATTATTAGATGAACATACTGCAGCTTTAGATCCTAAAACAGCTAAAGCATTAATGCGATTAACAAATCAGCGGATCAATGAACAAAAATTGACTTGTCTCATGATCACGCATCGAATGGAAGACGCCTTGAAATACGGAAATCGTCTGATCGTACTCCAAAAAGGGAAAATCGTTCAAGATATTTCTGAAAAAGAAAAGCAACATTTGACAATGGGCGACCTTTTGCAGTTCTTTGAAGAAGTAGTGGATTGATTTCGACAGAAAAATTCCTTTCAGTAGAAGGACTTGAAAACTCATTGACATCTTCCTTTGATTCATCCTATACTTAAAACAATAAACAATTAAACATATTTGGGTGTTTTGTAGGATCACGTAGTCAATGATTTTAACAATTAAATAGAATATTCTTTGCTCTGACAAGTAAACGATGAGAAAAGAATTTGCTACTTTGCCACCTAGACGTTTCGTACTTTTTCGTATCAAACGCTAAGTGGCTTTTTTTATTGAAGTAAGAACAAAGGAGGAATAAGATGATTTCTGGACAAACCAAATTAGCTGGGCTCTTTGCTGATCCGGCTTCTCACAGTTTATCCCCCTTGATGCACAATACTGCTTTTGAAGCAAACAACATCGATGCGGTGTATTTAGCTTTCCAAGTAAATCCAATGAATTTGAAGCAAGCAGTCGAAAGTATTCGAACTTTTGATATGTTAGGTGTAAATCTTTCGATGCCGAATAAAACAGCGGTTATTCCTTATCTGGATGAGGTAAGCCAGGAAGCGCAATTGATCGGAGCAGTGAATACGATCGTGCACGAAAAGGGTCGTTTGATTGGCTATAATACCGATGGTGCGGGCTTCATGCAATCCGTGCAAGAAGCTGGGATTTCGATCAAAAAGAAAAAAATGACTCTACTGGGAGCTGGAGGTGCAGCAAAGGCAGTCACTGTTCAAGCAGCGTTAGACGGCGCTGAGGAAATCGTAGTTTATAAACGAAACAACCAAACATTCGCTCAAGTAAAAGAAACATTCGAACAACTCAGCTATCGAACTTCTTGTAAGATAAAAGTTCGTGACTTTGCCGATACGCATCAATTAAGAAAAGACTTGAAAGAAAGCTGTCTTCTAGTCAATGCAACAGATATCGGGATGGGAAAGAAAATCAATCAGTCACCGCTCTTAGATATAAGCATGATGCATGAGGATCTAGCGGTTTTTGATTTGATTTATGCACCTAGAGAAACACGTTTATTAAAAGAAGCAAAAAAAGTAGGAGCAAAAGGATACAATGGACTTGGCATGTTGATCTACCAAGGAGCAATCGCGTTTGAATTATGGACAAAGGAAAAGATGCCGATCCATGTGATTGAAAAGCTGTTTGATTAAAAAAGGATAATAGATAAAGATCTTTTATTCTCGCATAAACGGTCTCAAGAAAAGTAATCCTTTATGTATCGAAGCATTTATTTCGTTATTTTTTATTAAATTATCAAAAAATGATAGGCTTTTGTCGATTGGTTATCGTATCCTTTATTTATCAGTAAGAAACGAGGAGGAACCACAATGAGTCGGATGGATCGCTATAAGGACATCCATAAGAAGGCGAAACCTCTGAAGCGGGATACGGGGAGTATTTTTGCTAGAAGAGAACGAAAACGAACGCGTATGGAAAATGAGGAAGATGCTACCCGTATTTATGAAAGAGAGCAGCATTCATTTGAACATTTGAACCAATACGAGCAACAGATATACAGAGATGCACCAAGAGCAGAAGAACAACAAAAAAATAAAAAATTTTTCAATCGGCAAAAGAAGAACAAACCGTTAAAACCTCGAAGAAAGCGATCGTGGAAAAAAATCATTCTATCGATTTTGCTTGTTTTGATCCTTTATTCAGGTATCTCATTTTTTATTGGTAAATATGTAGCTGAACACGACACAAGCTTAGAGGCAGCGACTTCAGAAACCTTTCATGGGCAAAAAGCGACGAATGGTGCGCATAATATTTTGATCCTTGGAAGTGATACACGCGGAGAAGATGCCGGGCGAGCCGATACGATCATGGTCTTACAGTTGGATGGTCCTTCCCATAAGCCGAAACTGATTTCTTTTATGCGTGACAGCTTCGTTACGATCCCAGGGGTAGGACAAAATAAGATCAATTCAGCTTATGCATACGGAGGAGCCGATCTAGTGCGTCAAACTTTAGTAGAAAATTTTGGAATCGATTGTCAATACTATGCGAAAGTCGATTTCAAATCGTTTGAAAAAGTGATCGATGCCTTATTCATGAACGGAGTGAAGATCGATGCAGAAAAAGATCTGAATCTGGATGGTGTAGATATTAAAAAAGGGGTCCAGAAGATGGATGGACATGTTCTTTTGCAGTACGCACGTTTCCGAATGGATGAACAAGGAGACTTTGGCCGTGTCAGACGCCAACAGCAAGTAATGAACGCTATTTTCAGCCAATTGAAGAATCCATTGAATCTGATCCGTGCACCTTATGCAGCTGGTAAAGCTTTAGGGTATACATCCACAGATGTCACTGCTTGGTTCTTGACGAAAAACCTCTTTTCGATTGCACGAGGAGCTGGTGGCATTGATCGAATAAGTGTGCCAGTAGACGGTTCGTGGAATTATGGGCAAAGTGATTATGCTGGCAGTATTCTTGAAATTGATAATCAAATGAATCAATCTGCTATTACAGATTTTTTGAATAAATGATCATAAAAAAGATCAAGAAGAAGCTGCGCAAGGCTTTTGTCATGAATCAATCAAACGATTCACTCGTAAAAAACGCTTTCTTATGGTAGATTTAACCAAGAGAGGAGCTGTTTACATTGGATATCTATCTGAACTTCAAAAATGAGTCGCGTGAAGCCATCGCTTTTTATGAAAAAGTTTTTGAGACTGAAGCATCAGGTATCACCACATACGGTGAAATGCCTGGAATAGAACAAATGAACTTGCCAGAAGAAGCAAAAAATCTAATCACGAATGCACGGCTGAACATTTATGATACATTAGTTATGTTTGCAGATACGCCAGAAGGAATTGGTCCTGAATTAGTTGTGGGAAATAATGTTTCTTTAGTCATCCAGACAAGAAATGAAGAAGAAACAAAGCGCCTATTTGAAAGCTTAGCTGAGGGTGGTAAGATTGAGATGCCACTGGATGCTGTTCCGTGGGCTCAATTGTATGGGATGGTAACTGATCGATTTGGCATCAACTGGCAGATCAACCAAGAGTGACAGCTAAAGATGAATATTTTTTGGAAACATCATGCAGCAAACGGAACATCGTTTGTTTGCTTGATGTTTTTTGTTCCTATTTCGACTATACGGTATCTTTTTTTTATTGCCAGATGCGAAAATATGTTCCATAATAGAGAAGTCCGCAAAAATCAAGTAACGGAGGTCAGAAGATGAAGACGGTGATACTAGCTGAAAAACCTTCACAAGCAAAAGCCTATGCCGAAACCTTCCAACAGCGAAAGCGACATGAAGGGTATTATGAAATCAGCGATCCATTGTTTGCTGGTGAAGTAACCATCACTTATGGTTTTGGACATTTGGTAGATATGGTTGCTCCAGGAGCTTATGAAGAGCGTTGGGCAAAATGGTCGTTAGAAAATTTGCCTATTTTCCCAGAAACCTTCCGTTACGGAGTTCCAAGGGACAAACGTACACAATTTTCGATCGTAAAACGAGAGTTACAGTCAGCTGATACCATCATTATTGCAACAGATGGTGATCGAGAAGGTGAAGCCATCGCGTGGTCGATTATTCGACAAGCAAACGCATTTTCTAAGGAAAAGAACTATTTACGTTTGTGGATCAATTCTCTTGAAAAAGAAGCAATCTATGATGGTTTTAAGAATCTTCAACCTGGGAAGAACTATTTTCCAAAATATAAAGAAGCGCAAGCAAGGCAGAACGCTGATTGGCTGATTGGAATGAATGGAAGTCCATTATATAGCTTGCTACTTCAACGAAAAGGGATTGATGGCAGTTTTTCTCTTGGTCGTGTACAAACACCGACACTCTATATGATTTATCAGCTGCAAGAAGAAATCAAACACTTCAAAAAAGAAACGTACTTTGAAGGAGAAGGTTTAATTACGACAAACAAAGGGCAGTTTTCTGGAAAAATCGTACCAAAAAAAGCATTTAAAACCCAAGAAGAGTTAACGAAGGAAATAGAAAAACTTGGAGCGCATTTAGGTAAGCAAAACGGACGGATTCTTGAAGTTACGAAAAAGGAAAAGAGGTTGCATAGTCCACGTTTATTTTCACTATCTAGTTTGCAGACAAAGATGAATCAGCTAATGAAAGCAAGTGCCAAAGCTACACTTGATGCTGCTCAAGGATTGTACGAAAGCAAGTTTCTAAGCTATCCAAGAACGGATTCTTTTTACATTACAGAAAATGAGCATCAGTATCTGGTTAAACATCTGCAAAATTATAAAAAATTTTTAGGAATAGAAGAAGTACAGACAACTGAGATCAAAGCAAAGAAACGATATGTCGATGCGAAAAAAGTTCAAGAACATCATGCAATTATTCCGACAAAGACGATTCCGACTCCTGCACGCTTTGCGAAGCTTTCCAAATTACAGCAAGCAATCTATTTGCAAGTTTTGCGCACTACTGTGGCTATGTTTGCTGCAGATTATATCTACGAAGAGACGATTGTAATGACGGGCGTACAGCAATTAAAGCTAAAAAGCATCGGAAAGATCCCATTACAGCAAGGTTGGCAGGAAATCTTACGCATCAAGTCAAAAAAGAAAGAAGCTCAGACTCTTCCTCCTATCGTAGAAAATGAAGAAGCAGAAGTAGAACTGAAAAGTATGGAGAAAGAAACACAACCTCCAAAACCCTATACCGAAGGAACGTTGATCACAGCAATGAAAACTGCAGGAAAAACGCTGGATAATGATGAAGCGCAAGAAATTCTCAAAGAAGTAGAAGGAATAGGGACAGAAGCTACACGAGCCAATATCATTGAAAATCTTAAGCAGAAGCATTACATCGAAGTCAATAAAAACGAAATAACTGTTACGCCAAAAGGAATCACTCTTTGTAAGGCAGTAGCCAATGAACCATTACTGACGAGCGCAGAAATGACTGCGCGCTGGGAAGGGTACTTAAGAAAAATTGGTAAACAAGAGGGGACACCATCTGTTTTTTTAGAGAATATCAAAAAATTCATCCTACATTTATTAGCAGAAGTTCCTAATCAAATCGACAAGGTAGACTTTTCAGATGAGATTAGCGGGACACGACAGATAAAAGCGATGGAGAAGAAAAACGATCAATTAGGAAGATGTCCAAAATGTAAAAAGGGGATAGTCTTGCTTTATCCTAAAATCGCTACATGCTTGAATCCGGAATGCGACTTCAAATTGTGGCCAACAGTAGCTAAAAAGAAGCTGACTAAAACGAATCTCAGAGATTTGCTTTCAAAAGGAAAGACAAGTAAAGTTGTCAAAGGTTTTACTGGTAAAAAAGGGAAATTCGATGCAGTTTTAGTATTAAAAGAAGATATGACAATCGGTTTTTCTTTTCCTTGGATCGAAAACAGTGGAACAAAAGCAGTTGATGGAAACAAAGAAACATCAAGAAAAAATAATGAAAACGAAGTAGAGTAAATGAAAACAATGAAATAGCAGAATATTTATTCCGAAAAGTGAGAATATAAATACCAATAAAACTAAAAAATATCAGTCAATCAAGCAAAAATGTTGGGGTAGGCTGATTTTATATAGATAGCAAGGAGTTTTTTTATTTGAAAAAAGTGCATTCATTTTTAAATTATCTTATGGGAGCAATTACGATTGTGGCTGTGTACCAAGCATTTCTAAAGTATCCTGATTACGGGACGAAGTTGTTGTCATTGACGCACAATCAAACAGCATATTCACCAACGTTGATTTTATCGACTTTGACTGCAGGAGCTAAAAGCGCTACTTATTTTTTTCATAAAACGACAAGCATGCTAAAGCGAAAGAAACAGCGAAAACAATTGTTGATGGTGGTAGCGGCTATGATCATTATTTATTTTCTACCAGTTATTACACAAGTATTTCATCAATATTTTGGTTAAGAATACGAGAGTTTGTGACAAAAGTCATGTCACAAACTTTTTTTCTTTGTCATTTTTTCGTAAGAAAAAGCAAAATAAAAGTATATACATTGATTAAAAGTATATACTTGGATATAATGTACTTACTATAGAATGAGAATGGTATAGAGGGTGGCGAAATATGAAAAAAATGAAAAAGTATAAAATTAGAAAATCTGGCAATAGCGATGTAACAACTATCCCACCAGAAGTAAAAGAATTCATGGGTGTGCAGACAGGTGACGCAATCAGTTATGTTTTTCAATCTGATGGTTCTGTACGAATGATCAAAGCACAAGAAGAACCTGATATTGATTCATTAGTTGATTCGATCATGAATCAATATGAAGACGCGTTAAAAGATTTGGTTGATTTATGAGGTATCTTTCGACTAAAGAAATTATCAAAATCAACGCGAAAGTTATTTTACGTCACTCGCCAGGCGAAATGATCGGTGTAAAAGATGCCAATGCATTAGATATGGCTGTTAAACAGCCTTCACAAGCAGTATTTAATCAAGAACTCTATCCCGAAGTCTATGAAAAAGCGGCGATTTTAGCAATTAATTTAGCTAAAAAACATCCTTTTCATAATGGCAATAAACGAACTGCTCTTGTTGCCATGTTGTTGTTTCTTCAATTGAATAATTGTCCAGTTGCTTTTTCTCGTCAAGAAGCTGTTGATTTTATCATAATGATTACCACTAGTTCATTGGATTTCGATTCACTAAAGTCCAAGATAACCAATTATTTACGACAAACCGCAATAAAATGAACGAATTAAAAACTTTATTTCTCAATTAGATCAGCATGTCATTAAGGAATATGCTGATTTTTTTGTATGGTTAATCATACAAAATAGTTTTTTCATAAAAATATGGATTAATTTTGAAATAATTGATTTAAAAGGAATACAAAAGAGTGGATAGTAGGAAATAGTGGTTTAGAACTAGTGGACTGGTTTTTTATATATTTTAGTTTACATAATGTATATTATACAAAGTAGATTCAAAAAATGATAAACCTCTCTCGAACGGTTTTTTATCAAAAATCGTCATTTTTCCATCAAAATCTGCTTATGCAAAATTATAAAAAAATTTTGCAGTTTTTCTTATTTTTTTGTCGTTTAATTGAATGATAAAAACCAGTTTCTTTATTCAGTTAATCAAATATGAACGAATTAGATATGAATCATTGTATTTGCCGTTGCGGAAGGATTTTTTAATTAACCACAGATAAACATTGATAACGATTCGCTTATTGTAATCAACAGATTAAATTTCATATGTTCATATGTACGGATACATTTTTGGACCGATTAATTTTAACCATTCTGTTTATTTGCTTACCTATTAGATATCAATAAAAAACTGCTTAACAGCTATTTCAGCTGTTAAGCAGTTTTAGGATTTTTAGTTCATATTCATTGTTTCTTATAATACAGTGTTCAATACTTCTCTTAAAGCACTTGTTGATTTGCTGAACATTGCTTTTTCTTCTTCGTTGATTGATAATTCAACAACTTCACGAACACCATTTTCGTCAACGATTGATGGCACACCTGTAAAGATATCTTTTTCGTCGTATTCACCAGTTAAATAAGCAGATACAGGCAATACAGCTTGTTCGTTATTCAAGATAGCTTTTACGATACGTGCAGTACTCATACCAATACCATAGTAAGTTGCTTTTTTACGATCAATGATCTCATAAGCAGCATTACGGACTTTATCAGCAATCACATCTAATTCATCTTGGGCAATACGATGGTCTTTTTCTACAATTTCAAACACTGGTTTACCACCGACAGTTGTATGTGACCATGCAGCAACTTCTGAATCACCATGTTCACCTAAGATATAGCCGTGGACGCTGCGTGGGTCAACTTTTAATTTCAATGCGATTTCTTTACGGAAACGAGTTGTATCCAATGTTGTTCCAGTACCGATAACACGTGATGTTGGCAGACCAGATTCGTTCCAAGCGATATATGTCAAAATATCTACTGGGTTTGAAGCAACAACGATAATACCGTCGAATCCTGATCCCATGATTTCTTTTACGATTTGGCGCATGATTGACGCATTTGTTTTAACTAAATCTAAACGAGATTGACCAGGTTTTTGGTTGATACCAGCTGTGATAACAACGATATCAGCATCTTTACATTCTTCATAGCCACCTGACCATACAGCCACATTTTCATCGCCCCAAGCCATACCATCTAAAAGGTCCAATGCTTCCCCTTCTGCTTTTTCTTGATTCACATCGATCAATACTAATTCATTAGAGATTCCTTGGTTGATCATTGCATAAGCGATACTTGTTCCAACAAAACCTGTACCGACGATTACTACTTTACGACTTGTTTTTTTCATGAATAAACAGCTCCTTTTCATAACTATTTGTTACTTTCATGAAAAGTATAGTCTTGTTTATTCATTTTATCAACATGTTAATTATAATAGTTGTTATTATAATTTTTGATGGAAACGAATTCCTGAATACGCATAACAGATAAATGACAAATGTTTACACCTATATCCCCTGATAATACAACCAAAAGTTTAGAACTGAAAATAAATCCAAAAAAATTCGCTGCAACGATATAATAAGACAGCAATCGCACCTAAAACAATTTTCCTTCATATACTTTAGTGAAAGATTTTCTTCTTAATGTTTGTTTCTCCATTCATTGGGAGTACATGTTGAATACTTTTTGAATAATTTGAATAAAGAAGTCGTTTGTTTATATCCGATACGATTAGCGATTTCTTCCAACGAAAAACTCGTTTCTTGAATCAATTCCAACGCAAAGTCGAATTTTTTCTTTAGAACCAGTTCTTGAAAGGAAGCATCAAAATACATTTTCAATTTATTACTAAGATAGACCGGATTGTAGCCAAAATGAGCTGCTGTTTCTTTTAACGTACAAGAAGTAAAATGCTTATCGATATAATCTAATACTCTAAGCATCTCATTTTCTGCGCATCCATCTGCTGATGAAAAGCTTTGTTGTTCTAATAAATGAGTCAATTCGATCAGTAATAGTGATGTATAGAGATTTAACGAACGGATCTTATGACTGTATGTATCAAAATAAATCAACAGCATATTTTCAATCAAATGCGTCAAACGACTTGTTTTTCCGCCGCGAAAATGAATGAATTGTGTATGTTCCCCTTTTTCTTTTGATGCATTGATCAAAAAAGAAGAAAGTAGATTATTTGTGCTTGCCAAATGATTCAATATCTCTGTAGATAAGGTTTCTTCTTTTAATAAGATGTTGATTAAAATATCCTCTTGCCCTGTGTATTCGATTCTTTGAGTAGCTTCTTTATCAATGATCACCACATCACTTTCTTCCATCTCTATCCTTTCTCCATTGATAATTTGTAAACATGTACCGCTATACATATAATTGATTTCAACAAAATCATGTGTATGCTCGGGAACTTCCGCATATCGACGGTGTTTACTGATATGAATATTTCCCTGTTGAAATAGATCCCCTCGGTGGATTTTTGGCGGTGTCTGAAGATGGTAAGCTAAGTTTAAATCATTGATATTCATTCCTTGTTCACGCTGCAGAGTTTCGATTGATTCTTCGTTACGCAAAAAAATGTCTAATTCAGCTAGTTCCAATTGACTCCCTCCTTTTTGTAAGTGGTTTCTTTCGCTTATTAGTTTACGCTGTACTGCTATTATATGCAAAGCTATTTTTGGTTTCATAAAGACTTTCTATGGTTGGGACATGAACTTCCTGTGATTCCGCTATTGAGAGAATAACCACTTCATACTATATTTTTGATAAGCGCTTACAAAAATGAAAGGAACATGCTTATGAATAAAAAGATGATGAAATTTTCTCTGCTGTCAGTCTCTCTTATTCTGACTTCTGCTGGTGCAGTCACGTCTGCAATTCCCAGTATGTCAGCTACTTATGCCACGCGTTCTTTATCTGCTGTTGAATTATTAACGACTGCTCCCTCTTTTATGGTCACTATTTTTGTTTTGATTAGTAGTTTTATTGCTAGGAAAATCGGACAAAAACAAACTGTGATCATCGGATTAGTGATTGCATCGATTTGTGGTATCCTCCCCCTCTTCTCACAAAGTTACAGTATTGTCTTAGCTTCAAGAGCTGGACTAGGTATTGGCTTTGGATTGATCAATTCTTTGGCAGTCAGCATGATTGCTGCCTTTTATCACGGAGATGAACGAGCCTCTATGATTGGTTTTCAAAGTGCATTTCAAGGATTTGGTGCAGCTTTAATGACATTTGTTGCAGGACAGCTAGTACAGTTCGGTTGGCAATATACCTTTTTAGTCTACGCCATCAGCTTACCTATTCTTGTCTTGTTTGTTTTGTTTGTTCCTACACCTGAAACAACTGAACTTCAATCACATGGCACAGCCCCAACAAGACAAGTAATCAAAACGAATCCTAAAATGATTAGTTATGGTATTTTTCTCTTGCTGGTCATCGTGGTATATAATGCTGTATCGATTAAATTAGCCACAGTCCTGACGACTTATTCTCTAGGAAACGAAACTAATGCAGCGAATATCTTAACAATCATGCAATTGGCAAGTATGGCTGCCGGAGTTTGTTTTGGCTGGCTTCAGACAAAAGCACATCGCTATATGCTTACACTTTCTTTACTACTGATGGGAATCGGCTTTGTATTGATTGCCACTGTGATAAACCTGTATGTGATTGGGTTTGGTGCGATCCTAACAGGAATTTCTTTTTCGTTATTCATTCCTTACTTATTCAACCAAGTAAGTATCCAAGCGCCCAAGTACGCGGAGAGTTTCAATACTTCAATCTTATTGGTTGGCGCTAATTTAGGTACTTTCATTGCACCATATGGTTTGCTCTTTCTCTCTTTTGCTTCTCTTGGGAGTAAAACACTTGCTGTTTTCGTCAATGGCAGTATCTTGCTGTTGATTAGCGCGCTTATTAGCCTTCTAGTAGTACACAGGACGAATAGAAAGACAGTGATAAGAGTAGATGAAGAAATAAAAGAACAATTGACAACAAAATAAATTTGATGGAGGTCGTGTAAAATGACAAATGAAAAACATAAAGATAGATGGCTTTGGTATCCTGGAGACTTTGAGATCCGCCATGGACTGCTACAAAATTTCCAACGGGAAGAACGAGGTTTTGACTGGCCAGCGTACTGGTACATGGATGATTGCCATCGGAACGTCAAGTTTAAGAGATATTACTTTCTTGATCAACCTTCCATGTTTAAAGTGACGATCCAAGGAGTTGGGTATGTAGAAATTAATGGACAAAAACATCCATGTGGAAAATGGCTGACTTGTCCAGCTGGTAAAGCAAAAATTCGTATCTTTGTAGGACATACATCAGGGCTACCAGCGATGTTTATCGAGGGAGACGAAGTAAAATCAGATATTGGCTGGACAGCAAGTAATTTTATTGAAGAATATCCAGCTGGCTGGAGTCCGCTTTATGTCGATATCGCAAAAGACCCAAATCAAATCTATTATCAAAAAGAATGCGTCCATCCAGTCACTGAAACGGAGATTGGCGGAGGAATCTTATTCGATTTTGGGCGAGCAGTGAATGGCTGTGTAGAACTAATATCTCTGGATGACCACATCGAATCTATCACTCTATGTTATGGAGAGTCCGATGTAGAAGCTATGGATATCGATTATTGCTACTATAAGCAAATAGGAATGACAAGAAAAATGAAAGCTCGTAAACGCGCTTTTCGTTATTTGTTTATACCAGAGGTTTCTACTGGAATGGTTCAACTTCAAGTTTTTCATGAATTTTTATCTCTTTCGAAACAAGCTGCTTTTTCAAGCGATTCTTCTTTACTGAATCAGATCTGGTCAGTATCAGAAGAAACCTTCAAGTTATGTAGTGATTTGTTTTTTATCGACGGTATCAAACGAGATCGCTGGATTTGGTCTGGAGATGCGTATCAATCATTCATGATCAATCAATATCTTTTTTTTGACGAGGAAATCAATAAACGAACGATATTAGCATTAAGAGGACAAAATGAAATCAAGCAGCATATGAATACTATCGTTGACTATTCGATCTTGTGGTTGATTGGTATCGAAAACCACTATATGATGACGAAAGACTATGAATTTTTACGCATCGTCTACCCTAAGATGCAATCATTAATGAGATACTTGATGGAGCAAACGAATGAATTAGGGTTTATTTATGGGAGAGCAAAAGATTGGATATTTATTGATTGGTCTGAAATGGATAAAGAAGGAACGCTTGCTGCAGAACAAGTCTTATTACTGAAAGCCTATCATTCCATGATCACTTGCGGAGATATCTTAGCTGAAACATATGGAGAGAACGAAAATTATCATACTCATCTCTATCAAGAAAAATATCAACTATTGAAACAAAACCTATTTGACTACTTTTGGGATGAAGAACTTGGCGCTTTTATCGATTGCTATGAATCTGGGAGAAGAAATGTGACGCGTCATGCGAATATTTTCGCTGTTTTATTCGATTTTGCTAACAAAGACCAACAGCAATCGATCTTAAAGAATGTCTTATTGAATGACACTATCACACAGATTACTACTCCATATTTCAAATTCTATGAACAAGATGCTTTATGCAAACTCGGACAGACGAATATCGTCTACCAAACGATTCTTGATTATTGGGGAGGGATGTTATCTCATGATGCGGTAACTTTCTGGGAAGAATACGACCCTACTCAAACAGGAAATGAAAAGTACAGTATGTATGGAGATCCTTATGGAAAAAGCTTATGCCATGCATGGGGAGCAAGCCCAATCTATCTTTTAGGACGCTATTTTATCGGTTTGTATCCAACAAAGCCAGGTTATGAAGAATTTATGATACAACCTAATCTAGATTCATTTGAAACACTGAATTGTACGCTACCTATCAAAGATGGAAAGATTTCGCTTGAAAAAACAAAAGATAAGATCGTGATTACTTCTGATAGAACAGGCGGAACAGTGAAAATGAATGGTAAAAGTTATCCTCTTCTAGCAAAACAGCCACTTGTCTTAACAAGCTATTCAAAAATAAATGCATAAAACAAAAAACTGCTTGCGACATATCAGAAGACTTTAAATCTTCTTCTGATATTGTCCAAGCAATTTTTATTTTGAAGTTTGCTTAATTCTGTTCTTTAGAAACAATGTTTGTTCTTTTTCCGGCAAAAAGAAAGCTAGATAATACGACAAGTAAAAAGAAAGCGATGATTCCAACTGTCAAGGCTATTTGACCATATTCTCCTAGTTTCCCAAGTACAAGTCCTGGTACTAGATAATCAGTATCGGCAAATGTAGAAGAAGCGATTTTAAGATCTCCTAATACTGGAAGGATAAATAATGGCAGCCAACTAATCAATAAGCTATTGAAAGCAGAACCTAATACCGCCCCTCTTCTACCGCCAGTCGAGTTGCCGAAGACACCAGAAGCAGCTCCGCAGAAGAAATGTCCTACTACCCCAGGAATGATAACTGTAGTTTGCAAGCCTATCATAGCAAACATGGATAGTGTTCCTACAAAGAAGCTAACAAAAAAGCCAATTAATACAGCATTAGGTGCATATGGAAAAACGATAGGAACATCTAATGCTGGTTTAGAATCGGGTACGAGTTTTTTAGCAATCCCTTGGAATGCTGGAACGATTTCTGCCAACACCATTCGAACCCCTTGAAGGACGATAACAAACCCAGCTGTGAATGTTCCAGCTTGGATCAGTGCAAAGATTACAGCGTTGTCTCCATTGCTTAGTTCTCTTTCAACAAATCCAGGACCAGCTAACAAAGCAAGTGCGACATATACGATCGACATCAAGAGCATGATCGATACAGTAGAATCTCGCAAAAAGCTGAAACTTTTAGGAATCTTTATGTCCTCTGTAGAACGGTCTTTGTTTCCAAAAAACTTTCCGATCCATCCACTAGAAGCATAACCGATATTTCCGGTATGCCCTAACGCAACTTGATTGTTTCCAGTGATGTTCTTCATAAACGGTTGACAAAGAGCAGGCGTAATAGTTAATAGTGTTCCTTCGAAGACCCCGCCTAATAAGATCATCCACAAATTTGCAGTAAACCCCGCGCTTACTAAAATGACTGCTGTTAGACAAGAAACATAAAGCATTGCTTGACCTGTAAGAAAAATGAATTTATATCTTGTGAATCTAGCAAGTAAAATATTCACGATCATCCCTACTAGCATGATCAAAGCAGTAGGTGTACCGTATTGTTGCAAAGCAATCGCCACTACTGCTTCATTGCTAGGAACTACTCCTTGAGTATGCAGAGCTGTTTGGAACATCGAAGCAAAAGGGGTTAGTGAATTACTGATTAAACCAGCACCGCCGATCAGTACTAGGAATCCGACAAATGTTTTGATAGTTCCTTGGATCACTTCTGAAAATTTCTTCTTCTGAAGAACGAGACCAAGCAGTGCAATCAAAGAAACGAGGATGGAGGGCTGACTGACGATTGACACAAACAAATTCAACAATTTATCCATTGATAGTTCCTCCCTTGAATCATTTTTATTCTTTTGACAAGATCTTCGTTACTTTTTCTTTTACTTCTTCGCTGTCAATGATCGATTGCAAAGGTACGAGCTTTTCATCAGGTATAGAAGTTAGCGTATCTTTCAAAGAATGCTCAATGAAGAAATAATCAGCCATATCGCTAGATACACTTCCAACATCCGTATGACTTACTTCAAACTCGTCCACATCTGCTCCAAGATCTGCAAGTGCTTGTTTGATGTTCATCTCTACCATAAAACTTGTTCCTAATCCACTTTGACATACTGCAAAAATTTTCATATCATTCGTCTCCTTTTCTTATGATCGCTAATATTTCTTCTTTTGTTGATGCGTGTAATAAATCTTGAAGATTTTGTTTATTAGAAAGTAGCTTTGTTAAATTTGCCAAAGCCCGAAGATGTGCCTCATTATCGATAGCAGCTAAACAGATGAACAAACTAATGGGATGGGCTGGATTATCAAGCAGATCCACAGGTTGTTGAAGTTTCAGCAAAGACATCCCTACTTCGTTTACGCCATCTTCTGGACGAGCATGAGGTAATGCGATGTGATCGCCAATATGGATAAACGCACCATACTGCTCCACGCGCTCGATCATAGCTTTGATATAACTTTCTTCTATTTTATTTTCTGATAATAGCGGCTGTGCGGCAAATGTGATTGCTTCTTGCCAGTTTTTTTGTTGATCCGATAATTGGATCATTTCTTCTGTTAATAATTCAGATAGCATAGGACGTTGATCCTCCTTCTTTTCTAAAAGTTTGTTCATTTTACGATTTAATACTTGATAGAGCTTTTCTTCGTCTACGCCTTCTTTTAATTCGATATAAGGCAGTAGCGCCGACAACAATTCTTGGGCAGAAGGCATTGAAAATCCTGGTATCAGCCAATCTCTTTGTACTTGATTGATCAGCTGATTTTTTTCCAAGTCAGTCATGATTGGATGCAGAACATAGAGAGACTTTTTCTTATCAGTAAGTGTGAGAGGTACAGTAGAAAAAATAATATCGTAAGAAGTTTCGTCAACCTCGTGTAAGCGGTCAGCTGAATTAGTCTCTGTAAAAAAGATCATCGGGAATAATTGCTGAAGTTCACTTTTTAAGATCAATGAAGAGCTAATGCCACTTGGACAGACGATCACGGCTCTTATTTTTCTATTTCTTTCTTCTGCGTCCGCTTTTCTGATCTCTCCGCCAAATAGTATAGTGAAAAAACCAATCTCTTCTTCAGGGATGCTCTTCCCTATTCGTCTTTCTAACGGAAGTAATGCTTTTCTTGTCATTTCGTAGATGGAAGCATATTGATGCTTAATTTGATCGATCATCACATTAGGTAAATAAAAAGAATAGGAAATACGAAAATAGGCAGGGACCAAGTGATAAAAGACATTCATCAATAATTCACGAAACGAAGCAAATTCTACGGCCATCAGGAATTCCATGCGATGGATGACTTCTGAAGAACATTCCAGCAAAAAATCAAGTGCAGGCTCCTGGACATCTCCTTCAACGATCGATGCTAAGCAAAGAGAGAAAAATATAATCTCCGAATTTTGATGTTCGGAATAGCCAAGGCCAGTCAATACTTGTCGACTAATGTCAGTGACTGCAAGAGAAGCCAACAGTTCAGCATCTTTTACCAGTTCCATGGATGTTTTTCCAATTCGAATGGTTGTCAAACTCAAATAATAAGCTAATTCATCCATTCGATTTGGTGCGAATCGAAGATCTGATAGTGAAATCGTTTTATCTAGCAAATCTCTAACTTTGGCGTAATAATCAATGGAAAGGGTTGCGGTTAAATACGTGAGCCCAAATCTTCCAGCAAGTGACTGCATCAAACGAGCAGTGCGATTTTTTGCTTCTCTTCTTAATATTGCTTCTGACCCTAGCAGCCTAAAACCAGTTTTCCTAGTATACGACAGCTGACAATCTTCCACTTCTAATTCATTTCTTATCTTTTTGATATCTGACAGGACTGTCCCTTTAGAAACCTGAAGAAAATCTTGAAAATGAAAAACAGAAACAGACGTTGCAGTCGAATAAACCATCAAATAAAGAAGATCTCTTCGCTCTTGTTCGGTATACACAGCTTCAAATCGAGTAATATCCAAAAATTTTTCTGCCCAGTCGATTGCTCGGAATTTCTTTATACGGATACGGGTATCATCCACATATTCGGCAAAAGGAGTTAATTGTTTGATCGCCTCGCTTGTATTTACTTCGATGATCTCTGCTGCTTTTTCTAGACTGATTTCTCTTGGTGTTTTCAGGAGATAACTAATTTTGTAGTTCACAGCGCTGTTCACCTCCTACTTATATTCTAGTATGGTAGCGCTTTTAAATCGAGGGGTGTTTGGTACAACTTACAGTTGGATTTTTTTTACGACTGTACCGAACGATTTCTATCGAATGGATACAGAAAAAAAGCAGGTGACCAAATGTCTCCTGCTTTTATGAATTGATTTCGTCCGATCAATGATGATCATGTTTATTTTTTGAGGTCAGTTCTTCAAATTTTTCTTTGACATCTTCAACCGCTTTTTCGATATCTTTTTCAAAGTGATTGGGCTCATTAGGCTTTGTTTCCTCTTCTACAGAATTTGAACCAGATAAAGCTGTTTCTTTATTTTCTGTTTCACCAGAGTTTGTGCCAGCTAATGATTCTTCTTTGTCTTCTGTTTCACCAGAATTAGTTCCTGCTAAAGCCACTTCTTCTTCTGTTTTAGGGGCCATTGAACCTCTTAATCGTTTGTGTTTTTCACCGTCATAATTTGTCATGTTGGTTCCTCCTAGTAGTTCTATACTTTTTCATCGTACAATAAGACAGTTTATGCGTCAAAAAACAAACCCGATTCTTACAAATATGTCATATTTTTCCTTCTGATTCTTGAATGCTTTTGATTCCTTCTTCCAAAATTTTCATTTGTAAGATTGTTTCTTCATCTTTGATGACTTTTTCTGCGCCATTAACTAATGTCTCGTAAATCCCTTCGTAGACACGGCTGTAATCACCAACCTCGGAAATTACTTTTTCTTCATGATAACTCCCTTGTTCATCTATATAGGTCAATACACCATAATGTTCGGGCAAATCGATACCAAAGTCTTCATGATCAGGCATGTAAAACATTTTCAGATGTTCTTCTTGTCGATCTTTTGTTTGTTTCACGAACATCCCTTTTTTTCCGTAAACGACGAAACTTGGTCGTTCTTTGATGCGGAAATAACTGGATTTTATCGAAATTTTCATATTTCCATAGAAAAAATCCAGATCGAAGTAATCATTCATTCGTCCTTTCCCTAAAAGTTGACGTACATCATAGCTGATATCATCTGGTTCGCCGAAATAAGAAAGAACTTGATCTACTGTATGACAAGCATGTCCATATAAATAGCTGTTCGCAGTAGAAAATTCATGCGTATTTTCTGGTACTTCCGGTCTGAAATAATCATAATGCATTTCTACTTCTAAAATATCCCCTAATTTTCCGCTTTCGATTACTTTTTGGACTGTCAAGAAGTCAGAATCGAACCGTCTGTTTTGGTAACATTGGATAAATAGCCCTTTTTCTTTTGCTAATGCAAATAACTCTTCTGCTTCCTTTGACGTTTCTGCAAAAGGTTTCTCTACTAGTACATTCTTACCATGTTCGAGTGCCATTTTTCCATATTCATAATGAAATTGACTAGGTGTAGTGATGACAACTAATTGGATCTCAGGATCATCCCAAAGATCAGACAGCTGATCAGTATATTCGATGTCTTCGAATGTTTTCCACACTGGTTCAGATGGGGAAAAAATTTTTTTGATATTGATTTTGTTCGTAAGTTTTCTTGAAAAAGGCAAATGATAGCGATTTGTACTCTTTCCATTGCCAAGATAAGCGATTGTAAGCATGAGTGGTGCCTCCTTTTATTGATGTTTTCAGTATATCCTAGAAAAGCGCAGAAAGTATTTATAATAGCTATTCTGGTAAAAAAGTTCAGAAAAACACTTGTTATCATTCGGTTTGGTGAAATTAATGTTCAAAGTAAGGATAAAAATCAAAAAGATAGTAGCGGAACCAAGTGTTTATCAGTAAGATAGAATTTGGAGGTCAGATCATGCTTATTGAAGAAAAACTAACAAAACAAGAGTTGTTTACCACGACAGAGAAACGGATTGCCGATTACATCCGTAGGAATATCGAAGCTGCAGTCTACATGACGATTGAAGAATTAGCAAAAGCTACGTATACTTCCCATTCAGCTATCATTCGTTTATGCAAAAAAATGGGATTCAGCGGATTTAAAGAATTCCGTTTCGAGCTGGGGCGGGAAGTTCATCAATTGATTGCTCAGTTCAATCAAACGATTGATCCTAATTTTCCTTTTTCAAGTGAAGATAGCACTCAGCAAATTGCAAAGAAAATGGCGGATTTATCGATCCAGTCAATAAAAAAAGCACAATTGCAGATTGAACATGAAGATTTAGATCAAATCGGTAAAGTATTGAACAAGGCACAGCGAATCTTTCTTTTTGCAAAAGGTGATTCTCAAATCACGGCAAGGAAATTCCAGAATAAAATGGTCAAGTTGAATAAGTTTTTGATCATGGCTGAAGAATACAGTGATTCTTCTTGGAATGCAGCCAATTTGACTAGCGAGGATTGCGCCATTTTTATTAGCTACAGCGGTCGCATCCATCATTATGAACGAATAATGACCTATTTGAAGCATGTAGAGGCCCCTACCTTGCTGATTACCGGAAATCAGCATTCAGAAATGGCTAAACAGGCTGATATGTGTCTTGTTATATCGCAGGAGGAATATGATTTTGCTAAAGTAGCGACTTTCTCCTCTCAAATTGCCTTCGATTACGTATTAAATACGTTATTCTCAGTGATATATTCTCAAAATTTTGAAGAGAATATCCGCAACTTGAAAAACAAACAAGAATTGATGCAAAAAGGCCTTCTTAAAGAATATCGGAAAACTTAAGAAAAGATCCTCATTTAGTAATAAGAAAGATAGTGTTTGATAGGCTCTCTTTGATATCATCATAAAAACAGGCTGAAGTTTTCTTTTTCAAACTTCAGCCTGTTTGTTTACGGAACGATTCGAATAGATATATTATAGAAATGAGGAATAGCTAACTTCTGTTTCTTATTTTGAACGATTGACGAAAAAGATATATAAGAAGGAGGAAAATCAGTATACATGCAGCTAACAATCCATACAGGAAAAATCGTTTGTTCTCGGATACTTTCTGTACTTCTTTTTGAACTTCTTTTGCATGATAAGGAACCCGGTGCCCTCTGACAAGTAAGCGATGACTGTTGACCATATAAGGTGTACAAGTTAGGAGTGTCACGAAATCCTGCCCTTTTTCGATTCTCAGATCTTTTGTATCAGTCGGTTCTACCGTCTTGATCTGATCGACTTGATAAGCGAGTGTCCGGCCATTGATTTCGATATAGAAAGAATCACTTAAAGTCAGTTTCGGTAAGTCTGTGAACAACTTTGCTTGAGGCAGTCCTCGATGGCTGGAAATAACGGCATGTGTATTTTCTCCCCCCGTAGGATAAGACGTTCCTTCCAATAATGAGGCACCTTTTTCTAGCAGCACAGTATTCGTTTCATCAAAAATTGGCAAATGGACATTGATCTCAGGGATCGTCAAAATACCGATCGTATGTTTCTCAAAATAGGTTCTATCCTTTTTCGCAGGTTCTTTTTTCTTAGTAAAGGGATCTGCACCTGGATTTCCACCTTCTTTTGCTAATTGCTGGTTTTTCTTTGTCATGTTTTCTTGGATTTTAGCCATGACTTCTTCATTTTCTTTGACCGCTTGTTGCTGATAATGAGAGATGATCTGCTGATCCAGATAATTATTCAGCGCGTCGCTAACAAATGGATAAGCTAGTATCCCTATTCCTGAGAGAAGCAAGAAAAGCATCAGCAGATCTAGAAGTTTCCTTTTCTTTGGTTTCATTTGTGTTCTCCTTGTGATGACTGTTTGATAATAAAAGAAAAAGGAGCATTTGCGTAATCCGCTGCTCCTTTTTCCAATTCTTGCAAAAAGACTAAATCTGACTGTGCTTGCGTCTAGCAAAGTACAGTCCAGCAATCAATAGAAGGACTACTCCTGCACCGATATACACATAGATTCCCTTACCGCCTGTTGAAGGAAGTGTACCTTTGTGTTTATTTGGTATTTTTTCAGGAGAAATCAACTGTCCTGCTGTTACATAAGATTGTTCATCGATAGTAAATGCTACACGGTTTGTTAATGGAACATATTTTTCTGGCGCTTTCGTTTCTTCCAGATAGTACGTGCCATATTTTAGACCTGTCACATCGATTAAACCGTTACTTGTGGTTGTAAAAACCGTTGCTGATTCTTTCGCCGATACCCAGCTGACGGCTTTTGTGGATGGGTCGATCGATAAATATTTCGCTGTGTCACTATCTTGATCACGAACGACGAATTCTGCTCCAGCAAGTGTTTGATCTGATGTAACGTCACCATCTACTTTAACAAATCGTTTGCCCCCAGTAACGACATCGACTGACGGTGGTGTTTGATCATTTGTATGCCCGTTATCGACATTTGCTTGGTTAGAAAATCCTTTGGTTGGATCTGCTTTTTCGTTCAAATGCATATAGTAAACGAATTTCAATGTACCGCCAGGAGTTAATGAAGGAATATAATTCGGATCAATTGAAACCGTGAATCCGTTTGTTTGCTCAGTGACAGAATAATTTACTGGGTCGATTTCTTTATTTCCATCATATAAGGCATAAGCATACGTTCCTGAAGAATCATTATCAAATGTTAAAGCAGCGTCATGAGTATCGATAAGTTTGAATGTTGTGTACTTGTTTTGCGTTCCTTCTTTATCAGCGATACCTAATGGGATATTGACAGAAATCTCATATTGAATTTTTTCACCGATTGCGACATCTTTTCCATTCAATTGAGGTGTTGTTTTATCAACTTTAGACGTATCATTTTTGATGGTCTTTTCTACTGGTGTTTGGCTATTTGCCAGGATCTCAAAAGGCGTGATTGTTTGCTTTTCAATCATTTCCGCATTATCAGGAGCTTTTACTTCTTCTAAATTATATTTTCCAACTTCTAAATGATTAACGATCAACTGGCCTTTTTCAATAGATGCCTCGGCAAAGTCATTGTTGCCGATGTCATAAGAATGACCAGTAATGAAATGTTTGGCTTTGGTTTGATCAGTTGTCCAAGTGTACAATCCATCTGTGACACTTTGGATGTATTTTTTGACGCTTGGTGTTCCTTCTTCTTTAGAAATAATAAATTCTGCTCCATTTAGTGCTTCGTTTTCGGCAGTACCGATTTTTGTAACTTTCAACGTTCCATCATTACCGACTGTATTTTTAGGGTAGAGATGGATAGTATCTAGTTCTTCTGTCCCGTATTTATAAGAGCCATCTGCTTGTTTGATCATCTCATATACAGGGAAAGCTAAAACCATGTTTGCGGCAGCTGACACTCCGTCTTTTGGTTCTTCTTTGATCGTGTAGACTGCATCTTTCCCATTTTGTTTTTTAGGTAAAGATAAAGTGACATTTCCATCAGCATCTGTCGTTCCTGAAGTAACTGGTGTACCAGGAGTCAAAGACTGGACTGCTTGTTTTGCTGCATCCACGGACGCTCCTTTATCTCGTTGCGCATAAAATTCTTGAGTGACGTTATAAACTGAAAATGAAATATCGGCTAATCCTTGGTATTGATCGAATTCGCTCATTTCTTTCCCGCTGTTTTGGATTAAAGGATCGGGTAAATCAGTCATTTTCTTTTTATGAAGGATGACTTGAGCTGCTGTCTCCTCTGCAAACACTTTTTTTGCGCCGAAGCTGTTTGTGAGTAATGGTAAAATAAGGAAAAGTACTCCTAACATAACGTTTATTTTTTTATGATTTTTCATTTTTTCACTCCTGTTCTTTTTTTGATAAACAACCAGATTGCAAAGCTTGCGAATACCATACCAACAACGCCTAAAAGTGTATTTTTCGTTTCGTTTGTTTTTGGAAGAAATGGACGGCTATTTTCTTTTTTATTGACTACTTTCAATATACTGTCCGCCTCTTTATCCTCAGAAAGAAAAGTTGAAATGGTAAACGGAATTTCTGTTTCACTTAAAATATAACCAGAAGGTGCTTCGATCTCTTTTAATCGATAACTTCCTGTTTTCAACCCGGAAATTGAAAAAGCGCCATTTTTATCGGAAATCAGGTGAAGCGCATCTGCTTCGTTCTTTGTCCACTTGTATCCGTTGGCTGTTTGCTGGAGGTAATTTCCTGCTTTGTTTTTAATAAGGAATACTGCGCCAGCTAATCGTTTATCTGGTTTATTTGTCTCGATTTTGACAAATTGCTTACTCCCTGTATATACAGAGACTTTCTTTGTACTGATACCAAAACCAAAATCCAGTGTTCCGTTGTTGTTGATTTCCTTGTTCGCCTGTGCTGTACTGCTTAGTTGCATCTGATAAGAAATGGTCAGTTTTTTTCCAGCATATTTTTCCAACGAAGGGATCGAAAATAAAACATCAAATCCGTGAGGTTTCTTGTGTATGACAAAGCCTTCTGTCAGCTTTTCTCCATTCGATGAAATCGTTAAACTATTAGGTAAAAACGTTAATGCTTCATCCGCACTATCTGACAATTCGAACTTTTGATAGTCAAGGATATTTACAGGAATTGTCGTATGCAAGGAATAAGTGATTTTTTCACCAATCGTAAAATCATTTCTAGGCTCTTCTAATACCTTCTCAAAAGGTGGATCAGGGTAGTCGTTTTCTTCATTTTTAGGATACAAATGGATAGTTGAAAGTTTTTGATTGTTTTGTCCATGTACAGGAAGAACAACTACCATATTCTCTGCCTTTTCTTTGACGACTTCTGGTGCTTTGGATTCAATGAAAAGATACGCTTTATCTCTTTTTTCTTGATCTTTAGCGGCCAGAGAAAAAGAAGCGATACCATCTTCGTTGTTAAGAGTTGTAGTTGTTGCTTCTGCGGTAAACGTACCGGAAGACGCACCGTTTTTTGCGATCTCTGTTTGTGCTTCTTCTACCGTTTTGCCCTTTTCCCGTAGATGGTAAAAAGAATCTGTGACATCATAAACTTGGAATGTGACACCATTTAATCCTCGATACGTTTGTAATAACGCTTTTTCTTGTCCGTCATTTGGATGATTTTTCGGCAGTTGCCCGTTTGGGAAAAGCAATTTGTGTAAAGTAATCTGAACCATTTCTGTTTCTGTTTCTGTTGCTGCCTGAGTAAAAGCTGGTTTAAATAGTAACAAGAAGAGACACACACTAAGCCAACCAAGTTTTTTCATATTTAGCTGCCCCCTCTTTCTTTTTTCAAAAAAAGATACCAAATAGAAAACGCACAACCAATCATCCCTACTAGATAGATTCCTAAACGGCCAATTCCTCCCGTTTCAGGTAATGGTACTTTTGCCTGATTCGTGATGTCTAAAGAAATCTGGTTGTTTTTGGCTCCTGGTGACAGAACAGATTCATGATCTTGTCCATCCACTTGAATTGACCCATCTTCGTGTATAACTATAGTAACTGGCTCTTTTAGACCTTGGTATCCTTCTGGTGTAAAAGTTTCGGTCAGCGTATAAGTTCCAGGTTTTAAATTTTCGAATAGAAAGGTATCTGTTTCTTGTCCATCTTTTGGCAATTCTAAGTCCATTTCTGGTCCTTGCAGTCTGAATTTGGCTCCTTTTAATGTCTGTCCGTTGTCTTCTTTTTTGTGTACCGTTAGATCAAACGCTTTTAGTCGATTTTGATGAGTGAGCGTCCATACATTATTTGTCATCTCGGTATTTTTTCCCGTGTAAATGATTTTTCCATATTTATCGATTTGGAATTCATAATTTCCCGGCGAAGTATCATATCCGGCAGGACCAGCTGTTTCAACGACTCGGTATTTACCAGGTGTGAGTGAATCAAAACTGGCAAGACCTTTTTCATTCGTTGTTTGGCTGTCAATTGGCCGATAAGTACCATTTGCTTCTTTTTTCTGTAGGGAAAATGCTGCTCCTTTAAGATTTATCTCTTTGTCCGTCCCTTGCATCGCATACTTACGTACTGCTACAGGAACTTCAACAAAAGGATTTTCAATGGTCAACTGGATCGTATCATCGGAAGTAGTGACTGTTTTTCCATCAATGGTTACCGTACCATCAGAAGCGATCTTGATTTCCCAAGTAGTCTTTTTGCTTAATTCATGCCCTTCTGGAGCTTTTGTTTCTGTCAGCGTATAGGTCATTTCTTTTTGCAATTTGACATTTTCTGGAAGAGAATAGGTTCCGTCGCCATGATCTGTTAGTAAAGTATCAATAGAATCTCCTGTTAATTTGAAGACAGCACCGATGAGATTCTTTTCACCTGTAGAGGAATTTTTCGTTATTTTCAAGTTTAACGGTGTGAATTGTTTAGTATTTTTCCATGTCATTGCATCTATTTGTTGAGAATCGTATCCTGGTACAGGTAATTCTTTGATTGTTTGGTAACTGAATGCTTGACCTTGATTATTGTATTGAGGTAGTGATAATATCTCTTGATAACTTTCTCCGCTATTTGCAGATAATTTGTCAATGTCTGCACGTTCCCACGTATTTGTTGTATCTTTAGCTGGTTTAATGATTCGAATATATCCGTTTTTCCAAGCTGCAGCATTTGTCGTATGTTCCCGTTGAATCTCAAAAGTAACTTGATCTGGACGATCAGCTAGATTGTTGTCAAATTCTTCCCATAACTTTTTGATGTGAAGACTGACTCCGGGAGCTTTAGCAGATGGTATACCGAATTCAGCTAATTCATTGGTATCAATGTTTGGCTGGAAAGTTGTCCTGCCGTTCATTTGATACCAGAAATTTGGATGGAAGTCCTCATTTTCTGTTTGGATTCTCACTTGGTAATGGATTTGGATTTCTTGGTCTTTTCCTAAATAGATCTGATTGCTCTTGATGGTATTTCCTTCTATGGAAATAGATGGAGTGACCGTTGTAGGACTTGTCCCCACACTCTTGACTGAAAGTGTACCAGGCTGATAAATGAATGGTTCTGCGATTGGATCATTTATTTGTCCATTGCTTACAGTTGCTGAGATCTGTACAGCTTTTTTGGCTAGGTATTCAGAGATATCTGTTGCATGATCAGCTGATTCATAGTAAAGATCGCCTTTTTCATCTGATGAAACCATTTGTCGCATACGAGACTCTACTTCTGCTTTTGAGAGACCAGCTGCCGGATCGCTTTGAAGTTGGATGCCAAGACCATGTATTTCGATTCCTCGTTCTTTGAGTGCCATCGCTTCTCCGATGGTTGCGATAAACGTACTGTCGATTCTTCTGGATAGATTGTTTTGGTCAGGTGCATAATAGCTATTTGAGATTCGAGAAGTATTTCCCGGCTGATCTTGCGTATTAGAAAACTGAGTTCCGTAATAATTGCTGCTTGATTGTGCGTGTACCCGCTGTACTTTATAGGAAAATGTTGGTACACCATCCGTCAGCAAAACGATCACTTTTTTATGTCCATTTGGAACGGATAGCATGTTTCCTGCATCTCTTAGTGCTTTTTGTGTAAAAGTACCACCATTTGTCCGTGAAGGTGTAATGGATTTTACTTGATTTTTCACTGAATCAAATGAACCCATCTGTACTGCACCGTTACTGTAGCTATATCCTTCGCTTGAGTAGCCGACATATCCCATATTGATTTTGTCTGTGATACCGCTATCTGCTAAAGTATCGACAAAACGATCGACACCAATCTTTACTTCACCGATCCGATTATTGTCGTTCATACTTCCTGACCAGTCTACGACCAATACGAGATCAAGAGGCGTGATATCTTTTTGTACATTTCCACGAGCATTCAAATAAACATCAAACAATCCGGGTGTACTTGTTTCCTTTGCATACTTTCGTATCGCATAGTCTGCTTGATTACCCGTTCCTCCATATTCGATATACGAATGGGTCCGATCATTAGGATCTCCATTCCAAGAATTTATACCATCCCATTGATTTGTTCCGTTTTTATTTCCTTGATGATCAAGAACATTTGTATTTCCTGTAGGTTGCCAACTGGCTTTAGGATAAGTGCCCTGATCATCTGTTGTATATTCTGTAGGAATCGTTTGATTAGATGGCACACTCACAGCTGGCAAGGATAATGTAGGCAATGTAAATGAGCTGACAGAATTTTCGTTTTCTTTTGATGATTCTTCTTCTATTTCGTCTGCCTTTGGTACTGACACATCTGTATCTTTCTTATTTTCTGTCTCATCAATAATGTCATATTCTTTATTATCGACGATCAGCTTGTTTGCCTGGCTGTGGTAAAGTGCTGGATCGATTGGAAAACTCAGATCGATAGTTTGTTTAGTGTTTGATGAGATTTCCAACGTAATTTTCCCGCTATTTACCTGATAAGCATAGCCATCTCCTTCTTTTCTTTCCACATCACTTAAGTAATTTTCGACTAGACCAATTTCTTTTTCTATCTTTTCAGCACTGGTGTTATTCGCATTTAGCTTGATGTTCAGTGCTTTTTTTCCAGACTGATCCGAAATGACTTCAGCTGAAATTGTTTCTAAAACTGTTGGATCATCTGTAGTGTCTGCTATTGCAGATAATGGCACAAAGTTTGATAAACTCAATATTATCAGCATGAAAATAACTTTCAGTTTCTTCCCTGTGGTCGTCATTTTTCCCCTCCTTTTTCTTTTTTTCTGTTTTGACGTGAATAGTGAAAATTATTAAAATAAACAGGCGTTACATAATTTTATTTATTTTAATATGATAATTATTATACGAAGGGCGCTAAAGGGAATCACACCAATTTTCATACCAATTGGTTTCATTTATGAAGTTGATTCCTTCGATTAATGAGCGTTTCATTGAAAGAAAAGGGTTGAGGGAGAAAAACATATGATCAGGTTGTTGGAAGGAAACTATAGAAAGATGGAAAAAATCATTCGAATTCTGTCCATTTCTGACAAGTGGATGACTAAAAAAGAACTTGCCAAAAGAATTGGTAGTTCAGAATCTACATTTGTAAGGTATATCGAAGAGATCAAAATCCGCTGGGGAACGGATGTAACGATTCAATCTTCACAAAAATTGGGGTATCGTCTTGAACATTTGAATGTACCAGCTTATTTAAATGTTCTGATGGAAATGTCGCAAAGTTCTACAAACAGTCGTTTATTAAATGAGATTATTGTCAATCCGGGTAAAACGATTGAGTATTATTGTGAAAAAATTTCCATCAGCCGGTCTTCTTTTACACGTAAGTTGAAACAATGCAATCAAATTTTAGAAAGCTATTTATTAAAAGTGATCGTTGACCAAGGTTTTCAGTTAACTAGCCTTAAAAGTGAGCTCCAGTTGCGTATCTTTGTCACCTTTTTCTTTTTAAGTTACTACGGAAGACGCACGTTGCCATTTCCAATCGAAAAAAAGAAGATCAAAGAAATTATGGTCAAGAATAATTGTCAGTTGAATTTATTTCAGGAAGAAAGCCCATATGAGCAATCTTTCTTTATTATGTATTTTGTTGTGCATCTCATGAGAGAATCCCAAGGAACTCCATTTGAATGGAAAGCTGGAGACTCTTATGTACAGTTGATAAATATCGATAAAAAAGACTTCTTAATCTTGAAAAATCTCTTAGGAAAATTGAAGTACAGCAGCTATATAAAAGTAGTGAACTATTTTGTCAATACGATTTTTTCAGAATTTTCGGAGAAAGAAAAAAATGAAATCAGTGAGCAGATACGAAAAAATATGTCCTACTGTTCGTTTTCATCCTCTGATTGCAAAGAAAAAAACGAAGAATATGTTGTTCAATTATTAACGCAAATTTATTTTTTCTCCCGTATTTTCCCATACGATACGACTCATTTGACGATCCGTGCAACTTACTTTGCACAGCAGATGCAACACCGCCAGATACGTCTATATGCTGGATTTCGTGCAGAACTTCAATTTTATTCCACTCTACTGAATCAGAATCTGATTTATTATTTATCTAGCTATATCTTTTGGATGCTTATCGGTAATCCTGAAATTCACCATTATACTTCTGATAAAAAAATACTGATCATCAGTGACTTAAGTCTTCGACATAGTCAATATATTGAAGAATATATCAGTGATATTCTTGCTGTGCATAAAATTCACTCTGAGACAACTGCTATTACTGAAGATCAGCTGTCGAAATACAATCTTCTCGAGTATGATCTGATCGTTACGAATCAACCCATTTTGAATGCCCATGTTCCTCATATATTGATTGATGATAGTGTGTCATTCGCAAATGAAGAAGAACTCATCCGCTTATTCGAGTTATGAATAATCAAAAAACAGCTATGTATAAACCACCCTGATAAAAATTTCAGGACAAATTCACATAGCTGTTTCTTTTTATTGTATTCCTTCAGCAATCCAACGAGATTTATAGCGAAAGTCTTTTAACAACTCTTCTTTTGTCCAATTATTTGCAATGAGATCCGTCAATGTGTTCATTACGAGGGTCATGGAAAAGTATAGGAAACTAACTGCTTCTTCCGACGATTGAATGGAGAAATGATTGATTCTTAATAATTCCAGCCATTTTTCGTTCATTGGAGAATCAGCCGATAGTTCTCTACGTTTGGTTGTCTGCTGATCATTTCGCTGTGTTAACAAGTATAACCTTTGCCAATAGATACTTTCGTGATCTAAGTCGCAGCACCACTCTAAATATTTTTCGATCCCCAAAAAGAAATGTTGTTTGTTTTCGCTAATGAATTTTAAGATATCTTGATGGACTATGTGAGAACTGCTTTTGATCGTATACAAATAAGCATCTTCCAAATCTTGAAAATATTTATAAAAAGCACCGCGCGACATCCCCATCTTGTCAACGATCTCTGAGACTTTGACTTGGCTGATGTGCTGTGAGCAAAATATCTCCAGTAATAGGTCATCGATTCTCTGTTTCTTTGCGTTCGATAAATTGAAAAAAGTTTCTTTTGGCATCCACATCTCTCCTTTATCTCTGATTATACGTGGATAGCCCTTCATTGTCATGAAGGATTCATTCCTTCTTTTTC
This sequence comes from Enterococcus sp. DIV0901a, assembly GCF_051711525.1. Classification (NCBI taxonomy): domain Bacteria; kingdom Bacillati; phylum Bacillota; class Bacilli; order Lactobacillales; family Enterococcaceae; genus Enterococcus; species Enterococcus sp. DIV0901a. Next base: position 1,353,192 of record NZ_JBIOMW010000001.1, on the reverse strand, counting down.
TCTTCTTCTGTCAAGTACCCATCTTCCATTCGATAAACGCGATCACTCCATTGAATCATACGGACATCATGAGTAACCATAATAGTCGCTTTTTGTTTCTCATGAGCTTCTTTAACTAGTAATTTGACGACTTCATATGCATGATCGGTATCCAAACTAGCTGTTGGTTCGTCTGCTAAGATCAAGCTTGGCTCATTATATAAAGCGCGAGCAATTGCCACTCTCTGTCTTTCTCCACCAGAAAGGTCTTTAGGATAACTATTTTTAAGTGACTGGATATCTAAAGATTGCAGCAAGGAATCGATTTTTGTTGAATCTTCTTTTTTTGAAGTAACTTGGTCAACTAGTTCAAATTGTTCCTTTACCGTTAAAAAAGGAATCAAATTAGAGCTTTGGAGAATAAATCCAATTTCTTTAAAGCGTAAATCTGCTCGTTTTTTTTCTGGAAGCTCAGTTAGTGAGTGACCGTTGATCACTATTTCTCCGGAAGTCGGTGTTTGCAATCCTCCTGAAATGGTAAGGAAAGTACTTTTACCTGAACCAGAAGGACCAATGATGCTGACGAATTCTCCTTCCTTTACATAAAAATCAATTGCTTTCAAAGCTGAGACCTTTGTATGACCAGAACCAAATGTTTTGGTAACTTTTTTCATCGTTAATATTTTTTTCATTTTTATTAACCTCCTATTGCTGTAATTGGGTCTACTTTGGTTATCGTACGTATCGAAAACAATCCGCCTAGCATTGCGACAATGATCAAAATCCCACTATATAGCAACCATTGTGACCAAAAAACAGCAAAAGGCATCGCGCTTGGTAAAATCAGACTAGTCAAATAAGCAAACAAAAGAGCAAGCAGAACGCCTACCACCCCAACAATAAAGGACTGTGCTACTAAAGATTTAGCGATGAAGAAATTTTTGATCCCTTGTGCTTTCATTACTCCAAAAATAGCAGTCTTCTGAAGTGTCATCACGTACATGAAAATACCGACCACGGCAGCAACCACTAAGAACAAAAAGTATATCATCGCATTTAAGGTCATATTTTGGGCAGAATAGCCAGGAATACTTTCAATGAATGTCCCAATAGTTAATAACTGTAGACCCTTCGATGCTTTTTCTTTCGAAATTTTAGCTGAATCCTTTATTACGATCCCATTGATCGGCTGTTCTTCTTCAGAAGCAAACGGCTGTTGTCCATACTTCAAAGCAGTCCACGTATCTAGGGACGCATAGATGACGGGAGAAACTGTGTAATAAGTTTCAGGAAAGATACCGACAATCGTCAAAGGATCGTCGTAACTGCCAATTTTGATCGTATCTCCAATTTTATAGCCTGAATCAGCCAGATTTTGAGAGATGATGATTTCATTCTTTGTTTTAAATTCATGCCCTTTCGTGAGTTTTGGTAATAAAAATGCTTCTTTCGTTGTGCCGAAAACTGTAACATTTTCTTTGTTTTTTCCTTTGATTGCTCCGCTGTACAATCCGATTGGTGCTTTCTCTCCTCCTTCAATGTATTTCAGATCTCCTCTTGTTAATTGTGAAGCTGCAAATACTTGATTTGCATCCTCCGACAAAACAATCTCTTGTGCGTCCCAATCATCGATTGCTTTTTTAAACTCTTCTGAAAGTCCATTCGCTAGTCCTGACAACATGAATACGACATACGCAATCAAGAACATAATACCGACGATCAAGCCATATCGTAATTTAGAATAGCGAATTTCTTTGATAGCTAGAAACATTTGTTTTTCCTCCCTATGATAGATTGATAGTGACAAAATGTCACTCGTTGAATAGTGTAACTCCAAAGTGACATTTTGTCACTTATGTTGTTTTTTTCTTATTAATAAATTGTCTAAGACATCTTTCGATAAAACCTTAACATGAGTCATAAAAAATTTATTTAAGTCTTATTTATGCTTTCCATGATAAACTAAAGTGACCAAATCAATGAGGTGGGAAAATGATTAAACTATTAGTAGTAGAAGACGATAAAGTATTATCCAATAATATAAAAGAAATACTCGCTGCAATCGGCGAGATAACACAAGTTTATGATGGTAGTGAAGGACTGTTCGAGTTGGAAAGTGGAGTTTATGATCTTGCAATCTTGGATTTGATGATGCCGGAAATGAATGGATATGAAGTGTTAGCAAAAATACGGAAAGAAAAAATACAGACTCCAGTATTGATTTTGACTGCAAAAGATAGTTTGGAAGATAAGATTGAAGGATTTGAACGAGGTGCAGATGATTATCTAACAAAACCTTTCTATCGAGAAGAACTGATCATGCGCGTGAAAGCATTATTGAAACGCTCGCTAGGTCTCTTTGATGAAAATGTTCTGAAGTATAAGGATATCAGTTGTGATTTAAAAAGCAATGAAGTCTTGTATAAAGAACAAGTTTTGCCCATACAAGGAAAAGAGTTTGAATTGCTCGTTTATTTTTTACAAAATAAGGGAATCATTTTGACAAAAGAGCAGATATTTGACCGGATCTGGGGATTTGATTCTGATACGACGATTACAGTTATTGAAGTTTATATGAGCAACTTACGAAAACATCTGCGAAGTACTGGATTGGATAAAGAAATCAAAACCTTACGTAATGTCGGTTATATACTGCAAAGGGTGTGATGCAATGAATGGAGATATTACACGAAAGCAACGTAGTCGCTTTTTTGCGACAAATGTAGCAGCATTTGCTTTTATCTTTTTTCTTTTGGGATTCATTACTTTACAGATATTAAACCAATCTGCATACAGAGAAACAGATCTGTCATTAGAGAAAATAAATTTTGATTCTCGAACAGTACAATTAGAGATACAAAGATATCAGCAAGGCGATCCCTTTTTAAACCCGACTCAAACGGAACAAAACAGAACAAACATGGAACAGCCATTAATGGAACCATCAAATGACCGTTTTAACACTCAAGTGATCTTGTGGTCTAAAAATGGTGAGATATTGAATAAAGCAGCTATTGGTGGGCGTTTCAACCAAATCAAAGAATTAAAAATGGATACGAAAAATCTGAATACCATCCAAAATATTGAATTAAATGAAGACAGTGGCTCATCTGCCCTCTCTTTCCGTTCGATTACGAAAAAAGCGGAGACGAATCAAGATGGCGTTGCCTACATCCAAATTTTAGAAAATACAAATCAAATCAAGAATTCATTAGCGACTTTTCGCACGATTATGATTTTGTGTATGATTGTTTTTTGGATTCTCTCTATTGGTATCAGTTATTACTTGTCTAGTCTAAGCATGCGCCCTATTATTCTTTCTTGGAGAAGACAAAAAGAATTTGTTGAGAATGCTTCTCATGAATTGCGCACACCGTTAACGATTATTCAAAATAGTTTGGAACATCTTTTTACCAAGCCTAATCATACTATTATTGAAGAATCCGAAAGCATCGCTCAAGCATTGTCAGAGACGAGGCGCCTCACTGGATTGACTTCGGATTTGCTGACAATCGCTCGGAATGATTCTGATCAGCAGCTGCTTTCAAAGCAAATGATCAATACACAAGAATATATCGAACAACTTGTTAAACCATTTCAAGAGATGGCCACCATAGATGGAAAAGAGTTTATTCTCCATAACGATGCAACATTAGAAGTACCAATTGACGAAAAAAAAATCCATCAAGTTTTGGTTATTTTGCTGGATAATGCATTAAAATATACGAATCCAGAAGATAAGATTATTTTGGACTCATCTGTTAACCATAAAGAATGGCTGATTCACGTAAAGAATACTGGCCCTTCTATCAGTGAAGAAGATCAAGCAAGGATTTTTGATCGATTTTATCGGGAAGATCAATCTCGGGCGAAAGAGACTGGCGGATACGGGCTTGGCTTGGCAATTGCAAAACAGGTAATCGAACAGCATCATGGACAAATTTCTGTATCCAATTATCTTCCACAAGGAGTCGATTTTAAAGTCCAATTGCCGTTGAAGCCTAAAAAATAATGCTTATCCCTAAAAAAGGGCTGTGACAAAAATCTTGTCACAGCCCTTTTTTGTTGCGAATAAACGGTGTTCCAGAAGTAGCTTCTTCGGAAATAAGCCGAAATTTCTTTAAGCTGACCACTTCTGTCACAACCTCTTTAGCTTACGCTTACGATTTTTTATTGCGGTCTTCAATGTGTACATCACCGCTTGTGTCAATATCCAATTCTTCTCGGCTAACATCTTCTGTCACTTTTTCAACATCTTCATGTTCTTCTTTATGAATCCCAACTTCTTCACGAATAACTGTATGTTTGCTTACATCTACTTGCTCTTCTTTGATTGGGATAGTAATCGTGTCATCTTCCAAGTTTTCGTCTGTTCCCTGTGAAGATTGATCTGTTACTGGTTTGCGTTCGATGACGATTTCTTCACGTTTGACCGGTACTTCTACCGTTTCAGTATCGTTGACCACATGTTTGTGGATGTCCACTTCTCCAGTTGTCACATCATGTGTATTTACATCTAATTTTTCTTCTTTTAGTTGAATTGTATCATCATCTAGATTTGGTTTGCGATCGATGTCTTCAGTCTTGCTTGTACCCATTGTATCAGTCTCGCCAGGTACGTCCATCGGATCAGTTCCTGGTGTCATATTCAATGGATCCGTTGTATTTTGAAAGCCTGTCGTGCCACCTACGTCCATTGGATCTGTTCCAGTGCCAGTTTCTAATCCAGTCCCCATTGTGCTTGCTGGGCTAACAGTATCTTGTGTATCCATTGTATCTTCTGTTGTTTCTGGCTGACGATAGCCTTTTACTGTGATGACAAATTTTCCATCAGAAATATCTCCTCTATATTGATATAAAGGATCATTTTCTGGTGTAGCCGTCTCAGAATCATAGGTATCAAAAGAAAAAGTATCTTTTATTTTTTCCCATAAAGAACGGTCTTCTTCACCATCCATCCGATTTTCATCTGTTTCAACATCTATACCAGACAATCCGTCAAATCCTAGTCTAGATGCTGCTTCATCAGTAGTATAAATAACGATATCATCTCGTTCATACCCTTCGTTACGCAACCGTTCAATTACTGATAATGCTTCTTCCCTCGTACTATAGCTTCCGATGACCGTTAAATTTTTCTCTTCCATGTAAATTCCTCCTAGCAAATAGATTTATGATTGGTATATTGTTACTTATAAATTTATTCTATAGGAGACGATTGTTTTCTACAAATATTTAGATTGGAATTTGATTAAAACAATTTAATTGAAATTTGAAAATATTTATGTTAATGAAAGTCATATTCTAATAAAATGTCATTTGTTTCTATATGAATTTTTATGAAAAATTTCATATAATTTCCACTCGTTGTGATGGTTTAATTTATCCAATCCATCAATAAGCAAACAACTTATATAAAAAAGGATTAATTCTCAATATAATTGCTCCTACCATAGAATAAATCTTTATGTAAAGTAATGAAGTACCAACTATTTCTAATACTTCTTTAAGAATTATCCCAACAATATCGTTAGACAAACCATTATTGAATAAATGGAGAGCCAATCGATTCTGAAAAAATGTTTTCTAATTTTTCGGAAATAAAAGAAAGAGCCTCCTGCCATTAGAACGAACCAAATCCATTTCATTGCTCATGAAGTAACCACATAGCTAAAAAGAGGATAAATCAATTAAAAGATCAAAAGAATGACTGCACTAATAAAATAACTAAAAATGTATCTTCTTACTTCATATCTTTTAGCTAGTACTTTTAAAAGACAGTTAAAAATTTGCTTCCTAAGATCAAGACAAACTGTCTATCTTCATTTAATGAAATGCGGTAAAATATAGAAAATGAACACTATTGGAGGGAATTTGTAATGGACAGCAAAACTAGAAAACAACTGCAAGAAAAGTTAAAGCAACGTACACACTTGCTCCCTTCCGTCTTTCAACAGTTTTTAGAAGAAAATCGTTCTTCCCTTTCATTAGGCAGTCGCTATGAATACGCAAAAGATTTTCATCTGTTTACTGATTATTTGAGAAAAGTATTTTCTGAAGAAGTGGATGATCAGCTGATTATCCATTTAGAAAAACAAGATTATCAGAATTTCTTAGCTAAAATCTATCGACATACTCGTTCGTTCCAAACTACAGCGAACCAAGAAACGGAGCAATTGTTTGAAAATAGCTATTACGGGATTTCAAGGAAGCAATATTCATTAAATCATTTTTTACGATTTTTGTATCAAAAAGGACTGATTGAAGAAGAGATTTCTCTTTTGGGTACAAGTTTACCGGAAACAACCAAAGCAGCTCCGCGATATATCGATGCAGAACTTTTCAAAGATTTTGAGCATTTGTTTATCCCGATTGAAGGCTTTCGAACAAGCAGAGAAGCTAGCTTTGAAGAAAAGAATCGACCGAGGAACCTTGCAATTACTGCCATTCTTCTGTATTGCGGATTAAAGATCCATGAAGTAGTAGAACTTAAACGTAAAGATGTATCTTTGACCAAGCAGATTCTTAATCTGAATAGAAAAGAAAACAGACTGAATAAAGTACCAATACCAAAAGAAGCGATGCCGTTTCTGGAGAACTATTTTGAGTTAACAGCACAAAATACGGACGAAAATTCTTTTGTTTTTCGTTCCTCACATGATCAGCAAATTTCTCCTCGGACTATTCGCCAAATTTTGAGCAAAATTACAGTATATAAAAACGTATCGCCAGAACTATGCAGAAAAACATATCGTTATTATGCAGAACTATATTTAGATGATGCTGACGCGGTAAATTATTTATGTGGTAATCGATACCTCTCATCCCATTCTTTTCAAGATATCTGGGAAAAGATGGTTGATTTTTCTTATCACGAATTAGCGGCATTCGTTCAGGTTTCTTCCATATAAAACAAATGTATGATCTTTTTTTCACAATAAACTATGTTATTATATAAAGGATTATGTTACGATTATCTTGAATTTGTATATTACTTAACAAAAGATAATGGAGTGTGAATGATGGAGACCATAATGTATTCCCCTTTGAACTTATTTACGAATTTTCAAGAAGCTGCAGCTAACTTTTCCGAGACCCCGATTATCTTTGATGAGCCACTTTCAGCTTTCCCAGAATTAGGACTTGAAACAACTTACAAAAAATGCTGCGAAAGTGTGTTGAAACGGGCTTATCAATTGGCTCATCTTGGAGTGAAATCCGGAGACAAAGTTATTATTTATAAGAGTTCCGCTTTTGACACATACCTTCTAGCTGTTTCTGTGTCTTACCTTGGTGCAGTGCCTGTCATGACTTCTTATCATCTACCAACAACAACAATGGAAGTATTTATCGATCGTTTAGAAGACCCTTTCATTTTATTTGATGATGAGACAAAAAAGCGAGTGAGAGAAATTTCAAATGGAACAAAATCAAAACAGATTCCTATTCTTTATTTAATGGAACAACCTGCTTTGTCTGTTTCTCAATCATTTTTAGACAAAAATGAAATTTCTTATATGACTCATACTTCTGGTACAACTGGTATCCCTAAACTTATTTGTCATTCTGCTCATTCTATGGGATGGCGGACGAAATGGCAAAAAACAGTTTTCACAAAAATTTCGGAAAAGAAATTAATCGCTTTTCACATCTCTCCAGTGCATTCCAGATTCAATATTGGTATCTCTTCTTTGATGTCCATGGGATTTCCTATGATGCCTTTAGCAAACGCACAAAGTTCAAAAGTTGTTCATATGTTGGAAGCTCACCGGCCAATTGCACTAGAGACCCATCCGAATAACTTTGTTCAGTGGCGTTTTACTGCTAAGGAGCATCCAGAAGCTTTTTCGGGTATCCGATACTATCACTCCACTTTTGATGCTATAAATAACCAGACAATGAAGACATTTTTGCGAACGTCGATGGCACAGGATGCGGTATTTCTTCAAGTATATGGCCAAAGTGAATGCGGACCAATGATTCTTAAGGCTCATACACTAGAGAGTTTGAAAACAAGTGATGCAAGAGATATGGGCGTTGGACTGGAAGACATGACAAGCGCTCGGATTACAGATTCAGTTGGGAATGTCCTACCTGAAAACACAGATGGTCATATACAATTACTGTCTAAAGGACGGGCTTTGACTTATTACAAGGAAGATGCACGGTTCCAGGAAAATGTTTATGGCGATTGGTGGGATAGCGGAGATTACGGTTTTATGGATAAGCATGGCCACCTATTTTTGAAAGATCGGCAAGTGGATTTGATCGAAACGATCAATAGTACATTAGCTATTGAAGACTTTTTATTAGATTCGTTAGATTTTTTGGCAGAAGTAGTGATTGTAAGGGATAAAAATCATTCTCCACAACCGATTATTGCTTTAGCTCCTGATAAAGAAATGGATTGGAATCGATGGTGGGAGCAAGTCCATGAACTTCCTCGCTTGAACGTCCCTATCATCCGTGATTTTGATGCAATCCCGCGAACAGCTACAATGAAAGTGCAACGGCTTCAAATCGAGAAAGAATTAAAATCACAAAAGTCCTAACTATTTAAGGAAAGAAAGATCCATTTTGGTCTTTCTTTTCTTTTTGTTTTTTTAAATTGGATGAGATAAAAATATGCCAATTGGCTGTTTTTCTTTTTTGAAAATTTCGTTATACTCTTATTCATGGAGGAAAATGTTATGAAAAGAATCTTGACAATTGGCGGTTCTGATCCATTTGCTGGTGGAGGAATCCAAACAGATTTAAAAACTTTTGAGAATTTTGGTCTATTCGGACTAAGCGCCTTGACTTCTATAGGGGCACTAGATATTAATGAGCGATTTATGCTGGAATCTATATCTTTGGAATTGCTTAAACGACAGTTAGTTTCGATTGATAAAATGACTTCATTAGATGGTATCAAAATTGGGTTATTGAATTCAAGTGAAGCAATCATGGTTGTTCGAGACTTCATAAAAACAAAACAAAATATCCCAATCATTTTAGACCCTGTTTTGGCATTCAAAGAAACTGAAGCTGTGATCAATCAATTGTATATTTCGCAGCTCATCGAAGAACTTTTTCCACTTGTTACGATGATTACGCCTAATTTGGCAGAAGCTGCTTTACTTTCTGGTCAAGCTCTTCCCTCTTCGTTAACAGAAATGATCCATCTCGCTAAAGAACTCACTGCTTCAGGAACAAAAAACATTGTGATCAAAGGCGGCACAAGGATGGCTGGAGATGAAGCTGTGGATCTTCTCTATTCAATTGATCATTATGAGGTATTTTCTCATAAAAAAATCGACACTACAACAGTAAACGGGGCCGGTTGTGCCTTTTCTTCTGCAATAACAGCGAATCTTGTGTTAGGGGCAGATTTTACCAAAGCAGTAGCAGAAAGTAAAAAATTTGTTGCCCATTGTATTTCTAATGGCGTGCTGATGAACGATCATACCGGAAGCGTCTGGTCTGGCGGTATTCAAAAAGGAGGAATGAGAAATGAAAACTAAGCAATTAACGATCTATGCTATGCTGATTGCGTTGACAGTTGCCCTTTCATTAACAATTTTGATCCCTGTACCGGCTACGAATGGATTTGTGACATTATGCGAGGCCGGGATCTATACCGCTGCTTTTCTTTATGGTCCAACGGGTGGATTAGTTGTTGGTGCTTCCAGTGGTCTATTGATCGATTTGATTTCAGGATATCCGCAGTGGGCAGTTTTTTCATTAGTGATCCACGGGTTACAAGGATATGTTGCTGGTTCTTTCAGCAAATCTTCTACTCGTATGTGGGGATTAGGGATTTTATTAGGAAGCTTAGTTATGATCATCGGCTATGGTATCGCCGGTTGGATTTTATATGATTGGCCGGCTGGAGTGGCTTCTATACCAGGAAACATCTTCCAAAATCTGATTGGAATGGGACTTGCCTTTCCTATAACTGCAAGTCTTCAACGTATTCAAGCACGGAAGCAATATTAATTGAAAAAGAAGGTTTTAGAAAATGAAGTTGTCAGAAAAAGAATTAAAAGACCAATTGACTGAAATAGTTAATGACATATTGGCTGAGGCACACTTGAAAAAAGGTGATCTTTTTGTTTTAGGATGCAGCACAAGCGAAGTCGTTGGAGGACATATTGGAAAAAATTCCAGTGCGGAAGTTGGTCAATGGATCATCCGTACGTTAAAAGAGTTGTTGGATCCTAAAGAAATTGCGCTAGCTGTCCAAGGTTGTGAACATTTGAACCGAGCATTAGTAGTAGAACGAACAGTGGCAGAAGCAAAAAATTTCGAAATTGTCTCTGTTGTTCCTGCACTACATGCTGGAGGTGCTTGTTCTGTTGCTGCTTTTGACCAGTTCAATGATCCTGTCGAAGTGGAACACGTAGTTGGACAAGCCGGTATCGATATCGGTGACACATCAATCGGTATGCATATCAAACATGTCCAAGTACCAGTCAGACCTCGTTTGAAAACCCTTGGACAAGCTCACGTGACAGCCCTTCGCTCTCGTCCTAAATATATCGGTGGTCCTAGAGCGAATTATTGAAATGAGTAATTGACAGAGCAATCTGAAAAACTTCCTCGCAAAGTCCAACTAATGAACTTTAACGAGGAAGTTTTACTTGTTTGTTTTATATAACCGAGCTTCATAAGGTGCTAGTATGCCTTTAGCTTCAAATTCTCCGCTAGAGGAATTTGACAAGAGTAATGTCCAGGACTGATCTGCTTCTTTTGGAAGTTCATAGTCAGCAAGTGATTCTGTTAAGTTTACCATAATAAGATATTGTTCATCTTCTAAATATCTTTCATAGACATAAAGTTGTGGATGTTCATGAAGATATTCTTTATAAGAACCGTATATCAGACCTTTATTGGTTTGTCTAATGCGGATCATGTTCTTATAGAATTGCAGGACCGACTCTGGTTCATATTCTTGTTGTTCTACATTGATCGTTTTGGTATTTGGATTAGTGATCAGCCAAGGTTCATGTGTAGAAAAACCAGCATATTGTTCCGAAGTCCATTGCATGGGTGTCCTGCTGTTGTCTCTCGTTGTTTCACGAATGATATCCAATGCTTCTTCTCTTGTCTTACCTTCCGCAAGCAGCCTTTTATAAAGTCTTTTCGAATCTACTGCATCAACTTGATCGATCGATTCAAAGGGCATATTCGTCATTCCGATTTCCTGTCCTTGATAAATAAATGGCGTACCTTGCAAAAAGAAATACATCATAGCGATTGCTTTTGCAGACATAGCCCAAAACTCGGGACGAGTATCTCCAAACACTGAAACGGCACGAGGAACATCATGGTTTTCCATATATAAAGCGTTCCATCCGATACCATCCAATGAAGTTTGCCAAGCGCTTAATGCATGTTTCAATTTAAGGACATCTAATTGCCCTTCTTTTTCTTGCTGCCAGATATGGATATGATCAAATTCGAATATCATATCGAAATAACCGTCTTTCCCTACCCATTGTGGTCCTTCTTCTGCAGTGACACCACTTGCTTCTCCGACAGTCATGATATCGTACTCTTCAAAAACATGTTTCAAATCGGTCAAATGTTCTTCGATTCCTGAGACATTTTGAAAGGGTGAGAAAGGGTTCTCTGTGGCTTTTACTGAATATTCATCTTTTTTTACATGAGAAATCGCATCTAAACGAAATCCATCTATCCCTTTATCCAACCACCATCGGATCATATTGAATAGTTCTTCTTTCAATTTCTCGCTTTCCCAATTTAAGTCTGGTTGTTCTTTTGCAAAAACATGCAGATAATACTGTCCAGTTTCATGAGAATACTCCCAAGCAGAACCGCCGAAAATCGATGTCCAATTATTCGGTTCTTTGCCATCTACCCCGTCGACCCAAATGTAATAATCGCGATACGGGCTTTCTTTAGATTTTTTCGATTCTTCAAACCATTGATGCTGATCCGAACTATGGTTGATGACAAGATCCATAATCACTTTGATCCCTAATTCATGTGCTTCTTTTAGCAATAAATCAAAATCTTCCATCGTTCCGAATCTCTCTTCTATATCTTGATAGTCACTTACGTCATAACCATTATCGACAAATGGAGATTGATAGATCGGATTGATCCAGATAAAGCCGATACCAAGATCTTTCAAATAATTAAGTTTTTCACGGATCCCATTGATGTCTCCTTGACCATCGCCGTTGCTATCTTTGAAACTAGCAGGATAGATTTGATAGCCTACTGCTTCTTTCCACCATTTTTGTTCTTGTATCATATCGTTTCACTCCTTTAACGGTCCCTCTTGATTATAACCGATTCTATTTTAGAAGTATCCTTGTTACCGGTAACTAGAAACGAAAAGCTCAACGAATCTGCTAAGTGCGTTCGTTGAGCTTTATTTTATCATAGATAGCGGGCAATCAGTTGAATCATTTGCTTGGGAAATTCATTCAAGTCAGTAATATCTACAAAACGACTTTCACCGTAGATTGACTTGATTTCTTCTTTGTCTTGGCCAATAGCTGCGGAGACAAATAAGATTCCTTGACGCTCATATTCTTTCAAAACAGACTGGATATCTTCTTTTGCTTTTTTGCCTGTATAATCCGGCAACGCTTTTGGCTGACCGTCACTAATATTAAGCAACAGTTTGGTTGTTGCGGATTGTCTGTTTAATTTTTCTGCTGCTAAACGAAGTGCCGCACCATCACGATTGTTTTGCCTTGGTTTCATAGTGACTAATTTTTCATTTAACCATTGAAATCCGTCTTCAAATTCTTTATAAGAAAACAAAGAAGTCTTTTCTCTTGACGAACGGTCTGCTGTATCTCCGTAAATCAACAATGGGATATCGACTTTCTTAGAAAATTCGGCAATGGCAATCGCTGCTTTTTTTGCCGCTTCGATCCGATCATCCCGTATCATTGACCCAGATTCATCGATCCGTACAGCTACCGCTAAAGAAGGTTGCTCATGTGGCGGGTTCTTTTTGTCAAAATTTCTCAAATCACCATATGCTACTTTGCTTGCATTGAACCGCTGACCTTCGTATTTTCCTTTTTGGTACGTCTCTGTTTGTTCATTATCCAGTAACTCTAAAATTTGCCGGCTAAGTGATTCTACTATTGGCATTACTTGCATGTGTAGCTCACGTGCTTCCGGCGTTTTTCCTTGGAAAGCTGGTCGGTGAACGATGAGACCTTCTTTTTCATGAATCGTTTCCTTCATGATTTGTCGCGCTTCTTTATTCAGTTGCTTCTTGATTTCCTTATCATGTGCTTCCATGTCAGAAGCAGACATTTCTTGAGAATCATCTCCTGTTTGTTGTTCTTTTTGATTTTTTCCTTCGATATCGCTACTGCGTTCTTTTTGCATTTGAGGAGGAATCTCGTTTTTTTCTATTGTTTCTTCTTGTTTCTCTTCTCCCTCATTTGGTTCTTCAGCAGACAACGATTTCTTTTCATCTAAGCGCAGAATTTCTTCAGCATTTTCAGTGATGTTTCGTTCATTTGCTTCTTCGGCGCTAATGGTTCTTCCTTTTGTATGCTCAGATTGAGGATGACCCCATTTTTCTTTTCTCAATATGTCCTGAAGTTCCAGTAGCAATCCACTGTCAGACAAAGCTTGTTCAAGAATTGCCAATTCATCTGAATCAGTGGATAATTTATACAAAACTTTTGGATAAATCGACTGGAGTAAATCTTGTCCTTGCTTATAGGTATTTGCCCAATAAAAATAAGAACGCATTCCTGCTACACCTTTGATGGCGTTAGCTTTTGCAGTTTCATCCAACAAACGGATAATCTCTGCCATCTTTAAGAGAAGTTCTTGTTTTTGGATCATAGTTTTCGCCATCGCACGTTCTGCCATGACTTCTAAGGCAGGAAGATCCATTTTTTCCGCATGTTGCATCCGATCTCTTAAAGATTCATTTAATGGGCGATTTCCTTGGTAATTTCGATTTGTAGTGATCACAATGACGCAATCTGGATGGCGACGAATGATTCCTGTCGGTAAATTCAACATCCCATTTGGTTCGAGCGCTGAGTTAAGTGCCACAAGAACAGAGGCATCTCGGATGACAGTCGGCTCTTGAATCTCTAATAAATATCCTTTTTCAATCGCTCGAACGATTTCAGAAGGGTAATAGCTGTAATGGATTGCATCTGGATAATCAGCTTCGATCCTTTGAACTAGCTCTGCTAATTTTTCTTTAGCAGAAAAAGGATCAATGCCGTAATGGTTCTGGATCAGTGTCAGTACAGCTTCAAGTGTATCTGTTTGGTAAATAGCTTCTAGTAATTCTTGGTCTTGTTCCTTATTAGAATCTACTACAGGTAATAAGGCTCCGAAAACATCTGATTTGTCCATATCTGCAAAACAGGTCACTTTTGTATAGGGAAGTTGCAGATCAGCAGATAGTGCTTTGGCTAATTGTGTCTTCCCCGACCCGGCATCTCCTTCCAAAAGTACGTTACTGATTTTCATTTCAGGATCTTGCCAATTCCCTTTGATTTCGGAGGCGATCCGCCATTCTTCTGCACTTGTCCGATGGCTTTTCGGTTTCTTCCAGATCATTTGCTTTTCTAGCCGTGAAAAGGTTCGGTTTTCTGTTAGTGAGAAATTCTCCATGCTTCTCTTCCCCTTTTGATCATCTCTGTCTATTAATATCCTAGCTCATCTAAAAGACGTTTTAAAATACGGAATCGTTCCCCAATCAGTTCTCCGTCTTTTTGTAGTGTATCGTAATACAAAATGATGTCTTCATCGATCTTTGGATTTTTGGTATCTACTTCTACCGTCATTCGGTTCCCTTGTAATCCAATGATGTCTACGACTGGATTTTCTGGATCATAAAATTTTTCATAACGATAAGCATCTTGGAAGTATAAACTTCCTTGCGCAGCTAAGATCGCTAAATCTAAAATACGTGTGATTGGTAATTCTTCCGACTGTCGTGACCATTTTTCTCCAGTATGTCGCCATACCTTGCCTGAGATATCGACTTTTCCACGATCATTCCACTGAGCAAGGCCCAGTGAAAGCCCTTTTGCATCCGTATTTAATGCATTTCTTCCATCAACTTTATCATAGTCTTCTACAACGATTACTGGTTTATGTTTTAAATTTGTTGGTATTTCCATTATTTTAACTCCTCATCCTTTTATTTTTAGTAAATAAGTAAATTAGTAGTTTACTCATTTACTAAACTATATGCGACATTATAGAGGATTGAAGTGAGGATTGCAAAGAAAAAGAGCTTCATTGATAGAAATAAAAACACCATCTCGTTCTTTTACACGCTCATTAGTAACATGTAGAAAGTCCAAGATGATGTTGGAATATTTTTGGTATGTTTTTTGAATAAAAGGAATTATTGCGCTGAAATGGCAATGCCGATGGCTTTTTCACCTAAATGTGTACCAATGACTGGTCCGAAATGACCAATTTCGATTTCTGCATTTGGATATTTTTTCTGCAATTTCTCTTTCTCCGCAATCGCTACTTCTAAATTATTTGCATGTATCACGTAAAGTTTGACTGGCGGTTGTATTTCGTTATTTCTTCTACCAATAATTTCTTCAGCTCGAGCAAATGCTTTTTTACTTGAACGGATTTTTTCGAATAAAACAATTTTCCCTTCAGAAAATGTCAGGATCGGTTTGATTTTTAATAAGCTGCCAATCAGCGCTGCACCATTTGTCAAACGTCCTCCTCGTACTAAATTGTTCAAATCATCTACAATCAGATAAGCGTAGGTATTATCTCGGATTCGATCGATATGTGCAAGTATTTCATCAAGGGACTGACCTTCATCATTTAAGTCTAAGGCAGCTTCTACCATGTGTCCCATCGGCATACTAGTGATCTTAGAGTCATAAGGAATGACCGTTACTCCGCTGATGTCATCTTTCATCGCAAATAATGTGTTGACAAAGCCAGAAATCCCTGAAGAAAGATGGATACTTAAAATCGTGTCATACCCTTTCTCTTTCAATTCCTCATATAAACCCAAAACTTCCCCTACGACAGGTTGTGAAGTAGTAGGAAAATCTTTACTGTTTTTTAAAAGTCCATAATATTCATCCGCTTCGATATCGATTCCTTCGTTATAAATTTTCCCATCCATAATCAAAGGGATTGGAATAACGAATAAGTCGGGATGGTTCTTGATACGTTCCGGCAGATATGCCGAACTATCTGTAACTACTGCAAGTTTCATGTGTTTAATTTCCTCGTTTCAAAGAATTTTTCCAGACCTTATAACTATATCATAAGTAAGATTAGATATGAAACTAAAATTGGAAAATAGAAAAACGACAAGCGTAATCATACGAGTTGCCGTTTTTCAAGTGACAGCAAAAAACGATTAGTTAACCTATTCTTTGCTTCTGCTATGATGTTTAACATTTTTCAACATTCGAAACCCATTTTTTCCGAATTGAGAAAATAAAAATACTAAGCCGCCAATACTTCCTACAGCCACACAATAAATCATTGCATAGCTTTTTGATTCCATTGACAATCGCTGATTCAGCAAAAAGAAAACGGCAAAACATACTGCAAGCATAATCAGGGTGGAGCGGAAAGTTTTTAAGAAAAAATTGCTGATCTTTGCTAAAGGTGCTATTCGGTATTCTTTGCACATAAAGTGATAGCCGCGAACAAAGACAATACCGAATGCTAAGCCATTTGATAAGCTCATCCCGTATCCGCCAACTAATCCTAATCCGATTACTTGGAAGATGACTTTCAGGATAATTGCTTCTACAGTTAATCGGATCGCAAAACGATGGTGATTCAAAGATTGAAGCATCGTAGATAGGATCGTGAATAAAGAGAAAAACAAAGAAGCTAGCAAAGCCATTTGGAAATATCCGACACTTTCAGGATCATAGCCAAAAAACAATGTGTATAGTGGTCCAGCTAATAAAGACATTCCAGTCAATGAAGGAAGAAGAATCAATAACGCAATCGAAAAACTATCTCCTACTGTTTTTTCGATTTGTATCCGATCTTTTTTCTTCATCGTGCTTAATATTGGCAAGCTGCTTATAGCTACTGTTCCTACCATGGAGATCAGGATCAATGTCAATTTATTTGGATTGACAGAAGCACGGCTGAATAAGAATTCCAGTTGCTGATCTGCGATCTCTGGACGGAAAAAGTGAAGCAGTGGTTTCATCGTTACTTGGTCGATCATTTGAACGATAGTAATGACTGAGCCGACAAAAATAAACGGTAGTGTTTCCCGAATGATAGAGACAGAGGCAGATCGGTTTTCTCTTTCGAAATAACGGCTGGAAATCAAAAAATCTTTAAGTTCGAAGAAGTCTTTTCTGCGTCCGACGATATACATATGGATAATCGCAGCTAACCCACCGAAGAAAGAAGCGACTGTACTGATCAATACAGCTTCTAATATGGTTCCGTCAGTCAATACGCGCAAGTAATAAGTACCAGCCAAGATAACGATCACTCGCACAGCCTGTTCGATAATCAAAGAAGTTCCATAAGGGCGCAGATCATTTTTTCCTTGGAAATATCCTCTCATTGCACTAAGAATTGGGATAGCAATCAAAGATGGGCATAAACTTCGGATAGCTAGTATCCCATTATTAACGTTAGCAATCGGACTGATTCCGGCTAGTAAAGGAGCAAATAAATACATCAGTGCAGCAGAGGCGATACCGATGACAAACATGATATTGATCGTACTTCTAAAAATCAGCCGACAAGCAGCGTTATCTCCTTCTTTTGTGGCTACAGCTACTTTTTTTGCAATCGCATTTGGAAATCCGACTGTACCAAGCATCAGGAACAATCCATAAGGAAGATAGCCAACATTATACAATGTCGTAGCAAGCATACCATCTTGATTGTTCCCCATCATACTTAGCCAGGGAATCAAATAGACTACCCCTAAAACTTTACATAGAAGATTAGCAAAGGTTAGCCAAAATGTTCCTTGCATCAATTTTTTATTCATTTAAATTCCCTCAACTATTCTTTCATAAAATAAACATATTCCCTATTATAGCAAAAAATCATAGAAGGACAAATCCCTCTCTAATTCCTAAAATAAAAAAGAGCTTGCATCATAAGCCAACACTAATCTTTTTTATCCCTACGAATAAACTTGCATCCAGAATTGACTGTTGCAAATGCAGTTCGGATAGATCAGTTTGAACAACTTATGTCGCAATCTCTGTTTTTAATAAAATAAAACAGTTTAAAGCATAGACAGCAGAAAGACAGACGCAAGTCCTGTCAAAACTGACAACGCCATCGAACGTGTTTTGTAAGCCACGCCTGCTACTAGAATCATTGCAGCTATTTTAATATTCCAAGCAATATCCAGATGTTCGTGAGTAATGAAAACATCTTTAAAAGCTAACGCCGCAAATAATGCCACCGGTACATATTTCATCCAGTCACTGAACCAGGATGGCACTTTTCGATGAGTAAAATAAAGCATCGGGAACAAGCGCGGGATATATGCCACGATGAACAGACAAGCAACTAAAAGTAGCAAATATAGTTTAGTCATGGTGATTGGCCTCCTGTTCCGGGAAGTTGAAGAGCGGCTCATTGACATCTTTACCGCGGTCTCTTAGTTTCTTAGCTTTTTCTTTTTTGAATGCCTTCTCCAGCATAAATCCGGCAAATGAAGCAATGACTGTTGCTGCAATCAATCCGAAAGTATTTTGGAATAATACCATGAATACGACCCCTAATACGCCTGAGAATAAACCTGTAAAGATCAGTAGTGCGCTTTTCATCTGCATGATAAACATGAAAATGAACATGGCCGTCAAAGCAAAATGGACAAGGTCAGCATCTACTCGAATCACCGAGCCGAAAAAATTACCGATCATATTGCTACCGGCCCATGCAGTCATTGAGAACCAATTGACATATAAAGCCTTTCTTTTATTCCAGGAAGGGTCAGTTGAAAACTTTAAGTAGTTCACCGCATAGTTTTCATCATTCAGTGATTGAGAAAAGACAGCCAAAAACGTCCGCTTTTCTTTTTTCATAAAACCGGCAAGACTTGCTCCTAATAATGTATAGCGTAATTCTAAAAAGAAAACCATCAATAATGTCGTTGCAAATGATGCTTGCGTCGTAAGCATAGATGCAACTAAAAACTGCGCGCCACCGGAAAAGACCAGAATCGATAACAGTCCTGATAAGAGAGGATCAAATCCAACTTTTTGCAACAATACTCCGCAAGCTAATCCTACTGGTATATAGCTTATACAAAGTGGCATCACTGCATGCAAAGCTTGAAGCCATGGCGCACTTTTCTTTTTGTTCATTAAAATATCTCCTTTAATTACAACAAATAAACAGCGGACTCATTGTAACATAAATTCGCTAAATTGTAGCCGTTTTATTTAAAAACAAGATTATATTTTTCTCATTTTTGCTTCAATTCATGAATAAACGTTTTATTTACGAGAATAATTTGGGTCATATTTATCTGTTTCAATGTATATATACATCTTCTTGTCAGGAAGAGACTGACGCATATTTTTTTCAATATCGTTGATGACCGAGTAAGCTTCATTCTCTTTGTTACCAACGATATCTGCTTTTGCTGCAACTAAAATCTCCGTTGGACTTAAATGAACTGTTTTGATATCAATTAGCCGACTGATTTCAGGTCGTTCAAAGGCTAACTTGATTTTTGACAAATCGCTTGCTGTCACGCTTTCACCGATGATCAGACTATAAAATTCTTTTGCTAGGAAAATGGCGGCTCCCATCAGCAAGAAACCGATCAGCAATCCGCTGATCGCAT
Organism: Enterococcus sp. DIV0901a; assembly: GCF_051711525.1. NCBI lineage: Bacteria > Bacillati > Bacillota > Bacilli > Lactobacillales > Enterococcaceae > Enterococcus > Enterococcus sp. DIV0901a. The sequence goes on along the minus strand of NZ_JBIOMW010000001.1, from coordinate 1,333,418 downwards.
CAAATGCAGCAATCCCGGTTGCATAAGTCAATATTGTTCCTGCTAAAGCCAAGACCAAACCGATTACAGCACACAAGTCTTCCGTAAAAATAATCAGTATTTCACTGTGTCGACTTTCGCGCAAAAAGCGCATCGTGGAAAGTTTTTCAGTATTCAATTCTTTGATTTCTTTCATTGCCACGCGTAACGAACTTCCTTCGATTACCAAACCAAATAACAGTATTGCTATAACAATGATCGGATTACCCACTTCATGGGATGGATGCGTCAACTTTTCAAAAGCTTCCATCACCCCAAGTGCCCCACCGCCGAAGAAAAGCATCATTGCGACGATTGTACTGAAAAAGTATTTTGCTCGTCCTTCACCAAATTGATGCAACTCGCTCTGTCCTTTATTGGCTTGTTTATCACCGAATAACAGCAAAATCTGATTGCTGCAATCAACGATACTGTGGATGCTTTCGTTTAGCATGGCGGCACTGCCACTGATTGCATAGCCGACAAATTTGCTGATAGCCACTAGAATATTAGCCCCTAGAGCAGCAATTACGGAAAACATTCCGCTTTTTTTAAAATTTTCCATGTTATTTTCCTTCTTTCATCAACTGAACTCACTGAATTATGGCAATATTCGCCCTTTAACAGTTTTTTATGAAACTTATAGTTTAGACAAATTGAAAATGACCGATTGTCCATCATTCAATTTGATCTCTTTGGCACCAGTAGTAGCACTTTTCCCGTCCACAGTAAACATCCAATAGAGTTGATTTTTCTCATCCTGTGAGTGCCCTTCAAGCGAAGTGATGAAGCCGTTATCTTCTTCGACTTCAAAATTTCGTTTCAAAATACTCAGTAAATCATCGCCTTTTTTGAAGACCACTTCTTTTTCCGAAAAGTTTTGACCATTTTCTTGTAACGTGATTGTTGCTTTTTGCGATGTTTTTACTTCCTCCTTTTGGTTGGAAGCCAATTGTGTATAGGTTGTACTGCAACTTGTCAAAATGAGTATACTGACACTCATTGCAAGCAAACTATAAATTATTTTTTTCATTTTTTCCTCCTGAATGATTGTAAAAACGTTTGACGACTGGCAGAAAAACAAGAAAGAACACAACATTGCCTATACTGTGCATCAAATCAAACGACACCCCTTGAAGGTAATAGATCCAAGGTTGAGGCAAACGATATAACAGCGTATCAAAAACGGTCATACCTATTCCGTAAACCATGCCCGCCAGAAAAAAACAGACTCCCTTTAACCATAGATTCCTTTGCACTGTTTTTCTCAAGCAGACGATTGAAAACAAACTCAGAACAACAGTATAGCTGATCCATTGGCCGATGACCCATGGTCCAACACCAAAATAAAAACTGCTGATTGCAATAGAAAGACTCATGACAATTAACGCATCTTTTAAGCTTAAGTAAAGTACTATAAATAAAAAAATAGCAGTCATTGGCTGGAAATTCGGAATAAATTGAAAAGCGATCCTACCTGCTACACAAGCAGCAGACAATAAGCTAAGCTGTGCTATTTTATTTGTGGACATTCCTAATGAAATCCCTCCTTCATCAGCAAGTTATTCACGTCCATTTAGTACATACAGAAAAGACTTGTGACAATTATTCTGGATAACTGCCGCAAGTCCTTTGGAACAGAATTATCTGAATGACATCTGGTAATCCAACTTATCCAATCAGGACTTTCTCACCATTAACGGGACCAAGAATTCGTAATTGATAAAGAAATCAATGACAGATCGTGGGTAGTCTCCAGATGAGATCGACAAGACTGTTTGATCTTTTTCGTTTGTTGTTATCGTTAAAGACTGTCCTTTATCTAATCGTACTTGATAAGTAGTTTCGTTGATCTTTTCCATATCGTAGGATGGATTTTTCATTGCCACGATAAAAATATCATCCAATACTTCATTCGTCAATTCAAATTCGCTCTGAAGATTCAAACGAAGTGGCTTCGTATTGTCTAGTAATGTCTGATTAACGGTAAAACCAAGTGTTCTTGCATGGGCTAATAATTGATTCAATTTGTGATTGAATATCGTGATCTGCCCTGCAGAGAATACTCGATCCACTGACCAGTGTCGGATCAAAGAAAGCACCCGGTCATCTTGGACATTGATTTCCATTGTCTCTGGTGATACGTTTAGGAGACTCATCGATTCCACTTGGTATCGTTGATCGATGGTCGGTAATACAAAGGAAAAGACTAATTCGTTTTGTCCATTCAACGTATAATTGATCGAAAAATGTCTTGTTTTCCATGTGTCATAAGCTGAATTTGACCGTTCCAGACCAATATCATTCAACGGTTTCAGTAATTCATACGTGAAGTATTCGATCAGGCTTGTCTTTCCGATCGTGGAGATTGGTTCTTCATTCAATATAAAACGATCATATGATTCTAATAATTGTGGAAAATCTGATTCGATCAAATCTTTTCTCATACGTAAATCCGCTAATTCTGCTTCCGCTGTTTCAATCAAACTGACGATATCTTGATGATCTTGCTCTTTTCCTTCTAAATACCCGGGATTTTCAGTTATTTCGTAAGCATGGGTGTTTTCTGCAGTATTCGTATTCGTCGGAGTTACTTTTTCTTTTTCGTGTATTTTTGTTTCCTCTAGCATAGGGATTTCTTCTGTGTCATCCAGAGGATTACTTGTTTGTTCTTCCAATGAAGTGTTCGTTTCTTCATGATCTTCTGTTTGTTCTTCATTTTTTGTCCATTCTGCTTCATCGTGTTCATTCATACTCGGAACCTCCTTCATTAGATTGATTATTAGGATTCTCATTGCCAAGATAATTCATCAAGAATTCATGGATTGCTTGACCGAATCCCTCTTTGCTACCGAAATAGCGTCTGATTTGCCTTTGTTCTTTTTCTACGATGGCTGCACGAAGCTGGTCCGCTCTTGCTTCTTGCTTCAATGCTTCTTTTTGCTGCTGGATTGTTTCAGGCGTCTCAATATAAGGAAGCCAGCCTAATTTTTCATTAGATAGTACTTGCTTCTTCTTCTCTAATTCTTGAATTTCTTCCTCGATTTTTTTACGATTCAAGAATCCTTTATTGTCGTTCAAATCAGTCATTTGTCGATTGATTTCTTTTATTTGTTCATCTAAACGTTCAATTTCTGTCTGAGCAGTGATCACCTTTGCGTCTAGCTCATTGATTTTTTTGTCATAGTCCGTTGACTCCGGTTGGGAATATTTCTCCCACTCTTCATCGATCTTAGGCAAAACAAAAATTTCTGGCAGACTTGCATCAATACCGACCGTGGGCCGATCATGGTAATAAGTGCCGATTTTGTAATAGCTCATCGTTGGCGAGATGCTTTCTACTTGTTCCATAAAAGGAAATTCCTGTAAAAAACGATCATGGATCTTACGCATCAGCAATTGATCGATCTCGTGATTTTCATTTGAGCTTCTTTTTAATTCTTCATTCAATCGGCCATTGTATAAACGGTAGATCTCAGGGATATCTTCTTCGCGGACAGCTTTTTCAAAAGCCTGTAAGTCTTCTAATAATTGGGAAAGATTCATGCTTGCTTTTTCTTTGATATCGTAAAAAGAAGACGATTCTTGTCCTGTATCCTGATCCGCGTTCGTCTCCTCTAGTTCGTCTGGCTCATAATTTGCATTTGTATCTGGCTCTTTCATACTACTTGCCTCCTCTTACTCATCTGTTTTTCACTTATTAATACTTCAATAGTACCATTTTCTGTAAAAAATTGTTATAAAAAAGAGCGGGCAATGCTCCATAAAACAGGCTGCACCAAAATTTGGTACAGCCTTTTTTTCGATCAACTAGTCTTTCCATCTGATAGGACAGAATCGAATCCAATGACCTTTATCTTATTTTTTATTTACTAGGCAGATCTCTTGTTGTGAAATGAATGCGCTGATGCTCATCACGAGTTAGCTGCGTTTCTTCGTTTAGATAAGTAAACGTCAATTGTTCCAATTCGGGATCTTCAAGCATTCTTTCATAACCGGTAAAAATCGAACGGATATAGTGTTTATATGCGTTTTTCTTTTTCTGTCTTTTTTTCATGTAGCACCTTCCTTATCAAAAACTATCATACCAATGAATAACTATCTAGACAAGTTGGTTTAAACCATTTTCTTTGTTTTTTTGAGGAATTTCGCTCTTCCAGTTGACGAATTCTCAAAAAAATGAAAAAATGCTTTAGTACTTAAGGAGGGAACCTAGTGAAAAAAATTGGTTTTGATTCAGAAAAATATATTGAAGAGCAGTCAGCGTATATTTTGGAACGAGTGAACCACTATGACAAATTATATTTAGAATTTGGTGGGAAGCTAGTTGACGACAAGCATGCGAAACGTGTACTTCCAGGATTTGAAGAAGATGCGAAAATCAAATTGCTGCAAAAATTGAAAGATCAAGCTGAAATACTGATTTGCGTCTATGCTGGAGATATTGAACGTAATAAGATCCGTGGTGATTATGGGATTACTTATGATATGGATATCTTGCGGTTAATCGATGAATTACGTGGTTATGGCTTATTAATCAACAGTGTTGTTATCACTCGCTACAGTGGACAGCCTGCCACGAAAGTCTTTATCAATAAACTAGAAAGACGAAACATCAAGGTCTATAAACACTCAGAAATCGAAGACTATCCAGTCAACGTAGAAAAAATCGTCTCAGAAGATGGTTTTGGAAAAAATGAGTATATTGAAACAACTAAACCAATCGTTGTAGTGACAGCTCCTGGCCCAGGAAGTGGAAAGCTCGCTACTTGCTTGAACCAACTGTATCATGAAAGCCAAAAAGGACATGCAGCTGGTTACTCCAAGTTCGAAACTTTCCCAGTATGGAATGTTCCGTTGAAACATCCGCTGAACATTGCTTATGAAGCAGCCACAGTCGATCTAAAAGATGTCAATATGATCGATTCCTTCCACTTTGATGCCTACAATAAAGTAGCTGTGAACTATAATCGGGATGTTGAGACATTTCCTGTAATCAAACGTATTATTGAAAAAATTACTGGTAAAGAATCTGTTTATCAATCTCCTACTGACATGGGTGTGAATCGTGTAGGATTTGGGATCGTGGATGATACCGTTGTCCAAGAAGCCTCTAAACAAGAAATCATCCGTCGTTATTTCCAAACAGAATGCGACTTCAAAAAAGGATTGATCGACGAAGAAGCAGTTAATCGAATCAAATTGATTATGGAAGAAGTCGGTTTACGTCCTGAAGACCGAAACGTGGTAGTCCCTGCCCATGACTATGCAGATAAGATTCAAGCGCAAAGTCCTACAAAAGATCCTTCTGCTGTGATTGCAATCGAATTACCAGATGAAGTCATCATTACCGGGCGTACAAGTTCATTGATGGATGCGTCAGCGGCAGTTATCTTAAATGCAGTAAAACATTTAGCCCATATCGCAGATGACATTCCTTTATTGTCACCATTAGTTCTTGAAACAATACAAGGATTGAAATCAAAGACACTTCATTCCTCTTTGGATGCACTAAGCATCAATGAAGTCTTGATCGCTTTATCAATCAGTGCAGTAACGAATCCAATCGCTCAAGTTGCTTATGATAAACTAGCTGAACTTGAGGGAGCCCAAGCCCACTCTACTGTGATGGTCAATAAAAATGATGAACAAACATTGAAAAAACTAGGAATCGATATTACCTGCGCACCTGTCTACCCTTCCGAAAATCTATATTACCAATAGAAAAAGTTTACTTATAAATGTTGAAAACGAAACTATTAGCTTAATCAATAGTTTCGTTTTTTATAGACTTTACTAAGACGTTACACTTTTTGAACCTTTTATTTTGTTCGCTTTATTTTCTAATGGAAAATGAATGCGTTTCACTCTAAAAAAGTAATGAAAATTTCACTAAAGATTAGTATTTTATTTGCAAAACAGGTAAAATAAAACGGAATTTGGAATAGGAGTGATTATTTGAGTTATTTATTAGGTATTATTGGTTTATTTGTCACATTAGGGCTTGCTTTTTTGATCAGCAGTAATAAAAAAGCAATCAAATTGAAACCACTAATTGTGATGTTCGTTTTACAGCTTGTTCTTGGTTTCGTATTATTACGTACAACTTTTGGTACAGCGGTTGTTTCTGTATTGGCAAAAATGTTTGATCACCTTCTTGCTTTTGCTGGGCAAGGTGTTGACTTTGTTTTTGCCGGTGTAGCAAATAAAGGAAGTGCACCTTTCTTTCTTTCCGTATTGATGCCAATCGTATTTATTTCTGCTATTATCGGTATTCTACGCTATATCAAGATTCTTCCATTATTTATGAAAGCTGTTGGTCTAGGATTAAGTAAAATCAACGGGATGGGCAAATTGGAATCTTATAATGGAGTAGCTTCTGCTATTTTAGGACAATCGGAAGTTTTTATTTCCATAAAAAAGGAATTACCCTTCCTATCTGAGAAACGTTTGTTCACCATGAGTGTATCGGCTATGTCTACAGTTTCTATGTCGATCGTCGGATCTTATATGGCACTGATCGATTCTAAATATGTGATCACTGCCCTTGTTTTGAACTTATTTGGCGGTTATATTCTGGCTTCAATTGTAAATCCCTATGTATTAGAAGAAAAAGAAGATGAGCTGATCATTGAAGAAAACAAAGAACAGACATTTTTCCAAATGTTGGGAGAATACATTCTTGATGGTTTCCATGTGGCGATCACGGTTGCTGCTATGCTTATCGGTTTTGTTGCTTTGATTGCCATGATCAATGCTATCTTTCACGGGATATTCGGCATCACTTTCCAAGAGATCCTAGGTTACATCTTTGCCCCTCTTGCCTTCATCAGCGGAATCCCATGGAAAGAAGCAGTGGATGCCGGTAGTATCATGGCGACTAAACTGGTTACAAATGAATTTGTTGCTATGACAGAATTAGCAAATGGTAATTTCCATTTTACTGAGCGTACAACAGCAATTATATCTGTCTTCCTCGTTTCATTTGCCAACTTCTCTTCTATCGGGATCATTTCTGGTGCGATGAAGGGATTAAATGAAGAAAAAGGAAATCTTGTCGCAAAACACGGATTGAAAATTTTGCTAACAGCGACTTTAGTCAGCTTTTTAAGTGCTATTGTGACCGGCTTGCTGGTATAATATACAAAAAAGCAAAGTTGCTTTTAAAAGCTTTGGAAATATTTTCCAAAGCTTTTTCACTTGTTCAATCATCAAAGGAGAAATGACAATGAATTATTGCTATGTATTTATCGGTCCTTCTGGTTCTGGAAAAACTTCACTCGCAGAAGCTATTTTTCAGCCGGAACAAAAGATCATTACTTACACGAATCGATCAGCAAGACCTGGGGAAAAAGATCAAGAGGATTATTATTTTGTTTCTGACAATACATTCAATCAGATGATCAAGGGAAATGAATTTGCAGAGTGGGACCAATATGCTCAACATAAATATGGTTCCAGTAAAGCAGAAATTAAAAAGAAACTGACAGTAGGAAATTGTTACGCCGTTTTGACAGCAAATGGTTTTTGGCATTTATATGAGTATTTCGGGACGGTAGTCCGTCCTATCTTTATTACGATCTCTAAAGAAACATTGCAATCGCGCCTGAAAAAACGTGGAGATTCATCTGAACAGATTTCAGCCAGACTGGCGGTTTATGTAGAAGATTTAGCACAGTTGAAACGTTTGAAAGCTATCCCCTCACTTTTAGTCGTGTCAAACGATGGAGCGTTCCAAGAAGCTGCAGATAAAATAAAAAAAGGATTATTGATATAAATGTATCGAATAATACTCGTAGGATAAGCCGAGAGGTCGTGACAAAAGCTATGTCACGACCTCTCGATGAAGGGAGTTTCAGAAAGCAGCTTTTTCGTAAAATACGCTAAAATTCCACAAAAATTTGAGAAGCATTTTCGGAAATTCTTTCTTGTTTTTTGAAGCTGGCCACTTCTGTTACAACCTCTTGGCTATCATATGATTGTTTTTTTCAGTAGTGTTAATGTCTTTATCTTTGCTCAGATGATTATTATTTGATATGCTTTTCTTTCGCCGTGTTCAAAAGGAAATTCAATCATCCCTTGATAAGTGAATCCAGCAGAATAGATGGTCTTTTCCATCGGTTCATTAGCTGGATAAGTATCGATACGGATATCTTGGATATTTTTGCTGGCTGCAATCGTCAACAAATGTTCTAAGAACGGTTTTGCTAGTTTTTTTCCTCGAGTACTTTCTGCTAAAGCGACACGATGAATCGATAAATAAGGACCAGTTGATTCTTTCCAACTACCATCTATTTTTGTGTAAACGGGATCCACGCCTGAGACTAATGCAGCTGTTCCAGCAATTTGATCTTCCACTATTAATACATAGCTTTCTTTTCTTTCAATATCGTTCAAAATCGTTTCTTTTGTTGGTTTCTGCCCGTTTTGCCATTGAGGAGAGCCTTGCGAAGCAATGAAATCCGCTGCGGCATTAATGATTTCTACCACTTCTTCTACTTCTTCTTTCCTTGTTTGCCGAATATACATCCAGTTTCCTCTTTTCTATTCCTTTTTCATTTACATTATCTAATCATTGGATCACTTCATATAGTTCCTGAACTTTTGAATAATATTTAAGCCAATCTTTTGGATGATCTAGCAGGTGACTAATAAGTTCCAAATGATGCATAAGTGACCACTTTTTCAACACTCCCAGTCCAGGGAATTTTTGTTGCTGGTAAAGAGCCAATAATTCAATCATTCCTGAAGTAATCAAGAGTTGATGATGGTGACGCATGATCCATTTTTTCATTTTATCTCCTGCTTCAAGAAACTTCAATGCTTGGTCTTTAGCAGAGTCGTTACTGTCAGAGACAAAATGTTTCACGCGTATATTGCCGTAAGCATCAATATACGTTAGATGGATAGCAAGCGCTCGGCTAGGGAACCCTTTATCGAAATAACGGCTACCTTCGATCGTGAAATCAGAAAATCCAATATATCCGTCTGCGTGGAAAAAAAGATAGTCATCACTAAAAAAGTCATCTGTTTTATCTGCATAACTTTCAACATGCTTTCTCGTTTGAAAAGAGTCACGGATCACAATTTTGTTTTCGGGCAGCCAGATGCGAAAGCGACTAGTATCTGGTATCAAAAATTTCGAATCAACTCCTGCCAGCTGTTTCCACACCTCTGTATCTTTTGGGTAGTGCTGTCCATCGAAAACAAGAAACGCTGGAGGTGAATCCAGTACTTCACTGAGATTTTCTGGCGTTAAGATCTGTGCAGGGACGACAGAGCTATTTTCTTTGACTGTCCAACTGTGCACATGCTGATCGAATAATTTGAATTGTCCTACTTGGGGATTTTGGATCACAGCGATTGGATGGTGCTTTTTTTGAAATAATTCGATCACATTTTTAAGCGTAGCGGAATCACGTACTGGTTCGATCACTGGTTGGATTTTATTGGAGAGCAATCCTCGCGACAGTGCTTCTTTTAATGCTAATAGATCAAATTGTTTTCCTCTTAAATAAGGATAGTACATATTTTTCACTCCAATGGCTCTGTAGGCAACCGACGGATCTGCTGTTGTTGCCTCAAATATTCATAATCATGCTGAAGCGCGATAACTTCTTCTTGCAACTCATTGATTGCCTGACTAGCTATTTCCTCTAAAAACCGTTCATAATATCGTTCGTTAGAAAATGGATCTTGATTTTCTGAACGTCTTTTCAATTCTTTGTACAATTGATCTGTTGGAAAATATTTTACGCCTCGCTCCATTTGCTTTGCTTTTCTTACTTCCCTGAATAAAGAAGCCATGAAGCGGTTTGTCAAAGCTTCTTCCGGTACAGCAAGCTCTTTCTTTGCTGCTTTTTTCGCAATCAGAAATGTACCAGAGGCAGGCATCTCCTCTTCAACCGTGTACGGACGATACACTAAAACACCTATTCCTGTAGGGATTTCAGTTTTTACTTCTTCATATAGTTTACTTGGTAAAACAAAATAATTATAATGTCCAACAAATGACAGTTTGGCTGTAGAGCGAAAATCTGCTTTTGTCACTTTCAGCTCATAGCATCGCCATTCTCGGCTTCCATCAAATTTTGTCAAGCAGCTAAGCGTATCTACAATTCCTTGGTCATCAGGCATCGTGACTTCTTCTACAACCAAGCCGCCTTGCTCGATGCAATATTGGTATAACGAGGATTCTATTTCGATGGTTAGCGGGGTCTTCATGTTTTCTACCTCCGAACATATTTTCGATTTACATTTTACATGAAATGGTTTTAAAATACTAGGCAGAATATACAAGAAACAAAAAATAGAAATGGTGCCAGCCACGCTAGCACCATTTCTATTTTTCAGATTGACTGATGGATAGAACGTTTTTCTAAATACTGTTGCACTTTTTCGATCCCGATACAAATGACCCAATAAATCAGTGCAACTAAAATATAGAGAGAAAAATAATCGAATGTCCGACCGCCTATGATCTTTGCTTTTTGAAATATTTCTGGCACTGTGATTGTTGCTGCTAACGAAGTACCTTTCACTAGATCCATAGCTACGTTACTGAGTGCCGGTACCGAGATTCGAAAAGCTTGCGGCAAAACGATATATTTCAATACCCCAAAGAAAGAAAAACCAGAAGCTAAACCAGCGTCCCACTGACCTGAAGAAACGCCTGCTAGTGATCCTCGATAGATTTCACCAATAAATGCACTGCTGGTAATCGTAAAGCAGATGACTGAAGCCGTTAAGGCACTTAATTGATAAGGTAACCCGAAATATAACAGAAACAGCAGGACTAGTGCGGGAATGCCTCTAAAGAACGATAAATAAAAACGAATAAATACATTCAGAGGCAGCCAATCCAAAAGACCTAAAACTGTCAAAAGCAACCCTACCAAATTTCCTAAAAGAAACGACACGAAGCCAATCCCTAATGTGTATACCAAGCCTTGCAGTACGAAAGGAAGCGAAGTCCACATGAGGGAAAAATCAATTAGAGGAAAGTACATCACTCACTCACCGACTCAGCCATCGTTTCTTTCGGTTTGACTGAAACATCAGTTTGAAAATATTTTTCAGATATTTTCTTTGTCGTCCCATCTTCTTTCATCTCTTTTAATACGCCATCGATTTTCTTTTTCAGAGCATCATTTCCTTCTTTCAATAAAAAACCACTTTCGTTTTCATTGAAATAAACGTTCTCCAGTATTTTTACAGGGATATCTGGTAAAGCAGATACAGCCATTTTCTGCAGATAATAATCATTTAGAATAACATCTGTTCGACCATTTGCTACATCGCTTAAATACTGATCATTCGTGGCATTGTCATATGTGACTAATTTAGCTCCGTGTTTTTCCGCTAAACGCATATAGCTAGTATTGGGTTCGCCAGCTGCTTTTTTCCCTTTAAGATCTTCAAGTGAGTGGATTCCTGAATCATCTTTTTTTCGTACGATCATACTGTCAAATGAATATTTGAAAGGCTCTGAAAGGGAGAATTTTTTTTCTCTTTCTTTTGTGATACCAAAATCGTTCGCAGCAAAATCTGATTCTCCTTTTGAAACAGAAGTGATTTGTCCATCCACGTTGTATTCTTTAAAGGAGATTTTGACATTTAACCGTTTAGCCACCTCTTTTGCCAAATCTACGTCATAACCAACTAATTCATTTTGATCATTATAATAAGATGCGGGAAACAGTGTGCCAGAAGTCGCTACTACTAATTCTTTCTTTTTTTCTACATTACTCCAGCTGTTATCTTCCTGATTAGCGGCAGCTGTACCGCAAGCGCTTAAAATAAAAAAGGCACTAGTTATTAGAGCAAACAATCTTTTTTTCTTCATTCTTCTTCTCCTTGTTTCTGCTATTTCCATGGATTTGGTAAATGGAACTGATGATTTGCTTCAAATAGATAGCCGATTTGAAATAGCAAATCTTCTCTTCCTCTGGCAGCCATAAATTGGATTCCTAGAGGCATGTTTTCTTTTGTCAAATGAGTAGGCAAGCTGATTGCTGGTTGTCCAGTCAGATTAGCCAACTGTGTATAAGGTGTGATCTTCAAGCTCTCCTCAAACATGGAAGAAACAACGTCTAAAGCTTCTACTTCAGAACAATCACTGATGTGTTCCATCTGTGCTCTTATCGCATCACTTTGCAAATCTTCGCTGATTTTAGGGGCGGTAAATGCAGTCGTTGGTGAAAGGAATAGATCGTATTCTTGATGTAGGTTTTCCATGACAATTGCTGCTTCATCCCATACATGCAGAGAATCGATGTAAGTAGCGGCAGAGAGCTTCTGACCATATTGGAACAAAGTCCAAGAAATGGGTTCAAGTTCTTCTTTTCTGACAGCTCGCTGGATGCCTGTTTCAATCGAGCGGATCATTGCTGCTGTTTCTGCGCCATTCATCTGATAATAAGACGTGATCAGTTTACGACCATCTAGTGGGTAAGGAATCTCTGTCAAATCATGCCCTTCTTTTTCAAGGAAATCTACAGCTTTTTTTACAGCAAGTACTGCCTCTTCACTAATCTGTGAATGGATCGGTGAATCAACACAAAAAGCTATCTTCAACCGTTTTTTTCTTGGATGTGTTTGCCACTCAACTGGTGATACTTGATATGGCGCACCGGAATGGATACTTCTCATCCCATAAAATAAAGCCTCCGTGTCTCTCATAGAAACTGTCAAGCCGAAATCAATAGCAGCTCCTTGCCATCCTCTCCAAGCATATGGACCAACTGGCATCGTCCCTCGTGAAGGTTTCAGCCCAATCAATCCGCAAAACGAAGCGGGTATTCTAATAGAACCACCGCCATCACTAGCACCAGCTAAAGGAACGATTCCTGATGAAACTGCAGCAGCAGCTCCTCCACTTGATCCGCCCGGTGTACATTCAAGGTTCCAAGGGTTTCTTGCTGGGCCATAGATGACTGGGTCTGTAATATTTTTGAAACCAAACTCTGGCGCATTGGTTTGTCCAAAAGGAACTAGACCTATCGCTTCTGCTTGCCGCACATAATTAGATGTATGAGAAGCTCGGTGTGTTTCAAATAAACGAGATCCTGAAGTAGCTAGCCATCCCTTTTTTTCTTGACCGAGCATTTTTAAAGGAAATGGGATACCAGCCAATGGCCCTTTTTCTGACTGGGGAATCAATAGCTCGTGGGAATTACTCTCGAATGGTTCAAGCGCGACAAACGCATTCAATTCATGATTTTGCTTCTTTATTTTTTTCTGTATATCCGTAACTAGTTCTTGAAAACTAAATTCTTTTTCTTTAAGCTCTTTTGCTAATTCTGTTGCATCATTCATATTATCCTCCTTTTTGCCTCTGTTATTTTCCCACAAGTTCGTCTAACATACAATGAGTACGCTTGCACAGGAATGAACAGACGAGTGTTTTTTATAAAAAAAGACGAAGATCAATCATGACCTTCGTCTCTTTGCTATGAAATGGTGCGTAATTTGCCTTTAAATTCGTCAATTGACGTATATCCTTTTTCTGACATAATCTGCGTTAATTCTTTTATGATTCTAGAAAAAATTTCCGGCCCTTCTTTATGAAGCTCGGTACCAATCTGTAACATGCTTGCGCCACATAGCAGATGTTCAAATGCATCTTGTCCTGTCCGAATCCCACCTGTACCAATGATTTGGATTTCTGGTTTCAAACGTGTATAAAAAGCGCGAACATTTGCCAAAGCAGTCGGCTTGATATACTCTCCGCCAATGCCGCCGAACCCTTCTTTTGGTTTGATGACTACTGCTTCTTGTTCTGTATCGATATACAAACCATTGCCCACACTGTTGATAGCATTGACATAGGTCAATGGAAACTGATTCAAGATATCAGCCATCTGATCAAAATGAGCAAAATCAAAATAAGGAGGCAATTTGATTCCTAGAGGCTTAGAAAAGATACTGAATACTTCTTTCAGTGTTTCATAAGTGGCCTCAAAATCGTAAGCTAGTTGTGGTTTTCCAGGCACATTGGGACAAGATAAATTTAATTCAGTGATCCCATTAAACCCACTTTTTTCTATTTTCTCAAGCATTTCCAAGTTTTCCTGGACACTCATCCCGGCAATGGAAAAAAATAACGGTTGATTTTGGTTTTCCTGCACTTTTTCATACGCAAGAGCATACTCTAGATAATAAGAAAAACCTAGGTTTGGAAGTCCCATAGAATTGATACTCCCTAAAGGAACATCAAAATAGCGTGGTTCGGGATTTCCTTTTCGTTCATTGATCGTACAGCTCTTAGTGATAAATGCTCCTGCTTCTGAATGAGCCAGTTCATCTAATTCCTGGGTAGTCATGCAGTGGACACCAGATGCATTCATCAAAGGATTGGCAAAGATATGATTGGCAAAGGTCGTTTCTAAACTCAAGTAAATCGCTCCTTCAAACAAGTTATTTTATCTAGTGTATCATGACTAAAAGAAAAATCAACTCTTGTTTTCCGAAGAAATTCTTAATCATCTTGTTCAGTTGACAGTACTTCGCCTGTTTGGCTATTGATCTTGACTGATGTACTTTGATTGCCGTCTTTTACTTTGACTTCCCAATAAGTAGTACCTAAATCTTTATCCAAATCCCAATCTGTTGCCGTACCGCTTCCTACTTTGTCGACGGCGATTTTTGCTGCTTCCTCAATCGTGATCAATTTATCAACATCCAGACCATCTTCTTTTTTCTTTTGACCATTTTGTTCATCTCGATCTAGAGTTTCTGGATTCTCTGTCTCCATTTTTTCATTTTGAGCATCAATTCTTGCTTCGTATTCTTTTTGATCATCGACACCTTCTATCTTGTAGAAGTAAGATCCCCAATCACTATCTAATTCCAAACTAGTAATTGCAGTATCTGGGTATTTATCTTGGAACAATTCGATCGCACGAGCTGCAGACACTTTGATATCTGACTGAGTACTTGCTTCACTAGAACTTTTTGTCTGGCTAGACGAAGATGTGCTTGCTTTTGTTGAGGAGTCCGATACCTGTGAAGAGCGCTGTTCGCTACTGGAAGACGTATTCCCAGATGTGCCTTGATTGGTATTTGATTGACAAGCAGCTAAAAACAAAGCTGCAAATAAACTAGTATAAATAACAGTTTTTTTCATTGATTCGATCCCCTTTGTTATAAAATAGTATTCTATTACAAGTATAACGAAGAAAAAATTTTCTGTCATGTTTAAAAATTAAAGAACCAAATTTTTATTATGAAAATATAAAGAAAAAGAAACTAAGCTTTAGAGACAATCCTAGAAGTTAGACAAAAAAGTTCACTTCTGGAGCATCATAAAACTTAGCTTCTTTTTAAATAGTCTTTAAACAGTACTTTTGCCTCAATTATGCACGATGCATTGGGATGTCATTGTTTCCAGGTTGAACAAGCAAATATTGAATCACATCGATATTACTTGATTCAAATGAAGCTGCACAAGCTTGTAAATATAGATCCCACATTCGATAGAAGGAATCACCCATTTCTTTCGTGACTTGATCTTGGACTTGATGAAAATTCTTTGTCCAATGTTCTAATGTCAATTGGTAGTCACGACGTAAGCTTTCCAAATCAATCAGTTGCAAATCGTTTTTTGTAATATTATCAACTAATTCAGTAACACCAGGGACATAACCGCCAGGGAAAATATATTTATTGATCCAAGCATTTGTCGCACCGCCTTGTTGTCGGCTGATTCCATGGATCAAAGCTGTTCCTTTTGGTTTCAATAAATCTTTTACCACTTTGAAATAACCTTCAAGATTTTCAGAACCTACATGTTCGAACATACCTACACTTGTGATATGATCAAACGTTTCGCCTTTTAGTTCGCGGTAATCCATTAATAATACACGGCATTTATCTTCTAAATGTTCTTCTTTTATTCTTTTGGTAATCAAATCGTATTGTTCTTCACTTAGTGTGATCCCAGTTGCCTTGACATTATACTCTTTGGCAGCAGTGAACATCAATGTTCCCCAGCCACAACCGATATCAAGCAACGTTTCGCCTTCTTTGATAAAGAGTTTGTCTAAGATATGATGGACTTTATTGATTTGTGCTTGTTCCAACGTATCTTCAGGTGTGTTGAAATAAGCACAAGAATAAGTCAAAGTTGGATCTAGCCAAAGTTTATAAAAGTCGTTACCTAAGTCATAATGCGCATGGATATCTTCTTTGTTTTTTTGTTTCGTATGTTTTTCTTTCTTTGGCAGCCATTTTAGATAATCTTTTCCTCGTAAAAAGCTGTTTGCTTGCTGATAAGCATCGTTGATTAATGCTTGGATACTTCCCTCGATCTCGATTCGATGATCCATATAGGCTTCTCCTAGTGCCAAAGAAGCGTTACTTGTAATCTCTTTCATTGGGATTTCTTCATGGATATTGATTTTGATTTGGGGAGGAGTGTCCGTATCTCCGTATTGTTTCGTTGTACCGTCCCAATAATTTACTTCGACAGGGAGCGAGAAAGAACGTGAAAATAATTGATTGTATAAAGTTTTCTCTAACATGATTTTCCTCCTTAAAAAAACTACCCTATTACGTTAATACTAAAAAAGAAAAGAATCAACTAAGAAGTTTAATTTTTTCAGAAATTTTTCAAAAACTACTTTATTTTTCATTTTTTTCACATTCATTGTCGCATAAATCGTTTAAACTTGTCATTCGACACGCTTATCTTTGAATCTTGTTTTGACAAAAACCCATAAAAGCAGCAAGACAGTTATCGTTGTTTGGACACTTAGCATCAAGATAAAGTCAAAGTGGATAAACCCTACAACTGCTGCTGCCATGGAACCTATTCCCATAACATTCAGCATCAAATTTGCACTCTCTTTGAATGTATGAATGGATGAAAGTTGGCTTTTTCTTGTCATCCACAAGAAAAAGGAAGCCCCGAATAAAATGAGACTCGTCATGACAAGTAGGACAAGACCAAGACTTAAACTATAAGATAAAATGATTGTTGGACGATTACTGGCATAAAATTCTCTTTCTAAAAATCGTTGGAAATCTTCGGGCGTACGTACAGAATCTGGTTGGAAAGATGGGCTATAATTCATCGTATAGCGGCGTATACCAGATTTATCCTTTTGTTGGATCACCCATTGTTCCTTCTCAAAATCAATAAAAGTTCCATGATCGGATTGTTGTTTCTCAGATAAAGACACACCTACCAAAATTTCAGGGGTCACAGCTATCGTTTGTTGCGATGATTGTAACCCAGTTTCAGATAATTCAAGTTCAGAAAATTTTTTGGTTCCTTGTTCATCGATCAGCGAATGAACGGATAGAAATTGTTCTAATGGAATCGCTTGGATCTGATTGGCATAAAAAAGAGTCACAGGCATAACCATCAAGGAAACTAAAAATACAAATATCAAGAAAAATTTAGGCCATGATAATAGTTTGCGTCCCGCAAACACTTGAGTTGGCGTACGTAATGCGGAAAAATAGTTTAACGGAAATGTTTGCATGATACTCTGCTCCTATCCTTTTGTTCCGCCAGATGTCAGGCCGGTAACAAAGTTCTTTTGTAAAAAGAAGAATAATAGACAAATCGGTAGTGCAATCAAAATTGCCCCAGCAGCAAAAAGAGAGACTCTTTGGTTTGTCACATCAGAAATAAATGTTTGTAAGCCGACAGCAACAGTCTGATTTTCAGGTGTACGAAGCAGGAACTTAGCTAACATGAAATCCCCAAAAGGTCCCATAAAAGCCCATAATGCTTGAACGGCGAGCATCGGTTTGACAAGCGGTAATACAATCTGGAAAAAAATCCTGAAATGCCCTGCCCCATCAAGTTTAGCAGATTCATCTAAATCTATTGGTACTGTGTCAAAGTATCCTTTCATCAGCCAAGTATTCATTGGAATCCCACCGCCTATATAGATCATCGTCAAGAACCAGTACTTATCTAGCGCCTCTAATAGGAAAGCCATGACATAAAAGGCAGTCAATGCTGCCATAGTCGGTACCATCTGAATCACTAAAAAGAACATCAAACTTGATTTGCGGCCGATAAAACGATAACGGCTATACGTATAGCCAGCTAAAGTTACTACAGTTACTTGTACGATCATCGTTAGGACAGAGATGATTAACGTATTTTTATACCAAGTCCCGTAAAGTGTTTCACTGAATAGCCGAGTAAAGTTTCCTAAAGTCCAGTCACTTGAAAGATCTAAACTAAAAGCTGCAATATTTCCTGACTTGAAGGCAGTACTTGCTGTGATCAAAAGCGGATAGATGATAATGACTGACAGTATTAAAAGAAAAAAGTAAGTAAAAAAGTGAGAAAGTCGTTTTTGGAATCGAGCACTCGAATGAAATTTTTTCATTGTTAATCCCCCATATTGAACGCATTTGTCTTTTTAAATACCAGCAATGACACACAGATAACGATGATGGAGATAATCAACGTGATTGCTGAAGCCATAGAATATTGCGGAGAAGTTCCAGTCGTAAGTTTATAGATCCAGGAAATAAGAATATCAGTAGAACCAGCTCCTCCGCCTACGCTTCCGGGACCACCATTGTTAAACAGATAGATCATGGAGAAATTATTGAAATTCCCCGTATACTGTGTAATAAATGTTGGCGCTGCCACTAGGAAGACAGCAGGAAGCGTGATGTTTGAAAAGCGCTGCCATGCATTTGCTCCGTCGATTTTTGCTGCTTCATATAAGTCTTCTGAAATCGATTGTAAGATTCCTGTAACCATCACATAGATATAGGGAAATCCTAACCAGCCCTGCACTAAGATAATTGCTACTTTCGTCCAGTTGGGATCTGTTTTCCAAGAGATTGCACTGATATCTACAAAAGGAAGCTGGTTTAGGAAAGGAATCACTTGAGTATTGATGGCTCCTACGCTGTCGTTGAATATATTCGAAAAACTCATGATAGTAATAAAAGCTGGGACCGCCCATGGTAATAAGAAAATGATACCGAAAATACGTTTGAATTTAATAAATTTCTGGTGAGCAACAACCGCTGTGAGAATACCAAGGGTGATTTGCAAAGTTGTTGCACATAAAGTCCAAATCACGGTCCACGAAAAGACTGCAAAAAAAGTATTACGATATGAGCTTAAAAAGAAGATACTAAAAAAGTTTTTAGCCCCTACCCAATCAATCAAACTGGCTGGTGGAATATGATTGAAGTCATAATTAGTAAATGCAGTGAACAATGTAACTAGGACTGGGAAAATGATCGTAAAAATCATGAGAAGATAAGCGGGAAGTGTCAATAGATAAGGAAAACCTTCATCACCTATATTATGTATGACTTCCTTCATCGTCCGATTGATTTTTTTGCCCTCTTGACGCATCTTCGCTACTCGATAAGCGTCTAAAAGATTCAAACCGTAAAAAATCAAGAAAATGATTGTAATGATGAATTGCAAAGTGCCTTCAATCAAAATAAATAATGAATGATCTTCCATTGGTATACTTCCCAAAGTAACCAATCCTACCAATGCATGAAATCCGCCCAGAAGCATCTGACCAATGAATAGGACGAATATGGCGAAAAAAACGATACCTTTAAAAGCTTGGCCATTTACAAACTGCCCCATCCCTGGAATAAGTGAACAAAGCGTGATTTTTTTTTCGTTGATATTGCTTGTTTTATCTTGCTGCATCTGAATGCCCCCTCTAAACTTGCTAAACCGCAAACTGCTTTTAAGATAATGGCAACAAGAGCAAGATAATTTTCCATCTCGCTCTTGCCACTTTTATCTGAAGCACCTGTTCCATTTTTTATAAAAATGGACGGTTATCATTTTAATCAGTATTTTTGTTCTATGGCTTCACTGATTGTTTTTACTGCTTCATCTGCGGATTCTTTTGGTGTTTTTGAACCTGATGCTGCATCGAACATCAAGTTTTCTGCACCTGTCCAAACTTCGCCCATTTCTGGGATGTTTGGCATCGCTTGAGCTGTTTCATATTGTTCAATCACAGCTGTTGTTAATTCATCGTTTTTAGCCTTTGCTGTTTCCCTAGCTTGTTGGTTTGCAGGGATTTCATTTACCATTTCAAAGAATTTTTCTTGATTTTCCTGATTCGTTACATAATCAAGCCATTTTTGAGAGAGGTCTTTGTTTTTAGCATAATTGCTGACTACCCATCCTTTTCCTCCGCCAAACGGTTGATAAGGCTGTCCATTATTTAGAGTAGGAATTTTGGCTACACCATAATTGATATTGTTTTCTTTGTATGTTTGCGCTTGCCATGGACCGTCAATGATTGCTGCAGTTTTATTGGACATGAATTGCTGGCTGGCGAAGTCTCCTGCACTTTTTATGTCTTGCATTCCCTTTGGCCAAACATTTTTGAACCAATCTGTTGCATAAGAGATTCCTTCTACAGCACCTGCATTATTCAAACCGATATCTGAAGGATTTGTACCATCATCACCAAATACATAGCCACCGTAACCTGCAATTAAACCATAGGAATAATAAAAGTCAGTCCATTTAGCTAAAAATCCTGTATTTTTTCCTGCTTCTGACTCAAAAGCAAAACGACTGTCTTTGGATAGATTCTCCAAATCTTTAAACGTTGATGGTGCTGTATCGACTAAATCTTTGTTATAGTACAAAACAAGGGTCTCGATTACTGCAGGTTCTCCGTAGATTTTTCCATCATAAGTCACTTGGGCTTTGTCTGTTTCATCGTAAGCTGCTTCATTTCCCAGTTTTACTTCCGCCAGATGTCCTTGCTGTCCTAACGCACCGATCCGGTCATATGCTGCCATCATAACGTCAGGTCCCTTTCCAGCAGGCCCATCTAACGCTAATGATTCCAACTGATCGAACATGTCCTTTTCTACTAGCTTGATTTTCACATCGTTTTCTTTTTCGAAAGTGTTTTTTATTTCGTTTATATAATCTTTATATCCAGAATCAACGGAAACTGTTAACGTTTTTCCTTCATCGGCTTCCCCTTCTGCTGAAGAGTTACCATTGCCACAAGCCGCTAATCCGCCTAAGATTCCTAAAGAGATTAACCCTAAACCCAACTGTTTCACACTTCTTTTTTTCATCTTCATTTCCTCCTGTGTATTCAACGTGCTGTTACACCCTTATTATAATGGGCACAAATCTTCATTTGCAAACGCTTTCTTGTTGTTACCGGTAACAGTTTTCAACACATGATCAAAAATCCGTATTGTCGTATCTCTGCTTTCCCGTCTTCTAACAACTGACAATTTTGACTAAGAATCACCTCATTTTCCTGTTCTACTACCCAAGGTTCTTTTGACTGATTAAAGTAAACATAGATGATCTGTCCCTCTAGTTCCCGTGTGAAATAGAGCTTATCTTCACGATCATTTACTATTAGCCACTGAGTAGAACCTTCAGAAATAATCTTAGACAACTGTTTCCTTAGAGAAACAAGTTCTTTTATAAAACCGAATAGCTCTAGATCTTGTTCCTCCTTCTCCCATATCATACATTTGCGGCAATCCGGGTCATCTTCACCAGTCATCCCTATTTCTGTCCCGTAATAGATACAAGGAGACCCTTTTTGAAGAAACATAAAGGCCATCACAGACTTCATCAATTCTTTGTTACCTTGGCAAAGGGTCAAGATCCTGGCAGTATCATGAGAATCTAATAAGTTGAATGTTCCTTCGTTCACCTGATCTCTGTAAAGCATTTGCTGATGATTCATTCCACTGACCATTTGTGAAGCTGTGATTTTCTTTTTTGCAAAATAATCTTTAATCGAATCTGTAAATGCATAATTCATCACTGCATGGAATTCATCCCCTTGCAGCCAAGCTTGAGAGGAATGCCAAATCTCTCCAAGGATATAGATGTCTGGTTTGATTTCTGTAACTGCTTCTCTGAATTTTTTCCAAAAATGATGATCGACTTCATTAGCAACATCAAGACGCCATCCATCAATATCGAATTCTTTTATCCAATAAGTTGCGATATCCAGCAAATATTTTTGCACTTCTGGATTTGCTGTATTTAGTTTCGGCATGAATGGAGTAAAAGCAAAAGTATCATATGGGATATTTTCAGCAGTTTCTGGTAAGTCAGTCATCTGATAAGAATCTACTGGGAAAAAACGGATGTGGAACCAGTCTTTATAGATCGATTTTTCTCCGTTTTTGAGAACGTCTTGCCACTGTGGTGAATGGACACCCATATGATTGAATACAGCATCGAACATGATACGTATCCCTCTTTTATGTGCTTCATCAATCAAGTTTTTTAAAAGTTTTTTATCGCCAAAAGCGGGATCCACCTCATAATAATCAATCGTATCGTATTTATGATTGGATGTGGCTTTAAATATGGGACAAAAATAGATGCCATTGACGCCAAGGTCCGTCAAGTAATCCAAATGATCCCTCACACCTTGCAAATCTCCCCCGAAGAAGTCTTCTCGGTCTGGATCTTTACTTCCCCAAGGTAAAGTGTGTTCGGGGTCATTTGCTTTGTCCCCGTTTGCAAATCTTTCGGGAAAAATTTGATACCATACTGTTTCTTTTACCCATTCTGGAATAGTGAATCGATCGATTTGATGAAAATAAGGTATTCGAAAATAAAAATTTGGTTCAGTAATCACATTTTCTCGATAAGGAAAAATTCCTTGATCACCGTAAAAACAGTCCGTGTTATCTTCCCCAACAACATGGAACGCATACTGTAAGCGCCTTGTTTCGCTCGTCACTTCAATTTCCCAATAATCATGAACATTGGTACTTAGACATTTTTTCATTGGTCGTTGTTTTTGATACCATTTTTCAGTTGTTATGGTATATGGATCTCCACAAAGCACATATACTTTTTTGATATCATTTTTCCTAGTACGAAGCCGAATACGAAATCTTGTATTCGTATATAGAAATGCATATTCACTTTCCGGTCGATGATAAATTGCAGCTGTATCCATTGATTTCCTCCTTGTGTTTTAATATGACGTCATCACTATAAGTGATAGAGAAACAAAAGACAACGCTTTCAAAAATGTTATCGGTAACAGTTTTTTGATACCGAATTTTTATTTTTTAAACTTGCCAAATAGATAGACTTAAAACTTTTAAAAGTTTTAATCTACTTCCTGTACTATTTAGTGTCCTGAATTTATCTTAAGCGATCAATTTCTCCAATTTTCTAAAGTAAAAGTTTTTTAACAGTTTTTAACGTAGAAGTATATTCTAGAAGAATGAAACATAATAATTTAGACTAGCCTAATTTTTTTATTAATTAAAGTTAACTTAAGGTGAAAAGTAAGTTATAATAAGATAAGAGTATTATTAATGAATTAAGGAAGTGGATAAATGAAAGAAACGAGACAATTTATATGGACATACATTAAAATTATTTTTGCCCTCTTCATATTAGGAGTCGCTATCAATATGTTTTTAGGGCCTCATCATATTGCTGCTGGAGGTGTCAGCGGTCTAGGAATATTACTGGAAGCTGCTTTAGGATTTGACCGAGCTATAGTTATTTTAGTGTTGAATATCGTTATGTTGGTACTAGCTCTTCTATTTTTAGGTAAAAAACCCTTTTTTAAAGTACTTTTCGGAAGCTTGGTTTTTCCTTTAATCATTGCAATAGTTCCAGAAACAATGATTACTTCAGATCGGTTGTTGTCTGTCATTTTTGGAAGTGCGATTTTTGCTTTAGGAGTTGCGATTTTATATAAAAACAACTCTTCTAGCGGCGGTACGACGATCCCTCCCCTCATTTTTAAAAAATATTTCCACTTGAATACTTCGATTGGCTTATTTTTTACAGACGCATTCGTTGTTTCTCTTAATCTGTTTGTTTTTGGAATAGAAGAGTTTCTTTATGCTATTTTATCTATTGCAATCACTTCAATTGTCATGACTTATATCGAAACAGGTATCAATCGAAAGAAATCTGTTATGGTCATGAGTGAACATTATTTGGAAGACATCCGCCTTCGCTTAAGTGCTGAGATTGGACGTGGCCTTACCCTGCTAGAGGCAAAAGGCGGGTATAATCGAAAGTCAAAAGAGGTTTTATTGATCGTTGTGACTGATCATGAATTTTCCCGAATGAAACCATTGATAGAAGAAATCGATCCAAGTGCCTTTGTCATTGTCAGCAGCGTAGCAGAAGTAATGGGACGCGGATTTACTTATCATCCAATCGAATGAGTTGGTAAGTAAATCCGCTATTTTTTTGAATGCGTTTTCTTTAACTGGTATAATAAAAGAATCTAGTAACTGTTCGACTGAAAAGGAGAGGAGATCTTTATGCATAAAGGAACGGAAATCGATTTTGTATTAAATGATAGTTTGAAAGCACTAGAACTGTATCAAACAATCTTTGATGAAATACAACTGATTGAGGCAACAGATTACCCTAGAGGCAATAATGAAGTCATTTTTACCTTGTATGGCACGAGATTCCATATGCTGGATGAAAACACGTCTCTTGGTTTGACTGCTCCTACTGCTGAACATCCAAATACGATCTGGTTCAATATCATCGTCTCTGATATCGAGGACACACATAATAAAGCATTACGAAATGGCTGTGTAGAGATTCAAGAAATGACAGAAATGATGGACTTTGGTGTGACTAACTCAATGTTCAGAGATCCTTTTGGTTATTTATGGATGCTTCATCAGGTCCATCGTGAAGTAAGTTTTGAAGAAAGAAAACAACTTTTTGAGAAATATATGTAATGTTTATGATGAGATTAGTTTTTGTCTCTGATATTTTTTGTATATGTTTGCTATTCGAGAAAGCGCGTCTGTTTCATGTGCTTTCTCTTATTTATCTTATGCCAATCCATTTCTTTGCTTTTCACAATTATATTGTGTAAAATTCAATTGTATAAAATATAATTAAAGGTGGTAATTTTATGAAAAAAATGTATTCTACGAAAATGATCAACACAGGCGGACGCTCTGGAGAAGTTCATAATCCCGATCGTACATTCGAATTGAATATTGCAGCTCCTGGTAAACGCGTCGAAAATGCAACCAACCCTGAACAATTGTTTGCAGCTGGTTTCAGTGCATGTTTTAACAGTGCATTAGAATTGATCAAACAGCAAAAAAATATCTCTGGGGCTTCTACTGTCAGTGCACAAGTTTCCCTTTATTCAGAAAGTGAAACGAGCTTTGTCTTAGGTGTAGAGATTGAAGGATCTATCGAAGGTCTTTCTCTGGAAGAAACGCAAGAATTATTAGAGGCAGCGCATAAAGTGTGTCCGTATTCAAAAGCTACAGCTGGAAATATAGAAGTTACTCTGAAAGCAGTTAGTGAATAGACTTTTTTGTGTAAATCCGCTATGATACACTATAGTAAAACAGCGGAGGTGGAAAAATGGAAGATCTATATTTAGTTAATCAAGTATGTTTTCCTTTATATGCCGCCTCTAAGGAAATCATTAGACACTACACTCCCCTCCTCAAGCCGCTGAATCTTACCTATACCCAGTATCTTGTGATGTTAGTTTTATGGGAAAAGAAAAAGACTTCAGTGAAAGAGCTAGGAAATGATTTGTGTCTGGATTCTGGTACGCTGACTCCCTTACTAAAAAAGTTAGCAGAAAAAAATTATATTAATCGTCAGCGTGAAACGGGTGATGAAAGAATCGTAAATGTTACGCTGACTCCTCAAGGTGCTGCGTTGCAAAAACAAGCAGAAGGTATTCCACAAAAGATCAAGTCTTATCTTCCACTTGAACAGGAAGAATTGGATACACTGCAACATCTGACCCGAAAAATGCTAGATAATTTTCATCAAGACCAGAAAAAGGGCTGAAACTGCTAGATGAACGATTTTATGAGGAAAACCAACTCATAAGATAACGTCATTTAGCGGTTTTTCTTTTTGCTCTTTCTCTTTCTTATTTTCATATTCCATCATATAATGAATAACGTGTTTATTTTTTGTTATTTGGAGGTTGTCGATTTGACCGTTTATCAGCGTTTTTTGGCGAATGAAAAAATACGCCGTCTCACTGTTTTATTATTTGTCGTTTTTGTTCTTTTCTTAGTTAGAAGTATGATTACAACCATTTTGCTCACATTTATCTTTACTTATTTGATGATTCATCTTGTTCAAATCATTCAGCGATTTGTCCGAATCCCTACAGGTGTTTTAGCTATCATGATTTATACACTGATCGTTTACCTTATCTATCTGGCATTCACAAAGTATATCCCGATGCTTATTCATCAAACATTTGATATGATCCAGTCCGTTATTGATTTTTACGAGCATCAGCCAAAAGATGCAGATCCTGTTTTACAATATATCCATACTTATATTGAGCGAAACGATTTTTTTGAACAGCTTCAAAATGGCGCTTCGATTGCGCTTGGCTATTTACAGGATATAGGAAAAATGGCAGTGGCGTTTGCTATGTCATTCATCTTAAGTTTCTTTTTTATGATTGAAAAGAAAAAAACAATTGTATTCTCAAGATTGTTTTTAAAAAGTGAATTTTCTTGGTTCTTTCAAGATATTTACTATTTTGCCGATAAGTTTGTCAATACATTTGGTTTGGTATTAGAAGCTCAATTTGTTATCGCTCTTTTAAACACGTTGCTCACTACAATCGCCTTGGCTGTATTTGGCTTTCATCAGCTGCTGAGTTTAGCGATCATGATTTTCATTTTAAGTCTGATCCCAGTAGCAGGTGTTATCATTTCTTGTATTCCTCTATCTTTCATAGCTTATTCCCAAGGAGGCATCCGAGATGTTGTTTATATCCTGATTACGATTTTGATTGTCCATCTAATTGAGTCTTATGTGCTGAATCCGAAGTTGATGTCCAGCAAAACAGAACTGCCGATTTTTTATACATTTGTGGTCTTACTTGTTAGCGAACGGTTCTTTGGCGTTTGGGGCTTGATTGTCGGCATTCCGATCTTTACCTTCTTTTTAGATGTATTGAAAGTGAAAAAGATCCCGAACCATCTTCCAAAAGAAACAGATATCCCTTAAAATAAATATGAAGAAAGATAAAGTATGAACGACCCCAAATATCAGATTTCAATCTGGTATTTTGGGGTCGTTTTCTGGATATTTCTTTTTATTTGAAAAATGCGTTCACAGACATTATTCAAATGTTAGAGAGATCTGTTTTGTTTAAATCTTTTTGCAGAAAGCATTGTTGCTATACTTAATAGAATGATTCCGCTCCACAGTATAACTTTGTTTTGTGACTCTCCGGATTTTGGTAGCTGTTTATTTTTCGTTTCAGGACTAGCAAAGGTTGTATCCTTGCTACTTTTTAAGGTTTCAGCTGATTGGGCGCTATCAAATATTCGTGATTTTTTATTCAGCTGCTCTTCATTTATTTTTAGAATTGCTAGATTTGATTTTTTACTCTCTTTTTTTCCATCCTCTTGAATTGTTTTTTTGTTTATTTTTTCTGGTATTCCTTGGTCTCTTGCGTCCGTATCTGGTTCTGGAGTCACATCTGGTTTTTCTTCTGGATCTACCTCTGGTTTTTCTTCTGGATCTACCTCTGGTTTTTCTGGATTTTCAGTTTCATTATCTGTGTCTGGATTTGTTTCCGGTACTGTTTGGTTTCCAGAATCCGTATCTGGTTCTGGAGTTACATCTGGTTTTTCTTCTGGGGCTACCTCTGGTTTTTCTCCAGGGGTTATTTCAGGTTTTGATTCATTGTCTGGCTCTGGTTGAGTTTCTGTATCGGGTTCTTCTCCAGGTTCTATTTCCGGTTTCTGTTCTCCGTCTGGATTTTCTGTAGGCGGTACTTCTGGCTTATTTTCATTTTCTGGTTTATCTGTTGGTTCTTCAACAAGATCTCCTCCTGAGTCGATAGCTGAATCTTGCTCAATTGTCTGCCGCTGACTATACGGCGTTAAATGATGATGATCGTTCGGTAGTCCATCTGATACCTTGACAGTAAAAAGCGCTGGTTTTAACAAGTCCTGATTTAATGTAACGGTGAAGGTAAATATCGCTTGCTTGTGTTGGATAGTCAAAGTGTTCTCGTCATAGCCAATCGACAAAGCGGGATCAACATTCTCAAATGTAACAGCTGATTGTAGTATAGGTGCTAAGTCTCCTGAATAGTCAATTTTTGCTTTGATGGTCGCTGTTTGTCCTTTTCTTAATTTTGCGACTCCTGAATTGAAGGATGAAAATTCATCCTGAAAGGTAATTCGATTGACGTTGGCCCACTTGGTTTCTGTCCATTTGGCTGTTTCTATCTCCTCTGTGTGGACTGTCTGATTTATAGTAAGCGATAAGCTTAAGGCTGCAAATGTTGATATTAAGATGGTTGAATATCTCATAACTCTCTCACTCCTTGATTTTTTTGTATGCAAGAAATAAGATAGTAGAGATTCTACCTATATGTTTACTGTTTTTTTGTCTAAATTTATGAAAAAAACAGTAATATTTTCAAGTTTTAACAATTTAAGTAAAAAGGAGCCTCTTTCATGCAAACTCAAGAAGCGATTAAAACGTTTCTCTTGAAGAAAAAAAGCAATACAAAATTAGATATTTTTCTTTTCCTATCTGAACATCGTTTCTTTATTACTACACAATATTTAGCAGATCATTTCCATATGTCTGAATCAAATTTTTTACTATACATCAAAGAATTAGAACAAGACTTTGAGCGTCTCAATCTAACAGAACTGCATATTGATAAGCAAAAACCTTTTTTAAAGTTGAATTTTGAAGGAATTGATCCGGCTTACTGCTATTATCGTCTATTTGGAAGATACTGCAACGAATCAGTCAGTTATCAGATCTTGACTTCTTTGTTCAGCTGTCAGACAAATTCGATTATCAGTTTAAGTCAGCAAACAAACTATAGTGCCTCTTATTTGTATACGAAAATGAAAAAGATTAATGCATTTTTAGCATTGTACGGTTTGTCTATCTCCTTTTCTAATAATGGCAGAAAGTCTTTTTCTGGAAAAGAGGTACAAATTCAATATGCAGCATTAGATATTTATTGGAACATCTTTTCAAGTACTGCTACAGAATTTTATGATGAAGATCCGCAAGTAGTGGCTTTTATGATGAATACTTTTTTTAAAAAAGAAGTACTTGACCGACTAAATAGCGGTATGATAGATAAATTATATTTTCTATTAAAAATATGTAAAGAGAATTTTCCTGCAACTTCTGTGAAAGACGTACAAAAAGAATTCACAGAGTATGAATATATTGACTTTTTTATTGATCCCTCTGTAGATATTTTGCGACCTAATCTGCCAATTTGTCGCGAACAACGCATCTTAGTGAATATTTTAGCTCGACTTTCTATCACGAAAATCGAATCGGAAGAAACAAGCTTGGAGCAATACAAACTTTTAAAAAAAGCAAACGTTCCTCATGTTCTTTATTCAAGAGAAATGGTGGAGTCCTTTTGTACTGTATTTGATTTGTTTATACCTGAAAAAGAAAAGATTCTTTACTCATTGGCATTCGCACGAAATAAACTTTATAATGGATTTCTTAACTTCAATCAACCAAATACACCCCTTCCTACTTTCATGCTTTATCAAGAACATAGCGTGTTGAAAGAAGTCCAAACCGCCATTGAACAATTTTATATGGATTTCAGAGAACAAAATCAACACTTGTTACCAGTTATTTTAGAAAAGGAAAATGTGCAATGGATGGTTGAAGACCTAGTACATTTGTATGATCGCTACAAAAAACAGCCGCGAATTGTGATTGGTGTGAACTATACGCGTGATTTCTATATCAGTAAAGATCTGATCGTTAAGATAGAACAAATTTTTTCAAATGAATCGATCAAAATACAAAATGATTTTATGGAGAACTGCAACATCGTTATCAGCGACTGCCCTTTGAAACAATTGCCTTCTCATATCAAAAAAATCTATATTTTAAAAGGAATCATCACACCAGAAGACTGGAAAAAAGTGATTATGAGGATCTCAGAATATATCTTTGAATTAAAAGAAGAAGCACTCATGGATCAATCGAAAAAAGAAAATCAAGTTACTTCCTAGACCAAATAAGATACATAAATCCGAATGCTTATTAACAACCTCCGGATTTATGTATCAAGAATTTGAACATCCTTCTTATTTACATAATAAAATTACAGTTTTTTTCACTAATTATCTTTACTTTTGTTTCCTTTTTCGATTGCTTCCCATAATCCATTTAGATAAACAGCACCTAATGCTCGATCATATAAGCCGTATCCTGGTCTTCCTGTCTCATTCCAGATCATTCTTCCATGATCAGGACGGATGTATCCGTTAAATCCGTTGTCATACATTGTTTTTAGTATGCGGTACATGTCTAATGAACCGTATTCGGATTTATGCGGTGCCTCATAGAAATCTCGATTAGCTAAAAATTTAATATTTCGAACATGTGCAAATGGGATTCGATCTCTTTGACAAAATTCTGCTAAAATCCCATATACATCATTTTCTGGATCTTCTGCAATACTCCCTGTACAAAGAGTGATTCCGTTATAAGGGCTGTCTACTATGCGGCACAACCAATCTAAATCTTCTCGATTCTTTACGATTCGAGGTAATCCAAAAATCGAGTATGGCGGATCATCTGGATGTACAGCCATTTTGACCCCTACCTCTTCACATGTTGGGATGATTGATTGGAGAAAATAGGCAAAATTTTCTCGAAGTTTTTCTTCGTCTACTGATGCATAGGCTTCAAGCAAGGATTTGATATGAGCTAAGCGCTCAGGTTCCCATCCCGGCAATTCAAATTCATTGCTGGAATGTTCGATGCGCGCGACGATTTCTCTTGGATCATCTGGAATATCATCAGATATAAAAGCTAACGTGGATGAGCCGTCTTCTAAGCGGTAGTCAAGGTCAGATTTCACCCAGTCAAATACAGGCATAAAATTATAGCAGATGACTTCTATTCCATATTCTGCCAAGTTTCGGATTGTCTGCTTATAGTTTTCGATATACTGCTCACGGGAAGGTAATCCAATTTTAATGGCATCATGCACATTGACGCTTTCAATTACTTTTAGTGTTAACCCACGAGACTCAATTTCTTCTTTTAGTTCTTTGATCCTCTCCCTAGGCCATACCTCTCCTACTGGTATATCCATCAATGTGCCTACAATCCCTTTGACCGCAGGAATCTGTCTGATTTCATCTAAGGTAATCTTTTCTTCCTGTGATCCGTACCATCTAAAAGTCATTTCCATGATAAATTTCCTCCATGTTCTTGTAAGTAATCCTGTAATGTTTTTCGTACGGCATTCGGTCCTGCTACCATCTTGATGAACATTTCTTCTATTTTTCTGCCAAGCTCTGCTTGGTAAAGATCTACACCAAAAATTTCTTTATTTGACAAAATAGGAGCCATTTTCTCATGAATATGTGATGTATCTTGCGTACCCAGTTGAATATCGGAAAGCTTATGCTGAAAGTCTGTCAATAGTGGGTCTGGACTCGGGATGAATGGTTTTCCTTGATCATCAATGCCAATAAGGTATCGAAGCCAAGCAGCGAGAGTCAATGGTATGAATACAAGTGTCTGCGGGTCTTTAACTTCTATTTCCATATATTTTTTAATCGTCTCACCATAACGAATCGCCACCTTTTGAGAGGTATCCGTGGCGATTCGCTGAGGCATATCAGGAATATTTGGATTAGAAAAGCGCACAGTAATTACTTCTTCCAGAAAGATCTTTGGATCAATGATACCTGGAGACTCCACAACTGGGAGGCCTTCATTGTACCCGATTTCAGAAACTAGCAGCGATAAATCTGGATCTTTCATCTCCTCAGCTATGCTCCTATACCCCAGTAAACAACCCATAATAGCTAAAGACGTATGCAAAGGATTAAGGCAAGTCGTCACCTTCATCGTATCTGCTTTATCTACCGTTGCACGATCAGTCAAGAATACCCCAGCTTTTTCGAATTTCGGACGTCCATTGGGAAAATGATCTTCCATGATTAAATAATGGATGTCCTCTGTATTGACAAATGGAGCAATATTATTTCCTTTTGCGGTTTGGAAAATCGACATATTTGAAAAGCCCTCTTTTGCCAACATTTTGCTAACTGACAAGGAAGGATTCGGGGTGATACGATCAATCATCGTCCATGGAAACGCAACAATTTCTTCATTCGATAAGTATTGGATAAATGTATTTTGTACATAACCTTCCTTTTGCCATTCTTTTGCGATCGTTAGCAAAGAAGTACGTAATTGACTACCGTTTTGTGAAAAATTATCTGTAGAGACAAGTGCAATCGGCCAAGCTCCAGATAAAAAACGTTTATAAAGTAGCGCAGCAAGAATACTCATTGTATGTGATGGCTTCTTTGGACCATTTTTTATATCGACTGCAATCGGTCCTATATATTTATTATTTGTATCTTTCAATCGATAACCTTTTTCAGTAATAGCAAAAGTAACTAATTGTAAACTAGGATTTTCAAAGTGTCGAATCATCTTATCAAAGTGTTCAGAACAATCTGGATGACAATACAGACTGTCAGCTGTCGCAGCTAATATACGTTTGACGAACTCTCCACTGCTTGGCATGACCACTTCAAGAATCAAATCATCAAAATCTTGGTAAGCCCTTTCAATTATTTCTTCATCGAATGTTTCACAAACAATGACACCAGTGGACAATTCGCCTAGATCCGCTAAACGTTGAGCGATTTCTGCATGAAATCCTCGATAAAGATTTCCGCCACCGAAATGGATCCAGACAGGATTTTTTTGTCCATTTTCTCTTAATGATGCACGGTCAAAATGAGGTATTTCTACTTCTTTTTGAGATAATTCAGGGATAAAGTTCCTCCAGTTGTTTAAATCAATCATTTTTCCCCTCCTAAACTAACATATTAGTTTTTGTATTCAAGTGAATTTTATGCAATAAAAATCGCTATGTCAACCAAAATTTTACTATTTATACAAATTTACTAGTTAATGTGACATACCAGATTGTTTTTCAGACCTCTTCTGTTATACTACGTTCATAGAAATGATTTTGGAGGAATAAAGATGAAAAGCAGCTTGCAATCTCAAGCTTATCAAGCGATTCGTAAACAAATTATCTATGCTGACTTAGAACCTGGAAGGAAAATATCTGAAAAGGCACTGGAGGAACATCTTGCTATCGGCCGGACTCCCATTCGCGAAGCATTGATTCAACTACGTCAGCAAGAACTCGTGTATACGATACCTCAAAGTGGTACGTATGTTTCAAAAATTAATCTTGTTTCTGCAGAAAATGCTCGCTTTGTCCGAGAACAGTTGGAAGAGCAAATCATGATTGAATGTTGTTCCAAATTGGACACACAAACACGAATAGTGCTAGAAACGATTTTAGAAGAACAAGAAAAAGCAGTCAAAATAAATGACGAACGCGCTTTTTTCCGTGCAGATAATTTATTTCATGAAGCTTGTTTCGAAATTGCAGGAAGAAAAGAAGTTTGGAACTGGTTAGATGACCATAATACCCATTTAGAACGTTTCCGCTGGTTACGAGTGACCATTCAGGGGCTTCCATGGGAAACGATCATGGAACAACATTATGATTTACTCAAGGCTTTAGTTGATAAAAAACCAGAAGAAGCTCGATTTCAAACGGGATTGCACTTACACATGATGCTGAAAGAACAGGAAACTGTTACTCAACGTTATCCCGAGTATTTCCAGCAGTAGCATTTTCTTGCGACCTCTTCTATTTTTATAATTAACCTTCGTTTTTGAGTAATCTTTATTAAATAACAAAATATCCATTGACTTTGCAACTCCAACTAAATTACAATAATTATAAATAAATAATTATTATTGGAGGTTTTACTATGTCATTGATTGGGAAAAAAATCGAAGAATTTAATGCACATGCTTATCATCAAGGAGAATTTTTAGAAGTCAGTGAAAAAGATCTTATGGGGAACTGGAGTATTCTTTGCTTCTATCCAGCTGATTTTACTTTTGTTTGTCCTACTGAATTAGAAGACTTACAAGAACAATACAGTACATTGAAATCTTTAGGTGTTGAAGTCTTTTCTTGCTCTACCGATACCCACTTTACTCACAAAGCATGGCATGATACATCAGATGCTATCGGTAAAATCGAATACGTGATGATCGGTGATCCGTCTCATCAGATTTCTCGTATTTTTGATGTTTTGGATGAAGAGCAAGGATTAGCTCAGCGAGGAACATTTATTATTGATCCAGACGGAATCGTTCAAGCTATGGAAATCAATGCAGATGGAATCGGTCGTGACGCTAGTGCACTGATTGATAAGATTCGCGCTGCTCAATATGTACGTACCCACCCAGGTGAAGTTTGTCCGGCAAAATGGAAAGAAAGTGGCGAAACATTGAAACCAAGTTTTGATCTTGTTGGAAAGATTTAGGTGGTGGATATGTTAGACAAAGAAACTAAACAAAATCTCGAACAATATTTAGCACTGATTGAATCTCCTATTGTTTTTTCTGTTAGTTTGGATAATAGTGAAAATAGTCAAAAACTAGCTGAATTTACGAAGGAAATAGCAGAAATGTCTCCTAAAATCTCTTGGGAAAAAAGAGATTCGATGCGCACACCTAGTTTTTCTATCAATCCAGTTGGCAAAGAAAGTGGAATCGTTTTTGCTGGTATCCCCCTCGGTCATGAATTTTCCTCTTTTTTACTGGCTATGTTACAAATTAGTGGACGGGCACCGAAAATCAGTGAATCTTTGAGTCTTAAAATCAAAAAAATAACACAAACATTGCATTTTGACAGTTATGTTAGCTTGACTTGTCATAATTGCCCCGACGTTGTACAGGCATTGAATATATTAGCTGTATTAAATCCAAATATTACTCATACGATGATTGAAGGTGGGATGTTCCAAAAAGAAATCGATGATAAAAAAATCATGGCAGTGCCAACTGTGTTTTTAAATGGAGAAGAATTTAGTAGCGGACGCATGACGATCGAACAAATTGTTGAAAAAATCACTGGCCCTTTGATTGAAGAAGAGTTGTTTGAAAAAGAACCTTATGATGTATTAGTGATTGGCGGTGGACCAGCAGCTAGTAGTGCAGCTATCTATGCAGCACGTAAAGGAATCCGTACAGGACTTGTCGCTGATTCTTTCGGCGGACAAGTCGTTGAAACACTAGGGATTGAAAATATGATTGGTACCTCTTACACAGAAGGTCCAAAATTGATGCAGCAAGTAGAAAGTCATGTGCGTAGTTACCCTATCGACATTATGATGAATCAACAGGCCGTTTCCTTAAATAAAGAGCAACATTTTATTAATATTGGCTTAGCTAACGGTATATCACTTAAAGCAAAAACCGCCATCATCGCGACAGGTGCGCACTGGCGTTCTATCAATGTACCAGGCGAAAAAGAGTTTAAAAATAAAGGAATTGCTTATTGCCCACACTGTGACGGCCCTTTATTTAAAGGAAAAGAGATTGCTGTTATCGGTGGTGGTAATTCTGGTGTTGAAGCAGCAATCGATTTGGCTGGGTTAGCAAAACATGTATATGTTCTAGAATTCTTACCAGAATTAAAAGCAGATCAAATCTTACAGGATAAACTAGTCTCTCTTGCGAATGTCACTGTTATCAAACATGCAGCGACGAAAGAAATCAGCGGTACGAATCAGGTAGAATCTCTCTCCTATATCGATCGCCGTACGATGGAGATGCATACACTAGCTGTTTCAGGAGTATTCATTCTAGTCGGCTTACTCCCTAATACGGATTGGCTAGATGGAACGATCGAAATGAATCCAAGAAATGAAATAGTGACCGAGAAAAATGGCGCAACGAATATCCCCGGCGTTTTCGCAGCTGGTGATTGTACAGATAGTCCATACAAACAAATCATTGTTTCAATGGGTTCAGGAGCTACTGCAGCTTTAGGAGCATTCGATTATCTGATGCGCACTTGAGCTATGAAGATTGTAAAAAGTCAGAGAGCGGAAAAAAGGATGGTGACAAGAATTTTGTCACAATCCTTTTTGTTTTTTTGAATAATCGCTTTTTCTTCTCTTTTTCTTATATACTATAAGTAGTAAATAATTTGAAAAAAAGAAAGGTGACTGATTATGGCGCAAAATCGTATTTTTACGACAAGTTTTGCAAGCGTTTATCCTATGTATGTAGCAAAAGCGGAGAGAAAAGATCGTATAAAAGAGGAAGTAGATGAAATCATTTGTTGGCTGACGGGTTATTCCCAAACAGAACTAGAATATCAACTACAAAAACAAGTGACTTTCGAACAATTTTTTGCGGAAGCCCCTGTCCCCAATCCTTCACGTTCCTTGATTACAGGTGTTGTTTGTGGTGTACGAGTAGAAGACATCGAGGATAACTTGATGAAAGAAATTCGTTATTTAGATAAAATGATCGATGAGCTAGCAAAAGGCAAAAAAATGGAAAAGATCCTCAGAAGTTGATTTTTCCAGAGATATTCTTCTCCTTCGCTCATTTTGTAACATTTAATTTGGTAAAATGACTAGTTCACGTTAAAATAAGTCAAAGGAGGTTTTCTTATATGTTTGAGACGATTAAACAAAATATTCAAAAATACGCCTTATTAAGAGCTGCTGTTTATATTATTTCTGGGATTGCGATTGTGCTAAACCCTTCTGCTGTTTTTCATTTTATCGGTTATCTGATCACCGCCTATCTTGTTTTGCTTGGGTTGTTGAATCTTTTTGAGGCTTACCGTTTTAAAAGGAAAACAGGTTCTTGGAGTATCGGTCTGTTCAGTGGTCTTTTTTTCCTGATCTTAGCTCTGATCGTCTATGCTTTTGCACCTGCAATCGTTTCTATCCTGCCGATTCTTCTTGGATTAGCTGTTATCATCAACAGCTTGTTCCAGTTGTTCTTCAGCATGAATACAAAAGCTAAAAGTTGGAGTGTTTATAGTATTCTGTTGTTGATTGGCGGATTCGTCTTATTGTTCAATCCATTCAAAAGTTTGATGCTTCTATTCCAAATATTCGGCTTTATTTTGATTTTCATGGGCATCCAGGAGATTATCAATTTCATCAGAATAAGAAAAATGACTATACGTTAATCATTTTTAGTTATTAAAATAGACCGTATAAAAACCAACAATCCAAAAAAATCTTTTGGATTGTTGGTTTTTTTGTGAGTATATTTTCCTATTTTTTCAATAATGTATGTTATGCTAAGTTCGGGCTATATTTTATACAAAGGAATGATGAGAATGGAATTTATTGGTATTTTATGCCTGATATTGATTTCAACAACGATTGGCTCACATATCTCGCGGAGATTAGGTATCCCAGCAGTGATTGGACAATTACTTGTTGGTGTTTTGCTAGGCCAAGCTGGATTGAATTGGGTCAAACCTGATATTCTAGTCCATGACTTTTCGGAGATTGGTGTGATCTTATTAATGTTTTTAGCTGGTCTGGAAAGTGATTTATCTCTTTTGAAAAAATATTTCCGACCTGGTATGTTCGTTGCTTTGCTTGGGATCATCTTCCCGGTTGTTTTTGGCTGGTTGACAGGCGAAGCATTCCAAGTTTCGGGAAATGAAGCGATTTTCTTTGGGATTATTCTTGCGGCAACTTCTGTCAGTATTTCAGTAGAAGTATTAAAAGAACTAAACGTAGTGAATACAAAAGAAGGATCAACAATTTTGGGTGCTTCTGTGGTAGATGACATTTTAGTCGTTTTAGTTCTAAGTTTCAGCCTATCTTTTCTAACGGGGGAAGCTTCTAGCAATGCTTCTTTACCGCTTGTTTTGATTGAACAGCTAATTTATTTTGTTTTTATTTTCTTATTAGTCAAATGGATTGCGCCTTTCCTACTTTCATTTGCAGAAAAAGTGTACGCAAATTCTTCTATTATCATCGTATCGCTAGTTATTTGTTTAGGAATGTCTTACGTAGCGGATCTTGTTGGGCTTAGCTCTGTCATTGGTGCTTTTTTTGCTGGGATAGCTGTCAGTCAGACAAAGGTTAAAGAAGAAGTATACCACAATGTAGAGGCTTTAGGATATGCAGTATTTAT
Organism: Enterococcus sp. DIV0901a; assembly: GCF_051711525.1. NCBI lineage: Bacteria > Bacillati > Bacillota > Bacilli > Lactobacillales > Enterococcaceae > Enterococcus > Enterococcus sp. DIV0901a. The sequence continues at coordinate 1,295,386 of NZ_JBIOMW010000001.1, read as the reverse complement.
ACCAGTATTTTTTGTCAGTGTAGGATTAGAAGTTGATTTTTCTGACTTTAGTGAACAACTACTCTTTATTTCTATATTGACGCTTGTAGCGATTTTGACCAAATTGCTTGGAGGTTATTTTGGTGCTCAGATTGCCGGTTTTTCTCAACATAGTTCATTGATGGTCGGTGCTGGTATGATTTCGCGTGGAGAAATGGCTTTGATCATTTTACAAATTGGACAGCAAAGTCAATTGATCGAACCACAGTACTATTCACCTTTAGTTATCGTGATTTTATTAAGTACACTTATTTCTCCACTTGTTCTCAAATATTTTACAAAGAAAGTTTATGAAGTGTGAGTAAATCAAAAAGAAGTTGTGAAAGAGACATCGTGAAAACCGTTTATTTGAAAAAAGGACTGTGACGATAACGCCACAGTCCTTTTACTGTACTTAAAAAGCAATTTTTTATTGATAATTTTGGTTGAGGTATTGCAATAGTTCCGGTGCTCGTTTGGTTGCTGAATCATCATCTTCTTTATTTTCCAACATGCTGACCATCATATAACCTTGGTTATCAGGATTGAAAGCAAACAAGAAACTGTTCTCTTTCCCCTTTTCATCCTGTTTTTCTTTGATTTCCGCTGTACCAGTTTTCGCTGCCAACGGAATCCCTAAAGCAGAAAGAGAATGTGCTGTACCATTTACATCTTGCACAACTTCTCTCAGATCTGGCACGATCGTTTGTACTGCTGTTTCGCCGATGACATTCTTCTTATCTTTTGTCTCTTTATCTGCAATCAATTTAGGATAGACAAGTGTGCCATTGTTGGCAAAAACAGAATACATTGCTGCTTGCTGGATAGGATTAATTAGAAGTTCACCCTGTCCATATCCAGTATCAGCTAGCAAGATATCTGAGTTAAAGCTATCTTCATTAGAAATTTGTGCTGGATTCATACTAATTGGCAAATCAAGGTCTTCACCAAAAATGAATTTATCTAAGCCTGTACGAAATTTTTTCTCACCCATTTTCAACGTTTCTTGTGCCATATATATATTATCGGAATAGATCAAAGCAGATTTTAAGTCTACTTGTGATACATCACTGACACGCGTTACTTGATAAGATCCCCAAGAACTGTCTTTTTGCCATTTAAGCCCGTTGATCGTCAACACTTCATTTGGATCGATAGTGCCGTTGTCGAGACCGATTGCTGCTGTGATCATTTTAAACGTAGATCCAGGAGCATAACCTGTCGCAAATCGACTGATGAATGGCTGTTCAGGATTTTCTTCATAAGCTTTGTAATCTTCTTGTGAGATCCCGTTTGTCATTTTGTTTGGATCATAGCTTGGAGAGCTAGCAAGCGCAAGAAGATCACCGGTTTTTGGCGTTGTCGCAACAGTTGACCCAGCTTTTCCTCCTAGACTGTCAAAAGCTGTTTTTTGTGCCTTCGCATCGATTGTCAATTTGATATCTTTGCCATTTTGAACTTCATGTTCGATCAGAACTTTTTTCTCTACACCGTCTGCATCTGTAATGCTTAATTTCCCACCTGTTGTCCCACGAAGATCCTTATCAAAAGCCATCTCCAAACCTGAGCGACCGATTTTTCCATTACTGCTTAATTCTGGATTCTTATCAATATCTTCTGCTGTGATATCTCCCACGTAACCAATCAGCTGAGCAGCTGCTTCACCCAAAGGATAATATCTGCCGTCTACTTCTTGAATGGTAGCTCCAGCTGGAAGTTCTGGCGTTGCTCCATCAATGATTTTCAATGGGACAAAGTAATCGGGTTGTACCCAGCTTTGTGAAATCGCCTGATTGATAGCATCTTCTGTTAAGTCGAAGGAGGAAGCAATCGCTTTGATATTGGCTGTTTTTTCGTCTCCATCTCCAAGTTTACTTGGAACGACTCCTAATTGTTTTAGTTTGCCTGTTGTTGCTAATGGTTCACCATTTCGATCTATAATATTCCCTCTTGCTGCTTCTTGTGTGGTCAGGCTTACTTTGTCATTTCCTTCCATTTCTGGAAAAACCAAGTTGGGTTGCCAGTTGATCGTGGTTTGACCATCATTTCTGTCTAATGTTCCTTTATAAGAAAGATCTTTCAATTCACCTAATGAGGTATTCATCTTTGCTTTATATGAGAAGCTATAAGTAGAATCGTCTTTTTTATCTACTTTTAGCTTCGATATCTGAAGTCCTTTGACATCAGCAGCACCGTATATATTCTGGTATTTCTCTAAGATCTCTTTTTCAGATAATGCACTTTTATTTGCCGCCTTTTTTGATGCCATTTCTGCAGCTTTGTTATAATCTCCTTTGTTCAAAGCTTGGACAAATTGCTCAACCGTCTTTTCTCCAGCTTCTACTGCTTGGTTTTCTTGATAGTGCTGGTAGTAAAAATAACTGCCACCCGCAGCTGCTATTAAGATCACTGCGCCGGCAATATAAGCGCCTGTTCGATTTTTGCCGTGCTTGTCACTTCTTTTCATTTTTTCCTCCTTCTCTTGCTTGTCATTCCTTTATTTTCACTATTTATCCCTGTTTATTCTAACATAATAAAAGAAGTCAGAACATAACATAGATTGTTATTTCTAACTTCTTTTATTTTCTTTACTTAATTATTCAGAAATTTTTTGATTGCTTCTTGGTTTTTGGTCAAATCTAATTCCAGAACACTTCCGGAAGGCGTATTGTCGTTGAAGTCCCAACTGCCGTCTACTGGTACGGATAATGTATCGATCTTTTTATTATTGTCTTTGAGGAAATCCATACCACAATCCAGAAGCACACTTTCTGGAAGGTTCGTTTGGATACTACCAAGTAATTTCCCAACCGCTTTGGGTAGCTTGAATATTGAAGTTACGTCTTTCAGCTGCTGAGAGATAGCTTTGATCACTTGCTGCTGCCTTCTGATCCTCCCGAAGTCTCCTTCTTTGTCTTCCCGAAATCGAGCATACTGGAGTAAAGTATTACCATCCATCACTTGCTCTCCTTTGTTTATATATACGCCATCTAAATCTAGAGATTTTTCTGCATCGATCTTGACTCCACCAGGAAACAGTTCATTAACGCAATCGATAAAATCTTGAAATGTGATACTTGCATAATAGGGAGCTTCAAATTTGAAATTTTCCTTTAATGTTTGATTTAATAAATCAACTCCCCCATAAGAGTAAGCTGCATTTATCTTATTCATTCCGTAACCTGGAATATCGACATATGAATCTCTCATGATAGAGATCAGTTTTGCTTGTTGTGTTTTCTGGTTGTATTGTGCAACCAGAAGTGAATCCGAGCGACCGTTTTCGTCTTTCGAACGAGCATCTGAACCAATCAAAGCCACATTTAGTGTGGTAGGGACACTTTTCGGCTCTACCTTTTTCACAGTTGAACTCTGTTTTGCAGACGAAAATCCATGGATAAACTCAATCGAAAAATAGCCAACTACTAATGTAAGCAGTAACAAAATAGATAATATGATTTTTTGAGATACTTTCATTGCGAATTCCTCTTTCTAAAAGAACCTCTCGCTTGAAAAATAAAAGATTGTACTTTATGATAATTCAAACTGAGAGTTTCTCAGTTTCTCTTTATTGTTTTTCAGGTCGATAGAGCGGCAACTCTTCGGCCTGTATCTTTGAAGAAATATTCAACGTGATTCCGATTCCTAAAGAAAGGATCAGATAACTTGTTCCTCCGTAGCTAACAAATGGCAATGGCACACCAGTCATTGGCATCAGCCCCGCGATACTTCCCACGTTCATTATCGTCTGAACGAATAGCAAAGTTCCGAATCCTAAAAGAAACAATCCAGCTTGCTGATTTTTACAGCGACTGCTTAAACAAAAGATTCTCATGCATAATGAGAACAATAAGAAAAGCACACACAATGCACCGATTAGCCCAAGCTCTTCTGTAATAATCGAAAAAATAAAATCTGTTTCTGTCTCTGGAAGATACCCTTTTTTTGTGATACTATTTCCTAATCCCCGCCCAAATATGCCACCATTATATAGTGCATAAAACGAATGGGTCATTTGATAGCCCGCACCATGACTATCGATAAAAGGATCTCTTAAAGTCGCGATCCTTTCATAAGCATGATTAAACATCTGTGGAAGCCAACCTTTATTTCCTAAATATAATACCCCGCCTGCTGCTCCAATCAGCAATGCAGAAAAAGTAACGATTAGATAGATCCCTTTTTTAAATGGAACCGCCGCTGCCCAAAATATGACCCACGCAATCGAAAGGATCATCAATGCTCCAGCAATCTTTGGCTGAAATAAAATCAGAAAAGTTATACCTACTGTAATCAGGAATGGTTTTTTTAGATCTTTTGGGCTACTATTTCCGTCACGAAAAAACCAGCTTAAATAAAAAATCAAAAAAAGATTTGCCAGTTCAGAAGGCTGGAATTGAATGCCAAACAGAGAGATCCAACGTTGTGCGCCGTTGACAGTGACACCGAATATCCCTATTCTTACTAATACTAAAAAGAAAATCGATAAGGCTAAACCGTATCCTGCTATTTTAGGGTGAAGTAAATAGTGTAGTTTGACTGAACGAGCTAAGAAGATCACGCTCCAACTCAAAAATATGAAAATTAGTTGACGCAATAATAGACTTTTTGTATTTTCATCGGCTTGCAATAAACGATAAGAACTGGCACTGTATACTTCTAAAAGACCGATCATGGACAAAGTCAAATAAGGACCCAAAATCCACCAATCGATCTTTTTTCTTTTTTTCACCGCATCTCCTCCTCACACAGCAATCCACTTGTCAGGTGAGGAGCGAGTTTGTCTCATCAAATAAGTCAGTCACAAAAATATAAAGAAAAGGTCAGAAACCTTTTCGAACAAGAATTCTGACCTAGCATCATCTCATCGTCCGAGTTTTAGCACTATACAACGTAAAGAAAACATTCTTAGCTATTGGAAAAAGCCTTAATCCGACAGTTTCTGTTTTACCCATTGGCGACTTTCGACGTTTCTGGGCAACAGCCTATGTTTGTATAGGAGCCTCACCTAACAAGGTTATTACTATATTCTATTTACGAGTTCATGATAGACTTTTCCTAATGATTAGGCAATGGAATTTGAAATGAAATAGTGAAATTTAACAATCTTTAATATTTTTTAGAAAAAAATAACAAATAAGTTGAAAGAATCCCGTTGCAAATTCTTTCAGTTGCACCAGGATTCTTTGATAATTTTTTAGTTTTATGTGTTTTTTTATATGTTTTTTCACTTTTCGGAATAAATGTTTATTTGTTAAAGTAATTAAACAATCCGCTAATCGTTTGATCTGGCATTTCTATTTCCTTACCATCTAAAGTAACAGTAGTAACGACAAAATGGTCTTGCAATGGCGGAACTTCTAAGTACTGCCCTTGCAGAAAATCATTCACTGTTTCATATTCTTTTTTCATTTCTTTTGAATCTGTCGATGGTTTATAGCTTATTTTTAACATAACTAGTGCTCCTTTTTATTCGGGACGTGCAATCGTGAAAATTTCTCCTATTGCTGCATAATCATTTCCTGCCAAACGGCTTACAGCATTCAATTTTCTTGGATCGATCCTTCCTGTCTTATCATCATAGACTGTTTCATTTAAATGATATTTCTGTACTTCTAGCAAAAATAAATCAGCTGTTACTTTATTTTTATTCCGTATCTCGACATGTTCATATAAGGATGTTTCAAAACGAACTTTTGCTTCTGTCAATGCTGGTACTGAAATGATTACTGAATCAGTTAAAGTCAAGTCAGTCAGGTACAGTTCGCTTTCCTCATTAGGCAGATTGGCTGCTGTTTTATTTACTTCTTCTACGTTGTCCTCATCAAGGATATGGATAACAGCTTCTCTTGTCTCAAGAATATTCTTTGCTGTGTCTTTTACTGCATCTTGTTTTCTCTGGATCGCCAAGGATAAGATGGGTGGATTCGAACTGACGATATTGAAGTAACTGAAGGGTGCGATATTCACTATATCTTTTGCTGATTTAGTCGTTACTACTGCTACTGGTCTAGGGATGACTGAACCAATCAGCAACTTGTAATTTTCACGTTCTGTCAATTCTGAAGGACTCCGTTCAAACATGGTTTCGCCTTCTTTCTATAAAATTCGTTAAAAAGCAGATCTTGAAGACAAAATGAAAAGTAATGCTTTTTTCATCTTCTTAGAATCTGCTTTAAACTATCTATCAATTTTTCTTTTTTGTCAAGAATCTGTGCCGTGCGTGTTTTTTAGTTATTTGCTTTACTTGCGGCTTCGACATATCTTTTAGTGATCAATTGCGGACGGGTGATAATAGATCCAACTACGACTGAAAAAGCACCTAATTCATATGCTTTCTCTACTTGTTCAGGAGAGTCAGTATGTCCTTCCATAATTACTGGGATATCGACTTGTTCTATGATTTGATTCAATAAATCAAAATCAGGTGTCTGCGTCTTTCGTGAATATTCTGTATAGCCTGCTAAAGTCGTAGACAAAAGATCAAAACCATCTTCTTGCGCTTGAAGCGCTTCCTCAAAAGTCGAAATATCTGCCATAGCTAACCGACCGTGTTCGTGAATCATTTGGACAAGTTCAGCAGTTGTTTTTTCTGTCGGACGTTTACGAGAAGTTGCATCCAGTGCAATGATTTCTGCTTGCGTCTCCAAAAGTTCTTCCACTTCTTTTTCTGTCGCAGTAATAAACACTTCTGACCCATCGTAATCTCTTTTGATAATCCCTATTACCGGTAAATCAACGATTCGCTTGATTTCATTGATATCTTCTGTCGTATTTGCTCGAATACCAACTGCTCCGCCTTCTTTTGCAGCCAAAGCCATTCTCCCCATAATAAAAGAACTGTGTAGCGGCTCGTTTTCCAAAGCTTGACAAGAAACGACGACTCCGCCTTTGATTTGTTCCAGTGTATCCACAATATCTCCTCCAGTAATGTTATATAAAAATACAGCTTCATATAAAAATGTAACCCTTTTCTATTCAGGAGTCAATAATGAGCTATTTCTTTCAGCAGACCTTTCTTACTAAAAGAAAATTACTTCAAATTCTTCGTATACGACCAGCTTCTCTTCTGTAAATTCTATGTTCAACGCTTCTTTATAAGCATGTTTAAAAAACTCAGCATGGACTTTCCGCCAATAAGCTAATGTCCGATCCCCTTCTCCTTCTTTCCAAGCATGCTCTTTCGTGACTTCACTAAAAGGCAAGATGGTCACATTTATATTTTTGATGATACAAACTGGTTCATTTTTTCCATTCAGGACCACGTCTAATTGACCAACTTTTGGTAAAGGCTCATTCTCTTGTTTATACAGATCGTAACCACTTGATGTACCAGTCTTTATCTTTTTTACAACTAGTTCGCTCAACTCGTCTGCCATTTTTTCTGTATCCCCAAATGAAAAGAAACCTAATTTTTCTGATTGATAACTAGGATATTTTTCTTGGAACTTTTTGACATATTCTTCTACTTGCTGATACATAACATCCACCCCTTTGCTTTTTATAATGAAAAAACCATCCAGATACTAGTATAAACAATTATCTGGATGGTGAGCATAATGAATTATTGAATATTCAAGACACGCAGACTATCTTCAACGATTTGTTTTGGTGTTAAATGATAACGTTCATAAAGCTGCCCTACAGGAACGCTATCCGTGAATTCTTTCTCTGCACCAAAATTTAATACGTTCATTGAAGAATCACCATAATAACGACTGATATTTTCGCCAAATCCTCCTGACAAACTACCATCTTCTAATGTGATGACTAATTCATGTGTTTCTTTTAATTTATCTAATGTTTCTACGTCATTTTCTGTGATCGTTCCTGGATTGATCAACGTTGCTTCGATTCCTTTTTTTCTAAAAGCTTTTACTGTTTCTTTTCCTAATTCAAGAAAACCGCCTAAAGCTAAAATTGCTACTTTTCCTCCATTATTTACTGTTTGATAGGCTGGAATACTATAATCATTTGCGATAGCTGTACCATGTTCTACACCATGTGTAGGAATTCGGATTGCTACAGGCTGCGCTGTTTGTTCGAACGCCCAATCTAGCATAGAGATCATATCCTCTTTTGTTGCTGGAGCAAGATATTTGATGTTCGGGATACTTGATAAGTAAGGAATGTCAAATGTTCCTTGGTGTGTTCGGTCACTAGCTGAGATCGTTCCGCCACCGACTAAAATAATCACTGGATTCTCGTTGATCGCTAAATCATGTGATAATTGATCATATGCCCGTTGCAAGAAAGTACTTGATTGGAAGACGACTGGACGTACTCCCTGAGAAGCCAAAGCAGAAGCGAAAGTGATAGAGTGCTGTTCAGCGATCCCCACGTCAAAATAATGATCTGGATGTTTTTCTTGGAATGTTTTCAGTCCAAAGGCGCCTGGTATCGCTGCATTGACTGCGGCAATAGGAGCTGTACTTGTTTGCATTTTCTTATCCAAATAATCCATGATGATCATATTAAATGTTTCTCCAGAAGTTACCTGCTTTGCCTCCCCGGTGGACAGATCAAATGGTACACGCCAATGATATTTCATTTTATTATCGATTGCCGGCTGATAACCGCGACCTTTTTCCGTATGGACGTGAAGTACAATCGGATGATCAATATCTTTTACTTCTTCAAATAAACGGATCACCGTTTCCAGATCGTTTCCATTATCCACGTAACGATAATCAAATCCCATTGCTTTAAATAGGTTATTGCTGCTTTTACCGTTGGTTTGACGAAGCTCAGCTAAGTTTTTATATAAACTGCCATGATTCTCATCAATAGACATCTCATTATCGTTTACTAATACGATTAGATTGGATTGTAAAACACCACCATTGTTCAATCCTTCAAAAGCTAAGCCACCACTCAGGGAGCCGTCACCGATAAATGCTACCACATTTCCTGATTCTTTCTTCAGATCTCTCGCTTTAGCTAAACCTGTTGCTAAGCTGATAGATGTAGATGTGTGCCCCACTGTAAAATAGTCATGTTTACTTTCATGTTGGTTGGAATATCCGCTCACTTCACGGTAATGTCCTTTTTCAAAACCATTTTTTCGACCAGTTAAAAGCTTATGACCATAAGACTGATGGGAAACGTCCCAAACGATTTTATCCTTTGGTGAATCAAATACATAATGAAACGCAATCGTTAATTCTACTACACCTAGATTCGGACCAACGTGCCCACCTACATCGCTGTCCTTTTGCAAGATTTTTTGGCGCATCTCTTCTGCCAACTGTTTCATTTCCTCAACAGATAATTTTTTGACATCTGCGGGGCTATTGATTGCATCCAATACATGTAATACTGTACTCATAATACATTCTCTCCTCCGTACTATCTTCTTTTAATGAAAATAGATTTGTTACACTTTATCTATTCTACTACTTAGAGTTGACTCTAAGTCAATAGCATTTTAAAAAAATTTCAGAGAAAGCTTGTTATATAAGTAGATCTTCGCACGAATCAGGACTCAAATAAAAACCTTCTACAGACAATTAAAAAGCTTTATAGAAGGTCTCCTAATTAAGATCTCATCAAGAAATATGTTTTTTTAATAGGTGAAGTTCCTGAGCAATATGATACAAATGGATGTTTGCACCTTTTAATGAGATTGGATAGATCTTTGTCTTTTCAGTTTCTAATCCATTTTGATAGCTAGCAGCATCGCACAAAACCACTCTTTTTTTCGCACATAGACATTCATCAGGCAATTCTTCTAATGAACGAAATAAAATAGGATTTATTTCAGCGATGCCTTCTTCCGCATACAAATGAAATTGGGTTCGATAAAAAAATTGTTTGACTGAACTTTCTGAAACAACAAAAATTTCTATTTCCTGTCTCCCCGCTTGTTCACTGTTGATCAAAGAAAGACTTTTGACGAATTTTCGAATGAAATTTTCATTCCATCTTAGTTGGATTTGATTTTTCTTTTTCCACTCTTCCAATATTTCTACAATTTTTCCGTACAGAAGTTGTTCTTTTTCTGATAGAAGATAGATCCTTTCCGGTAAAAATACTTGTCCATCTGCCCACAACGTACGGACAAATTGTAAAAAGGATTGCTTGAAAATAAAATTTTCTGCATCGTCGATTTCAGCGATACTAATAATCTGTAAAATCAATTCATTCAGTGATAGGTCATTGAGAACAAAATTTTTATAAACAACTTCGAAATCTTTTCTTAACAGCTCCATGTTCTCATTGGTATAATTTCTACTGTTGAACAAAGAAAAAATATAATAGACATCTTCTTCTTGTAAGTCTAGAATTCCTTTTTGCTCTTCCAATCCTTGACAGACTAATTGAAATAACGGCTTCGTTTCTGCGCTTTTCTTATCTTCTTCTTTCAGTCCAAGGGGAAATGCCTTTCTTCCGATTGCGATCTCTATTCCTCGTATGATAAAGGACTTTTCATCTTCCGAATATCTTCTTTTAAAAAAATGAGTCTCTACATAATCAATCAACTCGTTACAAGCTTCTTCTACATACGGATTTTTATTTTCATAGCCTTCCCAATTGACATAACGTACTAAAGCTAGCAAGATGTTCCGCGAGTCAAATTCTGGGATAATGATTTCTTTATTTTTCAAATAATCATTTTCTTTAAAAAAATCCAATACGATTTTTTTGATTGTATATACTTTGCTCAAAGAAATAAATTCAAGATCAGCCAGTTCTGTACTCGTGAATATACCATTAAAATAATAACTTAAAAACTTTAAAAAATAAGATTGACCGTACAGAAACTGTGTGAGCTCAGAAAGAGCAATACCATGTTTGAATACGAGTTTATACTTATGCTTCTCTCTTACTTGTTCTTTTATGCAATATTCTAGACACTCGGCTAGACTTTCTAGATCGTGAAGGATCGTTGGTGTAGTCACCCTTAGTGAAATAGCTGTTTGTTCGATATCTATTTCTTGGAATTCAAATAATTGTTCACACAGATACACTTTTCTAAATATATTTCGCTCGATGTAATTTTCCAGCATTCCTGATACACGCCTCCAGTTTTTCTTATGAGTTTATTTAATCATATCTGTAAATCGTATTTTTGTTTCCTTTTTATTTAGAAAAGCCCTTTCAAAAACCAATAAAAAAAGAAACTGGGACAAAAGTCAAACAAGCTCACAATTTCAGCCTCATTGTAGGTAGCTTTGAGCCGTTTGGACTTTTACCCCAGCCTCTTTCAAGAATGGTTATTCAAAGATGTCAGCGTCTAGTTCTTTGACTACATCTTTCAACAATTGGATACCAGCTGCGCTGTTACCAAATGGATCTAGTGCCGGGCTGAAGACACCTATGCCGTAACGATTTGGCACAGCTGCCATCAACCCGCCGCCTACACCGCTTTTTGCAGGTACACCAACATGGACGGAAAACTCTCCTGATTCATCATACAAACCAGCAGTTGTCATAATTGATTTGACGATTGTAGCACTTTCTTCAGTAATGATTTGTTTGCCATTCCAAGGAGCAATTCCTTTATTTGCCAGCACAACAGCTAATTTTGCTATGCCTGTAGCGGTGACATTGAGGGAGCATTGTCTGAAATAAGCATCGAGTATCTCCGGTACGTCTCCTTCGATCATTTGATTACCTTTCATATAGTAAGCAAGAGAGCGATTGATATCACCTGTTCTTGATTCAGAATGATAGATTTCTTCATTCAATGTGATATTAGGATCATCACAGATCTCTTTCATAAATGACAAGATTCGCTCAAATTTTTCATCTGCATCTTTACCGGCAATCAACGAGGTTGTTGCAATCGCTCCTGCATTAACAAAAGGATTCATTGGATGTTTGCGATGATTGATTTCCATATTCATGATAGAATTGAAGGCAAAACCGGTTGGTTCCGTGTTGATTGTTTGAAAGACTTTTTCTATTCCGTTGTCTTTGATTGCTAATAACAATACGGGAACTTTTGACATGCTTTCGATGGCAAAGCGCACATCGGCATCTCCTCCCTCAATCAGTTGTTTTGTATCCAAATCATAAATCGCCATACCTAATTGTTTAGGATCCACTTCAGCTAATGCTGGAATGTAATCCGCCACTTGTCCTGTTTGATAATAGTGGAAATTTTTTCCAATCAATTGTTCTAATTCTTTTACTTCCATTTGAATAACCAGCTTTCATTTTTTATTTTTCTGCATGCTGGAATTTATGACGGCATGCGTAGATCGTAAATGGAATAACTAAGACGATAAGATAAGAAACAATCAGAATCGTTTCATAAATCCCGTGCTGTCCAGCTGCGATACTAGCAGGTGGAACAAATGAGATACAAAAAGCAAAAAGTGAAGTCAAAAGACCTAAACAAGCAACGATTACTTTTACAACTTTTCCGCCTGGAACCTGATAGGCTCTTTCAAGACTGTCATCTTTAAAAACCAGCTTCAAATAGCCCGCGAAAAACATAAAGTACAACATCAGGTAGATTACAACAGTCAATGACATCGCTGCAAGAAATGAAAGATTATTCCCCCCGCCGCTTAATGTAAAGACGGCTGCCCAGATTGTTGCAACGATCCCATTTGCGATCATCAAATGAGCAGGAACACCGTGTGTGTTTTCTTTTGCAAAATATTCAGGAAGTAATCCTTCTTCTGCTGCTACGTGAAGTGCTTTTGAAGGAGAGGTTACCCAAGAAGCAATTTCTCCGATGACACCTAAACAAACAAGAATCGCAAGAATTTTCGCAATCCATGCAAGATTTGGATCAATGTGTCTTAATAGGAATTCTAACGATTGAATCACCCCTGTATTAAGAGACAAACCATGTTGAGGTACTGTAGTAGCGACGGTCAATCCGCCAAAAGTATCTAAAATGATTGCCAGAATAACCAATACAAACATTGCTAATGGATAATCCTTTTTAGGGTTTTCCATTTCATTTGCATGACTGGCAGATGTTTCTACGCCCATATATGCTAAAATAAAGGAAACAAAAACAACCAGCGTAGGCAATTTCGAAAAATCAGGAATCAATGTTTTCATAGACAGTGTCGTTTGTAGTGGAGCGCCTGAAGCGACATAATGGGTCCCTAAGCCAAACAAGACTAATGCTGGCAACAAGATACCAGCTACAAAACCGATCCGAGCAATCAATGAAGTGTATTTGGTTCCTTTTAACTGTGAGAGTAAAATAGCCCAGAAAATAATCAATAGGATTGCCAATTTCAGATATTTATTGTTTTGTATAGCACCAATACCCGTTGCATAGGATAATGCACCAGTTAAGAAATACAGCATGGTCAAGTAGCCAACTGTTATCTCAAACCATTGGAAAAAGATTGCGGCAAAACCGAATCGTTTTCCCAATGTGCGACTGACCCAAGTATAGACACCGCCTTTTTCCCATCCTTTCACCGTTGCCATCTCTGCTGCGCACAATGCCACAGGGATAAACCATAGCAAACCGCCTAATAACAAGAAAAATACTAAGCTGAAGCCTGAGGTCGCGAATGTGGGATATTCATATAATGAAACGACCATTGAGATGGTCATAGCCAAAAAGCCAAAGAACGTTAATTTTTTTGCAGGAATTTTCGTTTTGCTTTGTTGCATGAATCTTCCTCTTTTCTATTTGAATTTGTTTCAATTGAGTTTGTTGCCAAAGAAGAAAAAGTCCAATCCTTCTTCTTGTTCTTCTTTTGTAGTAGTGATCGTTGTAAAGTGCATCGCCGATTTTAAAATCACTGTTGTCAGCACATAGGCATACACGGCAGTAATGATGACACCAATCACTTGAATCCCTAAGAAGTACCAGCTGCTTGGATTCGTTAGTAGATGGCTGTTAGATGCAAAGATCCCTATCAGAATCGTACCTGTGAATCCGCCCATGCCATGAACACCCCACACATCAAGTGCATCATCCCATTGTTTCTTTTTACGAAAATCAACAGCAGCATGACAGACGATACCCGCAATGACCCCAATCAGCATGGCACTTTTTGCTTCTACATAACCGGCACAAGGCGTAATGGCTGCCAATCCAGCAACGGATCCTGTTAGTACGTCGACAAAATCAAAGCCATTTCCTTTTACTTTTGCAATGATCAGCCAAGTAATCATCGCAAATGCAAGAGCGATGAATGTTGAACCAAATGCATTGACTGCTTGTTCATCTGCTCGAAGTGCACCACCGGAATTAAAACCGAACCAGCCAAACCAAAGCAGTCCTGTACCGATAGCAGCTGCCATAAGACTGCTATGCTGACTTCTTTCTCCTAAAGGAATCTTTCTTTGACCAAGTGTGAGGATACATGCTAAAGAGCCGAATCCAGCTGTCGTGTGGATGACTGCTCCACCAGCGAAATCTCTAAATCCCATCTGATCCAAAAATCCGCCGCCCCATATCCAGTGGCAAACAGGGAAATAAATCAGCAGATTCCAAAAAATAACAAGTATAATATAGCCTTTTAAATTCAATCTCCCTGCAAAAGCTCCTGTCATCAAAGGAACGGTAATCACGATAAACATCAGTTGGTAAAGAAAGAACATTAAAAATGGAATCGTTGCACCATGAAACATGTTGGGGAAGCTTGTAACATGTCTCATCAAAAAGAAATCTGCCGGGTTTCCAATAACACCGCCGATATCCCGTCCAAAGGCCAATCCGAATCCACCAAATACCCACATAATCGTTGTTATCCCAACGGAGAGAAAAGATTGAGACATGATCGTTAGTATATTATTCTTCCGTGCTAATCCGCCGTAAAAAAAAGCTAGACCAGGAGTCATCAGGCAAACCATTGCTGTACATAAAATCATGAATGCTGTATCTCCTGTATTGATAGGTAATGTATTCATTTTTTTCGCCTCCTTTCTACGATTACGAGTATAAAAGAAGGTGTAGTTGTTTTTTTCTTCTGTTTTTTTGAATTAATACTTGCATTTATAAAAGACAGACAATTAATAAAAGCTTGATGTGTTGTGCTCTTTTTCGTTTTTCACACAAATAAAGACAAAAAATAAACGGTCTTCTTTTTATAGAAAACCGTTTATTTTCGTCTTTTTTTATTTTTAAAGATATTTTTTCATAAGGAATAAAGAATACTTCATATAAAATATATAAAAAAGAACCGCAGCGAGTGTCGCTACGGTTCTCAAATTTGTTCTTCATTTCAACATAAGTTTTTCTTCAATTTGCTTATAATTTACGTGCAAAGAATGAAACGACTAATACTAAAATGATTGCACCGATCAATGATGGAATGATAGCCATTCCTGCAATTGTTGGTCCCCAAGTTCCTAGTAAAGCTTGTCCAATTGCTGAACCTACTAAACCAGCAATGATGTTTGCGATGATCCCCATTGATGATCCTTTATTCGTGATTGCTCCTGCAATTGCTCCAATGATACCGCCGACGATTAATGCCCAAATAAATCCCATTTTAAATTCCTCCTAACTGACTTCTTACTTCTTATTGTACACGTGGTTCGTTATTTTCTTTGACTTTTTGTGCACCTTTGCCTACAGCAGATTTTGCTTTATCTGTTTGGCGTGAAGCAAATTGTCCTGTTGATTTTGCTGCTTCTGTTACTTTGTCTTGTACTGTTTCTTGATCTTTTTGGTATTCTTCTTGTGTTTTGATATCTGCAACATTCACATTCACTTCGATAACATCTAAATGTGTCATATTGTTTACTTCAGTACTGATCAATTCTTTGATTTGGTTGTAAATATCTTCGATGTCTTTACCGTATTCTACGATCACATCTAGATCCACAGCTACTTGTTTCTTACCTACTTCTGTATTGATACCTGCTGTTACGTTATCTGTGTTGACTAATTTTTCAGCCATATTTGAGAAAAATCCGCCATCTAATGTCAATAGACCATCTACATCTTTCAATGCATAACCGATGATTTTTTGGATGACTTTGTCTTCATAAGTCAATTCACCATTCATCATGCGGTTTTCTCCTTTTTCATTTGCCAAAACTGATCCATTCGTTGTATTCATGTTTTTGTTTTCCATCTTTGTTTCCTCCTATGATTTAAAAAATTGATCAACTATTCCTGTCTGTTTCAAATAAAAACCGATTCCTGCGCCAATTGCTGTCATGATTATGATCAACAATGTCTTGAAAAATCCAATCGTTAACCATAAAACAGCTAGCAGTAGTCCAAGACCCCCAAAGATAATAGGGAGCTTGTATGCTGAAAATAGTTCTTTCATTATTTGGCCCTCCTATTCCACTCGAGAGTGCTTGTAGTCTCTTGTATCTTCTTGTTCTTCATAACCGCTGTATGTGACTGCCACTTTGACCGTTTCTTTTGTTCCGAGTACTTTAGTTACTTCTTCTTCGATATCTTGCATCAATACACCTGTTTTCCCTACTAATGAAGAAGTTCGTTTCAAGTCTCCGTTGACATGGATATGGATTCGATTTTTCGATGAACGTATCCGTACTTTAGGTGAATGAATGAACTCTTCTTCGTGTAAATGGGAACGTACCAACCCTTCGATCGCTTTTTTGTCGATTGTTAGTTTGCCATCTTCCCGTTTCATAACGAAAGTTCCTCTTGACTTTGGATAGAAAAGAACGACTAGCAAGATGATAATAGCAAGAACGGCAAATACTACAGCTGCCCAGAAAATATATTGTTGCATGTAGTAATTCGTTAAAGTAAAGAAGCGAAATCGTTCCAATTGTTCAGGCATAATATACGGCGCATTGATCAACGCAATCGCTAGAAATACTGAAAGTAGCAGTAAACTCATGATAACACCGATTATTTTTAACCCCTTATTCATTTTCCACCTCCTATAAACTTATTTTTACCCTGTAAATAACTCTACCGACAATCACAGTATAGATAGCGAACAGTTAGCATAGCACCAGTAAATAAAGCGCTACCAAACATTGTTGGATCATAACGGCGTTTTATTGCCAGTCTGATACTGAAATAACAATTGCTTACTTATTCTCTATTTACTTTTGATTGCTGGCTATACTTAAAGGATATTATTCAAGATTAAAAATTGCAAAGATTATGCTCAGTTATTATTACAAGATTCTATTTATTTATTAAATTTTTTCGGAGAATTAAAAAATACAATAAATAACTTTAGTTACTTTAATGCGTTCTTGCTTTATTTTTATATTATCATTTTTCTTATTCACTTCTTTGGTTTATACTATTCTTATAAATAAAAACGAGGTATGTCCTATGATGAAAAGATTGTACTATTCATTGATCATAACGATTGGCTATTTGATTGTATCAAATCTAGGAAATATGGTATTTGGTATCAGTAAAGAATTCAGTTGGACTACTACATTATGGGAATCTCTATTCTTTTTCATCTTCGTATTTTTGTTACAAAATTATCGAAAAAAATAAACATGTGCCATCTATCTGTTGGCACATGTTTTAGGATTTATGGTACTTTTTATTCGGCAATCCATTTTATTTTTCTACTTCTTCTTAATACCTCTAACACTTTTGATTTATAAACTAATCCAATGCATCTACTTGCGCTTATTAAGCTATTTCAGCTAGATAGTACCACCCCATGCGTCAATCTTGATTTTCCTTTTGTATAACATTGTATAAGCAATAAAGGACAAATAAGTGGTGATTACACCAAACCATTGAATAAGAAAAATTCTGATACGTAAATAAACATGAACTTGAAAAAATTAATGAATCGGTTAGCTACTACGTAGTTGTCTTTTTTCTCATACAGTTCTGTTAACTTACACTTCTCTTCGCTAGATAATAAAAAATCCTCCAACTGTATTGTCCAATATAATCCCAGGCATCTAAACTAGCATTATAGAAGAGACACACATAGAATCTAAAATAACTGGTTTTAAATGTTTCTTACAATCAAAAAAAGCTGTTAAATGCACTCCACACCCTCATACTCTATCATTTTTTTATAAACGATATATTTTTATTGTTTTTCGATAAAAAATAGTTGTTTTGCAATAATTATTCTGCTATATTTTAGCTATCAAAGATAAAAGAGGGATAAAAATGAAATTTAAAACATTGCTATTAAAATTTGTCGTTTTAGGTATAAGTGCCGTATTTATTTTGTTCGGCGTACTTTTTTACACTCAGATCGCTACAAGCGAAAAAGGATTCAATTTTGATTGGCAGACCACATTATTTGTTTCTGTCATTTACTTTGCCCTTTTCCTAGGGATCGTTATTGCTTATTTCTTATTGAAACTATTGAAAAAAATCGAAGATAACCAAGCTTTTTCCACTCAAAGCTTAAACATACTAAAAAAAATCGAACGAACCATTTTGTTTATTGGTTTCGCCTTTTTTGGCTTACTTCCTAAATTTATGAAAGTAGCGGATTTAGACGATGCTCCAGGTTTGATGTTGGTAGGAATCGCTGTCGTATTCATTCCTTTTGCAGTATACACATTAACAAGCGTGCTGGAAAAACTGCTTGAACATGCGATTTTACTTAAGACAGATCATGATTTGACAGTGTGAGGTGCGACATGGCAATTATCGTTAATTTAGATGTAGTATTAGCTCAAAAAAAAATGAGTGTGACTGAATTGAGTGAGAAAGTGGGCATTACGATGGCAAACATCTCTATTCTAAAAAATGGAAAAGCAAAAGCCATCCGTTTTTCCACTCTCGAAAAAATCTGCCAAGTTTTGGAGTGTCAACCAGGTGATTTGTTGACCTATAAAAATGACTCGAATACTATACCAGAAGAATAAAATAAAGTAGAACAAACAGTAAATAAAAAATAATCTGAATGATAGATGTGTGAGACTTTTAGAAGTTATTTACGTCTATTATTCAGATTTTTTATTTCGATTGAATACCGTTTTATCTATAAATAAGATATGTACTGACTCATACAAAGGGGGCCTTTTCTTCTCCATGTACTATCACTTTTCCTGATACAACTGGTTTCCTGTTACGTTGTAGTTGGATCTGCTTTTAGTATAATACTTTATTCATTCCACCAGACTGATAGCAGTTTGAGCAATCTAAATAATCATGTAGTATTACAGGCCATTCTGTTTCATACCTTGAAGTGCTTAAAACTTCAGCTAATGGCCCATTGTGTTAACTCTTACTCCATTCTTTTTTAGTAAACTCCCATATATACTGTAAAGCCTTCTATATATTATGTCATGTTGCTTTTTACCATTTACTATGTAGTTTTGATAAAATGATTTGAATAACAGTGATGGACTGTTCTTTTTTATTTTTAACATTATTTTGATAATAATGATTATTTATTTAAAAACACATTAGATAACATTTGTTACGACACGAAAAAGCTTCACAAACAAATATCGTTATTTTAAAATGAGGGCGAACTCACACAATTAGGAGGAATAGTATGCCATTTATTGTTTACTTTTTTCTTTCTTTACTCGTGATCTATATTCCATTACCAACATTTTTCCTGCTCGTCAATCGTCTAGCAGAGCAACATGATACGATTACTGCTCTTACGAAACTTTGTTTACTTCTATTTGTTTGTCTAGATTACTTTACGAGCTATTATTGGCTAAAACAGACAAGAGTAAAAAAGAGATATTATTTCTTCCTTGTCTTTTTCAATCTCTTTGAGTTTCTGATCCATTGCTTTTTACTTCATCAGTATCATACGATCTATTTGTGGATCATCTGGGTCTTTCAAGTGGTCGTACTATTTTGTATGTTTACCTTTCCTTTCTCAAGAAAATTTAGGGAGACATTATTTTATTAAAGAAGCTTCTCTGTATCAATAAAGACACATTTAAGGAAAAACTGGTTAACATACTGGGTTTCCCTTAAAAAACTTTTAAAAATCTAATTGGGAATTTACCTACACAAATAAGGGGCTGTGACAAAAATCTTGTCACAGCCCCTTATTCCGTATAAACAGTGTTCTCCTGCCAGCTTCTCGGTCACAAGCCACAATATTCATCAAACATGAGCAGCTGTTTTTTGAAATTGTTCTTTGTGACTCGTAGCTGAACGGCAGGCTCACGACCTCTTTTTCTTAAACGGTGTTCAAAAGCTTGCATCTTCGATAATAAGCCCAACCAAATGAAAAATATGAGAAGCTATTTTTGTTTGGCTGTTCTTATTACTTGATGAAGAACAGCTTTTTCACGACCTCTTTTTAAAAGTCTTTTTACAGTTTTCGAGCAAAGAATGATACGATTAGTACTAAAATGATGGCACCAATCAATGATGGCACGATTGCCATTCCTGCAATACTTGGTCCCCAAGAACCTAACAATGCTTGACCAAGTGCTGATCCAACTAAACCTGCTACGACATTTGCAATAATCCCCATCGAAGAACCTTTATTCGTGATTGCTCCTGCAATTGCTCCGATAATTCCTCCGACGATAAGTGACCAAATAAATCCCATGTTTCGTTCCTCCTAATGTTTTACTTCCTTATTACTGAACCCGTGGTTCTGTATTTTCTTTTACTTTTTGTGCGCCGCTTCCAGCTGCTGATTTTACTTTATCTGTTTGATTCGAAGCAAATTCACCGGTTTTTTTCGCTGCGTCAGTTACTTTGTCTTGCACCGTTTCTTGATCTTTTTCAAATTCTTCTTTTGTTTTGATGTCCACTACGTTAGCGTTGACTTCGATCACTTCTAAGTGTGTCATATTTTTTACTTCTTTGCCGATTACTTCTTGCATTTCTTCAAAGATTTTTTCGATATCTTTGCCATATTCCACAATGACATCCATATCAACTGCTACTTGTTTTTTACCGACTTCTGTTTCGATCCCAGCCGTTACATTATCTGTATTCACAAGTTTTCCTGCCACATTAGAGAAGAAACCACCGTTTGCAGATAATAAACCGTCTACTTGTTCAATTGCGATTCCGATGATTTTTTGCACAACTTTATCTTCATAATTCAGCTCACCGCGCATTGAATCTTCCTGTTCAGAATCATGCTTTCCTTGGTTATTTGTATGATCAGAACCAAGTTTTCCTTGTCCGTTTGTGTGGTCAGAACTAAGTTTTTCTTGTGCTTTCGCATGGTCAGAAGGATGTTTTTGCTCTTCCACAGGTTTAGAAGGATCGATTGCATCATGTTGTTCTGGAACTTTAGATTCTGGAGTTCCTGGATGATGAGGTGCATGCTTTTCTGCATCATGTTTCTTCTCTTCTACTCCTTGTTGAACGTTAGGGACTACTGGATCTGGATGTGCAGATACTGGTGCTGTTTTGTTCTTTTCATCGTTCACACCATTTGATTGGTTTGGTGTCGTTGGGTCTGGATGTGCAGACACTGGTTTTTGTTTGTTCATTTTATTGTTATTATTTTTGTTATTGTTATTCATGGATGTTTCCTCCTAAGATTTAAAATAGTGATCTAAGATTTTCGTTTGTTTCAGATAAAAACCGATAGCGACGCCGATCGCTGCCATGATCAAGATCAATAAGGTCTTGAAAAAGCCCACGGTGATCCATAAAACGGCTAATATCAATCCAAGTACCCCAAAGATGATAGGGAGCTTGTATGTCGAAAATAGTTCTTTCATTTTTGGTCCCCCCCTATTCTACTCGTTTGCGGTCATTGCTTCGTTTAGCTGGTTCTTCAAAGCCTGTGTATTTCACCGATACTTTCACTGGCTCTTTTGTTCCCAATATGTGTTGTACTTCATTTTCGATTTCTTTCATCAATGTTCCTGTTTTACCAATGAGTGCTGAAGTTCGTTTCAACTCCCCTTTTACATTGACGGCGATCTTGTTTTTCGTTGCTTTGACATTTACTTTTGGTGAATGGATGAATTCATCTTCATGCAAGTGAGAACGAACCATTCCTTCAATTGCTTTTTTATCCAACGTCAACTCCCCATCACCATGTTTCAGTAGAAAGTTTCCGATTGTTTTTGGATAAAACAGGAAAACAAGTAACGTGATAATTGTCAAAATAGCAAATGCAACGGCAAGCCAAAATACATATTGTTGCACGTATGAATTAGTGATGGAAAAGAATCGAAACTTCTCTAGCTGAAAAGGCAATGGATAGGTTGCACTTAATAGTATCGCAAACAAAAGCACAGATAGCAAAAGTAACGTTCCGATCACTCCGATCGTTTTTACACCTTTATTCATTTTCGCACCTCCTCATAGGGGTGAAACGATCAACTTCTTATAAGTTGATCGCTTCTCCACCAGTTACTCCGTAAATTTGGGCTGTAACATAACTTGCTTTATTCGATGCTAAGAAAACATAAACTGGTGCTAATTCTCCTGGCTGACCTGCACGTTCTAGTAAACTTTGCTGACCAAATTCAGGGATCGAATCAGAAGGTTGTCCTTCGTCTAGTTGTAATGGTGTCCAGATTGGACCAGGTGCTACACCATTTACACGGATTCCTTTAGGTGCAAGCTGTTTTGCTAAACCGATCGTAAAGTTAGCGATTGAAGCTTTTGTTGCTGCGTAATCTAATAAATGTTCGCTTGGATTGAATGCTTGAACAGAAGTTGTTGTTACGATTGCTCCTCCTGCTGGGATATGCGGAACAGCTTCTTTCACTAAAGCAAACATAGCGATGATGTTTATCATAAATGTGTCTTTGACTTGCTCAAGTGGTAACTCAGCAATAGACTGACAAGAAATTTGCTGTCCTGCGTTTAGTACCATCGTATCTAGCCCGCCAAGTTCACTCACGGCTTTATCTATGATTTCTTTAGGTGCTTGTTCGTCACGAAGATCAAAAGGTAGTAAGACAATCTTACGTCCTGCATCTTTCACGTATTTTGCTACTTCCTCTGCATCTTTTTCTTCTCCTGGGAAGAATTGAAGAGCGATATCTGCCCCTTCTCTAGCAAATGCAATCGCTGCTGCACGACCGATCCCTGAATCTCCACCAGTGATTAGTACACGGCGGTTTTCTAGTTGATTATTGCCTTCATAGGATTCTTCTCCGCAATCAGGAACAGGAATCATATTCTGCTGTAAAGCGGGTGTATCCTGATCTTGTTTAGGAAATTTCTCCGTATGGTACAAGTTTCGCGGGTCGATTAATTTTGGTTCTGTCATTGCTGTATTCCTCCTAGTTTTTAAATTGTATTGCCAAAACAAATTTCTTTGTTTGATACCTGTTTTAAATAGATTCTTTAATTTGTATAATCTTTCCGGTATAAATGGTAACCTAAAACTACTGCTGCTATCAAAGAGCCAAAGACTACGAGTATAAAGCCTAGAGCAGAACTTTTACCCGGTAATCCTCCTGTATTCATTCCCCAAATCCCTGCGAACAACGCCGGAACGGAAATGATTAATGCAGCTGAATCTAGATATTTCATGATATGATTTAGATTATTGTCCATCATCCCGTTGAATAGATCACCAATACTCTCTAATAAATCTCGATATATCTCGATCATTTTTTCTGTTTGTCGCTGTCTCAAATGGACATCATAGAGTAGCTGTTCATCATCTAAACGTTTGATGAAAGTTTCAGAATTCCATAATTGATCCATTGTTTCCCGTTGATCTCTTAAGGTATGATCGATATATACGATGTCTCTTTCAAGATCTGCCTGTTTATACAGTTCTTCATTTTCCGTTGTTTTACGAGCTGCTTTATCCAAAGCGTCAATTCGCTTTTTCATCTCTCTTAGTTCTTTCACGTAATGGGTGTAAATATCTAATAATGTATACGTGATGATCTTTTCAAACGAGTTTAAATGATTTCCATGCTTTGTCAGCAGCCGATCCACAAATTCGGTTTTTCTATCGATACAAGTAATCAAGAGATTATCGGAAAGTACAAAAGATATTGGCGTTAATTTTTTTTCGATACGATTATCTGACTGATCTAGATTAATCACTACCAAAGAAAATGGATGCTCTAGTTTCGTCTCATAAAGGCGCTCCATCCGAGAAACTTCTTCCGGATATTCGGTTCCTACGAAAATATCATCAGGAAGCTCGAATTCTTCGATTGCTTGCTCAATCTCTTCGGGCTTTGCACTATCAAGTACGAGCCAATTATATTTTTTTTCATCTGTTTCTGTTACATTCTTTTCTTCATCCACAAAGTAGTATCTCAATGTATACCTCCTTTTTGGACTTTCTCGAAACTATTAGCTGAAGAAGCAGTTCTTTAATTTGATATTATAATCGAGTACTGCGATTTCATTTTCTAATGAAAAGCTGTCAAGCTGTTTGTTGAAGTCCATGTTCAATCGTTTACCGAAATAATTTTGCTCTAATTTAGATGTATAGATGTCCAATAATGGATGCTCGATTTTAGTCGCATATTCTCCAAATTCCGAAACAAAAGGAATGATTTGAAAAAAGCTGCCTTTTGCAAAAGCACCTTTGTCCCTTAAAAATGGATCGGAATCATTGATAAGCGCGAGTGCGATTTTTGTATTTTCCCCAACCTTTTCAATTAACGTCTCTACTGCATTTTTAGACATTGTAATTTCCATTCCTACTCCCCCTCTTCAGTTGTTGTCTTCTATTATTTAACAACTACATCTGTTTTTGGTTGAACTTTTGCGTATTTTGGATATTTAGGGAATTTAGCTACACAGCGGAAAGCCGTCATCCCTGCATATTTTTCGTAATATTTCTTCGTTGGCCCTTCAAAATCCTTGCTCCACGGTTTCACATGTCCTGAAAAATGGATAATGTAAGGATTGTTGCGAGTTTCTTCGTATTCACGTTCACCTGCTGCTGTTGGATGTTTTTTTGCTTTTGCCATGATATAGCCTTGTGCATTCCAACGCGGATGAAGTGGTAACCAACGGTCATGTAAGATAGCATTTAATGCATCTTGGTCATGGAATCGTAATTTTTCTGGATTATGTTCGATGAAATCTAATACTTTTTGCGTAATATTTTCATCTAACCATTTTTTCACATTGATCAGCATCAAACCTGAGTTGAAATAACGCATTGATTTAGCTGAAATTTCCATTTTTTCCAGTCGTTGATGGAACCCTGCATCTTCAACAGCTGCTACGATTGAATCCCCAAAATCAAGACGCCATAATTTAGAGATGTCTTGTAAAGCGATCATGTCGCAATCCATATATAAGATACGTTCAACTTCTGTGCCGCGGAACAATTCCGGAATCGCAATACGATAATAAGCTGTTTCTGGAATACGATCGCTGATTACCACATTTGTAAAGAATTCTTTATTGATTTTCAAGAATTCCACATCTGAGTTCATTCGTGCGTTTTTCACTGAGAAGCGTAAAAGCTGTTTACTTTCAAAATCGATATCATCGTCAATCACATAGAACCGAACAAATTTAGACGGGTTGCAATTATCTAATACTGAGACAAATAATGCAGCTAAATGTGGTACGAATTTTGTGTTACAACTTGCGACTACTGCTATTTCTTTTTTATTCATTGATCTCGCCTACTTTCGTTAGAGTACTGTGTGCTAATTTTTTTAAGTATAAATTGGTATACGGATGATCTTTCAACGTATTCCAAGGTTTATCATGTCCTGTAAAGTGAACGATCGAAGGTTTTTCATTTCCTTCTCTATACTGACGTTCATATTTTTCATTTGGTGCTGGATGACGTTCAAAAATCAGCGAAGTCTGCATGTTCCATTTTGGATGAAGTTGTTCCCAATCTTCATAAAGTACAGCATTCAAAGCATCTTGGTCGTGATAGATGATTCGATCGCCATTTTCACTGAGGTAATGGATAGTTTTTTCTGTAATTTCTTTTTTATTCCATTGATCAATGTCAATCACCATCACTCCTGAATTGAAGTACAAGTCATCGGAATCGATTCCTAATCTTTCCAAAGCTTTCACTTGGCCTGGATCGATAATAGCGCCGATTGTTTTTCCATTTAACGGCTCATCATATAGTTTTACGATATCGTCTAGTACTAACACATCTGAATCTAAGTAAAGGACTTTCTTATAATCCTCTTTAGCTAATAAGTTTGGTAAAGAAATTCTTAAGTAAGCGGTAGTTGTGATATGGTCACTGACTAGGAAGTCTTCGTAGATATCTTTTTCCACTGTCAGGAATTGGATACTTGCATTACTTGAATATTTATTTACCGTTTCTTCCAATCCTTCTTTACTATATTCTGATAGACCATCGTCAATCACATAAAATTTTATGCGTCTTGTTTTATTGCAGTTTTCTAATGCAGTTGCGATCATCACGCTCAAGTAAGGAGCATAATTTTCGTCTGAAGCAGTTACCACAGGAACTACGCCGTATCTCTTCTCCATCAAAATCACTCCTTTTTCTAATCTTTTTCTAACCTGTTCTACATCTAGAATATTCCTCATTTGGTTTTAAAGCAAAATATATGCTTTGTTTTCATTGAATATTTTAAAAATTTTTTATCACAAAACGCATTAGTAAGCGCTAACTATTCGTTTTTCATGGCTTTTTATTCAAAGGTATTGACCAAAAACTACTATATATAGCCACCTTTTTCTTAAGAATGTTTTTTGAAAAAATTCATAATGACAAAGCAAGTTAGTTTCATTTTTTTAAATTCTCATTTAATCTTAAGGTAACAGAAAAATAGATATGTAAAAAGAAAGTAGGAAGATAAAATGAAACTAGCAGCGATTGATTTAGACGGTACCTTGCTTGATCGAAATGGAAAGATACCAGAAGAAAATATCCAAGCACTTCGGAAATTTGATGAAAATGGCGGAATCGTAACCGTCGCTACCGGAAGGAACAGCATTTCTGCTAAAGATATTTTTTCCGAATTAGGAATCGGTGGCTATTTGATTTCTTCCAATGGTTCACTGATTGCTGAAATGAAGGATGGAAAAATGGCGAAAGTTCTCAGACGTTCAAAAATAGATAGCGATACACTGAGAAAAGCCTTCTTCTATGCTCAAGAAGCGAAAATATCCATCATTGCTAGCCGAGAAACCCAAGATGATCAGCTGACATTCGATGAATCAAATCTAGTCAAAGATGACCCTTATTATGAACATTTCAATTTACAGAACCATTCTTTTGATCAAATTTTAAATATGTTGGAAGATCCTTCTCTTAGCTATCTTAAATTAGCATTAACAGATAAGAGTGAAGAAAAACTACAGAAGCTACAAAGAGATCTGCAAGCAGATGGTATCCAATCAGTATTCTCTGATCCGCATTTCTTAGAAATCACGCCTACAGGTATCACTAAAGCTCATTCACTTGTTTTTCTGGCGGATTACCTTGGAATCGAATCGAGTGACATCATGGCTTTTGGCGATCAAGAAAACGACATTGCTATGTTGAATTACAGCGGGTTGAGTATTGCGATGGGGAATGCACAGCGACAAGTAAAAGAAATTGCAAACCAAGTAACGCTGACGAATGAAGAAGCTGGTGTTGCTTATATTTTAAAAAACTTTTATTAAAAAGAATAAAATGACGATATGAATGTAGGAGGAAAGAAAATGTTAGTTATTATTGATATGCAAAATCATATTCTTTATCCAAACAGCGAATTTTATATTCCAGAGTCAGATCAATTGGCAGAACGTATTGCTCAAAGATTAGCTAAAGCACGCCAAAATAATGAATATATTCTCTTCACACGGGATATTCCAGTTGAACTGAAGGACAAAGAAGAAGAACGAGAAGATTTGCAATTGATCCCTCTTCTTTCTCCACAAGAAAATGAACGAGTGATTAAAAAGTATTACTTTACGATTCCACCTGAAACTTTAGCTGAAATCAAGGAAACTTTATTTGAAAGCAAAGAAGAACAAAAAGAGATCGAAGTAGTCGGGATTGAAACAAACTTGTGTGTACTCTCTAATCTGATAGGCCTGCAGAGTGCTTTTCCTGAAGCAGACTTTTTTGTTGATCCAATGTTAGTCTCCAGTAGAAAACACGGAGAATCCGCTTTAGAGCTGTTGAAAGATTTCAACGTCTCTATCGTCGAATCATAAAAATATCTATCTTCATTTACGATATTTAACACACAATAAAAAAAGCACGCAGAACTGTTTTAGTCCTACGTGCTTTTTCTATCAAAGTAGATTGGCTTTTTTATGACACATAGTGAAACGGAAGGCTCACGACCTCTTTCTTAAATGGTGTTCAATCAGCTGACCCTCGGTATTAGCTTAACAAACGGCAAAATACGAGGAACTATTTTTCCGTTTGTTTCTCTAATACTCAGGTCAAAACGCTGATTTCACAACCTCTTATGTACCTTGTAGGACTCGAACCTACGACCGGACGGTTATGAGCCGTCTGCTCTAACCAACTGAGCTAAAGGTACATCATAAATAAAATTTATTTTTGTTACTTTTCAACTATAGCACGGATGATAAACTCTCGCAAGTTCCAAAATATAAGTAAAATAATATTGTTATTCTTATTTCTTTTACTTGTGTCATAACTATTTTGTTACTTTAATTTTTATTTGCTTATTTTAGAAAAAATGTTATTCTTTTATTTATTCTCAATGTTAGGAGTGATTATTTTGCCATTTATTGCGATTTTATTCGATTTAGTTGCGGCAGCAGCTTATTTTCTCCAATTAAATTATCAAACCTCAGGAATTCTGTTTATTGGAA
Source organism: Enterococcus sp. DIV0901a (assembly GCF_051711525.1). Lineage (NCBI taxonomy): Bacteria > Bacillati > Bacillota > Bacilli > Lactobacillales > Enterococcaceae > Enterococcus > Enterococcus sp. DIV0901a. The sequence goes on along the minus strand of NZ_JBIOMW010000001.1, from coordinate 1,266,837 downwards.
TGATTTTTCAAGGTGTGATTACCCTTTTGCTTCTTGTCATGATGCTCAGCTATAAAGGAAAAAGATATGCCCGTATTCAAACAAAAGTATTTGTTAAATATGTTTCCATTCGCTATGGGATCATCATTCTTTCCTTTTTAGTGAATGCGATCGTCCTCTTTTTATATGTATTGAATTACTTAGATATCAATCCATTGATTTTTTCTCGATAGATAAGACACATTCAGCGGAACAGTTCCTGCTTATCAGCAGAAAACTGTTCTGCTTTTTCATTTTTCATTGATCTATTCTTCTTTTATTTTCCTAGCATTTCATTTGTGATGTATGCAATAACATGTTATCTTTTATTATATGAATCGTTGAGGAGTCCGTTACATGATTACGTTGGTGAGAGTTTTGTTTTGGGTGCCTGCGGTCGCACTGGTCGCAAGTATTGTTTATCTTATGAATTGGAACAAAGAACGGTTTTATTTAGCTATTTTGACTCTTCCGGCTATCTACTTTATGTGGAAAGTTTTTAATTACAACTACTTTGAACCCGATAGTGTTTTTATAAAAGAATTATCAGGACTGGTTTTGTCTTTATTGATCGTCATTCTTTATTTGATACGTTTAAATAAAAAACATTGAGTACTATTGATTGCATGTGTAGCTTTCTATAGTCATTATAACTATTCTACTATAATGAAAGGTGATTAAATGAGTATCGAAGAAGCTATTTTACTGGATACTTTACGTTGTCGTCTGAATTTCTTAAGAACTGGCCGATCTTTATCTCAAGTAGCTGTTTCTAGCGCGTTAAGTATTCCTTTATTCAAATATCGTAAGTACGAAGAAGGAGAAGAAATTCCAAGCATCATTGAATTAATCTATATCGCTGACTTTTACGATATTTCCGTTGATTACCTAATTGGTCGCTCAGAAACAGCAAGCAAACTGAAGTGATTTTTTCCAGCCTTGTTGCTGGTTTTTTCATTTAACGTCTAAGGTTAACAATCTATATATAAAGGAGACATTTCTATGCGATTATGGCATGAAAAATTGATTTCAAAGCTTCCTCGTCAACAGCTTTTAGGACAACATCGGGAATGCTGTGCATTAAGAGGAAATGGCTGGGGAAAGAAACATGCTACTGTGGATTATGTTTTTCACTATTCTCCTTATAGATTATTCCAATATCATCAGCTTGTCATGGATGAAATGGAAAAACGTGGTTACAGCCCAGCACCAGAGTGGAAAAATCCTATGTATCGTGGCAAATCATGCGAAGCATTTTTTGATTTACCTACTGTAGAGCGCAACGTGCCGATTTATCCGGAACACGATGAAGTTTATCTAGCAGAATGTTTAGCAAATTTGGAGCAAAAAGGAATTTATCTTACCTAATATAACTAGAAAAGCCTTCTATCTCCTCTTACTTCATTAAAAAGCTTTAACCATCTTAGATCAAGCTAAAATGTCGTAAGTTTTAAGGTTATCTTCATCCTCACGTGCAAAACTAAAAGCGTACTCTAGTTTTGGTTCATCGCCAGCTTCCCTAGACATAAATGAACATCTCCTGACGTGGTTTAAAAGTACCGCATCTTCGACGTCTGTATACGATGCACAGCACAGATTGCTTCTTTTGATCTTTCTTTTGATTTTTCTGTTGCTTCTTCTACACCTTCTTCGATTACTACATCGATGCTTACAATTGCTTCTGCCTAATATTCCCATGCATCGTCGATTTAAGCCTCTGTAGTCACTGTGATCGTTTCCACATTTTAACTCCTCTGTCGTGGCTTCAGTTGATTTTGTGATCAGTTCAGTTGCTGAGCCAGAGTCAGAACAACCTGCCATTGCTAGCGTTAATATTAATAGTAAAAATAGTTTTTTTATCATAAGGTTCCCCCCTGAAAATAGACTAAAATAATAACGCTTTCTTTTTTTGTTTTCAGACGAAAATTAATAATTTCTAAATATTCTTTAAAAAAACTTATAACTATTATGCCTTTTTTAATATGTAACACAGTTATTTTTAAAAATAAGAATGCTAAATCACTCTACAATAACGGCGAAAGCACAAAAAATAAAAAAATTATTACGTTATTAAAAAAACAGATGAAAGATCAGGTTTTATTAGATCTCATTCTTTCATCACTTGAAGGGATTTAATGAACTACTTTTTCCTCTTTGTCGTTTTTATATACTCGTATTCCTTCAAACAGTAGGATAGCCTCTTTCAATGCTTGATATTTGAACTGTCCGTTACTTAAAAATGTAGATGTGCCGCCCTCTTCCTAGAACATATTCTTTTTTACTTTTTCATTAATTGACAGACCAATCGAACGAAACTGTAAATTTCGATAGGATAATGATTGGTCAAACTCATTCATTTTCAAGACATCTCGTTTCATATTCAAGATAGGAATCTTTTTATCAACATCACTTTATTCGTATTTTCCTCTACCATAAAAGCCTCACGCTCCACAAAATTGTTTTATACACTACTATTCAGCCTATTCAACGACCAATGAATTTTTTCGTACAAAAAAACCGTCTTTTCGAAAGAAAAGACGGTTAAAAGTCAATTTTTATTAAGCTTTAACAATGTTTGTTGCTTGAGGGCCACGTTGACCATCTTCAACATCGTAAGACACTGCTTGGCCTTCTTCTAAAGTTTTGAAGCCGTCACCTTGGATAGCTGAAAAATGTGCAAATACATCATTTCCATCTTCACCAGTGATAAAGCCAAAACCTTTGTCTGCGTTGAACCATTTTACTGTACCGTTATTCATAAATAAATTCCTCCTGATACGTATCAATGTACGTTTTTTCGTTGCAATAAATATTTGATAGGCAAAAGGAGTTTTATCTATGTAGATATATCGCTCAAATTACGTTTCAAAATAGATTACTCATTTAATATATCATGCTTTTTCTAATAACACAAGGATAATGTAGTGAAATATAAAATTTGTAGTCTTCGAAGAAATAAAAAAGTTGGATAACCGCGTTTGATTCATTTTTTTTTTCTTGTTTATTTGCTTTTTGACTTTAAAATTTCTTAACTATGAAAACCTTTCAATTGGTGGTATACTTATAAATGGAATTTCGTTATCAACGCGTTCGTTGCCTTTCAGCAAGTATTTAAAGAAAGGAGAATGGCTATGACATTCTATAACAAAGATATACAATATCGAGTAACCTTGGATACAGATTTGAATCTATTTGTCGTTTTTGACAAAGAAAATACCAATCATGTAGCGACAGGTGTTACGATCGAACAAGCAGTGCAAGAATTAAAAAAATCTGCATAAGGAGTGGAAACCCTCATATGGACGATTCTCGTTCTTCTCTTTAAACGCATCTACTGGTAGATAACAGTAGATGCGTTTTGTGTTTGTTCTAAATTGTTCACTACAAATAAGGTAGATACTTCAAAATAAAAAATTACTTCTTTTTCATCTGTTCCCTCAGTTGTGCAGGACAATAAATAAAGAGGACTAGAAAATAGTCCTCTTTATTAGAGATACAACCCTTTACTTTCTAAAAATCGTTTTGCTTGATGCAGGTCATAAAATTCATAGTCTGCTTTATTGGATTCATATAAACTTACATCTACTTTCAACTTATGCTTCCCATTATGATCGGGCAACCCTATCAAATGATCTTTGATGAGAAAAGACAAAATGTCCGCTCGCCTTGCTGCTTCGATCCCTGCAATCGAGTCTTCAAATACAAGTGCTTCACTTGGAGGAATATTCATTTTTGAACAAGCTTTCAAAAAGATCTCTGGTTCCGGCTTCCCTTTTTTTACATCATCCCCTGAAATGATTTGATCAAACAAGGCATATAGATTTTCCATTTTTAAATACATTTCTACTTTTACCTGTGTATTAGACGAAGCCACGATTGTATGGATTCCTCTTTCTTTTGCAAAAGCTAAAATTTCTTCTGTTCCTTTTTTCGTATATACTCTCTTATCTTCTTTCACGATTTTTTCTTTATATTGATTGATTGCTTCTCGCCATTTGATATATGGAACATCTTCTCCGTACAAAATGCCCATTTGTTCTCTTATCGCCATTTCTGTTTGGCCAGTTAGTAAATAATAGACTTCCTTACGCATTTCATAATCATACTTTTGTGCTGATTTTACATAAGCACGATAAGCTAAACGTCCAGTTTCTAATAAAAGGCCATCCATATCAAAGATGAAGAGCTTGATTTTATTCATAATGCTCTCCCAGTGGTTTTTCCTTACTTATCGCCTCATATAGACCTTGCATGTAAGTGAGTCCCATTGCACGATCATACAGGCCATATCCAGGCATAGCCACTTCACCCCACACGGTTCTACCATGATCAGGGCGTATAGGACCGTCGAACCCTTCTTGCACCAACGCTTTCATAATATGATACATATCATGGGAGCCTTCTGTAGAGGGATGTGCCGTTTCTTTGAACTTTCTTTCTCCTAAAAACTCCACGTTTCTGAAGTGGACAAAATGGATGCGCGAACCTACCTCATGGATGATTTCAACTAAATCGTTTTCCGGATTTGCCCCTAAAGATCCTGTGCACAGCGTTAGTCCATTATATGGAGAATCTACTGCATTTAGAATTTTCTTCAAGTCGCCAAGATTTTTCGTCACTCTAGGAAAACCAAAAAGTTCCCATGGCGGATCATCTGGATGGATAGCCATTTTTACATCTGCTTTTTCGCATACAGGAATCACTTTTTCTAAAAAATAAGTCAGATTTTCAAATAATTCTTCTTCGGTCATTCCTTCATACAGTTTTTCCAGCTGAGCGAATTTTTTCAACCGTTCTTCTTCCCAACCCGGCAATTTGAATCCCTTTGACTGGCTGTGTATCAATTGATACATTTCTCCTGGCTCCATCTGATCGACGATTTTCTGATCGTATAAAAGAGAATAGCTTCCATCGTTGTTTTCATTAAACAAATCAGTTTTCGCCCATCCAAAAATTGGTTTGAAGCTATAACAAATCAATCGAACCCCACATCGAGACAAGTTTTTGATTGTTCGTATATAGTTATCAATATAGTAATCTCGTTCATCTGTCCCTGCCTTGATTGCATCGTGGATCGCTACACTTTCAATTCCAAGCAGTTCCAGTCCTTGGCTCTCAACAGATGCTTTCAACTCCTCAATTTCTGAAATCTCCCAAACATCTCCAGGCATTTTAGTCAGCAAAGTTCCAATTATCCCATTTATTCCCGGTATTTGGCGAACATATTTTAATGGGATCGAATCCCCTTTTTCACCATACCATCTAAATCCCCACTTCATCTTTTCAGCCTTCCTTCTAAAAATCGTCCTCATCTAATTTTTTTTCTTCCGCTGAAGCATGCCAAACAGTTAAATTATCTTTTCCTTGTTTGACAATTTGTTCCACCGCTTCTTCTATCGGTGTGTGAAGCATCTGATGATTGATTGCTTCTAACAACATTGGCAGATTCACGCCCCCTATGACATAAGTGGCTGCTTTCTTTTCTTCAGTCAGTTCATTGACTGCCAAGAGCGCTTGATTGTACGGACTTGCGCTAATTAGATCAACAAATACTAGCATGGGTTCTGCTGTGTTGATCATAGTTAATTTTTCTTTGACCTTCTCTCCGAATGTTTGGATGTCCTCCCCAGACTCTAAGCACATTGTTTCAATATGGCTCGATGTCCCGACAATTACTTCCGCCGCATCTTTCAGTCCTTCGCTCAACTTACCATGTGTAACGATCATGATTTCCAACATTAGTCTTCTCACTCCTTGTTTTGCACTTTTTACTTATCGAAAAAGAGCAATAATCTGATTGGCATTTTGCCAATTAAATGTTTTCCCTCGTAAATCTGTTTTGGTCAAATAGAAGAACTGCGCTTGCTTTTTTCTTGCACTAAAAATATAATTGACGTTTTTTTCTTTCAACTTATCAACTTGTTTCAGCCACTGTTCTTTATTTGAAAAATAATTTCCCGAAAACTGTAGCGGTGTATCTGCCCCAACAGAGTCTAGATAAAAAAGAATAGCCTCTTTTTTCATACCCGATCTCACGCTGTCTAAGCCCTTTTCTCCATAACAGCCTTCATCAACAAACGCATACGCTACACTCGGATCATCAATCGTACGGATCATTTCTAGCATCGTTAATATGGATGAAGTATTTCGAATAAAAGTTTGTCTGCTAGGCCATCCGCGAGCTGCTTTTCCCAATAAGAAAAAGTAGCTCCCAAATGCTAGTACAGTGATACCTGTTTGTACGGATAGCAGATCGAATACGTGATGAGGATTTTTGTTATATATCATCATTCCCCACCAACCTAAACTGAACAACAAAATGAAGGACAATAATATAGAGTAGATTGTTTTTTTCCTTTGGTCTTTCCAATCAAACATGAAATAACTTCCTAATGCATGAACGGGTGTATCGTAATAAGTACAGATAACTTTCTCTGCTTTTTCGATATCTCCAACATAAATATTTTTTGATCGGTAGGCTAGCGTATCGTAAGCAATGACTGTCACATCTGTTCTCATACTGTAAATATCTGATACTAATGCTGAAAGAAAACGCTGTTTACTCTTTTTTGTACGGCGCTTACGGTAAATATAGCGATAACGAAATTCCCAATCACGAAACATCTCGTTCTTCTTCATTTTTTCGCCCTCTTTATCTTTTTTCTAAGCATTTGTTTATGACAAATCAAACTTGTTCAATACATCTTTTAATCCTGTTTTAGGTGCAGATGGAGTGGCTTGAAAATAAACATTCTTTACGCCATATTGTTCATTCATTTCTTTCAATTTTTCAGCATCTGATTTATTTAAATAAACAGATTTCGTCACTAAAAGATCTGTATCAGGATTTTTTTGAGCAATCCCTCCAATATTCAATTCTTCCATGGGGATTCCGTGTTTTACTAAGTCGTAAATCGTTTGGACTGTTTTTGCGATCAAAATACAATTGTATTCTTTAAATTGATATTCATCCCAATAGAATTTAGCTTTCTCTGGTGTAATGACAATTGTTTTTTGTCCTGTACGGCTTCCTGCATTTTTGTAAAGATCTCTCATAAATTTATCTTTTGCTACAACTTCGTCTACAACAAAAATGGAATTCACTCCACTTTTTTGAGATAACGTTACCATTACTTGCCCATGGATCAAACGCTCATCCACACGCGCTAAATTGACTACACCCATCTTATTCACGTTCCCTTCTTTTTATAAAATACCGATTCCTGCTAGCACAATTAATATTCCAGTCAGCCATAATAATGCTTGTGTGACTTTCAATCCTTTTTTCGTATAGAACAAGTACACACCCATTACGACAGCTAAAGGTAATATCCCTGGCACGATTTGATCAAGAATTTCCTGTATAACAAACTCACGTCCGGATATCGCAAATTTCAATGAAGATTCTACTTTTACATAGTTTCCCGCAAGCACCCCCATCATAAACAACCCTAAAACTGATAGCATTTCAATCGCTGTCTGAACACCAGTGTTTTGCATTAGGCCTGTAGCATTACGGCCCATAGTGAAAGCTTGTCTTGCGAAAAATACCCCTAGTAAAACCTGATACAACCCAAAGCAGATAAAAGGAAAAAGTGCGCCTAAAGGACTTCCCTGTTGTGCCCAAGGTACCGCGATTGCGATAAAAATATATTGGACGGTTCCTGAATCGATTGCATCTCCGATTCCTGCTAGTGCCCCCATCAATCCCGCTTTCGTGTTATACATCAAGTCATCCTGCATCAAGATCTCTTTTTCTTCATACTCTTCTTCTGCTCTTTGCTGTTCCATAGAAGACATTAGGCCAGTAATCACACCGCCACCCCAGCTTAATTGAGTGTTGAAGAACAGTAACTGCCGTTTATATGCTGCTTTTAAAGAGTCTTCATCTTTATAAAGTTTTTTCAAGATTGGCATCATTCCGTATAGTAGTGATGGCGCCAAGTAACGTTCAAAAGAGTGAGGAATTTCGTTTGCAAAATGCCATCTCAGATAGGCTTTTGTTACATCTTTTTTCGTGATTTCTTCAGGAGCACCTGTTTGATTATCCATTATTTCAGCCATTTCCCATTCCTCCTAAATTAAAATCCGTCATCATAGTCATCTTCGTCATCAAAAGATGCTGAATTGTTATTGCTTGTGGCAGGCTGTACTTGTTTCCCTTTTTGCGACTGGACAAAGATCAAAGCGATAATAATCCCAAAAATGGCATAAGTAACCATCGTAATATCTAAAGATTTCAAAACAACACTCATAAAATAAGCAAGGAAGAAAAAGACCAGATAATCTTTTCGACCGATAACGTATACAGTTGTAGCGATACCGATTGCCGCTAACCCTCCACCTACTACTTCAAGAATGTGGATAACGACTGTTCCCTCTAAAGCTTTGATTACATCAGCGATCAATGGCGCCCCTAAATATAAAGCAATGAAAACAAGCGGAACGAATAATAAAAATGAGGCAACCGTTGGATAAAGAATAATTGATCGGGCCATAGCTTTTGTATTCAAATCTTCTACAGCTTTGTCTGTATATTTACCTAAAAAAGTATTGATAAAAAAACGAAACTGATACAAGTAACTTCCGAGCAATCCGACTGGCACCGCAACGGCAATCGCTGCTTCTGGCGACAGATCCCCTAATAATGCGACTGGTACTGCGATAGCTGCTGCAATAGATGGTTCAGCTGGCATTGATCCTCCTGGAGAAAAAACCCCCATATAAATCATTTGCAAAGCGGCTGTAACAATCATCGCTTGTGCAACTTCCCCCATGATCAACCCGACGACTAATCCAGTCATCAAAGGAGAAAAACGTAAGGTCAACGTGGCTCCTCCACCTAACCAGCGGGACATAACCGCGGCTACCCATAAAGCAATCAACAAACTTTGTACTACACTTAATGTTTCCATGTGTCCTCCTCCTTCAGATCTTTCTGATATAACCTTCCAGTTCCATCATTGACTGTATCAGTGATTTCTGTGTTACCTCTATAGGAATCAAATGCACTTTCTCTTTCGAATCAATAAATTCAGCCATTTTATCTATTATCTGTTTATCTTTCGGAAATAATCCCATTTGTTCTAGAGAAACCGGCAGTTCTAATTCCCGATACAAAGGATATAACTCGTCTATTTTTTCCCAGCGACCTTCTAGTGCCAGTTGATAGAAAATCCCATACGCTACTTTTTCTCCATGTAGAAAACGATGGCTTTCCGGAATATATTTACTGATAGCGTCATGCATAGCATGTGCTGCCGCATTTCTTGCGTATTTATCTCCTAATCCTCCAACTAAACCAGCAACAGCAAAGATAATCTCTGAAAGCTGTTTGAACTCCGATGTCAGTTTTCTTTGTGCCATATCTTGGATTGCTTTAGCAGAATGATTCAAAATCTCTTCTTTGCAGATCTTCGCAGTATCTTGTGCTAGCTTCAAAAATGATTCATCTTGCAAAAAATCTTGTTCTAAGATGAGCTCAGATTCATACCATTTTGCTAGTGTATCTGCTAACCCGGCAATGAAATATGGAACAGGGGAATCAATCACTAATTGGGGATCTGTTATAAAAAAAGCAGCTTGTCTGTAAAAGTGTTCTGTTTTCCCTTCTGCTTGTCCATTCTCCTTATACATGACAGCAAGAGGTGTCCATGGAGCACAATTACTAGCTAAAGTAGGGATGACGCCGAAATCGATTCTTGCAAGATTGGCACTATAACCCACTAGATCGGTCAGTTTTCCTCCGCCAACGCCAACTACGAAATCGATTTCATTTTTTTTGATGATTGTAGCTATTCGTCTGGCTTCAGCATAACTACATTCTCCAGAATAACGATGATAAAAAAATTGAATCGTTTCGTCATTCAAAAATACTAATTTAGGTAGCGCCTTTTCCCATGATACCGTTCCGTGGGTGACCAGTACTCTTTTCGCGCCGTATGATTTCAAGAGATCAGAAACTTTTGAAATACCACCTTCTTCATATAAATAAAATTGAGGGCCTGTTTTCACTTTTAAACCGTTCACCATTTTCTTCATCATCCTTTTATATAGTTGCTCTTTGTCTGGACAGAACGTTCAGGAAGAAGGTGCTGACTGATCTGTTCGACATCTCTGACACATTTTTCACCCATTGCTTCTAAACATTCCCTTGTGTAGGCCGATATATGTGGCGTAATCACTACTTGTTCAAACGCTAAATACGGATGATCTTGACGTCCCGGTTCTTCTTCTAAAACATCTGTGGCATATCCTGCGATCTTTCCGCTTTTCAGACCATTAATCATCGCTTCTTCATCAACTAGAGCGCCTCTTGCACTATTAGATAGATAAACATTTTCTTTCATCTGATCGACTTCTTTATCAGAAATCATGTGATAGTTCTCTTCTGTCAAATTCGCACATAAACAAATGATATCTGATTGTTCCAGTAATTCTTGAAGTTCTACTTTTTTTGCACCAAAGCTTTCGATGTATAAATCTGATTTGTAAGGATCATAAGCTAGAACATCACAGCGAAAACCGTTACGCAAAATTTCGATTACTCCGCTTCCGGTATTTCCTGCACCAATCACACCAACTGTTTTGTTAAACAGCGTCCTACCGACGAACTCCGCCCGATCTTCCCATCGATCGTCCTTGACTCTTGCTTGTGCTTGTGTCGTGCGTCGAAGCATGGACAACAAATTAGTTATATTATTTTCTGCTACAGCATTTCGTTCAACTAAAGCAGGTATGATAGATACGATTGTCTGGTGTTCTTTTGCTGCTTTTAAATCAATATTGTTGTAACCAATACCATGTCGGGAAATCAATAGCAGTTCATCTTTGTTTTCAAAAAAATCTCGTCGAAAAAATGGCGTAACACTTGCAATAATGATATTGAATCCTTTAAGTAACTCCGCTAGTTCTTTTCCTGGAATCTCTTGATCAACAGTAAAGAAATGAACGTCTCCAACTGACTTTAATCTTTCCAAGTGGTGTGGAAAGACTCTTCCGAAACTGCTGGAATTAACGATTGCTATATGATAATCTGGCATTTTACTCACCCTTTTCAACTATTTCATGTCCGCCAAACCCATTTCTTAGTGCTGAAACTACTTTTGCTGAAAAACTATCTTCTTCCTGTGAAAGATTCCTCATGAACAAACTAGTTGCAATTACTGGAACTGGAACAGCCATTTCTAGCGCTGTTTCAACCGTCCATTTTGCTTCACCTGATGCAGAAACGATTCCCCGATAATTACTTAAATTGGGATGTTCGTTTAACTGATCTTCCATGATTTCCATCAGCCAGCCGCGAATCACCGAACCATGATTCCAAACACGTGCGACTTGTTCCAAGTCAAAAGCATACTCACTTTTTTGTACAAGTTGGAATCCTTCACCGATTGCTTGCATCATTCCATATTCGATTCCATTATGGATCATTTTCAAGAAGTGTCCGCTTCCGGATGCACCAGCATACAGATATCCTCTTTCAATTGCTACATCTTTGAATAATTGTTCCACGGATAGAAAAGTTTCTTTATCTCCTCCAATCATTAAGCAGGCTTGATGTCGTGCTCCTTCGATTCCTCCAGAAGTCCCACAATCCAAGTAACCGATTTCATTTTTCTGAAACTCTTCTGCTCGACGGATTGAATCTTTATAATAAGAGTTTCCGCCTTCAATAATAATGTCTCCTGGTCCGAGTTTTGGAAAAAGTTTTCTTAACATGTTTTCGGTTATCTCTCCAGCAGGAAGCATTAACCAGATGATTTTTTTCTGCTCAAAAGTAGCTAGAAATTCAGAGATCTCTTGATAAGCAGGAATGTCATTTTCTCTTGCCTGACTAACAGCTGTACTTGAAATGTCGAGTCCTTGTACTTTGTGATGGTGCTCTTTTAAGTTTAAAGCTAAATTCAATCCCATTTTTCCCAAACCAATTACACCAATTTCCATGATAGCGCCTCCATTTCTTATACCCTCATTATACAAAAAAATATTTTTTTGTAAATAGATTTTACAAAAATATTTTTTGTTTGATTTTTTCCTACTCTCCTTGTATCTTTAACATTAATGAGAACGGAAAAAATGATAATCTTATTATGAAAAGGAGGAATTCTCATGAGCGTCTCCATAAGACTACAAATCAAAACAATGTACAACGACTTCAGCCCAAAAGAACAGGCTATCGCCGATTATATTTTAGAAAATCCAAGCAAAGTAAGTCATAGTCCGATTAGCAATTTAGCAAGTGAACTAGGTATTGCTGACTCTACTTTTTTTCAATTTACAAAAAAACTTGGTTATAATGGATTTAAAGATTTCAAAATGGCGATGTTGATCCAAGAAAATGATCTATCTGCTATTTCTATCCACGAAAATATTCAGAAAACAGATACTGAGCTCACTATGGCGCAAAAGGTGTTCGAGTCTAGTATTTCAACTTTAAATGACACAAAAAAGTTGTTACAACAAAAAGATCTAAAAAAAGCGGCTACTATTATCAATGAATCTAAACGTGTCTATTTTTTCGGTGTTGGCGGTTCAGAGATTGTAGCAACTGACGCTTATCATAAATTTTTGCGTTCCCCTATCGCAACTTCTCACAGCACGGATTACCATATTCAATTGATGGAAGCTTCTTTATTGACGGAAAAAGACTGTGCTGTTTTGATTTCTCACACAGGGCAATCAAAAGAAACAATCCATATTGCTGAAACCGTAAGAAAAACTGGAGCAAAAACAATCGTTATTACTAGCCAAGCTAATTCTTCCCTTGCTAAACTTGGCGATGTCGTTTTTATTTCTATTTCTGAAGAAACAGAATTCCGATCTGAAGCTTTAGCTTCCCGTATTTCTCAACTAAGCATTTTGGACTCTCTATATGTGATTTTGATGTTTTACAACGAAAAAGAATCACGTCGTTCTATCGCTAAAGTTCGACATACGATTTCTGAAATCAAAGAATAGCACCATAACAGAAAAAGCGAAAAATCCATAAAACAAAAAAAGCCACTACCAAATATTTGGTAGTGGCTTTTTTGGTTCTGCAAGGGTGGTACAGAACATCAATAGTCGGTGGGTTAGAACGTATGTCATCGCATCTTTGGAGAAGGTTGTATTGGTATTATTCGAGTTACTTGTTAGATGCGATAACAAAGTTAGTATACAGTAGTAAAAAATTTATCTTTTCTTTTTTTATTATTTTTGTTTCTTATTTTCTAAAAAATTAAAAAAAATTTTGGTAAATTAAGTATTTCCTTGATAACACTGGCTTTTGGCCTCATTTTAGGTTATCATTTGTAATTTTATTTCACAGTTGATATGATTGTGATGTAAAATAAAAAAGTTTAGGATACATCGAATTTTTGGGGAAATTCTTTTGGGGGTATCCTAAATCTTTTCTATTATATTCCCATATTTTCTATTATTGGTCTAGACGTATGATGGTAAACTTTGTACCTATCTGATTGCTGAATCATTAATTGCTTATCATTAGCCATCTTTGTTTCAAGTTCGCTAGATGATCATTTTATTCACATCCTAACAAACTTGTCACATTTATAGATTCTTAATCTATTTATCATACAATTATAAAAAAGGAGGTGCTGCTTATGAAAGCTATCCATATTTCTTTGCTTTTTTTCGCTAGTGCATTGATTTTATTTGCTATTCATCTTTGTTCCCAGCCTTATATCAATAACAACGGAATATTAGTGGAACCAGCATTCTTTTGCTTACCACTCGGCTTTTTGTCCCTTCTTGCCTCCGCAGGCTTCGGATTTGTTGCTTTTTTTAAACGATCAAAACAACAAATCTGACTTATAAAATTTACGTAAAAGAGATCGTGACAATAATCGTGTGATATTCCCAAATTTCGAATAAAAGGTGCCCCTTGCCATCTCTAACTCCTCAGTCACAAGTTACAATATTCATAAACCATGAAAAGCTTGTTTATTGAAATTGCTCCTTGTGACTTGGAGCTAAGTGACAGATTACAACCTCTTTTGCATCATAAGACTTTACTCCTTGAAAAACATTACTAACTTTTGATATGTTTCTTGCGCTTGTTTATTGCTGAAATCAAACTGATATTCATGGTTCAAAACAGCATTTTTCTCCGCATAATCTACTTTTGTGACTTTCACCCCCGCTTTCTCAAATACAGAAGTTACTTCTTCCATTTGTTTCGTAAACGTATTTGTATTTCCATCCGTTAAGAATGTGTTTTGCGTCCAACGATCCGCATGTCTGACCAAGGCTAAACTTTTGACCTTCTCTGATTGTTCAAAGTCCTTATTATCAAAGTAAGCCCATCCACATTTTTCATAAAGAAAGCTAGAGATTTTATCACTTACTTGAGTAAATGCAGAAGGATCCAACAGACCAGACAAAGAAATAAACTTCGTAATCTGCTTGTTCTCCAAAGTCGGATCAAGATGATCAGCTTTTTTAATTTCTTCATTTTGAAGTGCTAACAAATATTCTCCACTAATTTGTGCACCTGCCGAATCTCCACCAATCGAAATATTCGACCAATCTGCTTGATCTTTTATCTCTTTTTTAGCTGCTTGAATGGCTTCGTTCAATTGGATAACTGGTGTAGGATGTTTTGCTTCCGGTGATCGTTCATAATCTATATTTACGATGATTTGCTGCGTGTCTGAACATAGATATTCCAAATAATCACGACAATCATTTTTATCCCCTCCTACATATGCGCCTCCATGCATCCAGAAAAGAATCGGTAATTTTTTCTTTTCCACTTTCGGTGTGTAGATATCCATATTATTATTTTTGTACTTTGAAGGATAGGATATTTCTTTTTTTATATCGATTTGTTCGATTTTTTGCTGGAAATCATCTGGTCGGGCATATACTTGTTCTTTTTCACTTGTGTCAAATTGTTTTCTAACAAGCAAGCTAATCGGCTTTGGTGTGATTTGATTAATCAAAAATACAGTGACTAAAATAACTACGATGATAACTGGTACTGCAATCACTATTCGCTTGAACCATTTCATTCATTTACCCTCTCTTTCTTCGCCAAATCCATGTGATAATCGTGCTAACAGATAAAAATCCACCTGAATAAATGAGAAGCGAATGTTTCTTTTCTCCAGTTTTCGGCAACATTCTTTTTTTTGCATCTGTCTTTTTTTGTACTTTCACTGTCATCTGAATCGGTTGCGTATCATCACTTGATTGATCCTCTCGAGGTTCATTCTTTCCCTTATTGTCTGCATTCTCTGTCGGATCTTGCTTTTTTGGTGGAGCTACTGGGATTTTTTTGTAATAGAAAATAATAGTTGGTATCGTCTCATTAAAAATCCCTTCAGTCGGTCCTTCAACATTTGCTAATTCGTATCCTTCGAATGTCTTTTGCTCTGTCATATAATTTTCTCCATAAGCTCCGTAAAGCTGGATTTCGTCCTGGTCTTTGAGTAGACTTTTATTGTTTTCATCCACATACTTTACGTTTATCTGATCATGGAACACTACTTTCAAAAAGTCCGTTACATGTTTCGTGTAGGCAGCATGGTCAACTTCCTGTGCCTTTCCATGCCCTGCTCCTTCTACTAATAAAAGATCTTTATACCCTCCTGATAACTCATATAATTTTTGCGCGTTAGACACAGGTACTACATCATCTGCTGTTCCATGGATAATCAATTTAGGCAATGAATCTGACATTCCAATCGTAGGTAGAGCAGCTTTTGTATCCAAATGCATCTCCTGATCAAAATAGTATTGTTTCAAAAGGCCCATAAATAAATCTTCATGCTCTTGATCCCCAATGATGTCTAACTGATTTTTTATGGCATCCGGTAGTGCGGGGACTACTGTCTGGCTGTACGTAAAACGTAGTTGTTCATCAATTGATGCAAATCCGCAATTTTCAATAATTCCTTTGACATTGACAGGAATATCTTTCGCTAATACAGACATCATCGTAGCTGCTCCCATCGAACCACCATAAAGTAAAATCTTTTGAGATGGCCGCTCTCGAACTTCTTGATTTATCCAGTAAAGGACGTCATCTGACTCATATTGTCCATAGGTCACATAATCGCCTCCGCTATTACCAGTCGCTCTGGAATCAACAAATAATAAATTATACCCGGCCTTATAAAAATCATTGTATTCTTCTGTAACGATCCCGTTATTCCAATTCCCTCGAAATCCGCCATGGATCATGACTGTTTTATCTGAACCTTGATCGACATAATATGCATATACATCCATCATTTTGCCATCTTGTTTGTTTAGTACAGTTTGATGAAGTTGTTTTGTATTTGGATAGAAGCCTGTGTTTTCTGTAGGCGTTGTCCCATCATCTGTACCTCCAAGCATCGACATCAACACACTGTTTTTTGCAAAAGCGATATCGTACAATAGATAAGTAGCAATCAGATGTTTGATAATCTCTTTATCTACACCATAATCATTAACAGCAAGCTCAGTGACTAATAACTCTATTAATTTTGACTTGATGTCTTCTGTTGGTCCATTAAGTATTTCTGTCATCTGTTTACCGAAGTAATTCAAATATTCTTTACCATTGAAATTTTCACCTTTACCGATATCATCATTTTCTGTCCCATTCTCTTTGTCACTTACTTTAGCAGAAGAGGATTCGTCGTTTGACATTTTTGTAGCTGTTGCTTCTTCTGTTTGTTGGTTATCTGTGGTAGCGGTCGTTTCTTGATCTGTGCTAGTAACAGATGTCTCAGCCGTTGTTTCAGTATTTGTTTCTGTTTGTGAAGTACTCGATTTCGTTTCATTTCCAGCATCAGTAGTTTCTGTGGTTTCTACCTCCCGAGATTCCGATTCGGAAGAAATGCTCTCTCCATATACTGTCCATTGCGGGACGCTTGTACTTACAGCAAATAAAATGACCAACGCTCCCTTTAATACTTGTTTTGTTCTCAAGCTATTCACTCCTTTTTATGTTTCTAGGAGAATTATATGTAAACGCAAACATTTTTTATACAAAAAATAAATGGTTTATCCCATAAAAATAGAACAGGATTATTTTCTCATTTTACGTAATAAAGCAGAATGGATAAACCAGTATCCATTCTGCTTTTTTTAAACGAAGAAACAACTTATTGCTCCAAAAATGTCAGAAATCGTTTATCCCAAATTTTCTCGTAAAAAGCGATTGTTTCCTTTGCTTTCATAAAAGGATTATCATAAGTTGTCGTTGCTCCTCTACACATCATAAGCTGGTATCCTAATCCATGAGCAAACTTCACAGTCGTATCTATACAATACTCTGTTTGTGCCCCACATAATTCGATCGAATGACAGTCCAATTCAGTTAATAACATACTCAGATTAGTCTTATAAAATGAATTCGCATGGGTTTTTCTCACAAAATAACTGTGCTCAGGAATAGATAATTCCGACAATAGCTCCCATGGTTTTGTTCCTGGTACTAATTGATCATCTTCGTGTTGAACGAAAATAACTGGTTTCCCAATCGTTTCGTATGTTTTGATTCTTTTATTCACTAATGCTGTCACTGTTTCTAATTCGTGTATCGGCGAAGAATCAAAACATACCCCTTTTTGTAAATCGATCACTACTATTGCGTCGGCTGTGTTTGACATACTTGTGCCTTCTTTCTTTTTTCTTGATTTAATAGTATTTCTTATCTAGCTAGTTCCATTATACGTGACAACATTTTCTTATTTTACACCTCTAAATGGCACTTTTCGACTATTTCTTCATGTTATTATTTCATAAATACTTAGCTATTGGAGGAATGTATGATGATTAAATTGTATACAGGTTCTGGCTGCTCGTCTTCAAGACGCGCAAAACGTTGGCTTATCGTCCATGATATACCGTTTATCGAACAAAACTTAATTCGTCAACCACTAACCAAAAATGAATTTATCCACTTACTAAAATTGACAAACAACGGCGTGACCGAAATGCTCTCTACTCATTCTATTAGTTATAAAAATCTTGTTCATAGAATAGACGAGCTTAGTTTGAGTGAACTATACCTTGAGATTCGTACATCCCCTTCTTTATTGAAAAAACCGATTATCTACGACCAACCTGCAAAACTTTTGACTGGATTTAGCGAAGATAAAATCAGGATGTTCCTTCCTAAAACTAAAAGAAAGCAAGAGCTCAATGAACTCTTGCTTTCTGGTCATCTTGTTGATTTTAAAGAAAACAATCTTTTGGCGATGTCTTGATCTTGGCATAAAAAATCTGCTGTTCTTAATTAACGAAATCCAATTTTTCCAATATGGATCTATTTTTCTCATTCCTGATTTTTATGATCTCAGCTTTCAGACGCGCCCAATCATTTTTTGTAGGTTGTCCATTCCAGTAAAATATCTGTGTATTCGTTTGATCATATGCCTTTTTGTCGATAGGATAATCGCTAATGACAATATCAGGTAACTGATCAGCGGATGCACTATATTTTATTGGGCGTTCAGTCATAGATAATATCCTTTTCTTTGCCCATAATTCCTGAGTTTTACCGTACTTCGATTGAATATAGAATATGACAGGTTGTTCGTGTTTTATAAAAATGTCCCTGACTAGCATACAGTATTGAAAAATCAACCGACTGTTCTTTTCATAATAAGTATTAAGCTCTGGAATTCTGCGAGCTACCCCACCAAAAAACTGTTGCATGATTGGATACATCACTGGAAATATATGCTGAAAATCTCTGTCTTCTGCTGATTTTCCGAAAGCATCCACCTTCTTTTTTGTCCCAAAAACCCTTGAATACAAATGGATCATTGCCAAATTGACATATAGATAATTTTTTTCTGAAGTTGTAAAACAAATCTTGAAGTTTTTTTCAAAATTTTCTACAATAGACGATTCAATCCAGCCCCAACTTTCTTGTACTTTATCTGGAGCATCCAACAAATCTTCTTCCAAATAGGTATTCATTACACCAAACATAAAATAAAGGTAAGCTTGCTCTGTTGGAGTGATGTGATTCATCGACCAGAAGTTTGCTTCAAAAAAAGGCTCTAGTATGTAATGCGTAAACTCTTCTTTTGTTATCAATGGATGCACAAATTTGTTCATCTCTTCTGGGACATACGTAATCGGGTGGCCTTGTTTCATTCGTTGCAACGAAATTCTTAGTAGGCTGATCCATTTCTTTCTATCTATACTACGCGTATATGGCGCATGTTTCGCAAATTTTTCTAATAGTTGACGTTTATTTTTTATACTTGATAATATATCAGAATGATTTTCGTCGAATGACTGCCAATACATCAAGTGAAAAAAGTATCGGATACGGTATTCTTCTCCTTCTATCGGATTACCTTTTTTCAAGCTGCAAGATAAATGATAGTTTTTCAAAATAGTATTAAGTTCTCTTAATTTTCTTTGAATCGTACGCAAACTTATATAATTTTTTTGACTAAGATTTTCTAAGGATTGATAAGTACCTTTGTAAAGTGAATCCAGTAAAATATAACCAATCGTTCCCTCTAACAGTATAGAATAAACTTTACTCAGTAAAAACTGAGAAGAAAACTCGACTTTTATCATCTTGTTTTCTGAAAGAAAAGATAATTTATATTCTGGATACCTTTCGCAAAACGATTCTGCTTGTTGAATCACCGAATTCATCTTAGCCAGGGTGTAGTTTAGATCTAAAGCGATATCCTTCACCACATATAATTTCTCGTCTCTTTCATAACAATAGTTCAAAAATTGATATACTTGCCTTTCATTGATATCAATAAATTCTTCAAACAAAGTACATACTCCTTTTTATCTATTATTTAGACTTATTCCGACAGCTACATGAATAACGTACAAATAGATTCGTTACTGATTTTTCAGAGATACTACCATGCGCAGTGTGCATTGTCAATTATTCTTGCTCTTATTTTCCATTTGTGTTCCTGTTATTTCCTGTTTCTCAAATATGTTAGTAAACAAAAATAGACCTGGCAAAGCTACAACTTCGCCAGGCAATACAGCACTCTCGAATGAAATATTCACTCAAAAATCTATCGTTTTTTATTCAATTTTAGATCTGTTGCTTTTATTCTTTATTTCACTCGATGGAAGAGAGAACGAAAATAGCTTGCTCCTACAATCAAAATGAGTAACACACCCATCCATGTATTTAGCTTGTTCAAGGTTCTACTACCAGTTTCTGGTAAATCGCTTTTTCTATTATCTGTTTCTTTCGCTTTTTCTTGATGATCAATTCCACGAGAAACAAAATCAGGCTGTTTTAGCACACTTTTTAGGTTGCTCCCTGCATTTCTCTTTTGTTCCTTAGTTGGTATGATTGGTACCAAATCAAGTTCATTATTTACTTTTCCTGTGCTGCTTTCACTACTTGTGCTATCTGTACTGCTTTCGCTGCTCGTGCTTCCTGTGCTACTCTCACTGCTCGTGTTTTCTGTGCTACTTTCACTGCTCGTACTTTCTGTGCTGCTTTCACTGCTTGTGCTATCCGTACTGCTTTCACTGCTCGTGCTTCCTGTGCTACTCTCACTACTCATGCTTCCTGTGCTACTTTCACTACTCGTACTCTCCGTACTGCTTTCGCTGCTCGTGCTTCCTGTGCTACTTTCACTGCTCGTACTTTCTGTGCTGCTCTCACTGCTTGTGCTATCCGTACTGCTTTCGCTGCTCGTGCTTCCTGTGCTACTCTCACTACTCATGCTTCCTGTGCTACTTTCACTACTCGTACTCTCCGTACTGCTTTCGCTGCTCGTGCTTCCTGTGCTACTTTCACTACTCGTACTCTCCGTACTGCTTTCGCTGCTCGTGTTTTCTGTGCTACTTTCACTGCTCGTACTCTCTGTACTGCTTTCACCGCTCGTGTTTTCTGTACTGCTTTCACTACTTGTGCTATCCGTACTGCTTGGCGGTCCAACAACTGTCCAACTGCTTGGTTTCAAATTCTCCGTAATCGTCATCTGTCCATTATAAAAAACAATCAAATCAACTTTATCTTTACTCTTGATCTCATCAATCGATAGTTCTGCAGAAATCATTATTGTATACTCAATACCAGCGGTCCATTGTACGTCTTTTAAATAAACTTCCCCAATAACTTTTTCTGAACTTCCATTACCATCCCAACCATATGTTAGAACAGCATGTACATCACTAGCATTCACGCTTTTGTTTGGTTTGACTGGAATAGTAATGACTTGTTGTGTCATGTCATAAACAATCCGATCAGTTTTCACAGTAAATGAAAGATTCTCATTTGCCCGTTCATTTGCAGACGTACTGATTCCAATCATTGCTGCAATTATACTCAGCCCAAGAATAACAAATAATACGGTCGCTGTTTTCTTCATTTCTATCACTCTCCATATAATTACCTTCTATTTGATAAAGGAATTATATAAAATGAAAATGATGAGAACACGACAGTCAGTTGTGAAAATCTAACAAAAGATGTCGTGTATTCGCTTGAATTTGTTTACTTTTTCGTTTAATCAATGACAGACTTAAAAAAGCAAGACCGATATCAGCCTTGCTTTCTTCATCTTTTATTGATAAACAGCAGTGTATTTCTTCATCCGCTTTGTTTTATATGCATAGAGTAACAAACCAACAATCAAGACTAACAAGAATAATGTAGTCGATATAGATGCTTCAGCCCCAAAGTTTCCCCCAGTAATTATTGTATTTTGCGATTGGATCAGAGTGGAGAAAAAACCTTGTTCTTGCGTTCCGCTGACTGGTATACCCAAAATAGCTCCTTGTGTCCAATTCCAAGTAATATGAGCACCAATAGCCGTAAATAAACTTCCTGTACTGTAGATAAGTGCGCTGAAAAAGCAACCTGCTAAAAAGATATTGAAAACTGCCAGAAATGTCATGTTAGGATTCAATCCGTGCAAAAGAGCAAATAATGCAGCAGATCCAATCATTGCTATTAACGGACCAAATCTAAGCATCTGATGCTGAAAAAAGCCACGGAATAAAAGCTCTTCTGATGCCCCCACTGCAATAAATAAAATAAAACTCGTTATCAGCGGCACAATGTTTGCGTTTCCTGAATCTAACCGATACGCCCCCGTCAAATATAATGGACTAGTAATAAGCAGAAACACTCCAATTCCAACAACGAGACCTCCCGCTAAATACCCCCAGTCTTTTCCTCGAACAGAAACACCGTAATCTTCTATTCTTTTTCCTTCGACCTTACTAGCAAGAAATAAAGCTAGTAAAAAAACAGCTAAATGTCCGACCGTACCGGCAATTGCTCCAATCCATTCACTATTTCCAATAAATATATCCGCAAGTGCATTATTGACAAGAATTCCTAAAACAAAACCAACTAAGACTATTAAAACAGATCCAATCAACCGAATAATCCTGATCATCTTTCATCCCTCCTTTATATTAAGTTTAACAACCCTTTTCTTTCTTGTCTCGTGAAAACTATATAAATGTTCTCCATCATAGAGAGAATAGATTTTTACGAACTAAGAATATCTACAGCAACCTTACGAAAATGAAAGACTGTCTCCCTAATTCTTCTGTTAGACTGTTTTTAATAAGGAAAGGATGGGAAATTTTTTGAAAAAACAACTACTAATTATGTGCCTTTCAGCATGTGCAATTTTACTATTCTCAGGTTGTAGCAAGTCCAATGAAACAATTGCAACGTTTAAAGGTGGAACACTTACAGTTCAGGATTTTTATGATAACCCAAAAGTTAAATCAAATAATCAAACACTATTAAAAAAAATGGTTCAGTATAAATTCTTGTGTAAATAGAAATTAGATAACAAAAAAAGAAGGGTTGTCCCTTACAATGTTAATAACGACAAAAACATGGGGAGCCCTTCTTACTATGAATTATACAGAACTGTCAGTTACTACTCAAGATGTTATGCCTAACAAAGGTGTCTTATCCTTTAATTCTGGTCTTACCGACTTTATTCAAGTTGGCGAGCCAATTCAAAATGAAGGTGGATTAACCTTTGTAGGAAAGCTAGATGAGCGTGGTGATACCTTCTGTCCTAATTGCTCAAGAAAACTAGTTAAAAATGGGTCTTTAGAATCTACCCTTAAGCACGTCGCTATTGGTGGAGTACACACCAATATCAGAGTGTCCTATGCACGTTTTCGTTGTCTTAACATTGATTGCCAATTCAACACTAGAAGCCAGTCTATCCCTTTTAAAGCTGATGGTTATCGCATCACCAAACCTTTAAAAGAATACACTGAGAAACTGTTAAGCTATGGCCTTACTCTAAAGGCAGTGGCTTGGCTTACTGGCTTGGACAAGATGACTGTAAAGTCAATTCACAAGTCTCTTCTACTGTCTAAATTTACAACTGATGGCAAGACACTCATAAAACCTGAAAGGCAGGCAAAATACTTAGCCATTGATGAGTTTAAGCTCCACGATGGCCATAAGTACGCCACCGCAATCATAGACTGGGAAACAGGGTATATTCTCTACTTAGCCCATGGCAAGAAGAAAGCCGTTGTTTTCGAGTTTATGGATCATGTTGGCGATGAGTGGATGTCAAAAGTTGAGGCGGTGGCTTGCGACATGAATTCAGACTTCGAAGAAGCTTTTAAAGGGCGCTATCCCAAGCTAGACATCGTCTATGATCGCTTCCACATTATCAAGAATTTCAACGATAAAGTGGTTTCAGAGATCAGAAAGGATGAACAAAGACGGCTGGCTGAAGAAGGCTCTCCAGAGGCTGCTAAGTTGCTTAAGAACTCACGTTACATCTTGATGTCTAAGAGGTCCACATTAGTTCAGAAGGACGAGGATGCCCGTCAAGGCAAGCTAGTGTCTACTGCTGGTGAAATATTCAATACACCAGAAATAAAGGCTTATGGCGGTAATGAAGCATGGTATGACGAGCTGTTGGAAGAAAACAAGCTCTTCTTCACAATAGACCTCGTCAAAGACTTGCTAGACCAGGCATACAACTCACATGACGAGGTGGAAATGTGCGTTAGACTTGAAGGGATCATAGACATCTGCAAGGCAACTGAGAATAGCCACTTTATTTGGTTTGCGCGTCTCTTAAATAACCATTTGAGAGGGATCTACACGTTCGCCAAATACGGGATATCAACTGGCAAACTTGAGGGTATCAACAATAAGATCAAGACTGAGAGACGTAAGGGTTATGGGTATCCAGATGATGAATACTTCTTTCTGCGATTAATGGAAATATCCCGAAAGGCATCCTAAATCTCACAGCCGTTTACACAAGAATTTATACTGAACCAAAAAAATGATTGTCTTCAAAGCATTTGATGATGTATACGGAAAAGAGATTTCTTCAAAGGAAGTTACAAAAGAATATAATGAACAAATCAAAAAACTCGGTCCAAACTACAAGGAACAATTAAAAGCAGTTGGCCAAACAGAAGAGACATATAAGAAACTCTTTAAACAGATGCTGGCTTTCCAATACGGTTTGAAAGCCAATGTAAAATTAACAGATAAAGATCTAGACACTGCTTGGAAAGAATTCTATCCAGAAGTTAGTACACAGATCATTCTATTTTCGACTAAAGAAGAAGCAGATAAAGCAAAAAAAGCAGCAAATGAAGGGGAAAATTTCTCCAAGCTTGTTCAAGCTTATGGAAAAAATAAAACATTAAAGGAAACTGATGGAAAAATGAATTTTGATTCAACCAATCCAGAGATTCCTACTGAAGTAAAAAAAGCAGCATTTCAATTAAACAACGGGGAAGTTTCTGATATCATTCCTGTAACAGATCCAACGACTTATCAGCAAAGCTATTATCTAGTAAAAATGGTAAAAAAACAGGATAAAGGTTCTAATAAAGACAAATACAAATCTGAGCTAGAAAAAATTGCTACCGAAGCAAAAACTCTTGATACGGAATTCATGGATAAAACAATCCGTAAAGTGATGAAAAAAGACAATGTAACTATTAAAGATCCTTATGTAAAAAATATATTCAAATAAACAAATTTGACCCAATTGGGGATGTGGCAAAATTTGAGAAGTGATTTTTGGAAATTCCTTCTTATTTTTGAGGCAAACCACTTTTGCCACAACTTCATCGGGGTCTTTTTTTATTTGTACCAAAACAAATCACTGGATTTGTTACAATCATGAGGATATAATTTAAAAAAGTTTTTTATTTCTATCACATGAATCAATGCGCCATTAAGTAGATTCTTTCATGCTTCCCTATTTTTTCACTTGCCGTATCGCTTCAAAAACAACTATCATAAACTCAAACTCGACTGAAAAGTTATTTTAAAAAAGACTAAAAATATCCCTTCTGGACTTGTTCTTCTTATTCTGTTATACTAGAGAAACACGAAAGATATTTTTATGCGACACTTTTCATTTGTTTTTATGAAATTTATTCAAAACTGGCGTAACTTCAGAGTTACAAGGATGTATTAGAGGTTAGGGAATACATCGTTTAAATGAGAAATAAGTAATAGTTAGTAATAGTCACCCAAACTTTAAATTAATGAATATTGAATCGTCAGATAGCCTTCTCGAGTTTTCGAGAAGGCTATCGTTTATTTTATGGAGAAATTGATTCAGAAGTAATCAGCGACCTTTTTTAGTTCACCAATCGTTTCTGCTTGGAAAGTTTGCACCCAATCTTCTTGGAAGCCCCTCACTGCTTTATCAATCGAGGGCATCTCTAATACTTGATCTAGTAGCTCTTTACCTAACGTTATCGCATGAGCTCCAGATCGAATCGCTGCAGTGACTTGTTCACAATTTTTGAAACTAGCTGCTAATATTTTTGTTGGTCTTTGCGTACGTTCGATCTCAGTCCGCAACGAATCAATCACTTTCATAGCATCAATGCCTTGATTTTGCATCCTGTTATAATAAGGTGCAATATAATCTGCTCCATTATTAATAGCTAAATACCCTTGTAATTCTGTGTAAATAGCTGTACCGGTAATCAAATAACCTTCTTTTTTCAACTTTTTGATCGCTTGAAGGCCTGCTTGATTCACCGGCACCTTGATAAACGTATCTTTTCCCAATTCTTCTATGATAACTCGAGCATCCTCTATCATTTCTTCTTCCGTTCTTCCTATTGTCTGAATATGGATAGGAATCTGTCCGATTATTTTTTTGATTTCTTTCATATGCGAGAAGAAGTTTGACGCTCCTTCTTTTTTCAGAATTGTAGGATTTGTTGTTACGCCTGTTAAATTCAAAAACTGTTGACAAGAATAAATACTTTTTGTATTTGCTGTATCAAGCATGATTTCCATATAGCTTTCCCCCATTCTGATCCTCTTGATCGATTTTAATGATTGTCCCCTTTCTTAAATGCGGCATTTCCTTATCTTCTACATACATTGTTCCTGGAAGTTCCGGCTCATGAGATCCATCAAATTTTATCGTGATATGTCCTAATTCATTCAAATTAGTTTGGACAACATCTCCTACTGCTGTGATTACATACATTTGTTTATCAAAACAGAGCTTCATATCACAAGTTATTTCTTTTCTTACCTGATTCAATTCAATCTTATAACAATAATCTGTTAATGTTTCCGGTGCTTCATCTCCAAATAAAATCATTATTTTTTCTTTCCTGAATACTTCTGCTTCTATACCAACATCTGTTACAACCGTTTCAAAGATCGTCATCTCTGTTCCTCCTAAACTCAGCTATATAATCCAAAACTTGCTACCCAAGCAATGATAACTCGTGGGATGCCGTTAAGAAATCTTGAATAAAGAACTGATGGTACACCTACTTCTACTGTCTCAGCTTTTGCTTCTTCCAAACCTAGACCGACTGGAATAAAATCACATGCATTTTGAGTATTGATAGCAAATAGTGCCGGTAATGCTAATTGGGGAGGAATATTTCCTTTCCCAATCTCTACACCGATCAATGTTCCAATCACTTGGCTAATAACTGCCCCTGGACCAAGCAAAGGAGATAAAAATGGCAGTGAACAAATAAATCCAATGATTGTTAATCCAACTGCATTTCCTGCTAAAGGTGCCATAATGTTAGCAAATACATTACCGATCCCAGAACCTTGTATCACACCAATCAAAAGGGAAACGAAAGCCATAAAAGGGATCACTGTCCGGATCATCGTATCTACTGCTTCTCTTGCTGATTGATTGAATGTAGCAACTACTTTTCCCGCGCCCATTCCAATTTTTGCTATCCAGTTTTGCTGCTCTGCTTTTTGCTCGGTTATCTTTTTAGAAGTATCATATTTGTACTTTTTATCTGGAGATGCAGTATTTACTGTTTCTTTGTTATCATCAGTTTCCATTAGTGGCTGTATTTGTTCTAACCCTACTGCTGAAACATAAATATCTTCAGTGATATATTGTGCTAATGGGCCACTTTTTCCTGTGGGAACGATATTGATGGTTGGTATCCCTTTTTTAGGATAAATTCCACATCTAAGAGTCCCTCCACAGTCAACGATTGCAAGCGCGATTTCACTATCAGGTATTGATGTTTTGAACCCGTTGATAGACTCCATACCTGTCAGTTCTTCTATTTTATCTACGATCATTGGCCTCTCACCTCCACCTGTGACATAGATGAACTTGTGTTTATCTTTTGTCGGCCTAATAATCAAAGGACCTCCATACCCGCCGTTTCCTTTTACGATCTTGATATCACTATACATTTAAAACTCTCCTTTCTCTAATCAACTGAAAGCTCTACTTTTTTGCTAAGAACGATTCCTTGCTGTCTGCATACAAATCCAGTAGTAAAATCAGTTATCCAACCACCAATAAAGTTCATCAGCAGTCCCACAAGCAAGTATCGGATAGCCAGCTCCATCGAATTTAGCCCTAAGGTTTCGATCCCTTGAGCAATCCCCATCCATACAAACAATTCTCCAGGATTAATATGGGGGAATACACCATTGCTCGTATGACAAAATTGAGCTTGAGCAGCATAATAGCTTGGTTTGTAGTATTCTGGAAGGAAACGAGCCATTGTAAATGACATAGGATTTCCCAACATAAAAGCAGATAAGAACGGTAACACAAGGTAACGAGTAAGCGGATTTTTCGCTGATAATTTGGCTACTTTCGTTACTCGGTCTTCACCTAAAAAAGCAATCAGCGTATTCATTGCAACCATCAGCATCAAGACAACTGGTACGATTCCTGTCATCCAGCTTATGAATGTTTCTGCACCTGTTTGGAACAGCCTCATAAATCCCTCAGCAAATTTTGTTATGATATCCATCGTTTGTCACTCCTTTTTTCTTTGATCGTACTTTTCCATATCCGAAAATTATTGAGCATAGCAATAAAAGGCAATGTAGGTTGTTCACTTTTTTCATTTCCTGCCTCTATTCGTAAGTATACTTCTCTGGCATTTTCTAAAGCTGCTTGTGTCAAACGATCTTCCGCTCGAACTGAGGGATGGTAACGATCGATGTAATGGATATCTTCACCCGCATAGACAGGTAATGAATGAAATTTTGCCAAAGATGTAACCCCTTGCATTTTTCTGACTTCTAAAACTTGATCATGATCGTCTATAGCTAGCATAACAATCGTGCCTGAACGGATTTTCCCAGGTCGTTTACCAATCGCTACTTTTCCTTTTCTTCGCAGTTCGCTATATGTTTGATTGAAATGCTTTAGTTGCTTCCAACTGATAACTGCTTGCAGCACATAAGCTGAAGCTGCGAAAACTATGAATAGATACATATCATTCATGAAGTCTCTCTCCTTTACTTTTGATTAGTTTTAAAAATGATTCCTGTGTCGGTGCTAATTCAATAAACTCATCTATTCCCATTTTTATGAGTTCAAATAGGATATCGTATAGCTCAAATAATTCATTTTCAACTTCAGCCGTCATTTCTTCAGGTATGGCAAATAAAAAAATAACTCCATTTCCTCCTGTTTCTGCTAAACCTTGATCAGTTATTAGCCCTACTGATAAAACAATGTGTTGAGATAGCTGGTTGGTTGTGTGAGGAAAAGCAAATTCTTTGTTAACAAATGTGCTTTGCTGAGATTCTCTTTTCAAGATCCTTTTTTCAAATTCTTCATCCACATAATAGCCTCTGATCAAAGGAGCGACTAATTTGTTTAAATATTCTTGATACGTCTTTTTTTCTTTCCATATTTGATAGAAAAAAACAGTAGAATGAAACCCGACTAATCGCTTTTTTTTTGCTTTTTGCCATTGTGCCCTTAACCAAGAGTCATCGAAAAGATTAGTCAAATGGATCACCGGTGTCTCTTCATTTACATTTTTTAACGGAATCGTTGTAAAAACAGCGAAATATTTGTTTAGATCTACTTTTTCATATTGTTCTTCTGAAACATGTGTTATTTGTATATCCCTCCCCAATATCCTTTTGATTTGTCTTTGGATCATTAATGCTGTTCCTTTTCCTGTCGTATGAACAATGGCTACTTTTTTAGAGGAAAAATGCTCTTTTTGATATCGAAATGCTAACTCCAAATACAACGTTAGGTAGCTGATCTCTACTTTAGAGATCTTATGTTGCAAGATAGCTTCTAATGCTTGTATGCATTCGCTAGCGATTTGGTAAGAAAAAGGATACTTTTTTTCTATCTCACCATAAAATAAATCAGTCAATCGATAACGAAAAATTACCCGATTTATCAATAAAGAGAGGTGCTGTTTCATCTCTTGATATAAGAAGGACTCATCCAGATCAATGAGATCTAATCGTCGAATACGCATCATCATGGGGTCGAAATATAAGCGCAAATCAGAGTTAGCTTTTCTTATCATCGTTATACTTGTGTTGATGATGTTCAAAGGAAAACTGATAAAATCTTTTTCATATTGGCTCAAAGTTAGTTCATAGATTTCTTCCAACCGATTGATCAGTTCATTGAATTCTTGGATATATTCAAAACACCCACTGTAACGATTGATGGGCTTCTTCAACAGATAGTTACTAGAGATTCTATTCAAAGAAATACCGATAACTTTCGTCAAAAGGGTGATTTCTTGTTTACTAGCATTCGTCTTCTTCTGAAAATGTTTGATTGCTTGTTTTTCTTCTAGAACCTGTTCTGTTTTCGTCTCTGAAAAGTAGGGAGAAACAAAATAAAACAAAAGTAGTCGTAATTCTAGCTCATCTCCTATTATTCTTAGTCCTTTATTTGGTGTGCCTGTAATCTTTACATCAAAATCATTGATCATCTCTTTTAATGTCTTTAGATCCTTGACCACTGTTCCTCTGCTGACACCGACTTCTTCAGACAAATCATCCATACGTAAGAAATCCTCTGTTTCGATCAGCCTATTTAGTAAATAAGCGATTCTTTTGGATGCCGAATTGAAATCACTGGCTGTTTTCAATTTTCCTTGCATGATCTCATCAAAAAAATCAAAATCATAAATTTCAAGTTCAAAATATTTGTTTTTTTGGATGATTTTTGCAATACCGGCAATTTCTTCATTCAACTCCCCAATATCTTTTTTTATGGTTTGATTACTGGTTTTGATTTCTTTTTGCACTTCCTGGATTGAAACTTTCTTGTGAGTGACTAGTAATTTCAATAATTGGTACCATCTGTTTACTAGCGTCACGTGCGTCCCCCCTATCCTTTATCCTCTTGTTTTACCTCCTGAAATATTAGTCGTGACTCCAGTGATATAACTTGATCTTTCTGAAAGATAATAGCAGACTAGATCCGCCACTTCTTGCAGCTTACCACTCCTTCCTAGAGGGATCGTACTTGTTCGACTGTAACCGTTTCTCAGCTGTTCGACGCTTATACCTCTCGTATAAGAAAGAGCTTCTTCATATTCTTGTGTTCTCAAACCGGTTTCTTCCAGTATCCCTGGTGCAACACCTACCACACGAACATTCCTCTTTCCTAACTCTTTTGCCCAAGAACGAGTAAAACTGTTCATCGCTGCTTTTGTAGCAGCATAACAGCTCTGTCCTTCTGATCCTTCCAATCCTGATTCAGAAGAAAGATTCACGATCACTCCTGATCCCTTTTGCACCAAGATTCTTCCAACTGCTTGGCTCATCAAATATACACTTTTTTGATTGACAGCGATCATCTTATCAAAAACTTGTTCTGATAATTCATACTTGCTTTTTGGATGATTTCTATCTATTAGAAGAGAAGGAATATTTATTCCTGCATTATTGACTAGACCATCGATCGTCTTGAAATGTTTCATTACTTTATATATCCCTTCTTCTATGTCCGTTTTAGAAGACACATCGACTTTTAAAGATAGTAGGTTTTCATGCTGTATACGGCATTCAGTTACATCAAAATTCGCTACTTGTGCATTCTGCTTCAACAAATTTTCGACGATACTTCTTCCAATTCCTGAGGAACCTCCAGTTACAATTACTACTTTTCCTGCAATATCCAACCAATCCGACATATGTGATCCTCTCCTTCTTTTTTCTTACAAATCCAGTATAAAAGCTCACTAAAAAAAATTAAGACATGAAATTTACAGCTTCAGCTAAAAAATGTGTACTAATGGAAGAGCAAAAAAAATTTTCATCTTTTTGCATAGATTGCTAAAATTCCTGAGCGTTATATAAGCAATGTTTCTCTTTTTGATATATAATTGTTTTATCATTTAAGAAAGGAGAATTCTAATGAAAACTTTAGATGCTATTGCATTAACTTTATTGATTGTGGGAGGGTTGAACTGGCTGTTGGTAGGCTTGTTCGAACTTGATTTAGTAGCTATGATTGCTGGTGGTTCAACAACTATTTTTGCGAAGATCATTTATATCGTCGTAGGTATTTGTGCGATCTACTGCTTGAAATTTTTCCCAATGATTACTAGAAAAGTTGATGAAAGATATTAGAAAGCTATAATTATTAAAAAAGTTATTATCTTCATGAACCTTCCCTTTATTGGGAAGGTTTTTTCATTTTAAACCATCTGCTTTTCTTTGTTTAAGTGATATACTGAATAAAGATAATCTATTTTAGGAGGAGCTATCATGCATAAAGGGATTTACGCAGGCTTGTTGGGAACTGTAATACTTTTTTCTGCCTGTGGATATAAAACAAAGAATTCTGTTAAAGAATCTTCAGCAGCCATTTCAACAACTGAGGTTGGTTCAACTAAAAGTACTTCTACTACTTCCATTACTAATACTTCTACTGGTAATGTAGATTCGCAACATAGCCAATCAAGTATTCAGTCGTCTAGCATTTCTTCAACATCTGAAATGCAAGAAAGCACTGTACCTTCTCTTCCATTAGAAAACTCTGACAAAGCACTTCTATTTCTTATTGCCCACCGTTCCGAATTACAAAGTGACGATATTGTTATTAGCTTTTATCAAAAAATTGATCGAGATTATTTGTTCACAGCTTCCAGCAAACAAATCCGTTCCCAAGGAGGATCTGGAAGCGTTGGTTTTTATCGAGTGTCACCCGAAGGATCGATTACGATGACAGATGCAAATGGAACACCATTTTGATTAGATGATATTATACGGATTTACAGTACTAGCAAGTCATTATTGGTATCATTTTTTCTGAGAAAGTTATACGGAGTATAAATAAGCATTTGCATTAACCTAATAATTCGTTACAGCTATTTCTCTTATGAATATACTCACTTCTCTACTTGCTCTCTTGATAAATTTTTGGTATCTACTTCATTTTCGGTCAACTGAGTTAATGAAATTTATTGTCGGGCGGTTTTCTAGATTCAATTTTTCTATATTTGGATAGAAGAATTTACTTTTTTACCTTTTGACATATTTTCTTCTTATTATTTTAATGATCCCTTTTTCAAATTAGAAAGATAGCCTTTGTATCATATTAGATGAAATATTCACAAAGCTAACCATTATACTTGCATTTTTTTCAAAATAGAGTTATTACGTAAATAGGGATAAATAAAAAATACTTATTGAAAGGATGATCAAAAATGGCAAATGTACCTAGCATTCGCGACATGTTCCCTGATTTCAATGACGTGTTTAGTCCAGCATTCAATGATTTTTTAGGTGTTTCAAGTTATCCAAAAGTAGATTTAGTCGAAAATGAAAAAGAATACAAACTAACTGCTGATATGCCTGGCTGTGACAAAGAAGACACGACAGTTGAATATTCAGATAATACTTTGACGATCTCCGCCAATCATGAGTCCCATACAGAAGATAAAGAAGATGGCAACTATGTACGGAAAGAAAGACATTCGGTCTCTTACAAACGTTCATTCTATCTTCCTAATGTTGATGAAGAAAAAATCACTGGAACCTTTAAAAACGGTGTGCTGAAATTGGTATTACCTAAAACAGCTCATCAGCCAAAAGAAACAAAAAAAATTGAGTTAAATTAGAACTTATCGCCTCTCGATGAATGAGGGGCGATTTTTATATATTTGGATAAGAACGAGTATGTTTAAATTTTCTTAATTGTCAAATTAAGTTAGACAGATCATCAATACTTACGTAACTCAAAAATACTTCCAAAGGTGTTCGATAATCCAGTGATTTTCTAGGAATATTATTTCGTTTAGATGCGACAGATTGAATAAAAAATTCATCTACTGAATTGAAATCCATAGATTTCAATAAACCATCTCTACGTAACAATCCGTTAGAATTCTCGTTTAGGCCTCTTTGAGACGGCGTTCCTGGATCAGCGAAATAAATGGCAATATCATTGACATTACTGATCTGTTTCCAATTTGAAAATTCCTTTCCACAATCAAAAGTGATGGATTTGAATAGGTTTTTCGGTACAGATTCAAACCATTGATTTAATTTTTTTTCAATATCAATCGCTTGTCTACCACACGGTTTCAATGTGATGATAACTTTTGATAATCGTTCAACTAAGGTAATTACAGCACTTTTATGTTTCAGACCTACGATAGTGTCACCTTCAAGGTGACCAAACTCATTTGAGAATTGGCTATAATCCTTTTCACGTTCATGAATAGAGCGGCGGAAAGTTTGTTTTCCACGTCTTTCTTGATGTCCATTCGGTTTACGCTTGCCTTTCATCGGTAAGTCAGAAGAATCAAATAGCCCCTTTTTGAACATACGATAAATGGTACGAGCAGAACAACTAATAGGAAACGCTGCACGACCAACAATCACATCGGGTGTCCATCCTTGAACAACCTTTCTTTGAATATATTCTGATTGTTCCTCGGGTAAAACAAGCGGACGTCTACCACAGTTTGATTTGTTTTTCTTATACTGTTGATAATATTCTAAGGCTGATTTTCCTTGCTTGAAGAACAGATATACTTTATGGATCGTTTGTCTTGAACGATTCAAGCAATGGGCAGTTTTAGCAACAGATTGATTAATTTTGAAATAAGACTCTATTATTACAAGTTCATCCGTTGTAAGATGGGTATAGGTCATTTGTACTCACTCCTTATAATTCTTTGGTCGGAACTATTTTGAGTGTAGCACAAATGACTTTTTTAGTTGTCTAGCTTAATTTTACAATCGGCGTTTTCAAAATGAGCAAAAAAATATTTTGTTTTTATGATAAAGATGTTATGATCTCTCTTGGTAAAAAATATGGGAGTTGATCATTTGATTGTCTTAAGTAAACTTTTGTTTTGGATACCATTTATCATAATGACCAGTGCTTTCTTTTACTTATTCAAAAGGCCTAACAAATACTTACTCTTATCTGCTTGTCCGATGATCTATTTTATCCATAAGATTAGAGGATTTTATTATTACGACTCTGGTATCTCATTGTTTTGCTACGAAATCGGCTTATTAGCTTCGGCCATCTTTTTCATATTTGTGTTAGAATATTTCAGAAAAAAATAAACTTCCAGTCAGTTTTGGCTGGAAGTTTTTTATTTGGTGCAGATCTTTTCAGCTGTTATTCATACAAGTTGATCCATTTTTCTATTATTAAGTACATACCATTGTTACTCTTTGAATGTGGGGGAGAAAAAAATAAAAGGAGCTGGTATTTTGTTAGTTATGAGTAAAGCTTTGTTTTTACTTCCCTGCACGTTCATGTTTATTGTTTTATGTTATTTCAAAAGAAGAAAAAAATGGTGCTGGATCGATGTTCTACTATTCCTTCCCTTTTTCCCGCTTATTTATTTTCTTGAAGAAATATGGGATGATATGGCATGTGATTCTGCTTTTCTTTTTAGTCATTCATTGGGGCTTATGATCTCTCTTATGATCTTTGCCATTGTGCTATTTTTTTTGAATAAAAAATAATGTATTAAAATGTATTAACTCGTTTGTCCCAACTTCCAAAACATATTTTTGAAAGTTGGGTGTTATCTTTTTTGAAGTATAAAAAGATCTCAAATCAATCCACTTTACTTTCTTATTATGTTATTCATAGTAACAAAATCCCACCTACTTTATCTTATAACTTGATTTTTTGCATAAAAACTAAATAAAGAGTGCGGCATTTCGCACTTTTTTATTATAGATAAACGTTTAGACAAATTGGAGTACTTCTAGTTTCGTGATACATTGGCATAGAAATTACTTGCAGTTTGTAGGTTTACATAATTTAATTATAGTTACACTCTATTTTATCTCCCATTCACTAATATTTCAAAGATGATTTCTCCATCTCGTTAATTATTATAGAAAATCATATGACAAAAGTGTTAGCTTTTTCGATTGTGATTCTTGCTCAACTTTATTAATAATACAACTGTCACTTGTTTCATTTATTTAATTAGGAGGGAAAAATTTGAATACTGTTAGCTTGAAAAAAGGATTTTCTACCTTTGATCTAAAAATTTTAGGGATTACGTTGATGTTTATCGATCACATTCATCAAATGTTTTATCCGTTTGGTGCTCCCGATTGGCTGGATTGGTTTGGTAGGCCAGTTGCTACTTTGTTCTTTTTTATAAGCGTTGTAGGCTTCTCACATACACATGATAAAAAGAAATATATGCAGCGACTTTATTTCTCAATGGTTCTTATGGCTTTCTTCACTTATTTTCTGGGTAATATCGTTCATTATGATGAAGTGGTATTGATAAATAATATTTTTAGAGATTTGTTTATTGGTACGGTCATGATGTATGCAATTGATCTTTTCATTGATGGAAAAAATACTGGAAGTTGGAAAAAGATTCTTACAAGTATTTTCTTGTTCATTTTACCAATCTTACTCTCACTATTTATTCCCTTGTTATTTTCCAGTCCAGTAATCGTTCAAAACAAAATTGTTTTTATGCTGATTACGTCATTTTTACCTGCACTGCTTTTAGCAGAAAATAATTTTATGGTTCTTTTGATTCCTTTACTTTATTTAGCAAGAAATCACCGTAGCATTCAATGTATTATTATCTCAATCGTTGCCGGCATATACTTCTTCTTGGGTACGACCCAGTGGATAATGATCTTTTCAGTCATCCCGATATTGTTATATAACGGACAAAAAGGAAAAGGAATGAAATATTTCTTCTATATCTTTTATCCGGCACATATTGCCCTATTATATTTGCTATCCGCGTTTTTATATAAATACTAGACTGATTATTAATGAAAGAAAAACTTGTCATAAACACTTAAAGAATCCCATGAAACTTATGCAGGAGAATTCACCATTTCGATTTAGTTCCTTTCCTTAGTCTTTTTTACCCATTCTATGTTACAATCGCTTTGCAATCGATCTCACAAAAAGGAATCTGGAGGGAAAAAGATGAAGCAAATATTGCCGTTTTTGACGTATAATGGTCAAGCAGAAGAAGCAATCAATTGGTATCACAAAGCTTTTCCTAACTCCGAAATCACTAAGTTGAATCGGTATGGAGATACCAGTAAAGAGGAACCGGATCTTATACTTGAAGGCGAACTTAAATTAGGCAATCAAGTAATTGGATTTTTGGATATGTCAAAAGATTTCCCTGCACCTGCCTCCACCTGGGCATCTACCATTTTGATTGAAGTAGATGATCAGGCAGAATTCGATCAGGCGTTTAATACATTAAAAGATAGCGGAACTGTAATGATGCATGAAAAAAACTATGAGAAGTATACGGAAGTTTGCTGGGTGACTGACAAGTTTGGCTTTACTTGGCAATTGTTATTCTAAGCATGAGATAAAACATAAAAAACGATAGTTGACATCCATTAAATATGGAAAGTCAACTATCGTTTTTTCTCTCGAGTAATATTACTTTTCTAACTTGAATAAATCGTCTAATGCATTTGAGAATGTTGTTATTTCAAAATCTGGAAATTTCTTTTTAAATTTATCAGAATTAAACTTGTTGTCATAATGATATCTAGGTAATAACTCTTTTAGCTCTTGCATATTTTTATTGAATATAGAGCCAAGATCAAACATCCATTGTTTGATCACTTTATATTTTACCGGTTTGTGCAATTTTTCTTCCATCAACTTTATCATCTCTTCATATGTTCGACTTACATCACAAGGTAGATGCCAGGTTTGGTTATAAGTGTCAGGCTGATTTGCTAAAAGCGCCATGGCTTTACTAGCATCAGGTGTCCATATTAAGGTCCTTAATGTTTGATCAGAAATTGGCAACAAAGCAGTCTTATCATTTTTCACTCGGTTAAACAATAAACTGTTTGTAATACTTTGCGTCTTATTAGGTCCATAAAATTCAGGAGCGCGACAAATCATCACATCGATGTCAGGATTCTCCATTTCAGTCACTAGCCGGTCTGCCATTTTAGCTCGAACAGTGGATTTGATACCATCATAAATAAATTTGCTATCCTCAAATTGTTCCGTGTCATTTTTTTCGTACATATAAGTATTATCGAAAAAAACTAATTTCGCCTTTGTTTCTTTACAAGCCTGTATGACGTTTTCTAACATGATTTCAAATTTTGTTTTCCACTGTTCGGAGTCCATCGGTAATCCTGCAGCAAAATAAACAATCTCACTTCCTGCTACAGCGCGAATAGTTGCCTCACGATCTAAAATATCCGCTGAGATTAGTTCGTCTGTATCGTTGATTGATTTCGGATTTCGACTAACTAAGCGAAGCTGTTTCCCGTAAGTTTGATTAAGTTCTTTTGCTAACTCGTATCCAATTTGGCCATTACTGCCAATAACTGTTTGCATTTAGATAACCTCCTTGATGAATGTTCGTGCTAGTTCTCTTGTTGAATACGGATTTTGTCCAGTAATCAGATGTCCATCCTTTACCACATGACTCTTAAAGAAACGCTTCTTGATAAAATATCCTTTTCTCCTTACAGTCATCTCTTCATTATCAAAAGGAACTACTTTGCTTTTCATCGCCAATAATTCCTCCGTTTTAGTAAAACCAGTCAATTTTTTATTTGCTATTAAATAGTCATTATTAGCAAGTCTGATATTAAATAAACCTGCTATACCATGGCACACAGATAACACATATCCATTTGATTCATAAATATCACTAGCTATTTTTTGTAATGCACTATTCTCGGGAAAATCCCACATGACACCATGCCCACCAGTAAAGTAAATAGCAGTATAATCTTTGCTCTTTACGTTTGCAGGAGACAACGTATTCCTCAAACCTTTTTCAATAAAAGCTTTATTAGAATAAAGGTCTATTACATCAGAATCTAGATTTCTCATACTTCGAGGGTCAATCGGTACATAACCTCCTAACGGACTGACAAAATCAGCTTCAAATTGATATTTATAGATTTCTGCTAAAAATTCTACTGTTTCTCCTAGCCAAAGCCCAGTAGCTTTATTTGTTCCTTTGTATTGATTGACATTTGTTTCAACTATCAGAATTTTCTTCACTGTTTTTTAGCTCCTCTATTTCATCTATTACGTCAGACAAAAAATCTCTTAGTTTATATATATTTTTATTTTCGTGTTTTAAATAGTAAAAATTTTTAGTTCCCTCTTCTCTGACCTCTAATAAATCGGCGTCTTTTAAAATTTTCAAGTGGTGCGATACTGCTGGTCTTGATAAACCTGTATCGTCAGTTAGTTCTCCTACTTGCAAACCATGACAGCTTTTTTCATTTAATAATCTAATCAAAATCAATTGTCTTTTTCTGTCACCTAAAGCTGCTAAAAAATCACTTAATGATTCTAGTTCTGTTTTTAAGCGATCGTGTCCATTCATTGTGATCTACCTCTTTCATTTATTAGTTTAAACCATTAAACCATTTTTAATAAAATATGTAAATTCCTTTGCTCAAAAAAGTAGCTTCTTTACGATTCGACAATTTCAGATAAAGCAGGTAAAAACTGGCTGTCAGAAAATAGCCAAACTGAAGCAAAAAATAATGTTAAAATTAATTAATGAACGAAAAAAATCCCTCACCTAATATTACGGTGAGGAATTTTTTCTACCGACATAAACAAAAAAACCACCTCATATGAGGCGGTTAACGTTCAACATTATTTTACGATATTTACTGCTTGAGGACCACGTTGTCCTTCTTCAATATCATAAGTAACTGCTTGGCCTTCATCTAAAGACTTAAAGCCTTCTCCTTGGATTGCTGAAAAATGAGCGAATACGTCATTTCCATCTTCACCAGTGATGAAACCAAAACCTTTATCTGAGTTAAACCATTTTACTGTACCGTTATTCATATATATTTCCTCCTGATACGTATATAATACGTGTTTTATTGCAATTAATATTACTTGGTAAAAGGAGTTTTTATAGTGTGAATATATCGCTCAGATTACGTTTCAAATTAGATTACTTATTTACTATAACACGGATGTAATGCTAACACAAGGATAATCACTCGATATACGGCTTAAATATAAATAAAAAGATGTGAAATTTCAGAAAATCACAATAATTGATTAACCAACGCGAAAGACCTTCAATGAATGATCTCTCTATCAATTAATCGAGTA
Source organism: Enterococcus sp. DIV0901a (assembly GCF_051711525.1). NCBI lineage: Bacteria > Bacillati > Bacillota > Bacilli > Lactobacillales > Enterococcaceae > Enterococcus > Enterococcus sp. DIV0901a. The sequence continues at coordinate 1,227,046 of NZ_JBIOMW010000001.1, read as the reverse complement.
ATATCTAGTTTCTTTTTGTTCTTCGTTAACTACTTCCGTTTTTAAACAAAATGTTTGCAGTGTGATTATATTAGCAATACAATTTTTCGCAACTTTATATGTTTCTTCTGCAGAAGCTCCGTATTCTTTTTTTAATTTTGCTTTCGCTGCGGTTAGTTCGTGTTTTCTTAATTTTGTTAATTTGAGGTATCTGTGATTCATTCGAAACTATTCTTCTTATTATTTGGTTATTAGTTGGCTATTAGTTGATAAAATGCTATTATCCTAATTGATATAAGACTATATGGGAGATGATACTGTGGTCACATTTAGTATGCTTTTATTTTGGATTCCAGTCTGTATTGGTGTCATCTCTTTCTTTTACTTCACTAAACGTTCTAGAAAAGCGATTATATTAGTGCTTTCTTTTTTACCATCTGCGTTTTTTATAATAAAAATAATAAAACATACATTTTATCAATCGCTTTCAGCATTAAATTTTTACGTAGTAGGGTTGTTTTTATCTCTTATTCTTTTTGTCGTTGTTTTGCGATATCTTTATAAGAATTATTAATTTTTCTGCTTTTATAACTATAAATTTTCTCACTTGTTGTTTTTGTCTTTATACTAGTACTATCAATTGACATCCAACTGTTTCTCCTTAATTCTTGTTTCTGTCGACTTATTATTAAGGTATTGACTATAAAATAAATAAGAGATACTCTTATCTAAAAGTGATAGGAGGAAGAAAAATGACGCTTATCAACAAACTTAATGCTAATATATTTTTATACACCGGAATGATTCTTGTTATTCTTAATGCTATTTTTTTAGATTTCAATTTTTTTGTAAATATTTTAGGTCTTGCTCTTATCTTATTTTCTAGCAATATTATAAAATTAATTGGTAACCTTCTAAAAGACGATCACTAGTTGATTGTCTTTTTTTCTGAATGTCTATGTAACTAAAAAATATGAAAAGAATCTGTTTATCTTTTCCCCTAACGGTAGTCGCTAGACTTTAAGTGCCTTATTTTCTCTTTTTTTACTCATTTAAATAAAATTCTGATTTATCTTGTTGTGGATCAATTCATAATACACCTTGTTAGAAACCGCTGTGCTGATCTTAGCTTTATTATTTTACAAATCTTACACGATCACACTGCAAAAACGACATTTATTGTAGTCTGTGTTTGATTTGTTTTATCAAATTTTTCATTTGACTAATTAGCTGCCTCTTCATTCTTCTCCTGCATAATGACCTCAATCTTCTCTTCAGCAAAAAAATAGCTAGAAACAGAAGTATCATGTATAATTAAATTAAAATTAAAATAATTAGAGAAGGTGAAGTTATGGATGAATTTCAAATGATAAAAAGCACTCTTGCATCTATAAAAGAATATGTATCAATGAGAAGTAGCTTTCCTAATGAAAGTGATAGAAACAACGTTATAAGGAATTTTAATATTCAGTTTATAGGAAAAGAACGTAAAAAAGTTATTTCTATAGAGATTGCTAATTATTTAAAATTAGAAAATAGGATATTTAACAAATATATTGAAGAAGTTGCCAATGAACTCCACATCAAATTAGAAGGACTCCATAAGGTAAATTCTGTTACTTCGGAAGCTGATGCGTATTATATTTATCTTTGACAATAAGCAATTGATATATTTTAAGTAAACATAACTTTGATGTTTATAAATTGATAGACAGCAACGGAAATAGTAAAAACAAGGATGTGAATTTCAACTCTTCCTAATTGTTCTTACTATTTTTCAACCGTTGCTGTCTATCGCATTTCATCATTCTTTCAATCCGAATTAATTAGGGTACTTTATCGGCATATCTAGTATTTAACCATCAATACCATGACTACTATCGTAAAATCCGTCTTTTATTTTTATTCCGTTCCCTCCCATTGACGATCATTATCTAATATAGAAATCCAAACTTACGAATAGCTTCACTCGCATTAACAATACGTCGATTTGCCATTTTATATACTTCTTCTTCAGAAACTTTGTTGTGACTTCTCCCCTTAGTCTCATTTCTTTCTCATAATAAATAAATAGTGATAAAATAAATATATTGGGAAAGAGAAAAAATAAAGGGGATATAACTTTGTTATTTATTAGTAAAATCTTATTCTGGGTTACTTGTGCATATAAAATTATTGTTCTAAGTTGTTTGAAAATATGGCGTAAAAAAGATTGTTTATTGATCGTCTCATTCCTCCCATTTATCTATTTCATGATCAAGATTTGGGATGATTCAGATTCTGATCCCCTTTTTTTATCCAATTATTTAGTTGGGTTAGTGTTTTCGATAGTATTTTTTATTTGTATATTAATTTATCTGAATACAAAAAATTAACTTTTCCAGCTCTTGTAGCTGGCTTCTTTTGTTTCTAGCCTAATTATTTTTCTAAAAAGTTATTTGAATAAATACTCTTTTTGAGAGATCTTAGCCAAACCATTTTTTAAATAGCTAGGGATTCTGCGTTAACTTAAACGGCATAACTCAGTTTATACATGTATTCTTTTGATTAATCCAAAGTTGTTTCCAACTCATCCACTGATTCCAAGGTATCCAAGGCATTATTTGATGTACACCTATTCTCATGTGACAAATAAGATAAAAACTGAAACGATAGATATCATGGAGAATTTAAGAAAAAATTCTTGAATTTTACCAAAAAAAGCCACCGGTAACAATCCGGTGGCAAACCCAAAAGAAATCCAGGCTCGAGTTGGTCATTCTAGATTAGTTACTACTATGGATGCTTACGCACATGTAACCAAAAAATGAAAAATGAAGCTGTTGATATTTTCGCCCAACGTCTGAAAAGATCTTTGATTTAAAATGCAAAAAATTCGCCCAAGTAAAAACTTGGGCGAACATAGGGCGAATATTTTTGAATTTCACAAATTTTGAAAGCTAAGAAACTCCTAAATTCCTTGCTACTTCTTACTTTCTTCCTCATCCATTTTCAGAACGGCCATGAAGGCTTCTTGCGGAACTTCGACGGAGCCGATTTGTTTCATCCGCTTCTTCCCTTCTTTTTGTTTCTCTAAGAGTTTACGTTTACGAGAAACATCTCCACCATAACATTTAGCCAAGACGTTTTTACGCAAGGCCTTGATGTCTGAACGGGCAACGATTTTTTGTCCAATAGCTGCTTGGATTGGCACCTCAAATTGTTGGCGTGGGATTAGTTTTTTCAGTTTTTCAACGATTGCTTTTCCACGTTCATAGGCAAAGTCTCGGTGAACGATAAAGCTTAATGCATCGACTTTTTCTCCATTCAGCAAGATGTCCATCTTCACTAACTTGCTTTTTTGATAACCAGACATTTCATAATCCAATGAGGCATAGCCTTTCGTGCTTGATTTCAATTTGTCGAAAAAGTCAAAGACAATTTCAGAAAGCGGAATATTATAGACGACATTTACTCGGTAATCATCTAAATAATCCATCGTAATGAATTCTCCCCGTTTTCGTTGAGAAAGTTCCATTACTGCACCGACAAAATCATTTGGGACCATGATCTGTGCTTTGACGAATGGTTCTTCTACATCCTGGATCGTTACAGGTTCAGGAAAATCTGCCGGGTTATCTACTGTAGCAGTCGTACCATCCGTTTTATTAACATGGTAAATAACGGATGGTGCAGTCGTGATCAATTCTAGATTGAATTCCCGTTCCAAGCGTTCTTGGACGACATCCATATGAAGAAGTCCGAGGAATCCACAGCGGAACCCAAAACCTAATGCTTGAGAGGTTTCTGGTTCGAATTGTAAAGCAGCATCATTCAATTGCAGTTTTTCTAAAGCTTCCCGCAAATCGTTGTAACGAGAAGTATCAATTGGATAAAGACCACAATAAACCATCGGATTCATTTTTCGGTAACCTGGTAAAGCTTCAGCGGCAGGATTGTCTGCTAACGTTACTGTATCCCCTACTCGTGTATCTTGGACAGTTTTGATACTTGCTGTGATATAACCGACATCACCGACCATCAAAAAGTCTCTAGCAACTGCTTTTGGCGAGAAGACCCCGACCTCTGTAACATCAAATGTTTTTCCATTACTCATCAGTTTGATTTTGTCTCCGGGTTTGACCATACCGTCCGTGATTCGGACATTTAGAACAACACCGCGGTAACTATCATAAATAGAGTCAAAGATCAAAGCTTTTAGCGGTGCATCTAAGTCTCCACTTGGTGCAGGAACATATTCCACGATCTGCTCGAGAATATCTTCAATCCCAATCCCTGATTTGGCACTAGCTAATACAGCTTCACTAGCATCGATTCCGATTACGTCTTCGATTTCTTGACGGACACGTTCGGGATCTGCTGCGGGTAGGTCGATTTTATTGATGACTGGCAGGATCTCCAAATCATTGTCTAACGCTAAATAAACATTGGCCAATGTTTGTGCTTCGATTCCTTGTGCTGCATCGACCACTAAAACGGCACCCTCACAGGCAGCAAGGCTTCGAGAGACTTCATAGGTGAAGTCGACGTGCCCTGGGGTGTCAATCAAGTGAAAGATATATGTTTCTCCATTTTTCGCTGTGTAATTGAGTTCTACAGCATTTAATTTAATCGTGATTCCACGTTCACGTTCCAAATCCATCGAGTCTAACAGCTGATCTTGCATTTCGCGAGACGTCACAGTGTGCGTCATTTCTAAAATACGATCGGCCAATGTAGATTTCCCATGGTCGATATGAGCGATGATCGAAAAATTACGAATCTGCTCTTGGCGTTCTTTCATTTTCTTTATATCCATAGCGTCTCCTCTTTTCATATAATCAGCACTTTCCATTATACCAACGAAAAGCAGTAATTTAAAGAGTTTTTAATTAGTCAGCTATAGAAGTTTTTTTTGTAGAATTTTGCTATACTGTTATCAAGCTAATAAATGGAGATGAAAAAATGGATCAAAAAGATTTTAGAGAAAATCTTGAATTAAAACCGGTCACTCAAGAACATATCGATCAATTCAATGAATTGCTTTCCTATGTGTTCCAAGTGACTGAAGCAGATATCGAGGAAAGCGGGTTTGAGAATAAACGAGCTTTTATCCGTTCCAAAAAACCGATTTTGGAAGTATCGAAAGTGTTCGGATGGTTCCACGAAAATAAACTGATCTCTCAAATCGCTATCTATCCTTGTGAAGTCAATATTCACGGTGCACGTTATAAAATGGGTGGTGTGACTGGAGTTGGAACTTATCCAGAATATGCTAACCATGGATTGATGCAAGATCTAATTATCGTTGCATTGGATAATATGCGCAAGAATAAGCAATGGATCTCTTATTTGTATCCTTACAGTATCCCCTACTATCGGCGTAAAGGATGGGAAATCATGTCTGATAAACTTTCCTTTAAAATCAGAGATACACAGCTACCTAAACAAATCCCAGTAAGTGGTATGGTTGAGCGATTACCAGTTGATCATCCAGACGTATTTTCCGTTTATGACAAATTTGCCCAACAAAACCATGGTGCTTTATTCCGCAGTGATTTTCATTGGGAAGAGTATTGGCGTTTCGAAAATGAAGATGAGCGCACAGCCGCTGTCTACTACGATAGCAACCATGAACCAAGAGGTGTTCTATTCTACTGGGTAGCTGAAGAAATATTTCACGTAAAAGAAATGTTCTATCTTGATCAAGAAGCTCGAAATGGCTTATGGAACTTTATTTCCGCACATTTTTCCATGATCTACTGGGTACATGGAGATATTTATAAAAATGAGCCTTTAGCATTTTTGATTGAAGATAGTCAGATCAAAGAGCAGATCGAACCATATTTTATGGCTCGGATCGTTGATGTAAAAGAATTCCTTCAACGGTTTCCGTTTGTTGGAACAGCTGATGCTTTTCATTTCATCATTGAAGATCCTGTCGCTCCTTGGAATAATGGTGTCTTCGCTTTAACATGGGATGAACAGGGACAAGTCCGTGTCTTAAATGAACCTATAGGAAAATCCGTTCGACTGGATATCCAAACATTGACTTGCTTGATGATGAATTATCGCCGTGCTTCTTATTTGGCAAGAATCGAACGGTTAGAAACAGATGAAGAAACACTGAAGTCACTAGAGCGTATCATTCCAAACATGGAAGCTTACTTTAGCGATTATTTTTGATAAAAAGGATGATGTTTAGATGAAAATTTATTTTGCCGCACCAATGTTTGCTAAAAGTGATTTGTTATATAACCAACAGTTAGTTAAAGAAATCAGAGAGCTCTCTTCTGAGCTTTCGATCTATCTTCCTCAAGAAAATGAAGCAATCAATGACAAAACTGCTTATGCAGACAGTCGAATGATTGCTCTTGCTGACACAGAAAAAGTGTTGGCTAGTGATTTAATGATTGCTTTACTAGATGGGCTGACGATCGATGTCGGGGTAGCATCGGAAATCGGTGTGGCTTATGCGAAAGGCATCCCAGTGATCGGCTTATATACTGATACTCGACAGCAAGGCGGAACCCACCCGAAAAAAATCGCTGCACTACAAGAAACAGCTGAAAATCAATTTCACTACCTGAACTTATATACAATAGGTCTGATCAAATTGAACGGAAAAGTGGTTTCTTCAGAAACTGAGTTGCTTTCAGAAGTAAAAAGATTTTTAGATGGAGGGACTTTCAGTGATTAAAGAAATCAAAAAGGTGCAAATAGCTTTACTTGCTTTTGGCATATTCGTTGTCTGCTATAATTTTTATGAATTTATCACACAAAAATATTCGACTTCTCAAGGAATCACATTTATCGTGGAATCTTTATTAGGGATTGCATTGATTTTCATGCCACAAGTCATTTTGAAAGTTTTCAAACTTAAAATACCAGCAGCAATTGTTTTGTTTTACTGGTTTTTCTTGTTCATCTCTGTCTTTTTAGGCACAGGGATGCATTTGATCAGTATCATCTCTTTTTGGGACAAAATTTTACACGCTGTGAGTCCAATGGTCCTGACAGCTCTTGGCTATGGATTGATTGGTTACTTGATGAAAGATGCTGAGATATCAAAAACCAGTCCTTGGTTGTTCCTCTTATTCGGCTTTGCGTTTGCTGGACTTTGCGGCGTGTTTTGGGAGTTCTGGGAATTCTTATGCGACCAGTTCTTAGGCATGAATCTTCAACGTTTTGCTGCTTCTGATGGCACACTGTTTGTCGGACGAGCAGCATTGATGGATACGATGGGCGACTTGCTGACAAATACGATAGGTGCTGCCTTAATGGGATTGTTTGCATGGTCTCAAAGTAAAAAAGATGAGCGTTACTTTGAAAGTTATAAATTAGAAAAAGTGAAAAATACCTAATAAAAGAGGTTGTGACAGAAGCGGGCAGCTTCAAGAAATTTCGGCTTTTTTTTCGAAGAAACTACTTCTGGAACACTGTTTATTTGAAAAAAGGAGGTCTGACACTAGTTGTGTCAGACCCCTTTTTTCTTTTATAGTCTCAATGGAAGATTAGACGATTTCTTCTAGCTCTTCTGTTTTGAAATGAAGTTGTCCATCAAGTAAAGTAATCGTTACTTTTGATTTAGGCATAACATGTCCTGCAACGATTTCTTTAGCTAGTGGTGTTTCTACTTCCTTAGTGATAAATCGTTTCAATGGTCTTGCACCATATGCTGGTTCATAAGCATTTTCAGCAATCCACGTTTTGGCTTCATCACTGATTGTCAGCAGGATTTCTTGATGCTCCAGACGTTGTGCCAATTGCGCCACCATTTTGTCAACGATTCCTTTCACGTTGTCTAGGCTCAATGGTGTAAATAAAATCGTGTCGTCGATTCGGTTCAAGAATTCTGGTTTGAAGTTTCCACGTAATAGCGTGTTGACTTGTTCAGCCACTGCTTCTGGAATCGTTCCATCAGCAGTCACGCCTTCCAGCAGTAACTGTGAACCGATATTGCTGGTCATGATCAGAACCGTATTTTTGAAATCTACTACTCGCCCTTTTGAATCAGTCAAGCGTCCGTCATCTAGGACTTGTAACAAGATATTGAAGACATCGGGATGCGCTTTTTCGATTTCATCCAACAAGACGATTGTATAAGGATTTCGTCTGACAGCTTCCGTTAATTGACCACCTTCTTCGTAACCTACATAGCCTGGAGGAGCTCCGACTAGACGAGACACAGCATGTTTTTCCATATATTCACTCATATCGATCCGTACCATATGATCTTCTGAGTCAAACAAGTTCTCAGCTAACGCTTTCGCTAATTCGGTTTTTCCGACACCAGTTGGTCCTAGGAAAAGGAAAGAACCTAGAGGACGATTTGGGTCTTGCAATCCAGCCCGTGAACGAATTACCGCGTCACTGACCGCATCAACTGCTTCATCTTGACCAATCACTCGTTTATGAAGTGTTTCATTCAATTTAATTAGTTTTTCTCGTTCACCTTCTACAAGTTTCGTTACGGGAATACCCGTTAATCTGCCAACGACTTGAGCAATCTCATTTTCGGTAACGGACTCTTGAACCATCTTGATTTCGCTGTCTTTTGCTTTAGCTTCTAATTCCTTCAATTCTTTTTCTAATTGAGGTATCGTACCATGTCGCAATACAGCAGCGCGTTCCAAATCATAGTTATTTTCTGCATCTTCTAATTCGTGTTTTGCTTTATCGATTTCAGCACGTTTTGCTGAAACAGAATTGACTTCTTCTTTTTCTGTTTCCCACTGCATCTTCATCGCATTTGCTTCTTCACGAAGTTCAGCTAATTCTTCTTGCAAATTTTTCAAGCGTTTTTTACTTGCATCATCTGATTCTTTTTTCAGTGCAGCTTCTTCGATTTCCAACTGCATCAAACGTCTAGTAACTTGATCTAATTCCGTTGGCATAGAGTTCATTTCTACCCGAATCGTTGCACTGGCTTCATCAATCAAATCGATTGCTTTGTCCGGTAAGAACCGATCAGTAATATAACGGTCAGATAAAGTAGCTGCTGCTACTAATGCGTTGTCATGGATGTTAACACCATGGTGGATCTCAAAACGTTCTTTTAATCCACGCAGAATACTGATCGTATCTTCCACTGTTGGTTCTTTGACTAATACCTTTTGAAAGCGACGTTCCAACGCTTTGTCTTTTTCCATATATTGACGGTACTCATCTAAAGTTGTGGCACCGATCAAATGTAATTCACCGCGAGCAAGCATTGGTTTCAACAGATTTCCGGCATCCATACTTCCTTCTGTTTTTCCTGCCCCTACGATATTGTGGATTTCATCGATGAACAAGAGGATACGTCCATCACTTTTTTTGACTTCTTTCAAGACTGCTTTTAGTCTTTCTTCAAATTCACCGCGGAATTTTGCTCCAGCGATCAATGCACCCATATCTAATGAAAAAATCGTTTTATCTTTTAAATTTTCAGGCACATCTTTGCGTACGATACGTTGAGCAAGCCCTTCAACGATTGCCGTTTTCCCTACACCGGGTTCTCCTATCAGAACAGGATTATTTTTTGTTTTTCGTGAAAGAATACGGATGACATCACGGATTTCTTCATCACGACCGATGATTGGATCCATTTTTCCGCTTTTGACTTGCTGTACTAAATCAACGCCGTATTTTTCTAATGCTTTGTATTGTTCTTCTTGGTTTTGTGAGGTCACTCTTTCTCCTCCTCTCATCTCTTCGATGTTTTTACGCAATTCTTTTTCAGATAATCCGTTTTTATTCAAATAAACAGTTAACGGATAATTTTTTAATTTCATCAACGCTAAAATAACGACTTCCGTTGAAAGAAACTCGTCGCCGAAGCTTTCACGTATTTGGTCTGCTTCATTCAATAATCGAAAGAAATTCTGGCTGAGGTTTTGTCCATATTGGACGTTTCCACCAGAAACAACTGGATACTCATCCAGTAGACGATCAATTTCATGTTCAAAAGATTCGACATCCAATCCGGCATCCGTATAGAAATTTCGACCAAAATGATTAGGTTGTAAAAAGATTTTCCATATATGGGCAATGTCGATATCTTGGTGTTTTCGAGTGACCGCAATCTGTTGAGCTTCAGCAATCGCTTCTTGAAGCGTCGTAGTCATTTTCTCAATGTTCATACAGGTATACCTCCTAATTAAAGGTAAGATCACTTATTTCTTTGATCTTTACAAAAACTATTATATCGCTTTGGTCAATTTTGGTCAAAATATACACATAGTTTTTTGACTTTTTTTCTCGTCTTATATAAATCTTAAAAAAACAAAATTGATAGTATGTATACAAAAAAAGAGCCAAACAAACGTAAAATCATCTTACCCAATATGGTTATTTGGCAAGCGTTCTTTTTCAATAGAAGAATAATATTTTAGCTGTTTGACTCTTTTTTCATTGATTATTTACGTTAAATACTTGCTTTTAATAACTATATTTTTCACCACTGTGTTTCTTCCATACGATCTTCTAATTCTCGAATCGTGTGAGACAGTTCTTCTATTTCTTCTTTTATTTCGTCTAGTGTCATGCCACTAGCACTGTATCCTTTATAGTAGGCAGTCATATAGTCTGTATCTTCTAGTCTCTGGAGCCGATTTCTTAGATTTCCTAAAAGTTCTAGATCAAATTCATCATATAGTCCATTCGCGTTCATTTCTGTCCCTCCTTGTTAGGCTAATGCATTCGGACTTGGAAGCTGAGGCCCTTTTCCTTCACGAGCTAATACCCAATCGTCATTGTCCCACATTTCCGTTTGTCGGCGTCCGTGAAAATAATCCCACCTTGAGTCGATTTCCATCTCAATGAGTTTGCCGTTGGCTCCTAATGTAACCCAGTTGTAGCTTCCATTTCGATGAGCAAATTTGATCCATTGAACAGGAAATGTTTGTTCCACGCTGTTTTCATCTATAAAGCTACGTTTTTGTTGCTCTATGCGCATAAATGTCAACCCTTTCGCATAGGTTGGATTGAACTTATGAAATATCTTTTCAGCTAAAGCTTTGGCACGTTCGATTGATAACAATTTTCCTTCAGGTATTTCGGTCAGATTCTTAAAACTGACTAAATGCTTTCCTTCCATGACTTCAATGATTCTTGGTCCATTATGAAGATAGATTCCTTGATTTTGATAACGGATGATGTTGACTTTCTTTTTGTTTCTTTGTTCTATTAATTCATTGACTAATTCGTAATGATTAGGAATTTCTACTAGTCCCTTTAGTACATTGGATGTATTTTCCATGAGGATCACCCTTCTATTCTTCTTGTGCCAACTTTCCTAACAGATACTCAAATGTTCCTTGCTCATCCGCTGTCAATTTTGACAGAAAATTCTTCTGAGCATTTTCTACAGATTCTACTACTTGAGCGTGAAGTTCTTGTCCTTTTTCAGTTAATTCTAAAAGAAAACTTCTTCGATCTTGTGTATTTTTTTCTTTTGTCACTAACCCCATCTTCGTCAACTTCTGTATTGTTCTGGTGACATTGCTTCCATCCAATCCGGTCAATTTGATTAATTCTTCTTGTTTCAATTGGCGATAATCATGGATTTTCACAATAAAGTAATAATTCGTTGAATTTAATTTGAGCGGAGCTAGTGCTTGGTCTAATTCTTTTTGATAAATTCGGGTCAATTTGGCTAACCACTTTAAATTGCTTTCGCCTTTGTTTTCCATTCTTCTCCTCCTTTTAGTTGACAAACTATTCTCGCAAGGCATATAATTGCGTGCGCAAGCATATTCTAAAACAAATAATTGAACTTGTCAATTTGTAGGATGCTTAAAAAGATTTTTAGGAGGAAAAAAGATGAGTCAACCAAAAAAAAGATGGATATTACTAGCAATCTATCTTGCTACATTTATGACTGCAGTCGAATCCACGATCGTCATCACAGCTGCTAATGCTATTGCTAATAGTTTTGGTCGTGAAATCCCGATTGCCTTACTGTTTTCTAGTTACTTATTTTCCAGTGCATTGTCAACACCTGTATTCAGCCGTCTGGCGGATCAGTATGGAAAGAAACCGATTTTTATCATTGGATTGCTCTTGTTTATGACAGGTACTTTTCTTTGCGGTATTTCCCAATCATTTTTTATTCTGGTATTTTTTAGGATGATTCAAGGAATAGGTGCGGGAGGAATCATGCCCATTACTTTCTCTCTGATTGGTGATTTATTTGATTATGAATCTCGCGGAAGAATAATGGGATTGAATAATTCAGCATGGGGGATTGCTTCGTTAGCTGCTCCTCTTTTAGGAGGGCTATTGGTCGAAAACTTTAGTTGGCACTGGGTGTTTTTTATAAACATTCCTGTTGGCTTAATAACGATTCTGATCTTACTTTTATTCTATGATGAAGAAAAACGTCCGTCTGTCTCTTTTTCTTATCAAGAACTGGGTCAATATCTCTTTCTGATCACAGTTTTATTTCTTTTACTAGTTGGTATCCAGATATTACCAGATCATTTTATACTTGGTGGCGGCGTGTTCCTTTTTGGCATCCTTGTTTCTTTCATTTTGCTTTCCTATGAAAATAAAGTAAAGGAACCAGTCTTGCCTGTCGAAACATTGAAATCATCTGACTTTCTTTTGTTTAACCTCGTTACTTTTCTCATGAATGGAGCAATGATGGGGTTTCAGGTATATCTTCCGTTATGGATTCAGACGCAACTTTCTTTATCTCCTAGCCTTGGTGGTTTAGCGCTTTTACCTTCCTCTGTCTTTTTTATTACTGGATCGATGATTGCTGTGCCATTAGGAAAATATTTTGGAACGAAACGTTTGTTAACCTTTTGTATGGGGGTGAATGGTTTAGTTTTTCTTATTTTAGGATTTCTACCGCAAATGACGCCTTATTTCGTTCTCCTTATCTTAGCCTCTTTTTCAGGTTTTGGTACTGGCACAACGGTTACTACAAGTGTCTTGTCTGCACAAGCTTTAGCTACAGATAAAAATATCAGTACGGTATCTGGTTTCATCACCCTTTGCAGAAATCTAGGTCAAAGCTTCATGATCACTTTTTTTGGTATCGTATTCCAATTGTTTGGTAAAAGTACTTTTTCAATTGATGGTTATCAGGGAGTATTTTTTTCTGCTTTGTTTGTTGTTCTATTAAGTATCTTAATGGTTCTTTTAAAAAAAGACAGTCAAGAATAAATGCATTGGTAGAGTTGCTTCAAGAAAAAATGTTTTACATGTTCAAGTGACATAGCTTCCTAATGTTTTTCTTTTATAAAAAAAAGGGTAGATCTTATAAAAGACCTACCCTTGATTTTCTTTATTCTCTTTTTTTACTTCTATTATTTCTTCTTTGATCACTCTTCGCCGTTCAGCAATCACATACACAAATCCATAGAGAAATGGCAAGATAAAGGAACTGAAACGATACAGTAAAAGCGAAGAAACTGCGTCAACTGTTCCAACAACTGGTCTGAATAATAACAAATAGACAAATTCAAAGGAACCAATACCAGCAGGCGTAGGAATAACCCCTGAAAGCACTACTGCAAAGCTGATAAACGAAATGGTCAGTAGAAAATCTATTTTAGGATGGTTTTCAATCAGAATCAAATAGGGAAGTACATACCAAAATACAAGTTTTAACATATTCCATAGATAAATCCGCAATAGCGCAGTCCTGTCTTGGATAATGGTTTGGACCGTTTCCCTTAAAGAATAGATCTGCTGATTGCATGTATCCACCCATTTTCGCAAACGCTCACTCTTAAATAACTTATTCGATAAGCTGACAAAAAATATTTGGACATTCAAGCTGACGGACATCGCCAATAAAAAGGCAACAATCACGATCGTCAAAAGGATACCAGCGATGATAAACCAGATCATTGACGGACCATTAGAATAAAAAAGAGAGAATTGGATGACCAAGCCAGCTAATGCATAAGTGATCACTGCCAGTTTGTACATAATCATATGGAGTGCTGTCACCCCTGCTCCCTGGGATAGCTTCATTCCTTTTTTGTTATAAAAATAAATCTCCGAGATCAGCGTTCCTGTACCAAATGAAACGATTCGGTAAAACGCAATATAGCTAGAGGTCAAGAACCCATCTTTCGTTGTAAAATTCGGCGCGAAAGGTTCAGCAATTTCTTTGATTGAGCGCCCTTCAGCGATTTGGTAAACTGTCCCTAATATAACAGCGGCTGCCAAAACAACAACACTGGTAGACAGCAATTCGGCAAAGATATCTGCAAATGATTGATTGATTAAATAATAAATAATGGCAAAAATCACAATCAGCAAAAGCAGATTCAGAATGATTTTAGTTTTCGTTCCTTTAGACGACATCTCCTGCTCCTTAATGGAAAAAATAAATGAGAATCAAATCAACAAGTACACCTGCAGCGAATCCTATAGTAAACTTCTTTTTCCGAGTTTTATGATGGAAAACTTTTCGAGAGATCAATCCTCCCAAACCACCGCCTAACAGGCTGACAAATATCAAATTATTCTCAGGAACACGCCAGCCGCTAGTTCTAGCCTGATGTTTATCATACCCCATCAGACAAAATAAGTAAAAATTCACAATGAAAAGGTAAAACCACAAAGGATTGTGTAACAATACATCCATTACTCTTCTTCCAACTTTCTGTTAACTACTATTTCTAAGCTTTTTCTTCTTTCTTTGGTGAATAAACTGTTAATCCTTTTGATACAACAGATAATTCAACTGGAAGATCATCTGTCGTGTCTCCATCCGTTCGAGTGCCCACAGATTTTTCCTGCGCTTGGATTTTCATGCGTTTGGCTGTGAAATAAGTAATGCCGGGGATCGTATAGAATTTGCCTCTCATGATTCTAGGCAAATAAAAAATAAATCGGAAAATATCTAAGGAAGGTACGATCGTTACATGAAATTTTCCATCATCTGGGGTCGCTGAGTCGTCAAAATTTGTAAAACCGCCCACGGAGTTAGACATCGTGACTGTCAATAGTTGGGATTTTCCTTTCCAATGCTCCTCGTCTGTTTCTAAATCCAAATGATATTTTTTCTTCTTCAGCAATAACTTAAAAAACTTCTTGATAAAGATCCACGAGCCGTAACGCTGTTTTTCTTCTTGACTGATCCAAACTGCTGTATCTGCTAAGATTCCGATTGTCAGTGTAGAGATAATGACTTCATCATTGACTTGACCATAGTCTATTTTCCGTACATTGCCTTCCAGGATCACGTCAGCAGCTTCTTCTTTTTTGAGGGGAATCTCAAGAACACGTGCAAGGTTGTTGACAGTTCCACCTGGAAGTAATCCGACATGGTATTGAGATAATGTTTTTTGGAACGCTTGGACGATATGATGAATCGTGCCGTCTCCACCTATAATTACTAAAGTATCAGCTTCTATGGCTTCTGCTTTCTTGACTAATTCCGCATCATCAATCGATGGGCCAGTTTCAGCTAGTTCTACATATAATTCTGGCTGCTTTTCTTTTACATAATCTTGAAACCAGCGTGCTAATTTCTCACCCTCATCTTTCCCTGAACTTTTGTTATAAAAAACTAGCAGCTTTTCCATTCTTTACCTCCTATTTACTCTTCAAAAAAGAGGGCGGGACAACCAATTCCATTGTCCTGCCCTTTAGCCTTAGACAGATGACATTCCATCATTGGGACGAACGCCTTGTCATAAGCTGTTCTTTTTCGATTTTAACTCTTTGTGTTCAATTCTGCAATTTTTACAATCACGTCTGTTGCTTTTTCCATTACTTGTAAAGAAACAAATTCGAATCGTCCGTGCATATTTTCTCCTCCGGCAAATAGATTTGGCGTCGGAATACCCATGTAAGAGATTTTTGAACCATCTGTTCCTCCACGAACTGGTTCGATCACTGGAGAGATACCAAGCTCGATCATTGCTTGTTTCGCTAATTCCACGATGCTCATATCTTTTTCAATGATTTCTTTCATGTTGTAATATTGATCATACATATCTACTTTGATTCGTTCTTGATCAAATCGCTGATTCAACTCTTCTTGGATATGTGTGATTTGTGCTTTGCGTGCTTCGAATTTTTCACGATCATGATCGCGAATGATATAACTCATAGAAGCTTCTTCAGGATTCCCATCCAATGCCATCAAATGGAAGAAACCTTCGTATCCTTCCGTTTTTTCTGGAACTTCATCGGCTGGAAGCTGATTATGAAAATCGATTGCTAACTGTAGAGCATTGATCATTGTATCTTTTGCCGTCCCTGGATGTACATTTTTCCCTTGGATCGTAATATTTGCTTGAGCAGCACTAAACGTTTCATACTGCAACTCACCTAAAGGACCACCATCGACTGTATAAGCAAAATCTACATCGAATTGCTCAACATCGAATTTATCCGCTCCGACACCGATTTCTTCATCAGGACCAAAAGCCACTTTGATGGTACCGTGAGGGATAGAAGGATTATTGATCAAGATCTCCATTGCAGTCATGATTTCCGCAATCCCTGTTTTGTCATCTGCTCCCAGTAATGTACTGCCATCTGTTGTGATCAATGTGTGGCCTTCATAATTTTTCAAATTTGGAAAATCTTTTGTATTCAATGTATAGCGTTCTTCCGCATCTAGTACGATCGTAGACTCGCCATCATAGTTTTCAATGATTTGTGGATTGACTCCTACTGCATTAAAATCTGCTGTATCCATGTGGGAAATAAATCCAATGGAACGCACTTCATGATCAACATTGCTTGGTAATGTTCCCATAACGAATCCGTTATCTTCATTATAGAAAACATCAGCTAAGCCTAACTCTTCTAATTCTTTTTTCAATTCTTGCGCAAAAGCAACTTGTGTCTGAGTCGATGGAGTCGTTTTGCTTGTTGCATCGGAGCGTGTTTCTGTTTTGACATATCGTAAAAAACGTGGCAAAAGATTTTCGTACATAGTATTCTCTCCTTTTAATTAAATTGAAATGGGTTTGTATTTGTTTCAGAAACGAAAAAGTTAATATCCCAATTTTCTTCTTGTTTCCAAGATTCAAATTTCTCGATAAATCGTTGCTTGCATAACGATTCAATATAATGACCGGGATCAATTGCAATCAACCCAGCGCTTTGCATATCATGAGCCGTATGATAATAGATATCTCCCGTGATATAGACATCTGCTCTTTGGGCGATTGCTTGCGGATAAAATTTTTCACCGCTTCCACCGCAAATCGCAATGCGCTTCACAGAGGATTTTGCATTTTTTGGCTGGACTATTCTCAGTCCATCTAGTTGGAACGCTTCTTTTACTTGTTCTACAAATGCCTCTATAGAAATTTCTTGCGGCAATTCACCTACTCGTCCTAACCCAAACATTTCGACTGGTTCATCTATAGCGAAAAGATCATAAGCAGGTTCCTCATAAGGATGAGCTGACCGCATGGCTTGAATCACTTGTTTTTCGATAGTTTCCGGCAAAATAACCTCAACTTTTGCCTCTTGAACTTGTTCTGTCTTCCCTACTTTCCCAATCGCTGGTTGTGCACCAGCTTCCGGAGTAAATCGACCGTGTCCAATCGAGGTAAAACTTGTACCGGTATAATCACCTTGTGTACCAGCACCAGCTGCAGCTAATACTTCACGCATTTTCTGTGCATGATCCACAGGTACATAAACGGCCAGTTTTTTATAATGAATCTCATGAGTCTTTACTAAATAACTCTCCACTTCAATACCGAGAAGTTCACAAAACCAGTCATTCAGTCCATCCCAAATAATATCCATGTTCGTGTGTGCTGCATAGACGGCAATATCATGTTTCAACAAATCTGCATACATTTTTTCTTGTGGCTGATCAGTAACCAGCCGTTTTACAGGACGAAAGATTGGAGGATGTTTAGCAATCAGCAAATCGATTTTTTTCTTGATTGCTTCTTCGACCACTTCTGGACGAACGTCTAATGTCATCATTACTCGTTGGATTGGCTTATCCAATGTTCCGATATGCAGTCCGACTGGGTCTCCTTCTTCAGCTAGCCACTGAGGACAATAGCTTTCAAACTTTTGGATGAAGGTGCGTCCGCTGATTGTCATGTCTTTAAAACCTCCTCAATCATTTGGATTTCCTGCTCGATTTGTTTTTGACGTGCCTCTTGATTAGCTGCTTGTTTGAGCTGTTCACGGATAGCTTTTCTTTGTTGAAGCTCTCTTGTCCATTTTGATTTGAAGATCTCACTTTTCTCTTCAAGCAGAAATGGCCCGAACATCAGCTCCATTTCATTGTAAGTAACTGGTTTTTGTTCTTTTTCGGCTACAATGATTTCATATATTTTTTTATTTTCTTCAAGTATTTTTTCTGATTGGATTTTATACTGATTTTCTTGCAGCCAAGATCGTAATGTACGCTCTCCGATGTTTGGCTGAAGGATCAAACGTTCTTGTCCGCTTAAGCGTTGATTCAACTTGCCAGCTTCTAGGATATCTCGGATCAGTGAACCTCCCATACCCGCAATCGTGACAGCTGTAATACCATCTTGTGGCTGGATAGCATCTAGACCATTTGCAAGGCGTACGGTGATACGGTCTTCTAATCCATCTTTTTTGACTTGCTTACGTGCTGATTCATAAGGACCTTGAACGACTTCACCAGCAACTGCATATTCGATTTTTCCTCTTAATATCAATGCAACGGGTAAGTAAGCGTGATCTGATCCAATGTCTGCTAAACGAGCGGATTCAGGGACAAAGTCACCCACTGCGGCTAAGCGCTGAGATAAATCTAAATGGTTCATAGCTTCACTCCTTCTAGATAATTATAGCATTTTCCAAATAAAATAAGGAGACTAGGAATAAAAAAATTCCCATATCTCCTTAAAAAATATACCTTTTCGTTCTATAAAACAACATTTTCTTATTTTTGAAAAAATGTTATTGGTTATTTGTTCAATGAAACATCAATAATCGAATCTCCAGGAACTTGCGGTGGGATAGACATCGTCATGATCGGCATCTCAACTAATGTAAATTGGACTTTGTCACCGATTTTCAATTCATTTATGTCCACGCTTATTTTTTCAGCAGTAGCATTTAAGATCACTCCGTCATTGCTGAATGACGTTCCCATATTCGCTGGATCTTCTTTGGCCATGACATCGACGAGTTTCAACTGAAGCGTTTCTTCTTCTGCTTCTACTTGAGTGATACTTTCAATCGTTCCGACAAATATGCTTTGTCCCTCCGTTTTCGTACTGCTTGTTTTTACTGTTTGACCCGCATCAATCGAATCAACAGAACCTGTGTTGCTATCTGCGCTACCGCAGCCTGCTAAAAGAAAAAATAGACCAACTACAGATATACTAGAAAAAATAGCCCTCATAAAAAATCCTCCGTTTAAGTTTCTGCATTACTTGTTGCGGTGATTGTCTCCGGTCATTTCTGTCCATATAATGATTCGCTGACCTGCTTTTACTACTAGGTCAAATGTCAGTTGGACTTGTCAACTGTTCAACCATTGCGTCGGTTGCGACCAGTCATTTCGATTTCTTTTGTCAAATAACGTATGCGTTCCATTATTCGTTTCGCTTTTAGTGGCTCTTCATCTCCACGTTGAGTGACGGACAAATGCTGTTCCAATTCATCCATTGTAAAATTCGATGAGAAGAAGGTTGGTAACTGTTCCTGCATCCGATATTGAAGGATAACACCGAATACTTCGTCTCGTATCCAACTACTCATCGCATCTGCACCAATATCATCGATCATCAAAATAGGTGAACGTTTCACTGCATCTAACTTTTCTGCCACTTGATCTTTTCCGATTGCCTGTTTCATCTCAACGGCAAATGTCGGAAAATGGACTAGCGTCGTGGTGAATCCAGCAATCGCTAATTCTCTCGCTGTTGCTCCTAATAAATATGTTTTTCCAATACCAAAACTTCCTACTAGATACAGTCCTTTATGATACCCTTTTGGATCAGCAGTATATTTCTCTACAAAATCTAGGGCTTCTAAGCTCGCATATCCTCGTCCATCTGTACGTTCAAAGTTTTCAAAAGAAGCCGATTGAATATCTTTTGGCATATCCATTGCTTTTACTCGGCTTCTGATTTCTTCTTGTCTTTGCCGTGCTAACAATGCTTCCGTTGGTACATAAGTGACATCCACATAATGAAAATTCAACGTCAGCTTCGGCTCATAGCCGGGAGCGATCATCGTTGGATCGTTTTTTTGATATTTACGCTTTTCTTGCACGAATTCATACAATTTAGCGTAACTTTTTTCAATATCCGCTTGTGTCAATTCTTCTTGGTGTGCGCTTAGAAAAGCTTGAACATCCGCATCATTTAAGACTTCAGCGATCATTTCAGCATACTTTTCTTGATAATTGCGTTTGCTGATGATCCTCTTCAATTCTTTGCCTACGTCTTCCATTAGATGTCACCCTCCTTTTTTGCCAGGTATTCTTTAAAACGGCGGTCAATCTCTGCTTTTTTCTCGCTGCTGATCTGTTTTTCATCTTTTGGCTGGTTGACCCAATCAGGAAGCTTTTCCCGTCGAACATTTCGCTTGCCAGTTTGATAATTTGTTTGCTTCTTTTGTTTTGATTGTTTTGCTTGATTACTTATTTCCCGAATGTGCTGGATCGCTTCTTCTGCTGTGGCGATTTTCTTTTGTGCCCATTCATTTGCCACTGTATTTACATAACTGGCATTTAAGCTAGCATTATTCTTGATCACTAGTACATAATTCAGCAAAACATTGATCACGCTACTGGAAAGACCTGATTGAGAAACAAGATCTTGCAGTAACCAGTTTTCTTGTTTAGAAACATATCCGCCTTTTTCTGACTTGATTGCTTCCAGATATTTCATCGGTGGAATGCTCTGTGCTTCTTTTATCAGCTGAAGCGCTGCGTTTGTCAAATGTTCGTTTGACGAGGGTTCATTACTGTTTTCAGAAACCGCAACTGTTTCTTTTGTTTGCTTCACCGGACGTCTCTGCATTGCCAAAATGGCTTTTTGCAGTTCTTTTTCAGATACTTTTTGTTCACTAAAGTCATAAGATTGACTGATCAGTTCGCCAAGTGTCAATTCATCGAAACCGTAAAGCTGATGATACATGTCGACTTGTTTGATGATTGGATCATCAAGACTTGCAATATGTTTTTTTGCCAGCCAATCATTCAAAAACTGCCAATCGAATGTCGAATCTGCTTCAAGTAATGCTACTGATTCAGATTCTTCAAAAGATTTATTCAGTGATTCGATGTTTTCTTGATTAGCAGCGTACACTGCTTCATTGAAGCGATAAACATCTAAAAATTTTTTTGTGATTTTTTGATATCCCTCTGCTGTATGCCTTTTAGGTTCAAACAATTTGGTAAGCTTCTGGAATCGTCGTTCACCAACTTTTTCCAGAAGAAGAAAAGCCAGAACAGAGTCTTTGAAAAATGCTTTAGGAATGAGTGGTTCTAACAGCTCATAAATAAAACGAGGTCCCAGATCACTATCTTCTTTAAAATAAACATCCAGTAAGCCGATTCCTTCTAGCTTTTTTCTTGCATCATAAAATTGCGGGATACCACAGCCTAGACTACTAAGCAGATCTGCATGCATCCCTTCAGGACCTTTGCCAGATTCTTGAGAGATTTCTGATAACAGGGTGAAATAGATACTCAAGGCTTCTCCGCCGATTAGTGGCTGATAAAGATACAGCAAGGCGTTCTTGCTGTCTTCTCTCAGCGGAGCCGCTTTTCTTCCTTGGTAAATATTTTTTGGTTGAAGCTCTTTCCAAGCATTTTCCAAGGAAATGCCTCCTTTTTGTTTCTTAATTGTTTTCTTTATTGTTCTCTTTATTATTTTCTTTTGCTTTATCCACGATATCTTGCAATTCTTTTAAGAAAACAGACATATCTTTGAACTGGCGATAAACACTTGCAAAACGAATATAAGCGATTTCGTCTAAATCAACTAAATCTTCCATCACATATTCACCAATTAGATTCGTCGATACTTCGTTTTCTCCGAGACTGCGTACGCGGTTTTCGACATGGTTGACGATTTGTTCCATTTGTTCCATAGCTACAGGTCTTTTTTCTGCTGAACGGATGAGTCCTCTTAAAATTTTATCGCGATTGAATTCTTCGCGTTCCCCGTTTTTCTTGATTACTAATAACGGAGCAGCTTCAATTCGTTCAAATGTAGTGAATCGGAACGAACAATTCTCACATTCGCGACGGCGACGGATCGCACGTCCATCATCTGCTTGACGGCTGTCGATTACTCGTGAATTATTATGTTGACATCTGGGACATCTCATTTTGTCTCACCTCTTGCATCGCATTTTTATATAAAGGATGTGTCTTTCTTTACAACTAGTTGTATTATAACACGAAACAAATCACAAACGCGACTGTCCTACCCAAAAAACACGGATATAAGAACAATTTTTTCTACTTTCATGCGTAATTGTGTCCCCTGTCCTTACCAAATTTCAATTTTCCAATACTGATCACCTTGATTACTGAGAAATAACTTACACAAAAGCTGATTTAGTCATCTAGCACAAAAAACTTGAAGCAGATGAACACCTTCTCATCTGCTTCAAGTCACATCTCGATTTTTTACTATTTTATAACTTCTCTTCGATTCCTGTATAGTGTTTCATTCGCTGTTCCTCGATTTTTTGCTCATCGGGAATGTGGTCACTTTCTGGGAGCGGTGTTTTACTACGATCAGGTGTCGGATTTTTTCGTTCTTGAGTCAAATCTTGCCGCTTCGCTTCTTCTTCTGCCTGCTGGTCTTCTATTTCATCGATTCTTGCTTGGTACTGCTTTTCTTTTTCTTCTGCTGTTTCTGATTGCGTACGACCTTCATCGATTAGATTTTCTTTATTGAGTATCTCGCCGATTTTTTCTTTTGCGTTACCTACGACTTTATCCTTTTGATTTTTTAATGATCCCATCGCTATCCCTCACTTTCTATACTCAGGATAGCAAAATTGACACAGATACTCAAAGAAAGCGATTAGCAAAAAGCCAATTTTCGATTTGTCCCACAAGTTTTTCTTTTGTTCCATTGTTGTCGAACAAAATATCCGCACGCTGCTTTTTTTCTTCGATTGGAAGCTGACTACTAATTCTCTGCTGCGCTTGTTTTAGCGTCAGTTGATTACGTTTCATCAAACGCTGAAGCTGAGTTTCTGGCGTAGTATAAACGACAGCTACTGCATCCATATAGTGGTCATAATGACCTTCGTAGAGCAATGGGATATCTACAATTACTAAAGGATGATTGGAACTTAGAGAGGCGATTTGATCTTTTATCGCTTTTCGGATAAACGGATCTAATAGCTGATCAAGTTTTTGCCGTTTTTCCTTTGATGGAAAAACAATCATCCCAAGTTTCACTCGATCTAGCTGACCATCAGACTGCAATACCTCTTGGCCAAACACTGATACAATTTTCCTCAGAGCAAGCGTTCCAGGCTCAACAGTTTCTCTGGCAATCACATCGCCATCGATCAAAGGAAATCCATGAGACTGAAAGACTTTGGCTGCCGTACTTTTACCGGTAGCTATTCCACCCGTCAAACCTAAAACAAATCCTACTTTGCGATTTTTAGCCTTTGACAATTCGGACAATAGTGCGTCCCCCTTTGTGCCACTTTTGTTTTCACGATCGGCGTCCCACAACGTATACATGGTTTGCCAGTTTGCTGATAGACATGCAGTGCTACTTGAAATCCGCCTGATTCTCCTAATGCATTCAAATAACTGCGAATCGTGGTACCTCCGGCTTCTATTGCACGATCCAAAACATCAATGATCGATAGACGTAATTGTTCTACCTCTTTGGGGCGCAGTGTGTTCGCCGGTTGTTCTGGATGGATCTTCGCTTCCCATAATGCTTCATCTACATAAATATTACCTAGACCAGTCACCAGACGTTGGTCTAGCAGCAATGGCTTGATTGCTTTGTGGGACTTTTTCAGTCCATTTGCGAAATCTGCTAATAAGAAGCTATCTGGCAAAGGCTCAGGTCCCAATTTCATGATTCCTCGGTAAGTTGCACTTGCTCCTTTTTCGACGATTGTCATACGACCAAATTTTCGTACATCGTTGTAGCGAAGTTGGCTTCCATCCTCAAAAAAGAAAAGTACATGCGTATGTTTATCGATTGGTGTATTTTCTTTCGTAAATTGATATTTTCCTTCCATTCGCAAGTGTGAGATCAGTTCATAATGATCGAGATGAAAAATTAAAAACTTCCCTCTACGTCCAATGGATTGGATGGTTTCGCCAACAAGAGAAGCCTCAAAGATGGGTGTCTCTGGTTGCTCGATGATCTTGGGCCACAAGACCTGAACTTTTTGAATCGTTTTTCCTACTACTAACCGTTCCAATCCTTTACGAACGGTTTCTACTTCTGGTAATTCTGGCATTTTTTCTTTTCACCTTCATTATATTGCTCTGTCTTAAACAATGTTTATTTTGCTTCGTACCACGTTTTTCCCCAACTGCTGTCAGTGATCAGTGGTACATGAAGAGAAACAGCTTGTTCCATAACTTCCTTCACCAATTTATCTAATGATTCAAGTTCTTTTTCCGGTACCTCGAAGACAAGTTCATCATGAACTTGTAACAGCATCGTAGCTTGAAGACCTGTTTCTTTTAATCGTTTATCCAATTCGATCATCGCGATTTTCAAAATATCAGCAGCACTTCCTTGGATTGGTGTATTGATAGCTGTTCGTTCCGCAAAAGAACGGATATTGTAATTTCTTGAATTGATGTCTGGCAGATATCGACGGCGGTGATACAGCGTTTCGACGTAGCCTTGATCTTTTGCTTCGCGTACGATTCTTTCCATATATTCTTTGACACCTGGGTATTTTTCAAAGTACGTATCGATGTATTGCTGTGCTGCTTTTCGGCTGATTCCTAGATTTTGTGAAAGTCCGTAATCAGAGATGCCATACACGATACCAAAATTCACTGCTTTTGCCTGCCTACGCATATTTGGTGTGACATCCTCTGCCTTTTCGATTCCAAATACACGCATCGCTGTGCTGGCATGGATATCTTGACCTTCTAGGAAGGCAGCTTTCAAATGTTCATCATTTGAGATATGCGCAAGTACGCGTAACTCGATTTGTGAATAGTCAGAAGAATAAATCAGCCAGTCTTTTTCTCTAGGAACAAATGCCTGACGTATCTTTCTCCCTTCATCTAATCGAATCGGGATGTTCTGCAAATTAGGATCAACAGAGCTTAATCGTCCTGTTTGGGTCAATGTCTGGACATAACGGGTATGCACTTTTCCATCTGATTGGATCACTTTCAGCAGTCCCTCGACATAGGTAGATTGAATTTTTGCAATTTGACGATAGGTGAGGATATCCTCTACGATTGGTGCTTGTTCACGAAGCTGTTCCAGTACATCTACAGCTGTGGAATATCCAGTTTTTGTTTTTTTGATAACGGGTAATCCCATTTTTTCAAATAAGATCACTCCTAATTGCTTTGGTGAATTCAAATTGAATTCTTCGCCGGCTTCTTCGTAGATTTTTTGTTCGATCTCTCTTAAGCGAGCAGAGAACTCGCCCTTCATTTCTTGTAAGCGAGTCGCATCTACTTTGATCCCGCTTATTTCCATCTCTGCCAAAATGATAGACAATGGCAGTTCCATTTTCCGGAAAAGATCTTCTTGGTTTTTATCTGCCAGTTCTTGGCTCAATTTTGGTGTCAACGCATTGATTGCAGCTACTTTTCGCGCTAAATGAGCAAAAAAGAGTTCCTCTTCTTCTGGTAAACCTTTTTTCGCCCCTTTGCCGTATACAGCTTCATCTGATTGGATATCGTTGTATCCGTAATGAGCAGCTATTCCTTCGATATCTGTGCTTTTTTCATTCGTATCGAGAAGGTATGCACCTAGCAAGACATCAAAATCGATTCCTTTCGTTTTTCCAGTATAGCGGTTTAAAGCAACATAAGTTCGTTTCGCATCATATACTTTTTTCAGCCGAGTCGGATCAGTGATCCAAGAATGGAACGCTCGGTTTTCGAATACAGATAGATCGTTCGTGACATAAATTTTCTTTTCTGTCCCCCACGCTACTCCGACGATTTCCTCTGTATGATAATTGTCGCCCATCATTTCCACGTACAACGCCATATCCGTAGTAAACATTTCCTCTTTGAATTCATGAACGACTTCAAACAAAATATCATCCATTTTTACTTCTTCTTCTACGATATTCAATTTAGAAAGGAACTGATTGAAATCCATTTCTTTATAAAACGGAACGAGTTTATCGAGATTTTTCCCTTCATACTTCAATGAGTCGATAGAGACATCCACAGGCGCTGAAGTATTGATGGTCGCCAATTTTTTCGATAAGAAAGCCTGCTCTTTGTCATTTATCAGATTTTCTTTCATTTTGCTTTGCTTCATTTCATCGATATGTTCATAAATTCCTTCGACTGAGCCATATTGTTTCAATAGCTTGATAGCTGTTTTTTCACCGATTTTAGTCACACCGGGGATATTGTCAGAGGCATCTCCGGCTAGTCCCTTCATGTCAATAATCTGTTTTGGCGTCAACCCATCATATTTTTCCGCTACATGTTCTGGTGTATAGCTTTCGATATCGCTGACACCTTTTACAGTGATATCCACTTTTACTTCTTTACTAGCTAATTGAGTCAAATCCCGATCACCTGAAAGCACGACGACATCAAATTGATCTTTGTCTACTTTTTCTGCCAAAGTACCGATAATATCATCTGCTTCATAATTGGGCAATTCGTAATACTGTACCCCTAGTCCTGTCAACAAATCACGTATATATGGCATTTGTTCTTTGAATTCGCCAGGTGTTTTGGATCTTCCACCTTTGTACTCCGCATACATTTCTGTCCGAAAAGTCGTTTTTCCTGCATCGAACGCAACCAGAACATGAGTCGGTTGCTCTTTTTGCATAACACTTTCAAACATCGTATTGAATGCATAGATTGCATTTGTATGAAGACCGTTTCTATTTTTGAAACGTTCAAGAGAATTGTGAAGCGCAAAGAATGCGCGAAAAGCCACACTGTTCCCATCAACGAGTAATAATTTATTTTTTGTCATCTTCTTAACTCCTTACTGTAAAGTTCTTATTCATTCTAACAAAGAATCCTGCGGAATGCGAAAAGAAAAAGCGGGACCATACCAAATAATTCGGTATAGCCCCAACTGATGAATTTTTTTCTTTTTTAGTTGTTCCGTCCAAAGATTCTCAGAAACGCCAAGAACAAGTTGATAAAGTCCAAATACAGCTTCAATGCCATGAATACAGCAATTCCACTATGTGCTGTTCCGTTTGTCTGGACATAGATATTACGGATGCTTTGGTTATCATAAGCTGTGATCCCTGCAAAGATGATGACTAACAGTAGGGAGATGAACAGCTCAACTGCGCTACTTCTCAAAATGAAGATGTTCAAGACTAGTGCAATGATCACTCCGATTAAAGCTGCCTGTCCTGCTCTTCCAACCCCGCTAAGATCTCTTTTTGTTGTTACTCCGACAACAGACATCCCCATGAACATCAAAGTAGCTGTCAAGAAAGCTTGCGTTACTGTTCCAATATCGTAGTATGCAAGAGTAACCGCTAATGTTATGCCATTCAAAAGAGAGTAGGCAATAAATCCACCGATTGCTAAGCTCGGATTCTTTTGTGCTTTTACGCCTAGAACCATTACTAAAATCAGTTCAACGATCCACAGACCCACAAAGCCTAGTGGAAAATTATTGATAAAAGTTGCTAATTGCAAAGGAAATACCCAAAGAGCCAAGTAAGAAGTAACTGCACTAAGGGCAAGTCCCATACCTAAAAATCCATAAACTTTTGCATAAAAACGATTGATACCTGACATTGATGTACTTGGATTATTCATTCAATTCACCTTCACTTTCGATTGCTATTTCCAATTCAGGAACTTGTGGCGGTTGGACCATAACGACAGCATCCAACACACGATCTTCGTTCGTATTTTCCGCTTCTACAGAAATCGTCACCACATCCTTCATCTTATCTACTTTTATGACCTCAAACTGAAAAGTCAGTGTTTCATAATGGAAAACCGGTTCAATAAAATTGACAGAAAAATTGACAACATGTGATCCTGGTCCAGGAAGATGCTTTGAAATTGCACTTGTGATGATCCCCATCAGCATCACTGATGGAACGATTGGCTGTTGATATTCTGTTTTTTGTGCAAAGTCATGTTGGATATACAAAGGATTTGCATCATTCGTCAATCCCAAATACAGCAAAAGCTGGTTATCTTCAATAGATTCTGTTAAGGATAACGAGTCGCCTTCCTCGATTTCATTTATTGTTTTTCCTAGTTTTCTCGGCTTACCTATGTTCAAGATAGAAACCCTCCAGTTTATTTTTAATCATACATTATTGTACCAAAAGTAGCGTAAAAGGCAAGTTCTGCTCCCTTGATTTAACAGATTCCTATAGTTTACAGAGGTCGTGAAAAAGCTGTCCTGCATCAAGTAATAAGAACAGCCAAGAAAAAACAGCTTCTCATGTTTTTGATTTGGTTGGGCTTATTACCGCAGATGCAAGATTTTGAACACCGTTTATCTGAGGTCGTGAAAAAGCTGCCCTGCATCAAGTAATAAGAATGGTCAAATAAAAATAGCTCCTCATATTTTTCATTTGGCTGGACTTATTACCGCAGATGCAAGCTTTTGAACGCCGTTTATCTGAGGTCGTCAAAAAGCTGCCCTGCATCAAGTAATAAGAACAGCCAAGAAAAAACAGCTTCTCATGTTTTTGATTTGGTTGGGCTTATTACCGCAGATGCAAGATTTTGAACACCGTTTATCTGAGGTCGTGAAAAAGCTGTCCTGCATCAAGTAATAAGAACAGTCAAGAAAAAACAGCTTCTCATGTTTTTGATTTGGTTGGGCTTATTACCGCAGATGTAAGCTTTTGAACACCGTTTATCAGAGGTTGTGAAAAAGCTGCCCTGCATCAAGTAATAAGAATGGTCAAATAAAAATAGCTCCTCATATTTTTCATTTGGCTGGACTTATTACCGCAGATGCAAGTTTTTGAACGCCGTTTATCATAAGTTGCAAAAAAGGGAGCTTGGCAAGATTTTTGCCACTCCCCCTCTTTCTATTTTTATAAGGACACTGCAGTAATTGTATTACAGTACATTTTTCGTCGTGCTGCTTAAAAGTTTTTCATACGCTTGTTCAAATTTTTGAACATCTCCAGCACCCATGAAGATTACTACTGCATCATGATAATCTAACAATGGAGATACATTATTTTCTTTGATGACTTCTCCACCTTTTTTGATTTTCGCTCCAAGGTCTTCGATCTTAACATTTCCTTGTTCTTCCCGAGCCGAACCAAAAATATCGCATAAGTAAACTTTATCAGCTAAATCAAGTGCTTCTGCAAATTCATCCATCAATGCAATCGTACGCGTAAACGTATGGGGTTGGAAAACTGCAATTATTTCTTTATCTGGATATTTTTGGCGTGCGCCATCAATCGTTGCTTTGATCTCTGCAGGGTGATGCGCATAATCATCGACTACGGTCATGTCTGCTACGATCTTTTCACTGAATCGACGTTTTACTCCTGGGAAAGTCAGCATTTCTTCTGCAACTTCTTTCAGATCCAGTTTTTCGAAATAAGCTACTGCAATAACACCTAAAGCATTTAAGATATTGTGTTTACCGAATGCTGGTACAGTGAAGTGCCCAACAAATTCATCTCCATGATAGACATCAAAAGCAGAACCAGAAGTTGTGCGTTCGATGTTTCGTGCTTGGATATCATCGTTTTCTGTGACACCATAATAATAAATCGGCACATCTGCTTTTAATTTGCGTAAATAAGCATCGTCACCATACGCAAAAATAGCTTTTTTCACTTGTCCAGCCATTGTTTGGAAAGCTGTAAATACATCGTCGATACTTGTATAATAATCCGGATGATCAAAATCGATATTGGTCATGATTGCATAGTCTGGTGAATAGGCAAGGAAATGACGGCGATATTCACAGGCCTCAAATGAAAAGAATTCCGCTTGCGGATCACCATGTCCTGTTCCATCTCCAATTAGATAACTTGTTGGACGGACACCACTCAATACATGAGAGAGCAGTCCAGTCGTACTTGTTTTTCCGTGAGAGCCTGTTACAGCGATACTCGTATAGTTTTGGATAAAATGACCAATAAAGTCGTGATAGCGAATCACTTCCAAACCTAATTCTTTTGCTCGCTGGATTTCTTCATGTGAATCAGGAAATGCATTTCCTGCAATGATCGTCATCCCTGGTTTTACATTATCTGCGTTAAATGGCAGAATCGTGATATTTGCTTTTTCTAAATCTCTTTGTGTAAAGAAATATTTTTCAATGTCTGATCCTTGGACATTTAGACCTTGTTCATGTAAAACAAGAGCCAAGGAGCTCATTCCTGAACCTTTGATACCAACAAAATGATACAATTTATTTTGATTTTCCATTTGAATCCTCTTCTCTTATCTAGCGTCCATTCTTTTAGCTATTACATTCAACACGCTCCTCATTATCTTATAAACGATTGAAAATTTCAACCAAATTTATTTGGAAAGGAGGATTCGCTTGCTAAAATGGTCACGTACGGGAAAAATCCATTTTTATTGACTCTTTAATTCTGGTGTAAGAAGACCAAACTTCGTCTGATATATCAATGTGAGGAATAAAATCTTTTCCTTTCGGACCATAGCCGTTCTCATCGTCATGGAGTCGTTCCATTTCTCCTAATACTAGCGCATGGAAATATTCCTTAGGCCATTGATGATTCAGTTCTTTTGCTGTAAAGATGATCTCTTCAGAAAAGTGAAGGATTTCCGGCACAAATGGCACAGCATTCGCGAAAACAGTTTGTTCATTTTGCCATACTTTCTCAAAAGTTGCTCGGGTCCTGCGTTGCAGTGTCGGATCATTCATCAATAAGATTTTTTCTGGTACAGCTCCTAAGGAATGAAGAATCTCCAGTGAAAAAGTGGCGTTCTCTCCAGAATTTGTAGACTTCGATTCTATCAGGAAAGCCTTATCGGGCAAATCATAGACTTCTTTTAGATACTGACGACAGATTTCACTTTCACTCATGCCTTCTTCAAAATGAAATCCTTGCTTTTCAAAATTCTCATAAAGGATCCTAGTCGCATGACCCACACCGCCGACCAAAAATAAACGTTCTACTTGACCATTTACATACATTTGTGCTGCTTTATCAGCTAAGATAGGAAGACAGTTTCCAGCTAAAATAAGTGTAGGTGCCGTCAGTTCCTCAAAATTTCCCTCTTCAGGTGCGGCTAAAAAATTTAATAGCTGATTCCAGTCTTTTAGATTCCTCTGCTCACTTTTTTCCAAAGGCCTTCCATCCTTTCATCTGATTTTTTGTGCTTCATTAAAGTCTTCTCTTTTTGTCTCAATCCATTTGATTTCCCCATGACATCTTCCACAACGATATTTGCGTACATCGATTCTTCTCTTGCGGCAGATCGTGGCAGAACAATCTTGGCATCGATAATACTCCATCTTTATCTGTTTTTTCGTCAAGGCTGGCGCATAGCGCAACCCTTCTGTTTTTTTCAAAAGATACTTGAAATCCATATCTTTATGCTGATACCCTCTTCCAGCTAGATGAAGATGATAATGGCAAAGTTCATGTTTGATGATTCCTGCAATCGTCTCTTCGTCTGACTCTTCAAATAGCTTCGCATTAAAATCTAAATGATGATCGTTTAAATGATAGCGCCCGCCAGTTGTACGTAAGCGTGGATTGAACATTGCTTGGTGCTTGAAAGGAAGCTGGAAGCTTTTTAATGATATCTCTTCTACTAACTGCTGCAGTTCTTCTTGTGTCAATTTTTGTTACTCCTCATTGTTACTCTTCATAAGGGGAAAGCATCATCAAACTGATTCTGCCTTTTTTCGTATCGACTTGTTCTATCCAAACTGTTACGATATCTCCTACTGACACGACATCTGTAGGATGCTTGACGAATTTTTTGCTGAGTTTCGATATATGGACAAGTCCGTCTTGCTTCACACCGATATCAACAAATGCGCCGAAGTCAATGACATTACGGACCGTTCCAGTCAATTCCATCCCTGGTTTCAAGTCTTCCATACTCAATACATCTGTACGTAATAAGGGCGCTGGCATCTCATCACGCATATCTCGTCCAGGTTGTGTCAGCCCAGCTAAAATATCGGCTAACGTTTCTTCTCCGACTGATAGGCTTTCAGCCAGTTTCTCTACGGATAATCGTGTCAATTTTTCTACTGCTTCTTCTGTACCAAGCTCTTTTTCTGAAAGTTGGACTGAAGTTAATATTTCTTTTGCAATAGAATAGCTTTCGGGATGGATACCTGTGTTGTCCAAAATGTTTTTCCCACCAGGGACTCGCAAGAATCCGATTGCTTGTTCATATGCTTTTGGTCCTAAGCGTGGCACTTTTTTCAATTGAGTTCGTGCGGTGAATTCTCCGTTTTCTTCACGATAAATGACAATGTTTTGGGCAGTTGTTTTATTCAATCCTGATATATGCTGCAAGAGCTGCGGGCTTGCTGTATTCACATCCACGCCTACTTGGTTAACCGCTGTTTCCACAACAAAATCCAATTGTTCAGCCAAACGTTTTTGAGAAACGTCATGTTGGTACTGGCCTACTCCGACAGCTTTAGGATCGATTTTGACTAATTCAGCTAAAGGATCTTGCAGGCGACGGGCAATAGAAACAGCACTTCTTTCTTCAACTTGTAGATGCGGAAATTCTTTTCGTGCAATTTCGCTAGCGGAGTAAACAGAAGCGCCTGCTTCGTTGACGATAGCGTAATAGGTTTTATGGTCGGCGGATTTCAACTGCTCAGCCACAAAAAGTTCAGATTCCCTACTGGCTGTACCATTTCCGATAGCTACCATATCTACTTGATATTTATTAATTAATTGGATAAAAGCTGGTCCAGCAGCTTCTCTTTTTGCTTGCGCTGCAGGTTTATGAGGATAAATAACTTCGATTGCTAAAACTTTCCCTGTCGCATCTACGACTGCTAGTTTACATCCAGTACGATAAGCCGGATCAAATCCCAGGACAACTTTACCTTTTAGTGGCGGTTGCAACAAAAGATTACGGAGGTTTTCGCCGAAAATAGCGATTGCTTGCTCATCTGCCTTTTCAGTCAATTCATTGCGCAGTTCTCGCTCGATTGCTGGCTGAATAAAGCGTTTATAACTATCCTGATAGGCTTCTCTGACGAATGAAGAAGAAGGAGAGGCAGGATTTTTGACTATTTGGCGATCCAAGTAAGCTAAAATTGCTGCTTCATCTACTTGAAGGAATACTTTCAGAATATCTTCTTTTTCTCCACGATTAGTAGCTAATATTCGATGAGAAACCATTTTATGGACGGGTTCTGCAAAGTCATAATACATTTCATATACGCCTTTTTCATCTGCTTGCTCATCCTTGACATTGCTGACATACATACCTTTGTTATACGTATAAGACCGAATCCAAGTCCGAAATTTTGCATTATCGCTGACTTGTTCAGCAATAATCTCATGAGCACCGTGCAACGCTTCTTCGGCAGAAGAAACTTCTTTTTCTTTGTCAATATATTTTTCTGCTTCAGATTGCACCTCTCCATCTGTAAGCTGCATCAGCCACTTTGCGAGTGGTTCAAGTCCTTTTTCTTTAGCAATCGTTGCTTTTGTCCGTCGTTTTTGTTTGTATGGACGATACAAATCTTCCACTTGTTGCATTTTCACGGCTTGGGTGATTTCTGCTTCTAACTCGGGAGTCAGTTTCCCTTGTTCATCGATTAGCCGAATCACTTCAGTTTTACGTTTTTCTAAGTTTTCAAGATATGCATACCGCTCTTCGATTTCACGAATCTGGACTTCATCAAGACTTCCAGTCATTTCTTTTCGGTAACGCGCGATAAAAGGAACAGTGTTTCCTTCATTTAACAAATTAAGTACAGTAGTCAGCTGCTTGGGACGATAGTCTGAAAGCTCTTTTTGTACAAGCTGAATGATCGTCTGGTTCAAATTTTCCGTCATTAAAATGCCTCTTTTCTGCTAAAAATTGCTTCTTTATTCTATCATACTTTTTATCCTGGGTTAAACTACTGAAAGAAACAATATTCTCTATACAAATAAAAAGAGCCGCAACAAAGTCACAGCTCCTTCATTCTTTCCATTAGTCAGATTCCATGCCAAGGTCCTTCGTTGTTCTGATATTCAATGTCTTGAAGAATACCTTCCTTGTCAAAAACAACCCCATGCAATGACCCTCCAAATACAGCTCCACCGTCCATGCCGATTTTATGATCATGGATCCAGAGGTCTGTTGTCTGCATATCTCCATGGAGCATTGGTGTAATCGTATGTCCAAATACGATTGTCTTACCTGTATTGTTTTTCCCTTCATGAAATGGTTCCCTTATCCAAATAAAGTCTCTTGGACTTGTCTTACGCCAGTCTTTCTTTGTCAAATCCACACCGGCATGGACAAAAAGATAATTTTCCCATTCATAATACAAGGGGCGCTGGACTAAAAATTTAATCAGTTCTGAATATCTCGATTGGATCATCATCGAAATTTCAGTTGGGGAGTATTCCTCCGATGCCCCTGGGTGAAGCAGGCTTTCAAACGTTTCTTTTCCACCATTTCTCATATAAGGCGCATACCAGTCCTCCGGTGATTGCAAAAATTGCAAAAAATATTCTTCATGGTTTCCCCGGAGGTAAATGGCTCCTGTTTCTTCGACTAATTGCTTTCCTAATAAAAAACATTCTTTTGTACGAGGACCTCGATCATTGAGATCCCCTAATAAAACAAGCTGATGGATCTTTGGATCATAATAGTGAATAAGTTTTTCAAAAAGCTCATATTTGCCATGGACATCCCCAATAGCATAAAGTAATGATTTCATATAGATCACCATCCTCAACGCTAGTATAGCGCATATTGGAAATGGTCGACAATCAAAACTATTGTTTTCTATTTACTTAAAGCTGTAAACCGCAGTTCTGCTTCTTCTGGAGAGATTCCATGGTCTTGAACATAGCGATTGCGCGGATGTTTCGCACACTCTATGCTACATGCTCCTAAATGTTTTTCTTCATTTTCAATGGAAGCAAGAATCTGACGATTGCACTCAGGATTGCTACAATTGATATATCGTTCACATGGTGTTCCGTCAAACCAGTCGCGACCGACGATTTGTTTATCTACTTGGTTGATATCGACAGCGATCCGTTCATCAAACACATACATCTTGCCGTCCCATAATTCTCCTTGGACTTCAGGATCCTTACCATAAGTAGCAATACCGCCATGCAGCTGTCCGACATCTTTGAATCCTTCACGGACAAGCCAACCAGAAAACTTCTCGCAACGAATGCCACCAGTACAGTAGGTCACTACCCGTTTTTCCATAAATTCTTCTTTGTGCTCGCGGATCCAGTCTGGAAGCTCTCGAAAACTGCGTATATCTGGGCGTACAGCCCCTCGAAAATGTCCCAAGTCATATTCATAATCATTCCGTGCATCAATCACCACTGTCTGTTCATCTAAAATAGCTTCTTTAAATTCTTGCGGTGAAAGATAAGCACCTGTCACTTGGTTTGGATCAATGTCCTCTTCTAGCTTTAAACTTACAAGCTCTGGACGGTATCTTACAAACATCTTCTTAAAGGCATGTCCTTCGCTTGGATCGATCTTGAACATCGTATCAGCAAATCGAGGATCAGCTTTCATTGCTTCCATATAGACAGTTGTGTTTTCAACGGTTCCAGACACAGTACCATTTATTCCTTCTTCAGCTACTAGAATACGACCTTTAAGATCCAAAGATTTGCAAAAGGCTAAATGATTTTTGGCAAATTCCTCTGGTTCTTCGATTTTTGTATAATTGTAATAAAGCAGTACTTGATAATCCATGTATTTCTTCCTTCCTTCTTTTCGTTCCTAAACATTATAAAGAAGGCGTTCGCATTTGACGATTTATTTGCTTGTGTATAATTACGCATGGAAAGTTTTTTTGTTTACATAATATTATTATTTGAATTAAAAAGACTTCGCTTTCCTGTTTCGCACAGAAAAACAAAGTCTTTATTTCTATTATTTACCTGTAACCGCAAAGTAGTTGCCATCGGGATCAGCAAAGTTAAAGACATATTCTTCTCCAAGCTGTACCATATCACCTAATGTGACTGATTGCGTCTGCATTTTTTTATATAGTCCAAAGATATCTTTACTGTAAAACATCAAAGATGGGGCACTAGTAGCTGTGCCAGGTGAATGGGACTCAACAAATGCTCGATCATATAACAGAAATGAGGTTTGACTATCCTCAACTCCTACTTCAATTATAAGCGTCCCATCCATTTCTTGACGATCTTTTTCTGCAAAGCCAACTGCTCTCCAAAACGTTGCATTTTTTTCTACATCGTCCACATAAAGCATGATTTTTATTTCATTCGTAAACATCTGTTTCCTCCTAAACGATCTGTTCTAACATTCTCAACTTTGTCAGTTTACCATAGGAAAATGGGAAAATCTACGAAAGCTCTCAACAGAATCGTCCTACTTAAATACGCTTTTCTTTAATAATAAATAAGTTGGTTGTTTTTGTTATTTACGCTTTCACTTTTCGGAATAAATAATGTGTATTTATATGGAATAAATAAAAAAAGAGGTCGTGACTAAAAACAAGTCACAACCTCTGGTAAACGGTGTTCTCCTGACAACTCCTCGGTCACAAGACACAATATTCAACAAACATGAGAAACTATTTTTAGGAAACTTCTTCTTATTTCTTAAAGCTGACCACTTCTATCACAACCTCTTTTTGACTATGCATTCACATCGATCACTTTAGAATCATCATTGATGACATCGCGATCTAAATCTTTGATGCGTGCACTTGTCACGATACCAGCTACCATGCTACCGCTGACGTTTACTGCTGTACGTGCCATATCGATTAATGGTTCAACAGAGATAACTAACCCAACGATTGCTACTGGCAAGTTCATTGCCCCTAAAACGATCAGTGAAGCAAATGTTGCGCCCCCACCGACTCCAGCTACACCAAAAGAACTGATTGTTACAATTGCCACAAGCATCAAAATAAATTCCAAACTAAAGACATTCACTCCAGCTGCTGGTGCGACGATCGTTGCCAACATAGCTGGATAAACGCCAGCACAGCCGTTTTGTCCAATAGACAAACCAAAACTTGCTGAGAAATTAGCTGTTGCATCATCTACTCCTAAAGCTTTTGTCTGAGTCTCGATATTCAATGGCAAAGCTCCAGCACTTGAACGTGAAGTAAACGCAAAGCTCAATACCGGAAAGGCTTTTTTGAAATAGTTGATTGGATTGACTTTTGCACCAATCAAAATCAGTGAGTGGACAATCAAAACAGCAAGCAATGCTACGTAAGAAGCAACGACAAATTTACCTAAATTGACGATAGCTGCAAAATCACTTGTTGCCAAAACGTTTGTCATCAAAGCAAATACTCCATAAGGTGTCAAACGCAAAACAAGCGTCACGATCCGCATAATGATTTTATACAGACTGTCGACTAAATCTGAAAAGAATGCTGCTTCTTTTGGCGCTTTTCTTTTCACGCCTAGATAAGCGATTCCGACAAATGCCGCGAAAATAACGACTCCAATCGTACTTGTTGCACGACTACCTGCTAAATCAGCAAATACGTTTTTAGGGATAAAGGATAAAATCTGCTGTGGAATCGATAAGTTTTCAACTGTTTCCTGACGTGTTGCCAGTTCAGAGATTCGTGCTGTTTCTGCAGCTCCTTGTGTGAATTTAGCTCCTTGGAGTCCGAACAGCATTGTTGAACCAATTCCGATCAATGCTGCAATAGCTGTTGTTCCAAGTAAAGAAGTCAATACAGTCGCACTAATTTTCCCTAGCTTTTCAGAAACTTTCATTTTTGTGAATGCACCAATGATCGAAATAAACACTAAAGGCATAACTAGCATTTGCAAGAATGATACATATCCTTGACCTACAATCCCGATCCATTCCATTGATTGAGTAACGACTTTGTCGTCTACACCAAAGATCAATTGAAGCAGACCGCCAAAGACGATACCAACTCCTAATGCTGTAAAGACGCGTGTTGAAAATTTTGTATGGCGCTTTTGCATACGATAGAACACATATAATAATGCCGCAAAAACTAGAACCACTAAAACTGTGATGAGTGTTGTCATTTTTCTCCTCCTCATATTATTAATGACAAGTCCATCGAAGGAAGTAAAGGTTCCCGAGAATGATTCTTCAACCATCCTCCTGAAAAAATTTTTTTCAGTGACTTTTATATTTTAGACGATTTTTATCGAAATGACATTCTTTTTGCTTACAATTAGTAATAAAAAAACATACCTGTGATAGCTTTAATCTATCGCAGGTATGTTTTTACTGTCTATTCTTGTTTTTCTGATTGAAAATTCAATTTTACCCCAGGCTGATCTAAGGCGATCTCTGTCACCTCATAAGACATTCGGCGTACGATATCGAATAACGGTGCTACTAGCTCGTCCACTTCTTCTTGTGTGACATCATTTTGACCTTCAATTTTCCGATTGAGGATATGATTGATCTGACTCACACTTCCAGATAAAACATATGTATCAAACACTAAACGGAACTCTAAGCGTGCTCCTACGATGCTATGTTCTTTCGGATAGTTTTCGATCGTTTCTTTTAAAGGCGAGAAGCCTACTTTCAAATCTGTTTCTACTTCTTGGTTCGGCAATCTCATATCATAATGAAATGCTTCTACAACTTCTTTTTGTCTTCTGATTTCCATATAATTTTATCACTCCTTTATGAAAATTATAACATATCTCCTTTGAAAGGGGATACTACTTTTTAATGATGCTCTGCAAGGTAAGGATTTCATTCAGATTTCCTACCACATAATCTGCCGGGATCTCACCCAGAAAATGATCGATGTCGTAAAGACAAGTAGCGACTCCTGCATTTTTCCCTGCTTCGATATCTAAACGACGATCGCCGATCATCATCGTGTCTGTTCTTTCTAAATGAAAAGTATCGATCAAATAATTTAAAGATGCTGGATCAGGTTTACGAGGAAAGTCCTGATCGATCCCTACTACTTCCTCAATCAGATGTGCCAATCGATGTTCTTTTAACAGGCCCCATGTTGATTCTGTCAAACGGTGGGTCAGGATGAAATGACGACCGCCGTTGTCTTTTAGCATTTCCAGTACTTGTTTCGTTTCTGGAAATGGACGGGAAACTTCCGTACTTTCTTTTTCATATCGGTGAAATAATTCATTAAACTCTCTGGCATTCAAGTTTGATTCATTGATCAAATAACTAGTAGAATACTTTTTCATTTTGAAGTAGATTTCTTTTTTGTCCATACTGATACCAAAATCTTTTAGTGCTTGCCATGCACCATCTACCATTGCGGGATACGTATCAAACAATGTACCATCAAAGTCCCATATATAATTTTTCATGTTCCTTTTGTTCCATTCCTTTGCTTCTTTTTTCTATCTCTCACTTTAGATAAAGGTGTTCTTTAAAGTATTTTTTTGTCCAGAATTGTCAAATCATCTGCTAATGTATACTGGATTGGTTGTGCATTTGGGATATCGATCGTATCCATTTGATCTTCAGGAACATCTTCTAAATATTTTGTCAGTGCTCGGATGCTATTACCATGACCCACAACTAGTAAATCTTGCCGATCTTTTAGTTTTGGTGCTAGATGATCTTGCCATAAGGGAATGATCCGATTCACTGTCATTTCCAGACTTTCTCCGTATGGGATCAAATGCGGGTCCAAGTGATCATATCTGCGGTCAAATCTATTTTCTGCGGTTAACGGCGGAACTTCCGTATATCCTCTGCGCCATTTTTTTACTTGATCTTTTCCGTATATTTCTTTCATCTTATCTTTGTTTTTACCCACAAGATCCCCATAATGCCGTTCATTTAGACGCCATGTTTTTATTATAGGAAGCCATAACTGACCCATTTCTTCTAGTGCGACTTGTCCGGTAAGAATCGCACGTTTCAAAACAGAGGTATAAACGGCATCGAATTGAAGGCCAGCTTCAAGCATTTTTTGACCGGCTACTGCTGCTTGTTCTTTTCCTTTTTCTGTTAAGGCGACATCTAGCCATCCTGTCCAGTAATTTTCAAAATTTGCTTCGCTTTCGCCATGACGTAATAATACTAATTTCATTCTTTTCTCCCTTAAACATTCGTTTCGAATTTTATACCACATGTTTTGCATGTCACGCGTATTCGTCCTTTTCCTTTAGGTGCACGCTGCTTTTGATGACAATTCGGGCACTCAAAAAAAGTATAACTTTTTCGATCCATTTTAGCTTGCTTTTTGTTTGTTATCTGATGATATTTTTCTTTGACTCTATCAAGATATTTCAAATAACGTTGATTCTCATTTAGTCTGGGGTAGATTTTTTTTGATAGGAAACGAAATATCATCCATCCGAAAAAGACGATGAACAACAATTGTCCGATTCTATAGGGCAACCAACGACTTAGCAAACTAAAGACAAGCGCAGCAATCAATAGACCGCGATTCAACTGATCAAATTTCGCATATCTTCCCTGCATAAGTTTGTGATAGTTCTGCTGAAATCGTATTAGCCTTTCTAACCATGTTTGCATCATATTATCTCCTCCATCATCTAATATTTATTATGACAAAAAAATCCAAAAAGAAAAAGCCTTAATTGGCCTTTTCCATTGCAACTTGGTGAAGGACATTCCGATTTCTGGTAAAGTCAATCACAATCACTTTCTTTTTATCTTCTCTGTTGACTACTCGAAATGTGTCCGTCAATGGAAGAAATAGCTTCTTAGATGGTAGCTGTTGCATACGTATAAAACGATGGATCATCGTAATCAATTGAGGAAATTGAATAGACGTGTGAAGCAGACCTGGATATTTTTTCAACAGCTGTGTCGTTTTGATCAGATTCCGTTTTTTACTGATCACTTTTAAAAAGCTTTTTAGAATCTTTTGCTGACGTCTAAAAATAGAAAAAGAATTTTCGTCATCTATTTGATAACGCATTTGTTTTTGCAGTTCTGCTGCAGTCAGATGGATCTTCCCATCGTTTGTATCGATCATTAAACCTTCTGGAAACAGTTCAACCACTGCTCGATCCCAAGATTCAAGAGAAAGCTCGATATAATCTTTTACTGGTAATTCCAATTCTACCTTAAAAAAGTGCAAAACAGCCGACAGCCCTTCTGCTTGATAGATTTCTCCTAATGTTAGCCCCTCTAGATGGAACTCTGGTGAAAAATGCAGCAATGTTTTATTTTCCTGCAATTGAACATATAGAAATGTAGATCGCTCAATCAGAGTATCTTTTAAAACAACTAAAAAATTCATTTTTCTCCCCCTTTTTTCATCATTTTTAAAATAGCATATTTTGAAAAGAAAGTCTGATGCTTAGAGTAGAATTTCATAAAAATTTACTATTTCATAAGTATTCACGAGAAAAATACAAACAAAAAAGCGGAAATAACGCTCATCCGCCTTCTTGTTTATGTTTATTTCCTCTTCAAACGCTTGTCTATGATTCAGACTTTTCTCTATCTTTATTTTCATCTAAAAGTTCTTGCATTCCGATAATTTCTCGATATTGATGAATCTTAGTGATACCAATGACTTTGTCTACATCAATACTAAAACAAATACCATTACCTGGAATATCGATGTTGATGCCTTGACCAATCGCATCCATTACTTTATTCGTCAAACTATCGGGTACTAATGTCAACACAATATCTTTTTCTGGCGAAATGTCCAAACCTAAAAATTTCCCTGAATCATGTACACCAGAACCTCTTCCATGTAAGATCGTTCCGCCTGCTGCACCTGCTTCTTTTGAAAAGTCGATAACATCTTCGCCCGTTCCTCCGTCAACGATCGTCACAATCATGTGAAGATTCAATGCTACAAGATCTTTCATTTGCTTTCCCCCAATTTTTGCAATCTTTCTTTTTCGATTCTGTCTTTTTC
The DNA here is from genome assembly GCF_051711525.1 of Enterococcus sp. DIV0901a. Lineage (NCBI taxonomy): Bacteria > Bacillati > Bacillota > Bacilli > Lactobacillales > Enterococcaceae > Enterococcus > Enterococcus sp. DIV0901a. Next base: position 1,184,996 of record NZ_JBIOMW010000001.1, on the reverse strand, counting down.
ATCTTTTCGTTTATAAATATATCCTAGTACTAAAGTGGATAATATTGGTGTCAATGCAATCATTGCAACCACACCAAACCCGTCAATGATCGGATCTCTTCCCTCAATTTGTGCAGCGATCGCCACGCTCATTGATAAAATAAATGTCGAACACATCGGACCCGTTGCTACTCCACCGTTGTCAAAAGCCATTGCTAAAAAGATCTTGTCCACTTTTCGTCCTAAAATAAATGCTAGCCCATATCCTGGGATCAAGAAATAATAAAGAGAGAATCCGACGAGCAAACGCCACATAGACAACCCTACTGCTGCGCCAATCCCAATCGAAATCACCATCAGCATGACTTTCGACCGGATCCTTCCTTCACTCAATTCTTCAACCTGTTTGACCATTACATGAATCGCCGGCTCAGCAAACCCTACTAAGAACCCCATTAAAAAGCCAAGGGGAACCAGTATATAATTGTAAGGCAATCCCGCAATAGCACTGCCTAAATGCTGTCCTACCGGTACATAAGCCATATTGACTCCGTGCAGGAAAAGGATCAACCCAATAGTCGTTATCAAGAAACCTTTCATAATGTCAAAGAAACGCTTTTTGCGCATACGAAAACTAATGATATTCATTAAAACAAATAGGATTACGATAGGTGCCACTGCCAAAATGACTTCCATGGTAACGATTTCGATTCCATCTATCACTTGCTGCCAGAAACTCATTGGAAGATCACCCCCAAAATCATCACGGCAAGAATCGGCCCTAACGAAGCAATACCGACCATTCCAAAACTGTCATTTTCATTTTTCTTTTGTTTGATCATGCTAGTCATCCCTCCGGCAAGGGCCAAAATAAACGGAACAGTTACTGGACCAGTAGTTACTCCGCCCGAATCAAAAGCAATCGGCATAAATTCGGAACTGGTGAAAAATGAGGCGATCAAAACGCCTATGTAGCCTATAGCCATCAATTGATAATAGGATAGCTTGAATACGACCCGAAGTAGCGCAAAGGCTAAAAATACTCCAGTGCCGACGCTGACGATCCCAATCAGCAACACTCTGCCAATCTCTCCGTCAGATATATCATATACTTGTTGTCCCAAAACTTGCACGGAAGGTTCAGCAATCGTGATCACGATCCCGATAGCAAATCCCAAACTGACCAAAACAGTCAAACTTTTCTTTTTGATCATATATTTCCCTACTAGATCTCCGACTTCCATCATAGAATAATCTGCTCCAAACAAAAAGAGCGTCATTCCGATCATCATGATTGCCGCACCAACCAGAAATGAAGCGAGGTCTTCTCCTTCTAACGGTGCAAAAACAAACGTTAAAATGACAATCAGGACAGTCATCGGCAATATAGCAGCAATCACTTCTTTAAAATTTTTTAGCATGTATCCTCCTCCTTTACTCTTTAAGTTTACCTTAAAATGAAAGAGTTTTCGAGCACAAACTTAAAACGTTATCATTTAATTTTTCTCAACATAAAATAACACGCGTTCCAAAAGTATCTTTTTACTTGGAAAAATGACTTTGAAGGAACGCGCTTATTGTGTTTTTTTATTTTACAGAGCCGATCATTCCTTGAACGAATTGCTTTTGCAAAACAAAAAATACGATGGCAGTTGGTAAAGTAGCGATGACTAATCCAGCCATGATCATTCCATAGTCTGGTGTATAGGAAGCACCCATAGCAGATAAAACAAGCGGAACCGTCCGTTTATCAGGAGATTGCAAAGCTACTAAGGGCCATAAATAATTGTTCCAGCTACTCATGAATGTGATGATTGCAGCCGCGGCATAGGTATTTTTAGCCGTCGGCATATACACTCTAAAAAAAATACTTAGTTCTTTTAGACCGTCTAATCGAGCGGCTTCTACTAGATCTTTTGGAAAAGATTTAACATTTTGTCGAAAGAAGAAGATCAAAAAAGCAGTGCTAACAGATGGCAGGATGACAACCAAGAAACTGTTGATTCCCAAAACCGTTCCGTTCAATTGTGAAAACATTCGATACAAAGGGATCATCAATGCCGCAAAAGGAACCATCATCGATAGCAGTAGAATATTGAAAATTAGGTCTTTTCGTTTACTTTGATAAATCACAAATCCATATCCTGCCATTGACGAAATCAGCAATGCAAACACAGTGGTCACCAAAGCGATCATCGCTGAATTCCAAAGGGAACGAGTAAAATTCAGCTCATTGGAAAACAAATTTTGAAAATTGATGATCAAGTTACTGCCAATCTTTATTTTTCCCGATGTGATATCCACGGGTGTATTCGTCATTCCCAAAACCATCCAGACAAAAGGGAAAATGGAAATAAATGATAGGATGCTTAATGCTGTATACTTTAATACTGACCCAATTGTCGAACGAAGTTCTAATGCTTGTTTTTTGACGTTGGGGCGTTCGATTGTTTCTTTTTCTACCATATTTTTCATCGACTTTCTCCTCCTACTTTCGTTTGGATTATCGACAATATCACAATAAAGGAAACAATAACAAAGGAAACTGCTGCCGCATATCCAAAATTAGGCGTGAATTTATAACTCAAATTATAGATGTATTGAGATAGGGTGGTCGTTGCATTTGCTGGTCCCCCGCCAGTAATATTTTGTACTTCATCAAAAAGCTGCAATGTCCCGATCGTCGAAGTAATGGAAGTAAACAAAATGATTGGTTTTAAATTTGGGATCGTCACTTTGATAAACTGCTGCCATTTAGAAGCACCGTCAATAGATGCTGCTTCATAAATCTCCGAATCAATATTTTGCATGCCTGAAAGGAAAAAAATCATATTGTATCCAGTCCAACGCCAAGTGATCGAAAGAATGATCAGAACTCTCGCCCAAATTGGATGAGTCAACCAGCCAATCGGTGTGTCAATCATACCAATGCCCAACAACAAGTTGTTTACAAGGCCAGATTGAGAAAATAGACTTTTCATGATCAGAGAATAACTGACCATCGAAGTGATACATGGAAGAAAGATAGCGGTTCGAAACAACCCTTTATATTTCAACTTTTTATCATTTAAAAGGTTGGAAATAAAAAGTGCTAGAAACAACATGATCGGTACTTGTACAAGTAAATACAGGAATGTATTAAAAAAAGCTTTTTTAAAAGTTGCATCTGTCAACATCCGCTGATAATTACCTAACCCGTTAAATGTCATATTGACAGGGGGACCACTTTGAAAAGACGTGATCAAAGCCAAAACCATCGGAATAAAAACCATGATTGATATCAAAATGACTGGCAAGATTAAAAAAGCATGCCCGTTTTTGAATAAATCTTTCTGCTTCATTCTTTTCCCTCCAATTCTATCATTGATTATCTACATGAAAAGACAAGAAAGACAACATCTGTAAGGCAGACGTGATCTTTTTTGTCTTTTCGTTTGTCTGATGAAAAAGCGAAGAAATTCACTTTTTTACCACCGATCAATTAGCCAATTGTGCTTCTACTTGTTTTTGTGTATCTGCTAGTACCTTGTCTGTCTCTTCTCCATTGATGATTCGATGAAGAGCTTCAGCTACGACTGCTTCAATTGCATAGGTCTCATGTCCGTAATTCACTTCTGGTATTTCAGATGTCCATGTTGAAAAATCGTCAAAGATCTTTTGACCACTGTAAAATTCAGAAGCTTCTTGATAAGCTTCTTGTTCATTCGCGCTAAGCATCGTAGATACTAGTCCGATTTCTTTCGCAAGAGTGCCCATCAGTTCTTCATTCGAAGCAAACGTTGCTTCTAGGAAATCTTTCGCTGAATCTTCTCCAGCTACTCCTTTGATCACATACCAGCCAGCGCCGCCAAGGTTAGAAGCTTGCGCTTTTTGCAGATTTTCTGGAAGTGCAGGTATTGGTGCAATCTTCCATTTTCCAGATTGGTTTTCTGCTCCTTGGATCGTTGAAGAATACCAAGCGCCAGTTGGGCTAGAAGCTACTGCTCCTGATTGTATCGCAGTTACTCCAGCATTCCAGTCAGAGGTTTGTTCGACTAGATCTTCTTTCAAAAGAGTGGCAAACAATTCAAGACCATACTTTAAAGATGCATTGTCTTGAATCGTGACTGTCTCCCCATCTTCAGATGTATACCATTCTCCTGCCTGTTGCATAATCATCCTTACTCGACCAAGGTCAGAAGGATTGACTTCAGCGATTTTCTTTCCCGTCTTTTCTTTGACATCTCGCGCTACTTGAATATACTCGTCCCATTTTAGATTATCCATATCCTCTTCTGTATAACCTGCTTCTGCCATCAGATCCGTACGATAGAAGTTTGCTGTTACGCCCGAATCGAAAGGAACACCGTATATTTTATCTCCTACTTTGTTTACCGCAAATTTATACGGTGCAAAATGATCTTCCTTTACAATAGCAGACAAATCAGCGAATGCATCTGGATAAGAAGTCAAATAGCCTTGTATCCTATAATCTTCAATCAAGACGATATTGGGCAATCCTTCTGTATTCCCGCTCGCTAAAGCGGTGTTCAGTTTCTGAACGATATCATCCTGAGACATCGTAACAACTTCTATCTCTGTTTCTTCGTTCTCATAAACTTTTTTTGCTTCATTCACTGCTTTGATATTGAATGTCTCATCCCACGCCCAGACAGTGACTTTTTCTTCGTTGTCTGCTGTACTACTAGCACTTCCGCATCCTGTTAAGAAACCTGATGCTGCCGCTAAACAAACGACTCCAGCAATTAACTTTCTGATGTTCATTTTTATCCGCTCCTTTTCCATCCATTAGTTGTTTACGTTTGCTACATTCATCATACCAAAATTTGAAAACGGTTTCTTTATTATTCAGATACTTCAAAAATTTCTCCTAAAATAATAAAAAAATACAAATCAACTATGACAAAAGGAATAATCTTAGCATCTAGACCAAAGATCGAAATGGTGAGGTTTCTTTAAAATAAAAATATCCTTGCATTTTCTCCTAGAAATAAGTATTTTTAAATTACAAGACTATTCTTAAGGCGGGTAAAAAAATGCCAATACGCGTAATTCTTATCGATGATGAACAGACGATTTTAGATGGAATGAAACAGTTGATCAATTGGTCTGAGCACGGGTTTCAATTAATAGGGACTTTTTCCAGCCCATTGAAAGCGCTTGATTTTTCTTTGGTACATGCAATCGATATCGTGGTCACAGATGTAATGATGCCTGAATTAAATGGAATCGAATTATCGCGGCTATTAAAACAGCAACAACCTGAAACACAGATCCTTATCCTCTCTAGCTATGATGAATTTGATATGGTTAAAGATTCTTTTAAAGAAGGCGTCGCTGATTATCTTTTAAAGCCTCGATTGAGTCCTGATTTTTTTCTAAATTCCTTAACTGCCGTTTCACAAAAAATCAAAAAAAAGCCCAACAAAAGCCCAATCACCAATCGTTATGAGCAGATTTGCGAGAATCTTTCACAGCAGATTGCTGGACAAACTCGTCCATTGCTTGACCCTCTTCTTTTTGAACACACCCTGTTTTTTCTGTTATATACCGAAAAACGGCCATTCAGTTCAAAACAAGGCTCTAAACAAAAACAGTCGATCACCCATTCATTGATGGATAGCGACGATTCGTTTACTATTTATCCTGTTTCTACCTTTTCGGAAGAATCCGGCTATGTGATCAATACTGATTCCAAAGATACACTTAGGAAGTTTGTTCAAAAGTTTCGTCAAGAAGTTTTTCCAGGTGATTTTTTTGTTGTTTCTGATTCTTTTGCAATCCAAGATATCAATGAAATATTCCAAGAGATCAGAAATTGCACCAAAGGACAACGTTTCTATCATAAGGGAAAGAACCTTGCTTATCAGCATGAACTTCTTCCGTTATTAACCAACCACGAGCAGCAAGCAAGTAGTTATTTAACAAAAATCGTTCATAAAGACTACGCTTTAGCTATCAAAGAACTTGAGAATTTCTTCACGACGATATTGGAACAGCCTATTGATCCAGCTTATTTGAAACATGAGGCAATCAATCGTTTCTATGCATTACTCAACGCTTTGGCTGACGAGCATGTTGGGAATGAAGAACTTTCTTTGCTCAAGATCGCCCTTCCTTCTTTATTAGCCGATGCTGAGTATTTCGAAGATTTTTCTATTCTTGTCAAAGAAACACTTGAGAAACTCACCCACTTTTCTGCAAATGCAAAAAAAGACAATTTCGATATCTTGACTTTGATCTACGAGTTCGTCCAGGAAAATTATGAGAAAGAAATCAATTTACAACTTCTATCCGAAAAATATCATTTTTCATATAGCTATCTTTCAGCCATCTTTACTGAAAAATTTGGCATCAACTTTTCAAAATATCTAAAAAAAGTCCGTATCAGTAAAGCCAAGCTCTTTTTAACGGAAACACGGCTTACTTTGACGGAAATCTGTGAGAAAGTCGGCTATACCGAACTGGGTTATTTCTCCAGAGTTTTTAAAGAAGAGACAGGAATGACACCTTCTCAATACCGTAAAGGAACTTTTGTAAAATGAGAAAAAAAATCAAAGAGCATGAACTCTTTACCAAACTTCTGTTCATTTTGTTCATCGGTCTTTTTCTGCAAGCCATCGTCATCTCTTTGTTTATTTATCATCGATCAAGGGATGCCTATATCCAGCTGTTCAATCAATCGAATGATGTGGTACTAAAAAAGATTCAATCTGAATTTGAAAGTTTGAATGATACAATCGAGAATACATTAGCCGCTTTTGATTCTAATCCAGCTGTCGAAAGCTATTTTTCCAATGATCCAGCCCAACATATGGAACAGCTTCAGCAACTAAGAACAATCCAAAAAATGAATGACTCTCTTTCAAAAATCCATCCAATGATCGATTACGATATATTGATCTTTGGAGAAAATGGAAGAACTTTTGTCGGAAACGACATGCTCACTGCCGTATCTGCCGATTCTTTTTTTCAATCTGCGATTGCTCAGAGAGTGAATGAACGTGCTGCTGATACACAAATGCTTTTTGCACACCACGGATTGACTCTTCGCGATAAGAAAGCACCCAGCGTCTTCTTTGTCAAAAAACTGAAAAATACATTGAATCACGTTTACGGATATGCTGTTTTATCGATCTCATCCAAGCAACTAGCGAATCTTTTTCAATCTGTAGTAAATCCTGAGATATCGAAGATCTCCTTCATGAACGAAGAACAGACGATCATCGCATCAAATGAAGAAAATACAATTGGGAGCCGATCAATGATTTTCAAAAAACTAACAGTAGGTGAAACAACGATTTCAAATGGACAGCAGTTGACCCGTCTTCCTTTGTACCGCCAGGATTGTACATTACTCAGTCAAGTCGATCTTCATTCTTTGTCTAACCAAATGGGCGTGATTTTTCCGATTATTTTGTATAATATCGTGACACTTGCTTTTGCTGGCTCATTGGTATTTATGTATTTGGATCGACACACAAAATCGATCTACCGCTTGATTGATTCGCTAAAATGGCTAGAGGAAGATGGCTTAAAAGCTACTGTTCCTGTACAAGGAAGCCATGAAGTCCAATTGCTAGGGAATACGATCAATCAATTGCTAAGTAATGCGCAGCATCATTATGAACAGACGATCCAAGACGAAAAGAAGAAACGTTCGCTTGAAATCCAAACTATGCAAGCACAGATACAGCCCCATTTTATTTATAATACGCTGACTAGCTTGAAATTTTTGATTTGGCAGAAAAAAACAGATGAAGCAGTTCAAGGAATCGACAGTTTCATTACTTTACTAAGAAGTACGATTGGGAAAAAAGAAGAAGTGATTCCAGTCAAGGAAGAAATCAAAAGCGTACAAAGTTACATCGATCTTTTGAGTATGCGATATGGCGAAAGAATCTCGGCTAAAATAATGATTCCTGATGAACTGCAGTCATTATCTATGCCGAATATGATCCTTCAACCAATTATCGAAAACGCCTATCTTCATGCTTTTCACAATAAAACGCAAGGATTCATCACGGTGTACGGCAAAACAAAAAATCAGCTTCTTTTATTCGAAGTGATTGATAACGGCGATGGCTTCGATACTGAAAATACCAAACAAAAAAATGATCATTTTTCAGGAATCGGCATCAGCCATGTAGATGAGCGGATACGCCTAATGTATGGCGATGCATATGGCTTAACAATCCAATCAGTGATTGGGACAAGAACGACTGTAACGATTTGTCTACCGCTTCTTCCTAAAAATCAATCAGAATATCAAAAATAAAGAATAGCCAAGCGCTGATTTTTTTATTTTAAGTTAAATAAATCAATCAGTATTCTTGACTTTCATCTACGCGTCTCTTCTACTGTCAGCACTGGATAACAGCCCAATATTTGACTTTCTCCTCCGAGCATCTTGATTTCTTGGAGCGCATTCTCTACTAATGTCATTGGGCGGTCCAACAACAAATCGATCACGAAAAAATATTCTCCCAAGCTAGTTTTCAATGGTCGGGATTCAATCTTACTTAAGTTGATTTCCCGCCAGCTAAAAGTTGCCAGCATTTTATGAAGCATCCCTGGCCGATTAGCAGGTAGTGTCAAGATGACACTCATTTTTACTGGAGCTGACTGCTGGCTGGTCATCTTTCGGTCACCGACGATCCAAAAACGTGTCTGGTTCAACTCATTATCTTGGATATTCTCAGCTAAGATCTCCAATCCAACATGCTGTGCTGTTTCTAATGAAGCAATCGCTGCTGCGTCTTCTTTCGGATGTTCTGCTACATACATTGCTGCAGCAGTTGTTGATTCTGTTGCTACTAAAGGAACATTAGGATAATGCGTTTCTAAAAACTGTTGTGATTGTGCTAGTGCTTGTGGATGTGAAAGGATTTTTGTAATCTTTGTTGCTGGATTGCCTAAAAGCTGCTGCTTGATAGGAAGAACGATTTCACTTTTAACTTCGACTTCTGGATGTTTGGAAAGAAGATCGATTGTGTGATGAACAGATCCTTCCAATGAATTCTCTACAGGAACGACAGCCAGATCGACTTGTTTGCGAAACAAAGCGCGCAAACAAGCAGGGATGGAAGCATACGCAGTCAATTGTTCTGTAGGAAATAGCTGACAAGCCACCTGATAAGTGAATGAACTTTCTGGCCCTAGATAGCTGACGTTCATATGCTTTTGATCCTTTCTATAATGGTATCGATGATCTTTTCTGGTGTTTGATTGGTCGTGTTGATTCGATGTGTCGCACTTTCTTCATACCAAGAAAGTCGTTGTGCCAATAATGCTTTTATTTCTTCTCTTGTTTTTCCAAGAGCTAAAGGTCGAATAGACGTTTCATCTTGTTGGATACGATCAACTAGACAGTCCGCTTCTGCCTCTAAGTAAAGAACAATCGGCTGTGTTTTTAAAAAACGCCGATTTTCTGCACTTTGGACAATCCCTCCACCAGTCGCGATAATTTTGTCTTCATTTGACAGCTTTCTTAAAATATCTGACTCCACTTTTCGAAAGCTTTTTTCACCGTAATAGTGAAAATATTCGGCAATCGACAATTGGATATGTTCCTCAATCTTTGTATCTAAATCTACATACTCTTTTTGTAAACGTTGAGCTAACCCTTTACCGATTGTTGTTTTTCCAGCGCCCATGAAACCAATCAGCAAAATGCTAGCCATGAGCTTCTCCTCCTGACACAAGTTCTGCTAAATCGTCAAAAAATGCCGGATAAGAGATTGAAACAGCTTCAGCTCCTTCTAGTTCGCAAGGTCCATCAGCTATCAAAGCAGCTACTTGCAGCATCATACCGATTCGATGATCGCCTCTGCTGGACACTTTTGCGCCCTGCAGAGGTGTCGGCCCATGGATGATCAGACCGTCTGCTGTCGCTTTTATCTTTGCTCCCATTTTCTGTAATTCTTCTGCCACCGCATCAATTCTGTTGGATTCTTTTACTTTTAATTCTTCTGCGTCTTTGATGATCGTGATTCCTTCTGCTTGAGTAGCCACTAAAGCTAGAATGGGCAATTCATCAATCAGACGCGGAATGATTTCTCCACCAATCGTTGCTTTCTTCAAATGACTCGTCTTGACACTTAGATCAGCCGATTGGTTCTGTTCATTGTGATTCGTCTGGGTAATCGCTGCGCCCATCTCCTCCAGCACATCTAAGATACCGGTTCTTGTTGGATTGACCCCGACATTTTTTAACAACAGTTGGCTTTCCGGAACAAGAAGCCCTGCTGCTAGAAAGAAAGCAGCCGATGAAATATCGCCTGGAACAGTTATCTGTTGACCAGTTAATTTTTGTGGTCCTGTTACCGTGATTGTTTTACCTTCTACTGAGATCCTTCCGCCAAATTGACGAATCATTTCTTCCGTATGGTTACGGGAACGTTCTTTTTCAACGATTACGGATGTGCCTTCTGCTTGTAATGCCGCAAACAGCAAAGCAGATTTGACTTGCGCACTGGCTACAGGCATATTGTATCGGATAGGTGATAAAGAGTTGGTTCCTGTCACAGTGATTGGTAGATACTGCTCATTCTCTTTTCCTTGCAAGTCAGCGCCCATCTCGCGTAAAGGTTCCATCACTCGCCCCATTGGACGTTTAGACAACGAAGCATCCCCGAACAGAGTAGTCGTAAAAGGCTGTCCAGCCAAAATACCCATCAATAAACGTATGGTCGTACCGGAGTTTCCCATGTCGATTGATTCGGTTGGTTGGACAAATGAGTGGCTACCGCGACCATGAATCTTGATCACCTCTTCCTCTTCTTCGATCTCGACACTTAATTGTTGGAAGGCATGTAAAGTACTCAGACAATCTTCTGCGCGCAAAAAATTTTGTATAGTCGTCGTTCCTTCAGCAATTGCTCCAAACATGATGCTGCGATGGGAAATTGATTTATCTGCTGGTATCCTAACAGTCCCTCTTAATCCATGTATTTGTTGTAATAATTGCATTTATCCAGCCTCCTATTTGATCCAGCAATGATAACTGGTATTAGACATAATGATTCTTTTTGCTTGTAACAAATCCTGTTGGTTTTTAAAACTGATTTGCAGTATTCCTAAAATATCTTCCCTGGTCTCTTGGATCTTCAAATTAATCAAAGAAACTCCCGCTTTTCCGATCAGTCCAGTTACTTCTGCAATCACGCCAGGTTCATCTGGCACATCGATAAATAAATCAAAAAAGGCAGGAATCGCGCCTTGCTTATGGACAGGCAACTGGTCTCGACTTTCTTTTGCCCGATTGAAAAAAGAAAAGATTTCCGATTGGTTCTCAGTCATGATCCATTCTGCTATTTGTGTCATTTCTTGTTGCCAATCTGCCAATCGTTCCAATAATATCTGCTTATTGCTCAACAAAATATCTGTCCACATGACAGGATCTGAGGAAGCGATCCTAGTGATATCTCGAAAGCCTCCTGCTGCCAGTTGTTTGGCTCGCGGATATTCTTGATTGAATTGTTCTGCCTGATTGACTAAACCAGCTGCCAGAATATGTGGAAAATGACTTAGCATTCCTGTTATACGGTCATGTTCTCCTGCTGTAAGAGTTACATATTTTGCTTTGGTTCCGCAAAATAGTTCTTGCAGTTTTTCAACATCTTTTTTCGTCTTTTCCAAAGGTGTAAAGATGTAATAGGCATTTTCAAATAGTTTAGCATCTGCTGCCTGTATACCTGATTTATGAGAACCAGCCATTGGATGTCCACCGACAAACCGAAGATTTTTCTGCTCAGCAGATGTCACGACTTGCTGCTTCGTACTGCTGACATCCGTAATGATGACGTGATCAGACAAGTTGATTCTTTCAAGGACATCAAGATAAGCTAAGGTTGTACGGACGGGAACGGCTAATAAGATAACGTCTGCTTGTTCTGCACCTGTTTCAAAATCATTTGCAACGTAATCAACGATCTGCTGTTCTACTGCTTGCTCACGGGTTTTTGACTGACTATCCCAACCAACTACTATCAGTTCTGGATTGGTCTGACGAATACAAAGTGCCATAGAAGCACCAATCAGTCCAAGCCCCACGATAAAAACATGTTGTGCCATCTTATTTGCCCCCTTTTTAATAATGTTTCAAGTAGTCACGGTACTCCTTCACTGCAACTTTCAACTCAACAAGCGAATCACTTGGGAATTTTGACAATAGCTCTGTCGCTACAACAGTGGCTACAACATTTTCCGCAACGACGCTAGCTGCAGGAACTGCTGTACTATCCGAACGTTCTACACTTGCTTTGTAAGGTTCTTTTGTATCGATATCAACACTTTGAAGTGGCTTGTACAATGTAGGGATGGGTTTCATGACCCCGCGAATGACAAGTGGTTCGCCATTGGTCATTCCGCCTTCGAAGCCGCCTAGATTATTGGTACGTCGGAAATAGCCTCTTTCTTCTTCCCATAGGATCTCGTCCATCACTTCTGAGCCTGGTAATGAACCAGAAGTGAATCCGACCCCAAATTCTACGCCTTTAAAGGCATTGATACTAACCACAGCTTGTGCGATTTTGGCATCTAGCTTCGTGTCCCATTGTACGTAGCTTCCTAATCCAGCTGGAACGCCTCCAACGAGCACTTCTACAATTCCTCCGATCGTATCTCCATTTTTCTTTGTCTGATCGATCAAATCTTTTATTCTTTGCTCAACTGCTGGATCAACAACTCGTACTTCTGACGCTTCAGAAATTTCTTTGATTTCTTGAATGGAGATATTTCCAGGTATTTCTGCTTGGATTCCACCAAGACAAATCACGTGTCCTGCTACGATGATGTCAAGTTCTTCCAGAATTTTCTTGGCAATTGCGCCGATTGCTACACGCATGGTCGTCTCTCTTGCAGAGGACCGTTCAAGCACATTCCGAAGATCTCGATGATGGTATTTCATACCGCCTACCAAATCCGCGTGTCCTGGACGCGGACGTGCAACTCGCCGCAGTGATTGGTCTTTTTCAGGCACTTCTGCTACAGACATGACAGTTGTCCAATTTTTCCAATCTTTATTTTCTACCACTAAAGTGACAGGTGAACCAATTGTTTTGCCGTGACGGATGCCAGACGTGATCCGAACACGATCTTTTTCGATCTTCATCCTTCCTCCTCTGCCGTAACCAGCTTGTCTGCGAGCGAGTTCATGATTGATTTCTTCTTCTGACAGAGGTAATCCTGCTGGTAGTCCTTCAATAATCGCTGTTAATTCTGGTCCATGGGATTCTCCCGCAGTCATATAACGCATCTTACAGTCCTCCTAAGTAATCTTTGAATGTCTCGGTGGGAACAGGAACGATTTTTGCTTGCCCAATCTTTTCTAGCAAGATGATATTCAATTGGCTTCCTCTTGCTTTCTTATCATGGGTTATCGCGTGGAATAATTCATCTGGATGACTTAGATCGTACGTAATCGGCAGATGGAATTTTTGAAGTATCCTTTCTAAAGCAGCTGTCGTTCCAGTTGGAGACAAGCCGATTTTTTCTGCATGAGAAGTGATGGCTACCATTCCAATAGCTACTCCTTCTCCATGACTGACTACCCCATATCCTGCTGTATTTTCAATTGCATGGCCAATTGTATGACCAAAATTTAAAATAAGTCGATTTCCTTGGTCAAAGACATCTTCTTCCACTACTTTTCGTTTGATTTCCAACGTAGCAGTAATGATTGGAACAGCATGTTCCAGAAGATCTTTTTCGTCTTTCAGCTCGTTCAGCTGTTTCCAAAGCGTTGCATCTGCTATAGCTGCTGATTTGATGATTTCAGCGATTCCTTCTCGTAAACGACGTACCGGCAAAGTTTTTAGAACCTCCGGATCAATCAATACACCAGCTGGCTGGCTAAATGTTCCGACAAGGTTTTTCGCTTTGTTTGTATTGACTGCTGTCTTCCCGCCAATACTAGAATCTACTTGTGCAAGTAGCGTAGTCGGAATTTGAACGAAATGGATCCCACGCATGAACGTCGAGGCCACGAATGCGGCTAGATCACCCACCATTCCTCCACCAAGTGCAAGTATCCCATCGCTGCGGGTAAAATCATTATCTGCTAAAAAATCGTATAACTCAGCTGCTTGTTCTAAAGATTTACTGGTCTCACCCGCCGGTACGATTGAAAGGACTGGTTCAAAATTAGCTTGTCTCAATTGGAACATGATTTTTTCTGCATATAGTGGAGCAACGTTTGTATCAGTGATCACAGCTACTTTTTGAGGTCTCCAAATCGTTTGAAGCCATGATCCAGCCTGTTCTAGTGCGCCTTTTTCAATATGAATATCGTATTTTTGGTTATCAACATGTACAGTAAGCATTCGTTTCACTTCTTTCTTTTAAAAAGCTGGAATTAATCGAGTGTCTGAATCTTTTCCATTGCTTCTTTCATGATCGCAACTTCTTTCATCATGCGTGAGTAAGTCTTTTCATTCAACGATTGGGGACCGTCTGACCAAGCATTTGCAGGATCAGGATGGATCTCTACGATCATGCCATCTGCTCCGCTTGCCACACCCGCACGAGCCATTGGTGGTACAAGATCCCAAATTCCTGTACCATGACTTGGATCAACAATCACAGGGAAATGAGTTAATTTTTTCATCAATGGGACAGCACTTAAATCAAACGTATTACGTGTCGCTGTCTCGTAAGTCCGAATTCCACGTTCGATAAAAATGACAGGAGATTTGTCTTCGACTGCAATGTATTCTGCAGCATTAAGCCATTCATTGATCGTACCGGAAATTCCACGTTTCAATCCAACAGGTTTACCTGTTTTACCGACAGCAGATAGCAGTTTAAAATTTTGCATATTACGTGCGCCAATCTGTAGGATATCGCTGTACTCAGCCACCATATCGATATGCCCTTCATCCATCACTTCAGTAATCACTTTCATTCCAAATTCATCAGCCGCTTGACGGATGTATTTCAATCCTTCTTCTTCTAAACCTTGGAAAGCATATGGAGAAGTACGTGGTTTGAAGGCACCACCTCGCAGAATTTTTGCGCCCCCGGCTTTGGCCATTCGCGCACATTCTCTGATTTGGTCTAATCCTTCGATAGAACAAGGACCAGCCATCGTCACGAAACTGCCGTCACCAATTTTTACTCCGTCTACATCCACGACTGTATTGCCAGGATGGAATTCTCGAGAAGTCAATTTGTATGTGTTTAAAATACGCACAGCATTTTCTACTCCTTCATAGCGTGTAAATGCTCCTTCTTGTAAACTTCGCGTATCACCTTTTAGTCCAATCACTACTCGTTCTGTTCCTTGATCGATTGAGACTTTGAATCCTTCTTTTTCGATATGATCGACGACTTTTTTTATTTGTTCTTCCGTTGCTTCTTTTTTCATAATTACTATCATTGTTTTTCCCGCTTTCTTTTGTTTACTTATCTATCTTGGCTGATTTTCTCTACTTTTTCAAGGTGGTTTTACATTGATTCCTACTAAATGACCGTGTCCTGTTGTTCTCATTTTCGCTCCTTCTTTCCTACTTATGACCCAGATAATCAACAAAAAAAGATGTCCCTGTAGGAAATTGCCTCTACAGTGAACATCTTCAACGAGCCTTAAAAAGCGCTGCAAAAATATAAAATAGCCACTATAGATGAATTTCTCTACGTGGCTGTAAGTCGTGTTTAAAAATCTTTAGCCATCATAGATACAAACCTGGTTTGTTTGTACCCACGAAGTCATGAATACAAACCTATCTAAAATAGCTAAAGTAATACGTATTCAGTTTTGTAAGTTTTCTAGATTTCATAAAAAATCGCTCCAAACTGATGTAAGAATTGTACCTAGTATAGACATAAAAAAATCGACTGTCAATCATTTTTATGAAACTTTTTTTAATTTTCTGATAGTTAACTTTGTTTTTCAGAAAAATAACAATTGGTTTTATTGAAGAAAATAGTCATGAACAAAAGACTCTGAGACTCTTTTACTCCCTTATTCATGACATATAGAATAAAGCAGCTTTGTCTTGTACACTCCGTTTTTCAAATAATAATCTAAAGATTGCTACTGAATAATAAAGCCGATTTCATGGTCCTCTTCGCTGCTGATTCGGTAAGGTGACTCAACATCCGCTCCCCAGCTATTGATACCCCCGACTCCTCTTACTTTTGCAAAAATCGTAAGAACCGTTCGTCTTTCTGGCGGTAGTTCTTCTATATGTGTTGCCTGTTCCAGTTCTTCTGCTTTGAATGGTAAAGCGGAAAAAGCAAATGGCGTATCCTGCTGTTCAAATCGCAACGAAAAATCTTCTTGATCTTTATCCGTATTATCCAACGTTTGATTTCTTGTTAGTTCTACCCATTTCGTTTCCATATGCATGCCGCATTCTTGGGGAACAAGGTATGGGGAAACGGGGAGTCCTGCCACTTTATAAATACCTTCGACACCACCAGCCATCCGATCCGGATATGTTTCCCCTGATAGGCCTTCATACTCAAAAAATTTTGCTTTCGTTGGCATAATGAACCTTAAACCCAATGCGGGTAATTCCGGTAATCCTTTTTGTCCATAATAATGCATATTGACAAGCATTTTACCCTCTCCAGCGATTTGGTAGGAAATTGTCACTTGGGTTTTTGGTACTGTGTTGATTTCCAGTGTAAAAATGATTTCAACCGTTTCAGCGTATTCATTACTTGAATATTGATTATTTACTGGAGCAATCGGCAAATCGATCTTTTTATTGTCCACCAGTACTTCTATTTCTTTGACTTTTGGATACAATCCGGCTCCTAACCACATACCGGATTTAAATCCAAATCCGCTACCTCTGTCATTATCGGTCGTTGCTCGCCAAAAAACTGGAAGTGTTTCCCGGTATAGCCATTCTTTTCCGTTTTTATTGAGCGATTCCAGTCCGCCTCTTGTATAAGAAAAAATATAATGCGTATTCCCCGATTTGACACCTAATGTACAGTCGCCGAAGACGATTGCAACTTTTTCCGTATCCATATGACTTTTATTTACTGTATTTTTCATAATAATATCTTACCTCCTGCATGGCGGGTTTTTCTTGTCCATCTGCAAAAACGATTCCATTCCCTGAGAATTCATAGTCACTTGGTTTATCGTCAAAGTCACCGCCATAGCGCATCACTTCTCTGCCTGTGATTGGATCAGTCACTTGGATCGCCTGATCTTTAAAATCCCATATATAGCCTCCTTGGTACATTTCATAACGATCAAGCAACGTCATGTAAGAATCCATTCCACCTAACGAATTCCCCATGTCATGCATATATTCACATAAGATGAACGGTTTTTCCGCTTTATTTTCAAGGTAGTCAATGATCTCTTCTGGTGGCGCATACATGCAGCTTTTTACATCTGAAATCGAATCTTCGAATGCTGGATTTGGAAAATTCCCTTCATAATGGACAAGTCGATCGGGGTCTACTTTTTTGAAGTAATCGTTCATTTGTCGAATGTTTTCTTCCGCATAAGATTCATTTCCAAGAGACCAAAAAAGAATACTTGGATGGTTTTTTAATGTTTCGAAATTCGTTTTTGCTCGATCAAGAACAGCCGCCTGCCACTGAGGTACTGCACCTGGTACGTTGTAAGAAGGCTCAAATGCGCCCATTTTTTGCCATGAGCCATGGGATTCGAGGTTCGTTTCCGCCATCACATGGATTCCTGCTTGGTCGCATAAATAATACCAAGTGATCTGGTTGGGGTAATGAGATGTCCGTACGCCGTTGATCTTTGCATTTTTTATGATAGCCAAATCTTTTTCCATATCTTCTATAGTGATGGCGCGTCCTTTTTTCGGATGCCACTCATGTCGATTTACCCCGTTGATAATCATCCGTTTTCCATTGAAGTATATGATTTTATCTTTGATTTCGATTTTACGAAAACCGAAGGAATAGTCAATATATTCTGTTACTCTTTTTTCTTCGTCTATCGTCTCCAATTCAAGCTTATATAAATTGGGCTGAAAATGCCCCCACAGTGCCACATTTTCAAATCCATCGATGCGAATCGTCATTTGCTCTTTTAACGGATATTGCTGTTGATAGATTTCCTTCCCATCAGGATCTAGTATCGCTACATTCAGCTGACTGTTTTTGGCTACTTGCTCAAAAGACAAATCTACTTCAAGTTTGCCATTTTGACATTTGTCATCTAAGCGAGGTTTGATCCAAAGATCTTCTAAATGGTTTTGTCCTCGAGCAACTAAGAAGACATCTCTGAAGATCCCAAAAAATCGGAAAAAGTCCTGATCTTCCAAGAATGCAGCTGTACTTCTTTTGTAAACCTCCACAGCTAGAATATTTTCTTCTTCCAAATAAGGTGTTAAATCAAATTCAGACGGAGTGAACGAATCTTCGGCATACCCGATAAAATGACCATTCAACCAAATAAACATTGCTTGTTCTACACCAGCAAAATGAATCGAGATTTGTTTTCCCTTTAGACCTTCTTCTAATCGAAAAGTCGTCAAATACGAACCAACCGGATTGTCTTTAGCAGCTGAAAAGATCCCTTCCGCCTCTTTCTCAGGGCTTGTCGTGAAAGGGGGACGGCGAAATACATGTCCCTCCCACGGATACATCGTATTGATGTAATGGATCTTGTCATAATTTGCTAATTCAATATGACTAGGAACAGTGATTTCATCAAAAGAACAGGCATCAAAATCTTTTTTATAAAATGTTTTTGGTCGTACCGAAGGATTTGGCGAATAACAAAAACGCCATGATCCATTTAAAGACTGTTTAAGGGAGGATGTGGTTTCTACTTCTTCCCTTGTTGCATAGCAAACATGATCGCTATGTGCATTTGATTGGTTCACTCTAAAAACTTGTGGATCATCTAACCATTTTATATTTGCTTTCATACTTTTTTCCTTCTCTCTCATAACTTTTTGAAATGAAGCAGTTCTGTTTGGAAATCACCTTGAAAATCGGGGAAGTAAAGTCCAACTGTCATCAATTCGGCCCCCGAAAATATCCGCTTCGAGGTCTGTTCCTGATAAAGTGCCTCATCATCTAACCCCATCAGATATACTTCATGGAACGCTGGTTGAGCTGAAGCTAGTATCCTCCCTAAAAACACAATAGCTTCATCTTGTTTAGGAGACACAAACATCCATGCGGCAATATTTTCTTCAAAAGGACTCGCCAAACGATAATAATGGCCATACTGGATCACCGGACGAATCGTTTGATAGGATATAATTTGGTCTTTGACTTGCTTTTTTTCTTCAGGAGACAGCTTTGTCAAATCCAGTTCATAACCAAAAACAGCGCTCATAGCTGTTTCTCCTCTTGTTTTCAACGAAGTAGATCTGTCGGTCTGATGATTTGGTACAGCTGATACATGAGCTGTGATGGACGAAATCGGATAAGCAAGGCTTGTTCCATATTGGATTTTCATACGCTCCACTGCATCCGTGTTATCACTTGTCCATGACTGCGGCATATAATAAATAAACCCGGCATCAAACCGTCCACCTCCACCAGAACAGCCTTCCCATAAGATTTCCGGATAATCAGTTGTCAAATGTTCAAGTAGTTCATAAAGCCCGAGCATATAACGATGCGCTACTTCTCCTTGTCTCTGTGGGTCAAGGGTAATCGAATAGACATCTGAAAGCGAACGGTTCATATCCCATTTGATGTAGTCAAGAGGAATCGTATCTAAAATCTTTCTCATTTGTTTCTCAATCGTCTGCCGAACATCTAACCTTGTAAAATCCAGTACATGTTGTGATCTGGAAGCAGAAGGCATTCTACCTGGCTCCTGCATAAGAAAATCAGAATGTGTTCGATACAGTTCAGAATCAATCGAGATCATTTCAGGTTCAAACCATAAACCAAATTTCAACCCTTTGCTATGAGCATAATCTGCTATTTCACGTAATCCATTTGTCAACTTGCCTTCATACTCGAACCAGTCTCCTAATGAAGAATTGTCCGCATCTCTTTTTCCAAACCAGCCATCATCTAATACGAACATTTCGATGCCTAGCTCCTTTGCTTCATCAATGATCGCCTTGATTTTTTCACTATTGAAGTCAAAGTAAGTGGCTTCCCAGTTATTGACCAGAATCGGCCGTTCAGCAAATTGATGACGACCTCTTGCGATTCTTTCACGTAGCAACTCATGGTGGATCTGACTCATTTTGTTCAATCCCTGACTTGAGTAAGAAAGGATCATTTCAGGTGTTTGAAAAGACTGGCCTGCATTCAATTCCCACGAAAAACGATGGCTGTTGATCCCACCGACGACTCTCAATTGATTGATTTGATCTTTTTCAAGTTCGAAAGAATGGTTGCCGGAATAAACAAATTGAAGTCCGATCGCTTCTCCAGTATTTTCTGTCGTATGATGATGAACTAAAGCAATAAAGTTATTCATATGGTGACTGCTCGTTCCTCGACGGCTTTCAAATACTTTTGTTCCAGATAAAACAGATTGCCGTGAAATCTGTCTTTCATTGACATGTGCTCCTGGCAAAGCAATGACTTCATCAAATCGCCTAGTATGGGCAAAGTCTAGCTGGAAACTAGCTGCTTTTTCTAGTTTGATTGTTTCTCCGGTTTCATTTCTTATCTTTACAGATCGTGTGATCACTGCTCTATCAGTAAATATGGTATAAAACAAATCGAAATAAATCGCTGTTTCTCTATCCTTAAGTGAAATCACCAACGTTTGTGCCTCTGACTTGTCCATCACATAAGTTTGAGGCAAGCCTTCGATCTCTGGCTTCCCATCTGTAATATAATGGCTGTCATATCTCAGATCCAGTAAGTCTGACCCATTCTTGCGCTGAATGATCGATGCGGGCGTTCGAAAGTCCATGCTGCCATGAGAAGAGTATTCTTGCGGTAGTGTATCTTTCGACAGAGACCGGTCAGGATTTAAGGGAACATTTCCTGAAAATCCACGATCTCTTCGGGGATAATTTTTATTGTCTTTGTACTGCTTGACTGGTTTGCCAAAATAAATATGCGCCAATACATTGCTTTCTTCTATCTTTATCAGATAAGAAAGAAATGTATTTCGTAAATGGAAGACTCGGCTCTTTTCATCAAATAAGATGAAATTTTTATCTGTTTTTCTATGCGTAATATCCATCATTTCACTCCCATCAAAACGGAAACCGTTTACTTTTTTTATAATTCCTGTATACTGTTTACTAAACAATTTTGTCAATAAAAATTTTTTATTTTTTTGAGGAGTGTGTAAAAATGGTTGGAATTAGAGATGTCGCACGAAAGGCAAATGTCTCTCCTGCTACAGTTTCCCGCGTGTTGAATAACGATCAGACGATCCATGTGGCTCAGACTACTCGGCAACGGATAGTAGAGGCAGCTGCTGCGTTGGATTATGACATCAGTACTCGTAAATATATCAAAAAGAGAATGCCTTCGATTGGTGTGATCTCTACGATCGGCAAAGCGAGCGAAGAACAGGATATCTATTACAAACATTTGCGAGTAGGGATGGAAGAAGAAGCTCGACGTCTGCATTTAGGGATGAATCGAATCTATAATCTATCTGATAATCCTAAACAATGGGAAGATCTAGATCAGTTAGGCGCGGTGATCGTTGTTGGGACTGTTACGAAAGAATCGATTACCGCCTTGTTAAAACAAAACATGCAAATAGTCGTCGTGGATAACCCTGACATCCAGCAAGAGGTCGATATGGTGTATGCAGATCTTGAACGGATGACTAAAACCGTACTGGAATTGTTCTTAGAAAATGGTCATAAAAGAATAGCCTATATCGGGGGATATAAAGTCGATATGGATGAATTCGGTGGGAAGCAGATTTCTATAAATGAAAAGAGGATGCGTGCCTATCAGCATTTTATGATCGATCATCACTTAGAAAAATATATGTCTTATCATCTAGGTGGCTGGACAGAAAAACAAGGTGAGGTACTTGCGACTGATCTATTAGAAAATGAATCCCCTCTTCCTACTGCCATTCTTGTCGGGAGCGATCCAATGGCAATCGGTGTCTATCGGGCATTGAAGCAAAAAAACATCCAAATTGGAGAAGAGATTGTTGTAGCAAGCTTCGATAATATCGAGACAATTGCAAATCTCTCCCCTGGCTTGACCAGTGTTCAAATCAATGCAAAATCAATTGGGCAAGCAGCTGTTCGAATGGCATTGGAGCGAATTGACGGTATACGTGATGAACCGATCATTTTGACTTATCCTGCACGATTGATTGTTAGGGAAAGTTTTATCCCAAGAACAAAAAGGTATTGAAAGAGAGGTTGTGAAAAGCCGCTTCGTTTCTTCATACTCAAAACGAAACGGCTTTTTCACAACCTCTTACTTATACTTATTCACAAAATCCAATGTCTGCTGGTAACAATTTTGCGATTCTTTTAGCGTGTAATCAAATTGGTATTCATGGGTAATCTCTTTTTTTGTATCTGTATAAAACAAGGATTGCACGGGTACCTTTAATTCTGTCAACCGATTTTCTAATGCTTGACCTTGCTCCTGGAATGAGTATGCATTTCCGTCAGTTATATACGTTGGCGGAAATTCCTTAGAAACATGGTCAGCCACACTAGCTTCTTTCAATTGCTCACTCGTTTTCCAATCTTTTGTTCCAATCAACGACCATGCAACAGTTTTGACGAAGAACTTCATAAATCGATCATCCGAATGCTGCTGTGCTGTTAGCTTCAAATCAACAGGTCCGCAATAAGAAATGGTTCCTTTCAGACTATCTTTTGGAAGTAGCTGTTTGATTTTCATTTGTTTAGCATACGCGTCATTCGTTTGTATAGCTGCATATTGCAATGCGATTTGTGAACCTGCACTATCTCCACCAAAAAATAATTGTTCCATGTCTAGCAATTTGTCGTCTTTTTCTTCAGCTAATAAATCTTTAATCAGTTCATTCACTTGAAGAACTTGATTAGGGTATTCTGAATCAGGCGCTAATTCATAATTCATCGCAACCACTGCGATGTTGGCGTCTGAAACTAATTTTGTCGCAAATTCTTTGACACCCGATTTATCTCCGCCGACGAATCCTCCACCATGTACCCAAAATAGAACAGGAACAGGCCCCTTGCTGTTTTTTGGATAGTAGATGTCATAAGTATTCTCTTTATACTTGGACTCATACGTCAAATCTGTTTTTTTCGTCACGTTTTTTTCTGCTTGATCGAACGTTTTTTTATCAGTGATTTGAACAGTATTTGAAAACATATGGTTGATCAAGAATGCTCCAGGTCTGGGGGAAAGCTGGAAGGCAAGAAAGATTGCAAACGCGATCCCAAGAATGATTCCGAAGAACCATCCGATAAATTTAAGAATTTTCTTTTTCATAAGGCTCCCTCAGTAGTTAGTATTAAGCATTCTGATTATACCATAGTGTTATTTCCTATCAAGCTCTCCTAGATGATTTAATGATTTTCCCCAAACTTCTTCTGCAATGCTTTTGACAAAAGAAATTTTTTCCATTGTTCTTCAAACAAAACATTTTCTTCTTCTGTTGAAGCAAATCCACATTGAGGACTTAAGCACAAACGATCCAAAGGCAGATATCGTGTCGCTTCGTAGATCCGGTCAATCACTTGCTAGTGCTCTTCCATTTCGCCATTTTTCGTTACAGTCAAAATCTAAGACAACTAATTTATCTTCAGAGACTTTCTCTAAATGAACAAAACTCCCAGCACGTTCACTATCGTATTCTAAATAATAGGCACGGACATTTTCTTGAGTAAAATAATGGGTCTGCTACGTCGTCATAACCCCCTGATGCCACCCAAATCGAATAATAATTTCCGCGTCAAATATGTATATTTAGTGTTGAATCATTTGAGAATATGAAAATAAAAATCTTTTTGATCAATCAGTTAATCAAATTGAAATAACGAAAAATCTGAGACAGAATGACGTTCATTCTGACCCAGATTTGATTTTGCACAACTCAACAGTCCTTATTGGCAAATCGCCAAAATAATGTAGACTAACTAAAAAGACTAAGAAACAATAACAAAAGTTAACGCTTCTTAGTCTTTCTTTAGCACGTCTATTTATTAAAGATTTTAGGGCCTTTTCTCATGTTTTTACGATCATTTTTAGGTGTTTCCATTTGTTTGGATCGGCCTCCACCTTGTTTCTTTTTGATCAATTCTTTCATTTTTTCTTTTTGGTCCATTTTTATTCTCCTTTAACGAATGAAGCGACTAATTCGATATGATGGGTTTGCGGGAAAAGATCTACAGGCTGAACTTTCTTCACGGCGTAACCTGCTTCTGCAAATAACTTAGCATCTCTTGCAAAAGTTGCTGGATTACAAGAGATATAGACGATTCGTTCTGGTGACATTTCGATTGCTGATTCAATAAAATGATGATCTAATCCTTTACGTGGAGGGTCTACTACGATCACAGATGGTTTGACCCCTTTTTCTTGCCATTTTTTCATGACTTTTTCTGCTTTTCCGACTTCATAATGAACATTTTCGATTTTATTATTTAAGGCATTGAACTGTGCATCTTCAATTGCTTCTGGAATAACTTCCATCCCATATACCTTATCTACTCTGTCAGCTAGAGACAATCCGATTGTACCTATTCCTGAATAAGCATCGATCACAATGTCTTTTTTATCCAACTCGGCAAATTCGATGGCTGTTTGGTACAAATACTCTGCTTGTTGAGTATTTACTTGATAAAATGACTTCGCTGAGATTCGATAGGTTTTTCCTAATAGCTGATCTTCGATATAGTCTCTGCCATATAAAACTTTTTCTTTGTCTCCTAAAATCACATTTGTTTTTTCTTCATTGATATTTTGGATGACCGAAACCACTTCTGGCAATTCTTCATGAATGGCTTCAGCAATTTCCTTGGATTTAAAGAATTTTTCTTTACGAGTAACTAAAACGACCATCATTTCATGGGAATAATGACCACGACGGATAATGATGTGACGAAGCTGTCCTTCATTTTTTTCTTCATTATATCCTCGTACTTGGAACCGTTGCAAGATATCTCTGACTACTTTGATTGCTTGATCGATGACAGGATCTTGGATATAAAAATCTTCGATAGGGACTAGATCATGGCTATTCTTTTTGTAAAAACCGGTGGCTAACTGTCCATCGATACGGCGAACAGGGATCTGTGCTTTATTACGGTAGCCAAATGGTTCTGCCATTCCGACCGTTGGAAGTACAGGAACTTCTGGCATCTTAGCAATCTTCGCCATTACATGCTCTACTTGTTTTTGTTTGAAGACAAGCTGTTGTTCATACTTCAAATGGGCTAAAGGTGCGATACCTGTGCGAAGTAATGCATTGTTTTCTACAGGCTGACGATCAGGTGATTGTGTAATAAATGTTTCGACTTTTCCATATCCAAACTTATTGCCTGCTTTTACTACTAGTATTTCTACTTCTTCTCCAAGGAGTGCATTTTCGATAAATAATGGATAACCATCGATTTTTGCTACCCCCATTCCTTCATAACTCAAGTCGACGATTTCGACTGTATATCGTTCGTTTTTCTTTACTATTTGCTGTTCTGTCATATTTTGCTCCTTTAAGCCTATTTTTCAATCCTACTGAACTCTACTATAAATCAGCTAATTACACAACTAAAACCGGCACTGACCTTACTACGTTCAGCACCGGCTTTTGATTAATTCTTTTGATTAGGTGTTTCGTCTGCTATTTTTCCGTCACCGTCGATATCTTCATCCGTTAAACGTTCGACTTCTTTTACGAATTCTTTGCTGACAACCTCTAATTCTTCTTCATCTGTACCTGTGATTGCTTCATCAGGAATCTGATCGGTATTGGCAAAGAACTCAATGTGTTGATGAAGATTTTGGAAATGCATCGGTGCTTCCCCGCCGTATTCACCATCTAAGTTGATCATTACTGGTCGATTGATATCATCTTCTGTTTCAACGAACAAACTGCTTGTTTTGGTATAGATTACTCTTGGATCATCGACATGTCGACCGCCATTCAGCATGAGTGCTGCAATATGCAAGATCTCAAAGATATTTGCTGTCTTCACAATGATTAAAGAAAACTTCCCATCATCCAATTTGGCATCTGGCGCGATCTGTTCGAATCCTCCAACAGAGTTCGTCAGCCCTAGGAAAAACATCGAAGCATTTCCGATATATTCCCCTTCATCATACTTCAAGCGCATTTTGATTGGCTTTACTCGAGGCAGCATCTCTGCTCCTTTCGCAAGATAAGCAAGATAACCAAAAATACTCTTTAGTTCTGATGGAACTTCATAAGTCAATTCTGTCAAATAGCCACCTGCAGCGATATTGATGAAGTAACTGTTATCAGAAAGGCCGATGTCCATTTTTACGGTTTGGTGTTTTTTTATCACTTCTGCTGCTGCTTTAATATTATCTCTAGGAATTTTTAATGCTCGAGCATAGTCGTTCGTTGTACCAGCTGGGATGATGGCCATTTTAGGACGGTGTTCAAGCGGAGCGATTCCATTAACCACTTCGTTGATTGTGCCATCGCCACCAGCTGCCACTACTAGATCAAAACCTAGTTCTGCGACTCTACGTGCTTCATTCTTGGCTGAATCTGGTTCTGGTGTAGTTGCATAGGCGCTGGCTTCAAATCCTGCTTCTTCTAATGCCTGTAGGATATCCGCCAAATTTTTTTTCAATAATTCTTTTCCCGAGGTGGGGTTATAAATTACGCGTGCTTTTTTCATTTTCAGCCTCTATCGTTTCGCTAATTCATCTTTAAGTAGCTTATTCACGACACCAGGATTTGCTTGTCCTTTAGTTGCTTTCATGATTTGACCGACTAGGAAGCCAACCGCACGATCTTTTCCATTTTTGAAATCATCGACAGATTGTTGGTTGTTATCCAAAATTTCATTAATGATTGGCAGTAGTTTGTTCGGATCAGATAATTGCACCCAACCATTTTTTTCAACTACTTCTTGGGCTTCTCCGCCATTTGTGATCAATTCACGGAAGACTTTTTTGGCGATTTTTGAGCTGATCGTTCCATCGGCGATCAAACGAATCATTCCTGCTAAGTTCTCAGGTGTCAATTTTGTCTCAGCTAATTCCAGTTTCTCACTGTTCAAGTAAGCAGAAACTTCACCCATCAACCAGTTAGATGCTTGCTTGGCATCTGCACCATTTTCCAAAACAGCTTCAAAAAAATCAGACATTTCTTTTGTAAGTGTCAATACCATTGCGTCATACTCTGGAAGTCCAAACTCACGGATATAGCGTTCGCGACGAGAAGCTGGCATCTCAGGCAAACTAGCTTTTACTTTTTGAATCCATTCGTCATCGATCACGAATTTCGGGATATCAGGCTCTGGGAAGTAACGATAATCACTAGACCCTTCTTTGACACGCATCAAAACTGTTTTATTCGTTGTTTCGTCAAAACGGCGTGTTTCTTGTTGGATTTCTCCTCCTGAAAGAAGAACTTTTGCTTGACGTTTTTCTTCAAAAGCTAAACCTTTTTTCACGAAAGATAAAGAGTTCAAGTTTTTCAATTCTGCTTTCGTACCGAACTCTTCTTGTCCATAAGGGCGAAGAGAAATATTGGCATCACAGCGCATAGAGCCTTCTTCCATTTTCACATCGCTGACTTCTGTAAATTGGATAATTGATCGCAATGCTTCTAGATAAGCGTATGCTTCTTCTGGTGAACGCATATCAGCTTCAGAAACGATTTCGATCAAAGGCGTGCCTTGTCGGTTCAAATCAACGTAAGAATAACCGCCAATACCATGCATGTTTTTTCCAGCATCTTCTTCTAAATGGACACGTTCGATCCGGATTTTTTTCTTTTTACCTTCTACTTCGATTTCGATCCATCCGTCATGACCGATTGGTTGATCAAATTGGGAAATTTGATATGCTTTTGGATTATCTGGGTAAAAGTAATTTTTCCGGTCAAAATGAGTATCTTTAGAGATTTCACAGTTTAATGCCAAAGCTGCTTTCATCCCGAATTCCAGCGCAGCTTTATTCATTACTGGCAGCACGCCTGGATAACCCCAGTCGATCACGTTTGTATTGCTGTTTGGTTCTGCACCAAAATGAGCTGGCGCTGGAGAGAAAATTTTTGAGTTGGTTTTTAACTCGACGTGGACTTCTAGTCCAATGACTGTTTCAAAATTCATTCGTCTTTCCCTCCTAAAATAGCTGGTTGTTGTTTATGGAATTCTGTTGCTTGTTCAAACGCATATGCCGCTTGATACATCGTTTTTTCATCAAAATAATTACCGATGATCTGCAATCCAACTGGTAATCCTTCTGATAAACCTGCCGGTACAGACATACCTGGAAGTCCAGCCAAGTTGACAGGGATCGTTAAGATGTCACTCATGTACATTGTGATTGGATCGTTAATGTTCTCACCGATTCCGAATGCAACTGTTGGTGAAGATGGCCCGATGATCAAGTCATAATCTGCAAAGACTTTTTCAAAATCTCGTTTGATCAATGTACGGACTTGTCCTGCTTTTTTGAAGTAAGCGTCATAATAACCCGCGCTTAAGGAGAATGTACCTAACATGATACGGCGTTTTACTTCTTCACCGAATCCTTCTGAACGTGAGTTGACATATACATCATCTAATGATTTCACATTTTCAGAGCGATAACCGTAGCGGATACCATCGAATCGTTGCAAATTGGAACTTGCTTCTGATGAGGCAATGATATAATAAACAGCCACACCGTATTTTGAATGAGGCAAGCTGACTTCTTCCACAACAGCACCTAATGAACGGAATGTTTCTGCTGCTTTCAATACAGCTTCTTTTACGCCAGGGGCCACACCTTCGCCTAAGTATTCTTTAGGTAAAGCAATCTTCATTCCTTTGATGTCGCCTGTCAGTCCCTCTGCAAAATCAGGAACTGAAACGCCTGAAGAAGTACCGTCTTTTTCGTCATAACCGCTGATAGCTGTCAATGCTAATGCATTATCTTTCACCGTACGGGTCATTGGTCCGATTTGGTCAAGAGATGAAGCAAAGGCAATCAAACCAAAACGTGAGACACGGCCATAAGTAGGTTTCATCCCTACGATGCCGTTAAAAGCTGCTGGTTGGCGGATACTTCCCCCAGTATCACTACCTAAAGAAACTGGAATTTGTCCAGCTGCAACTGCTGCTGCAGAACCACCAGAAGAGCCACCAGGTACTTTTGTTGGGTCCCAAGCATTTTTTGTTTTCTTGAAATAAGAAGTTTCTGTACTTCCACCCATAGCAAATTCATCCATGTTTAGCTTACCAACAGGGATCATATCTGCTTGATAGATTTTATCCATGACCGTTGCATCATAAATTGGTTCAAAATTGTAAAGGATCTTAGATGCAGCGGTTGTCAAGATATCTTTTGTTACGATATTATCCTTGATACCAATTGGAATACCAGCAAGGACGTTGCTTTCATCAATCCCTTTTTCATCTAAAGCTTTTGCCTGTTCCAATGCTTTTTCTTCGTTCAATGTAATGAATGCCTCGACCTCAGGCTCTGTTTCTTTGATTCGTTCAAATGTTGTTTTTGTCAAATCTTGTACAGTGATTTCTTTCGATACAAGCATATGATGCAGTTCTTCTAGAGAACGATTGTGTAATTCTGTCATTATGCGCCAGCCTCCCCATTATCGATGATTGCGGGTACTTTGATAAAGCCGTCTTCTGTTTCCGGCACATTTTTCAATAATTCATCGCGGTTCCATCCAGCTTGCGCCCGATCTTGTCGCATCACGTTTACTGTTTCAACCACATTCGACGTAAATGGAACACCTTCCGTATCTACTTCTTCCAGCATTTTAACCATATCGATGATTTTACCTAATTGGTCGGTAAAACTTGCAAGTTCTTCATCTGCGAACGCAAGTTTTGCTAATTTGGCAACGTGTTTCACTTGTTCTTCACTAATCGCCATACTACCCCTTCTTTCTAAACGAGTTAAAAACTTTGCTCTCTATTTTAACACAAGAGTGCCGTGTCTGAAATTGTTTATTGAAATTTGTCTGAAAAAACTCATTTTTCATTCTTCTACTGAGCGACTTTTAGCCAATGCATCTGCCATTTGATCTTCTGTCCAAACTTCGATTCCTAATTCTTGTGCTTTGGTCAGCTTGCTGCCAGCATCTTCTCCTGCTACCACGATATCCGTTTTTTTCGATACGCTACCAGTCACTTTCCCGCCAAGATTTTCGATCGTCTCTTTTGCTTCTTCACGAGTAAATCGTGTTAGTTTACCAGTAAGGACTACTGTTTTTTCTTTAAAAGGAGACTCGACTTCTTGCAATTGGGCATTTCGAAGCCCTTTGTATTCGAAATTGACGCCTGCTTGTTTTAATTCATTCATCAATTCATGGACTTCTTCGTTACTGAAATAAGTGACTACACTGTCGGCAATGATATCACCGATCGTATCAAGCGCAATAATCGACTCATAGTCACTTTTACTCAATGTTTCTAGATCACCGAAATGTTCTGCTAAAATTTTTGCTGCTTTCGCTCCGACATGTCGGATTCCTAAACCGAAAATCAACCGCTCGACCGAATTATCTTTGCTGTTGTCGATTGCTGTTAAAATATTATTTGCTGATTTTTCTTTTATTTTGTCCAACGTCAATAACTCTTCTTCTGTCAATTTGTAAAGATCAGCAACATCTGCTACTAGTTTTTTATCATACATCTGTTCTAGTACGCGCGGCCCCAACCCATCGATATTCATCGCATTTCTTGAAACAAAGTGGTTCAAACCTTCTTTCATTTGAGCAGGGCATTTAGGATTGATGCACCGTAAGGCTACTTCTTCATCCAAATGGACAAGTTCACTTCCACAAACTGGACAATGTGTAGGCAATTGGTATTCTTCGCTGTCTTTAGGTCGTTTATCTAACACGACTTGCGAAACTTCTGGGATGATGTCTCCCGCTTTATAAATCAGAACTGTATCTTTCAAGCGGATATCCTTCAACTTAATATAATCACCGTTATGCAGGCTGGCACGGCTTACTGTCGTTCCTGCTACTCGGACTGGTGTCATGATAGCTGTTGGCGTTACTACCCCTGTTCGACCGACTGTCCATTCGATGTTTTCGATTAGCGTTTCAACTTCTTCTGGCGGAAACTTGTAAGCTGCTGCCCATCTCGGTGCTTTGACAGTAAAACCAAGTTGATCTTGTAGCGAGAATTCATTCACTTTGATGACGATTCCATCGATTTCATAGGGCAAATCCACACGTTTGTCATGATATTCTTCAATGTATGACCACACTTCATCAATCGAATGACATAGACGTTTTTCCCGATTCGTGTGGAATCCAATTTTTTCTAGCTCTTCTAGCGCATCATACTGGGTTTTTGCTTGCATAGGACCGAAATCAGCTACTGTGTATAAAAAAGTGTCCAGATTTCTTTTCGCTGTGATTTTAGAATCTAACTGACGCAAAGAACCAGCTGCGGCGTTCCGAGGATTCGCAAAGATATCTTTTCCCTCTGCTTCTCTGTCTTGGTTCAATTGGACAAATGACCGTTTTGGCATGAAACATTCGCCTCTTACTTCGATGTTCATTGGTTCTTTTAATTTGATTGGGACCGATCGGACAGTTTTTAGGTTTTCAGTGATGTTTTCTCCTACAGTTCCATCCCCGCGAGTCGCACCTCTCACGAAATTTCCATCTTCATAACGCAAAGAAACGGAAAGTCCATCTATTTTTAGTTCACAGCAATAGTCAACTACACGTCCCACTGCTTTTTGTACACGTTGATCAAAAGCTATCAGCTCTTCTTTGCTGAAAACGTCGTTCAAACTGTAAAGCGGAATATCATGAGTGACTTTTTCAAAACCTTCTAATACTTTTCCGCCTACTCGTTGAGTGGGAGAATCAGACGTGATCAAATCAGGATATTGTTCCTCGATTGCTACTAATTCTGCGTATTCTTTATCATAAACATAGTCTTCCACTGTTGGTTTATCTTCTACGTAGTATTCGCGAGACCATTGGTTCAGTCTTGTACGAAGTTCTTCTGCTCGTTTAGCAGCTTCGTCAATCGTCATTTCATGTTCCATCATTTACCCTCCACTACTAAGCTTTTTCAATTGGCGCAAAGGCAGCCAAAAGACGTTTTACTCCTTGACTTGGGAAAGCCACATCTAGTTCTAGATCCTTCGACGTCCCGCTTACTCGGACGACTGTTCCTAGACCCCATTTTTTGTGTTTGACTTTATCTCCAGGTTTCCAGCTGTTATTTTCCCCTCCAGTAGCACTTTTAGAGGGAACAACCGCTGTCTCTGGCTGTTTATAGCTATATGCTGTTTTTTTAGCGAATACAGGTGTTTTTTTAGGCGTAGGACGCATGCCTTCGATTTCCAGTAACTCCTGATCGATTTCTTCTACAAAACGAGAAGGTCGGTTATATTGCGTCCGTCCATATAATGTTCTGGAGAAAGCATTTGTTAAATACAACGCTTCTTCTGCTCGCGTGATCCCCACATATGCGAGACGGCGTTCTTCTTCCAGTTCGCTTTCTTCCATCAATGCTCGAGATAAAGGAAAAACCCCCTCTTCTAGACCAATCAGGAATACAACTGGGAATTCTAATCCTTTGGCTGCATGCAAAGTCATCAATGTCACTTGGGAAGCATCTTCTTCTAAATTGTCAATGTCGGAAACAAGTGCCAGATCATTTAAGAAGACCGTTAGTTTTTCTTCTGGTGCATCAGCGTCTTCTTCATTTTGCTGTTCGAATTGTTTGTCGAATTCTTGTGTGACCGTTAAAAATTCCTCCAAGTTTTCGATGCGTGCTTGTGCTTCTAATGTATTTTGGATTTTTAAGTCTTCTAGATATCCGCTACGATCCAAAACCTCTTTCGTCAATTCTGTCACTGTCAAGTATGGGATCATCTGAGTGACTTCTTGGATCATCTCTCCAAATGCACCTAATTGCTGTCCTGCTTTTCCACCGATATTTGCCAGATCCACATTTTGCGCTGCTTCAAGCAGTGGCCATTCATGAAGAGAAGCAAAACTGCGTAGTTTTTCGATAGATCCTGGTCCGATGCCTCGTTTGGGCGAATTAACGATACGCTCAAAACTGATTGAATCTTGAGGATTTGCCAGCACATTCAAATACGCTAAAATATCTTTGATTTCTTTACGATCGTAGAACTTGTGCCCTCCAACCATTTTATAAGGAATATTTGCTTTCAACAGAGTTTCTTCCATTACACGAGATTGTGCGTTCGTCCGGTACAAGATGGCAAAGTCGCCGTAATTCCGATGATTGCTTCGAATCTCTTCTTGCATCCGGTCTACGATAAAACGGGTTTCGTCTCGTTCATTATCTGCACGGTAGTAAGTGATCTTGTTTCCTTCTTTGTTTTCTGTCCACAAGTTTTTTGGTTTTCGATTGCTATTGTTTTCAATGACTTGGTTTGCTGCGCTAAGGATGTTTTTCGTGGAGCGATAGTTTTGTTCTAGCAAAATTACTGCAGCATCTGGATAATCTTTTTCAAAATCCAAGATGTTCTGCATATCTGCACCGCGCCAGCCGTAAATACTTTGATCTGCATCTCCCACGACGCACAGGTTCCTAAATCTACCTGCCAATAAATTGACTAGCGTATACTGTGCGTGATTTGTATCTTGGTACTCATCTACATGAATATAATGGAATTTGTTTTGATAATATGTGAGTGAATCAGGATGTTCTTCAAATAATCGAATCGTATTCATGATCAGGTCGTCAAAGTCCATACATTGATTATATTGAAGCTCTTTTTGGTAAGCAGCATAACATTTTGCCGCAATCTCTTCGTAATAACTACCTTGCATTTTTGTAAAATCCTGAGGGGTCTGCAGACTGTTTTTTGCTTGAGAGATTGTTCCTAATATACTTCGAGGATCATATTTTTTCGGATCAATGTTCAGTTCTTTTAGTATCCGTTTCATCAAGGTCAGCTGTTCAGAAGAATCGATGATTGTAAAGTTCCGGTTATACCCGATAAAATCAACATCTCTTCTTAAAATACGCACACACATCGAGTGAAAAGTCGATACCCAGACATCTTCGCCTCCAGATGCGAGAATCGCATTGACACGTTCTTTCATTTCTTTTGCAGCCTTATTGGTAAAAGTAATCGCTAGGATGTTCCAAGGATTGACTTCTTTTTCCTCAATCAAATAGGCAATGCGGTGTGTCAGCACTCTCGTCTTTCCACTTCCTGCACCTGCCATTAGCAGTAATGGTCCGTCAGTGTGAAGAACAGCTTCTTTCTGACGGGGGTTCATCCCGTTTAATAATTCAGCTTTGGATGACATTAACAACATCCTTTCTTTTATCAATCTTGTTAATTATAGCATTTTCTTGGCTTTCATTAAACTAGCTAGTTCAAAATCATTTGTTTCTTTTTATGGATTTTCCCTTGTCAATTCGTTGATTTCGCGCTAAATTAAAAGAAAGCGAGGCGTTTGAATGGAAAAAAAAGGGAAAATCAAGAAATTAGATAAGACTCAGATATATTTTATTCTAAAAGGAATATTTGTTGGACTGCTGACAGGAATCGTCGTTAGCCTGTTTCGATTATCTATCGAAAAGCTAAGCGATTTAGTTCGAAGTATCTATGAAATGAGTCGGGAACAGCCGATTTACTTAATTGGCCTAGCTATTTGCTGCATCCTTGCAGCATTTTTCGTGGGTTATCTGGTCAAAAATGAACCGGATATCAAGGGAAGCGGGATTCCACAAGTAGAGGGACAGCTTCGCGGGGAATTATCAATGAACTGGTTCTCTGTTTTATGGAAAAAGTTCATTGGCGGTGTACTTTCAGTTGGTGCGGGCCTTTTTCTAGGTAGAGAAGGACCTTCTATACAGCTTGGTGCATCCATTGGACAAGGAGCTGGACAATTGTTTCGGAGTCCATCTTCAGAAGAAAAGATTTTAATTTCTAGCGGTGCAAGTAGCGGACTTGCAGCAGCATTCAATGCTCCTATCGCAGGATTACTCTTTGTTTTAGAAGAAATCCATCACTCCTTTTCTCCACTTGTTTGGCTGACATCATTTGCTTCAGCAATCACTGCTAACTTCGTCTCTCTTTACTTTTTCGGCTTGAGACCTGTTTTATATCTAGGTGACCTTCCTTCTTTGCCGTTGAAATATTATGGTTCCTTAGTGATCTTAGGAGTACTTCTAGGCGTCTTAGGTTTTATTTATCAGAAGGTCTTGCTGGCTTTGCCAAAATTTTACAACCGATTGCCTTTACCAACTTATTTTCACGGGTTCGTTCCTTTCTTGCTGATTTTGCCAATTGGTTATTTATGGCCTAGTACGCTAGGCGGAGGCAATCAAATCGTTTTAGCTTTTGGACATGCTTCCTTGCCAATCATTATGATTATCGGTTTGTTTGTTCTTCGATTCGTTTTTTCCATGATTTCTTACGGTGGTGGTCTTCCAGGGGGGATTTTCCTTCCGATATTGACATTGGGGGCTTTAATCGGTAGCTTTTATGGAAACATTATGGTTGATTTCGGAATGGATCCAATCTACATCAAGGATTTTGTCGTTATTGCCATGGCTGGTTATTTCACAGCGATTGGAAAAGCACCGCTGACAGCAATTATTTTAGTGACAGAAATGGTTGGCTCTCTTAATCATCTGATGCCTTTAGGATTGGCTGCTCTTGTTGCTTATATCGTCAATGACCTTCTCGGCGGTAATCCAATTTACGAATCATTATTGGAACGTCTACTTGGAAATACTCAGACCGCCTCACTAAAAGGTGCAAGGACAACTTTTGATTTTCCAGTAACGGCAGAGAGTTCTTTAGACGGATTAATGGTACGAGACTTCAATTGGCCTAGAAATATGCTGCTAATCTCTATACGCAGAGGAAATCAGGAAATCTTGACTCACGGTGATACGATCATGAATGTAGGAGATATTTTGGTTATCTTGACTGATGAAGCAAACTTGCCAAGAATCAAGCAGGAAATCGAGGCTAAATCTTCTATCACAAATTTGAAGCAATCATTTTAACGAACATGGAAAAACTATTTTACAACAACTATTCATCTACACTACTTAATTCTATATGATTCTATAAAAAAAGAAGAGGCTGGGAAAACCCAGCCTCTTCTTTTTTATTTCTATGCTTCTGCTGCTGCAGGAGCTTTTCTCAATAACCCATAAATCACACCAGATACGACTGCTCCGATAGCAATAAACACCAAATACATGACCGGGTGACTCAGTAAGAATACAACGAAAATCCCGCCGTGAGGAGCCAGTAATTTGATCCCGAAAGCTCCGACTAATCCGCCAGTTAAAGCAGAACCAATAATAAAACTTGGAATGGCACGAATCGGGTCAGCTGCTGCAAATGGAATCGATCCTTCCGTGACAAACGATAGTCCCATCACGATATTCGTCAAACCAGCATCTTGATCTGTTTTGCTGAATTTATTCTTAAACAAACGTGTAGCAACGAAAATTGCCAATGGAGGTACCATTCCTCCAGCCATAACAGAAGCCATCACGACACTTCCGCCAGTTGCAACAGTCGTAGCTAAAGTTGCTGTACCAAACACATAAGCGGCTTTGTTGATTGGACCGCCTAAATCTGCCGCCATCATTCCAGCTAATAATGCACCAAGTAAAGCAGCATTCGAACCACTCATACTTGTCAAGAAACCGTTCAATGCATCATTGATTGCTTTCATAGGGACATTGACCAGCAACATCAAGAAACCAGTAATCAGTAAGCCAAACACTGGATAAAAGAGGATCGTTTTAATTCCATCCAATGATTTTGGTAAGTTCTTGAATAATTTACGTAAAAATACGATGACATAACCAGCTAAGAATCCACCAATCAGTGCACCTAAGAATCCTGCACCGCCTGTATTAGCTAATGCACCAGCAGCAAATCCAACGATCAAACCAGGGCGGTCACCGATACTTGAAGCAATAAATCCTGCTAATACCGGCAGCATGAAACCAAATGCAGCTTGTCCGATTTGGTTGAACCAGCTAGCAGCTTGATTGTAATTCCCTAGATTTGATAATTGATCATGTGGCACGCCAATAAATTGGTCGATCATGAAAGAAAGCGCAATAGCGATTCCTCCACCAATAACGAAAGGTAACATGTGTGATACGCCGTTCATCAAATCTTTGTAAATTCTTTGTCCGATAGTACCATCCGCATTTCCTTCTTCTGAACTGCTTTCTTTTCCATCACCATGGAATACTGGTGCAGTACCACTAAGGGCTAGATTGATCAGCTCTTCTGGTTTACGGATACCATCACTGACAGGACGATTGATCAGTTCTTTTCCGTCAAAGCGATTCATCTCTACTTTTTTGTCTGCTGCAACGATTACACCTTCTGCACGGGCGATGTCTTCAGCAGTCAATCGGTTTTTGATTCCTTCTGAACCGTTCGTTTCGACTTTGATCTCCACACCCATTTCTTTCGCTTTTTTCTTCAGAGCATCTTCTGCCATGTAAGTGTGAGCGATCCCTGTTGGACAAGCTGTAACGGCAACAACGAATTTTCTTTCTGGATGAGCAGAAGCTTCTGCAGCTTGTGTTTCTTGTTCTGCTTTTTCTTCTGCTTCTTTTTGCTCTTCAGCTGTTTGGAACAAGTCTTGGACTTCTTCTGGTGTATTTGCTTCTTTTAATTTTCCTACGAAATCTGCATCAATCAGCAATCGAGATAGTGCTGCTAATGCTTGCAAATGTGTGTCGTTTGCGCCTTCTGGAGCTGCGATCATGAAAAACAGATAAGTTGGCTGTCCGTCTAAGGCTTCATAATCTACTCCTTTTTGGCTTTTTGCGAATAAAACTGTTGCTTCTTTAACTGCACTATTTTTCGCGTGAGGCATGGCGATTCCATCACCAAGACCTGTAGAAGTTTGTGCTTCACGGGCTAGAATTCCTTCTTTATATGTGTCGATATCGGAAATCCGGCCGGCATCAAACATTTTTTGGACCATTTCATCGATTGCGCCTTTTTTATCAGTCGCTTGCAAATCCATGATCATCGCTTCTTTGACCATTAAATCCTTGATATTCATGATTATCCTCCTTGAAACTAATCAATTTTTGTGATTTCAACTTCTGGCAGCAACTCATCAATCAATTCGCGAGCTGCCAAGTCATCAGAAAAAGCTGTTGCGCTTCCGCAAGCAACTCCCCATTTAAAGGCTTCGATTGGATCTTTCGTACGGCTGTAAGCCCCAATAAAGCCGGCAATCATTGAATCCCCTGCACCTACTGAATTTTTCAATGGGCGAACTAATACATTCGTTTTATAAGTTCCTTGTTCCGTGAAGAGCAAAGCACCGTCTCCAGCCATTGAGATCAGCACATTCTGTGCCCCTTCAGCTAGCAATTTTTTACCATACGGAATGATTTCTTCTACAGATTGGAAGGTTGTGTTGTAAAGCTCAGCTAATTCGTGATTGTTTGGTTTGATCAACAACGGTTTCTTAACAAGTGCATTTTTTAGGTCATCACCTGTTGTATCAATCACGAAATCTGCACCTTTTTCTCGAATGATATCAATCAGTTCTTGATAAAATCCTTTTCGCAGGCTAGCTGGCGCGCTTCCTGACAATACGACGA
Source organism: Enterococcus sp. DIV0901a (assembly GCF_051711525.1). Taxonomy (NCBI): domain Bacteria; kingdom Bacillati; phylum Bacillota; class Bacilli; order Lactobacillales; family Enterococcaceae; genus Enterococcus; species Enterococcus sp. DIV0901a. The sequence goes on along the minus strand of NZ_JBIOMW010000001.1, from coordinate 1,146,381 downwards.
TATCTCCTTGTCCTACTGTTCCTAATGCTTGCTTCAACTCATCGATTTCTTCATCTGAAATAGATGGGCCTAAGCCATTGATCTCAGTTTCAGTGTCTGATTTTAGTTTGATATTGATTCTTGTATCTTCTTTTACGGTTGTGAACAAAGACTGGATTTGTTCTTTTTCAAGCCACTTCGAAATAAATTCGCCAGTGAACCCTCCTAAAAACCCTAGTGCTGTAGATTGAGAATCGATCCGTTTCAAAATACGGGAAACATTGATCCCTTTTCCTCCAGGTAACTTGAAGTCTTCCTTCATTCGGTTCAAATCGCCTAGTTTTAACCCATCTACGCGTACGATATAATCAATTGATGGATTAAGTGTTACTGTGTAAATCATTGTATTGCCTCCTTAATTGTTGTCTTTTCACGGAATTCATTAACGAATTCTAATGGACAACGCTCGGTTATGATCGTGGCTGCTTCCAAAGGTGCAACAGAGGTGAAGGACAACTGGTTGAATTTGGTATGATCAATCAATACAAATGTCTCTTCGGAATTTTTCATGGCTAAACGTTTAACAGCTGCCTCTTCTGGATCCGGAGTCGTGAATCCTTGTTCAAGATGGGCACCGTTCATTCCCATAAATGCTTTATTAAAATGAAAATTTTTTAGTTGTTCTATCGCATTAGATCCTAAAACAGCATTAGTGGCCAGCTTTATCGTTCCACCTAAAATAATGGTAGCAAGCTCCAAATCAACTAAATTTGCCGCATGTTGAACGGAATTTGTCACTACTGTGATCTGTTTTCCTTGCAGAAAAGGAATCATTTCTAACGTAGTAGAGCCAGCGTCTAAATAAATGACATCTTCGTCATTAATGGTTTCAGCTGCCGATTTGGCGATTTGCTGTTTTTCGTGAACGTTTTTGAGTGATTTTTCACTCATATTCTGCTCAAAATTCAATAATTGCTCTTTCTTAGCTCCGCCATGAACTCTTTCTAGAAACCCACTATTCTCCAGCTCTTGTAAATCACGTCTTATCGTTGATTCAGAAGCATTCAAAAGGTTTACAAGATCTTGTGATTTCACGATTTTCTGCTGTTCAAGCAAGTCTAGGATTTTTTGTCTGCGTTCCTCTGTAAGCATTTTCACGATCACCTCAATACAAATAATAGCATATTTTTTTTCTACTCGCAATATAAATCAGTCAAAAACGTTCATAAAAATTATAAATCAGTCAAAAAAAATAAAAAACCAGTCAAAAAGACTGGTTTTTTATTTTTTTGTCTATCATCAAGCCGTTTTATCGTTTTTTATTTTCGCTTCTTGTTTTTTTCATATAAACAGAAGCAGGTTTTCTTTCCTTATGAAGAAGATAATAATAAAGTCCCATCCCGCCAAACATGACCAAAAAACCGATGACTGATCGAATAGGAAAATTAGGAACAAAAAAGAGACAGACGGATAATAATGATGCCGGAACCATTATTCGATAATAGAGTTGTTTATCCATTTTCTTCACCTCATATTTTTTGTAAAGTAATCAATTGTTCTAATTCTCGGTAATCTAAAAATTGCACACGCAGATGCTGCTCACCTTTCTTGACATCGAATTGGATACTTCGCCGCTTTTTCTTTATTCGTTTGAAGGTAACATCAGAGAGTCTATGTTTGATTTCCTTTAACGGTAATTCTGACAGGGATTCTGAAGGAACATAGATTCTTAAGGATAAAAGATACTCTTGATATTTTTCATCTGTTACCTCTACTTCTAGATATTCCCTAATATAATAACAATAAGCTTCGATTCCATTATCCAAAGCAACAGTCGGATCGATAACTTTATAGCACATCATGCGTGAGCGATTCTCGTCAACCCAAGGAAAATACGCCTGAGCATTTAGTGTTCCGCGAACACGCCTTTCTTTATAATCTCCTTGTTGGATATCATAACTTTTTGTTACAAAAAATGAAGCATTCTTTTTAGGAACAGGTTGCATTTGTGCATTCTGATACTGGACAGATTGGATCGTATGGTCAGTGTAAATGTATTCAACGAATGGCGGTTTCAATAAACCGACACCATTGTCCCAAGCAAGATGATCAAACCCAAGCTGGTCCCTAAAATAGGATTGAAACATTTGATTGTTTGGCTTTTGCCAGTTAAAGGGGTCTCGATAAAGCTGGATACATATGACTTCGTTTTCTAATTCCTTCACTTTTTCTACTTGTTGGATGTCGAGAAAAATCGGTTTAGGGATGATTTGATGATAATAGCGACTATAATACATTTCCCAACACGAAGTGAAACATAAACCTTGGTAAAAAAGATCGTATCCTGGAAATTGGTTGCAATCGACTACTACTTCCCCGTTTTGTTGTTTCATTTTAGGTAAATGTTCGATTTCATCCTTTTTCTCAAACAATAGCCGTTGAGAGATCTGTTTTGTATTGTGATAGATAAACTCGCTATAAGCTCGCATATAGGCGAACACCCCATGAGCAATCATTTTTTTCTGAATGAAGTCTCGAATCAAAAATTGCTTTTCTTTGAAAACAGAGATAGACAATACATTTTTTATCAATAATTGATTATCTTCCAAGCGAAAACTACATTCGTTCTCGTCATTTCCTACAACTAACCAACTTTCGTCTCTTACCGATGCTAGCATTATTTTTTCTTGAAGCTTTCGAAGATCATACGGATCCGCTTGTTGTGTGAAAGAGCGGATAAATGTTGGCTGGATCAACAGACGTGTCAAAATAGCCCAATCGCTTATTTCCTGTTTTTTTTCTTCTTCATTTAAGTCTGTGAGCTGGATAGTCATCAATAATTTATCTTCGCCAATCATTTTCTCACCTCTTTCAAATCTTTTTATAATTTAATTATAACCAATGATAAAGAAAAACTAAAACTTTATGTCTTAGAAACCAATTTGGACGATTACATGATAGACTAAGTAAAAAGAAACAAAGAGGTGTTTACAATGGGGTTGAAATTTGAACGTACAGATAATTTAGATAAACTTTTCGAATCATTTGCTGTCGATCCGGAAAAAACAGTTGCACCAAAAGAAGAGATCGATCGATTTCTAAAACCACAGCCACAAAATGAAAAGAAAAAAGACAAGAAACAAAAGTAAGTTAAGCTCAAAAAAAGACTTACCAGCCAAACTTTTATGAAAGAGTTTGACTGGTAAGTCTTTTTTATTCTTTTTATGATTCAATTGCTTGTTCGATTGCTGCCCACGCTTCTTCTTTTCCCTGTTTTGTAACGGAAGAAAAGAGAATAAACGTGTCATTGCGATCAAAATCCAACGCTTTTTTGATTTCGCTCTCATGCTTGTTCCATTTACCACGAGGGATCTTATCTGCCTTAGTGGCAACAACAATTACAGGGATATCATAATACTTCAAAAATTGATACATCTGGATATCTTCTTGAGAAGGCTTATGACGCAAATCTACTAAAGAAACGACCGCACGTAGCTGGTCTCTAGTCGTTAAATATGTCTCGATCATCTTTCCCCATTTTGCTCGCTCAGTTTTGGATACTTTTGCATACCCATATCCCGGAACATCGACAAAATGTAATGCGTTCTCGATCAAATAAAAATTCAATGTCTGGGTCTTTCCTGGCTTACCGGAAGTACGGGCTAAATTCTTTCGATCAATCAATGTGTTGATAAAAGAAGATTTCCCTACATTTGATCGTCCTGCCAGAGCTATTTCTGGCAATTGTGTATCTGGATATTGTTTTGGTGCCACTGCACTTATGATAATTTCAGCTTGATGGACTTTCATGGTCTCTCTCCTTAACAAGGTGATGAATAAAGCAAGCGGCTGTCGCAAAAGCCAAAATGACTTTTACGGCAGCCTCTTTTCATCAACCCGCTTTTTTCTCTGAATCTTTATAGATTACTGTTGGCTCACCAGACAATTCAGCTGCTTCTTTTGTGATAATCACTTTTTCGATGTTTTCATTTGAAGGGATATCAAACATCACATCCATCATGATTTCTTCAATGATGGAACGAAGTCCTCGAGCACCGGTATTGCGTTCGATTGCTTTTTTCGCAATGGCTCTCAACGCTTCAGGTTCGAATTCAAGTTCGGTATCATCTAGAGAAAGAAGTTTTTGATATTGTTTGACTAGCGCATTTTTCGGCTCAGTCAAGATCCGTACCAGATCATCTGTTGTCAATTTCTCTAAAGCTGCCATAACAGGTAATCGTCCGATAAACTCAGGGATCAATCCGAATTTTAGTAAATCTTCAGGAATGATATGCTGCATGACACTTTCGTCTTCAGAAAGTTTTTGGTTTTGTGTACCAAATCCAATCGTCTTTTCGCCCATACGATTCTTCACAATCGTTTCGATGCCATCAAATGCACCACCTACGATGAACAATATGTTCGTCGTATCAATCTGAATAAATTCTTGATGTGGATGTTTACGTCCGCCCTGAGGTGGCACACTTGCAACAGTTCCTTCTAGAATTTTCAGCAAGGCTTGTTGGACACCTTCGCCGGAAACGTCACGAGTAATGGATACATTTTCGCTTTTACGCGCAATTTTATCGATCTCATCAATATAGATGATCCCTTTTTCTGCACGTTCCACATTGTAATCAGCAGATTGAAGCAATTTAAGCAAAATGTTTTCTACATCTTCCCCCACATAACCAGCTTCTGTCAAACTTGTCGCATCTGCGATTGCAAAAGGTACATTCAATGTTTTTGCTAATGTTTGTGCTAAAAATGTTTTACCAGACCCTGTAGGTCCGATCAAGCAGATATTGCTTTTTTGCAGTTCAACATCATCTGTGTTTTCTTGTGCTTGCTGATTGACACGTTTATAGTGATTGTATACGGCAACAGCTAACGAGCGTTTTGCGCGATCTTGTCCAATCACGTAGTTATTCAATACTTCAAGAATTTCTAGTGGTTTAGGGACTTCAGTGAATTCGCGTACAGCTTCTTCAGAAAATTCTTCATCAATGATTTCTTTACATAGGTCGATACATTCATTACAGATGTAGACCCCTGGACCAGCTACGATCTTTTTCACTTCTTCTTGGGTTTTCCCGCAAAAAGAACAGCGTACGGTCTCATTGCTACTTGGATTGTCATACATGGTCTTCACCCCTTAACTTGCAAAAAGTATGCAAGAAACTATCAAAGACTTTACAGTCTTTTACTATCATAACATAGTTTAGTAAAAAGAAAAAGTGTTTAACAAAGGATCAACTGACCTATACCTTTGCATTTTTTACTCTTAACAAAAAATAAGGAACTGTGACAAAATCGTGTCACAGTCCCTTATTTCGAATAAACAATTTTCTAGAAGTAGCTTCTTCAGAAATGATTTATTACTTGATTTCTATTCTTTCGCTTCTGTCGCTGTACCTGTGATCAATTCGATTGCTTTTTTCATTGTCACATCATGTTCCAGCATATCTTCTGTCAACACGCGTTTGATTTGTTCGATTGGCATGTTGTATGTTTCTGATAATTCTTGGATTTCTGCATTGATTTCTTCTTCTGTTGCTTGAAGATTTTCAGCAGCTGCAATTGCTTCGATCACAAGATTTGTTCTTGTGCGCATTTCTGCTTCACCTTCGAATTGTTTATGCAAGTCTTCTTCTGTAGAACCAGTTAATTGATAGTACATTTCAGGAGAGATACCTTGACGTTGCATGTTGTTCAAGAATTCGTCCATTGAACGATGTACTTCATCATGAACCATCACGTGTGGCAATTCAACGATTTCTGCGTTTTCAACAGCCATACGGATCGCTGCTTCATCTTTTGCATCGTCCGCTGCTTTTTCTTTTGTTTCTACTAATTCTTTGCGATATTTTTCTTTCAATTCGTCTAATGTTGATACTTCGTCATCAACATCTTTTGCGAATTCGTCATCTAATTCAGGCACTTCTTTTGCTTTTACTTCATGGATTGTCACTTTGAAGACTGCTTCTTTTCCAGCAAGATCTTCTGCTTGATAATCTTCTGGGAAAGTTACATTTACATCTAGACTTTCACCTGATTTATGACCAACTAATTGATCTTCAAAACCTGGAATGAATGAGCCTGAACCTAATTCAAGTGAGTAATTTTCGCCTTTTCCGCCATCAAACGCTTCGCTATCTACAAAGCCTTCGAAGTCGATTACTACTGTATCGCCATTTTCAGCTGCAGCATCTTCTTTGATAACTAATTCAGCTTGTGCTTCTTGTTCACGTTTGATACGTGCATCCACGTCAGCATCTGTTACTTCACGGTCTTGTTTTTCAACAACTAGATCTTTATATTGTCCTAATTTTACTTCTGGTTTCACTGTTACTTCAGCAGTGATTACCCAGTCTTGACCTTTTTCCATGCTTTCAACATCGATTTTTGGTTGAGAAACAGGATCGATGCCAGCTTCTTTGACAGCAGCTTCATAAGCTTCTGGTAATACAGCATTCAATGCATCTTCATATAAAGCTTCTTCACCGTACATACGGTTGAATACTTGACGAGAAACTTTCCCTTTACGGAATCCAGGTACGTTCAAGCTTTTTTTCACTTTATTAAACGCAGTTGTTAATCCTTTTTGGATTTCGTCTTGCGCAATCGTAAATTTTAAAACACCATCATTCGTGCCTTTTTTTTCAAATGTTGCAGTCATTTAATTCCCTCCGAGTTTAGAAATTCATTTTATACATCAAAAACGTTTCATGCATACCTTTAAATAGTACACTAACCCTTTCAAATTGTAAACATATTGAATGGATAGAATCCTTGTTTTTCATAACATTTTTATCTTTTTCACTGATAAAATCTAATGGAAGAAGATCATTTGCTGCAAAATTTTTTCTCTTTTTTTTAAAAAATCTTGTTTTTCATCTTCTGTACCTTCATACATCGTTTTTCCTGTACACGCCTCTACAGTCAGTTGAAACCAGCGCTTCGGGTCTTCGATGTATGTATCATAGACAGGATAAACAATTGCAGATTGCAACGTGAATTCTTCTTTTAACACGGAACTAAGCAGCGCATCTTCATTCCCGTAACGATCTGAAAATACACATAATTGCTGGTAACTTGCCTGCTGCTGCGGCTTTGGCAGATCTTTTGGTATGACTTTGACTAACTTTTCTTCAATCGTCAAATAGAAAACAGGATGGCATTCGTTCAATTGCCTAAGTGTCTCCAGTAATTTTGCCCTTGCTAAAATATGGACCTCTGGCGATACAATAAGTTTACTCGCTGTTTGGATAAACTCATGATAAGGAAGCTGTTCGATCTCATCAATAGACGCAAGCTGACGTGCAGGTTCCAACGAAGGAAGTTCCTCCGATTTATTGTGGAGTGCCTTGATCTTCTGCCTCTCCATTTGTCCGGATAATTCTTCTGCAAATTGGATTTTTTCAATGACCCGCTGCTCGAAAGCTTCATAAAAATCTGTACTTGCTATCAATTTTCTAGCATATAAAAAATCTTGTGTACTGATTAACAAGTCAAAATAAAATTCAGCAAACTCCTCATTTTGAAGATACTGTTTTTCATGCAAGAGTGCTTGCTTCAATGCTTCTTTTTTCTCGTCCAACTCGTAAAGACAAAAAACAAGCAGGCTATTAGCCTCAAAGCTTTCTTTCAACTCGTAAGCTCGTTGAAATAATTCTTTTGCCTGCTGATATTGCTGGTTTGCTAGTGCTTGTTGTGCTACTCGCATTAAATTCTCATATTTTTCTGGAAAATCAATCGGCTTCACGCAGTGTCCTCCTCTTGCTCATGTTCAGCTCATGTTCAGCTCATGTTCAGCTCATGTTCAATAGTAGCAAAACAAAAAAAGCATGACAATTAAAAATAACTGAAGCACCCTCTAAAAGCTAGATTTTAGATCTGACTTTTAGAAGGTGCTTTCAACTGTTACTGCTTTTTATTGCTCATCAGCTGTTGACTTCCTGGTTGAATGCTTTGATCAGATTGATCGTAACAACACTTGTATTAGTGAAAAAATCGCCTAGATGTTGCTTTTTCTGATTAAAGATTGCTGGAAGATACCCTAACATCAGCAAAGGAAATTTTAGAATGAACCGGCAAGCACCTTCTCTAACTAAAACGGTTGACCAGCTAAGTTCTTCTTCATCAAAGCTGATGACTCGAATACCAAAGATCATTTTCCCAATCGTTTGACCATGATTGAATTTCGTCAATAAAATAAAATACGCTAGATAAATAAGTAAGGCTGTGAATCCGTAGATACTCAGATAAGAATCTGAAAAATTAAGCCAACCTAGATTTTTGGCAATACCAAGTGTTAAACGCGTAATAGCTCCGATACACAAAAGATCGACCAAGAAAGCAAACATTCGGATAAAAAAACCTGCATAGAAATACTTAGGAAAATCATTTGCTTTTGGCGGTTCATTTCTTGTGTCCGTATACTTTTTCCATTTACGTTGTTTCTTTTTGATTTCTTCGGGCGTCAAAGGCTCTCTTTCAAAAGAGCTCAGTACCTTTTGGGAAAAGTTGGAGTCAGGTCCTACAGCAGGCTGCTGTTGCTTATCTTTTTCTTGTTCCTTATTTTCATTTGAAAGCTCTGACATGCTTACTCACCTCCGTAATAATACATTGCTTTTGGTGATTCCGCTGTCCCTAGATTCTCAAGAACGGATAAGATCTGACTAGTCTCAGAAGGCTTCAATCCCTGGAATTCTGCTAGTTTACTTCCTAACCATGTACTAGCAAACCCAGATGGCGTGGAAGAATATTCTACTAGTTCCGCATCTTCAAGCTGTTGTTCCTTTCGCATAGCTTTTAAAGCATCTTCAGGAAATCCCAATTCATCGACTAAACCTACTTCTTTTGCTTGGACACCATCATAAATCCTTCCATCAGCAATTTTTTTGACTTCTTCTTCAGATTTATTCCGTCCCTCGCTGACGATTGCTACAAAACGACTATATGCGCTGTCGATATATGCTTGAAGCACCGCTTCTTCTTCTTTTGTCTCTGGTCGCGTTCCTGAACCCATATCTTTCAACGCTCCGCTTTTAACTGTTGTATCTTCCACACCCAGTTTTTCTAGAAGTCCTGAATAATTCAATCCTGACATGATCACACCAATTGAGCCGGTCACTGTTTCTTCTGTTGCAAAGATTTTATCTGCTTGAGCAGAAATATAGTAGCCACCGCTAGCTGCCATGTTTTTCATGCTGACATACATTGGGATATCATGTTCTTTACGAATCGTATCCAATTTCTTAGCGATTTCCGCACTTTCGTAGACACCGCCACCAGGAGAATTTACTTCTAAAAAGATACCTTTGACTGTTGGATCTTCTTCAATCGCCTTCAGTTGTTCCATAAAATTTTTATGATTGTAACCTTCAGAAGCAAATAAACCTGAAGACCCTCCCGCAGCAATCGTTCCATCTACTGATAATTTTACGATTTTTTGCGTACTGTCTCCCTCTTCCAACACATTTGAAGCTAGTTCTTCATCCCCATATAACCAACTGTTCAATCCCTCAATTTGATCGTTTTCCTGAGGCTTAGTCAAACTAGCTGAAACTAACGAAACCACAAATAATCCTGCAGCAATCAGAACTGCTGCCCAACGTCTCTTATTCATTCTTTCTCCTTTCTAATACAAGTTTTTTATGACGATCACAGTTTCTGACTGCTCAGAAGTGTCGAACCGCTCTGCTTTTTCTTCCCGCGCATACCCGGAAAACGACTCTTTTGTCAATTCATCTTCTACCGTAAACTCACGAGCTTGAGCAACTTCCAAGGCATCAGGTGCGATTTCTTGGATGCTATCCCAGCCAGTATCTAAAAATATTTTCGTATCATCTGATACACCAGCTGATGCTTCGAATTTGGACAATTGTTTTTTTAACATTCCCAGTGTCATGATCTCAATTTTTGAATCCATTTTTACTCCTCCTCTATCCGATTACTTTCTATTGTACCGAACTCCTGAAAAAGATGATAGATAAAAACCCATTATTTTTTGACATAAAAAGAGCATTTGACAAAGCATTTGATATATACCAATTTATTTTTTATTCTTTTTTTGTTGACAAGAACATTCGCAAAAGGTTATGATTTTAAATGTTTCCAGATAAAAAACAAAAGAGGAGGATAGTTATACCTTTTAGGATAGCGCCAGGTCTGTGTAAACAGATGACGAGGAGAGGGTTTATCGAAAGATTCGGCGGATGGCCCTAGGGACTGCACTCTACAGAAAATCCACAAAAAATATCTGCAAAGATAAAACAAAAGGATTTTCCTGCAGCTGGAAGCATTCATACGAATTCATTATAGAAAGTAGGATGTTTTTTATGTGCGGAATTGTTGGAATGATTGGATTAAAAAATGTAACACCAGGATTGATTGACGGTCTAGAAAAATTAGAATACCGTGGTTATGATTCAGCTGGTATCTTTGTCTCAGATGGCACAACTGATTATCTGGTCAAAGCACAAGGCAGAATTCAAAATTTGAAAAACAAAATAAATATTGATACTACAGGAAATATAGGTATTGGTCATACACGCTGGGCAACTCACGGGCAACCTTCTGAAGAAAACGCCCATCCACATACTTCCCAAAGTGGACGCTTCGTGCTCGTTCACAATGGCGTAATCGAAAACTTTGAAGAACTTAAAATTGCTTATTTAGCAAATGACCACTTTATTGGTGAGACCGATACTGAGATTATCGCTCATCTAATTGAAACTTTCGCGAAGGATACTACAACGCAAGAGGCGTTTTTAAAAGCTTTGCGGGTCATCAAAGGTTCTTACGCTTTCGCTTTGATTGATCGGACAGCACCTGATGTTATTTACGTCGCTAAAAATAAAAGTCCACTATTAATCGGACTCGGCGATGGATTCAATGTGATTGCCAGCGATGCAATGGCTATGCTTGCTCATACGAAGGAATTCGTTGAGATTGAAGATGAAGAGATGGTTACCGTCACATCAGAAAAAGTTATTATTCAAAATTTTGCAGGTGACATCGTAGAACGTTCTTCATTCGAAGCACAAGTAGATTCTTCAGATATCGAGAAAGGTACCTATCCTTTTTATATGCTGAAAGAAATCGACGAACAGCCTATTATCATGCGTCGTATCGCTCAAAAATACGTAACAGAAGACAATCGTGTCTCTCTTGATCAAAAGCTGGTCGATACATTGTCTGATAGCGATCGAATCTATATCGTTGCTTGCGGAACTAGTTACCATGCGGGGTTAGCAGGTAAACAGACTTTGGAAAAATTGACACAGATCCCTGTTGAGGTTCATTTAGCCAGTGAATTTGGCTATAACACACCTCTTCTTTCAAAAAAACCATTCTTTATTTTCTTGAGTCAAAGTGGCGAAACAGCAGATAGCCGCCAAGTTCTGGTAAAAATCAACCGTCTCGGCTACCCTTCACTTACGATTACAAATGTTGCTGGTTCTACTCTTTCGCGGGAAGCATCCTTTACACTGCTATTGCATGCTGGACCCGAAATCGCAGTAGCATCAACGAAAGCTTATACTGCACAAATAGCTGTACTAACTTTATTAGCCAAAGCTATCGGTGATAAAAAAGAATTTGAAACTTCTCTTGTATTCGATATCACTCATGAATTGAGTTTAGTTGCTAATGCGATGGAATCGGTCATCGCCCAAAAAGATTATTTAGAAGAGTTGGCAGAAGTATATCTCAGCGATACAAGAAATGCCTTTTACATTGGACGTGGCGCTGACTACAACGTTTCTCTTGAAGCTGCTTTGAAATTGAAAGAAATCAGTTATATCCAGGCAGAAGGTTTTGCCGCTGGCGAATTGAAACATGGAACGATTGCTTTGATCGAAGAAGGAACACCAGTGATCGGAATCATCAGTGAAGAAGTGACTGGTGCGCATACTCGAGGAAACCTGAAAGAAGTCGAAAGCCGTGGCGCTAAAACACTAGTTATTGTCTCAGAGGGATTAGAAAAGGAAAGTGACCAGCTGGTGCTACCAACTGTCCACCCTTATCTAACTACTCTAACCACAGTCGTACCGACTCAATTACTTGCATATTACGCAACGCTATTACGGGGATTCGACGTTGACAAACCACGTAATTTAGCGAAATCAGTGACAGTAGAATAATAAAAGAACAAGGACCAGTGTCAGACATCTGACACTGGTCCTTGTTCTTTTATTTTTTATGAAAATATCTCTTAATCCAGTCCGATTTCTTCTTTGACTACTGCCGCGATTTTATCGACATAGTAATTAACTTTCTCATCAGTAGGCGCTTCTGCCATCACTCGAAGTAATGGTTCTGTACCGGAAGGACGAACTAGGATTCTTCCTTCTGATCCCATTTCAGCTTCTGCCTCTTCAATCACTTTTTTGATTGCCGGAACATCCATCGCACCGTTTTTATCACTTACGCGGATATTCACTAATTTTTGCGGATAGATTGTTACCTCTGCTGCAAGCTCTGATAATTTCTTACCTGTCTGTTTCATGATATTCAGTAACTGAATTCCTGAAAGCATCCCATCTCCAGTTGTGTTAAAATCTAAGAAAATCATGTGCCCAGACTGCTCGCCGCCAAAGTTATAATCGTTTTTGCGCATTTCTTCTACAACGTAACGATCACCAACTTGTGTAACGACATCTTTCAAACCGATTCCTTCCACCGCTTTGTGGAATCCTAAGTTACTCATGACAGTCGTAACGATCGTATCTTTTTTCAATCGATTTTTTTCTGCCAAGTATTTAGCACAGATAAACATGATTTTATCACCGTCGACAATGTTTCCAAGTTCATCCACCGCAATAATACGATCGCCATCGCCATCGAAAGCTAGTCCAGCATCTGCTCCTTTTTCAACGACCATCTCAGCTAAACGTTCTGGATGGGTAGAGCCTACGCCATCATTGATATTTAACCCGTCTGGATTTGTGCCCATGGTATAAAAATCTGTTTCAAGATCGGCAAACAAACGATTAACACTTGTTGAAGTTGCTCCGTTTGCTGCATCGACACAAATGGTCAAACCGGAAAGGTCACCGTTGATCGTTTGTACAAGGAATTGAGAATATTTCAATAAGCCTTCTGGAAATTCTTCTACAGTTCCCAATCCTTCAGCTGATGGACGAGGCAATTCATCCACTTCAGCATCTAATAATGCTTCAATTTCTAGCTCTTGGTCATCTACTAGTTTAAAACCATCTGCACCGAAAAATTTGATTCCATTATCTTGTGCTGGATTATGAGAAGCAGAAATCATGACCCCTGCGCTTGCTTTTTGCAAACGTGTCAGATAAGCAACACCTGGTGTAGAGATCACACCTAGCTGGAACACTTCGATACCCACCGATAAAAGTCCTGAAATCAGCGCTTCTTCTAACATTTGACCTGAGATTCTTGTATCCCGCCCTACTAACACGCGTGGGCGTTTTCCTTCTTCTTCATGCTGGCTTAGGACATAACCTCCGCACCGTCCCAGCTTAAATGCAAGTTCTGGCGTAAGTTCCTTGTTGGCTTCACCGCGTACGCCGTCTGTTCCAAAATATTTACCCATAGTTGTAAAATTACTCCTTTAACTTAATTTTCTGAGGAATTTGTTCTGCTCATTTGTGTTGATTCGCTTGTTTCTGATGTTTCTTCTGTACTTGTGGTCGAGCTGCTTGTCCCAGATTCCGAACTGGAAGAAATGGTTGTTGTCGATGGTTCCGTTCCTGAATCAGCAGATGAAATACTTCTACTCGTACTTGTATTTTCTTGTGTCCGACTGCTCGTCGAAGCAGAGCTACTGCTTGACGTTTGCAACACGGGTGTAATCTCCACACTAACTGATTCGGGCTTGATACTTAACCCCTCTTCTACTGGTATTTCAATTTTACGAGTTGTTCGATGATTGATACCTGAGACATTGATCGGTACAGCAATACTGTCACCGATCGATGCAAGCAAATCGCTAGAGCCGCTTACTTCTGCTTCCAGTTTTGAAAAACTGAAATCATAGCTTTCTACCCCGGCAGCAGGTGTTCCTTGCTGTATCCCATAAAGTCGTACCGACTTGCTTGGCTTGATCGAATCAGCTCTCACTGTTACTTGCACTGGATCAGAGACGATACTTAATACTTCCCCTGCTGCATTCAGCGCCTGTATTGGGACCTCACTATTAATCCCATCATCTGTGACCATCGAAGCGTCCACATCAGCTACTACTCGTTTGATTTCTGCCAATGTTTTGTCACCTGTAGTGATAGAGACTTTTTTAGGACTAACGGAAGTATCATCAAGTTCATATCCAGATGGTGTGAACGTTGAAGGAATCAACGTTTCCACATCGAAATCTTTTATTACCTTTTTCTCAACCGTTACTGTAATAGTCGATGGTTCGATCTTTGCTGTGACAGCACTGCTCAAATTTTGAATTTTTAGCGGAACTTCATGTGTTCCTTCGCCCAGCTTAGTGATATCTGCTGTGACGCGGAACATCCGTGTATCTTCGTTTGCCTCTGCATTCAACTGAACTCGGTTTGCACTGGAAAGTTTGACAGTCACTGCATTTTCATATCCATGGATATAGTAGCGCTTTGAATCATAAGAAATCTTGATCGGCACCCCAGTAACTGTTTGATTATACGCTTCATTTCCAGAAAGCGTATTTGGAACGGACTGGCCATTTGCATTGAAGTACAGCGCAATACTGAACAGCAATGCAATAAAACTGTAAAGAATGCTTGTCCGTTTCTCTTTTGAGATCATTTGCGATCCCCTCCCTTAGTCATACCGTCTAGGAAAGATTGAATCACGTTTTTCTTGTTTTTTGTTTTCTCTTCAGCAATTAGTTCTCTACGCAAAATTGCCAAATATTCTTGCTGGGATAAGCCAGCCATCAGTTCATTATCTAATGTAATGCTGACATCCCCAGTTTCTTCAGAGACAACGATGGTAATCGCGTCGCTGACTTCGCTTATACCGACAGCTGCCCGGTGTCGAGTCCCGAATTCTTTTGGAATCAACATACTTTCTGATAGAGGAAGATAGGCGCTTGCTACTGCGATCTTTCCTTCTTTTACAATAACTGCACCGTCATGCAGCGGTGTATTAGGAATAAAGATATTGATCAGCAGCTCTCCAGTGATATCTGCATCTAATGCAATTCCTGTCTCAATATACTCATCTAATCCAGTATGACGTTCGATAGTGATCAACGCACCGATTTTTCGCTTGGACATATATTGGATGGCTTTGTCAAAAGACAAGATCATCTTCTCATCTTCCTGCTGTTCGCTTTTTGATTGTTTGAAAAGCGAACTGCGTCCAAGATGTTCCAGTCCTCTCCGGATTTCCGGCTGAAAAATCACGATAGCAGCTATCACCCCGTACGTAATGACTTGGTTCATCAGCCAAGACAAGGTGTGCAGACCAATGATTTCCGCTACGATTCGGATAACAATAAAAATAGCTACACCTTTCAGAAGCTGAATCGCTTTTGTGCCTCGCAGCAGTTGGATCAGTTTGTATACAAGATACCAGACAACCAGAATATCAAGTATGTTCACCAAAAAATTCAGAGAGAACAAGTCACCGGAAAACATTTGCTGCCAATAGTCCAAATTAAAAAGTTCCCCGATTTGAAATGACATAAAAAGCCTCTCTTCTCTTTTGAGATTTCCTCTCTAGTATATCATATGTTTTAATTTTAGAGGCTGATCTGCTCGTATTTTTCTTGAGAAAAACGCATAATTTTCAGGAAAATTGCAAGTATGCGTTTTATTTTTCTCTGCAATAAATATTTTTAAACTTCAGAGAATTATTCATTATATTTTTTCTGTTATTTTTCCTTTTTTTCTTTTGTAGCTTGTTCCATTTTTTTACGTCGTTCTGCTCTGGCAGCTCTTCTAGCAGCTCTTCTTTCTTCTGCTTCAAGGTCCGTCGTTTTTTCTTTTCTAGTCTTAACGGGTACATCGATAGATTCCTCTGGTTCAAGTCGTTTCTTGATTTTTTCTAATTCTCCCGTCAGTGCAGCATAGTTGTAAAAACGTGTTTTAGCGTCTTGGACAGTCTTTTCAAATAAAGCTTTTGCAAGATTTGGATTTGCGTTCTCTAGCGAGGAAAAGCGAACTTGTTTCCTCATGAAATCAGGCATAGCAGAGAAATCAGGTTTTTTGTAGTCCAAAGTCATTGGGTTCTTGTTTTTTTCGACCATTGCAGGGTTATATCGATATAATGACCAATAGCCAGAAGAAACAGCTTCTTTTGCTTCTTTAAGCGATTCTTTCATTCCACCAAGCAAACCATGTGTGATACAAGGCGTATAGGCAATGATTAAAGAAGGTCCAGGATACTTTTCTGCTTCTTCAAATGCCTTTATCGTCTGCATTTGATTGGCACCTGAAGCAATTTGCGCCACATAAACATTTCCATATGTCATCGCCATCATTCCTAGATCTTTCTTTGAAGCATACTTTCCACTAGCCGAAAATTTAGCGATTGCCGAAGCTGGTGTTGCTTTTGAGGTTTGACCGCCAGTATTGGAATAGACTTCGTTATCCAAAACAAGAATATTCACGTCTGCTCCGCTGGCAAGTACATGATCGATCCCGCCAAAACCAATGTCGTAAGCCCATCCGTCTCCACCAATCATCCATTGACTGTTTTTTACGAATAGATCCTTTCTCTTGTATATATCCTCCAGTTCAGGGACAATTGATCGTTCGCTTTCGATCGCAGCTTGCAGTTTTGCTGCTCTTTGCTGCGTTCCTTCACTCTCAAACACGTGTACCAACCAGTCTTCCATCAATTCTCGTAGTTCTTCTGATACTTTTGGCAATACTTCTTTGATTGAACTTGCCAAAGCCTCGCGACGAGTCTGTGCCGCTAGAAGCATACCATAACCAAATTCAGCATTATCTTCCAATAAAGAATTTGACCATGCAGGCCCTTGACCACATTCATTTGTCGTATAAGGAGAAGCAGGAGAAGCACCGCCCCAAATAGAAGAACAGCCTGTCGCATTCGCGATCATCATTCGATCACCGAACATTTGTGTCAATAATTTTACATAAGGTGTTTCGCCACAGCCTGAGCAAGCGCCCGAGAATTCAAGAAGCGGTTGATTGAATTGTGTAGACAAGACAGTATTCTTTCCTTTGACTGGATTTGCTTTTTGTCTTAATGTCATTGCAAAAGCCCAATTCACAGCTTGTTCTTTCTGTTCTTCATAAGGCTTCATCACTAAAGCTTTTTCTTTTGCGGGACAAGCCTCTACACACAGACCACAACCTGTACAGTCTTCCACTGAAACTTGGATACGGTATTTTACGCCGTCTGCGCCTCGCATTTCTCTCACGATAAATCCTTCTGGCGCTTCTTCCATTTCCTCTTCATCTGCTAAAAATGGACGGATGGCAGCATGAGGACAAACAAAGGCACATTCATTACACATCGTACAGCGATCACTAATCCACTCAGGTACTTCTAAAGCGACGCCCCGCTTTTCCATAGAAGCCGTTCCTAAAGGCATCTCTCCTGTTGTCATTCCATTTGCTACAAGTGTACCAACAGAGAGTTGATTTCCTTCCTGTGCATTCACTGGTTCAAGTATTTCTTGTACATAACCAGTGTTCCTTTTATTGATTTTTTCAGGCATCTCCAACGTTCTCCAATGGTCTGGGATCGCGACTTGATGAAGCAGTTCGGTCGTCCGATCGATTGCTTGTATGTTTTTTTCTACGATAGCCATTGATTTATGTCCATAGCTTTTCAGGGCTTCTTCTTTTAGCAGCGGAATCACCTCATCAAAAGGAATGATGTCAGCTAATTTAAAAAAAGCCGTTTCCATTGCCGTATTGATCCGGCGTCCCAAACCGACTTCTTGGGCCAATCTCATGGCATTGATCGTATAGAATCTAATGTTATTTTCAGCCAAGTAACGTTTTAATTTTAAGGGCAGATGCGTTTCTAATTGTTCGTCGCTCCAAAGAGTATTCAATAAAAAAATGCCACCTGGCTTCAATCCTTTGACCAAGTCATAGCTATGCAGGTAAGCTGGTGTGTGACAGGCAACAAGGTCCGCATGCTCGACAAGATACGCAGAACGTATCGGCGTATCTCCAAAACGAAGATGAGAGACAGTTAGACCGCCAGATTTTTTCGAATCATAATAAAAATAGCCTTGCGCATATTTATCGGTGTGATCTCCAATAATCTTGATAGCTGATTTATTTGCTCCGACTGTTCCGTCAGATCCAAACCCCCAAAACTTGGCCTGGAATGTTTGCGGTTCTGTCAAATCCAGACTTTCCTTTGGTTCCAAAGATTGATAAGTCACATCATCAACGATCCCTATGGTAAAACGTTTTTTGCGTATGCTTGGGTCTTTTTTCAATTCATCAAAAACTGCTGAGATTTGGTCGGGAGTCACATCTTTAGACCCCAATCCGTAGCGACCACCAATAACAGCCGGGCGAAGTTCAGAATCATATAATGCACTTTGAACGTCTAATAAGAGAGGTTCTCCACCTGCCCCTGGTTCTTTACTTCGATCAAGAACAGCAATTGTTTTTACTGTATGAGGCAACTTTTGCACGAATGTTTCCACTGGAAAAGGACGATAAAGATGGATATTCAAAAAACCTGTTTTCCGTCCGTTTGCATTCAAGTAATCAATCGTTTGTTCAATCGTCTGTGCAACTGATCCCATAGAAACAATGACTTCTTCCGCATCGTCTGCTCCGTAATAAGTCACCAAGTCATAAGAAGTTCCTCGTAATCGGTTGATCTCTTTCATATATTTTTGAACGATTTCAGGTAATTTATCATAATAGGGGTTGATCGTTTCCCGTTGTTGAAAATGGATGTCTGGATTCTGGTTCGTACCACTAACAGTCGGATGATTGGGATTCATCCCTCGTTTACGAAATGAAGCTAATTTCTCCTGATTGATCAGAGGAGCTAATTCTTCATATTCCAAAACTTCGATTTTTTGAATCTCGTGACTCGTACGGAATCCATCAAAGAAATTCAAAAAAGGGACTTCTCCTTCAATAGAAGCAAGATGGGCAACAGGTGCTAAATCCATCACTTCTTGTACACTGCTTTCAGCTAACATAGCAAATCCTGTTTGTCTTGCAGCCATCACGTCTCCGTGATCTCCGAAAATATTCAACGCATTTGTCGTCACTGCCCGACTAGCAACGTGGAAAACACTTGGCAGTAGTTCCCCAGCAATCTTGTACATATTCGGTATCATCAAAAGCAGCCCTTGTGAAGCGGTATATGTAGTTGTCAGTGCACCAGTTTTCAATGATCCATGGACCACACCAGCTGCTCCTGCTTCGGATTGCATTTCTACTACTTTTACTGGTTGACCGAATACATTTTCTTTACCTGCTGCTGACCATTGATCTACTAATTCAGCCATGGTCGAACTGGGTGTTATTGGATATATTGCAGCAATCTCGGTAAATGCATAAGAAATATATGCGGCTGCCGTATTGCCATCCATTGTTTTCATTTTTCGCATGATTCATCATCCTTGTTCATATTCTCTCTTATTATCTGTTCCATTATAACGTAAAACATGCCATTTTTTTCTTTTATTTATAAAAATATTTTACATATATCTATTTGAATTGGTCATCTAATTTTTTTGACAAACAGTCTAAATCGTTGCCTTTTTTTGTCAGACATGTATAAACTATAAGCGAAAGAGGTGTTTTAACATGGATATATCAGTGATTGATGCAACGAAAACAAATACACAAAAAGGAATCCTTTATGGTTCATCGAATGCTCCTAAAAAAATGGTCGAATTCATCAACTTAGCTTGTCCGTATTGCCGACAATGGTTTGAAGAATCTTATGAGCTATTAGAAGAAGCAGTCCAAAGCGGGCAATTGCAGCGAGTGATCAAATTGTTCGATAAAGAAAAAGAAAGCTTGCAGCGAGGAAACGTGATGCACCGGTATCTCACAATCAGCGATGGTCAAAAAGCGATCAAAGAGATCAAACAAATATTCGATACTCAAGACGAGTGGAAACATCTTTCTCTCCAAGAAGTAGCGAATTTTGCAGTAGATAAACTAAAGCTGACAGAACAAAAAGACGAACAGCTGAGCCAAGCTGTCATCAACGAAGCTGAGCAAGCACATATTCGATTTGTTCCAACTGTCATCTTGGGTAAAGAAATCTTTGATGAATCTATTTCAATAGAGGAATTAAAAGAATTGATCCAAACAAAATAAAAAAATAAGGAGCGTGGGACAAAAGTAAAGAACACTTTTGTCTCACGCTCAAAACACGTATAAACGGCGGAAGCAGAAGCAACTCCTTCTTATTTCTTGGAGTTAAACGCTTCTGTCCCAGCCTCCTTATTCCGAATAAATGGTGTCCAAAAGCTTGCATCTGCCAGATTATCTCATTTCTTATGACAAGCTAAGCAAATTATCTCCACCAAATAATTTATTCATATTTTTGACTTGCGCATACTAACTAATTCTTAAATTTTCATACAAAATTTCTCAATTCCCCTTAACGAGTAATATTTATGTACGGTGATTCTCACTAGTATCCCAATCACTTTTTAAGTTATCCCGTTTTCAATTCTACTTCAAAAATAGTTGCTTTTATGTATGCTGTTAGTTGATTAGATGGTCGTTTGTTGAGCTAGGTCGTTTATTTTAAACAAGTTGTTTCTTTAGCTTATACCTATCTCGTCTACCAAACGCAAGATGGCAAACACAAATGCATACGCATCTGTATTTGCCACTTTGATTCGTATAAAGCTAACAACTCTTAACTCCTCTCATCTAATAGTTGCTCTCTTTTTTATTCAGATTCATTTTTGCTGATCACAGCCTAGTATTTCAATGGTTTTGAACACTAAACCAAATTGTTCCATTACAACATTCACTGGCTGATGAAATGGATTAGTAGATTTCGATTATTCAAAGCGATTTTCTATTGGTGGATCGTGTTCCCAACTAATAAGACGGATTCCAAAGTCATTATATAACTCTTCAAGAGTTAACCCTCTCCTGTTCCCAATAGATGTATCTCTCCCACGCTCGATATAAAATATGGAGTTTCGAATGCCAAGACCTGGCAAATCTTTCCTTGTTACAGTTACACTGCTACTAACTTCCCCCATATAAAATCCAGCTCCTCCAAAATGATAATATATTTTTCGACCATCATCTAACTCATGTAACAATAATTGTTGTGCCCTCTTGTCACTCGCCAAATGCAAACGCCACGTGCGATACCCTGCCATGCTACCTGCATCTGCAGAAAATCCATCAAATAATGCAACAATTGTATCTTCTATCACAATCCTTTCCCCATCTACTTCATATTCTAATCTAAAATCAAACTCCCCTCGGGTAATTTCTGGTCTTGGTGGCTTAGGGCCCAATATTATTCTACTTAAAACCGCATTCGTTCCCAGATGAAACACAGCTATAACAACAATAATGATTAATATTTTGTTTCTATTTGATAAATTTCTCATTATTCGCACATCACCTCTACATTCTCACATATTAGTTCGTAATACTCCTTTAATATCAAAATATCTACTGGTCGTAATAATATTCGCTATGAATTCCTACTACTCGTATAAGAAAGGCCAAATCATCAGCTTTTACTTGCTGATGATTTGGCTTGTTTCTATTTATCGTAATTGTTTTCTAATCACCAAAATTGTTAACAATCGGTTCAGATATTTCCCAGTTGATTAAGGTAATTCCGTATTGTGTCAAAACTTCTTGCGCTTCTCCGAAATTAAGTACAGTTCTTATGTATCCACTTTCTCCTAATATAAAGTCTACCTCTCTTCTAAAACCTTCCTCGAGATTTCTAAGGGCTATATGTGGTTTTAATGACATTGATTGTACATTTTCCCCCATATAATATTGCGCACTTCCTCGACTAAAATAGATTCCTAGATCGTCCCCAAAAGGTAGATCTTCTCTACCACTAGCTAATCTACTTCTCCATCTTCGTTCTCTTTTCATAGAACCTGCGCTGAACTCACATCCGTTAAACTCAGCTATGACAGTATCTTCAATTATGTTAAGCTGTCCATCTAATTCGTATTCAATCCTAAATGGAAATTCTCCATAGGTGATTTCCGGTTCGGGTATTTTAGGCGAGATTAATGCAAAGAAAGGAAATATTAAGCTTGGTAACATCAAAAACACTCCTCCTATAATCACAATTCCCGATGCAATCCAAAATATAATTTGTACAATTCTCATTGATCCATTGTATTCCATTTTATTCCCCCTATTACTATTCATATCCGCCTATCTATATCGATCTTCCAATGCAGACATAATTGCTTCCATACCTTGATTTTTTACTGAGTTACCTATGCGAGATATCATTCTCCACTAAGGTGCATCATATTGTCTATCTAACATGATTAACTCTCCAATCGGACTACTTATTCCACCGAAAAAATTATTTAATGCATCTCCTTCGACAACATAAGCCACCATGTTTGCTGTATATGTGTTTGAGTCTAATTCATAAGCAGATAAATTTACTGTCGCTGGATTAAATATAATCGCATTCGTATTTATAGCTACTTAATTTGCTGCTTCAGCACCACCTTTTGAATGTCCGATCATTGTGATTTCAATAGTAGGATTTACGTGGACAGCCCTCACCGTTTACCCTGACCATTATAGAAATCGCTTACTTTTTTGAACTACGCAACAAAGGATACAATGCTCCTAACTTCACTGTCTCCATTTTTGTCCACTAAGGAATATAAAAAATAGGCATTAGTTCATTTAATTCGGTCACAACACATTACCTTTTAAATCATTATACTGTACCTCATACATTATTATCAATAAACTATTATAAAAATGCAAAAAATGCTTTATCAATCCTATTTTGTAATTGGTCATAATATCATTGAAATCATACCCTGTATCGATTTTTCCTATGAATCTCGTCTCTTTGTGATTGACGAAAAAGAGGCAAGACAGACACTGGAATGGTAATTTTACCCACTATTTTGCTCCAACTATTTGTAATCGTACCCACTTTTGAAATACCAAGATGATCATTTAAATTGATATGCTGATTCCCAAGCAAAACCCCAAGAAATTAAATGCTCTATCGCATCTAGCTTCTTGGGTTTTGCTTATATAAATTCCAACATTTAAATTTTTTATGCTGTTCGGTCTCAGAAATGCCGTTTTTGCTTATATCACATATCAAGATGTCAAATTATTCGTGTTGCCGATGACTTTGATTAATTTTTTTCAAATTGTTTATTAAGACTAATGCTGTCTTTTTGCAGATACCAATGTTCGAACTTTTTAACATTATCATATGATCCTGCAAGTTTTAACTTCTTACCATTAGATGTTATCAAAGTTATAATTAACCTTGCCTTTTTCCCATTAGGATCTTTTATTTTATGAATTTTCTGCAGGTAATCTCTCCTAATGGCAACTATTTTTACCTCATCAGTGCTGATAAACCATTGATCATCCACATACATACTGCCTGTTATGTTGTGTTTTTCCATTTCTTCCGAGAACGAAAAGTTTAAGGCTCGTTCTTGCTTCCAAAGTTGAATGAGTCCATGGATTGGACTTAGTGTGAGAATTGAGAACAACAATAAGAATCCATATCCTCTCGCAAACATCCCTAAGGCTATACTGTCTATCCATCCATAAGTAGGATTAGAAGAGAAAAGAGTCACCGTTTGTAATAATATGAAAAGGAATAATCCAGCACAAACACCAAAGATAACAACTCCAAACATTGAATTTTTATACAATGACCATTTATTTATAGGCTTTTCTTTCATTTTACTTCCCCCTACTGTTCTGTTCACACGGAATGAATTCAAAGTTCATAAGCCCTCCTCTTTGAACATATGAATACGACTTGCTAACTATACTTTAAAAAAGCTTGTTTTAAGCGGTTATAGGCGGGTTGTAATCTCTATTCATCTCATTAGCAAATATCTTGCCGAAAAGTCTACTGAAATTAAAGCAGATAGTAGAAGAATTATCTAGCCAGGATAGACACTATTTGTGAAACATATGCCTTTACTTTTGAAATTCTATGATGAAAAGCCTTGGAATACAGTAGCTCTTAATTGGTAATACTTTTTCCATTATAAATAACCTCTTTTCATTTTATATTTATCCCCTCTAAAAATAATATCTAATCTAATATTTTAAACTTATATTTCCCTCGCTGTGCTAATAGAGCATTACTAAATAAATAGAAACTAGAAAAAAGCATTACGCCTGCCAGAATAAACCAATTATTTGAAACTATAAACGCCACCATAGAAGAAACAGAAAACAGTATAAGCATTATAAAAATTATCAACAACCTTGATCCTTCTTTTATAGATTCAGGAAACAGTATAATTTTAGTACTAGACAAATTGTTTACACCGATTAGTGTTAAAATATCTTTATTCTTCTTGCTAACATAACCCTTTATGCACAAAAGAACAGCTATACTTAAAGTAACAAATAAATAACGAATCTCAATAGAAAAATCACTATAAATACTCTCTAGGATAGGACCGACAATTGAAGAAGTCACTACCGCAAATGCTGGACCTATCCAAGCAACATTAGAATGTTCTTTCTCTCTTTTCCTTTGTAAATCTTTGTTGAGTATTAATCTATTTATTTCTTCTGCAGGCAAGTTAATTTTCATAACCTTATGGGGGATTATCCAATTAAAAATCGGAAAAAGGTAGCCTCCCCAAAAAGTATAGTGATCTGTGTCAATCAGATAATAACCTGATTTTGATTCCAGAATAACATATCTCAAAGCCGAACGAAAATTTTTCATGAATATCCATAATCTCACTGTTTCCACACCTAATTCCCCCAATTCCAATTAAATGGATTTATAGCATCACCAATTATGTTAACTGCCTGACCAACCTCATTGATAAAATTGATGCCCCTATCCCATGCTTCAACAATGCTATATATCTATCAAACAAAAAATGGAAAACTAAATACTCGCGCACATAAATTTTACATTCTGTTTTTTATAAGACTAATAATAATCATTGAAAAAATTTCTTATCGGTGGCGCATATTCCCAATTGATTAATGTGATCCCATATTCTGCAAGTATTTTACGAGCTTCTTCTAAGTCATAGTGAGAAAAATGCATAAAACCTGCAATACGATCACGGACTGTGAGCTGTGGCTTGCTTCCACCATCATTCATAAAATATCCAGCAGAGCCACTACTTAAAGTGATTGTTACATCTTCACTTTCTATTATTAAGAATTCATAATGAAATGCTTTCAACTCTCCACTATTATTTAAAAGTTTTATACTCCAACTTCGTCTAGGTTGAGTTGTCACATTCCCTCTAAAACTTCCTATAAATTCTGCAATCACCGTATCTTCAATCAAAATTCTTTCCTCATCTATTTCATATTCAAGACTAAACGGAAATTCTCCATATGTAATCTCTGGCAATGGTGGTGCTGTAGTTCTCCAAATAAATACAATAACTGTGAATAGAAAAAATCCAACGATCGATATAAATGTTATGAGACCTGCTCGAAGTAAAACCCGATATAATAAAAATGCTGTATTTCGCTTTGCTATATCTAGAAAAATAAAAAGTACTGCAATCATAATGATAGTAAAAGTTGTAAAAAAGCACATTTTTTGCCCTCCCTTTATAAACATCGATTCTCAAATTCTAAACCAAATCTTGATAGTTCAAGTTCAGGTATAACGTATACCAATCATACATCCCAATTACTATTTATGAACTTATGATTATCACTGAATAAATCACTCCATTCCCTTGTTAAAACTTCTACATTAATTACACCTGGTTGTTTTCGGCTAGCTAATCCAATGAACTTATCAACCATCCTTATCCACCAACCACGAGAATCTTGACCAGAAGTAAGAAAAACAGTTCTCAAGGTTGATCGAGCAGTTCCTTCCAGTTTTTAATTAATCTCCAGTTATAGATAAATACTTGATCCTATCTATATCAGGACTTCTATATTAAGCAAAAGTTTATGTATAAAACTAAAATCTTCATTCAGTTGTCTCCCCGCTTTTTATACGATTGTATTAAAAAACAATAGAAGCCTTTCAAAATTATGTTACACCAGTAAAGTTGGAATTATAGTTTGACGGAAGAAAAGCAAGTATAGCTTTTAAAAAAAAACTGATACATTCGCATCTCCTGCTTCATGTATCAGTTTTTTCTTTGGATTAAACTGCTTCTTCACGCAGTTTTTCCGCAAATTCATTTATTTTGCGAATTCGGTGATTAATTCCCGATTTTGATATTGCACCTGAGGGAATCATTTCCCCTAATTCTTTCAAGCTGACCTCTGGATGTTGAAGCCGAAGTTCTGCGATTTCCTGAAGTTTTTCAGGAAGAGCATGTAGACCGACCTTTGCTTCGATCAATTCGATGTTTTCGATTTGTTTAGAAGCCGCATCAATCGTCTTGTTCAGATTTGCTGTCTCACAATTGACTAGACGATTGACCGAATTTCTCATATCCCGTACGATTCGAACATCTTCAAATCGGAGCATTGAGTTGGTTGCACCAATCAATGTTAAGAAATCAGCAATTTTTTCTGCTCCTTTTAAATAAGAAATATAGCCATTGCGCCGTTCAAGCGTTCGAGCATGTAGACCGTAATAATTTAACATATCGCAAATGTCTTGGTTATGCTGTTCATAAATAGAAAATATTTCCAAATGATAACGACTCGTTTCCGGATTATTGACTGAACCTGAGGCCATAAAAGCACCACGTAAGTAAGAACGCATTTTTTGCGAATTTCCCATAATCTCGTCCGAAACGTGTCCATTGAACATCATACCATCCATGATATCAAGATCCATCAACACATCTTTTGTGCCTTGCTTCAACCGGACGATATAGACATTGTTCTTTTTTAATTTCATTTTTTTACGAACGAGTAGCTCACTTCGTACCTGATAATGATCTTTCAAAAGAGAATAGATACGTCTGGCAATTGCAGCATTTTCTGTTTGGACGTTCAAAATAAACTGCTGGTTCACAATACCTAAAGAGCCGTTCATTCGCAGCAAAGCAGCTAATTCCGCTTTCGCATGTTCTCGATGAACTTCCAAACCAGTTAGTTCTTTCTTCACATCTGCAGCAAATGACATCCTATTCTCCTCCTTTCTCCAACAATAAATTGCTTAATATTTTGAACCGAAAACTAAACGGAACAATTCTTCTACTACTTTGTCTCCATCGTGGAAGACACCACCATCTTTCAATTCTAAAAAGTCGGTGGAAATCACTCGACATCCTTCATTTCTCAATCCGTTGAAGTCGTGTGCGACTTGTACTAGATACTCATCATAGATCTCTGGGTCCATATAATCTTCAGGCACTTTTTCCGTATTGACCAATACTGTATCGATAAAAGGCTGATTCAAATGCTTGTGTAAAACACGTATATGATCGGCATCTGTGAAATGTTCCGTTTCCCCTTTTTGAGTCATGATATTACAGATATAGACGGTTTCAGCAGTTGTCTTGAGCATTGCTTCGCCGATTTCTGGTATCACTAAATTTGGAAGGATACTGGTGAATAAACTTCCGGGTCCCAAAACGACCATGTCGGCGTCCATAATTGCTGAAACGACTTTTCGAGCCGCTTTGGCTTCACTTTTATCATTTGTGTTGCAGACATACACACGGTCAATGGTTTTACGGTCGATCGCGATTTTAGATTCTCCTACTGCAGTCGTTCCGTCTTTAAAAACAGCATGCAAGGTCAAAGGAGTTTCTGAAGAAGGATAAACATGTCCATCTACATGCATCATTTTTGCTAATAATTGAATCGCCTCATAAGTGCTTCCCCGCATCTCGGAAACTGCGGCAATGATCAGATTACCGATCGTATGATTGGCTAAAAACTGATCTTCCTTTTTGAAACGGTATTGGAAAATATCTTCATAGAATTGTGGCATATCCGATAACGCCACTAAGACATTTCTCAAGTCACCAGGAGGAGCCATAGCGATCGATTCTCTGATTGCACCGCTGCTTCCACCATCATCTGCAACAGTCACTACTGCTGTGATATCTGCTCCTTGATTTCGTAAACTTTTCAGGATAACTGGCAGACCAGTGCCACCGCCGACCACTACGATCTTTGGTTTTCTTATCCGGTAGGTTTTCATTTTCACGACCGGTTCACCGTCTCTTTCCTTTTATCCTTGTCCCGATGTGTCACATTGACTTTATAGTTTTTCCCTAAAGCATTTGCCAAACGTTCAGTCAATGCCACAGAACGGTGTTGACCGCCTGTACAGCCGATTGCAACTGTCAAGCTGCTTTTTCCTTCTTTAATGTATCCAGGCAATACAGTTTCCAGAAGATCCAAAAATTTATGGTAGAATGATTGCGTTTCATCAAAGGACATCACATAATCATAGACTGGCTGATCTTTTCCGGTCAATGGTCTTAGTTCCGGGATATAATGAGGGTTGGGCAAAAAACGCACATCCATCACAATATCCGAATCGATCGGCAACCCGTATTTAAAACCAAATGATACAAATTCGATCCGAAATCCTTGGTCTCCCTTTGATTTGAATGACTCATTGATTTTTTCACGTAATTGTCGTGGTGTCAATGTTGTCGTATCAATGATCACGGAAGCTTGGGCTTTCAAGTCGTCTAGTATCGCCCGTTCTTTACGTATCCCTTCAGTGATCAAACCGTCCATCGCCATTGGATGTGCTCGTCTTGTTTCTTTGTAGCGAGCCACTAGTTCTTCGTCTGAAGCATCTAAAAATAAGATAGAAGTGTCGATGAAGTTCGTATTTTCGATTTCGATCAGCATGTTTTGGATTTCTTCAAAGAAGGAACGAGAACGCAAATCCACTCCTAAAGCCATTTTTGTGACTTTACCTGATTCTTTGATCAATTCCCAGAATTTTGGAATCAATCGAGGCGGCATATTATCGATACAAAAATAGCCCATATCTTCAAAACTTTGGATAGCTACTGTTTTCCCTGCACCACTCATACCTGTTATGATGACTAATTGCAAATTATCTGTCATATTTACGAACCCCTCTCACATTGTGCATAATAAAATTATATCATTCCGGGCGTATCATTGCCAGTTTTCTTTTTCTTTTACAAAAAGATTTGGACCAAATATCTTTTAGGATATTTGCCCCAAATCCAATTTTTTTACTTTTCCGATGCTGTATCCAATGCCTCGCTTCTTTCAGCTAATGCACGTTCGATCGTTCGATCCGCTAAAATAGATTGAGCATCGATCACTGGGTAATGATTATCTTCAGCAAATTCATGCATCAAAGATAATTCTGTGCAACCTAGGATGACTTTTTCACAGTTTAGGCGCTCTACCGCTTCCTCTAAGATTTCGTAATAGAGCTCTTGATTCAAATAATCCGATTCCTTGATCTCATGATAGATCAGGTAATTGATTTTTTCTTGAAGCGCAGTATCAGGAATCACTGTTTCGAAACCAAGATTTTTGACTTCGCGTTCATAGATTCCAGCTTTCATACTTCCTTCTGTTCCTAGAATCGCTACTCTCCCTGTCGTATGCTGACGGACAAGTTCATTTGCTGCTTCTCTTGGCATATGCAAGATAGGAATATCCGTTGCCGCTTGTAACTCTTCAAAAAAGTAGTGTGCGGTGTTACAAGTCAACACAATGAAGTTTGGTCGCAATAAATTTTGTTTCTCAATATCATCCAGCAGAAACGGCATTGGATTTTCTTCTGATCGATCTAAAATATAAGCTGTACGATCAGGAACTGTTGCATGATTGAATAAGACATAATTCAAATATTCTTGATCTTTTGTAGCTTTCGTTCGGTGGTTGATCAAGCGAACAAAACTTTCTGTCGCCATCGTGCCCATTCCGCCTAAAATACTGAAAAAATTCTCCATGAACTAGCCTTCTTTCACATGAAAATACTTTTTGAATCTTGGAATATAGTTATGGAACATATATTTCATCAACAACCAGCGCTTGATTGATCGGTCTTTTTCATAAAATACAGTAGTACCGTAACGATTTTCTTTGATCATTTGCTCAGCTAGTTTTTTGTCTTCATTTTCCCGAGCATATTCTAAAAAGATTTTTTTGGGCACACCCATCCATAATCTTGCTTTATCTGATTGATTCGTTCCATAGGTCGTTTCAACAAAGGGTTTGTTGAACACTCGATCTTCTGTGACAAAACGAGCCAGATTCAAGCCGTTCAATGTCACAAAGAAACTGCTACGACCTTGTCTCAAATTGATTTCAAATAATTTATATTCTCCATCTCTAGGATCATACTTCATATCGAAATTGGCAAAGCCTGTATATTCGATTTTTTCCAAAAATGCCTTAATGGTTTGATAGATTTTTTCGTTATAATCTGGCATGATCACAACGTAATTACCAATCGATGCTGGTGTAGGATCTTCTAATAGTGGATGACCAAGGCACATCATCCGAACTTGATGATCTTCATCTACATACGCATTTAGCACACGCATATTACTATCATCACCCGGGATAAAATCTTGTACAATCATTTCACTTTTATAACCGGCTTCGTATATCCGGCCTAAAATTAAATCGAACTCTTCTCTAGTCTCTAAAATAAAAGCTTTTTTTCTTCCTTCAAATTGGACAGAAAGATACTCCACACTGTTTGCAGGTTTCAAAGCAACTGGGAATTCAAAAGGCAATTCCTGTTCCAAATGTCCATTTACTAACATTTCTTCTCTGACGATCAATGTTTTAGGATACGGAAGATCATATTCTTCACAAACTTCATAAAAGCTTACTTTATTGATCAGTCTTTCAAATAAAGAATAATCAATATATGGACAGATAAAATATTCTGACAGCTCTTGTTTATGTTGGGAGATCAATTCTGCATATCCATCACCACAAGCAATCAAAAGATATTTTTTACTCTTATCAGAATATCTTTCTTTTGCCAAACGAAGCATCGTCTCGATAAATACAGGGTCTTTATCAAATCCTGGAATAACTTCTACATTGACAATTTTACTGTAGCGGGTAGGGGCTAACTGATCCGAAGCATATGCTTGGCAGATTTTGCCGTATGCTTCATTAAAAGAACGTGCCATACCATAAACGTTCATGTCGCTTCCTAATAATATAGGGATAAATTCTTCATTTTCAATACTGTTCATCATTATCTCTCACTTACTCATAATCTCTTGTTTTTCTTTTCCAACTACACAAGGAATATCATACCATAAAGAAAAAAGCAATCAAAGGAAACTCCTCCGATTGCTCAATTCTTTTTTGAACGGATTGAACTTATAGGAAGTTTTTATCTATACCAATCAGTGTAGAAAGAACTACCATGTAATGATTCTAGAACACTGATATTAATAAAACAAGCAAAAATTCATTTTTTTATGTTTTTTTAACTATCTCAGCTATCTATCCTCTTTATACCATTATTTTTTTCAAATAGTGACCTGTATAACTTTCTTTTACGTTAATGATTTCTTCTGGTGTTCCAGTCGCAAGGATCGTTCCTCCACCTTCTCCACCTTCTGGTCCTAAATCAATGATATAATCTGCTGTTTTGATTACATCTAGATTGTGTTCAATCACTAAAACTGTGTTACCAGCATCTACTAATCTTTGTAATACATGCAACAAGCGGGCGATGTCATCGCTATGAAGTCCTGTCGTTGGTTCATCTAGTATATAGAAATTCTTTCCATTAGAGATTTTGTGCAATTCACTGGCAAGTTTCATCCGTTGTGCCTCACCACCGGACAATGTCGTTGCTGGTTGCCCCATCGTCACATAACCTAAGCCAACATCAACAATCGTTTGCAGTTTGCGATGAATCTTTGGAATGTGCTTGAAGAATTCTACAGCATCTTCTACTGTCATTTCCAAAATATCAGCAATGCTTTTTCCTTTGTAATGCACTTCTAATGTTTCAGAATTATATCGTTTACCATGACATACTTCACAAGGAACATAGACATCAGGCAAAAAGTGCATTTCGATCTTAATAATTCCATCCCCGCGACAAGCTTCACAACGACCGCCTTTTACGTTGAAACTAAAACGCCCTTTCTTATAACCCCGCATTTTTGCCTCGTTCGTTTGAGCAAATAACCCACGGATATCATCAAATACACTTGTATAAGTCGCTGGATTACTTCTCGGCGTCCGGCCGATTGGGCTTTGATCGATATCGATGATCTTTTCGATACTTTCGTAGCCGGAAATTGTCTTGAATTTACCTGGCTTAGCAGAATTCTTATTTAATTTTTGCGCTAACGATTTCTTTAAGATACTATTGACCAATGTACTCTTTCCAGAACCAGACACACCTGTGACTGCTACAAATTCTCCTAATGGAAATTCAACACTAATATTTTTCAGATTGTTTTCTGAAGCACCAGTGATCTTGATTGCTTTCCCATTACCTTTACGGCGTTCTTTTGGTACAGGGATTGATTTTTTCCCTGAAAGATATTTCCCTGTCAAAGAATTTTCATCATTAGCTACTTCTTCAGGAGTGCCTGCAGCCACGATTTGTCCGCCTTGTTCTCCGGCCCCAGGTCCGACGTCAATCAAATAATC
Organism: Enterococcus sp. DIV0901a; assembly: GCF_051711525.1. Classification (NCBI taxonomy): domain Bacteria; kingdom Bacillati; phylum Bacillota; class Bacilli; order Lactobacillales; family Enterococcaceae; genus Enterococcus; species Enterococcus sp. DIV0901a. Next base: position 1,113,739 of record NZ_JBIOMW010000001.1, on the reverse strand, counting down.
TGCTGCCCACATCGTATCTTCATCATGTTCGACTACAACGAGGGTGTTGCCAAGATCACGCATTTTCTTTAATGAGCCAATCAGTCGATCGTTGTCGCGTTGATGCAATCCGATCGATGGTTCATCTAAAATATACAAAACTCCAGAAAGATTCGATCCAATTTGTGTAGCCAATCTGATTCGCTGCGCTTCTCCCCCAGATAATGTTCCGGAAGCGCGACTCAAAGTTAGATAGTCTAGTCCCACATTTTCCAAGAATGAAAGTCTGTCATTTACTTCTTTTAAAATCGGTTTGGCAATTACTTTCTCTTGTTCAGATAACGTTAAGTTTGAGAAGAAATCTACTGCTTTTTGAATAGACAACTCATTTGTTTGCCCGATATTCGTTCCATTGATTTGAACAGATAGAGCTTGGGGATTCAATCGATAACCTTTACATGTCTGACAAGTTAATTCTGTCATATAAAGACGCATTTGCTCACGCGTGAAATCACTGTTCGTATCATGATAACGACGCTCGATATTCTTCAATACCCCTTCGAAAGTCGTTTCTACATCGCGAACGCCACCAAAATCATTTTCATAATGGAAATGGAAAAGATCATCTGTCCCATTCAAGATGATCTCCTGATGCTCTTCCGGTAATTCTTCGAATGGTGTATCTAAATCGATACCGAAACTTTCACAAGCCTGCGCTAACATTTGAGGATAATACTGAGAGCTGATTGGATTCCATGGAACGATAGCACCTTGACTAAGTGTCTTCGTTCTATCTGGAATCACTAAATCTTGATCGACTTCTAATTTGACACCTAAACCATCACAGTCTGGACAAGCTCCAAAAGGCGCATTGAATGAGAACAGTCTTGGTTCTAGTTCGCCAACAGTAAATCCGCAATAAGGACAGGCATAGTGTTCGCTAAACAACATTTCTTCTTCACCGATCACGTCAACCAGAGCATAGCCGTCTGCTAATCGCAGGGCCGCCTCTAAAGAATCAAATAGGCGAGAACGAATCCCTTCTTTCACAATGATCCGGTCGATGACGATCGCGATATCATGTTTTTTGTTTTTCTCCAGCTCAGGCACTTCACTTAAATCATAGATCTCACCATCGACTCGAACGCGGACGTATCCCTCTTTTTGGATTCGTTCGAATATTTTTTTATGTTGTCCTTTTTTCTTTACCACGATCGGTGCCAACACTTGGATCTTTGTGCGCTCAGGCAAAGCCATTACTTGATCTGCCATTTGATCTACTGATTGACTGGTAATCTCGATATGATCGTTGGGACAAATCGGATGTCCTACACGTGCAAACAACAAGCGTAAATAGTCATTGATTTCCGTCACAGTACCTACTGTCGACCGAGGATTTTTACTTGTTGTTTTCTGATCAATAGAAATCGCCGGACTCAATCCGTCGATGCTATCTACGTCCGGCTTATCCATTTGTCCTAAAAACTGACGAGCATAAGCAGAAAGGCTCTCTACGTATCTCCGCTGCCCTTCAGCGTATAGCGTATCAAATGCTAGGGAACTTTTTCCAGAACCGGACAAACCTGTAACGACCACGAATTTATCTCGTGGAATCGTTACATCTATATTTTTCAAGTTATGGGCACGTGCACCGTGAATCGTAATTTTATCGTTAGCCATGTTGTCCTCCTACTTTGAAGCTTTTAATTCTAAAATCATATCTCGCACATTAGCGGCTGTTTCAAAATCCAATGCTTTCGCCGCATCTTTCATTTCTTTTTCTAATTTCATCAATAACGTATCTTTTTCTTCTTTCGTCATTTCTTCATACGAGACTTGTACCGCTTCTTTTGTATCATCTTCCGATTCTTTCGTAATAGAAATCAAATCTCGGATTTCTTTAATGATCGTTTTTGGAACGATCCCATGTTCTTCATTGTACTTCTGCTGAATCGTACGACGTCTTGACGTTTCATCCATCGCTAGACGCATAGAATCTGTTACTTTGTCTGCGTACATGATTACTTTACCTTCTTCATTCCGAGCAGCTCGTCCAATCGTTTGGACTAAGGAACGTTCACTACGTAAAAAGCCTTCTTTATCCGCATCCAAGATAGCAACAAGGGAAACTTCAGGTACGTCTAATCCTTCACGAAGCAAATTGATTCCAACTAACACATCAAATTCACCTAATCGAAGATCTCGAATGATTTCTGTTCGTTCCAGCGTTTTGATATCACTATGCAAATATTTGACTTTGATCCCTAATTCTTTGAAATAATCTGTGAGGTCTTCTGCCATTTTTTTCGTCAATGTCGTTACAAACACCCGCTGGTCTTTTTCGACTCGTTCATTTATTTCGCCTACTAGATCATCGATTTGTCCCATGATTGGACGAACTTCGATCACTGGGTCAAGCAGCCCTGTCGGACGGATGATTTGTTGGATAACGGTATCTGTTTGTTCATGTTCATATGGTCCTGGCGTCGCAGAGACATAAATGATCTGATTGACATGTTTTTCAAACTCTTCTAACCGAAGTGGCCGATTGTCTAAAGCAGATGGCAAACGGAAACCGTAATCTACTAGCATCTGTTTTCTCGCTCGGTCACCATTATACATTCCTCTGATTTGAGGCATGGTTACGTGCGATTCGTCCGCCACGATCAAAAAATCTTCAGGAAAGAAATCCAATAGCGTATAAGGCGGTTCACCTTCTTTACGTCCGTCCATATGCCGAGAATAATTTTCAATTCCCGACGTGTAGCCCATTTCTAACATCATTTCAATATCGTAATTGGTTCGCTGTTCTAAACGTTGAGCTTCCAGAAGTTTGTTTTCATTTCGCAAGACAGTTAAACGCTGTTCTAATTCCGCTTTGATATTCGCTACGGCATGCTCCATATGTTCATCATTCGTCACAAAGTGAGTCGCCGGGAAGATTGCTACGTGTTCCGTTTCTCCTAAAACTTCACCTGTCAGTGCATTGACTTCTCGGATACGTTCGACCTCATCTCCAAAAAACTCCACACGTAAGGCACGTTCATCTCTTGAAGCCGGAAAAATCTCCACGACATCACCGCGCACTCGAAAACGACCGCGCTGAAAATCTATATCATTTCTTTCGAATTGGATACTGACTAAGTCACGAATCAACTGATTGCGATCTAGTTCTGCTCCCTGTCGAATCGAAACTACTTGTTTTTGGTACTCAAAAGGCGAGCCTAATCCAAAAATACATGAAACGGATGCAATGACGATCACATCATTTCTTTCTAATAATGAACTAGTAGCCGAATGTCGTAATTTGTCGATCTCATCATTTACACTTGAATCTTTTTCGATATACGTATCGCTTGAAGGCACATAAGCTTCAGGCTGATAATAATCATAATAAGAAACAAAATATTCAACAGCATTGTTAGGGAAAAATTCCTTGAATTCCCCGTACAGCTGACCAGCCAATGTTTTGTTATGGGCAATAATCAGTGTTGGTTTATTCACTTTCTCAATAAGATTGGAAATCGTATATGTTTTCCCTGTTCCAGTCGCACCTAATAAGATTTGTGCTTTTTTCCCGCCGACTACGCCATCCACTAATTGGTTAATCGCTTCAGGCTGATCACCAGCCGGTTGGTATTTCGAGACAAGCTCAAAGTGTCGGGAGGTATCTCTCTCAATCATTCTTCGTCCTCCTTTTCATTCATTCCTTTTCATTTTACGACCAATAAAAAGAAAAGGAAAGCAAAGGCATTCCTTACTAAAAAATTATACCACACCGAACATACTTTCGCCACTTTTTTATCTTATTATGCATGTTACATTTTATAACATAAAATGTTAGAAACTCGCATTTTTTTCATTTTTTCGAGCTTACAGTCTTGTCTGATTCAGCACTTTTCGCCTATAATAATAAAATATTGGAAATTTAGGAGGTTGATTATGAAAAGAAAGCATTTATTTCACTCATTTGTTTTCTTAATGACAGGACTTGTGACACTTGCGTTTGGTCATGTTGCACAAGCTGACAACACTACAACGGCAGAGTCAAGCACAAGCGAGACAATGCAAAAAATAGAGCCCAAAAAAGACGTATACGTAATTGCCAGTGACTCTGCTTTTGCTCCATTTGAATTTCAAAACGCAAAGGGCGAGTACGAAGGCATCGATGTAAAATTGATGGAAAACATCGCCAAACTGCAAGGATTTAACATCCGAATGGACTACCGTGGTTTCTCTGCTGCTTTGCAAGCTTTGGAATCAGGACAAGCAGACGGAATGATTGCCGGAATGACTGTAACAGATGAACGAAAGAAAAGCTATGATTTTTCTGATTCTTACTTTGATAGCGGGATCCAATTAGCTGTCAAAAAAGGAGATACTTCGATCAAGTCTTATGAAGATTTGAAAGGAAAAACAGTCGGAGCAAAAGTTGGTACCGAAAGTGCTGAATTTTTAAGCGACCATGAATCTGAATATGGCTATTCTATCAAATATTTTGATGCTGCTGATCAATTGTACGACGGGTTAAAAGTTGGCGCAATCGATGCAATGATGGATGATTATCCGGTAATCGGTTATGCGATCAAACAAGGACAAGAATTGGAAACACCGATCAAAAAAGAATCTGGCGGAAAATATGCATTTGCCGTTAAAAAAGGACAAAATCCTGAGCTTCTTAATATGTTCAATGAAGGATTGAAAGAATTAAAAAGAACAGGCGAATACGATAAGATTATTAAAGAATATGTAGCGGATGGTTCAGAAACTTCCAGTGAGTCTTCCACTGCTGATGAATCAACATTTCTTGGACTTATCCAAAACAACTATCAAGCATTGTTGAAAGGACTTTGGAGAACAATTCTCCTAACTTTGATCTCCTTTGCTTTGGCTATAGTAATCGGTGTGATTTTTGGATTATTCAGTGTAGCACCAATACGCGCTCTTCGCACAATTGCTAGTATTTATGTCGATATCATCCGAGGAATTCCAATGATGGTTCTTGCGTTCTTTATTTTCTTTGGGTTGCCTGGTATCGTTGGATTTACGATTCCTGACTTCCTTGCTGGTGTTATCACCTTGACTCTTAACGCAAGTGCTTATATCGCAGAGATTGTTCGAGGCGGGATCAACGCCGTTCCTGTCGGACAAATGGAAGCTTCCAGAAGTTTAGGTCTTTCTTATAATCGGACAATGCAAAAAATCATTTTGCCGCAAGCGATACGCATCATGATCCCATCATTCGTCAATCAGTTCGTTATCTCATTAAAAGACACAACGATCATTTCCGCAATCGGTGTAGTCGAATTGCTGCAAACTGGTAAGATCATTGTTGCACGTACAACACAAAGTACGTATGTTTACTTGATCATTGCGATCATGTACTTGATTTTGATCACAGCATTGACAAAATTAGCAAAAGTTTTAGAAAAGAAGGTGAAGTAAGATGGCAGAAAAAATCTTAGTTGAGCATTTAGTCAAAAAATACGGCGATAACACAGTATTAAACGACATCAATGTATCCATCAACGAAGGAGATGTCGTCTGTATCATTGGCCCTTCAGGTTCAGGAAAAAGTACATTCTTGCGTTGCTTGAATCGTTTAGAAGAACCTTCTGACGGTGAAATTATTATTGACGGCGCCCACTTGATGGATAAAAGCACAGATATCAACTTGGTGAGACAACATATCGGAATGGTATTCCAGCACTTTAACCTATTCCCTCATCTTTCTATTTTGGAAAACATCATTTTAGCACCGATGGACCTGAAGAAAGAATCTAGAGAAGAAGCAGAGAAAAAAGCAATCAAATTACTGCAGACAGTTGGTCTAGAAGATAAAAAAGATATGTATCCTGAAATGCTTTCTGGTGGACAAAAACAGCGTGTGGCTATTGCTCGTGCTCTAGCGATGAACCCTGACATCATGCTTTTTGATGAGCCTACTTCTGCACTTGATCCTGAAATGGTCGGTGATGTCTTGAACGTCATGAAAAAGTTAGCAGAACAAGGTATGACGATGGTTATCGTTACGCACGAAATGGGGTTCGCTAAAGAAGTGGCCAATCGCGTCATGTTCATTGACGACGGAAACTTTTTAGAAGACGGAACGCCTCAACAAATCTTTGAAAATCCGCAAAATGAACGGACAAAAGATTTCTTGAATAAAGTATTAAATATTTAATAAAAACCAAAAATGCACGGTCGCCATGAAGGGACCGTGTATTTTTATCTTCTTATTTTCTCACCTAATCGTATCATCAGCCGCATCGCTTGTTTTCCTGCACAAACAAGCAATCGCTCTATCTGTTCCATCGCATAAGAAAGTACCATCGGTTCATTGATGATATCAAGTACATAGTCGATACCACCCTCACTTAATTGAGCTTGATTTTTCTTCTCCATATTATGTAGTTGTGGGACAACTTTCTGACAACCAGCAATTGTGTCAAGAACGGATCAATCCTTTATTGGAGTTGCTCGAAAGGATCTTCTCTTATTACGGACAGGCTTTGTTCACTGTACATAGACAACAAATCATTATCCTAGTCAATCGGATTTCCAGAGCCTCATTGCTATCATTGCTTGACAAAATCCAGACAAAGTTTAATAAAATGTATCAGTTACAGCTAAACTTTGGAATTGGGTCGCTTTGTTATACAGAGCAAGAGACACCTCAATCTTTCCTTCATGCCCAACACGCTGTGAACGGATAACTTTCCATCAATCTGTGAACGAGATCCGCTTTTTTGAAGATTTAGACCTCGGGATCATTTTACCAGCAATCCCGTCAGATCAACGAACATTATATGTAAAACGTATTTTGAAAAGCCTGACAGAAGAAGAAGTACATTTGTTCAAGAAGACTTTGGCATGCTTCAGTAAAAATAACGGAAGCATCAAAAATTGCTCAGAAGAATTATTTATTCATAAAAACACCTTGCAATATCGATTGAACAAGTTCCATTCTCTCACTGGTTATACCCCTAGAAACTATGACGATTATCATATTCTAAAGCTGGCTTTTTTGTTGGTACAAACATGACAACTACAAAAAAACCAGGCGAACATATGATTGTTCGTCTGGTTTTTAATTATGGTTCTATGATATTTGGTGTTGTTACTCAAATCGAGTAAGGACACCAAATATTTTTTTATAACAAAAAGACATTTGATTCCTCTATAATTAAGTCGCTGAACCACTTATAGAAGGAGAATCCAAATGTCTTTACCTAAGAATATCAAAATAAAAGATGAAAATACAGACCAAATGATCAAAGAATTGTTAAATATCAAAGATTCAAACATCGCTTTTCCCAAAGATGCGCTGACCAAAGAACGGGTCCATGGCCGAATGGCCAATGTCTTTACGGGAATATTGACTTATAAACCGCACCACTGCGAACTGTGCGGCTTTGAAACAGTGATTTATCATTCGTATAAAGAGAGCTTGATCCAGCTGATTCCTTATCAAGAAGTTCCTTCTTATCTTCGTTTATTCAAGCAGCGCTTTTATTGTAAACATTGTCGACACACATTTACAGCCAAAACTGATTATGTCGCTGAAAACTGCTATCTTTCGCAACCATTGAAATTTGCGATCGCTATTGATTTAAAGAAGAAGATCTCCATGAAAGATATTGCGGCTCGATACTTTGTATCGACCAAAACGGTCGAACGCGTACTAGACTCTTTCTTTGAAGAACCACAGTTAAAACCTGCTTACTTACCGAAACATTTGATGATTGATGAATTCAAAGGAACCAAAGATTGTGAAGGCGCGATGTGCTTTATTCTCAGTGATGCCGACACTGGAATGATTTTTGATATTTTAGATGATCGGAGAAACTTTAAATTAACCGCCTATTTCCAACGCTTCACCCTAAAAGCAAGGCAAAATGTGACTCATATCGTAATGGATATGAATGCTTCTTATCACGTAGTGACACGAGCTCTTTTTCCGAATGCCTGTGTATCGATCGACCGGTTCCACATAGTCCAACAATTGACTCGTGCCTTCAATAAGCAACGAATCCAAACCATGAACCAGTTAAAGAAAAACAATCCTAAAGCAATGAAAGATTATCGTAAATTAAAAAAATACTGGCGAACGATCTTGAAGAAAGAAACAAAAATCAACTATACTTCTCTTCGACAATTTCCGCTTTTCCAACGGAAATACGTGACCGAATCAGAGGTCCTAGACTATCTGCTCTCAATCGATAAGCACTTACGTGAAAGTTATGAAGTCTATCAGGAATTGTTGGCTGCTTTGGAAACAAAAGATTTTACTGCCTTCTTCGAGTTGATCGACACATTACCAGTATCATTGGATAAAGGATTTAAAAAAGCGATTCTTTCGTTAAACAAATATAAAAAAGGCATCATCAATGCTTTGAAATATCCCTATTCTAACGGCAAATTGGAAGGGAAAAACAATTTAATCAAGGTCATTAAACGCATCGCGTTTGGCTTTCGGACGTTTCGACATCTGCGTATGCGAGTCTTGATCCAACAAAATCTCTGTGAGATTATTTAATAACAAAAAAAAGAGGAAACGCCGAAACGTTTCCTCAAGGTGATTTAATTAAAACAACACCATTTGACAATGAGCCTTAATTATTAATGACTTAGCGTTTTTACTAGAAAAACTACTTCCGCTTTTTCCCGCCAAAAGCATCTTTAAACTTATCGAAGAAACCGTCTTCTTGCTGTTCTTCAACTTTGATGCCGCCAGCTTCAGCGAATGCACGTAATGCTTCTCTTTGTTGTTCATTTAGATTTTTCGGTGTGATCAGTTTTACTTTGACATGTTGGTCGCCTGTTGCACCACCACGTAACTTCGGAGCGCCTTTTCCACGCAAACGGAAGTTCGTACCTGTCTGTGTTCCAGCAGGGATCTTCAATTTCACATCTCCATGGACAGTTGGTACTTGGACTTCATCCCCCAAAGCTGCTTGTACAAAACTTAAAGGCAATTCATAGTAAATTTCAGAACCTTCACGATCAAAGATATCACTTTCTTCTACACGGAAGACCACATACAAATCACCAAATGGTCCGCCGTTTTCTCCAGCTTCTCCTTGACCAGCTAAACGCATTTGTTGTCCTTCTTCTACACCAGCTGGTACATTCACTTTAACTGAATGTGCTTTCTTCTCATGTCCTGAGCCATGACAGGTTGGACAAGGTTCTTTGATTTCTTTCCCTGTCCCATGACAAACATCACAAGTTTGACGGCTCATCACTCGTCCAAGTGGTGTTTGGCGTTCTACATTGATCGTACCTGCACCATGACATTTATGACAAGTAGTTGGTTGTGTGCCTGGTTTTGCACCGTTCCCACCACAAGTATGACAGATTTCTTCCCGATTATACTTGATTTCTTTTTCTACACCAAAAATCGCTTCTTCAAAAGACAAGTCGACCGTATATTGCAAATCAGCACCTTGACGAGGCGCATTTGGATCGACTGACCGACCGCCTCCTCCAAAGAAAGAGTCGAAGATATCTTCAAAACCACCGAAGCCGCCACCAGAGAAGCCGCCGAATCCACCAAATCCGCCACCAGCTCCACCAGCACCGTAATTTGGATCTGTGCCTGCATGCCCGTATTGGTCATATGCAGCGCGTTTTTGCGGGTCACTTAAAATCTCATATGCTTCTGATACTTCTTTGAATTTTTCTTCCGCATCAGGTTCTTTATTGATGTCAGGATGGTATTTTTTCGAAAGCTTACGATAAGCTTTCTTTATTTCATCTTCTGATGCTCCTTTTGAGAGCCCTAAGACTTCATAATAATCACGTTTTGTTGCCATAGGCTTTCCTCCTATTGGTTCTCATCATTTTCACGTCGCTTGTTATCATATCATATTTTGTTTGAAACAAAAACCGATACTTCAAACTATTTTTCAAAAGAAAAAGCCAAAGTAGCAACTTTGGCCTTCTCTCGAAATTCAGTGAACTGATTATTTATCGTCGCCATCGACTTCTTCAAAATCAGCATCAACGACATCATCTGCTCCGCCTTGAGCTGCTTCTGGGTTTTCTTGAGCTTGTTGTTGTGCCGCTTGTTCGTATAGTTTAACAGTCAAGTTTTGAACGATTTCGTTCAATGCATCGCGTTTAGTTTTCATTTCTTCGATGTTGTTTGCTTCAACAGCGGCTTTCAATTCATCGCGAGCTGTTTCTGCTTTTTTCACTTCTTCTTCGTCCACTTTGCCTTCTAATTCTTTCAATGTTTTGTCCACAGAGAATAGCAATGCATCTACATCATTACGTAGGTCAACTTCCTCTTTACGAGCTTTATCTGCTTCTGCATTTGCTTCTGCATCTTTTACCATACGTTCGATTTCTTCGTCTGTTAGACCTGAAGAAGATTTGATCGTGATTTTTTGTTCTTTTTGTGTACCTAGATCTTTCGCAGATACATTTACAATCCCGTTTTTATCAATATCGAATGTTACTTCGATTTGTGGAATACCACGAGGAGCTGCTGGAATATCTGTCAATTGGAATCTTCCTAGAGTTTTGTTGTCAGCAGCCATTGGGCGTTCACCTTGTAATACATGGATGTCTACTGCTGGTTGATTATCTGCCGCAGTTGAGAATACTTGTGATTTACTTGTTGGAATCGTTGTATTGCGGTCAATCAATTTAGTGAACACTCCACCCATTGTTTCGATACCTAATGACAATGGTGTAACGTCAAGTAAAACAACATCTTTCACATCACCAGTGATCACGCCACCTTGGATAGCAGCACCCATAGCAACTACTTCATCAGGGTTAACTGATTTGTTTGGTTCTTTTCCTGTTTCTTTACGTACTGCTTCTACAACTGCAGGGATACGAGTAGATCCACCGACTAAAATAACTTCGTCGATTTCTGATTGTGATAGACCTGCATCTTTTAACGCTTGACGTACTGGTACTTTTGTACGTTCTACTAAGTCAGCTGTTAATTCATCAAATTTTGCACGTGTCAATGTCATTTCCAAATGCAATGGTCCAGATTCTCCTGCTGTGATAAATGGTAAGCTGATTTGTGTGCTTGATACGCCAGATAAATCTTTTTTCGCTTTTTCAGCAGCGTCTTTCAAGCGTTGTAAAGCCATTTTGTCTTGAGACAAGTCAATGCTGTTTTCTTTTTTGAATTCTGCTACCATGTAGTCGATGATTTTGTTATCAAAGTCGTCCCCACCTAGATGGTTGTCGCCAGCTGTTGACAATACATCAAAGACACCGTCTCCTAGTTCAAGGATAGATACGTCAAAAGTACCGCCACCAAGGTCGAATACTAAGATTTTTTCGTCGCGATCTGTTTTATCTAAACCATAGGCAAGAGCAGCTGCAGTTGGTTCATTGACGATACGTTCTACTTCTAGACCAGCGATCTTACCAGCATCTTTTGTTGCTTGACGTTGTGCATCATTAAAGTAAGCTGGCACAGTGATAACTGCTTTTTCGACTTTTTCACCTAAATAGTCTTCTGCGAATCCTTTGATATATTGAAGGATCATTGCTGAGATTTCTTGTGGTGTATATGATTTACCTTCTACATCTACTTTGTAACCTGCTTCACCGATATGGCGTTTGATTGATGAAATCGTATTTGGGTTTGTCACAGCTTGACGTTTTGCAACTTCCCCTACTTGGATTTCTCCATTTTTGAATGATACAACAGAAGGTGTTGTACGGTTTCCTTCTGGGTTAGCGATGATTTTTGCTTCGTTTCCTTCCAATACTGCTACTGCAGAGTTAGTCGTACCTAAGTCAATACCGATAATTTTACTCATAATTAACGTCTCCTTCTTTAATTGAAAGTGTAAGTTTTATATCCGCACAATTATTGTGCAACAATGACCATAGTTGGTCTTAACACGCGATCATGTAATTTGTAGCCTTCTTGTAGTACTTCTACAATCGTATCGGCTGGTGTATCTTCAGTCGCTGGAACAGTTTGTACCGCTTGATGAAGATTAGGATCAAAGGCTTCTCCTTTAGCAGGGATTTTTTCAATTCCTTCTTCTTCCAGTGCGTTACGCAAACTTTCCAAGACCATTTCCACGCCTTTTTTCAAACCTGCCCCTTGATCATCTGACACTTCTGTGGCTAATGCACGTTCCAGGTTGTCAATTGATGGAAGTAATTTTTTGGCTAAATCTTGTGAACGGTATTTTTGTAATTGCTCACGCTCATTTTTTCCTCGATTTGCCATATTTGCGATTTCAGCACGAGCCCGCAAGTATTTATCTTCCATTTCTTCTAACTCAGCTTTTAATTTCGCTGTTTCGAATTCTTCCGCTTCAGCTTCTGAAATACCCGAATCTTCTGCAGCTTCGACATCGATTTCCGGTTCTGGCTGAGCATCTGTCATTTCTTTATCTAGTTCTTCTTGATTTTCTTTCACGATACAGTCTTCCTTTCATTATTCAGTCAGCTGTTTGATTGCTCTTACTAAGAAAGAGAGAACGATCAGCTGCAAATAGCTTCGTTATTCACATTACGAGTTTGACAAGTCAAGCGAACGGTAGTAATCAGCAAGTTTAGCTGCTAGTTCTCTTCGATAAACATCGACTAGACCGAACATCCGAGAATAAGGCATACTAGTAGGCCCTAACAAGGCTATTGTACCTCTTCCATGACCATCTATCTCGTAACTTGCTTGAATCATACTCATATTCTGCAATAAATCATTGCCTAATTCAGCACCAATCTTGATATGAATATTGCTATCCATCGGAGTGATCATTTGTGTAAGTCCGTCTGAGTCTTTCATAAAAGAAAACATCGATTTGAACTGATCAAGATCTTGACGGGGCTCATAATCCAAGAGATTCATTTGTCCACTGACGTAAACCTTATCTTCAAAAACATGACCAAGAACGGTGTCAAATAACTGAGACATCCCTTCTGTCGTCTGGAAATATTTATGAAGAATCATCGGAATCTCCGTACGAAGTTTATGGTACACCGTCATCAGAGGATCTCCGACTAGACGGTCGTTTACAATCTGTACCATTTTTTCTAGTTCCTGACTTCCCATATATTCGGGAAGAGTGAACACTTGGCTTTCTACATTCCCCATATCTGTTACGACGATAGCAATAATCTGTCGATTATTCAAGGGTACGATACGAAAGCCAGTCAGTCGGCGGTCTTTTATTTCAGGTCCCAATGAAAAAGTCGTATAGCTTGTCAGCTCAGATAATATCTCAGCAGATTGCTTAATAATCTCATTGATTTCATGAAATTCTCTGCCTAGAGACTGACGAATCAGCAGCAAATCATCTTCTGCTACGCGAGCAGGTTTTAACAAATGATCCACGTAATAACGATAGCCTAAAGCAGATGGAATCCGCCCAGAAGAAGAGTGAGTCTTCAACAGCAATCCTTCATCTTCTAATGCTTTCATATCATTGCGAATCGTTGCTGAGCTGGCCTTGACTCCCTCAGACATCAATGTTTTGGAACCAACGGGCACGCCACTACTCGTATAGTGTTGGATGATCAGACGTAAAATGTCGTTTTGTCGCTTTGTTAACATCTTCCTCACCTCTCATTAGCACTCATATATTCTAAGTGCTAATCCACTTATAAATATAGCAAGAAGCCCTTCTCCTGTCAAGAGAAAGACTCCATTTTTTAGCACTCTAAACACAAGAGTGCTAATTCTAAATAATTGATGTAAATCCAGTTATATCAAAACTTCAATACCTCATTGTCAAACTTTCTAAACTTTTTCTTTTCAAGTTTCGATAAAAAACAAATATTCTTTAAACTATTTTTCAAACAAAAAGCGCTCAAACACATTGTTCCCCAAAAAGGTCCCTCTTGGTGTCAAATAAACACGGTCTTCTTCATTAACAAGTAACCCTTCTTGCTCTAATTCCCTTAGCACATCACCGTACACCGATTCAATTGTTTTTTGATAGCGATCATAGAAATGTTTTTTAGTAATCCCTGTTTTTTTTCTTAATCCTAAGAACATTTCTTCTTCTATTTGATTTTTTCGTGTCAATTTTTCTTCTTCCAATACCGGGCGTTCATTTGCTCGTAATGGGCGTAAATAGTGTTGGATTGGTCCTTTGTTGCGGTAACGAATATCTCCAAGATAACCGCTAGCACCAGCTCCAAACCCAAAATAGTGGTCATTGTTCCAGTACATGAGGTTATGTTGAGATTCATGTCCGGAGAGCCCAAAGTTACTTATTTCATATTGGTGACGTCCATGCTTTTCCATTGCTTCAATCGTCTCTTCAAACATTCTGGTTTCCGTTTCCTGATCAGGCAGTTCGAGTCTTCCTTGTCGTACCCAGTTCATGAACATTGTTTTGTTTTCGAGGATCAATGAGTACAAAGAATAGTGAGGCAGATCCAAAGCCAAAGCTTTTTCCAAAGTATCCAGATATCCTTCTAGTGTTTGTCCCGGTAATGCATAAATCAAATCGATGCTTACATTGGTAAAATTTTCTGCTTCTAAAAATTGCATAGTTTGATACACATCTTCTGCGGTGTGTTTACGTCCAATTTTTTTCAATAAGCGATTATCAAATGTCTGCACTCCCATGGATAAACGATTGACGCCATAGTTTTTCATTACTTGAAGTTTTTCACGGGTCAAATCACCTGGATTCGCTTCTACAGTAAACTCATTACCATTTTGAAAAGGCAGGATCTCTCTAGCACCTGATAACAGTCGATCAAGTTGTTTAGCAGATAAAGAAGTTGGTGTCCCGCCCCCTACGTAAAGTGTTTCTAAATTCGCTGTCGGATGACTTTCTAGCATTATTTTCATTTCATTCAGCAGCATTTCCACATACTCATCTACTGGCTGCCCTTCTAAAAAAACTTTATTAAAATCACAGTAATAGCAGATATGCTCGCAAAATGGGATATGGATGTACGCAGAAACCTTATTTTCTGCGGGATTTATTGTTTCTATCATTGAAATTCTTTCTCCTTACGTCGAAAAGTCGTGCCTGTTTTCGACCTTCTTAAAATCGCGTTCAAGCACCAACTCATTGAAATAAGCCGCATATTTAGAATCAAGGAAACCTAGTTCTAAAAATGCTTGCTTATTGTCATCGGAGCTACACGGTGCTTTTACAGCCTCTCGATAAACGGTAATCGCAAAGCTGACCTTCGCCATTAAGACAAAATCTGCAAAAATATGAAAAGCTATTTTCACAGATTCCTCCTTAAGTGCTCAGACCACAACGCTTTGCTTACAACCTCTCATATACGCATACTAAACGTATTTGGCGAACAAATCCACTAAAAAATCCAAGAATCGACTTCTTGGATGATTTTTTCTTTCATTAAACTGGTTACCTAGTTATATATCTCTAGGGTTGTTTTCATGTCTGAGTGCTCGATATGATTTATTTTTCGTTTCTATAATTACTTTTTGCCTTCCAGTTTCTTTTAATATTGTACTCAAGCAAGTGGGAATTGGTTCTTTTGTCATCCATGTATGCAAAATGTTATAATGCTGGTAAACAAAAATGATTACCTGTCATTTTTATTTAGTTCGTATTTAATTAAGTTGACTGTCTGTATACTCTGTCTAAAACTTAAGAATTGTTGTTTTCGCTGTCGCTACCCAATTTTAATGAATGTCTGTAGGTTAAAACTGTTGTCCTTGTTATAGATAGTAAAGGAGAGCTTGAAAATGAAAACTGCGATTACGTTTCTATTAGAGGAATATGCCGATTGGGAAGGTGCTTATATTACTAGCACACTAAACCAAAATGAGAAATGGCAAAACAAAACTGCTTCTATCCAATCAGAGGTCACTTCCATTGGAGGATTAAAAACAAAAATCGATTACTTAATCGAACAAATACCTGAAAAAGTTGACCTTTTTATTATGATCGGTGGCAATTCATGGGACATAAAAAATCATCATTTATATCAAATAATCGATAAATTGTTAAAAACAGACGTACCAGTAGCTGCTATTTGTGGGGCAGTTGATTATTTAGCTCAGAGCGGATTATTGCAAGGTTACAAACATACCGGAAATGCGCAATTTCCTTGGTTAGAATCGGAAAATTATCAGAATAAAGAAGATTTTATAGAACAACAAGCTGTGAAAGATCGTAATTTGATTACTGCGAATGGAACAGCTCCTATAGAATTCACAGACTTGATTCTTCAAGCAGTCCATTTTGAAACAGAAGAAATAAGAGAAAAAACGATTCGTCTATACAAACTTGGATTCTATGATTACTATAAAAAGTACGGAGATCCTTTCTCCTAATCATTCTCTTCAATTAAATACTCCTTATCAATAGTGTGACAAGTAATTTTACTGATGATTATTTGTCACACTTTTTCTGACATTTATCAAAGAAGATACACTCTATTTATATTCATAGACAAGGTTTTACGGATTCAAAAATTCAGGATTATGCTATACTGGTATTAAAAAAATAATGAGGTATTTTATATGAAAAAGTTAGGTTTTATTTTATTGTTGGTCTCTTTATTCCTTGTAGGATGTACGTCTCCTAGTAAAGAAAATAGTGATCCATCTGCGACCACAGACAAAAGTTCAATCAGACAAACCAGTTCAGCTGAAAAATCAAGTACTCAGAAATCAGCTTCTACTGAAACGAATACATCTTCAACAAGCAGTAAAGTCTCAGAGCCCAATACTTCTTCTACATCTAGTAGTACAGTTGAGACAAATATTTCTTCTTCAACAATAGACACAACCTCCTCACAGTCTTCTCAGTCAATAGATCCGTTAGCAGGATATTCTGATCTACAAATTGAGTACGCACGTGTTTGGCTAGCTATTAGAGGTAATACTTTTAGAGATACATCGGGTGATTTCGAATTACATGTTATTCATTATCCTGCAGGAACACCTATCGCCCCTTATGATGCAGGGAGTGCAGTCTATCCGAAAGATGTGGTTATGCTCACTGGGAAATACAGTTACCAGGGAGTTTTAGTGTATTCAAGTAACCATGACGGGACAATCACTAGTTATCCAGTTCCTTCACATTGGCAAATGCCTGCAGATCAAACATCTTATCCAGCGTTCATTAGAGAAACAACTCAAGAAATCATTGATAATGCATCTGTAGTAGCTATTCCTACAGGAAATCCAAATGATGTGAAACAGCTGATCAATGTGATAGTTATGGATAATTAAAATTTCTAATAGATCATACAAAAAGAAGCTGGCAAAATACTGTCAGCTTCTTTCATTTTCTTTTCTATTTAGATTTGTTGGTCTTTGATAAACTCCAAGGCAGGAAAAAATTTTTTAAATAAACGTTTGCAAAACAGTCGCTTTTCTATCTTCTACCGCTACTTCTGCATAGGCACCATTAATCAATGTCAGTTGTGGCGGTACATGACCACAATCAATATCATACAAGATCGGTAGTTTTAATTCCTTTGACAGATCTTCGTATACATCCTTCATTTTATAATCTAACAAATCCTCTGCCGCACTTCTACCGAACATGATCCCCGAGCTGCCATCAAACCAGCCTGCCAGTTTCATCTGAACAAGTGATCTTCTTAAATCAACTGACGATAGCTCACAGTTTTCTAGAAACCACAAGATCGGCTTTCCATCATTATACTTTCTTTTAAAAGATTGGACATCTCCATAAGGGGTACCGATTAAATGCCTGATCGTATCAATACAGCCACCTAATAATCGTCCCTTCATCCTTACTGCATCTCCGCTGACTGATTGCCAATTTGTTGGTTCAGTGAGATGGAAAACAGAAGATGATGAATGCTCATGGGGCCACACTTTTTGATACTTTTCAGAAGATTGCTGTAGAATCGATTCTCCTTCTCTTGTTTTCAGTACACTTTCCCACATTGCTGTCGTTTCATCCAAGTACTCTCCTCTTAAATCAATAAGGTTAGTTCCATGTGCAGTGGCTATCCCTGTTTTTAATGTGACAGCAAGTAGCAACGTACTAATATCTGAATAACCTACTATCCATTTTGGTTGTAGAGCATCAAAATCGACAAAATCGAGAATCTCAATCAATAATTCTCCTCCCCAAGGCGGAAAGATCATTTGGATATTTTCATCTTGCATCATTTGATTGAATTCATCTGCTCGTTTTCTTGCTGGACCTGATTTTTCCTTATCTTGCGTCCAAAGCGTCTTTCCAGTAACTACTTGGAAAGATTTTTCTTCCATTCTCTTTAAAGCTGATTCGAGTAACGAATGGTGTTCCTCTGATACGCCTGAGGATGGTGCAG
The DNA here is from genome assembly GCF_051711525.1 of Enterococcus sp. DIV0901a. Lineage (NCBI taxonomy): Bacteria > Bacillati > Bacillota > Bacilli > Lactobacillales > Enterococcaceae > Enterococcus > Enterococcus sp. DIV0901a. Next base: position 1,095,511 of record NZ_JBIOMW010000001.1, on the reverse strand, counting down.
TAACCCCAATCGTTGCATTTCTTTCTAATAATGGATAACTTATCATGTTGCTTCACCTCCAAGTATGCACTATTTTACTTGGTTAATTGTTTTTTTCGTTTGCCGGCATCAAAAATATCGGCATCTCAAGTAGCTGGATGATTTTGTTTAAGTCAACCGTTTGGATGACCATCGTTTGATCTGGTCTACCTGGTGCAAAAACAAGTTTTTCATTTGATAAGAGCTCTTCATCAATAATAATCGGAATCTGTTTTTCATAACCAAACGGAGAAACAGCGCCCTGCTTTTGTCCCGTTTGTTCTTCCATGCGTTCTGATGAAACAATAGAAAGCCTTTTACCGACGATCTTCCCTAATGCTTTGAAATCCGTTTGTTTCGTAGTAAAAGTCAGATATACGTAGTTATTACCTTTTTTATCTTTTAAGAATAAGCTTTTGGTCTCTGTACCTGTAAATCCTTGTTCTTTCTTTATTACCAAAGCATCTTCATTTGTATAAATGGCTCGATGATGATACAACTCAAAATATATATTTTCGTGTAAGAATTTCTTTGCCAAGTCAATCATTTTTATGTCTCTTTTCTATTTTACTATTTGAGACATCTTATCATATAAATATAGCGGTTACAACATTACTTGTGTTTTGTTCGTTTTTTATACATAACTATTGTTTTTCTGGTAAAATAAATCAAACCACTTAATGGAGGCGTTTTAGAATGGAAAAATTTCAGCCGATCATCAATCAGATCAAAGAAAAAGAACATCAACAAAAGATCAAAGACCTTTTTGCTAAGATAACAGAAACGTATCCCCAGCTAGACACAACTGTAAAATGGAACCAACCTATGTTTACTGACCATGGTACCTTTATTATTGCATTTAGTTTTGCTAAAAATCATTTTTCTATCGCACCGGAAAAAGCAGCGATTCGTGCCCTTGAAAAAAATATCCAAGAAGCAGGCTACGTATATACGGATAACGTCATCAAAGTTCCTTGGAAAAGTGTAATCAACTGGGAATTGATTGAACAATTGATTTCATTTAATATTGAAGATAAAAAAGGTCATGATAAATTTTGGCGATAAAGCTTTATACGAATAAACCCTTTACTGGCGAGGAAACTATTCATCACCTTATACAGGTTTTGTTCAATCCTATCCTTTTTATCATCCCTGGTTAAACACTTAATTGACAAAGTATCTGCTATTTTTATAAGGAGTCTTTCTTGTGCTGAAAAAAATCACTGATTGAATGGCTTTGAATTTTCCACTTAGTAAAATTATTTTTTCAGCAATTTTCCTGCAAAACTTTTGAATAAGGAAAAAATACGAGAAAATATCAGTGATCTTTCATAATACTGCCCATTATTTTCAGGTATATTTAAATATAATATCACTTTAGGAGAGAAGGAATTTCTTTAGAGAAATAAAAGTTAGAATTTTCTGACTTGATTTTTACAATGACCTTAATTAAAATCGTTCTTTCTACATTTCGTGATTAAGCAAATATCAACTAAGTCAGTAGAACCATTCACATAGGAGGGTGAACATTGAAAGATTTTTACTCAGTAAATGAATTAGCCGAACAATTAGGTGTTACTACACGTTCTATCAGAAATTATCTTCATGAAGGAAAACTAAAAGGAACAAAGGTTGGCGGGCAATGGAAATTTTCTGAACGTAATCTTTTTGAGTTCCTATACGGAGATCAAGCAGAGGAAGCAGCAAAAGAAATGCAGCGATTCATGCTAAATGCACCAATCACGATGCGTTTCAACCTTCAGTATCGTGATTTTACAGCAATCAATCAATTCCGAGAACAATTAGTCCAGTACCATAACGATGTTTACGCAAATAAAAAAGACCGTCTTTTACAATACGATCTTTATAAAGACAATCATGCGGAGATACTAATCGGTGGTAACTTCAATTATGTCGTAAACTTTAGTCAATGGATCAATGAAAAATTATTGATCCAGACAGATATTTCCCTTGTATCTTAAACAATTAAAAAGCGCTAGAAATTCCAGAGATGTTGGAAATTCTAGCGCTATTTTTTTATAAGTACTTACTGTTTGGTTCAAACAAATATTTTTTTAATAAATGAGATTTTACCATCTTTATCCTCAAATAAAGACCGTGACCATGCTTCCTACTACGATCAGCAATAATCCGATAATCGTTAATTTTTTTTCTTTTGGTGTCTTATTTTCATGCAGGATGTACATACCGCCTAATGTAGAGATAACTACGTTTAGCTGTGTAATGATATATGCAGTAGCAACCCCATTTTCATTTGCTGAAAAAATATAAGCCAATGCTGACACACTAAAGATGGCTCCAACGATCGTTGCTTTCCAACTCTTGTCTTCAGAAAATGCGGTTGGTTTACGGAAAATCACATAAATCACTGCCCCTAAAAAGACACCGATCATTTGCGGAAAGAAAATGGAAAGTCCGCTTGCATCAACTAGTTTAGGCAATGCACTGTATACCCAATAACCAATACTTGTTGATGCTAATAGACTAATTCCTTTTGTGATACCGCCTTTTTTTCCAGGATCATCACTGATTGCCGTTAAAGCAGAACCAAATACAAAAAGAATGATTGCTGCTGCTCCAATGATTTTCCCCATACTTCCAGACCATTCTCCAAAAGCGAAGACACCAATCAACGAGGTTCCGACTAACTGTAATGCAGTCGAAATTGGCATCGTTTTAGAAACACCAATCAAGTTGAAAGATGTATACTGTCCTGTTTGTCCAATAACCCAAAATGCACCAGAAAGTAAACTAATCAAAAATGTAGTCACTGAAATACCAGCTGGAGAAGCGAATAATTGAACGAGTAAGCCGACAAGCACCGCTCCAATACCAGTTCCTAATATCTCATTTGTTGGTCTGCCACCAATCTTTTTCAAAATCAGTGGCTGGATCCCCCAGCCAACTGCCGGGATCAATGCAATCAATAAACCCATTTTTATTCACCCTTATCCTTTTCCACCTTGGAAAGAAGGATATAAAGTCATCCCACCATCTGCAAATAGTGTAATACCTGTAACATAACTGGATTCGTCTGAAGCCAACCATGCAGCTGTCGCCGCTATTTCTTTTGGTTCACCTACGCGTCCTAGTGGGATCATACTTTCCAAGAGTTCTTTTTGTTCAGGATCATCAAATTTTGCCGCATTAATAGGTGTACGGATAGCACCAGGGCCTATACTATTGATTCTGATTCCCTTCGGTGCATACTCCATTGCTACCGTTTCGGTAAATAATTTTACCCCGCCTTTTGAAGCAGCGTAATGAGCAAACGTTGGCCATGGGATCTGTTCATGAACAGAAGACATATTGATGATATTTCCTTTTTTATTATTCTCTGTAAAGTAATTTAAAGCCGCTTTCGTTCCGATAAAAACGCCAGTCAAATTGACTTTTAACACTCTTTCCCAATCTTCAAGGCTAAGTTCATGGGTTGGATGCTGATTTTCCATCCCAGCATTATTAACCCAAACGTCCAGTGTCCCAAAATTTTCTAAAGCCGTATCAAGTAAACGCTGTATTCCTTCTTCAGAACTGACATCTGCTTGTACAGAGACTGCTTTTCCGCCTGCCTCTTCGATTGCTTTGACTGCTTTTTCTGCTCCTTCTTTATCCGAGTTATAGTTGACAACTACATTCATTTTTTCTTTCCCGAATCGTTGAGCAATCGCTGTTCCAATCCCCTTTGAGCCACCAGTTACTACTGCGACTTTGTTTTCTAATTCCTTATACATAGTACCCACTCCTTTTTCATACCTAAACCTGTTATTACGGATAACTTTTATTTCCGTCTTAAAGTGAGTGTACACCAAGATATATAGTCTAAAGCAAATGATACGCTCTAGCAATCGTTTTCATGAATTGCTAGTGTCCTTTTACTTCTATAAAGAAAGAGGTTGTGACAGAAGTGGTCAGCTTCAAGAAATTTCGGCTTATTTCCGAAGAAACTACTTCTGAAAAACCATTTATTTGGAAAAAAAGGCTGTGACAAGACTTTTGTCACAGCCCCTTTCCTGGGCTTATTTATCACCCATTTTATTGTAATTGCTAGTTATACATAAACAAGAGATTTTATGCATAATGTTTTATTGCTGAGAAAAATATTCAGCTGTTGCTTGTTCATCCTCTTTAAGTTGTTCAATCAATTCCTCTACACTAGAAAATTTCACTTGATCTCTTAAAAATTGATTCCAGCGTACTGTGACATGTTCACCATAGATATCTTGATTAAAGTCCAAAATGTACAATTCTACAGTCAGCTCCCGTCCTTCACCGAATGTATCATTATGTCCAATTGAACCCATGGCTGGATACCAAGTTTCCCCAATTTTTATTTCCGATACATAAACACCTTCTTTAGGCAAATGAACTGTGCTCTTTACTTTGACATTTGCTGTAGGGAATCCTAGTAGTCTGCCTCGTGCATCGCCATGGACAACTACCCCTTCTACCTCATATGTGCAACCTAATAGTTTTGCTGCTTCTTTTACTTGTCCGCTGTCTAGTAATCCTCGAATACGAGTAGAGCTGATTTTTTCACCTTGTTCTTCTTCTTTAGAAACTGTGACGATTTTGAATCTTCCTTTGGCATATTCAGGAAAATGAGCGACATCTGCAATGTCTTTTGGTCCATACGTATAATCAAAACCGGAAACAGCATATTTTGCATGTAACCCTACGATGTATTGATCAACAAATTCCTGCGGTGCTAAATGAGCAAAAGAAGAAGTAAAATCAACTTCATATAAATAATCTATACCCAAAGCGGCCATTTTTTCTTCTTTTTGCTTAAGGCTAGTCAAATATTTCACGCTGCTAGGATCGATCTTTTTAAAGACAATCGATGGATGCTGATTGAAAGTCATCAATGCTAATTTCAATCCTTCTTTTTGTGCAATTTCCATACCTGTCTTTATGACTTTCTGGTGTCCGATATGCACGCCGTCGAAAAATCCCAGCACTAAAACGACATCGTCTTCTGGAATTTGTTCTGATTGGTAAGGATGTCTGATCTTGATGATATTCATTCGTTATTCCTCATTTCTCAATACTTTACTAGGTTTTAATTTGTTTTTTTCTTTCGGGTTTGGCTGATAAATACTGACAACTTTTCCTTTATAAAACAAAGCAATTTCTTCTGACGGCATTTCTGGGAGCGCAAATACAGTATAATCAAGTCTCATACCGTTTTTTACTTTCTGCCATACTTCATCAGTAATATCTACTCGTTTGAACCGTTCCACTCCTTTTTCTATTGGCAGCAAACAATCATCGATTGTCCCATTTTTCACAGCTTGAGCTACTTCTTCTAATGTCAGAGCATCCTTCTGGGACATACCGGCACTTGCTGTTCGGGTCAGATCAGACATGTGCGCAGGGTAACCAAGTTTCTTGCCTGTATCTACAGCTAATGTGCGGACATAGGTTCCTTTCCCGCATTCTACTTCGAAGCGCCAAGAAATGGTTCCTGTCACTTCGTCTCTTGTCAATTCACTTGTCCGGATAAAACGGTAAATCTGAGCCTTTCTAACAGGACGCTCCACTGTTTCATTATTGCGGGCATATTCATATAACCGCTTACCGTTGACTTTTACCGCTGAGTACATTGGTGGTATCTGGGTGATCTCACCAATAAATGAAGCCATCACTTCATCTATTTTTTCTTCAGATAAAGACATATCTACTGGTTTTGTTTCTACCCGTTCTCCGGATCGATCTTCCGTCGTTGTACTGAAACCTAGAGTTATCTCGCCTACATAGATTTTCCCAGAATCTGTCAAATATTCGATAACTTTTGTGGCTTTTCCAATACAAATGGGCAACACACCGTCTACGTCTGGGTCAAGCGTACCCCCATGTCCGATTTTTTTCGTATGTAAGATTTTTCTTAATTTGAATACGCAATCATGACTTGTCATTCCGCGTTCTTTCCATAAAGGTAATAACCCGTCCATGTCTTTTCTCCATTTCATTTTTGATTTAACTGAATTATTATAACACATTGCATCAATTACTGACGAATTTGACATCATAATGAACGGTTTTTATTTTTCGGCAATAAAAACGTAACAAAATTCATGCTCACGTAAATAGAAATCATGTTATGCTTTTTTAAAGGAGGGAATAGAATGGAAGATTTTTTCTTTGCACCATTTGATTGGATTTATGGGTGGCTTACAGGTAAATAGTTTGGTTTTCATTTCCCAAAAACGAAAAAAAAGACTGGCCATTCTTCCAGTCTTTTTTCCGTTTTTTTTATTTATTTTTTCAGTTTCTTAATCAATGTAAAAAATTCTGTTTTGCGGGATCGATTTTATCATTTTATTGGTCAAGATTTTTCCATTTCCAATCCAATACTTCTGGCAGATCAATACCATTTTCACGAATATAGTTTTGATGTTCTTGTAATTTCTGATCCATTTTTTTCGCAAAATCTTCTGCTTGACTTCCTTTGATTTTTAAAGCTGCGTCTTTTGCCAAATGATAACGATCAAGTTCATTTACTACACGCATGTCAAATGGTGTCGTGATATCTCCATTTTCTTTGTAGCCATGAATCATTAAATGATGGTTATGACGATCAAAGAAAATCGTGCGGACCAATGTTTCATAACCGTGGAAAGCAAATAAGATCGGTTTGTCTTTTGTAAAATATTGATCAAATTCTTCATCGCTCAACCCACGCGGATCTTGACTTGGATGACGTAATTTCAATAAATCTACGACATTGATGAACCGAATTTTTAGTTTTGGGAATTCTTCCAGCAGCAAAGTTACAGCTGCTAATGCTTCTAAGTTAGATTCCGTTCCTGCAGCAGCAATGACCAATTCAGGTTCCTCCTCTTTTGCTGTCGAAGCCCAATCAATGATTTTCAAGCCTTCATTCACTAAGACGGCTGCTTCTTCTGCTGAGTAAAATTGAGCACGCGGATGTTTGGAAGAGATGATCAAATTGATTTTTTCTGACGAGCGGAATGCTTTATCCATGACTGCGAGCAATGTATTTGCATCCGCAGGCAGATATTCACGGATGAACTCCGCCTTCTTTTCTGCCAAATGTGTCAATATTCCTGGATCTTGGTGGCTATATCCATTGTGATCTTGCTGGAAGACTGTTGAGCTTGCAATGAGATTTAGCGAAGGATAATCATTTCGCCAAGAAAGGTCATGTGATTTCCGCATCCATTTGAAGTGCTGAGTCAACATAGAGTCAACCACTCGCAAGAATGATTCGTAACTTGCAAAAAAACCATGACGTCCAGTCAGAACGTACCCTTCTAAGAACCCTTCATCTTGGTGTTCCGATAATTGACTGTCGATGACGCGACCAGATGACGAAAGCCATTCATCATTTTCTGGTTCGATTTTTTCCATCCATTGGCGATTTGTCGTTTTGAAAACTTGATTCAATCGGTTTGATTTTGTTTCATCTGGTCCAAATATACGGAAATTTTCTGGATTTTTCTCAATGATCTCGCGAACGAATTTACCAAGTTCGGTCATATCTTCTGCTTTAATGGAGCCTGGTTTTTCAAATTGCAAAGTATATTTTTTCCAATCTGGCATAATAAGCGGTTTTGGATCGATTCCACCATTGGTGATAGGATTTTTTGCCATTCTTTGGTCATCAGTAGGCGCGATTTCTCTGATTTCTTCTAAAATACGTTCTTGTGCATCAAATAATTTTTCTGGTTCATAGGATTTCAGCCAACGGAGTAAAGCATCTGCATGATCCATATGTTCTTGATCTACAGGAATCGGTACTTGGTGTGCTCGGAAGGTTCCTTCAATTGGTTCCCCGTCCCATTCTTTTGGACCGGTCCATCCTTTTGGTGTGCGTACGATCAATACTGGCCATTTTGGCATCACGACATCTGTTGCTGTCTTCAGGCGAGCTTCTTTTTGGATGGATTTGATTTTCTCGATTGCTTGATCCATTTTTTCAGCCATAACAGGATTTAATTTTTCTGGATCATTTCCTTCAATAAAGAAAGGTTCCCAGCCAAGTCCGTTAAAGTAATTTGCTAATTCTCCATCTGATTTACGTGCCAAGATCGTTGGGTTGGCTATTTTTGCACCATTTAAATGAAGGATCGGTAAAACAGCTCCATCTATCACTGGATTGATAAAGACATTTGAGAACCAGCTTCCAGCTAAAGGACCGGTTTCTGCTTCACCATCACCAATCACGACAGCAGAGATTACTTCAGGATTGTCTAATACAGCTCCGACTGCATGTGAAAGAGAGTATCCAAGCTCTCCGCCTTCATGGATAGAACCTGGTGTTTCTGGTGCTGCATGAGAAGCAATGCCTCCAGGAAATGAAAATCGCTTGAATAATTTTTGCATTCCTGTCTCATCTTCCGTTACTTCTGGATAGATCTCTGTGTAACTTCCATCTAAATAAGCATTCGATACCATGACTTGTCCGCCGTGTCCTGGCCCTTCGATATAAAACATGTTCAAATCATATTTATTGATGACTCGGTTCAAATGGACATAAATAAAATTTTGGCCAGGAATCGTTCCCCAATGACCGATTGGATGTTTTTTGACATCTTCTGGTTTCAGTGTACGTCTCAGTAAGGGGTTATCTTTAAGATAAAGTTGCCCAACAGAAAGATAATTAGCAGCACGCCACCAAGCCGTCATTTTATCAAAGTATTCTTTACTAGAATAATCCATACATAACACTCCTTTTCATTATTACTCTTATTCTAGCGCAGATACTCCCAATTGAAACCTAATAAGCACTTCTGTTCATTTGTTTGGATTTTATATCTAGCCAAATGAACAGGTATAAAAAACCACGAAATTTTTCCTTTCGCTGACGTTTTTTACATTGATCCAAAAAACTTGTCGTTATCACAATGGCTGTTCCGCAGTTCATTTCGCTCCTCATCATGCATAATTTGCTGAATGACGCTAGGCCAGTTAACACATTGTTGGAAAACTGGGGCTGGATCGAGCAATTCCTTTCCTGATTGATCCGTTTTATGTAAAAGTCTCTGTTATCTTTGTCAATATGTGAATTGGTATCCCAGCTACTATGCTAATTTCTCCAGGGATTATCCAAAATTTGGATCGTGACCAAATCGAAGCGGCGTAATCGGAAATATCAATAACTTCAACGTGATTTTTCTTTTAACTGTCAACGGACCGACAAACTCAAACTTTTATGGTGCAGGTTCCACTGATCTTCTAGTTACTTGGCTATACCTGACTGTCACTAAAATAGATTACAATCTAGCTTCCGTTATCGGTATCTTGATCTTTATCTATATGCAAAAATTTATATACTACTAGAAAAAAGAAAGTCGAATTTTTTACTTTTCTTTTTCTCTTTTTTGGTTAGCTGACACGCTACCAGACTAAAGTCATGGAACTCTTAGGTAATACGTCTTAATGAAAACAAAAAAATCCCGCAACCCCTGATTTCACAGGATTTGCGGAATTTTTTGATTAGTCTTTGTTCAAGTCGCGAAGCAATTCATCGATATGGTTGCCATAGACAACTGATTCATCAAGTTCAAAGAACAATTCAGGTGTCTTATAAATACTTAGATTGTGCCCTAATTCTCGACGAATCAATCCTGATGCTTTATTCAATCCATCTTGTGCTTTTTTCTTATCTGATGCTAAGTCAGATAAAATGCTGTAATAGATCGTTGCTTGCTGTAAGTCCCCCGTAACTTTCACATCTGTGATCGTTACGTTCTCCACACGAGGGTCACGGACCTTTTTGCGCAAAATATCATTGACTTCTTTTAAGATTTCTTGACCGACTCGGCGATCACGGTAGTTAGCCATAATGATTGGCCTCCTTTTATCAGTTTTTAGTCATTTTTGACTTCTTCCATGATAAATCCTTCAATTACGTCATCTACTTTGATGTCATTGAATTTTTCAATCATTGCACCACATTCATAACCCATTTTGACTTCTTTCACGTCATCTTTGAATCGTTTCAGACTTGCAAGTTGTCCTTCATAGATTACGATTCCGTCACGGATTACACGGACACCGCTATCTCTACGAATATATCCTTCTGTTACATAGGCACCTGCAATCGTACCAACTTTAGAAACTTTGAAGGTTTCACGAACGATCATTTGACCAGTGATTTTTTCTTCAAATTCAGGGTCTAGCATCCCTTTCATCGCAGTTTCGATTTCTTCGATGGCTTTATAGATGATACGGTGAAGACGAATATCGACTTCTTCAGTATCAGCTTGCACTTTTGCCTGCGGTGTAGGACGAACGTTGAAACCGATGATAATAGCGTTGCTGGCTGCTGCTAAGGTTACATCACTTTCATTGATTGCTCCGACAGCTGAATGGACGATTTTTACACGGACACCTTCCACATCAATCTTCTTCAATGATGCAGCCAGTGCTTCTGCTGAACCTTGTACATCTGCTTTGATGATTACGTTAACTTCTTTCAATTCGCCTTCTTTCAGGCTTTCAAATAAGTTGTCCAAAGTCACACGGCTTGTGGCAGCACGGTTTTCCAATAATGCACGTTTTGCGCGTTCTTCACCCGCTGCACGTGCTGTCTTTTCGTCTTCGAAGACTACGAAACGGTCACCTGCTTGAGGTACATCATTTAAGCCAGTGATTTCTACTGGCGTTGCAGGTCCTGCTTCTTTATCGCGACGGCCAAGATCGTTTGTCATTACACGGACACGTCCGTAAGTATTACCGACAACGATTGGGTCACCAACATGAAGTGTTCCTTCTTGGACAAGTAAGGTTGACACAGGACCTTTACCTTTATCAAGACGTGCTTCGATCACTGTTCCGATTGCGCGTTGTGTTGGATCTGCTTTTAAATCTTCTACTTCTGCGACTAACAGGATCATTTCCAGCAATTCTTCGATGTTTTGGCCGAATTTCGCTGAGATCTCAACAAAAATCGTTTCTCCACCCCATGCTTCAGGAATTAATTCATACTCACTTAATTCTTGCATAACATGCTGAGGATTTGCACCTGGTTTATCAATTTTGTTTACAGCGACGATGATTGGAACGCCTGCAGCTTTGGCATGGTTGATTGCTTCAACTGTTTGTGGCATGACGCCATCATCTGCAGCAACAACTAAGATCGTGATATCTGTGATACTTGCTCCACGTGCACGCATACTTGTAAAGGCCGCATGTCCTGGTGTATCCAAGAAAGTGATTGGTTTGCCATCAATATCAATCTGATAGGCACCAATATGCTGTGTGATTCCGCCGGCTTCGCCGCTTGTTACACGTGAATGGCGCAATGTATCCAATAAGGTTGTTTTCCCGTGGTCTACGTGTCCCATAATCGTTACTACTGGCGGACGTGAGACTAATTTATCTGGATCGACTTCTTCTGCCTCGAAGAATTTATCGATATCAGCAATGTCAACTTGGACTTTTTCTTGTGGTTCCATGCCATAGTCCGTCGCTAACAGTTCAATCGTATCTTTATCCAGTGCTTGGTTTTGATTGACCATGACACCAAGCATAAATAATTTTTTAATGATTTCTGCTGGCTCACGATGAATTTTTTTCGCAATATCTGCTACGTTCATACCTTCAGTATACTCTAATACATCTGGCAATTCACGGAATTTGCGTGGTGGTACAGCTGGTTTAGTTGATTGTTGCTGTTTGCCTTTTTTACCTTTTTTATTATAACGATTACGGTTATTATTATTAAATTTGCCGCGATTGTTATTGTTTGGTTTGTTGTTATTGTTAGTACGGTTTTGATTGCCGCCTTGGCTCGTTCCTTGACGATTTTGGCTGCTGGTATTTCCCGTATTATTTTGGTTTGTTGTTGTTTTTTTTCCTTGATTCACTTGACCGCTCCCTTGACCGCGATCTTGATAACTGCGGTTATTTTTATTTTTTTGTTGATTGTTCGTTGTTTCTTTTTTACGTTGATCGTTCGGCTGTTGATTGGCTGGTTTTCTGCTTGCTTGTTGTGCAGCTTGTTGTTTCGTGCTTGGGTTTTTGAACGCTTGTTGCAATTTCTTCTCATCATTGCTAGTAATCGCACCCATATGGTTTTTCACATCGATGCCAAGTTGTTGTGCTTTTTCCACGACGTCTTTACTAGATTTTTTGAGTTCTTTTGCTAATTCATAGATTCTTTTGTTGCCCATGCAATCACCTTCCTAACCTTCAATTAGCTCCTTGGTCTTCTTCGCAAATCCGGCATCCATTATTCCGAATACCTTGCGAGGTTTTCCGATCATCTGCGTGATTTCTGCTTCAGAAAATAGCTCAAAGCAAGGAACTTCATAATATGAACTCTTATCTTTTATCTTTTTTCTTGTATTCTCGCTTGCATCGGTTGCCACAAACACCAATTTTGCTTTTTGTTTGCGGATTTCAGCAATGGTCAGTTCTTCACCCGTGATTAGTTTTCCCGCGCGCATCGCTAGACCGATGAGATTCATGGCTTTTTGCCGATTAACTGTATTCATTTTCCAAATAACTCTTTACGTGCTTTTTGGTGAGTGACATAGTCAAGAAGTTCTTGATAAAACTCATCTGTTAATGTTGTTTCGAGTACTCGATCGAGAATTTTTTTATCCCAAGCTTGTTGTACTTCTTCCGGCTCAAGTGAGACATACGCTCCTCGTCCAGGCATTTTTCCAGTTGGATCGATCGATACTTCCCCTTCTTTTGAACGGGTGATTCGGACCATCTCTTTTTTAGGTTTCATTTCACCTGAAACCACGGATTTGCGTAAAGGAATTTTCCTTTGTTTCATCTCTTTGCCTCCTTACTAAAGTTAAGCTTCTGGTTTTTCTTCGACCGTTTCATTGTTGAATGCAATTGTTTCATATTCATCGTCTGTTAAATCTGACTGAACGATTGCTTCATCATGCAGTTCTTCTGTTTCTTTTTGTTGTTCTTGATTTTCATAAAATTCCGTCATGTCAGATTCTGATTTGATATCGATTTTATGGTTAGTCAATTTAGCAGCTAAACGTGCATTTTGTCCGCGTTTACCGATTGCTAGCGATAATTGGTAGTCTGGAACGACAACTGTGCAGGCCTTTGGATTTGTCTCATCGAAGATCACATCCATGACTTGTGCAGGATTCAATGCATTTGCAATGAATACAGCTGGATCTTCATTCCATTCGACGATATCCATGTTTTCGCCTTTTAATTCATTGACGATTGCTTGAACTCGTTGTCCCTTTGGCCCGACACATGTACCGACTGCATCGATATTTGGATCATTTGAGCGAACTGCCACTTTTGAACGATCGCCAGCTTCACGGGCGATGCTGACAATTTCAACGATTCCATCATAGACTTCTGGTACTTCTTGTTCAAATAAGCGACGCAATAGGTCTGGATGGCTGCGGCTAACAAATACTTGCGGACCTTTAGACGTATTTTCTACTCGGGAAACATAAACTTTGATTCGATCATGTGGTTGATAAAATTCATTTGGCATTTGATCTTGTTTAGAAAGAACTGCCTCAATTTTACCAAGATTGACATAAATATAACGTTTATCCTGGCGTTCGACGATTCCTTGCATGATGTCTTTTTCATAAGCACTGAATTCGTTATAAATAATCGTTCTTTCTGCTTCACGTACACGCTGTAAAATAACTTGTTTAGCCGTTTGCGCAGCGATCCGCCCAAAATCTTTTGGTGTTACTTCAAAACGGATCGTATCACCGATCTCATATGCTGGATTGATTAAAAGTGCATCTTTCAATGAGACTTCCAACTGTGAATCCATCACTTCTTCCGTTACTTCTTTTACCGCATAGACATGGATCTTTCCTTTTTTCTGATCAAATTCCACTTCGACGTTTTGTGCTTGGCCATAGTGACGTTTGTATGCAGAAACCAATGCTGCTTCTAAAGCATCGATCACGATTTCTTTTGAGATCCCTTTTTCAGCTTCTAAAGCGTCTAACGCATTTAACATTTCTTTACTCATTTTTTTCTGATTCCTCTCCGTGATTAAAATTGGATAGCTAAGCGAGCTTTTGCAATATTTTTTCGGTCAAAAGTCAATTCTTTTTCTCGTGTTTTTATGCGTATTTTCAATGTAAGCTGTTCAGCATCAAATGATTGAAGAAATCCTTCATATTGTTTTTCGCCATCTACTGGTTGGTATAAGGAGACATGGACATAATCACCAAGTGCCTTTTCATAGTCGCTTTCTTTTTTCAATGGCCGCTCTGCTCCCGGGGAGGATACCTCCAGGAAATAAGCTTGAGGAATCGGATCTGGATCTGCTGCATCAAGTTTTTCACTCAGTTTCTCACTGACAAAGGCGCATTCTTCGATATCGATACCGCCTTCTTTGTCAATAAATACTCGTAAGAACCAGCTTTTTCCTTCTTTTACAAATTCGACTTCGACAAGTTCAAAATTTTGTTCATCTAAAATCGGTGTCACCATTTCTGTGACTGTTTCAACGACGCTACTCAAAAGTTTCGCCTCCTTAAAAATTAAGTGCGTAATTCCATTAAAAAGAGTGAGCGAAAAATCCGCTCACTCACAGTTAGTATCATTACCTATAAGAACTATACCATACTCTGCTTAAAATTACAAGCAGACAGGAAAACAGATGCTTATAGCATATCGAATAACGATAATTGATTTTCATCTGGTAGATCTTTCAATACGCCATTGTCGTTCATATATTCGATCAATGTTTTTGAAACTTTACCGCGGGTGGCAAGATCTTCTTTGGATAAAAATGGACCGTCTTTTCTTGCTTCAACGATTTGTTTTGCCACGTTGGTTCCCAAACTTGGGACAGCTCTAAATGGTGCGATCAACGTATCACCTTCAATAACAAAGTTAACGGCATCCGATTTATACAAATCAATCATTCCAAATTTGAATCCTCGTTCCAGCATTTCATTGGCTAACTCCAGCACTGTCAGTTGATTCTTTTCTTTTACGGAAGCATCTAATCCTTTGTCCGTGATTTCTTTCATTGCTTGTTTCACAGCATCTTTTCCTTTGCACATGGAGACTAGATCAAAGTCGTCTGCACGTACAGAAAAGTATGCACAGTAATACAAAATAGGGAAATAAACCTTGAAATAAGCGACACGAAGAGCCATCAATACGTAAGCTGCAGCATGGGCTTTCGGAAACATATATTTGATTTTTGAACAAGAATCGATATACCAGTCGGGCACATTATTTTCTTTCATCGCCGATAGATAGGTTTCTCGCAATTCATCAGGGATCTTGTTCCATTGTCCTTTACGAACAGTTTCCATGATTTTAAATGCCATCCCGCTATCTAATCCAGCATGGATCAAATAAACCATAATATCATCACGACAGCCGATTACTTCCGCCAGTGTCGCATCTCCTCGTCGAATCAATTCTTCCGCATTTCCTAACCATACGTCTGTACCATGAGATAGTCCGGAAATTTGCAGTAGTTCTGCAAAAGTTGTAGGATGCGTTTCTTCTAGCATCCCTCGAACAAAACGAGTGCCGAATTCTGGAATACCTAATGTCCCTGTTTTGGAATAAATTTGTTCCTGACTTACTCCAAGTACTTCAGGACCGGCAAATATCCGCATCACTTCCGGGTCATCCGTAGGGATCGTTTGTGGATCGATCCCTGATAAATCTTGAAGCATCCGAATAACAGTTGGGTCATCATGCCCTAGAATATCTAATTTCAATACATTATCGTGAATCGAGTGGAAATCAAAATGAGTCGTTTTCCATTCTGAATTTTGATCGTCTGCTGGATATTGGATCGGCGTAAAATCATAGACATCCATATAATCGGGAATAACGATGATCCCCCCTGGATGCTGGCCGGTTGTCCGTTTGACTCCAGTAGCGCCTTTTGCTAATCTGTCGACTTCTGCACTTCGAAACTGCAGATTATTGTCCCTTTCGTATCCTTTTACATAGCCATATGCTGTTTTGTCGGCGACTGTACCAATCGTTCCGGCACGGTAAACATAGTCTTCGCCAAACAATACTTTCGTATAGTTATGGGCTTCTGCTTGATAATCACCTGAGAAGTTCAAATCAATATCGGGCACTTTGTCTCCATGGAATCCTAAAAATGTCTCAAATGGAATATCATGACCGTCTTTGTTTAAGCGTGCACCACATTTTGGACATTGTTTTTCTGGCATGTCAAATCCAGAACCATACGTACCATCTTCAAAAAACTCGGAATATTGGCACTCTGGACAATAATAATGAGGGGCTAACGGATTAACTTCAGTGATTCCTGTCATCGTCGCAACAAAGCTAGAGCCAACAGAGCCACGTGAACCTACTAGATAGCCATCTTCATTACTTTTATGCACTAGTTTTTGGGCGATCAGATAAATAACCGAGAAGCCATTACCATTAATAGAATTCAACTCTTTTTCTAATCGTTTTTGAATGATCTCAGGTAACGGATCTCCGTACATTTGTTTTGCTTTTGTGTAACTCAATTCTGATATTTCATCTTCTGAACCTGGAATCTTCGGTGTATAAAGTTCATCTTTGACTGGAATCACTTCTTCGCAGATATCTGCGATTTTATTCGTATTTTCTACTACGATCTCTTTCGCTGTTTCTTCCCCTAAAAAGTGAAATGCAGTTAGCATCTCATCGGTTGTTCGGAAATGGACATCCGGCAAACTATGACGATTCAACGGATTCGCTCCGCCCATAGAATTGATCAAAATTTTTCGGTAAATGGCATCTTCTTCGTTCAGATAATGTACATTACCTGTTGCAACAACGATTTTATCCAAACTTTTTCCGATTTCTACCAAATTTTGGATAATTTCTTCCAAATCATGTTCATTTTTTACCAATTCTTGCTCGATCAAAGGCGCATAGACCGCTTTTGGCATAACTTCAATATAATCGTAGAATTTTGCTCGGTTTCTTGCCTCTTCTACCCCTTTTTGCATCATGGCTTCGAATATTTCTCCCTTATCACAAGCTGAGCCGATCAATAGATTTTCACGCATCTTTTTCAATTGGGAGCGTGGTATTCGTGGGACGCGTTCGAAGTATTCGACATTCGACATTGAAATCAGTTTGAACAAATCTTTCAGTCCTGCCTGATTTTTTGCTAAAATCGTTACATGGAAAGGTCGAGCCCTTTTGTAAGAATCTCCTTCTCCGATATGCTCATTTAGCTGATCATGATAAAGCATGTTATGATTGTCCATTGCCTCTTTCACAAAGATCCATGCTAAGTGACCAGTTGCTTCAGCATCATAGATTGCTCGGTGATGCTGTTCCAAGCTGACACCAAATTTTTTAGATAACACACCTAATCCGAAACGTTTGAATTGAGGATACAGATATCTAGCTAATTCCAACGTATCAATGACTGGATTGGCCGCTTCAGGAATACCATACCTTGCGTAGCTAGTATTCAAGAACCCCATATCAAAAGCCGCGTTGTGGGCTACCAAAATTGTATCTTTTGAAAATTCAAGGAACATCCGCAATACTTCTTCTTCCGACTTTGATCCTCGAACCATTTCATCCGTGATACCAGTCAGATCTACCGTTGTTCGTGACAAAGGATGTCCTGGATCGATAAATTCATCAAAGCTTTCGATCACATTTCCTTTATACATTTTGACTGCGGCTAGCTCGATGATCGTGTCATATACTGCAGACAATCCTGTCGTTTCCACGTCAAATACGACATATGTGGCTTCACTCAATGCTTCATGTGCATCATTATAAGCAATTGGGACACCATCATCTACGACATTCGCTTCCACGCCGTATAAGATTTTCACACCTGCTTTTTTTCCAGCACTATGTGCTTCCGGAAAGGCTTGCGCACCACCGTGGTCTGTAATGGCGATAGCTCGGTGTCCCCATTTCCCTGCTTGTGCCACAAGATCAGAGATGCTGTTTGTTGCATCCATCGTACTCATATTGCTATGAACATGAAGCTCTACTCGTTTTTCCCCTTCAGGAGCATAATCTTTGCGAGGTGTATGTTTGACTTCTATGATATCTTGCGCATTCATGACCAAATCACGGACAAACGTATCTTCTTGAATACTTCCTCGTACCTTTAACCAGCTACCGACACTGATCGCATCAAATACTTGTTCATCTTTTTCGCCGTTCGAGAATTTTTTGACGATAAATGATGAAGTATAATCTGTGATTTTCAAAGTCAAGATCTTGCGTTTTGAACGTAGTTCTCTGACTTCTTTGTCGAATACGTACCCCTCAAGTGTGACTCTTCGTTCTTCTTCAACGATACTGATCATTGGTGTCGTTGGTTCATCGGCTGGAATATTTCGTCCTAGCTGGATGGGTCCTTCAAGAGCTGGCGATTGCTCTTTTCTTTCCTTTTTCTTTTGTTCGTGGACAACTAGACTTTCAGCTGCTTGCTTCATAAAGGCTTCTGCCTGTTCTTGTTTGCGTTCTTCAAAAAGTTTCAATACTCGTTCCGCTTGCTGCTCATCCACTTCTGGTTCGATACGAAATTTTGGGAATCCGTAACTGACGAACAACTCTTCTACTAATGGCAAGTATTGTTGCTTCAAATAAGAAATAGCTCCTGTACTGTCGATTGGCAAGATGACTTTACGATCTTTTATCACAGGTACCTGCGTTTTCAATACTTGCTGTGCTAGTGGTGTATCGCATTGCTGATTTTCCAAAGCTTGGGCCCAGTAATCTTGCAAGAGCTGTTCATCGAATGTCTGGTCATCTGCTAAGATATTCAGTTTGACTTGTGCAATATCTTTAAAAGCGATAGTCAGATGCTGAGTCAATGACCGATATAGCATAATAGGCAAAATTTTGGAAAAATGCAGCGTAAATTCCCATAAACGCGATTTACGATGGACCACTACACTATCCATTTCACCAGCAGTAAGCAGTGGATGATTTTTTTCTGCTTCCTCTAGTTGGATTTGTTCCAACAGTTTTTCAAATAAATCTCGTTTTTCTGACAAAGATATACGCCCTTTCTGATGAGAAACAATGCAATTGATCGCATCTTATCCTCTTCTTTTTCAGTACCTTTTAGTATACTCGTTTTTTCTGAGTTTTACATTAAAAAATTGGAACTGCGATTCAAATCGCAGTTCCAATTTTAAAAGCGAATCATCAGATTGTCAAAAACAGCTGATTCAGCTATTTTTATTTTCTGTGTTTTAACGCTTATTATTCGCCTTGGTTCAAGAGGATTGGTAAAGTATTCGCCAATTCTTCTTTACGTACTTCAACCATTTCGCCAGTTTTCTTGATTTTCACTTCTACGATTCCATCCACTGCTTTTTTACCGACAGTGATTCTGATTGGACAGCCAATCAAATCAGAATCCGCGAATTTCACTCCTGCGCGTTCATTTCTGTCATCAACCAGTACTTCATAGCCAGCTTTTGTCATCGCTTCTTCTAGTTCATTCGTCAGGTTTGTTTGGTATTCGTCTTTTAGATTCATTTGGACGATATGCAAATCAAATGGCGCAATTCCTTTTGGCCAGTTGATTCCTTGTTCATCTGAATGTTGTTCAACGATTGCTGATAATAAACGACTTACACCGATACCATAACAGCCCATAATCACAAATTTTTCTCGTCCATTTTCGTCTAGTACAGTTGCTCCCATAGATTCACTGTAACGAGTGCCGATTTTGAAGATATGTCCGATTTCGATTCCTCGAGTAAAGGCAAGAACACCATTGTTGTCTGGTGAAGGATCTCCTTCTTGTACAAAACGAAGATCTTCATAAGAAAGTACAGTGAAATCGCGTTCTGGATTCACATTTTTATAGTGGAATCCTGTTTCGTTCGCTCCAGTAATGGCATTCGCTAAATCTTGGACATAACGGTCTGCATATACTTTTACGTCATCTGAAACACCGACTGGTCCGACAGAACCAAACTCAGCACCTAGATATTTTTGTGCTTCTTCTTCTGTTGCTTCTTCTAAAAAGTCAGCAGATAAAAAGTTTTTCAGTTTTACGTCATTGACTTCATGGTCTCCGCGTACCAAAACAAGGACAGGTTGTTCATCCGCAATGAACAATACAGACTTGATGATTTTTTGAGGTTCAACAGAAAAGAAATCTGCTACTTCGTCAATTGATTTTACGTTAGGTGTAGCTACTTTCTCCAATTCAAGCTGTGTTTCATGCGATTTTTTTGATACATAGTAGCTTGTAGCCATCTCCAAGTTTGCAGCATAATCACTTTCAGTCGAATAACAGATCGTATCCTCCCCGATTTCTGAGATCGCCATGAATTCTTTTGAGTCTTTCCCGCCCATTGCGCCACCGTCTCCGATGATCGAGCGAAATTCTAAGCCACAACGCTTGAATACTTCGGTGTAGGCTTTTTCGTAATCTTTATATGTCTCGTCCAAACTTTCTTCCGTTGCATGGAAAGAATATGCATCTTTCATGATAAACTCTCTTCCGCGAAGCAAACCGAAGCGAGGTCGTTTTTCGTCACGATATTTAGGTTGGATTTGATAAAGATTTAAAGGTAATTTCTTATATGAATTGATTTCATTACGCATCAAATCAGTAAAAGTTTCTTCGTGAGTTGGTCCAAGGATCATTTTTCGATCATTGCGGTCTTTGAAACGATACAAGTTTGGTCCATATGTTTCGTAACGCCCAGATTCTTCCCAAAGTTCTGCTGGCAAGATGGCAGGCATCAGCATTTCTACCGCTCCGATTTTTTCAAATTCTTCCCGCATAATGCGTTTCAGTTTTTCCAATACACGATTTGCTAATGGCAGATATGAATAAATACCCGCTGATACTTGGCGGATATATCCAGCTCTTAGCAAGATTTGATGGCTTAATACTTCTGCATCATTTGGAACTTCGCGTAATGTTGGAATCAACATTTTTGATTGTCTCATTCTATATACTCCTTTATTTCCTCAAAATAGTTATCGTTTGTTATTATACCCTATTTGTCAACTTTTTCTAGAAAAAGAATCGTTGAATATCGTTCCATGTAACTAGCACCATCAACAACATTAAAAATCCAAAGCCAGCTAATGTCAATATTCCTTCTTTTTCTTGACTTAATGGTTTCCCGCGAATCCCTTCAAAAATATTCAAGACTAATTTCCCGCCATCTAAGGCAGGAATCGGAAGCAGATTGACGATTCCGAGATTCATTGAAAGAAGCGCCATCAAACTAATAACAGTTGTTACACCTTGATTTGCTGCTTCTGAAGACAATTGGTACATCATGACAGGTCCGCCTAATTTATCTAAACTGAAACCTGTAAATAGTGATCCTAAGGCTTTGAAAATTTCCAATGAACCGCTGAAAGCTTGACGCGTCCCTCCAATGATCTTATCCATAAAACCTGTATTCATTGGGGCTTTTATACCAAGTTGGCCAACTTTTTCGCCATTTGACTCTACAGATTTCGGTGTCACGTCGACAGATTGCACCTGACCTTCTCGTTCGATCTTAAAGTCTAATGTTTTATCCGGATTTTTCGTAATGACTGTTGTCAGATCATTCCATGAATGGATTTCTTTTCCGTCCACACTGACTACCTCATCATTTTCTTTTAAGCCTGCTTCTGCCGCAGCTCCATTAGGCATGATCTCTCCTACGCGATTAGTGTTCGTCACTTGAACACCACCTTGCATAAATGCCAGAATGATGAATAACACGATTGCCAAAATAAAGTTATTCATGGGTCCAGCAAAGTTGGTCAGCATACGCTGCCACAATTTAGCCGATTGGAACTGTACGTCTTTTGGCGCAATTCTGATTTCTGTTCCGTCGTTTTCAATAATCGTCGCATCGTGATCAACAGGGTAGGTTACTACTTCTGTTTCGTCTCCATTCACATAACCAGTGATAGTCAGCTCATCTTCTAAATCATAACGGCTCAATTCCATCGGGATAGCATTTGTCAATTGGATTTTCTTACTTAAATTTATCTTCTCTACGATGCCGTCAGAATTTAGTAAAAGAGAAAGAGGCATTCCTGGTGCCATTTCTGTTTCATCATCCCCATTGCCTGCCATTCGAACATAACCGCCAATAGGTAATAGGCGAAGCGTATATGTTGTCCCGTCTTTTGCTTGATGCCCATAAATTTTCGGACCCATACCGATAGCAAATTCGCGAACGAGGATTCCTGATCGTTTCGCAAAGAAGAAATGACCAAACTCATGAACAATCACTAATATACCAAAAACGATGATAAATGTCAGAATCGTTTTCATAGCTTTTTTCTCCTTTACTTGTTTTTTGTGTTTTTTATAAAACAACGATAAAACACTATAATTTTACCATAGTATACCAAAGACACCAATAGTATCAATATAATGAAAAATAAAAACCTGCGTCTTTTATGAAATTCACAAAGAAACGCAGGTATACTTACTAAATAATGCCAAATAAATGCATGATAGGAAATACAAACAGCAAACTGTCGAAACGGTCTAAGATTCCACCATGGCCTGGTAAGATATTTCCCGAGTCTTTCACATCATAATGACGTTTGATTGCAGATTCGACCAAATCACCAAATTGTCCGACTGCTGAAAAAATAATCGTCATCAGAAGCATGACAAACATACCATGATTGAATAGTTCTTTTGCTGGGTATAGCAATAAATAAAGAAATGCGACTACAACAGCACTACCGATACCACCGAGCGCACCTTCAATCGTTTTGTTGGGCGAAATATCAGGACTTAACTTATGCTGACCATAACGTCGACCAACCATATATGCTCCGATATCAGTTGCCCAAACAATAAATAGACCAAATATCAAAACAGCCAAGCTTTCTGTTCGTGCATTGACAAAATTCTGGAAGCCTATTCCCACATACAAGCTGACAAGCACAGGAAAACCTGCTTCATCAATCGTATACGTATTTTTAGAAATAACTGATGTTCCTAAAAGAATCATAACTATAAGATAAAATAACATAAATGTACTTACATTCTCTGGAAGAAAGAAAAACCATCTTTCTTTTGGCAAAACAAGTAACACTGCACCAACGGCGGATAAAACTCCTTCAAAACTTAAGAGTGTCAATCCTTTCATCCGGAACAGCTCGTAAACTCCTACTACCGCTAAGATTGCTGCTGTAAGCTCAACTGCTATGCCTCCGATCCATATAATCGGAATAAACAAGACTAGCGCCACGGCTGCTGTGATCACACGTTGTTTCATGACTGATCCCCTTTCTCATCTTCTGTTTTTTTTACACCGCCGAATCGACGGTCTCGATTTTGATAAGAGGCGATTGCTTCTTCAAGATGCGCACCATTAAAATCAGGCCAAAGCGCTTTTGTAAAATACAGCTCACTATATGCGATCTGCCATAACAGAAAATTACTAATTCGCTCTTCTCCACTTGTACGGATCATCAGCTCAGGATCTTGTAACTCTTTAGGCAAGAAACCTGTCATTAAATGCTTAGCAATCAATTCATCATCGATTTCTTCTGCGTGTATTTCTCCTTTTGCTACTTCTTCGGCAATTTCTTGGACAGCAGTCACGATCTCTGCTCTACTTCCATAATTCAAAGCAAAATTCAATACCATTCCAGTATTGTTTTTTGTTTGCTCAATTGCACGTCTTACAGCATCTTGCGTATGTTCTGGCAATACGTTTTCATAACCCATGACATGAACTTTGACATTTTCTTTAATCAATTCTGGTACGAACGTATCAAAGAAGTCGACAGGTAGTTGCATGAGAAAATTTACTTCATCTTTTGGTCGCTTCCAGTTTTCAGTCGAAAAGGCATAAAGCGTCAACACTCTCACTCCAAGCCTTGATGCTTTTTTTGTGACTTTCTTTACTGTTTCCATGCCTTCTTTATGGCCAGCAACTCGTGGCAAACGACGGTTTTGCGCCCAACGACCATTGCCGTCCATGATGATGGCAATGTGCTGAGGAATTGGTCCATCGGTATTAAATTGAAATTCGCTTTTTTCTTGAATATATTTGTTTTTTTGCGGAAAAAAACGTAACATTCTTTTTCCTCCTATACTTAAAAGATTCCCACTATCTTAAGTATTATAGCAATATCTAACTGTTTTTCCTATGAAATCATTGTTTTTTTATTTAAAAACTGAATAATTTTTTCTTTTTTTAATTTTTAAATAAAAGAAATATAAATAAAAACAGAGGAAGCGGAATGATCCGCCCCTCTGTTTTTATGATTTTATTAAACTTCCAATAATTCTTTTTCTTTATCAGCAGCGATCTTATCTACTTCTTTGATGCTGTTATCTGTCAATGTTTGTACGTCTTTTTCTAATCCGCGCAAATCATCTTCGGTAATATCACCATTTTTTTGTTGTTTTTTATATTCATCGATCGCATCACGACGGATGTTACGAATCGCGATTTTTGCATTTTCTGCTTCTTTTTTAACATCTTTAGCTAATTCTTTTCTGCGTTCTTCTGTCAGTTGCGGGATAACTAAGCGAATGACATTTCCATCATTGGTTGGACTGATTCCGATATCACTTGCCATAATAGCTTTTTCAACATCTTGAAGAATGCTCTTGTCAAAAGGTGTGATCATTAAAACACGTGCTTCTGGAATTTGGATTGATGCCATTTGGTTCAATGGTGTTGGCGCACCGTAGTAGTTCACAGTAATACGGTCCAAAAGGCTAGCGTTCGCACGGCCTGCGCGGATTTGCCCAAGTTCACGTTGAAGATTTTGTGCTGCTTTTTTCATTTTTTCTTTTGCTTCTGTCATAATTGCATCTGCCATTTTTATTTCCCCCTTACAGTTGTTCCGATATTTTCGCCTAAGATTGCACGGCGAATATTTCCGTGTTCATTTAAATTGAAGACAAGCAGTGGAATATCATTATCCATGCTTAGTGAACTTGCAGTTGAATCCATGACTTGTAATCCTTTGGCAATAACTTCCAGATGAGTCAGTTCTTCAAATTTTACTGCATTTGCATCTACTTTCGGATCAGCAGAATAAACACCGTCTACATTGTTTTTAGCCATCAGGATAACATCTGCGCCGATTTCTGCCGCGCGTAATGCTGCTGTTGTGTCTGTCGAGAAGTACGGGTTGCCGGTACCGCCTGCAAAGATAACGATCCGTCCTTTTTCTAAATGACGTTCTGCTTTACGGCGAATATATGGCTCTGCGATTTGACGCATTTCAATCGAAGTTTGCACGCGTGTCGGTACACCCACGTTTTCCAACGTATCCTGTAAAGCTAAGGCATTCATAACTGTAGCTAACATACCCATGTAATCAGCTTGAGCACGTTCCATGCCCATTTGTGCTCCGATTTGTCCGCGCCAGATATTTCCGCCGCCCACAACGATTGCCATTTCAACGCCCAGCTCGTGAACTTCTTTGATTTCTTGGATGATTTCTTTGATTACTGGTGGTTTGATTCCAAATCCTGCATCCCCAGCTAAAGCTTCTCCACTCAATTTTAAGACTACACGCTGATATTTCGGTGTGACCATGTTCATTCCTCCAATATTTTCTATTGCCATTTTACCATACTTAGATGATTTCGACACTCTAAGACTGGTTTTTCTTGTTTTGCTTAAAAAAAGGGAGCGCACAAACCGTGCGTTCCCGTCTGTTATTCAACAGAATTATTTTTTCACTTGGCTCATAACTTCTTCTACAAAGTTATCTTCGCGTTTTTCGATACCTTCGCCAACTTCGAAACGTACGAATGTTTTAACAGTTGCGCCTTTTGATGCAACGTATTTTTCAACAGTCATATCAGGATCTTTAACGAATGGTTGGTCCACCAAAGCGATTTCTGCTTTGAATTTCTTCAAGCGTCCTTCTACCATTTTTTCAACGATATTCGCTGGTTTGCCTTCGTTCAATGCTTGTTCTGTAAGAACAGTTTTTTCATGTTCTAATTCAGCTTCTGGAATTTGTGATTCGTTTACATAACGAGGATTGATAGCTGCTACGTGCATAGCTACGTCTCTTGCAACTGTTTCGTCAGTTGTTCCATCTAGAACAGTCAATACGGCAATACGTCCGCCCATATGCAAGTATCCACCAAATGCAGCATTGTCGTCTTTTTCTACAACTTCAAAGCGACGGAAGCTGATTTTTTCTCCGATAACTTGAGTTGCTTCGATCAAGTCAGATTCAATTGTACCTTTATCTGTTTTGATTTTCATTGCAGCTTCCATGTCTGCTGGTTTGTTTTCAGCAACAAGTTCTGCAATTTCTTTTACTAAATCTTGGAACATTTCGTTTTTAGAAACAAAGTCTGTTTCTGAGTTTACTTCAACGATTGCTGCAGTGTTACCTTTCACAGCAACTGAAGCCAATCCTTCAGCTGCAATGCGGTCATTTTTCTTCGCAGCCTTTGCCATTCCTTTTTCACGTAAAAGATCAACTGCTTTTTCCATGTCGCCTTCTACTTCAACTAATGCTTTTTTCGCATCCATCATTCCTACGCCAGTCATTTCGCGTAGTTCTTTTACCATTTTAGCTGTAACGTCTGCCATGTTTAACTCCTCCTGTGTGTTTTTCTTTTTAAAAAAAGCTGCTTCAAAGGAGAGTGAGGCTTGTCGCCCAGCCTTTGAAACAGCTCCATCATTCAAAATTATTCTGCTGAAGAATTGTCGCCTTCAACAACATCTACGATTTCTTCGATTGACGTTGCTGTGTTTTCTTCTGTGAAATCTTCTTCAACTACTTGATCTTCACCTTGGTTTCCTTCGATGAAAGCATCAGCCATTTTTGAAGTAATCAATTTAACGGCACGAATTGCATCGTCGTTTGAAGGGATTACTACGTCGATTTCATCTGGATCGCAGTTTGTATCAACCATAGCTACGATTGGGATATTTAATTTGTGTGCTTCTTGAACAGCAATACGTTCTTTACGTGGGTCAACGATGTACATTACATCTGGGATTCTTGGCATATCAGCGATACCGCCTAAGAATTTTTCAAGACGTTCACGTTCTTTGTTCAAACCAGCAACTTCTTTTTTAGGTAGAACTTCAAAAGTTCCATCTTCTTCCATTGCATTGATTTGTTTCAAACGGCTGATACGTTTTTGGATAGTATCCCAGTTTGTCAATGTTCCGCCTAACCAACGATGGTTAACGAAGTATTGTCCTGCACGAGTTGCTTCTTCTTTGATTGCTTCTTGTGCTTGTTTTTTTGTACCTACGAATAATGCTACGCCACCTTCTTCAGCAACGCTCTTCATGTAATCATAAGCTGCATCTACTAATTTAACTGTTTTTTGCAAGTCAATGATGTAGATTCCGTTTCTTTCTGTGAAGATATATTTCTTCATTTTTGGGTTCCAGCGACGAGTTTGGTGACCAAAGTGTACGCCGGCTTCTAGTAATTGTTTCATAGAAATTACTGCCATGTTTGTTTCCTCCGATTTGGTTTTATTTTTCCTCTTCTTATCTTCTACCTTGCCGGCAAACTTTTTCAAGCACCTACCGACAATCCAATAAGAATGTGGATTTGCTGATGCATAAAGCACCCTCAGCTATTATACAGACAAAAGATCCGTATCGCAAGAGCAAATATACTTTTCTGCTCAACATTCAATAGTTTACCTGAAAGATAAAAAGAATTCAAGAAAAACAGTAGATTTCTCTTTGTTTCTTTATTATCCTTTTTCCATAAAATAATTTTAGGTATAAAAGACGAATATTATTGGGCAATCCTTCTTTTTTTTGTTATGATACATGTGAAATCTTTCGTAAAGGAGAAAGAAAATGCGCAAAGCTCAAAGACATTTGCTGATTAAACAAGTCATTGAAGAATTCCCGATCCGTACGCAAGAAGAACTATTAAACAAACTTGGGCATTATGGCGTTACCGCCACGCAGGCAACGATTTCTCGAGATATCCGTGATCTAAAAATCGTGAAGGCACCTGATGAAAATGGCGTTTCCCGCTTCGTATTGTTTCGCGAAAAAGGAACTCCTGAGACTAGGACTGAGGAAGAGGATCGGCTGGTTCAAATGATTGAAGACATTGTATTGAAAGTCGAACGAGTCCACTTTTTGACAATCGTCAATACCTTGCCAGACAATGCTCATTTATTTGCATCTGTTTTAGATGAGATCAAACCTCCCTCTATTGTCAGTACAATTGCTGGATTCGATACGATCATGGTCATCTCGGAAAATGAGGAGGACGCAAAACGAGTAGAAGAATTTCTTCACCATCCAACTGAAGTATCACTTTTTTAATCAGAGCACGTATTCCTAATATGGAATGCGTGTTTTTTTATTTTCAATATTTTCCTTATTAAATAAACCTTTACACTCTTTACAAAAATACATCATTTTTTATTCAAATTTTTCAACACCTTGATTGAATCACAATAATCATCATTTATATTGGATGTTAACAAGAGCAGCTTCTTGCTCTTTGTGTATTTTAAAAAAGAAATGAAAGGAAATCATATGTATAAATTATTAACTCCTGGACCATTGACGACTTCTGAAACAGTGAAAAATGCTATGCTGATCGATCATTGTACTTGGGATCAAGAATACAAAGAAATTACACAATGGATAAGAAAAAAATTACTGGATCTTGCTCAAGTATCGGAAGGAATATACACAACGGTCTTAATGCAAGGTAGCGGCTCCTTCGGGGTAGAATCGGTATTAAGTTCTGTGATCAGGCCAGAAGATACTGTACTGATTTGTTCAAACGGCGCATATGGACAACGAATGATCAACATGTGCGAATGTCTGAAACTGAACTATACCGTTTATGAGGTATCGGAACATCAAATCCTCCAAGCTCATGTGATTACACAGCTGATTGAAGAGAATCCGTCTATCTCCGCACTAGCAATGGTCCATAGCGAGACTACTTCCGGTATTTTGAATAATTTGGAAGAGATTGCTGCTGTCACACAAGAAAGAGATCTTTTGTTTATAGTGGACGCGATGTCAAGCTTTGGTGGGATACCGATTCGTGTAGCCGAACTAGGGATTGATTTTTTGATTTCCAGCTCAAACAAATGTATTCAAGGTGTTCCGGGCTTTTCTTTTGTACTTGCTAATAAAGCGGAACTGGAAAAACGAAAAAATGTTAGCCGAAGTTTGTCACTTGATCTATATGACCAGTACCGCGTGATGGAAAACGAGAATGGCAAATGGCGTTTCACTTCCCCTACCCATACGGTTTTGGCTTTTCAACAAGCGCTGAAGGAACTAGAGGCAGAAGGAGGAATCGAAACTCGATATTCACGTTATCTCGCCAATAATCATGTGCTACGACAAAAAATGACAGAGATGGGGTTCCAGCCTTTCATTCAAGAATATCAGGGGCCATTCATCACCTCTTTTCTTTACCCTAAGGACTGGCGATTTGATTTTAATCATTTTTATCAGTATTTAAAGCAAAACGGATTTGTGATCTATCCCGGGAAAATCAGCGATCATGAATGTTTTCGTATCGGAAATATTGGCGAGATCTATCCGGAAGATATTTTGGAACTGACAGCAATTATCAAAGACTATAAGGAGAACGTTAATGATTAAAACTGTAATTTTTGATTGGGCAGGAACAACTGTGGACTTTGGCTGTATGGCTCCTGTCCACGCTTTTAGAAATGCTTTTCTAGAAAAAGGAATCCAACTGACTGACAAAGAAATCCGCGAACCGATGGGAAAATTAAAATGGGATCATATCCAACAGCTTCTTTCCCTCCCTTCTGTCAAAAAACAATGGATAGCTATTTATGGACAACTACCTCAGGAAAAAGAGGTGGAGGAATTGTATCAACAATTTGAACATTATCTGTTTAAAGATTTGGTCAAGCATTCTACCTTGAAACCCGACACATTGGAAACGATCGAACGGTTGAGAAACGCTGGGATCAATATTGGTTCCACGACTGGATTTACTGCTCCTATGATGGCAATCGTAGCAGAAACCGCAAAAAAAGAAGGGTATTCACCAGACTTCATAGCAACTTCTGAAGACGTCGAAGGGTATGGTCGACCGTTTCCTTATATGATCCATAAAAACATGCAGTACTTCAAAAACAAGTCGGTTGATGAAGTAATCAAAGTCGGAGATACGGTCTCAGATATCCAGGAAGGGAAAAATGCCGGAGTGTTGACAGTAGGTGTAATTGAAGGTAGTTCGCTAATGGGGATTTCTTATGATGAGTACCAAAAATTAGAGATGGGGAAAAAAGATCGTTTAAAACACTCTGTTGCTCTTAGATTCCAACAAGCCGGCGCTGATATTTGTGTAAACAATTTAAAAGAGTTA
Source organism: Enterococcus sp. DIV0901a (assembly GCF_051711525.1). Classification (NCBI taxonomy): domain Bacteria; kingdom Bacillati; phylum Bacillota; class Bacilli; order Lactobacillales; family Enterococcaceae; genus Enterococcus; species Enterococcus sp. DIV0901a. The sequence goes on along the minus strand of NZ_JBIOMW010000001.1, from coordinate 1,065,238 downwards.
ACAAAATACATTTTGTACGCTGACAAGAATCCAGAATGACTTTTATACAAAATAAGAGGTCGTGAAAAAGCTGTCCTGCATCAAGTAATAAGAACAGCCAAACAAAAATAGCTCCTCATATTTTTTGTTTGGTGGGCTTATTACCGCAGATGCAAGCTTTTGAACACCGTTTATTCGAAAAAAAAAGGGAGCTGTGACACGACTTTTGTCACAGTCCCCTTATTTGCAAACAAACAGTGTTTAAGAGACAACCTCTCCACTAAACGGTGTTCATTCAGCTGACTCTCGGTATTTGCTCAAAAAACGATAAAATTTGAAAAGCTATTTTCTCTTTTGTTTCTCTAATACTCGGATCAGAATGCTGATTTCACATTCTCTTTTTCCTACATCTTATCTGGTGCATGAAGTCCTAGCAAACGAAGGTCTTCTTTCAATAATACAGTCACTGCATAAACTAGAGCTAAGCGTGCTTCTTTTTGTTCATCATCAGCTAAAATCTTCGTATGAGCATAGTATTTGTTGAATGCTTGTGCTAATTTGATTGCATGTTTCGCAATCACTGACGGTTCGTATTTTTCCCCAGCAGACAAGACCGTTTCAGGGTATTTTTGAACTAATTTAACCACTTCCCAGCTGGTATCGTCATTCAATGCATAGTCTGCTGTTTCTGAAGGGACAAATCCTGCTTTTTCCAACAGGCTGACTGCACGAGCATGTGTATATTGCACATAAGGTCCAGTTTCTCCTTCAAATCGAACAACTTCTTCCAGGTTAAAGTCAAATGTATTCAGTCGATCGTTTTTCAAATCGTGGAAAATGACTGCCCCAACCCCAACTTGTTTAGCTACAGCATCTTTGTTTTCCAAATCAGGGTTTTTCTCGCTGATTTGTTCTTTAGCAGATTGGATTGCTTCATTTAATACTTCTTCTAATAAGACGATCTTTCCTTTACGAGTTGATAATTTTTTACCACCTTGTGTGATCAAACCAAATGGAATATGGTGCATGTCGTCAGACCAGTCAAAGCCCATTTCCTTCAAGACAGCTTTCAACTGTTTAAAATGATAGCTTTGTTCATTCCCTACTACATATAGAGATTGTTTGAAGTCGTAAGTACGTTTACGGTACAATGCAGCAGCTAGGTCACGTGTAATGTATAGTGTCGCACCGTCTGACTTCTTAATCAACGCTGGATTCAGGTCATAAGCAGATAGGTCAACGATCTCTGCACCTTTATCCTCGTTCAGCAAATGTTTTTCTTCTAAAAGTTTGACGATTTCATCCATCTTGTCATTGTAGAAAGCTTCACCGTTCAACGAATCGAAACGTACTTCCAGCAGATCATAGATTTTATTGAATTCTTTCATCGATTCATCACGGAACCATTGCCATAATTGAATAGCCTCTTCATCGCCTTCTTCCAGACGTTTGAACCAAGCACGAGCTTCTTCATTTAATTCTGGTTCTGTTTCAGCTACTTCATGGAATTGGACATATAAACGAAGCAATTCATTGATTGGTTCTGCTTTAACAGCTTCTTCTGTACCCCATTTTTTGTAAGCGACGATCAGTTTTCCAAACTGTGTTCCCCAATCACCTAAATGGTTGATGCGGATTGGCTGATAACCGATTTTTTCCATAATGAAACCGATCGAATTACCGATAACTGTCGAACGCAAATGTCCCATTGAGATTGGTTTGGCAATATTAGGAGAAGACATGTCGATTGGTACTGTTCCTTGATTCCCGATATTGCTATCCCCATAATGTTCTTTTTCTTTCACTACTGTTTGCAAAACTTTTTTGCTGATAAGTTCTTTATTCATGAAAAAGTTCAAGTAAGGTCCGACAACTTCGATTTTTTCAAAGTTGGCAGAATCGATTTTTTCTGCTAAATCTGCAGCGATTTGCTGTGGCGCTTTTCGGTAAACTTTTGCTAATGAAAAGGCTGGAAATGCAACATCTCCGTGTTCAGCTGATTTTGGATTTTCTAGTAATTGTTCGACTTGTTCCAGTGTTAAATCATCTTTGACAGCGTCATAGACAGCTTTTGCGACAAGATCTTTATTATTCATCTTTATTCCTCCTAAAGTGCTCCCTTGATTGTTAAACAAAAAAAATCTCTAGCGACGGCATACTTAGTATGCCATCACTAGAGACGAGATTTCCCGCGGTACCACTCCAATTGTCCTAAAAAAGGACCAGCTCCATCTGATATCGGTAGACGACCGTCTGTTTAAAACAGAATTCTCCAAGTGCGCTTCGTTGTATCTTCTTCATTCGGCTTCCACCACTTCCGAATTCGCTAGCCAAGAATGATACAAGTACTCTCTTGTTCAACAAATCTTAGTCTTATTAAACTTTCTTGAATTATATCAGAAAAAAAAACGAAAGGCTAGTCGTTTCTGATAAAAAAACAATCCAGATGGCCTAAAGGAGAAGAAATACCACCTGGATAGCTATAAATCATTTCGTAAATACGAAAGACTTAACAAATTAATCAGCTACGATAATCGTTCCTTCTTCAGAAGCTAAAAGATTCTCGATATTTTCTAAAGAAGTGATGATTGCCTTAGCGTTTGGTTTTGCTTCAACAAATGCAATAGCTGCCTCTACTTTCGGAAGCATGCTTCCTGGAGCAAATTGCTTTTCATCAATGTATTGTTTCATTTCTGAAACAGTAACAGTTTCTAATTTCTTTTGATCTGGTTTTTGGTAATTGACATACACATTGTCTACTCCTGTCAATACGATCAGCAAATCCGCATCGATGATTTCGGCTAATTTTTCTGAAGCAAAATCTTTATCGATTACGGCTTCTCGTCCTTCTAATCCAGTAGCTGTTTCTACAACAGGAATCCCACCGCCACCAACAGAGACTGTGATAACTCCTTGATCGACCAGCGTTTCGATGACACGTGCTTCTTTAATCGAGATGGGTTTAGGGGAAGCGACTACTTTTCTCCATCCACGTCCAGCATCTTCTTTGAATGTCACAGTGGAGTCAGCATTCATTTGTTCTTTGGCTTCTTCTTCCGTGTAGAATGGACCGACTGGTTTACTTGGATTTTTGAATGAAGGATCATTTTCATCCACAATAACTTGAGTGACTAAAGAAACCACATCTTTATCGATCCCTTTTTCCTTCAGTACTTCGCCCATGGCGTTTTGTAACCAGTAACCGATAGATCCTTCTGTCATTGCAACACATGTATCTAAAGGCATTGCCGGTGTTTTCTCAGAATCAGCAGCTTGCTGCTGAATCAATAAGTTACCGACTTGCGGACCATTTCCGTGGGAGATGATCAATTCATCTCCTTGTTCGATAAATTTCACTAAATACTTTGCTGTTTCCATTAACGCTTCTTGTTGGGCTTTTGCACTTGCATCCGTAGACAAGATTGCATTACCCCCTAAAGCGACAACTACTTTTCGTTTGGCCATTTCATTCGTCCTTTCTTCAGTTCTACCGAATTTTCTAGATAACAAAACGAGCCAGCGTTTTGTGATTTTCCCTCAATGCTGACTCGTTTTTTCGTGAGATGAATGTGGTTATGCTTAAACGCGAGGGATAAACAAGTTACCTAATGTTGCTGCCATGATCGCTTTGATTGAGTGCATACGATTTTCTGCTTGGTCAAATTGACGAGCATATTTGCTGCGGAAGACTTCATCTGTTACTTCCATTTCAGTGATGCCAAAGCGTTCTTTCATTTGTTCACCGTAAACAGTGTTTGTATCATGGAAAGCTGGCAAGCAGTGCAAGAAGATCAAACGATCTGTGTTGTGTGTTTTTTCTACCATTTCCATATTGATTTGGTAAGGTTTCAACAATTTGATACGTTCTTCGAATTTATCTTCTTCACCCATTGATACCCATACATCAGAATAAAGGACGTCTGCTCCGTCTACACCTTTATCAACATCGTCGGTAATCATCAATTGTGCACCGGATTTTTCAGCAAAGCCTTCTGCCATTTTGACGATTTCTTCTTCAGGTTGTAATTCTTTTGGTGCAACGATACGCATATTCGCTCCTAAAATTGCACCTGTGACTAATAAAGAGTTAGCCATATTGTTTCGACCATCTCCGCAGTAAGCAACAGTGATACCTTCTACTGTTCCAAAGTTTTCTTGGATAGTTAAAAAGTCAGCGATCATTTGTGTTGGATGCCATTCATCAGTCAAGCCATTCCAAACTGGAACACCAGAGAATTCTGCTAGTTCCTCTACCATTTTTTGACTGAATCCACGGAATTCGATTCCATCAAACATACGACCTAGTACTTTAGCTGTATCTTCTGTGGATTCTTTTTTACCTAATTGGATATCATTTGCACCTAGATATTCAGGATGTGCACCTAGATCGATCGCTGCAGTAGTAAATGCAGAACGAGTACGTGTAGATGTTTTTTCAAATAAAAGCGCAATATTTTTTCCTTCTAGATAGTGATGTGGGATACCACGTTTTTTCAAGTCTTTCAAGTGTTCTGAAAAATCGATCAAATATTGTAATTCTTCTTTTGTAAAGTCTTTTTCTGCTAATAAGCTTCTTCCTTGGAATACTGATTCTTTCATATTAAACATTCTCCTTTAGATTGTTTTTATTTAAGATTAAAGAGGAAATCCCGACGGCAGCTGACAGTAAGACCGCCGTCAGGAAACAAATTACTTCAAGTCTTCACGGACAAGTGGTTGGCTCATGCAGCGTGGACCACCACGGCCTCGTGACAATTCACTTGAATTGATTTCTAACACTTTGATGCCATAGCTACGAAGCAATTCGTTCGATACATAATTTCGGTTATAAGTGACTACAACACCTGGAGCGATTGCCAATGTGTTTGATCCATCATTCCATTGTTCTCGAGGTGCAACGATCTCATCTCCATTACCAGTTGGGATCAGTACAAGATCATCTAATCCAAGAGCAGCTTTCATCGTTTCGTGTAAGTTATCTGAATGAGTAATCTTGATATCATCACCATCTGGTTCGATTGTAAAGACATCCATCTTACCGTCTTTACTTTGAATTGCTGGATGGATAGTGAATTTATCGTGATCTACCATTGTAAATACGGTATCCAAATGCATCATTGCACGGTTGTTTGGAATTTTGATTGCTAACACTTTTTCAAATCCTGAATTTTTTGCGAATAGGTGGCGTGCTAATTTTTCTAAAGCTTTCGCATTAGTTCGTTGAGAAATCCCAACAGCTACTACTTTATCGCTTAAGATCAATTCGTCTCCGCCTTCGATATGATCTGGATTTTCACGATCCAACCATACTTCGATTCCTTTATTTGCAAATCTTGGATGATGTTTCAAAATATATTCTGTAAACATCGATTCACGACGACGTGCTTCAAAAGTCATCTTATTGACTGTCATCCCATTTCCCATTGATGCGGAAGGGTCGCGTGTAAAGTACAAGTTTGGCATTGGGTCCATGTAAAATGGATAGTCATCGTCTGCTGACAGATCGTATAGACTGCTAGAACGTACTTCAATATCTTTTGTACGAACTCCAGCCATGATTTTATCTACCATTTCTTGCGTTTCCATTGATAGAAGGAACTCATGAAGACCCTCTCTTACAGCATTCGATGCAATATGAGATTCATCCAACATTTTATTCAAGAATTGTTCTTTGACATTGCCTGCGTCAATCGCTTCTGCCGCTAATTTTTCCAAGTAAAGAGTCTCGACGCCTTCATTTTGCAATGTCTTTGCAAAGTTGTCATGTTCTTCTTGAGCAATCGGAAGATATGGAATATCATCGAACAACAGACGATCCATAATATCTGGTGTCAAATTTTCCACTTCTTGTCCAGGCCGTTTCAGTAAAACTGTCTTTAATTTCCCTATTTCAGAGAAAACGTGAATAGGTTTATCCATGTTGTGTTGCCTCCTTCTTTTTGATTACATGTATAGGATATCCTCCTTTTGTAATCACTTTCATAATTTTGTCTCATTCAAAATGAGACATTCCTCACATTAATATTCGATAATTAAATAATTAAACGTTTTTCTATTTTTAAGCGTAATTTATTCATTTTTTATTCTGTATACACTTTCAAAAAAATATTTATTCATTGAAAAAATTTTTTTGAATAAATTAAAAAAATAAATTATATTAGCGTTGTTAGCGTTTACTATATGTATTATTGTTGTTTTTTATACACAAATCATTCGCTTCAAAACAAATTATTCAATACCATTGTATATTTTTTACATAATAACAAATTATATTTGTAAAGTATTAAAACTTGTTTCTAATGTTGGTATGTTAAAACTTTACAAATTCTTTAAAAAAAGTGACAATAAATATAGTGAACAATAAGGAGAGGACTTTTTAATGCGTGTTAATAAAATCGATTTTCACTTTTCAAAACTCAGATATCAACCTGATTTTGAACATTTCTCGGATGAAGAGTTCCAACAGATCAAGGAACATACTGTTCTTCGTTCTTATAAAAAAGGACAGATCCTTTTCGACGATGGTGATCCCAGACAACGGTTGTATATCTTGACCAAAGGACTCGTTCGTTTAGAACGTTATGATGAAAGTGCAACTTATTACTACTATGACTATGTGAATACAAATAACCTTTTTCCTATGTCAGGAATGTTTGGAGAAGAGACCTACACTTATACAGCTCAAGCGATGACTGATATTGAAACATTCTACCTTCCTGTTTCCTACTATGAAAAATTAGCACGAAAAAATCCCGAACAGTTGATCTATATGATACAAAAAATTTCTAAAGTAGTTGAAATACATGAATTGCGTATCCAAATCGGATTGACCTCTAGCGCCTTTGACCGGGTAAAACAAAATTTATTCATTTTGAAAGAAGAATTGGGCGTACCAACAAAAGATGGTCATATCACCATTCCTTATCCGATCACCTTAAAAGAATTAGCAGTGAATAGCGGCACGACACGTGAAACTGCTGGACAAGTAATCAAACAACTACGTGATTCCGGACTGTTAGATTATGACAAAAAGCGTTTTACTTTCTGTAAGACAGCTACTACTCCAGCTATGAGAGAATAACGCGAACAAAAATAAGCAGTGACCCTGATAAATATCAGGGTCACTGCTTATTTTCCTCCCTAAAACTTCTGAAAGATCCGGCAGTTTTAGATCACTGGGCAAGACTCAAAGATTTTCTATGTGTGTTTCAGTTATGTAATATTCACTGTTTGCAAAAAATACTGATAGATTAACTAGAGGAAGCGTCTTGTCCTCATCCGACCTAGATTATTCGATATTCCTCGACAATAAACGATTAATCAGTGAGGGCAATCAGAGGAACGGATAATGATGAATAAGCTGTAAAAAATAGGGCTTTGACAAAAGCGTGTCACAGCCCTTATTTCGATTAAACGGTGTGTACCTGTCAACTCTTCGGTCACAAGTCATAATGTTCATAAACATGAGGAGCTGTTTTTTGAAATTGTTCCTTGTGAATCAGAGTTAAACGACAGGCTTACGAACTCTTGATTAAACGGCGTTCAAAAGCTTGCATACGCGGTAACAAGAACAGCCAGGTCAAAAACATGAGAAGCCGTTTTTTCTGGGCTGTTCTTATTACTTGATGCAGGGCAGATTTTTCACAACCTCTTTATTCAGATAAAACCAAGCTTGGATCAGCATTCAACTGATAGCTAGCAAAATTTCTTTTTTGCATTTCCACATGTGCTGCTGCTCCAATCATTGCAGCATTATCTCCACAAAGTCGAAGAGGGGGAATCACTAGTTCTACCTCAGGGAGTTTAGTTGCCAAAGCATCCTGCAATCCTTTACGCAACCCTTGATTGGCCGCTACACCTCCAGCTACAATCAGTTGCTTGACTGGATAATTTTGACAAGCTCGAAGTGTTTTAGTAATCAATACATCGATCACACTTGCTTGAAAACTAGCTGCTAAATCATTTTTGTCTAGATCTTCTCCACGCTGTTGTGCATTATGCACCAAATTGATAAATGCACTTTTTAATCCGCTAAAACTGAAATCATAATTATCTTCATGGATCATCGCTCGTGGAAAATGGTAATTATCTTTTCCCTGATGAGCTAGCTGATCGATTTCTTTTCCGCTTGGGTAAGAAAGACCTAATACTCTTCCAACTTTGTCATAAGCTTCTCCTGCTGCGTCATCTCTTGTCTCCCCAATGATTTCATATGATCCATCTTCTTGCATATAGACTAATTCTGTATGTCCTCCGCTAACAAGAAGTGCCATCAATGGAAACTGGAATGGTTTAACCAGACGGGCTGCATAGATATGCCCTGCCATATGGTTTACAGGAATAAGCGGCAATTGGTGTGCCCAAGCAAAAGCCTTAGCTGCAGAAATACCAATCAGCAACGAGCCGACAAGTCCTGGTCCATAAGTGACAGCGACTGCCGATAAATCTTCTGCCGACACACCAGCTTCTACCAGTGCATCTTCCAAGCATAAGGTGATTTGTTCTACGTGATGGCGGCTAGCTACTTCAGGAACTACGCCACCAAAACGTTTATGACTGTTTATTTGAGAAGCAACGATGTTAGATAAGATCTCTGTTCCATTTCTAACGACCGCTACACTCGTTTCATCACAACTTGATTCAATCGCCAGAATCAATTCTTCATTCATTTCATCGTCTCCGTTTTTAACTTTCTGCTCATAATGATCGCATCTTCCGTCGGATTGCGATAATATGATTTCCGTTTACCTAATATACGAAACTTTTCTGATTCATAAAGTTTTCTTGCTGCTTCATTAGATAGACGTACTTCTAAAAAAACATGCAGCGAATCTTTTATTTGTTCCGTAATCAGTAATTGTAGCAAATGCCGTGCATGCCCTTTTCCTTGTTCTGAAACTGCAACAGCAATATTTGTGATCTCGACTTCATCTATTACTTTCGAGTATCCAATAAAGCCACAGATCTGGTTATCTTCAACTAAAAGCAGATAATCAGAGTGAGGCTGTTGGATGTCTGCCAAAAACTGCATTTTCGTCCAAGGTGAACCATGTGGATAAGCATTTTCGCTAATCACCCATACGCATTCTGCCAAGTACGCTTCATCAAAATCTTTTTTTCTGCAAATCAACTAATCTCACTCATTTTCTAAAAGTTTTATCATATCCAATGCATCTTCTTTTGTTTCAGTGTAATATCTTTTTTTGATCGTTGTTGCTTGAAACCCCAATTTCCGATAAAGTCTTTGTGCATCTTGATTACTCATACGCACTTCTAATGACATCGTCTCACAGCGATTCATTATAGCAAAGTTCTCGATTTCGTCAATAAGCAGCGAACCGATTCGTTTACGCTGATATGCCGGTCGAACGGCAATATTCGTGATATGGCAATCTAAACCGAACGCTCTTGAACCGATAAAACCAATCATTCTTCCATTATCAAAGATACCTAGATATAGATGAGGAAGCGGTGACTTCAATTCTGATATAAAGGCACTTTTTGTCCATGGCAATTCGCCATTATAGACTTCTCGTTCGACATCCAGCAGCTCTTTGATATCTTCTGTAGTCAATTCTCTTAGTACGTAACGACGATCGATTTGTTCGATTGTTTTTTCTGTATAAATCATTTTATCTTGAAAAAAGCTTCTGGCATACGCTCTAAATTTTTTCAACATAACTTTCGTCTCCAGGTGTGTGCGTCTCCAACCATTTTTCTTCTGCTTCTACTCGTTTTAAATAGCGAGGAAGAAAAGCTTGTTTCTCTGCAACTGGTTCAGCTAAAGTACCTAATTGAGCCACAGTTACACCACTTGGAATATCCCATGCTGGAACTGTATTAATCATCGCACTAGGCAATATCTCCTTTATTTCAGAGAAGAATTTGTGACAATCACTCCCGACGAAATAAATAGCTTCATTCAGCTTTTGTAGTTGTGTGAACAAATCAGAAGCAGAAATATGTACATCTTCAAGTACAGTTTCTAATCTATTTTCTTTCCAGCGGTATGCCCCAGCGTATACATTTTTTCTTCGAGCATCAAACATGGGCACAATAATTTTATCCACACCGATGCAATTAGCCGCGATGGTTTTCAGACTAGATACTCCTACTAGCTCTTTATCTAATGTATAAGCAATCGTTTTTGCTGTCGTTACACCTATACGAAGCCCTGTATAAGAACCGGGACCATCAGAAACCGCGATTCGGTCAATGTCTTTTGGACTTATTTGAAGATCTGCAAACAATTGGTCGATTGCAGGCATCAGTGTTACACTGTGGTTGCGTTTGATATTTGTTTGTATTTGTCCAAGAATTTGTTCGTCTTCTACCACACCGATCGCCAAAGTTTGGTTTGCAGTATCTATTCCTAATGTAATCATATATTTGATCCTTTCTGCTATGACATTCTCGCCTTCCATTGTAGCATACTTTTTTATTCTGAGGATGAAAATACCAAAGGCAAAACTAGTACAATGATACATGATTATCTGCTGGCGGGCAAATTTTGCCCCTTCCTGAAACACAAAAAAGCTGCGGTATCACTCCATTTCCCCACAGCTTTTCCATCTTTTATTTCGTTGATTCTCGAATAATCAACTCTGTTTCCACAATAATCTTTCTTGAAACCGGTGCTTTGGAATTACTTAATTGAAGAATCGTCTCCACTGCTAGCTCTCCCATCCATTCGGTATAAACTTTTACAGTAGAAAGAGAGGGCGTTACATATTTCGCTACACTGACATCATTGAAGCCCATCACAGAAATATCTTCTGGTACCACTAAACCTTTTTCTTGAATCGCTTTCAGTGCGCCAATCGCTAATGCATCATTAGCTGCAAAAAGCGCATCAGGAACATGCGGATTCGTTTTTAAATACTTCTTAACTGCTTGATATCCTGACTCGACAGAAAAATCTGCTTCGATAATTAGACCTTCGTCGTAGCCTTTTTCTGCCAAAACTTGTTGAAATGCCATAATTCTGGGATCTTTTAGCCGCTGATGGTTTTTCTTCGTATATTCTGTTCCAGCAAGCATAGCGATATGTTGCGCTTTATGGGAGACAAAGTGTTCAATGACTTTTTGAACACTTGACTTAAAGTCGACAACTAGAGAGTCGATTCCTTGAGAAGTGCCGTCAGAATCTACCAAAAGCAAGGCATTTTGGGATCCTTTCATTTCTAATAACTGAGCTTCGTCGAATTTTCCTAGTGCGATCGTTCCATCTGTCGGAAGATCACTAATGGAATCCCACGTTTCTTTCAATAAAGTAACGTTTGCTTCTTCTGCCTTTTTTTCGATTCCTAGACGAATAGATAAATAATAAAGATCTTCAAGCTCTTCCGTATCGTCGTACCACTGGATCAGGCGAAGCGTTTGCTTAGTATTTGCTGCATTTTTACGATGTTTCGTATAATTTAAGCGTTCTGCTGCTTCAAAAATTTTTTGCTTTGTGGCTAAGCCAACGGAAAGATCAGGATCATAGTTGAGAACTCTTGAAACAGTAGCAGGAGAAACTCCTGCCAACTGCGCAATGTCTTTAATTGTTGCCATTTGTCTCTCCTCCTTTTTTACGTTTATAAAATTGCAGTAAATCGTTCAAACGCTGCCTGTCCTTTTTCATCTCGCTTGAATACTCCAGCGTCTTCCAGTACACGTGCAAAAACCTGACCTACAGATTTTTGTACGACATCGGTGACCGTATCTTTCGTCAAATCAGGATGTTCTTTTTTTAATTGTTCTGCCCACGGACGATGATATTCAGCCATCTGGTTTTCTTCTCCTAATAAGAAATGCTCTACTTCTACTAGTTCTGGTTTCAAACGAGGTGGTAAAACAGCAAGCCCCATTACTTCGATCAACCCAATGTTCTCCTTTTTGATATGTTGGACATCTTTATGTGGATGAAAAATCCCATCAGGATGTTCTTCTGAAACATTGTTGTCTCGAAGGACAAGGTCCAACTCAAAGTAATTGTCCCTTCTTCGTGCAATTGGCGTAATCGTATGGTGTGGTGTACCATCTGCTGAAAAAGCTCTGATAGATACTGTTTCATCCGAATATGCTTTCCACTTTTCCAATACTGAGTTAGCTGCTTCAATCAGCAAGTTTTTCTCTGTTGATTGCAAACGGATCACAGACATCGGCCATTTCACGACTCCTGCGATGACTTGCGGATAATCTTCTAATTTGATAAGTTTTTCTATCGGTGCTTTTGCCATAGGAAATTCATGACGTCCTGCCTGATAATGATCATGAGAAAGAATCGATCCTCCAACAATTGGTAAGTCAGCATTCGAACCAACAAAGTAATGAGGCAAGACTTCAGTAATCCGAAGCAGTCTAGCAAATGTTTCCTTTGTGATTTTCATCGGGCGGTGTTGTTCTGATAAAATAATCGAATGTTCATTGTAATAAGCATAAGGGGAATATTGGAATCCCCAGCTTTCACCGTCTAGATTCATTCGAATAATCCGGTGATTGGTGCGGGCTGGATAGTTCAAGCGACCTCTATATCCTTCGTTTTCCATGCAAAGCATGCAGGTAGGATAGTCTACTTTTACCGCCTCGCGTTCTGCTGCGATTTGTTTTGGATCTTTTTCTGGCTTAGATAAATTGATTGTGATTTCCAGTTCACCATACTCCGACTCTGCCGGAAATTTGATGTTTTTTGCGATGGCTCTTGTTTTGATGTAGTCATTTTTCTTACTTAAATTAAAGAAATACTCAGTTGCTTCCTCTGGGCTTTTCGAATAGTGCTGTGCAAAGAATGCATTGACGACTGAAGGTGGCGGTGTGAGAAAATCCATTAATTGCGCTTCAAAAATCTCTTGTTCTGCTGGCAATTCTGAAAGAACACCATTTTCTCTTGCCTTAGCGACAAGCTGATCCAATAAGTCTACAGATTCTTCCTTAACTGGTCTTACTTCAATGCTTTCTAGAGCATCTTCTCCTACCATCCCTAAAAGACGATTCTGTAAATATAAGCGGTCCATTTCCATCCATCCGCCAGCTTCGATCGCAAGTGTGGCAAAATCACAAATCGTTTGACTGATTGACATATCTCATTCCCCTATTCTTCATAACCATTTGGATGGCTGACATGCCAATCCCATGCTGTTTTGATAATTGCTTTGATATCTGTGTATTCAGGTTTCCAGCCCAGAATCTCTCTCGCTTTTTCACTTGAAGCGACTAATCGGCTAGGATCTCCAGCTCTTCTTGGTGCTATTTCTGCTGGAATTTCTTTTCCTGTCACTTCTCTAGCTGCTTCTAGCATTTCCTTGACTGAGTATCCTTTGCTGCTGCCTAAATTGAAGAAGTTGCTTTCATTTCCTTCTTTCAAGTATTCCAAAGCTAAAATATGTGCAGCAATCAAATCTTCTACTTGAACATAATCTCTGATACATGTTCCATCTGGTGTATCATAATCGTCTCCATAAACAGCCAAGGCTTTTCTTTGACCAAGAGCTACTTGTAAAATGATTGGGACAAGATGCGTTTCTGGTGTATGATCTTCTCCGATAGATGCATCTGCTTTTGCTCCGGCTACATTGAAGTAGCGCAAAGCGACATAGCGCATGCCATATGCTTGGTCACACCACTTCATCATTTTTTCCATCATCAATTTACTTTCACCATACGGATTTTTAGGATTAGCTGGTGTATCTTCTGTGATTGGAGACTCTTTTGGTTCTCCGTAAGTTGCTGCAGTAGAAGAGAACACGATTTTATTCACATTGAACTCGTGCATGACTTCAAGTAAGATTTGCATACCGTATACGTTGTTGTTGAAATACATCAATGGTTTTTCGACAGATTCTCCTACTAAAGAGCTTGCAGCAAAATGGATTACTCCTTCAATCGGTTCCTTTTCAAATACGGAACGTAGAAATTCTTTATCCCGGATGTCTCCTTCATAAAAATGAGCATCTGGATGTACTGCTTGTTTGTGACCTGTGAGCAAATTATCTACCACAGCTACTTGATACCCCTTTTGAACTAGCTGGTCTACAGCGTGCGAACCGATATAACCGGCTCCGCCTAGTACTAAAATTGTCATAAAAAACACTCCTTTGATTAGTAAAATTGTGTTTGTTGATTCTATATAATTTAAAAAAACGAAGTTTACTTTTATGGTGAAAACAAACAAAGTAAAATTTCGTAAATTCATATGGTAAATTTATAATAAAACATTTAGTAAACATTTTCAAGGATTTTTTGCAAAGGTTTACAAACAAACGTAAAACTAGCCTTTTTTTCTCTTTTGTTCCATAATAGATATAACAAATAATAAATGAGGTGGATTCAATGAAAAAATTTGTATCTGGAATATTAGTAGGAAGTCTGGCAACAGCCGCTGCCGTTGCTGGTTTGGTCGCTTCTGTGAAAAAAACAGTGATCGATCCAATTGACGAAAAAGAAGCAATGATCGAAGAAAACCGTAAAAAAGCAATGCGCAAACGCGTTTCTCGTTAATAATTATTTAAAAATACGCATGAAGACTTTTGAAAGAACAGATAAGTCATCATGCGTATTTTTATTTGTCAGTCAATATAAGTTGTGCTATTTTATCTGCCTGTCTCAGATTCCATGGATCTGTATAAGGTCTAGCTACTGCTGCAGTTAGCCAATCCACACCTTCAACAGGTATTCCATAGCAATAAAAGTCAGACTGGATTTCCCCTGAAGCATCAATCACGCGATTCGTACCTCGCTCAACATCTATAGCTTCTGAATGATAACTTCCTGTATTATCTGAAAATGAAAAAGGGCGAACAAGTTTGTTTTCCTTCAAATTTTTTATGACAGGATTACTTGAACGAGAAAAGCTTGTTTGTGGCAATCGAGCTTCAATCAAATAGCGACTGCTGATTTCTTTATCTTGTAGAGAAATAACATAGCGGTTGTGCTTTTGCTGAATATCAAGTGGCGGTTCGATCAAATGAAAAATACCCGCATCTATCAGTGCTGCTAATTCTTTCGTCCGAATGACTGGCGGACCGATCGTTAAAAAGCTATTTAGATGAGTAAACCATCCCCATAGTATTTCTTTGTATTCCTTTGCAGAAAAAACGTGCCATTCAATAGCCTGCCGGATTGGATCACGCCAGTCTTTTAATGCATCAAATGTTGAAGCAAATGCTCCTGTGCAATTGCCTTTTTCCGCTTCTTTTATCTGCCCTTCAATAAATGCTCGGCTAGCTTCTGCAAAGGACTCATCCTGATAGGTAAGAGGAATTTCTAAATACGACCAATCCCATCTATAAGGGATTAGTGCTGGATGCTTTCCGAGACACTCCTCTGAAGAGAGGGAGAGAAAATCATGCTCAAAATTTTTCTTTGGAATCGGCAAATGATATTCTTCGATGATTTTCTTGTAATAAAACAACTCAACGTCTTTTTTCAGATAGTCAAAAAATGTTTCGCCAGTCAAAAATCCCGACTGATGCCATTGCTCCAGGTTTTCTTTTGTTAGTAACCGTGGCCATGCCATTGCTCCGCCTTGCTTTTGGTTTCTTCCTCGAGGGTAATAAGGGAGCCCCCTTCTTGATCCACTGTATACAATCGGTTCCTTGCCTGATGGATGATAGACAAGTTTTCCCTTTTCGTTCTCGAAGCGCCCTCCTCTTGATACTGTAAACAATCCGACATAATCAAAAAAACTTAAGCCTAGACCTCTTAAAAAGACATTTTCTTTAGGCGGTATCTTCGAAAGATCGACATCTGCAGGATTAGAAGGAAGCTGATACAGTAAATCATTTTTCTTTGCGTAGTCTACCCACACTCTTTCTTCTTCTGTCTCATCATTTTCCCAGTGACCGCTTGCTAAAACAAGCTGATCGATAGAATAGCTTTGCTGATCTGTCTGTAAAAGATAACCATCTTTTCTTTTGCTGACTTTTTTTACTAAAGAATAAACAAACTGAATAGAAGCTGGAAATTCTTCTTGCAACTTTGAGAAAAACCAGCGTTGATAGAGTCCGTATAAACATCGAGTAGATTGCTGATCTTTTTCCAGACGATTGATTTCTTCTATAATTAGTTGCTTATTTTTAGTTACCGTCTGTTCGATATAATCTGTAGCAGGTCCTTTACTCCATTGAAACAAGTTGGGTCCCTGTGTTACCAATCCTCCACTGGACAATGTTTCATCTGTAAAAAGCGTCACTTGTTGAGAAACAGAATTCATTAATAACTCCGGTGGCTGATTCAACCGCCAAACTCGACCTCCAGGACCATTGGGATCGAAAAGAAAAAGTTCAAGAGAATGTCTGCCCTGATTATTATGGAGAATCCTTTCTGCTACACTTAATCCTCTAGGTCCGGCACCAATGATCCCTATTTTCATTTGCATGCCTCCATTTCGATAAATTTTTTCAATAAAACAGCATGGTTCTGATGTTCATTTTTTGCACCATAAACAAAAGTAATGACTGGATGTTCTTTCATAAGTTGACTGAGTTTAAGAATAGCTTGCTTCTTTTCTTCTTCGAAAATCAATTCTTGCTGGTATTTCTTTGCAAATGAAGCAAATCGTTCTGGTACATGGTCAAAAGTTTTGCGTGCTTCATTACTAGGTGCAATTTCTTTCAACCACAGATCTAACTGCGCTTTTTCTTTTGAAATTCCTCGGGGCCAGAATCTATCCACGAGTATTCTATAGCCATCCTCTTTTTCAGCATCAAGGTAAACACGTTTTAATTTGATCATAGTTGTTTCCTTCTTTCTGCCTTTTCGCTTAGCTTATATATGTAGATAATAGCACAAAATAAAAAAAATGAACGGCACAACTATCCATTGCGCCGTTCATGTGATCTTGGTCAAAATCTAATGATTGATTCGGTTTTTAAAGCTGTCATACAATCATCTGTTTTATACTTTTTTACTTTTGATTTTTCCAGACCATCCGTCATATCCACCCTTAAGTAAATAAATCTCTTGATAACCTGCTTTACGTAATTTATTTGCTGTACGGATGCTCAAACTTTTCTTTTGATCGTAAATATAAACAGGCTGGTCTTTTCGAATAGATCCTAATGAATCTTTCAAAACAGTGTAAGGGATGTTTCTTGCACCTAAAATATGCCCAGCATCAAACACATCTTTTTCGCGAACATCGATTACTTGTGCTTTTCTCATTCCTTCTCGAAATTCTTCTTCTGTCAAAGTCGTTGCTGAACGCTTGGCCATTACTCGTAGATAGACTTCCCAAAAGATGATTGCAAGCACAATCAATAGCAAAATGATATTAATTACCCATAAAACCATGTAATGCCTCCGTTTTTTTAAGCAAATTTCAAGGCTAATGAGGCAGCGCCAATGACACCAGCTTCATTTCCAAGCTCTGCTAATTTGATTTTTGTTGATTCTCTTACTTGCGGGAAAGTAAATTCTTTAAAATATTTCTCTACACGGCTGCGTAAAAATTCTCCTGCTGCCGATACTCCTCCACCTAACACAATACTTGACGGATTCAATGTATTCCCCAAGTTGGCGCAAGCTAAACCTAAGTAGAAGCATACGCGATCAACAACCATCAATGCAAACGGATCGTCTTCTTGAGCCATTTCAAAGATATCTTTACTTGTTACTTCTTCACCGTTGTCTAACATTGCTTTCAGTTTTGAATCTCCTGCGTATTCTTCTGCCAAGTAACGACCTAGACGTACCACACCAGTAGCGCTAGACACAGTTTCTAAACATCCGCGTTTACCGCAAGTACATTCGAACCCTTCAGGATCCACAGTGATATGGCCGATCTCTCCGCCTGCTCCGCTCACGCCGTGAATCAAATTTCCGCCAGCAACGATACCACCGCCAACACCTGTTCCTAGAGTAACGAATACAACGTCTGGATCGTTTTCTCCAGCACCTTTCCATCGTTCACCTAAAGCAGCAACATTCGCATCATTATCGATAGCGAATTTGATTCCTGTTCCTGCCTCGATCAGTTTTTTCACAAATTGAACTTCTGTCCAGTTTAAGTTATACGCACCAATAACCGTTCCAGCTTCGCTGTCCACGCTTCCTGGGGTACCCATGCCGATTCCGATAAAGTCTTCGGCTTTCATATTATATAAATTCAAACGATGGTTGATTGATTCAATGATTTCAGGAACGATATGCTTACCATCATCCAAAATATTGGTATCGATGCTCCATTTTTGTTGAATCTCTCCTTCTGGTGTTAAAATTGCAAATTTTGCTGTTGTTCCACCTAAATCAATCCCAATAATCTTCTTGTCCATTACAAATTTCCTTTCTTTCGGCTTTCTTCAATTCGGTGCTCTCTTTTTAATATGCGCCACGCTGTCATGTATATATCATGATCAATCAAACGGCTATCATACAGATTACGCAATTCGATAGTCATTAATTCAATGTCATAGATGCGTGCACCCACATAGATAAAGATGCCAAATTTTTTGAACAGCTGCTGTACATCATATAAGCTCTCCATCTTTAAGCACTTCCTTCATATTATACAAGTAAACCATATTTTTTTAAACCCAGTAAAATACATATTACAAAAAGAAATACAAAAACTAGTGTAGAAAGAATCCTTTGGTGTATCGAATAGCTTGTCTGTTGTTTCGGTAGACCCAAAACATTCCCTAACACTAATCCGCCAATTAGCCCACCGACATGTCCCCAAACATCTACAGAGGTATCCAGAAGACCAAAAACAAATGTCAACACAATAAATAAAAGAAAATGTCTGACTAGCTGCTGGATCGCTGGGTTATGTTTAAAATGAAACCCTAAGATAAACAACGCACCGAACAAACCGAATATCGAAGTACTCGCACCACCAGACAGAACATTCGCTTCGTTAAAAGCAAAGCTTGCTGTATTTCCCATTATCCCGCTGAACATATAAATCAAGAAAAAACGCCAATGGCCATAGATTGCCTCGATTTGCTGCCCCATAAAATACAATATCAGTGAGTTCATTACGAAATGCATCAGTCCAAAATGGATGAAGATTGGTGTCACTAAACGCCACCATTCATTGAAGTGAACAAGATAAGGACCATACATTCCGGCATAATAAGGGATCTCAAGTCGCGGAAATAATTCCATCATAAGGAAGACCACTGTCTGTATCCCTAAAAAAGCATAGGTCCATAACGGTCGTCTTAACCATGCACGCAATTTTATTTGCTGTTGATAATTCATGAAAACCTCCCATTTCATTTTAGTCAATAAACAATTGTTGGATCTTCTGATCAAAGCTCTCCGGTTGCCATTGTTCATTCAATTGTTCACGAAAAACAAGGCTACATGTTTTTTTATGAAAATTATTTAAATACCGGTCGTAATAACCACCGCCAAAACCGATTCGATAACCGGCTCTATTGTAGATAATACCTGGTACAATGAGGAGATCGATCATCTCCGGCAAATAGAGCTTCTCTGATTGTGGCTCAAGAACACCAAAACTCGAACGTACAAGAACGGACTGTTCATCCATTTCATAAAACGCCATCTGACGTTTCGGCAAAGTTTTAGGTACAACTATTTTCTTTTGTTCTTTTTCTGCTCGTTGGATAACCGGCTGTGTATCCAGTTCAAATTCATTCGATAAAGTCGTCCCTATCACTTTTGCTGACTTCCAGTACTCGCTGGCGAATAGCTGTTTATAGATTCGCTGTTCTTTTTCCTTTTTCTTGCCACTTTTGGCCAGATTTTTCAGCTTTTCGATTCCTTTCCGGCGTAATCTCACTTTCAATTGGTCCAAAAACTCACCCTTCCTTCTCTCATAAAATGGTATAGGAAAAAAAGAAAAATAGCAATCGAACTTTCAAATAAATGCATAAATAGAATAAAAAGAAGACCTAGAAATGATTGGCCTTCCTTTTTTAATGAATTTCAACTGTTCAGCGCGTGTTTTTGTCTGATAAAAAGTGCATACAGAAAATATGGCGCACCAAAAAGGGCAATCAAAATTCCTGTAGGTACTTCCCCACTTGGTAGAATCACTCTAGCAACCATATCTGCACTAAGCACAAAAATGGAACCGAACAAACCGCTCAGAACAAAGGTCCAGTTATTTTCTTTACGTACGACTAGCTTCGCAGCATGAGGAGCTAGTAGTCCTACAAAAGATAAACTACCTGTCACCGCTACACTACCGCTTGCCAAAGCAACAGCTAACAACAAAAGGATTTTTTGACTTTTAGCCACGTTAAGGCCTAATCCTTGCGCGCGTTCTTGACCAAATGATAGCAATCCAATCCTCTGTGCATAAAGTCCTCCTAGCGGAATTAAGATAACCGCCCATGGAAGCAATGCCCAAACATAAGGCCAGCTCGCACCCCAGATTGATCCCGCTAACCATGCATTCACAAATCCATAATTTTCCTTAGATAATTGGATCGTGCATAGCAATGTTAATGCAGAAAGGCCGGCATTAACGGCAATACCGGACAATAAGATTCGATTCATACCCAAAAAGCCATTTCGATCATAGGCCGCAAGATAGACACAGCAAGCAGCTAAAACACCACCTAGAAAGGCTACAACTAGCAATAGAAACGGCAGCGAATAGTGCGAAAAGAAACCTAAATAAAGCATCACTAAAAATCCTGCTCCGGCATTAATGCCCAATATACTAGAATCTGCCAATTCATTTCTTGTTACTCCTTGCAAGATATAACCAGAAACGCCAAGACAAGCTCCTGCTAATAAACTGATCAGTAATCGAGGAACTCGAAATTCTCTAACAATCAGCGCCAAAGAAGATGATTCTTTCCCTATGAACGTGGCAAAAAGCTGATCCAGGTAAATAAAAGGCGTACCAATCATTAAACTACCTATAGACAGGATGACAAGTACAAAAAGCAAGAAATAAAACGTCCAATATATTTTTTTCACCGTTGTTCCCTCCTTACTTGTATCAGTAAAAACGGAACGCCAATCAATGCAATGACTAATCCAAAAGGTGTTTCAAAAGGGGGATTGATCATCCTCGCTGTAAAATCCGCCAACATAACCAATCCACCGCCAACTAAAAAAGAGACAGGTAGAACATAACGATAGTCCGTTCCAACCATTCCACGAACAACTGGCGGAACCAACAGTCCAATAAAGGAGACTGGACCGACTAACGAAACTGCTATGGCTGCCAACACTGCGACTAGACAGAAAACAATCAACCGCGTTCGTTTAGGATGACTTCCAAGAGCTAATGCATGTGTTTCACTCAAATGAATCAAAGATATTGCTTTTCCTAATGAAAAAGAAACCAAAACAGCAAGTATATATAAAGGAAACAATACTGCTAATTGTTTCCATGTGATATTGGCAGCTCCGCCTACAAACCAAAAAGCAAGATCCTGCTGCAGATTAAAGAATTGGGTAAGTGCTTGGCTGATAGCAGTAAAAAAAGAACTAATAGCTACGCCAGCTAAAATCAGCTGTAAAGGATTCATGCCCATTTTCGAAAACTGCAAAAAACCAAATACGAGCAAAGTTACAGCAAAAGAACCTGCCAATGACATTAGAAACACAGAAAAATCAGAAGCTTTAGGCCAAAAAGCAAAACTAAGGGCCATTGCCAACGAAGCACCCGCGTTGATTCCTAGTAAGCCTGAATCTGCTAAAGGATTTCTTGTCACTCCTTGCATCAATGCACCGCTCAATGCAAAACAACTCCCTACAAGAAATGCTCCCGCCACACGAGGCAAACGAATATTTCGTATGATTTGGTGACTTTGTTTTGATCTATCAAAATCAAACAACGCCTGCCAAAAATCTGCTTTTCCCACAGTCGCTGCGCCATTTGAAAGAGCAACAAAAAAAATAATCAAAAGAACAAAACAGACCAAAAGCAGGAGTCTATTTTTCTTCATAGTCCTCATAATTGATCCTCCTGCTCTTTTGGCAACAAATCATAGGTTAGAAAAACTGGTTTATTTGTTCTTGGAAGCGTGACAATCGTTGCATCAATCTCAAATATTTTTTTCATACACTCTTTTGTGATCACTTCTTCAGGTGTACCTTCTGTGATCAACTTACCGTTTTTCATTGCTAATAAATAATCTGAAAAACGTGAAGCATGATTAATGTCATGAATCGACATCAAGATCGTTGTTTGTTTCATTTGATTGATTTCAGTCAATAACTGTAGGATCTCTAATTGGTGTGCCGGATCTAAAAATGTTGTCGGTTCATCCAAGATCAAGATATCTGTTTCCTGAGCAAGCGCCATAGCGATCCAGACACGCTGGGTTTGTCCACCAGACAGCGTTGCGATATCCCGCATACGAAATCCAGCTAGACCTGTAGCATCCAACGCCCACTCGATTGCTTCATGATCTTGCGTGTCCATGCCACTGAACAGTTTTTGATAAGGGTATCGTCCGTAAGATACTACTTCTTCTACTGTCATACCTGTAGGGTGTTCACTAGTTTGTGCTAATAATGCAATTTTTTTTGCAAGTTCTTTTGAACTGTATGTAGAGATATCAGAGTTATTGACAATGATCTTTCCTGATTTCACAGGTAGTATACGGGTAAAACTTTTCAATAAAGTAGATTTTCCACTTCCATTTGGCCCAATCAAACTCGTGATTTTCCCTTCAGGAATCGTAACAGACATGTTTTCAATGATTTTTTTGTTTTCGTAGCCGGCTGCAATGTCAGCTGCTCTTAATCTCGTCATTTCACCCATCCTTTCGCTGAAAATCATTCTCAATTATGACGCTGTTTCAACATTTCGTCAAGCGCTACTTTCATATCTATAGCCAAATGAAGCGGTTGACAGCGTTCGAAATATCAGGAATAATAACCAATGAGAAAGATTCTCAATTATGTCAGGAGGAAAGAAATGAAAGTGAACTACTCACCACTTAGCTAAACCTGACGGTTCTTAACGCTTGAAGTGGGAGCTTCTTGGGAATAGAGCATACTTGATAGCGTATTTCTTTACTAACAGCGGTGTCTCTTATTTACCAAGCTATCCCCGTAGTTCCTACGGTTCTTGATGATTGGATCTAAGCCAATCCCATAGAATGTAGTCTTAGACCTTCGGTCAGAATATTGATACTAGCATTGATATCACGATCATGATGAGTATGACAAACAGGACAAGTCCATTCTCGAATTTCAAGAGATTTCTTGCCATCTTTATGTCCGCACTCTGAACAAATCTGACTAGACGGAAACCATTTATCTACTTTGATGATTTTTCGTCCATACCAGTCAGCCTTGTATTGTAATTTAGTCACAAACTTTGACCAAGAAACATCAGAAATACTTTTAGCTAATTTATGATTTCGCAACATACCTTTTGTGTTTAAGTCTTCAATACAGATAATATCGTGATTTTTGATCATTTCTGTACTCAACTTATTCAGAAAATCAGTACGTTGATTCATTACTTTTTCATGCAATCTAGCTACTTTGCGTTTTTGTTTTTGATAATTTTTAGCTTCAAATAGATTGGTACCTTTATTTTTAGCCAATAAAGCACGCCTAGACAATTTGCGTTGTTCACGCTTTAGTTTCTTTTCCATTTTGGACGTGAATTTATTATTATCAATTTTTTGTCCATCAGAAAGAATCGCAAAGTCCATAATGCCTAAGTCAATACCAATTGTGGAATTAGTTTTAGGTAATTCGATAATTTCTTCTTTACACAACAAAGAAATATAGTATTTACCGCTAGAATGACGTGATATTGTAGCAGATTTGATAATCCCTTTTGGTTGTCTATGAAGCTTAATTCTTACTAATGACTTCAATTTAGGAACTTTGATGAATTTACTATCAATCAAAGCAATTGTACCATTTTGATTATTCGTTGTATAACTCTGAACAGGATTTTTCTTACTTTTGAAACGTGGAAATCCAACGGATTTATCCCGAAAAAAATTCTTGTATGCTTTATCTAAATTAAGTTGGGCATTGGCTAAAGCAAGGCTATCAATTTCTTTCAAAAACGGAAATTCTTTCTTGTATTTAGCTGGTGTCGGAAAAGTCATTTTTTTAGAAGAATCATTTTTAACTTCTTCATACGCCTTTTTTCGGTCATCAAGCATTAGATTGTAGACCTTACGGACACAACCAAAAGATTTGGCAAAGAAGATTTCTTGTTCCTCTGTTGGATAGATTCTGAATTTGTATGCTTTTAGTTGTTCCATAAAGTTCACCTACTTTCTATTTATGATTGTTTCCTTGATTTTGGATATACTTCTTAATCACATCAATTGGTGCGCCACCAGTTGTCAGAAGACAAAAGCTTTTAGACCAGAACATTTCTTTCCAAAGAAATTGTTTGACTCTTGGAAAGTCACGTTTTATCAATCTTGAGCTGGCACTTTTATAGGCATTGATGAATTTTGTCAATTCTGTTTTAGGTTGAGCTTTGAACATAATATGAACGTGGTCTTTATCATGATTCCACTCCACTAAAGTAATGTGATACGATTCTGAAATTCTTTCAAAAGTAGTTTTGGCATAATCAGATATTTCATCATCAATCACTTGTCTACGATATTTCGTTACTAAAACAAGGTGGTAATAAAGAAGAAATACTGAATGATTATTTGTATCTAATTCCATGTTATATCAACTCATTTCTTGTATAGACTGATTGTAACATGGGACAAAATAAAAAGGCAATACGCCTTAGTTGTCGGTCTTCGAGTTACCAACGGTAACCCTCATACCGAACGGCATTCATCACCCACCTATAGAGGATGGGCGACTTCTGCCTAATTCTGTTAAAAACAAAAGTATTCACATTATCTAGCATATTGCTGCTGGCTGGAGTACTGAGCGCTTGCTCCCCCTCTTCAGATAAAGAAACAGCTACAACTGCCAATTCGACGACTTCATCCAATAGTACTCATACAGTCACAGATACACTTGGACATAAAGTAGAGATTCCAAACGCGCCCAAACGGATCATCGGCAGTTACTTAGAAGACTATCTGATTGCACTAGAGGAAAAACCTATCGCCCAGTGGACTGTTGGCAGTGGTTCCATTCAAGATTATCTGCAAGATGATTTAAAGGATGTCCCAACGATTTCTTATGACCTTCCTTATGAGAAAGTGTTAAGCTTTGAGCCTGATTTGCTGTTGATTTCTTCTTCCGCTACTGTCGAAGGCGGGAAATACGAACAATATAGCAAAATCGCGCCAACTTATGTTGTAAAAAACGGAACAGATGTCACATGGGAAGAACAACTAAAAGATGTCGGCAAAGCTTTGGCAAAAGAAAAAGAGGCAGAAAAAATCATTTCCGATTATCAAAAATCCATCAAGAAAACTCGAGAAGAACTAGCAGATAAAATCGAGAACAAGACAGCTGCAGTGTTGTGGGTGACCAACAACTCAGCCTTTATGGTCAGCAAAAATCGGTCAAGTGGAAGAATCGTATACGACGATCTGGAATTTGGTGTTCCTGATCTAGTGGAAGAGGTCTCCAAAAAAGCCACTTCTGACTGGTCTGCTGTTTCCTCTGAAAAGCTAGCTGAATTAGATGCTGACTACATCATCCTTGTGAACAGTGACAAAGATGCTGCCATGTTCAATGAACCAAGCTGGAAGAATCTTAAAGCAGTGACAGACAATCATGTACTGCAATTCGGACCTGAATCTAGCTGGCTATATAACGGACCTATTGCCAGTCAGGAAATGGTCAATGATATCAAAGAAAAACTAAATTGATTTTAACTAAAAAAAGCATCTTCACGATTAGTCGTAAGATGCTTTTGTTCTTATTAACAAACTAGACGCATAGATTTTATTCTTCTTTTGAAGCAACCCTATTTTTTACTCTTTCCCATTTTTGAAAACGATGGGCATATAGATTTTCTTGATCCGTTATCCCCTCATACTCCTCTATAAGGGTGAAGTCTGAAAAATCAATATTCCCAATATACGTATCGCCTTCAAACGTGCTATCGATCAATGTTCGCCAGATCCGACCAGTGTAAGGAAGAAGTTCTTGAAAAATCCGACTACCACCCGAAACATAGATATCTTCTGAGATCGTTTGACTATACGACAAAAGTTCATCGATCGAATGCATTACTTCCGCATTTTCTTTCGTACGAAAATTTGGTTGCGTTGTCAACACGATGATATGGCGATAAGGAAGTGAAAGATCCCCCATTCCTTCATAGGTCTTTCTTCCCATCACTAAAATTCGATCCATTGTATGTTCGCGAAAGAAACGCATATCATTTGGCAATCGCCATGGTAACAAACCATTTTTGCCGATCAGACCATTTTTATCTTGTGCCCACATGGAAATAAACATATTATCCGCTCCTTATGATTTTAGATGTTTTGAGATAAAAAAAGTCTCAATTCTTTGACCAGCAAGGAATTGAGAACTTTAAAAACATTATTTTGTTTCACGGTGCAAAGTAACTTTGCGTTCGCGTGGGCAATATTTTTGTTTTTCCAAACGATCAGGATTGTTACGTTTGTTTTTGCTTGTTAGATAGTTACGTTCTTTACAAGAAGTACACTCTAAAGTGATGTTTACGCGCATGATTTTCCCTCCCATTTTTACAAGAATCCTCTAAGATGACTCTCAGACTTGATTATCTTACCATGATTTTTTCCAGATTGCTAGTGTTTTTCACGATTTTGTTAAGTAAAACTACTTGACGATAAATACAACGGTTTTACTTCTCAGACAAAATCTTTTTCTTTTTGTATAAATACCCTTACACTTGTTTATAGAGACTATGTTTTTTTAAATAAAGGGGGATACTAATATGCCATGGAACATGAAGGACTTTCCTGCATCAATGAAAAACTTAGATAAACTGACAAGAAAAAAGGCGATCGACATCGCAAATGCTCTATTAGACGAGGGTTACCCTGATAGCCGTGCGATCCCAATTGCCATTGATCAAGCAAAAGAGTGGTATGAAAATGCTAGTGAATCAGAAAGACGAACATTCGAAAAAGAAAAAAATCCAAGTAAGTCGGATAAACATGATACGAATCCTCGTGCCGGAAAATTGCTTGATTCAGATGTGATCGTAGAATATGCCGAAGAACAATGGATCGTGAAATCTAAAGGAGCAAAAAAGGCTAGCAACCATTTTGATACAAAGAAAGAAGCGATCGAAAAAGGAAAGCAAGTAGCACAAAACAAAGAATCAACTTTGGTCATTTATAAAAAAGATGGGACAAAAGAAAAAGAAATCGATTATTGAACATATGTAAAGGGGTTGTGACGAAAATCGTGTCACAACCCCTTATGTTCGAAAC
Source organism: Enterococcus sp. DIV0901a (assembly GCF_051711525.1). Lineage (NCBI taxonomy): Bacteria > Bacillati > Bacillota > Bacilli > Lactobacillales > Enterococcaceae > Enterococcus > Enterococcus sp. DIV0901a. The sequence goes on along the minus strand of NZ_JBIOMW010000001.1, from coordinate 1,038,011 downwards.
AATGGTGTTCCTCTGCCAACTCCGAACCACAAGTCATAATATCTATAAAACGGGAAGAGCTGTTTTTTGAAATTGTTTCTTATCACTCGGTGTTAAACGGTAGGAGCAAACCTATTTTTTATTGATATTTGATTTTCATCAAACAGTCACATAGTCGATTGCTTCTGCTTGCGGAATCGTTTCATCTACAAAGTAGACTTTATACCATGTCAAGAAACTGAAGATTGTCCAGATTTTTCTTTGCTCTTCTTTACGTCCTTCGTGATGGTCATCTAGCAACTTCATGATTTTTTCTTGATCAAAAAATTCTTTTGCAAAATCTGCTTCGAATAATGCTTTGACTTGTTCGTAGCCGTGTTCTTCTTTCAACCAAGCTTTGATTGGCACAGGAAATCCTAATTTCACCCGATTCGACCACTCTTCCGGAAGATGTTTGTTCGCAGCTTGTCTGAAAATATCTTTTGTGTTGTTTTGATTCAATAAGAACTTACTTGGTATTTGTTGAGCCAATTTCATGACTTCGATATCCAATAAAGGTACTCGGACTTCCAAAGAACTTGCCATAGAAAGTTTATCTGCCTTCAACAAGATATCTTTTGGCATCCATTGATGAAGATCGACATATTGCATCTTATTGACTTCATCTTTGATTCCTTCTGTTTTCTCGTAATGAACAGTCATGATTTCATCCACAGATGGTGCTGTTTGATATTTTGGTGTCAACACTTCTGATGCTTCTGATTCTTCGAACACTCGAGCATGACCGATAAAATATTCTTTTGCAGGAGCAAGTGATTCATATAAATGGATCCGTCCATGGAAATTTTTCATTTTTCCGATTTTACGTCCTAAATTATAGCGTGTTCCTTTTGGTAATTTTTTCAATCCTTGAGCAATCACACGGATGAATTTTGAATTCGTATGGAATCCATACGTTTGGTATCCCGCAAACAGTTCATCCGCCCCTTCTCCAGATTGGACTACCCGCACGCTTTGTGAAGCAAGATTTGCTAAAAAGTACAAAGGTACGCAAGAAGGATTTGAATCAGGTTCATCTAAGTGATACTGGATCAAAGGGAATGCTTTGAACGACATGTCTCCGTCGATCACTGCTGCTGTATTATCTAAGTCCAATAGTTCGGTTAGTTTTCTGGCTTCAATCGCTTCATTATAGGTTTTATCATCAAACCCGATTGAGAAAGAATGATCTGGTTTCAATACAGAGGTTACATAACTGGAATCAACCCCGCTGGATAAGAAAGAACCAACTTCTACATCACTGACCGTATGTGCTTCAATAGAAGCTTGAACGGTTTCGTCGATTTTTTCGATCCATTCTTGTCGGGAATGCGTTTCTTTTGTTTCAAAATCTGCATCCCAATATTGCTGAATGTCTAGTTTTCCATCTTTATACGTATAATAATGGCCTTCAGGCAAACGATAGACATCTTTGAAGAATGTTTCGCCGTTTAATGGAGAATATTGGAAAGTCATATAAGGTTTCAACGCTTCTTTGTTCAATTCTTTGTTAAAATCAGGATGAGGCAGAAAACTTTTGATTTCTGAACCAAACATAAATGTTCCGTTCATTTCTGCATAATAATATGGTTTGATCCCAAAGTGGTCTCTTGCACCGAATAACTCATTCTTTTCATTATCCCAAATAGCAAAAGCAAACATTCCGCGGATCTTTTGCAATAATTCTGTTCCCCATTCTTCGTAACCATGCAAAAGGACTTCTGTATCTGCATGTGTTTGAAAAACGTGTCCAGCTGCAATCAATTCTTCTCTCAAAGGCTGGTAATTATAGATTTCGCCATTAAAAATAATGATCTTTGTTCGATCTTCATTGTAAATAGGCTGAGTACCGCCCTCTAAGTCAATAATACTTAATCTTCTGAATCCTAAAGCAACGTGTTTATCGATATATTCACCTGAACTATTAGGCCCACGGTGAACGATTCGATCCATCATTGTATTAATAATTGTTTTTTTGTTGTCCTTGTCGTTAACAAAACCTACAATACCGCACATTTAACTTTCACATCCTAATATAAAATTACTGTTTATTTCATCCATATGCATCTTAACATAGAATAAATAGCGGACGAATATTTTCTCTCTTACAGTTTCGTCACGTGAAAACAAAAGATGAAAGTTTCTGTTTTTACAGAAAATAAAGTCCCAATATCTAATTTACCATGTTTTCTTTTTTGAGGCTATCTTATTCTCTTCGTGTTAAAAAAATATTAGTGGATGCTATTTCCAAAAAAACCAGCAAAAAAAGACACGACCTAAAGATCGTGTCTAATTATGACTGTATCAGAAAATATGATACCAAACGGATCTATTCATTAATTAATTGACATAGTTTATCTGTTGCTCTTTTATGACTGGATAACTGACCAATTCATGACGATCCAAGTCTTCTTTATTCATATTTACAGCAGTAATCTGACTGTCTTCATACGTACGATAATAATAAATTCCTTTATCAACGTTACAGCAAGAAGAATAAATCGTATATTCGTATTTTCCTTCTCCAGTATCGCATACTCCTTTTTGTTGCTCGACTGAGCCTAGTATATGAAAAAATTGACTGATACTTTCAGATTCTGAATCACCTGATGCAGCATTCATTTTAGTAAATGTGGCTTTTACAAATCGAGAAACAGAAGAGAGATCTCCAGGTAAGCCCAATCCTCCCATCCCACGACTATAAACATTCAAGCTGATCTGGTTTGAAAAATGATTTTCTGGTGTTCCATTTGATAGCGAGCGATAATTGTTCAGATTAAATAATTGATAATCAAATGGCGGATTATTTGTCAACACACCGACAGGATTATCATATAAATGAAGTCCATCTTTCATACTTTCAATTACTATCGATTTTTCTTTATCAGCTAATAACCAGTGTAAAGGTGACAAGGGTAGTTTTTCACTAAAATCGATATTGACTAGATTGATAGTAGCCAATAATTCTTTAGCTTCGTCTATGGTTGAGCATTGCCCTAGTATCCATGGAATAAACTCAAATGGTGCAACGTTATCTTTTCCTTCTTGTAATTCTTTATAATCAGCATTGCCAGGAAAATTCAGTCCTGCCATACTCAACCCTTTTTCATTTGTAGCCTCATAATAGAGTGGATAGTTGGCTACCCCAGCTGCTATCCCAATCATTGCATAATGTTTATCTAAATTTTTTACCTTTCTAAAATCGAAACGATAATTTCTTGGAGTAATAGTGACTACTTCATTATAAGACATCTCATAATCAAAATTCCTTCCAAAATAATGGTCTTTCGTTGCATAAGTGATTGCGGTACACATCGTTTCCCCTCCTAAAACAAATCGTTTTTACACTTTTATCTTACATCTAGTATTTTTTTTTATCAAAAAAAAGGTTCAGTATAAATTCTTGTGTAAACGGCTGTGAGATTTAGGATGCCTTTCGGGATATTTCCATTAATCGCAGAAAGAAGTATTCATCATCTGGATACCCATAACCCTTACGTCTCTCAGTCTTGATCTTATTGTTGATACCCTCAAGTTTGCCAGTTGATATCCCGTATTTGGCGAACGTGTAGATCCCTCTCAAATGGTTATTTAAGAGACGCGCAAACCAAATAAAGTGGCTATTCTCAGTTGCCTTGCAGATGTCTATGATCCCTTCAAGTCTAACGCACATTTCCACCTCGTCATGTGAGTTGTATGCCTGGTCTAGCAAGTCTTTGACGAGGTCTATTGTGAAGAAGAGCTTGTTTTCTTCCAACAGCTCGTCATACCATGCTTCATTACCGCCATAAGCCTTTATTTCTGGTGTATTGAATATTTCACCAGCAGTAGACACTAGCTTGCCTTGACGGGCATCCTCGTCCTTCTGAACTAATGTGGACCTCTTAGACATCAAGATGTAACGTGAGTTCTTAAGCAACTTAGCAGCCTCTGGAGAGCCTTCTTCAGCCAGCCGTCTTTGTTCATCCTTTCTGATCTCTGAAACCACTTTATCGTTGAAATTCTTGATAATGTGGAAGCGATCATAGACGATGTCTAGCTTGGGATAGCGCCCTTTAAAAGCTTCTTCGAAGTCTGAATTCATGTCGCAAGCCACCGCCTCAACTTTTGACATCCACTCATCGCCAACATGATCCATAAACTCGAAAACAACGGCTTTCTTCTTGCCATGGGCTAAGTAGAGAATATACCCTGTTTCCCAGTCTATGATTGCGGTGGCGTACTTATGGCCATCGTGGAGCTTAAACTCATCAATGGCTAAGTATTTTGCCTGCCTTTCAGGTTTTATGAGTGTCTTGCCATCAGTTGTAAATTTAGACAGTAGAAGAGACTTGTGAATTGACTTTACAGTCATCTTGTCCAAGCCAGTAAGCCAAGCCACTGCCTTTAGAGTAAGGCCATAGCTTAACAGTTTCTCAGTGTATTCTTTTAAAGGTTTGGTGATGCGATAACCATCAGCTTTAAAAGGGATAGACTGGCTTCTAGTGTTGAATTGGCAATCAATGTTAAGACAACGAAAACGTGCATAGGACACTCTGATATTGGTGTGTACTCCACCAATAGCGACGTGCTTAAGGGTAGATTCTAAAGACCCATTTTTAACTAGTTTTCTTGAGCAATTAGGACAGAAGGTATCACCACGCTCATCTAGCTTTCCTACAAAGGTTAATCCACCTTCATTTTGAATTGGCTCGCCAACTTGAATAAAGTCGGTAAGACCAGAATTAAAGGATAAGACACCTTTGTTAGGCATAACATCTTGAGTAGTAACTGACAGTTCTGTATAATTCATAGTAAGAAGGGCTCCCCATGTTTTTGTCGTTATTAACATTGTAAGGGACAACCCTTCTTTTTTTGTTATCTAATTTCTATTTACACAAGAATTTATACTGAACCAAAAAAAAGGCCAAAGAAGATTGATTTACTAGCATTTATAAAAAATAGTACTCAGGGGGAATCAAAAAATATTGTAGGCTAAAAGTACAACAAAAATAAGGGGCTGTGACAAAAGCATTGTCACAGCCCCTTATTCCGAACAAACGGTGTTCAAAAGCTTGCATCTGCGGTAATAAGCCCAACCAAATGAAAAAATAGGAAGAGCTATTTTTGTTTGGCCGTTCTTATTACTTGATGCAGGACAGCTTCTTCACAACCTCTAATCGTTGATATAAGGAAGGTACAGGAATCAGAAAATCATTTTATATCTTTATCTGCAGTTTGAAAAACAACAAATTAAAGACTTTACTACATTTATAGTTTGTTGAAATCTCTATGCATTTTATTCAAATGCAGTGGAATTGCAGTGAAAAAAACTTCATCTAACGTGGGGCAACCGTTCACTTTGTGGGCGGTTTTTAGTTTTGCTAAACTTATTTTATATCTGATCATTTTTTTTTATCAAATCAATCAGTTGATACCTATTTTTCTTATTTTTTCTGTTTTTATAAGGACTTTTTTCTGAATATTTTTTTATAGCTTCCACTAAATTCTGAGGATTACAAAAAGTCTCTTCAATAAATTGTTTTGATTTTAACTTGCTAGTTGTTACTTTTAACTTCCCAGCCAAAAACTCACAAGGCTTTTTCTTTGATTTCACTTTTATAAAATCATCATACATATTAAAATGATGTACCATCAACATTTCTATTTCTGGCGATGTTATAAAGAAATAAGTTCCACAAACCTTACTCCTATATGGTTCTTTGATTGCTTTCATTTCAACATCGCTATCTTGAATTAAAAAGATACTTATTGGCTTTTCGTGCGTCATCGTGAGAAAATGTTCTTGAAATATATTTGCTTTTTTATATTTTACCGGAAGTACTGCTTCAGTTAAAATATCTTCTTTGTTTATAATAAGCAAATCATTCTCAAGTAGAATATTTATATAGTACTTTTCCGAATTACCTTCACATATAATCGCCACGATACTTTCTCCTAAATTATTCATTCCATCAACCCTCAATTAGTCCTTTTATAAATCTATTTAGTTTCCAGTACCTATCGAATGAAGGAGCAGTACCAAATAAACCACTTAGAAACAGATCGCTATTCTTTATATCAGAACGATTTTTATCTTCTTTATTAGCTAAATTATTTAGACTTTCAATTTCGATTTTATTCTCAATTTTTCTTACCACCCTAATTGAATCTCTTCTAGTTAGGCTATCCAATAACTCACTGTAATGAGTAGAAAATATTATAGTAGCTCCTTTTTCATTTACATCCGACTGAAACAAATCAATAATATTTTCAACTATAGATTTATTGAAGTGTATTTCTAGTTCATCTACTAATAAATAACCACCTACTTTTAGCACTCGTATTATCCTATTAAGTAATCCCAAACCTTTAATTGTTCCTGATGAAAGATACATATTTAAATCTACGATTGAAACTGTTTTTCTAGGTTCGTTCTCAAATTTAAGATTAAACATCAATTTATCAATCGTTAAATCTTCTTTTTTTAAATCTTTGGGTAACTGTAACGAAATCTCTTCTATAGTCTGATCTAAATACATAATCATTTCAGAAGGAAAACCTGTCCCACCACTCAAAAAGTTCATATCAGTTTGACTAAATGTGTCAATTACATAGTTTTTTGGAAGATTTGATAACTGAGATGGGATAATAGAATCCTCGTTTTTCAAAAATTTCAATATAGTACCATCTAATTTTTTTCTTTCAACAATTTCTAGATTAGGTTCTTCTTGTTCATTATTGAATTTTAAATCCTTTTTCGAGGTGTTTTTATTTATTTTCTTTCTACATATTATTTCATTACAAAATTCTATTCTGATAGAATCATCATATTTTTTCTTTTCCAATTCTGATGTTGTTTTATAAACAAAATTATCACAGATAAAAGTTGTATGAATTTTAATTTTTTCATCAAACAGGTCAATTATTTGTTTCTTAAAATTTGCATTTGATCCTAAAAAAACAAGATGTAAAACATAGTTTATTAAAAGTAAACTACTTGTCTTTCCTGAAGCATTTACACCAGCAAGAGCTATTATATTATTCAAATTGCCATGCTTACTTACACTTGTAACTACTTTATCATCCTTTTCATGTTGAAATACTCTTTGTTCAGTCATAAAGTCTAAGCTAAACACATTGTTCTTGTATGTTTTAACGCCCTCTACAACTATACTTAAGATTTTTGGATTCATAATGGCACACTCTCCTTTAATAATCATTTTAAACGATTATTCCGTTCAAATCCACATAGAAGCACAAATATCGCATATAAATTCGAAAAAACTTAACTACAACTACCTATGATGATTCATTGATTCCACCTTTTTCCACCAAAAAAGGCAGCCGAATTTTCGGCTACCCTTTTAAGTATTATTCAACGATTATTCGTTACAATCTTTTTTTATTTTCTATTTGCTCAACAACTAGATACTCAAAATTTTCTTCGTGAACTTCAATTCCACCTACAAGATGGCGGCCTCTGTAATGAAACTCTTCCTCAGATTTTATGATTGCCTCTTTGTACAATCGCCAATACTCTAAAGCATTGCTGTTTTCTAATGCTATTTCTTGCAATGCATGCATATCGCCTTTGTGAGCTCTATTGCGAATGTCTACAATATGTTTTTTCTTTCTAGCTGCATCAGCCTTTTTGGAATCTTCCAATAATCTTGTTTGCTGCATCTGTCTGCGATTCTGCAAGGCTGATTGATCTGCTTTGCGTTGTTCACGCATACGCTACCTTTGCCTTGCTTGGTAGCCATTGTTTTGTTCCCATTCCTTGCGTTTTCTTTTAGCACCTACCACTCTGCAGTACGGGCTGCAGTACTTTTTATTCCTGCTTGTAGCTAAGAATGTCTCACCGCATATGATGCATTCAATCCTTAAATCTGGCACATTAATCACCCTATATTCTTAATCGTATAAATATAACGCGAGAAAAAATGTACAGTGACTGCGTGAAGTACGAAGCAACCACTGGTGGGGGAGGTATGCCCCCACTCAGCTTTTTTCTTGCGTCACTATTTTTTGATCAATAAGTTAGAAATAGCGTTTGTATAATTATGTTTTTATTTATTCTTGATTATTCATTCCTCGAAGGTTCGCAAGCATATTTTTATAAGCTTTTTCCTTCTGTTTGGTAGCTTCAGACTTCACGCCTTTGCGCTCATATTTGGATTCAATATCCGCGACAGACTTCGCTTTTTCGGCTTCAATTTCTGTAACTCTTTTTCTTTCGTTTTCGTTGCGTTCCGATAATACGGCTTTAGCAAATAAATTATTTAGTTCATCTTGTTCTTTTTTTCTACGCTTATTTTGTGCATTTAAATTAGCTCGAAACTTCTCTGATTTCTTTTTATTTTCTTTATCAACTTTATTTTGCATGCCTTTGATATCAATGTATTTCTTTTCTGTCATAGCTTTATCTCCTTATCTATATTTAAGATTTCGTAGCATTTCTTTTAAGTCTGCGTCATCAGCTTGCCGCTTTAGCCACTTGTGTCTTTGTACAATTGCTGCCAAATTTATCTTCAATTTGTTTAATTGCTTTCGTTTTCTCTACTTCCATCTTTTTGATAATATTTCTCTCTTCCTCATCAATTTCTTGCTGGATTGCTTTACCGAAGAGTGCTTGTACTTCCCTGTTACTATTCCTTACTTTCTCAGTTTTTCTCTGAACTTCATTCCAAACTTTATCTAGATGTTCTTTATGCGCTGCATCAGCACGTTTCTGCATGCCATCCATATCAATGTATTTCTTTTCTGTCATGTTTATATACCTCCTTATTTAAACCAATAATTACGGGTTGACTGTGGTTCTTCTCCGGCCATTTTTGATAATGATGTTCCGGCAATTTTACTCTGATAAAAAATATGAACTGCTTCACTGTTTTCATATGTTTTATCCGAAGACCAGGTTGTTCCACCATTTTCTAATTGAATAGTGCCTTCAGGTTCTTTATACACTTTACGTTGCAACGTGTGTATAAGTTCATTCGCTTGTTGTGACGTTTGACTAGATTCTTCTGAAATCTTTCTCAATTCACTGATCAATGCTACTGCACGTTCATTTTGTTCCTCATGCACTTTGTTCGCTGCTTGAGTGATTTCAGCTAATAGTTCGTTGTATTCTGACTTGCTAATTAGCGGTTCCTGCTTAAGTTTATCCCGCTGCTTTTGATACAGTTCCTTCGCATGATTTGCAGCCCAAATGGTATCTTTTGCCTTGTTATATCGTTCCACATCTACTTCTGTTTCTGCTACAATCAATTCTTCGTTTGCTTTTTGAATGGTTTGTTCTGTTTTTCGAATATTCTCTTTAGTTGCTGCTACTTCTTTTTTATTCTCCGCTGTTTTTTCTGCTAAATATGTTTGGATCTCGTTTAATGTTTTCATTTAAATTTCTCCTTAGTTTTAAATATTTTTTTGTTTTACTGGAACCTTATCAAAACCGAGTAACAACAAATCAAAAAACAATCCTTGTTTGTCTTCTGTCTGATCAAAAATTCTTGCTTCCTCTTTAGTTCCTAGAATATATTGCTGTTCGTTTGTGTTTTGATTTATGAAATCCACCAAGTATAATCTTGTATTGACACGAAACTGAAAAGAATCACCTATTTGATTTAAAATATTCTGCATAGCCTTTTTTAAGCTCATTTGCGCTAGTCGTCTCATATTGCGAAAACGATCTATCGTTACACCATAATTTTTAGCTAGGACTTCATCTTTTACAGGAATCAATGAATGGTAATGTCCTGTTTTTTCCCTAAATGTACATGGCTGTTTTGAGTAATAATAGGCATCCGATAAAATTTGGCGTTCCTGTTCATCTAACTGTTTTAAAGCATTGAAAAATACTTTTGCTTGTTCTAGTTCAACTTCTGATAATTCATACCTTGCTGCTTCGTAGTACTGCCACTTCTTTAGATAATAAACGGGTCGAATAGTATCATATTGCAAAGAAGTCACACATCCTTTCTAAATTTTTCTCGGCATCTTCTAAGATTTCATTATTTTCGTTGTCCGGTTCAATTCCTTCTCTAAAGCATATAGCTGTTTCTATTTCATTGATTTCATCTAAGACCTTCTCAATGAGGCATTGAGGGCACATAACTGTATTAGGGTTTATATATCGCTCAATCAGAAAAGAACGCTCTAAAGATGTAAGACTAGCCCAAAATGCCTTGAAATGCTTTTGCCTAAACAAATACCGATCAATCCGACGATCTAAAGCATCTATATTGGTTAGCAGCTTCTCAACTTCTCGATCTGGTCGGAATCCTTTTACAATCATTTCATAGGTATCTTTTCTTACTCTGTGATACTCCATGTGAGTAGCCATATTTTGACTGTAAAACTCTTGTCTGAGTTGTTTCCTTTTTAGTTCTAAGCGGTGTACCTGGAGCGACAGGGAGAGATATTTTTTTATGGCAATTTCATCAAATGAATCCACCGCTTAACCTCCTCTTATTTTGATAGCTGATTTACCGTATTTGTCACGTTTTGTAACGTCCTTTTTGGCTCTACTTTCTTTATTTGGTACTATTTTCTTTACGTTACAGTTTGGCTCAGATTTGAGCCTATCTAGTTCTGTTGCTTTATAGGTCGGCATAATTTTGTGCCACCCCTTTTTAGTTCTGTCCAAAATTGGACACATCTTTTACATCAGCTGAATTTTCAGCCGATCTTTTTTAATCGGCGGGATTTTCCGCCTATCTCTTTTTTAAGACGGAAGAAACGGAAGTTTTCCCTCTTTTTCAGGCAGCGGAAATGTCGAATTTTTATGAAATAAAAAGAGGACACAAGGGGTCAGCCGAAAATCCGGCCAACCTCTCATATCCTCTGGTTCTTCCTAGTAAGATAAAAATATTAAAATATTATACTGCATTCAAATACATAACTCTAAAATAGTAAGATATACGTTTTTTTAACTATACCCATTATACCATTTTAGCGCTTTAATTGACTATTTTTCATTGATTTTATGGGATGTAATCACATCATATTTGACTACTTTCCCATCTTTGACGATCAGCTTCACTTCTCCGTATGTTGGTAACTCGACTACCTCTGCTCGTTTATTGTTGTCAATATATACTTTATCCATTTCTTTCTCCTTCTCTTACAATATTTTTTCTACAGATTGTACCAAATAGAAATGACTGTATTTGTCTCAAAGCTGTCTGCTTCGCCATCTGATGCACTACTTTGTAGAATATGGCGTACTTTGATGCCATAATTTTCACGAAGAAAATCATTTACTTTCTCTTCTAATGTCTCTGCATGTGGTGATTTTTGAGTAGCATAATTATTTGATCCTTCAATGATTTTTACTTTCATATTGTGCCCCCATAACTTCGTTTTTAATTATCTACCTGTCTGTCAGACGTTTACCCCCTAGGAAGACAACTTTAGCCTTACCCTCCCAAGAGGAACAAGTATTTGTCTACCGTGTCTCCCCTAAACATCCCTTATATATATAAGGTTATATGACACACATCTTATTTACTTAAATAATAGTTTTAATAGATATTAGGTAGATAAGGTAGATAAACTATCTATAAAGCTATACACTCCAAGAATTTTGCTTATCTACCTGTCTGTCTACCTCCTGTCTACTTGTCTACCTTTTTCCGCATGTATCCTGTGTTCGCTTGTTTCCCAAACCTAATCCCATTCTTTTTGGACTTTATCCAATCTGGGTGGTTATCCATGACTACCCGGACTTTTGCATCTAGTCTCGTGTCGTCGCAAAAAACTAGTGTACCCCTAATAGGAATTAAAAATACTTGTACCATCTGTACCACAACTCATAAACATTGATATATAGCCATTTTCAAGAGGATTGATTCCGCTTTTATTACGATTTCACTTGTACCACCGCTTGTACCATCATTAAGTGGTACGGATAGTGGTACGGGCATAAACTAAAAATATTAGTGTTTCGTCCATGCACAAACATTGGTATATCAGCATTTGCAAGTAGCGGTACAACTGGTACAACGTTTTTCAACTATTTATTAAGGTAGGCTTATTCAATGTATGAATTTTTCATTTTCAAGTGAATATAGCGCCAAATTCTCGTTCCGTTTTGTCTTGTATTTTTCTTATAAATACCCATCTTCTCAAGTTGCTTACTAAACTTAGGTTGTGACAATTCACGTAAACTTTCTTGATAACAGAATTTTTGATATTCTTCGTAAATTGTTTTGGAAGAATCACCTTCGCTGGATTCCATATCAATACTGCATTTTTCCTCAATGAACCGTAGTATATGATTAGATTCTTTCAACCATTTATCTTTGGCTTGGATCATCTTATCTGATACAGTCAATTCTTTACGTTCTAATGCGTCTTTGAAGACATTCATACAATAAACTGCAAACACTGGTATTTCCGCTTCAATTGCCTTCAAATCATGCCTAGCTTTGAACGCTTCATCTATGACACAATCAAATGGAACAACGTATAGTCTACGTTCAAATCCTCGTGTGAAGTCATTAAACGCTGGTAACTCATTCGCTGAAAATATAAGTTTTGCAAAGTTCACAAACATAAAATGGTCTTTTCCTTTAAATTCAGCAGATAAGCGATCTCCACCAGTTAAGGCTTTGAGTAGTCCTGTTGACTTGAGAAATTCAGAATCAACATCCGCAAATAAATTGGCTTCTTTCTGAAATAGGTTAGCACTGGCAAAGCGATTTTGTTTATTTCCTAAATCTTGCAACGTCATATTGCTTACATTTTCAGAACCCAGTAACTGATTAAGGATATTTAAGAAAGTAGATTTACCGTTTTCTCCCGTACCTTGTAAGATAGTGATTGTTTGAAATGGTGCATAACTTCTATAAAAGCAGTAGCCTATAATCTCCACCAAATGTTTTGCACTATCAGAATGACCTGTTAAATCCTCTAGCCATCCAATTGTTTTTGTAGGTACTTTCTTTGTGGTTGGATCAATTGCGTAGTTATGACTTTGCAGAATGTAATCTTTCGTATCGTGCGGCTTCATTTCACCGGTTTTAATATTGTAAGTGCCATTCTTAAAATTAGTTAGGTATGGCTTGCTACGGTTAAAAGGGTTCTCTTTCATGGTAGAATCAAAAATCTTGATAAAGATAAACTTCTTTGTTTCGTACAGTTTTGATTGCGACCACTGGCCCACGCTTTCTAATTTCTTAGTGATATGACCGTCTAAAAAATCGCTTAAACTATCCATACGCCAAGAACCTGTTTTTGAATCGAATCTAGCGCCTTGTGATAATTCACTAGTACGAATCATTGGTATTTCCTTCATAATCTCATAACCTAATTTTGAAGCACTAACCTTCATATTTCTTTTATCATCAAAATATATCCAAGCTGGCAATTCCTTGTTTTCCTGTTGCTTTTTCTTTTGCAACTCCATTAACTCTATTAGCTCACTCAATTAGCGCCCAACTCCTTTTTCGCTATCGAATAGAAAGTTTCCTCCACTTCTTTTTCTGATAACGGTTCTGTAAAATGCTGATTGGCAATTTTCACCAGTTCTAACACTGCCCCTACATCTACAGCACGAGCCAGCAAACCACCAGTTATTTGTGCAATACGATTATTGCGATTTCCTTCCTCACAACCTGTCACAATACTTTCAAATAATTCAGTCGTGGTATTCCGATAACGTGAACCGCCTTTTTTGAATTGGCTTGTGTTTTTGTACAATTTACGTGAAGTTACGCCACCTGTGTCTTGCTTGTAATCTTTCAGCCAACGTTTTGCGGTATCTAAGCCATCAGATACGGGAAATAAGTTTTCTCCGTTATGGATAATAATTTGTTCTTCCTTAATGTATTGTGTCAATACTGGTAGTAATTGTATTTGCGACCAAGTCAGGTTAGATTGATCTACATTGTTAATAATTCCTTCTAGTATCTTGTTTGAAAAGAAATAAACTAGTAATTTGTACTCTTGTTCATTCACTGACTTATCCAATGGAATGACTAAACGATAGCGTACGCCTTTTAATCCGTGACTAATACTCGGATAAAAAACATAAGCAAACTTGCCTAGTTTTTGTTTGATAGTATCTATCAAATTAATTTCAGATACAATCACATCATCTAAATCTAAAATTAAACAATCTCGACTGATTAAATTCTCATTCTTACGTATTAAGGCTTTCATTTCACCAGCTATAAACCCATCTATGCCAATCATTTTTAGCTTTTTCTGTTCTTCGGAATCATTAGAAACATTGATTTTAAGCGGTGCATAATCAGAAAAAAACTGAATAACAGTTTTATCAATCGGTGGTTCCATAATACTAGGACGCACTTTACCTATATAAATCATTGCTTGTACCTCCTACATGTCTCTCATACTCCCAAAAATCAAAGGCCAAAAACAAACATACAGCAATAGGTACTACACAAATCAGCCATAAAATAAAAGGTAACAGCTTAGTGAGCGATCCAAAAAGAAAGGCTAGTAAAAACAGATTTCTACGCTTACTCATTTACAGGAGCCTCACTTTCAAAATGAACAATATTATCATCCGAGTGTTGCTTTGCTAAACATGCGACAGCTGCAATCATTCCATTTAAAATATTTAAGTCATTTCTTTTTAAAGAGTTTACTGTGAGTTCACTTGCAAAAAGGCCCAAGCATTCTAAGGCGCTTGCAATATTTGTAGAATCTATTATTAAATCAACTGGATCGATTATTTTTTTATTCATTTTGTTTTATTCCTCCATTTGTTTGTGTTAGAATGAAGGCAGAAATAGGCTGTATTAGCCCTTTGTTATGCCTTTAACGTTCGCTTTGGTCGGTGGAATCGTTAAGGCTTTTTTTCTGCCTTTATTCATGCATTTGCTCCTTAAACTTTAGTAAGCACGTTACCTTCTTAATCTGGCTCAATCCCCAATAGTTCGTACAGGTCATACAATTTTATGGTACTCAAGTACTCCGCTGCACTTTTCGCACGCTCTAAAGCTGTTTCAGTAGTATCTTTACCATTTAGAGCACATGGATATTCTTTGTCATCTAGAGTTGCTATATCCATTAGAATGTCATCCATTTCACCCAATAAACTTTTTACTGTAACCTGTGGCTTTGTTAATTCGCCCTGTTCATGTATTTCTTGTAATAATTTATCTGTTTTATCTTGCATACTGAATCCTCCTAAAATATAATTCATTAACAACAACTGCTTGACTTCTACGACTTCCAATTATGTGCCCTCAGTTTGATGAGATGTTCCTCGCCCCACGCTTGGATTTTTTATTTCTTGTGTTTCTCTAAAAACTCGTCAGCATCTCGCTGATCAATTTTTTCATAGCCATCCATCAATATGACCTTTAATCCTTGTTTCTCAATGAAATTGTATTTCAGTGTATTGTAGCTTGTATTCATATACTTAGCTGCTTGCTTATAATTCATAAAGCGAGGAAGCAGTAGCTTTTTCTTGTATTCTTCGATAAACTGAAAAGCTTGTTGCTTACCCTCTTTTGCAGCCGTTTCACGTATAACCTCACACAACGTAACAGATAAATCTAATTCATCTATGCTAAGCTTTGCCATTTTTATCCCTCCTTATAAATTTTCTCATTGACTAGCCAGTCAATTAGTTTTGTGTAGACTGTTTTACGGACAGATAAAATCTTCTCGTTTTCTAGCCCTCCAAGTGTTTTGGCTGAAATACCAATCTCACAACCTGCAGCTTCTAAAGTAATGTTCTTTCTTGCTCTGCGCTCTCTTAGTTTTGCAGCCATTTCTTTATCAATTTCAAACATTCACATCACCTCTTTTTCCCAATTATTGGGATTTTATAAAACAATTATAATTCCCAATAAATGGGATGTCAATGTATTTTTCTCATTTTTTGGGAATTAGATTTGATTTTATATAAAATTTGCTGTAGTCTAACTATGAGAATATTTCTAAGAAAGGATTTTTCTAATGAATAGGTTAAAAGAAATACGTAAAGAAAATAATATTACTTTAGTCGATTTAAGCGCTAAGCTAGGTATACCTCGTTCTACTCTTAACAGATACGAGAATGGTGAAAGCGAACCAAAACAGGAAACTTGGGAAAAACTAGCCGACTACTTCAATGTCTCTGTTGGTTACTTAATGGGCGTTAGCAATCAAAAAGTGAGTGAAGAAAAAGCGTTAGAGATTGCAAAAGAAACTTATTATAGACTCTTAAATAGCCCTGAAGAAATCGATGAGAGGGAGTTTAAGGCGCTCAAGTATTTTGAAAACAGAAATTTGGAAAATCTTTTAAAAGAAATAATGGCGAAGTATTTTTCGATACCTGTAGTCTTAAAAAATAAAAAATACTCAAATTTAGAGGATTTAACTTGGTTAGAAGGGATGATACCGTACGAGTCATGGGAAAAGTATCGCATGGAACATAAAACTAACCATAATCTAATTGATAAAATCTATTACTCTTTGCCAATAGGTGAAGATGTTACTTTATACAAAGCTTTCGATACACATAGAAAAACTATTCAAAAAAATAATTCTAATCGCATAGAACTAATTACTCACCTATTTGAAAATGCAATAGATGAGCAATTAGAATCAGAATTACTTAGTATTCTTGATGAGACATTCGACAAAATAAATAATCTTAGAAGTAAGTATCCCGATAAGCCAAGTGATATAAAACAAGTTACTCAAGCGTTAATATATGACAATAATACAGACGAACATTCTTATTCTTTTTGGAGAAGAGTAGATGGAACAGACACAGAGGATGAAACTCACTTATCCGAGGAAGAAAAGCAAGAGTTAGTAAAAATTGCAACACAAATGAACAAGGAAACAAATATCTAACTCCCCATACATACCAACGCCCCACGTTAGGTACTGGGAGGAAAAACAATGGCAACAATAAAAAAATACACAAAAAAAGACGGATCATCTGCTTATATGTTTAAAGCATATCTAGGCACTGATCCTGTCACTGGTAAAAGAATTAATAAAACGAAGCAAGGTTTTAAAACTAAAAAAGAAGCACAATTAGCATTAGCAAGGCTGCAAACCGAAATAGAAAATTCAGGATTTCGACAAGCTGAAAGAATGACATTCCAACAAGTTTATGATCTCTGGGTGGTGAACTATGAACTGACTGTTAAAGAATCGACTTTCGTTAAACAGACAGAACAATACAGATTGCACATACTCCCTTATTTTGGAACGCGTATGCTCGATAAAATCACCCCTGCAGTAGTTCAGAAGTTCGCTAACCAGAAAGTGAAATACAAACGTTATAGAGAGTTTATCAGCAACACTTCTAGAATATTTGAGTACGCTATAAGAATGGACTTGATTCGAGAAAATCCAGTAAAAAAAATAGTTATCCCTACTCCGCCAGAAAAATTAACCCTGGATGATAAGAATAATTATTTTACAAAAGATGAACTAATGAAATTTCTAAAAGCACTAGATGAAAGAGAGAATTTAAAGCAATCTGCTTTTTTAAGAATGCTTGCGATGAGCGGTTGCCGTAGAGGCGAAATTTTGGGGCTTGAATGGCATTCAGTTTCTTTTGAGGATAATTATATATCTATTACTCAAACTCTAGCCAGAGGGAAAAATAGACGCCTTTATTTAGAGCAACCAAAAACAAAAAGCTCGAAGCGTGAAGTTCCCCTGGATCAAAAGACAATGGATATGTTAAAACAATGGCGATTGCAGCAAAGAAAAGATTTACTGAAGTTTGGCCATAACTCTATTGGTGATCATCAATGAGTTTTTTCTAGTTTAGAAGATAATTCATTTATTGAGCTGGCAACCCCTCAAAAATGGTTGCATACAATTCTCAAGCAAAATGGACTAAGAAGAATCACGTTGCATGGCTTACGTCATACTGCAGCAACTATGATGCTTGAATCGGGGTTGACCTTAAAAGATGTATCTGATCGTTTAGGGCACGCATCCATTGAAATTACTAGCGATTTATATATTCATGTTACGGAGAAAAGAAAACGTGAGAATATAGACCAAGTGATGAGCTACCTCGAGAACTAAATCATATGCAGTGGAATTGCAGTGGAAATAAAAAAATAGAACTAAAAACATCGACAGTTTAGCTCTGTATCAACGTTTCTAGTTCTACTATGCATATATATAAGGAAGGTACAGGATTTGAACCTGCGCGCCGGTATTAGCCGGTTCGCCGGATTTCGAGTCCGGTGCATTACCACTCTGCCAACCTTCCGTAAGTACTATTTTTAAACTTTTTCCACGAAATGTCAAGCCTATTTCTAATAGATAAATAACAGAAATCGCTTTTTTTAGCAAAAAAGTCCATTGACAGTTTGCAGCCAACGGACTTACCGATCAAATTCATACTGATAGAACACTATCTGATTATTTCAGGATTATCTAATGCTAAAATCGAGTCAATTGTCCGTTTGATCAGTGCAATGATTTGTTCTTCTGTTGGATGCATGATATTTGATGACATCAATGACGCTAAGCCAGTCACTGCTACCCACGTACCAGTATGCAGAGCATCGACATATTCATCCGATAATTGATTGTATCTTTCATCTTCTTTAACTATTTCACAGAAATAATTGTATGAAAAATCATGCATTTTCTTTCCGTCCCCATGTTCATCAATGTACAATGCCATGTAAAGACTATGATGCTTTTTTGCAAAGTAGATATAGTTCAAACCGAGATCAATGATTTTATCACCAGTACGTTCAATAGGGAAAACATCTTCTTTTAGTTGTTCAAAGATAGAATCCAGCAACGTATTTTTTAAATCTTCCATGTTTTTGAATTCCAGATAAATCGGCTGTGTCGAAATCCCCATCTTTTTAGCAATATTTCTCGCAGTAAATCCTTTAAACCCTTCCTTTGCAACAACATCATAAGCAGCTTTTAGAATTTGATCCTTGGTATAGACTTTTCTTCTCATTAAAACTCCCCCACTTCTTTACTGCAGTATATGTTGTTTTATTGTACCCTATTTTTAGCATTTTTTGCAAACATTTTACTCAAAACGTTATATTTTAAATTTTTTTCTCAGTCTTCTTTAACTTTTTTTGCAAAATTAAAAAGATTTGGTTAAATTCAATGGGTTCCCTTACATTTTTAGTTTTGACCTAAATGATAGTTGACCAAATCTTTCATTTCAAGTTATAGTTAAAGAAAATGAAAAAGAAGGTGTGTAATGGAAAACGAAACTGACGTTATTTATATTCATCCTCAAAAACGAATCGTTTCACAGAAAAGAAAGTATTTTTATCTTGGTTTTACAGGTGCTTTTTTTCTTTTTATTGGCTTGCTTTCTGGTACTCCTACTGATAATTGGAGTGGATTGCTAACTATTCTTACCTCGCCAAGCAATCTTTTGACAGATTATTTTGCTTTAGGCGGTTTCGGAAGCGCATTCATAAATGTGGGGATTTTGACCTTACTTTCTGTGCTTTTAGCTTATCGGCACAAGGTGATTTTAAACGGTCCCTTATTTGCTTCGATTCTAACAGTTACCGGTTTCTCTTTTTTTGGCAAAAACCTTTATAATTCTATCTCAATCATTTTAGGTGTGTATCTATACGCTGTATTTGTCAATAAACCTTTTTCTCAGTACATCATGATCGGACTGTTTGGTAGCGCATTATCACCGGTCGTTAGTTATATCACTTTTGGTATGCGTTTTCCTTTACTGATAGGTATTTTATTGGGGAATTTAGCTGGCATAGCAATTGGTCTACTTCTTCCGCCCTTAGCTGCTCAAACTTTAGTTTTCCATCGTGGATTCACACTTTATAATATTGGATTCACCTCTGGGTTGATTGCGATGACTTTTACTGCTGTTTTGAGGTTATTCAGCTATTCAATCGTCGAAAATACATTGGTTTCCAATGAATATCACTTTCCTCTCATTTGGATTATTTTTGGCTTTTTTTCGCTGACAGTCGGAATTGGTTTCTATTATAATTCCTTTCGGCTTTCGGGGATTCGAGAGATTTTCGATTCATCTGGAAAATTGACAACTGATTTCATTGCTAATTCTGGTATTGGTGCTACTTTGATCAACATGGGCTTAGTTGGTCTGATGCTGTCTTCTTATGTTTTACTGGTTGGCGGTCAGTTAAATGGACCTGTCATCGGTGCTATTTTATCTGCGGTTGGTTTCAGTGCTTTTGGTTGTCATTTAAAAAACAGTTTTCCGATACTAGTCGGAATATTTATTGCTTCTTTGTTTGGAACTTTTCATGAGATCACCAGTACTGGCATGCTTGTTGCAGCTGTGTTCGGGACAGGTCTCGCGCCCATAAGCGGTTTTTACGGCAGTTTTTACGGTGTAATAGCTGGTGTGCTACATATTGCTCTTGTCCATAACGTCAGCACTTTACACGGAGGACTAAATCTATATAACAGTGGTTTTTCAACTGGTTTCGTTGCAGGTATCCTTGTACCGATACTAGATAACTTTACCGCTGTCAGAAAGGAAAAAAAGACACTTGGAAAAAGAATTATCAAAAAGAATCATCGATGAGCTTCTTACTTATTTATATTCCCATGAAATAACTGAAATACGTATTGGAGTAGAATTTGCTGAGGAAGGGCTTTTCATAGAGATACAGGGTACGGCAGAAACTCAGCCAGAAGATTTAGATGTACTTGCTGATTTGCTGAACAATCCTCGGGACCCTAGTATGGAAATCTACTATCAGGAACTATTAGGTAATCCCCGACATGATCGGGAAGATTATCATCTGTTAGGTAGTTTGATTGATGATGTGGAAATCATGTACGCCCAGCCGATTATCAATATTAAGATCTTTCGACGTGCTTCTCCTCGTTCCTATTATTAACCCTATTTTCTATTTATAAAAGACTGAATCAAAAAAGCAGCTCCTGAAAGTTCGATTAAAATCTACTTTCAGGAGCTGTTCAAGCTTGACATTATTGATTTTCCAATCCTTCATACACTTCATCTGTTACAGGTTCTAAAAACTCTGAGTTTCCGGAAGTGATCGCTAAATGTTCAAACCAACTGTCTTTTGTAGCACCATGCCAGTGTTTGATTCCTTTGTGCGTCACCACAACGTCTCCAGCTCTTAATCGTCTTGCTGGCTTTCCTTCTTCCTGGTACCATCCTTCTCCGCCAGTCACAAGTAAGATTTGATATCCATCTGTATGGACATGCCAGTGATTGCGACAACCTGGTTCAAATGTTACATTCCCTACACCAACAGAAACTTCGGGATCATTCACTAACATATTCAGATAGCTTTGCCCAGTAAATACCTGAGCGTAAGCTTCGTTTTTTTCCCCTGCTGGAAAAATCACGCCATTGTGTATTTCTTCGTATTTTGTCATCATTTACGCCTCTTTCTTGTTTACGCTGTTTCCTTCTAGATAGATTTCTTTTGCTAAGTTAAAAGCTGACCAAGCTTTTGGCCATCCTACATAAAAAGCTAAATGGGTAATGATTTCTGCTATTTCTTCACCAGTAATGCCATTTTGTTTGCCAATCTTCAGATGAGCTGGCAATTGTTCAAAATTTCCTCCTGAAATTAATGAAGATATGGTGATGATACTACGCTGATGAGCAGATAATTCTTCTCTGGACCATACTTGTCCAAATAAAACATCATCATTCAATTCTGCAAATTTTGGTGCAAAATCTCCTAATTGATCTCGTCCTGCGGTTTGTTTTTCTGCCATTTCTCTTATTCTCCCTTCACGACTGTTAGGTGATTCAACTGTGGTTCTAAGGCAACTTTATTTTCTATTGTTTCTTCGTATTTCATTTTAAATGTAGTCTTTCAGCCTGTCCAATGCTTAGTTTATTCAGTCGATATGCTTTTTAAGCATAGTTGCTAACGCTTTTTTTATTTAAAAAAAAAACAAGTTATTAAATAAGTCTTTAGTTGGATGTTTTTTTGAGATCAATCTTTTATACTTATGATGAACTTACAAAATTGTTTGTTTTCTGTCATATCAAAAAATGGCGCAGTTAGTTGCTTTTCTAGTAAAGTATAGTTAACAAAGAACCTCTAAGGAGTTGATGAATAATGAATATTGCTGCCTCTCGAAAACTGATAAATTTCATATCCATTATCGGATTAGGCCTATCAATCGCGCTGACGATTTATTTTATTAATTTAGGTGTTTTCAAAGATTTGAATGCGTTAAGAGGATTAGTAGGTGATTCCATCATTTTAGGACCGATTATTTTTGTCTTCATCCAAATCCTGCAAGTAGTTATTCCAATCATTCCTGGAGGGATCAGTACTGCAGCTGGTGTCCTGATATTTGGCCCTTATGCTGGATTTATCTATAACTATATTGGAATCTGCATTGGTTCGATTATCATTTTTCTGCTAGGGCGTCGTTATGGAAAGCCATTCATACTTTCCATGATTAGCGATAAGACATATAACAAATATATTGGCTGGCTGGATAATCAAAACCGCTTTGAGAAGCTGTTTGCTCTAGCTATTTTTCTTCCAGTTGCTCCTGACGATGCGTTATGTTTGATGGCTGGATTGACAAACATGTCAGTGAAACGATATACACTAATCATTTTGATTGCTAAACCACTGTCGATTTTCTTATATAGTATGGCCTTGATTTATGGAGGCCAATATCTAAGTGGTCTTCTTGGATAATATTTATTTTGCAAAATTAGTCATTGATTGACAATGTTAAATCTGGGAAAGGGTCTGCAAAACACACTGCACCCTTTCCTTTTTCATTAGATTTGCGCTACAATGTGAAGAGCAGGTGATAGGATGAATTATTTAAAACGTAGCTTAGGTAACGCTTGGGACTTTTTAAAAGGAACACAAGCTTATTTCCGTGATGTCTTGCTGATGCATGGCTTTATTTTATTTATTTGTTTACCCTTATTGAGCAGTACGACCCGTTTTATTTTACACCGAGGGGCAATTGACTATTTGTCTTATGACAATATTCCTTCAATTTTTTCTCAACATCCTGGGGTTCTACTCTCGTTAATCGTAGTTTTGATGATGATTTTACTGTTAGTTTATTTCGAATTTACTTTTCTTTTGATGAGTGTCTTTTTTATTAAAAAGAAAGAACCAATCTCTTTGAAGCAACTCTTACACTTGACGATACTTCAGCTGAAGAAAGTGAGACCCATTACTTTTTTGTTTTTCCTTGCTTATTTTTTATTGATTCTACCGATCAGCGGATTAAGTTTTAATTCTGATCTACTGTCAAAAATAAAA
This sequence comes from Enterococcus sp. DIV0901a, assembly GCF_051711525.1. Lineage (NCBI taxonomy): Bacteria > Bacillati > Bacillota > Bacilli > Lactobacillales > Enterococcaceae > Enterococcus > Enterococcus sp. DIV0901a. Next base: position 1,014,798 of record NZ_JBIOMW010000001.1, on the reverse strand, counting down.
ATCCCCGCTTTCATTATGGATTTTATTTTTGCTAACCGTTGGATCATCGTCAGTTCCTTTTTACTCGTTTATATTTTCCTTGGCTATATTGGGATTCGACTGATTTTTGCTTTACCGGAAATGATTCTACGAGATCGTCCTTTTCGAGCAGCCATTCGGGAAAGCTGGTCATTGACCAAATCGCGTCTTTTGGCCATCACGGGCCAATTTATTGTGATTGGCGGTACGATTTTACTCCTTTCTTCTTTAGGATATATCGTTGTTATTTTGGCACAAAGTATGGTTGAACAATTTTTCCCAGACTATGCATTGATCAGCGCTGTGTTTGCTATGACGCTTTTACAAGGGATTTTATTATTCAATATCGTGATGTCTACCGTAGGGATTTTTTATATCATTGTTGATTTCATGGATGACGAAGGCTTCTTGCCTGAGATCCCTAAGTGGTTTATCCCACAAGCCCCCAACTTGCGTTTCTCTGCGCTGAAAAACACTGGTTTGACTCTTTTTGCAGTTTTTTTCGGTATTGGCGTCTGTCTTTACAATATGGATTATCTGACTTCAGCTGTTCAGACAAAACCAGTGACTGTCTCTCACAGAGGTGTGAGTACCCAAAATGGGGCGCAAAATACTTTAGAAGCACTTGAAAAAACAAGCAGAGACTATCATCCTGATTATGTAGAGATGGATGTTCAGGAAACAAAAGATGGTCATTTCGTAGTGATGCATGATGCAAATCTTCGTCACTTAACAGGGGTAAATGGAACACCACAGGATCTTACATTGAAAGAATTGACAAATCTTACAGTTACTGAAAACGGAGTGCAAGCCCCTGTTTGTTCTTTTGATTCTTATTTGGAAAAAGCACATAAGCTAAACCAAAAATTACTTATTGAGATCAAGACCTCTAAAAAAGATTCGGATGACCTTGTCGAACGATTTGTCCATAAATACCGCAAAGTTATCTTAGAGAACCATCATATTTTGCAAAGTTTGACGTACCAAACCGTTTCAGATTTAAAAGAAGCAGAACCAAACTTTTATGTGGGCTACATCTTACCTTTCAATATTGTTGGGCCCCCTGTGACGCCTGCTGATTTTCTGACAATGGAATATAGTACGATCAACCGTAACTTCATTAATTCTGCCCACCAAGACGGAAAAGAAGTATATGTATGGACAATCAACGATTCAGATGCCATGAGTCGCATGATGTTTTATGGTGTGGATGGTATCATAACCGATGAGATGGGACTACTAAATGAAAGTGTGAAACAAACAGATGAAGAAATCACTTATTCAGATAAACTGCTAAATTTTGTTTTGGGAGTCGGCTAATCAAAAATCGTTAATGAAAAAAGTCTTTATACAACAAAAAACGGCTCATTGTCAAATGGTGTTGTTTTAATTAAATCACCTTGAGGAAACGTTTCGGCGTTTCCTCTTTTTTTTGTTATTAAATAATCTCACAGAGATTTTGTTGGATCAAGACTCGCATACGCAGATGTCGAAACGTCCGAAAGCCAAACGCGATGCGTTTAATGACCTTGATTAAATTGTTTTTCCCTTCCAATTTGCCGTTAGAATAGGGATATTTCAAAGCATTGATGATGCCTTTTTTATATTTGTTTAACGAAAGAATCGCTTTTTTAAATCCTTTATCCAATGATACTGGTAATGTGTCGATCAACTCGAAGAAGGCAGTAAAATCTTTTGTTTCCAAAGCAGCCAACAATTCCTGATAGACTTCATAACTTTCACGTAAGTGCTTATCGATTGAGAGCAGATAGTCTAGGACCTCTGATTCGGTCACGTATTTCCGTTGGAAAAGCGGAAATTGTCGAAGAGAAGTATAGTTGATTTTTGTTTCTTTCTTCAAGATCGTTCGCCAGTATTTTTTTAATTTACGATAATCTTTCATTGCTTTAGGATTGTTTTTCTTTAACTGGTTCATGGTTTGGATTCGTTGCTTATTGAAGGCACGAGTCAATTGTTGGACTATGTGGAACCGGTCGATCGATACACAGGCATTCGGAAAAAGAGCTCGTGTCACTACGTGATAAGAAGCATTCATATCCATTACGATATGAGTCACATTTTGCCTTGCTTTTAGGGTGAAGCGTTGGAAATAGGCGGTTAATTTAAAGTTTCTCCGATCATCTAAAATATCAAAAATCATTCCAGTGTCGGCATCACTGAGAATAAAGCACATCGCGCCTTCACAATCTTTGGTTCCTTTGAATTCATCAATCATCAAATGTTTCGGTAAGTAAGCAGGTTTTAACTGTGGTTCTTCAAAGAAAGAGTCTAGTACGCGTTCGACCGTTTTGGTCGATACAAAGTATCGAGCCGCAATATCTTTCATGGAGATCTTCTTCTTTAAATCAATAGCGATCGCAAATTTCAATGGTTGCGAAAGATAGCAGTTTTCAGCGACATAATCAGTTTTGGCTGTAAATGTGTGTCGACAATGTTTACAATAAAAGCGCTGCTTGAATAAACGAAGATAAGAAGGAACTTCTTGATAAGGAATCAGCTGGATCAAGCTCTCTTTATACGAATGATAAATCACTGTTTCAAAGCCGCACAGTTCGCAGTGGTGCGGTTTATAAGTCAATATTCCCGTAAAGACATTGGCCATTCGGCCATGGACCCGTTCTTTGGTCAGCGCATCTTTGGGAAAAGCGATGTTTGAATCTTTGATATTTAACAATTCTTTGATCATTTGGTCTGTATTTTCATCTTTTATTTTGATATTCTTAGGTAAAGACATTTGGATTCTCCTTCTATAAGTGGTTCAGCGACTTAATTATAGAGGAATCAAATGTCTTTTTGTTATAAAAAAATATTTGGTGTCCTTACTCGATTTGAGTAACAACACCAAATATCATAGAACCCAAAAAACGCATAACCTGCCACCGCAGGTATATGCGTTTTTTGTTTGACGCTCATAATGTGTGCTTAACTTTCTCTTGATTCCTTCATCGCACGAACAATAGCTAAAATAGCAGGAATTGCAGAGATCACTGCAAGAATAATTCCCATTTTCCCTGAACTTTTTCTTTTTGGCATATCTTCTCGCTCCCTTCTGTCTTTATTTATATTATAAGGGAGTTCTTGCGAATTCTCAAAAATACTGTTTAAGAAACCAATTCAGCAGGTGCGCTAATATCACAGAATTTTACGAGCATGCGATACTTGCTTTCATTGATAAGTTGATAGTCTCGTTGGTCATAACTTTCAACATACACGACAGCCGTGTTGATATATGTACGTTCAATACAGCCGATTAGTTCATGAGATACTCCGATCGGTTTGCATATATAAGATCTTCCTACTTCTGCTTTTACCATTTCATTCCCTCTTTTCTTTATTTTTATTTTGTTTTTCTTTATTTTATAATAACAAATTACCTTATATTTGAAAACGTTTTTATTCATTTTTTTATTTTTTATTTTGAGTATCTTTCTGCTTTTTAGATAACTATTTTTTAACACGATCTTAGACGTTGTGACAAAAACGTTTGTTTATATTCCTATGTTGTTCGTGCGTTTTTTTCTTTATATTGCTAAGTTATTTATAAAGAGGTGAGCATATGATTTATATTCAAGCAATAGTATTTGTAACCTTGATGATTGGGCTACTTATCGGATTAAAAGAAAATAGCTAAACCATTTAAGAAAAAATAAATAAGGAAAATGATAAATGCTTTTTAATTGCATCAAAAAACGTACGATGCTAAACTTGGTATAAGTTCGAAAGTTTAAAGGAAACTTTCAAGAACTAAATTACATTACAAAGGAGATGGATTTTATGACGTTTACAAAAACAAATATGCAATACCGCGTAGCTTTTGATACAACTTCTAACCGTTTTATGGCGATTGATGCACAAAACGAAAATAACGTTGCGTTTGGTATTACAATCGAACAAGCAGTCCGAGCATTAAACGAATCTAGATAAGGAGTGAACCATTCCAAATGGCGACTGATGAGATCTCGGAAAATCAATAAAAGACGTTTGTAACGGTAATCCGCGACAAACGTCTTTTTGTATTCATTACATATATTTGGAAATTGTCTCTCTTTATCTCTAGATCTAAACAAAAACACAAGTTCTAATATCAACCATCTCGTTTTTTATGACAATTTTGTTAGCTGTTTCGATGATAATATTCCGTTATTATCTGTATAATATTTAATATAATAAAAATAAAAAAGGAGATCTTTCATGAAAAAAATTTTAGGGTTGATCGTTATCATATTGATTGCTTTTATAGGATGGAAAGGTTGGGACTACTATCAGTCTACTTATGTAGGTAAAGATTATTATGCGGTAGTCAAAGCTCCAATGCCTGCAGAAACTGATATCAAAGCAGATAATGGGGAAGTAATTGGAAGAGGTTTTAAATACAACGTAGATGCTTATGCTGAAAACGGTGAAAAAAGACAGTTAGATTTCGATGTCATTACTTCTGGTGACTCTGCCAATGGTTCTGCTTACCCCGAAGGAACGATCTTGCAGTTGAAAGCAAGCGAAAAGCGGATCATAGAGAAAAAAGTAATTACCAGCGATAAGGTACCCTCATCTGTAAAAGAAAGATTAGGCCTATCTTAAGCTAAGAATATATCGTAAAAAAGCACTCGAAGTGAGTGCTTTTTTGTTGATTTTAGAAAACAAAAAATAGAATGGGTCTTCGAAGTCACTTTCCTGTTCTTCCAGTCCTTATTAGAAGATATCAAAGATTTTTTAGGTCATAAAGATATTTCTACTACACAAGTCTATGCCCATATTTCTCCCGAAGTGAAAAAAAGATCAATGAATCAACTAGAAAACTATATAGAAGAGCAAATAAAAAAGCACTCAAATTGAGTGCTTTTTTTAAGTTCGCTATCACTAAAACTATCACTAATTTTATTTAGAAGCGAACATGTTTCTATCACTGATTTTTTAAATTTAGCGAAAAATCCTTATCTTACAGGCGTTCGTTCAATTCTTTGGCAAGATCTTCAAAGCCTGGTTTGCCTAGAAGTGCGAACATGTTTTTCTTGTAAGCTTCTACACCTGGTTGGTCGAATGGGTTAATTCCATTCAAGTAACCTGAAATACCTACAGCAATTTCAAAGAAGTACATTGTATAACCCAATGTATAAGCATCCATTTCTGGAATTTTGACTAGCAAGTTAGGCACGTCACCGTCTGTATGAGCAAGCAATGTTCCTTCAAATGCTTTTGTATTTACGAAGTCCACTTCTTTTCCTTGCAAGTAGCCTAGACCGTCTAAATCTTCTGCTTGTTCAGGAATTGTGATTGATTTACGAGGTTTTTCAACCTTCACAACTGTTTCGAAAATATTGCGACGTCCTTCTTGGATGAATTGTCCTAAAGAGTGCAAATCAGTTGAAAAGTTTGCGCTTGAAGGATAGATGCCTTTTTGGTCTTTTCCTTCAGATTCACCATACAATTGTTTCCACCATTCTGAGAAGTATTGCATTCCTGGTTCATAGTTGATCAACAACTCAGTTACTTTGCCTTTACGGTAAAGAATGTTACGCATTGCTGCGTATTGGTAAGCTTCGTTTTCTTCTAGTTTGTCGCTTGAGTATGCTTTGCTTGCATCAGCGGCACCTTGCATCAATGCATCGATATCTGCACCACTAACAGCGATTGGTAACAAACCAACAGCAGTTAATACAGAGAAACGTCCGCCGATGTCATCAGGAATCACGAAAGTTTCCCAACCTTCTGCATCTGCTTCTACTTTAACTGCACCTTTTGCTTTATCTGTTGTAGCGTAGATACGTTTGTTTGCTTCTTCTTGTCCATATTTCTTAACAAGAAGCTCTTTGAATACACGGAACGCAATCGCTGGTTCAGTAGTTGTTCCAGATTTTGAAATAACGTTTACTGAAAAGTCGCGATCACCGATTACTTCGATCAAGTCAGCAATATATGTTGAGCTGATTGAATTTCCGGCAAAGAAGATTTGTGGTGCTTTTCTTGTGTTGCTATCTAATAAATTGAAGAATGTGTGATTCAAGAAGTCGATCGCTGCACGAGCGCCTAAATAAGAACCACCGATACCGATAACAACTAATACTTCAGAATCAGATTGGATTTTTTTAGCTGCTTCTTTGATGCGTGCAAATTCTTCTTTGTCATAGTTCGTTGGTAAATCGATCCAGCCGCGGAAGTCGCTTCCTGCGCCAGTACCTTCCCGTAATTCGTTGTGGGCTGCTGTTACTTGGCTTTGCATGTACCCTAACTCTTGTTCGTTGACAAACGGTGCTACTTTTGAATAGTCAAAATGAATGTGTGCCATTTGTTCTCCTCCTTATAGGTTTACTCTACAGGTAATACTTTACGTTTTTTTTTATTATTTTTCAAGCAAATAAACAAAATGCTGACAATATTTCCAAGAAAGTTTCATTTTTCAAACTAAACCTTCTGCTGCCATTGCTTTGGCAACTTTTTCAAATCCAGCAACATTTGCTCCAAGAAGCAGATTTTTTTCGTCGCCGTACTCGGCTGCTGTTTGGCGACACGTATGGTAAATCGTTTCCATGATTTGATCCAGCTGCTCATCCACTTGCTCTCTTTCCCAAGTCAATCGCTGGGCGTTCTGACTCATTTCTAAAGCAGATACTGCCACTCCTCCAGCATTAGCAGCTTTTCCTGGACAATACCACACGCCTGCTTCATGAAGAACAGAAACAGCTTTTACTGTACATGGCATATTAGCGCCTTCTGCTACGATTTTGATCCCATTTTCTACTAAGATTTCGGCCAAGCTTTCGTCTATTTCATTTTGAGTAGCACATGGCAAAGCGATATCCGCTTTTTCTTTCAATGTCCAAACAGATTCTCCAGCATGATAAATAGCAGAAGGACGTTGGTTTGCGTATTCCGTCAAACGTTGTCTATTGATTTCTTTGACTTCTTTCAATAGTTTCACATCTATTCCTTCTGGATCATAGATGTACCCGCTAGAATCTGAACATGTAACAACTTTCCCGCCTAGCTCTTGCACTTTTTCGATTGCATAAATGGCTACATTCCCGCTTCCGGAAACAAAAACTGTTTTTTGATTAAATGAATCTTTTTCTTCGTTCAATAGATGTTTGACATAATACACTAATCCATAACCAGTAGCTTCCGTACGTATCTTACTTCCCCAAAAATCCAAAGGTTTACCTGTCAACACACCAGTATCATATTTTTTCAATCGTTTATATTCGCCGAACAAATAGCCGATTTCTCTAGCTCCTACACCGATATCTCCCGCAGGAACATCAATCGATGGGCCGATATGTTTTGACAATTCCAGCATGAAACTTTGACAAAAACGCATGATCTCATTATCAGATTTTCCTTTAGGATCGAAGTCACTCCCGCCTTTTCCTCCACCGATTGGCAGACCGGTTAAACTATTCTTGAAAATCTGTTCGAAAGCCAAAAATTTCAAGATACTTAGATTGACACTAGGATGGAAGCGCAATCCACCTTTATAAGGGCCGATAGCTGAGTTGTATTGGATACGGTACCCTCTATTTACTCGCCAGTTTCCTTCATCATCTTGCCAAGGCACTCGAAATTGAATAATTCTTTCTGGTTCCGTTAAAAGTTCTAAGATATTCTTTTCGATATATTCGGGATGAGTGTCCAAAAAAGACATAACCGTGGGCATGAATTCATCGATTGCTTGTAAAAATTCTTCTTGCCCTTGATCCTTTTGATGTAGCTTTTCTTGAATTGCTTGAACATATTCTGTTGCGTTTGTCATCGTTCCACGCTCCTTTGCTTATCTTCCCTCATTTTAGCTCATTTTCTCTTTTGGCTCAAAACATTTTTTTCTGTTTTCTTTCTTCAGATATGCTACACTTTCCTTGAGGTGAGGGAATGGAAAAACTGTATGATGTGATCGTAGTCGGCGCTGGAACAAGCGGGATGATGGCAGCGATCAGTGCAGCTGAACAAGGCGCACACGTACTCTTGATCGAAAAAAACAAAAAAGCAGGAAAAAAACTACTGATGACAGGTGGTGGTCGGTGCAATGTTACGAACAATCGTCCTGTTGATGATTTGATTGCACATATTCCTGGAAATGGAAAGTTTTTATATAGTACGTTTGCGCAATGGAATAATTTCGATATCATGAACTTCTTTGAATCACAAGGCGTACATTTAAAAGAAGAGGATCATGGACGGATGTTTCCTGTAACAAATAAATCAAAAACGATTATCGAAGCATTGCTCAATCGTCTGAAAGAACTAGATGTGACGCTTCTATTCTCTACTCGAGTAGAGAAATTGATCCACAAAGAACATAAAATTTACGGTATACGCACGGAATTCGAAGAGTTCCATGCTCCTGCCGTTATCTTAACAACTGGTGGACGGACTTATCCATCTACTGGTTCTACTGGAGATGGGTACAAGATCGTGAAGCGAGTGGGTCACACGGTGACGCCTCTTTATGCGACAGAGTCCCCCTTGATATCGGATGAACCGTATATTCAGGAGAAAACACTTCAAGGGCTTTCTTTACAAGACATCACTTTACGCGTTTTAAATAAAAAAGGTCGTGTATTGACTGAACATACGATGGATTTACTTTTCACCCATTTCGGTATTTCTGGTCCGGCTGCACTGCGTTGTTCAAGTTTTGTCAATAAAGAATTAGAGAAAACGGGAGAACCAGTGACACTTTCTCTGGATTGTTTCCCTACACAAACCAAACAAGAGCTTATTCATTTATTGACAGAAAAAAGTAAAACCACCAAAAAGAACTTGGTAAATGCCTGGCACGGTTTATTACCTGAGCGATTGTTAGTTTTCTTTCTTGAGCGGCTTGAAATGGATCATCTGACAGGACAACAAGCCTCTCAAAAACAAATTCAAGATTTCGTTCAATTATGCAAAGAGTTTAAGCTATCAATCAACAAGACTTTTCCTATTGAGAAATCATTTGTAACTGGCGGAGGGGTTTCTCTAAAGGAAATTCATCCTAAAACGTTGGAGAGTAAAATCATTGATGGTCTGTATTTTGCGGGAGAATTACTGGATGTCAATGGTTATACTGGCGGCTTTAATATCACAGCGGCTTTCGCTACAGGGCATGTAGCAGGAATGAATGCTGGGCAAAGAGCATAATGTATAAAAAAGAAAGAAGAAGACTGGGCAAACAACATCCCGGCCTCCTTCTTTCTTTTATACGTATGATTTATTGTTTTATATCTGCAAATTGTCCGCTCGTTAATGCACAGATATCTTGAGGTGCTAACTCCATCTGTAGCCCTCTTCTGCCAGCCGAGACAATGATTTGTTCATAGCTTTCTGCAATTTGATCTAAATAAGTAGGAAATAGTTTTTTCATACCTATAGGCGAGCAGCCACCACGTATGTATCCGGTCGTTGCTTCCAAATCTTTTAAATGGAGCATTTCTACTTTTTTATTCCCTGAAACTTTTGCTAATTTTTTTAGATTCAATTCGGCTTCTCCCGGTATCACAGCAACAAGAGGCCCCGTCACATTGCCCAAAGCAACCAGTGTTTTAAATATACGAGATTGGCTTTCTGGAAGCTGTTCAGCGACCGATGACGCACTTAGGTGGTTTTCGTCCCATTCATATTCGTGTTCTGTATAGGGAATCTTTTTTTGTTCGACCATACGGATTGCATTCGTTTTTACTATTTTTTTCTTTGCCAAAAAATATCACCTCAAACTTGTTCTACAACGGTTCATTTAATAATTGAATAATTTGCTTCAATACTTTGACCGGTAATTGTCCTGGAGCAGAAGTAGAATCGCTGCTTAAGGAACCAAATGTCATAACGGAACCCGTCGTTCCGCCAGCCAGACGAGAAATTTTACCAAGATTTCCCATGGACATCGTAATAATAGGCATGGAGACAAAAGCATTTGCCCGTCTAGTCAACTCCATCAACCGCAAAACATCTCGTTCATTATTAGGAGTTACTGCCAGTTTTCCGATATCGGCTCCAAAATGTTCCATAACATTCAATCGGTAAAGCAAGACAGGGTCTGCTGGTGTTTCTTTAAAATCATGACTACTGATAATTAAAGGAATGTTTAAAGACTTGATTTCCTCTATCAGTCTTTTTCCTAGACTTTCTACTTTGAACAACTCGATATCGACCATATCTACTAATCCTGTGTGTATCACATGTTCATAAAGGTCGCGATACTGACGGATCGATATGTCTTGTTCTCCGCCTTCAGCTAAGGTACGAAACGTAAATAATAACGGCAGTCCGTCAAGCATCTCATGGATAAGAACCAATGTTTCTGCTACTTCATCAAAAGAAAAAACTTCACGATAATGATCGACTCGCCATTCGACTAAATCGGCCCCTGCTTCACGTGCAAGAACTGCTTCACGTAATACTTCCTCTCGGACGGCCCCGATAAGAGGCGCACAAATCTTTGGTCTACCGCTTCCTATATTCAATCCCTTTACCCGAACCATTCTGCATCGCTCCTTCTAATGGTTATTTTTAATTTGATAAACAAACACTTTCAGATAATTGCCTTCTAAAAAGGTATCCGTCGTCTGGAAATCTTTTGGCAGACGATATAAAGCAAGTTGTTCAAAAGAAACATTTTTGGCATGGAATTCCTCTTCAATCATTGTTTGGAATTGTTCTATCGAGACATTCGCAGCATTTGTAGACGCAATAAGTATCCCGTCTTCTGCTAAAATATCCAGACTATCCTTGACCAGTTCCCCATAATCTTTTGCTACGCGAAAGACTTTTTTCTTATTTCTGGCAAAACTTGGTGGATCCAATACAATCATGTCATATAAAAATTGTTTTCTTTTGGCGTATTTGAAATACTCGAATACGTCCATAACAATGATTTTTTGCTGATCGACATCCAAACCATTCACTTCAAACTGTTCCTGTGTTTTTTTTAAACTGCGTTTTGCTAGATCGACACTTGTTGTTTCGATTGCCCCTCCCATTGCGGCAGCAACAGAAAAGGCGCCGGTATAACTAAACATGTTCAAAACTGTTTTCCCAGAAGCGAAACCTTCTGCTAATGATCCCCGTACTTCTTTTTGGTCTAAAAAGATCCCAGTCATTAATCCTTCATTTAAATAAACGGCAAATTTTACTCCGTTTTCTTTTACGATCAAGGGTTCCGGTGCCTCTTTTCCGTAAATGAACTGGCTCTCAGGCAGATTTACTGATTCAAATCGAATTTTCTCATAGCCTCCTATGATTTCCGGGTAGATTTCACGAAAAGCTTGAATCAATAATTCACGATGTGCATATAACGTTTCGTTATACCAAGAAAAAACAGCATAACCTGCATAATAATCAACAATCAGACCGCCGATCCCGTCTCCTTCTCCATTGAATATACGAAAAGCGGTAGTAGAATCATCTGAAAAAAAGAAAGTTCTTTTTTCTTTTGACTTCACAAAAAGTTCTTCAAAAAATGATTGATCAAATGGGATGTTCTGCTGGCTCAATACCCAACCGATTCCCTTATTCTGCTTTCCTAGATACCCTTTTGCGATAAATTGGTTTTGCGAATCAACTAATTCCACCCATTGCGTGGTTTCTTTTTGGGGATGAGCAAGGTCTTCTTTTTGGATCAGTGGATATCCTTTTTTCAATCGATTGCTTGCTCTTTTTTTTACTTGTACTTTCATTCCTTCACCTGCTTTAGCTTTCTCTTCCCAAGTATAACAAAAAACATAGGACTTGTCTTACTGCTCATTTTTTCATGAAGCTTAAAGAAAACCTTAATGAAACAGCATAAACTTCTGGTTTCAATTGACACTATATTGTCATACTAGTAAAATAAATGAGAATAAGTGAGCTGTGTAACATGGTTTCATGACACTTCTGTGATTAAGAAGTGCAGAAAGGAAGATTATCTTGAAATATATAAAAACACCTGCCTTTTTGAATAAGAGGCTCGGATTTTTTTCTTTACTAGTCGTTTTACTTTGGTTGAAAACGATTTTTGCCTATTTAGTTGATTTCCATCTCGGAATCGAAAGTGGCATTCAATACTTTATCTTGTTTATCAACCCTATTGCAACTACATTGTTATTACTTGGAATTGCTCTTTATATCAGACGCCCTAGAGTTGCTTATATCACGATGATGGTCATTTATTTTCTTTTGACATTGCTTGTTTTTTCGAATGTCACTTATTATCGAGAATTCACGGACTTCATTACGATCAACACGATTTTAGGTGCTGGGAAAGTAGCGAGTGGTCTGGGAGAAAGTGCCATTCGACTGTTTCGCCCATATGATGTGATCTATTGGATCGATTTTATTATCTTGACTGTTCTGCTGATTGCCAAAAAAATCAAGTTGGACCCTCGCCCGATTCGAGCAAGAATGGCTTTTGCGATCTCTACATTAGCAGTTATGATTTTCTCAGGAAATCTTTTTATGGCGGAAGCTGATCGTCCAGAATTATTGACTCGAACATTCTCTCGTGATTATTTGGTCAAATATCTTGGCTTGAATGCTTTCATGGTTTATGACGGTGTTCAAACTTACCAGACAAACCAAGTGCGAGCAGAAGCAAGTCCCAATGATATGAAAGAAGTAGAAAATTATGTAAAAGAACATTATGCAGCACCAAATGACGATTTGTTCGGGCTTGCTAAAGGAAAAAATGTGATTTATATCCATTTAGAAAGCTTCCAGCAATTCTTGATCGATTATAAATTGACAGATGAGAATGGTGTCCAGCATGAAGTTACACCTTTCATCAATAGTCTTTACCACAGCAATAGCACGTTCAGTTTTGACAACTTTTTCCATCAAGTAAAAGCAGGAAAAACAAGCGATGCGGAAACGCTGATGGAAAATTCATTGTTTGGCTTGAATCAAGGCTCCTTGTTCACACAATTAGGCGGAAAAAATACTTTCCAAGCTGCACCTGATATTTTAAGTCAAACACAAGGTTACACTAGTGCGGTATTCCATGGGAACGCTGGTACATTCTGGAATCGAAACGAGACATATAAGAATTTAGGATATGATTATTTCTTTGATTCTTCTTATTATGATGTTAATGATGACAATTCGTTCCAATACGGTTTGCATGATAAACCATTTTTCCAACAATCCGTACAATACTTGGAACGTCTGCAACAACCATTTTATTCAAAATTCATTGCTGTATCTAACCATTATCCTTATTCAAAATTCACCAATGACGAAGCAGGATTCCCGTTAGCCAATACAAATGATGAAACGATCAACGGTTACTTTGCGACAGCCAATTATTTAGATACCGCCGTACAAGAATTCTTCAATTATTTGAAAGAAAGCGGCTTGTATGATAATTCAGTCATCGTCCTTTACGGTGACCATTACGGTGTCTCGAATTCAAGAAATAAAAATCTAGCTGAATTAGTTGGAAAAACAAGTTCTACTTGGACAAACTACGACAATGCACAAATGCAGCGTGTCCCTTATATGATCCATATCCCTGGACAAACACAGGGCGGAATCAATCACACTTACGGCGGACAAGTTGATGCCTTGCCTACATTACTTCACTTACTAGGTGTAGATACAAAAAATTATATTCAGTTAGGACAAGATCTATTCTCGAAAGATCATGAACAGCTTGTTTCTTTCCGTGATGGCGATTTTGTTACTCCAAAATATACTTACTACGGTGGTACCATCTACAGTAATGAAACTGGTGAAGCCATTACTGAACCTACTGAGGAAGTACAAAATGAAATTGATTCACTCAAAGAAAAAGTTGATAAACAGTTAGCTGTTTCTGATCAAATCAATAACGGTGATCTTCTTCGGTTCTATACGAATAGTGGATTAGACCCAATTGATACCAGTGATTATGACTACAAGAATGGCTTAGAGAAATTAAAAGAAGCTGAAAAATCTCTTGGTGACAAGTCAACTAGTGTCTTTAGTGAACACAACGGACAATCAACTGTTGATCTTTATAAAACGCAAACGTACCAAGAACTTCACGGAACGACCACAAGTTCTTCCGAATGATAAAATAAATTTAAAAGGAGCAGCGACAAAATTATTGTCGTTGCTCCTTTTTTCGAATAAACAGTGTTCAAAAGCTTGCATCTACGGTAATAGAATAGGGCAGCTTCTTCACAACCTCTTGCTTTTTACAAAATATTTTCTGGTTTTAATTCGTGATTTCACTAAAGGAATTTCATACTTTATTCATATTCATTTTCTATACTTTTTATAGAGGTGAAAAGTATGAAAATAATCCGCTATGCTACTGCTCGATTAATTTATTACAAAAAGCAGACAATACTCTATTGTTTATTTTCAAGCTTTTCTGCTTTTTTATTGATAGCATGCCTGACTCTTTACCATTTGCAATCGGCTTTAGCCAATCAAGTCCAAGATCGGCTTTCATTTATTGGCGCTTCTGCATCTACAGAGCTTCTTCCGGCTTTAGAATTAGCTAGCCGATTTTATATAAAAGGCATATTCAGTTTATTTTTTCTATTTGCCTTCCTTTTTATCTTTTTCTTTTACTATTCAGTCAGGCAAAACAAGCAGGAATTGATCAATTGGCGCCTGACTGGTCTTTCTAAAACCAAATTATTCCTTTTTATTTTCTGGCAGCTGTTCTTTCCTCTCTTTCTTTGTTGTATCTTGGTTTTATTGTGGATCGTCAGCTTCCAGTCAGTTTATGAAGCGCTTCTTCAAAGGATCAATTTTTTTGTCTTAAAGACTACTGAACTGCCAGATATCCGTGATATCTTGACTTCGGTAAGCGGACTTACAATTCCGATGGATCAACAGACTTTTTTTACCATCGATTTCCAAAATGATCTTTTTTTCACAGATATACTTAAGGGATTTGCCCAAACTCTTATTGGGCTCAGTGGATGCTGTCTCATTCTTAGTCTATTCCCTTTCACTTTTTTTATCCATCATTTGCAAAGTAGGAGGCCTGGACGTAATGAAACCTGAATATTTGATTCATGCTGAACACTTGACCGTTATTTTGTGTCCTCTCGAAAAACAGCATAAAATATTGGAGCACTTGAAAAAAGAGGTTCTTGTTGCAAAACTGGATAATTTTGCGATCATCCAAAAAAATTGGCCGATGTTTCCTTATCTGAATCTTAAAGACCATGTCCTGTTGGATGTACCGGAAAAAGAAATCAAAGAAGATCGTTTGGCCTATCAAGAAAAACTTGATATCTCTCCTTCCTTGCTTAATTGTGCGGCAGTTGAGTTGACGTCTTTTGAAAAAGTAAAGCTGCAATTACTTCATGCCTTGCTTTCCAAGCGAAACAATATTGTTATTGAAGATACATTTGATGAACTTAGTGTATTGGAGATCCAAGAGCTACTCCACTTGCTTTCTTATTTAGCTCATGAAGAAAATCAAGGTATCTTACTCTTTACTCATGATGCTACTATTGCCCAAAGTCCTTATATTGATCGTTTAGAGCCCGCGGGCTAAATCAATCATTTTATAGTAAAAACAAGCGGTATAGAAGATCGATTCATGATCTTTTATACCGCTTGTTTTTTACTCTTCTTTGATTTCTACGTCAGGCAAACGAACAGTGAATTTTGTTCCTTTTCCTAGTTCGCTTTCTACTTCTAATTTTCCTTTATGCAAGCGTACAAGTTGCTGCACGATTGGTAAACCTAATCCTGATTCACCATATTTTGTATTTTTTCTTGAAGGATCTACTTTATAATAACGATCCCAGATACTTTTCATTTGTTGTTCAGACATTCCAATTCCCGTATCTTCAATCGTGATGATCGTTTCAAGATAGCCTTTTTCTAGAGTAATCGTGATTTGGCCGTTTTCAGTAAACTGTATCGCGTTTTGAATAATATTGACCATGATTTGGACAAATCGGTCATAATCAGCGTAAACATCAATATCATCAACGGCTTTCAATATCAATGTATCTCCTGCTGCTTCTGCTTTAGCTTCTAACTGTGCAACAATATTTTTCAATGTTTCTGTTCCATTGAATTTTTTAATGACCATACTGATTTGATTCGTACGGATTTTTTCATAATCCAAGTTTTCATTCACCAAACGGATCAGACGCTCTGTTTCATTTTTCATCAATTTAATCGCGTTTTCTCGCTGGTTTTCAGGGATTGCATTGTATTCTAACCCTTCCAGAAGTCCGTTGATTGTCGTAAGAGGTGTTCTCATCTCGTGAGAAGCATCTGCCATAAATTGTCTTCGACGATTTTCTTGTTCTTCAATTTCTGCTTGAGATTCTTTCAATGAATTCGTCATTTTATTGAAATCATCTGCTAACTCATCAAATTCATCTTTGTCATGTACGGGGAGCTGTACATCAAAATTACCATTCGTCACTTCTTTCGTCGCATTCCTTAACCGATTGATACGCTTAACTTGGAATGCTGCAAAAGCATAGCTGGCAATGACTGCAACGATACTGGAAAAAATAAATCCTTTGAACAGGTTCAGTGTAATTGGACGAACGCTGTTATCGATATTTCGCGCAGGTTGACTAACTACAAGTGCTCCATAGAATTCATGATTCAAATTAAATGGCACAAGTGCGTAAGAGGTCGCCTGTGCTTGTCCTAAAATATTTTTATTCGATGTGAATTTTTCTTGACGTCCATTCCTCAGATTTTTCCATTGATCAGCTGTTAAGGTAAAATTCAGTAAAGCTGTATTAGTCGGATAAATGACACGTTCGTTTTTATCGATAAATATAAAGTTCACATTTTGTTCTGTCAGTACTTGCTCTGTCAGCAGCAATGCATTTTGAAACGCCTGATCTTGACTAAACTGCGGGAGCGTATCGGCATAGGTTTGCGTTGTCTTTTCAACTGATTCAGCATATCCAAACAGTTGCTGGTAATTGTTTTCTTCAATCGTTTGTTTTGTCAGTTGTGTAAAAGAAACTCCAACGATCAATAAGATCAACGCGACCATTCCGCAAAAAGCTAAGAGTTGCTGATACAAATAACGCATTAGGCAACACCAGAATCATCGAATTTGTAGCCGACTCCCCAAACAGTTTGGATGACTTGTGGTCCGACCTTTTCGATTTTTTGTCGTAATTTCTTGATATGGGCGTCCACTGTCCGTTCATCACCAAAGTACTGATAATCCCAGACTAATTCAAGCAGCTGCTCCCGAGAGAATACTTGACGTGGTTTTTTTGCTAAAGTAAACAATAGATCGAACTCTTTAGGCGTCAGTCCTTCAATTGGCCGGTTGTCCAGATACGCTTCTCGTGTTTTCGTATTCATCTTGAAATGACTAGTCTCGATATCAAAATGATCATCTGAAACTGCTGCTTCTTCTCTTGCTTCTGCCAACTCACTACGGCGATGCAAAGCTTTCATTCGAGCAATAAGCGTCAGAGGACTGAAAGGTTTTGTGACATAATCATCTGCCCCCATCTCTAAGCCGATCACCTGATCGCTTTCAGAATCTCTAGCTGTCAGCATGATAATCGGCACAGTACTTGAAACTTTGCGGATCTCTCTTCCTACTAGCATACCGTCCAGTGTGGGCAAATTCAGGTCTAGTGTAATCATATCCCAATGTTGTGGGTTTTCTAAAAAGGCATCGAGCCCTTCTTTTCCATCATACTTGAAAGTTGCTTCCCAACCTTCATTTAAGAAAAACATCTGCATCATTTCAGAAACAGATTGATTATCTTCAATCATTAAAATATTCATTATCGTTCCCTCCAGTTTCCAGGTCATATTTCTGTAATTTCTTTTCTGTCATAATAAAAATAGGCATAATTGGAAATACTAGCAAAAGCATTTCAATCAGAAAATAATTCGTATGCCCAGATGTCTTTAAATAATAGCCGATCAATGCCATCAGTAAGCCCATAAGAAAAAACCAGTTTCCGCTTGTCTTTTGAGCCAGCCGCCAATGAGCGTCTGTTTTTGCGGCAAGAGGCGAATGGTACCCATAAAAAGGCAGATTTCCTTTTGAGGGCAGAATCCGAAAAAGACTGCCAATTATTAAGAATAAGATACCAATACTGAAAAAAAATCATTCTTTCCCTCCTAAATTCTCTTCTTATAGTATACTCTAAATTGTTGACTGAACCAATATGTTCAGGAATTCTTCACGAAAGGTTTGTCTTTTGTTCATTCTTTGTTAAGATAAACTTATTCCAATAAAAAAGGAGTTTTATTTGTGTCAAATTATCGTGCAATCACTTTCTTTGATCTTGATGGAACATTACTAGATGCGAAATCAAAAATCACACCCGAAGTGGCAAAAGCTATGAACGCATTAAAAGAAAACAATGTTCTCCCCGTCATCGCTACAGGACGTACAGAAGCAGAAATCCACTCTATCATGGAAGATGCGGGCATTACTTCTGCGGTCACCATGAATGGTTCTTTCATTCGAGTAGACGGCGAAGAAATCTATTCTCAAACATTTTCTTCAGAAGAATGTCAAAAAATGTATGATCATGTACAGTTGAACGGTCATGAACTTTCTTACTATAACGATCAGAAAATCTGGTGTACCGGTCATAGCCAAACAATGATCAATGCTTACGACTTCATTCATTCAGATGTTCCGGAAATTGATCCTTTAGGCTTTAAAGAAAACACAGTAAATATGTTGCTGATCTTATCTCAATCAGGTGACGAATACTATCACGAACATTTTCCTGAGCTAACTTTTTATCGGAATGGTCCTTACTCGATCGATACAGTGAAGAAAGGAATCTCAAAAGGGGCAGGTGTCAAACGTCTGCAAAAAGAACTTCAGCTGGAAAAAGTTCCTACTTTTGGATTTGGCGATGGTCCGAATGATTTTGCCTTGTTGGAAGCTTGCGACAACAAAATCGCTATGGGCAACGCCTATGACGGATTAAAAGAACTTTCTACCTTTATCACAAAGAAAAATACAGAAGGCGGAATTGTCCACGCATTGAAGTATTTTGATCTGATTTAAGATCTTTTTTTGAAGCTACCTCTTTTCTTAAGAAAATCGCTTATTTTTTCTTAAGAAAGGGGCAGTTATTATATAAATAATGGGATATGATTCGCTTTTTTATTGAATTTATCCCAATATATGCTATAATAATTTTGTATGAAAAATACACGTAACCCTTGTTAGCTAACGGGGACGTTACGGATTCGACAGGCACAGTCGAGCTTGAATTGCGTTTCGTAGGTTACGTCTACGTAAAAACGTTACAGTTAAATATAACTGCTAAAAACGAAAACAACTCTTACGCTTTAGCTGCCTAAAAACAGTTAGCGTAGATCCTCTCGGCATCGCCCATGTGCTCGAGTAAGGGTCCTAACTTTAGTGGGATACGTTTCAACTTTCCGTCTGTAAGTTGAAAAAGAGAACATCAGACTAGCGATACAGAATGCCTGTCACTCGGCAAGCTGTAAAGCGAATCCTTAAATGAGTTGACTATGAACGTAGATTTTTAAGTGGCGATGTGTTTGGACGCGGGTTCGACTCCCGCCGTCTCCATATATGTATGGTTGAGACAGATAAACATGTATGAAAAACGTTGTTAAATCAACGTTTTTTTATTTTGGTCAAGGAGAGAAAAGTAGAGAAATGCAAAATTTTTTGCATTGATTTTGCATTCAAAAAAGCATTCAAACATTTAGAAATCCCCAATACGTATTCAGGAAAATCTATTTTAAGGTTTACAACACAAACATTAGTTTGTATACTCTTTTCGAGGTGAACTTTATATGTTAATGGAAGGAAAAACACAATTATGGTTTAAGCATGTTCCTTCAAATAAGTTTTTTAATTATAAACTCTAGAGAAATTAATTCATCCTAACATAAAATAATTGTTCACTCAAAAGTTTTTCTAAAACAATTAAAACAGCAGGCTTCACATTCGCTATACATTTGTAAGAAGCAATAATTCTTGTACTAAAAGGCATAATTGCTTTATTTATTTTTTGACTTCTCTTCAAACACAAGAAGTAGTTGTGTAATAATTGCAGAAATAAGGATTCCAATAATAGATATAAAATTTGACATGGAAACGTCTATAACATTAAAAGAATAAAGTGTTGAAGAAAGTAAACTGATTGAAATAACCCCTCCGTAAAAAATAGTCTGTGAATATACCCACTTTTTTTCAGAAGACGTACTTCGTTTGGTTCTAAAACCTATCCCTGCATTTCTACTCTTATCAAAAAACCAAATATTTAGAAGTAATAATATTGCTATTATTAAGATAAAATTACTGTAAAAATCCAAAAGCTATCCTCCTAGCAACTATTTAAATGCCCAAAAAAATTACGTCTAGATAATATCATACCTACGTTTTCACTTATAAATTTTTCATAAAAAAAGCGTTTAGAAGCATAATCGTTAATACAGATGGTAACCAATGTAACTGGTTTGAACTGGGATATCATCCTCTCCATATATGTATTGCTAAGACTAATAGATACTATAAAAGACTTGATAGTTTTGCATTGATTTTGCCTAATACTGAGCATAGGTGTATGCTAAACGATACTATAAGGAGTGTGTACATAATGAAAAGAATTCTGTTTATCAGTTTATCAAATTTATTGTTACTTACTGCTTGTGGGACTTCTGCATCAAAGAACATACCTTCAGATACGCAAATTTCGAATAGTATCGATTCAACAATTTCTACAAATGAGAAAAATTCTCCGGTAGAAACTTCCGATATAAAAGTTTCTACCTCTGCAAAAAACAGGGTAAAGAAACTGTCAGCACGTCTCCTTTATTTCAAACAAACTCTGAATTAGCCTCTTCATCTTTTTCAGCAAATAATGATGATAGTTTCGCGTTTACTCCTAACTAAATGCAACCTTTACAAATGCTTTACGATAACAAGCCTGAGCTAAATGATCCTGATATCAGTTTTGCATTTTTTGAAATGATTGGATCGGATGATCTTTTTAAAACTACTAGTTTGTCTATCCGAAAATAGGACAGTTCTGGCGGTATAGGTTTTTATCGAGTTTCTCCACCAGGCCTCGTTACAGAAACAGATTCTCTAGGCGAACCTTTTGAATAAATCAAAAATCATGAACAATCACTGCCAACTAAATAAAGTGTCTTCAAAAGCTTGGTCTTCTCGCTTTTGAAGGCACTTTATTTAAATCTTTATGAAACTAAAGTATGTTCATATTTATTGCTGTAGTTATATAGATATTCTGTTGTTTCCAACTCATAAACGTGAGTGTATTTTGCCACTACTTTTCCGCATTTTTCTAATATTTCATTGCGATCGACGTCATGATATTCGTCTACGCAGATCACAACACAATTTTCTAATTTACTGATTACTTCTCCAACCACTTTTTGTTTCAAGCCAATAGGTTGGCAAATATATTTTTTTCCTAAAATGATAGTTTCGTTATTCATATTTCATCCATCCTTAATGTGTTTTTCATTATTTAAAATGATAATACCATTAAAATATGATTATGAAAACCAATAACACTTGTGATTTTATAAAAAAATAAAAAAACCGAAAAACAGAAATGCCCACTGTCTTTCCGGCTCTTTTTATTCTTGATTTCTCTTCTTTTTTGTTTCAATAGACGATTTTAGTTATTAATAAATGAAAAAGCATTTATATTAAAATTTGCTAATAAAAGATCTACATATTTTTCTAGAAATGCTTGATCGATTTCATCATACCCTTTCGTTACTCTGCAATCGATATCTAAAACACCGATTAAATTACCTTCTTTTACCATTGGCACTACGATTTCTGATTGTGCGGCTGAATCGCAGGAAATGTAATTTGCATGGGTTTTGACATCATCAACGATCAATGTTTCTTGTTTTTCAGCTGATTCTCCACAAACTCCTTTTCCCATCTTGATACGTGTGCAAGAAACTCGCCCTTGGAACGGTCCTAAAATCAATTCATTACCATCGAATAAATAATATCCTGCAAAGACAGTCTCAGGCAAAGTCTCATTCAACAATGCAGATGAATTTGCTAAATTTGCTAACCAGTTATCTTCTGCTTCTAATAATCCTTGTTGCTGTAATAATAAAATTTCGTATGCATCTTTTTTCTGTTTTTCTGTCCACATGATAAAAACCGCTCCTTTTTGATCTATGGAGAAGATTATAGCTCAGTTTTTTTGTAAACGCTAGGTTTCCTCCTTAAAAAAACGAGATACGTCAGGTTGATCACCTTGAACGCATCTCGCTGTCTTTTTCTATTCTGCTTGTTGGATTTCTGCTGCTAAATCAGCATAATCAATCGTTTCGTGAACAAAAGTCGGATCATCAACTGGAAAATGCTGTACAAGGGACGAGATGCGGCTAATCTCAACTTTTCCTTCAGCCACTTCAAAATCCATTACATGTCCGCCAAATGTATGTGTATCATCGATAAAATGCAGGTGAAATCCCGCTGCAGCAACTCCTTGGAATAATTCAGGCGTAAAGAACCCGACTAATGTTCCTTGGACATTGCTTTGTTGAAATTCTGGTTGAGACTCTGAAATTTTTGCTAGTCTTCTGTAAGGTTTTTCTTGCTTCGGCATGATACGGATGTGCATATTTTTGAATAATCCAGTTATCTTCACTGCCAAAAATAGGTTTTCCCCGGCTTCTCTTACTAATATGTCTTTTTTCAATTGTTCTCCATCTGCAGTTTTTGAGACAGAAAAACTAGTATCTGGCGTAAAATCTGTAATTGCTGCATAGGGGGTAAGTTCACTTCCATCTAATTGGGCAACTGAGCCATCTGATCTTCCTTGATAAGCTACGCCATCTAAAAAGATGACTTCACCATCAAGTCCATGCAATGTTCCCAATCCCAGAGTTCCTTTTTCTAATATATGAGCAATCGTTTCTGTTCCATCCATCAAGCCGGCCATCAAAGCTCCTAATGTCCCGTGCTGGTATAAGATTTTTTCAGTCATGTCGACACTTCCTTAATAGAATTGATCTGGTAAGATTGTTTCTCCCAATTTCTCATTATCACGGTAATCAATCGGAATATCAATAATTACGGGTCCTTCTGTCGCAAATCCTTCTTCTAAAGCTTTTTCTAATTCCTCTACACTTGTAGCTCGGATTCCTTTAGCGCCAAAAGCTTCTGCATATTTCACAAAATCAACTGGACCAAAGTCTACACCTGACGCCCGTTGATATTTCATTTTTTCTTGGAACTCTACCATATTGTAGTGTCCATCATTCCAAATCAAATGAACGATATTCAATTTTTTACGTACAGCCGTTTCTAAATCCTGGGCAGAGAATAAAAATCCCCCATCGCCGGAAACTGATACGATTTGTGTATTTGGACGCACCAATGCAGCAGAAATCGCCCATGGCAATGCAACACCAAGCGTTTGCATACCATTACTGAATAACAAATGACGAGGTTCATAACTTCTAAAGTGGCGTGCCATCCAAATATAATGACTACCTACATCTACGGTAACAGTCATATCATCTGTTACTTTTGACTGAAGCGTGTTAATGACTTCTAAAGGATGCAAGATACCTGCTTCTCCTTTTGATTGAACAATGTCCCGCTCCGTTAATTTTGCTTGAAGAGATGCTAAATATTCTTTTGCATCTTCTGACACTTGTTGAGGCTCTAATGAACCTGTCAATAAATCAAGAGTGGCTGAGATATCACCGATCAATTCTCTTTCAGGCTGCATAAAAGGATCGATTTCAGCTGGCGCTTCATCGATCACAATGATCCGCGCATCTTTTTCCGCATTCCAGTTTCTTGCTTCATATTCGATTGGATCATAGCCAATTGCAATAACTAGATCACTTCGTTTCAAAAGCATATCTCCTGGTTGGTTTCTAAATAAACCCACACGACCAAAGAAATGCGCTTCTAATTCACGTGAGATCACTCCAGCTGCTTGGAATGTCTCTACAACAGGCAATGCTGTCTTTTCAACTAATTGCCTGATGGCTAACGTTTCTTTTTCACTTGATCCTCGCATACCTACTAATAGTACCGGTAGTTTTGCTTCTCTAATGCGTTCAGCTAGGTAACGGATATCATCTGCAGAAGCAGAACCTAATTTAGGATCGCTCAATGGCTTGATGACATTACCTTGGACAGGTGCATCCACTACATCTTGCGGGATACTGATAAAGCTCGCGCCTTTTTTTGAACTCTTAGCCATACGATAAGCATTGGCAATCACTTCTGAAATTGTTTCTGGATCTTGGATTTCTGCACTGTATTTTGTGATTGGCTGGAACAGTGCTGCATTATCCATGCTTTGATGGGTCAACTTCAATAGATCGCTTCGTTTTACTTGTCCGGCAATTGCTAAAACTGGGTCACCTTCTGCTGTCGCTGTTACCAAACCTGTAGCTAAGTTACTAGCACCAGGACCACTTGTTGCGATAACTACTCCTGGCTCTCCTGTAATACGTCCGATTGCTTGTGCCATAAATGCAGCATTTTGTTCGTGACGAGTCACGATTAATTCAGGACCTTGATCCTCTAATTCATTAAATACACCATCGATTTTTGCACCTGGTATACCGAATACATAATCAACGTGATGATTAATCAAACTTTCTACTACAGATTTCGAACCTTGTTTCATTTTTTCAGCCATTGAACATCGTCCTTTTTATGGTTTATTTTTAATTATTAGTTAGAAATAATCACAAATAAGTGATACAGTTTCTAAACCTGTTTCATTCAGAAGTATAGCACGTTTTATTTCATTTGTTTAGCCATATGTTTCAAAAAATGAAAAAGAATGACAGTTTTTACATAAAAAACTGTCATTCTTAATTGAAAGTTTCAACCAATTTCACAAAAGGTCATATATAATTCAGCAACAATCGTGTCTCATCAATCAGAAAGTTTAATTTCTGTCCATTTTTCAAAGTGACAGTAATCATCTCACCATCTTCTTCGATTTTATCTGCTTTTAGAGGAAGATAGTTCAAGTAATCATCTATAATTTGTTTTTTCCCCCGGTTATTTTGATCTTCATCAAAATAAGATAACCGTACAACTTTTTTGTTCGTTTCATCAATGATTGCCGTTCCGTAGCCTGTTTGCGTGAGGAATTCCATTTGCCAAAATACGCTGTCCTCTGAGATCAAAACTTCATAGTCTTGAACAATTACTGGCTCTTTTGGCATGGATAGCTTTTGAAATAGCTGATTTAATTCCTCTCGCAGCCGATTGACCATATCTAATTGGCTCTGATCTGATTCTTCCATAATAGAAAAAGATTGGGCTTGGCTCATTGCTGTTTCGATAGAGGGAGAAGAAGCTGAACTTAAAGAAGAGATATCTACTGTTCTTTGTTCTTTTGCAGTAATACTACTCGCTAAAATATCTGGTAAAAAAAACAATCCTGCACTGAATACCAGAAAGAAAGCAGAAAGAAGATATAATTTAATTTTCATCTGTTTCCCCTCCTAAAGCAAAATCGATCGTGATCATTGTCCCTGAGTCTAGCGTACTTTCTATGTCAAAAGAACTATTATGCAATTCGGTTATTTTCTTTACCAAAGCTAATCCAAGTCCTAAATGTTTCGTTGTCCTTGAAGGATTTCCTGTAAAAAATTCATCTGTTACTTTAGACAAATTTTCTGCTGGTATCCCTCTCCCATTATCGGAAAACTGCAGAATATAACGCTTTTCTTTCTTTATTCCTTTGACCACTAATTTTCCATCTTCTGCTATAGCTTCTAATGAATTCGCCAGAATATTCATTGCTAGTAACTTGAAAAGATTGATGTCTAGCAAAATATTGGCAGGTTCTAGTTCGATAGTATAAGTAAATCCTTGTTTCATTCCTTTAAGAAACTTGTTTAGATCATTGCTGATCATGCTGGTCGATATTTCTTCAAGAGAGACATTTGTTCTTTCCAGTTCTATCAATTTCAAAATATCATTGGACAAATGTTTTAGCCGGTTGCTTTCTTCAAGGATATAATCGACAGATTCTTTGGCTGATTGGTCCAATTTTTCCCATTTCAGCATTTGCGCATAGCCGATAATGGAAGTCAGCGGCGTTCGAATCTCGTGAGAAAAGCTAGAAACAAATAAATCTTGCTTTTCCTTTGCCTGACGGAGAGTTTCTAAATCGTAGTTCAATTTATCAGCCATATTGTTCAAACTGTTCCCTAATTTCCCAATTTCGTCTTGAGTATTGACTATTGCCCGTTCTTTCGTCTTACCTTCTGTGATATGCTGGGCTACAGAAATCAGCTGATTGATGGGCTTCAAGATCATGCTTGTTAGAAAATAAGTGACGGGAATGATAGCCAAAAGCAAAAAGAGTAAAATCAGCCGAAAATAGACAAGGGAATCTTTCGCGATTTCTTCATAGTTCTTTGCTTGATGGTAAGTAGCTAAACGATAGATAGTGTCGGGTATCTTTGAAGTCGAATAAAGTATCTTTTTGTTTTTAACAGTAACCATATCACTGATTTCTACAATATGATTAGACAACTCTTTTGGAGAATCGTATTTTTCAAACAAAGTAGGCTTTGTACTAAAAACCGTTTTACCTTTTTTGTCTAGAATCTCAAATTCTCCGATTTTGGCTGCAGCTACGAATTCACCATTTTTTCTCATTTCATCTGTTGTTTCATCTCCGTCTGTTTTCGTCGACAAAAGCAGTAAGAGATTTTTCTGCTGGTTGACTAGCACTTCTTTTTCTTGAGAAACTGTGCGCTGGTAAATCGCATGCAGTGTAAAACCACTGACCACCAAATAAATGAGTAAAAAGAAGAATAATAATGAAAAGAAAACTTTGCTCGTATATTTCAAGTTCACCCCTCCAATAGGTAACCTACACCATAAATCGTACGCAAGTCCTGTCCTAATTGCAATTTATTTCTGATTCGTTGGATGTGTAAATCAAGCGTTCTGGAGTTGGGTTCTTCTTCCCTTCCCCAGATTTTTTGATAGATTTTTTCTCTTGGCAAAATAATTGCTTTATTTCTAATTAAGTAAAGAAGTAATTCATATTCTTTAGGAGTCAAAGAAACAGCTTGATTTCTTACAGTGACGGCTCTTGTTTTTTCATTGATTTCGATATACTTCCATTTCAATAATTTATTTGAGCTAGATTTTCCGTTTCTTCGAAGAACAACTTCCACCCGTGCCAGCAATTCTTCTAGATCAAATGGCTTTGTTATATAATCTTCAGCTCCTGACCTTAATCCGCTCACTCGGTCGGAAATCTGGTCTTTGGCTGTCAAGAAAATAACGGGGAGATCATACTCACGCATATACGCAAATACTTCATAACCATCGATTTCAGGAAGCATGATATCCAACAACGCCAAATCAAATTCCTGCTGCTCGATGATATCTGCCGCTTCCTTTCCTGTGAATACTGAATAGACCGTATAGCCATTTTTTTCTAATGTACGAACTAAAAGTTTATTGATTGCAAGATTATCTTCTACTACTAGTATCTTCATACAGATCCTCACCTTCTGCCAATAGAGCAAATTTTATCCCTAACTTATAAATATACACGAATATCAGTGAAAAGAAAAAGATGAGTACGATCAATAAAAAAGATGGACTGTCTATCCTGGTAAATGCTTCGATCAATCTCATGAGCGTTTCTTTGCTGTCGGTGAAGACGTCTGTACTGTTCAATCTTAAAAAGCGACCGAAGTAAATCCCTATGGCGTTGATAAACAAGATGATGCTGACAACTAACCATTGATAGACGCCTATTCCGATTTTTTTGACGATTATATCGGTAACTATCCATAAGCTTTCACAACCCAAAAATGTGGTTGGAAAGACAGAAAGAACGACTAGCAACAATTTATACCAGATTTCCATCTCCATACTTATCATCATAGTTGATGGATCATAAGGTGAAAGCAAAGACAGATGGAATAAATCGGTGAACAAATAAAAGTTATTGGGAAAAAACAGTAACCAGAATAAGATCAGCACGAGAGAGACTAATTTGGATCTGCTGGATTTTATCCACATCGCTAATTCAATCGGGATATATGCCAGAATCGTATTAGTAAAAAATAAATAAAAAACACTTTTTTCATAAAAAGAAAGATAAAGAACGAGCAGCAACAAAATGTAATATCCTCTAATAAAATACATCTGCTTTTGAATCATTGGACATCTCTCCTTTTTTAAACTAAACGGGTCGGTGATCATTGCGCCCATAATAATTTTCTGCTTTTGATGGATTATCTAATAAATCGCTGATGGTCGTAAAAGTATATCCTTCTCTTTTTAATTCATCAATCAGCACAGGAACAGCATCTACGGTCTCAGGATAGATATCATGTAGTAAGATAATTGCACCGTCATATACTGTGCTTTTTACTTGCTGCAGAATTTTTTCCTTTTGTCTAGATTGCCAATCTTTCGAATCAACAGACCATTCGATCATTGGGCGATTAATGATTCCTGCTCCTTTTTTTGTGATAGAGCCATACGGAGGTCGGACATATGCTGGCTTTTTACCGATTGCTTTCAAAATAGCGTTATCTGTTTGAGTAATTTCAGCACTGATTTCCTGGTCAGATAGACCTGCTAAATCTTTATGTGAAAATGTATGGCTGCCGATTTGATGACCTTCTTGTACCTCTTTTTTCAAAAGTTGTTCGTTCTGGGAAACATTTTCTCCTAGAACAAAAAAAGTGGCATGTATATCTTTTTGTTTTAAAACTTCTAAAAGTTTCGGCGTTGTGGACGGATTAGGCCCGTCATCAAAGGTAAGAGCAATGGTCTTTGATGATTTCATTGTATCTTCCGTTTCTTTATTTTTTTCATTTTTTGTTTGCTGTTCCTTTGTGGTGATCGTTGGACTGGTAGAATTTTGTATTTCTGTTTGCTCTTGTTTCCTGGAGCTTTCAGTATTTTCTATTGTTTTGTCTTCGTTCGTTGAGGGCGTGAAGACTCTGTCTGCCATATAGACGCTTCCCCCTGTGATCCCTATTAGAAGGATGATTATTCCAAAGGCTATCAAACTTTTTTTAATCATATTCCTCTCTCCTGCTTTACTGTAATTGCTGACTGATTCGTTTGATTTCTGCATCAGTCATTTTTTGGTAAGATATGCCGTCAATTATTTCTTCTTCCCCTTTTAATTGATCCGTACTCATTTTAAATTTGTTGTTCTTCGTTATATATAATTTCAGCAATTCTCCCAAAGGTAAATTGGTTTTCATATTGTTGCCTAAAACATTGATGATTTTGTCTACTTTAGGTATGGATTCCAGAGTCAATAGCTTCTGCATAATCGCTTTGATCACTTTTTGCTGTCGAATTTGTCTCCCATAGTCACCATTAGGATCGTCATATCTCATTCTTGACCAGGCAAGTGCTTCTTCTGGAGATAACGTAAGGGAGCCTTTTGGGAAATCATAGTGATCAAAGCTGAAAGCAAAATCATTGTCCACTTCAATATCGCCAACGATACTTAGAATACTCTCCAGCCCTTTCATATTCATTGCCATGTAGTAGGGAATAGTAGTATCAAGCATACTCTCTGTCGTTTGAATAGCAGTTTGTTCTCCTCCGTAAGCATAAGCGGCATTCAATTTGTCAAATCTGTTTTGTCCTGCGATTTGAACATAGGTATCTCGCTCTAGACTAATCAATTTTATTGCTTCATTTTTCAGATCAACATGAGCAGCAATCATTGAATCCGATCTTCCTCGTTCCGTCCTTCCAAATTCTCCAGTATCTACACCTAATAGCAGTACATTGAACCGATCGGGTAATTGTGTGTCTGTATCGGCTGAATATTTCACATTCATGTTGGCGGCTGTTTTTTTTGAAACCTCAGACAGGTTTTGCAATTTCATATATTCGCTTACACCATAAGCACCTGCTGCTATAATAAACATCAATAGAAAAATAGATATGATTTTTAACGTTTTATACATTTATCTTCTCCTCCTTTGCTGTTAAGGATAGAAGCAAAATCTATCTGATTTGTATCTAAATACCATACTTTAGAGAAATTAAAAAAAGGTTGTGCCAAAATTCTTGTCATAACCTCTTGATAAACGGTATTCTAAAAGTAGCTTTTTCGAAAAATAATTTATTTACTGAACTGGCCGATGATCGTTTCTGCCATAGTAGTTCTCGACAGCCGTTGGATGTCCTAATAAATCCCCCACTGTCGTGATGCGATAGCTTTGCTCTTTCAGATAATCGATCACTTGAGGAACGGAACGAATCGTTTCAGGATAGATATCATGGAATAAAATAATTGCCCCATCGTATACTGTTGCTTGGATCTTCTGCAAAATCAAATCAGGATTTCTTGTCTTCCAATCTTCTGAATCAACAGACCATTCGATGATCGGTCGCTGGATGATCGTTGCTCCTACATTCGTGACAGAACCATAGGGCGGACGAACAAAAGCGGGGGTTTTACCAGTGACTTTTTTGATCTCAGTGTCTGCTTTCGTCACTTCCTCCGTCATCGACTGGGCAGAAAGAGTGGCCAGATTCTGATGATCGTATGTGTGATTGCCAATCTCGTGCCCTGCTTCAGCTGTCTGCTTCACGATTTCAGGATGCTGCGCCGTATTTTCTCCTAAGACGAAAAAAGTGACATGCACGTTTTTTTCTTTTAAGATTCGCAGAAGCTGCGGCGTTGTGGTCGCTCCTGGTCCATCATCAAAGCTGATGGCAATACTTTTGACAGCCGTATCTCGGCTCGTTTTTGTACTATCTTGTGTTGATTGTGATGACTGACTTTGTACCTTTTTCGCTGATTCTTGAATGGCTTCTTTGACGTTAGCTGTTTCAGTTGATTGACTTTTAAAGGTTGATTGTTCTGATTGTTTGAAAGATTGTGACGAATGCTCCGAAGAATGTGCTTGTCCTTTCACTTCGGTGATCAAGGAGGCCACCGAAGTAACTTCGAAAAATAAAATACCTAGCAAAGCAATAAACCCAATAACTAAAAAAGACTGTTTTGACATACACATTCTTCCTTTAATCCTTATTTTTGCAGAATTCTCAAGAAACAAATTTTTTGCTACTTTATAATTACTTTATTATCACTTTATTGTTATATTATCGTCAGTTAGTTCAAAATCAGCGTTCGATAATACTCAGCCTAAAATAAAGGGCTAACATTTCTTTAGAAATTTCTGCTATTTCTCATTGATACTAGGATAAATGAGAAATGAATGGCATATGAGATAAAAATGATTTTTTTTTACTGTTATTTGATTAATTAATATGATAATTAAAAAAATTCATCCTCACTTTACTCTTTTCAATTGAAACATTCTATGATAATGACCGCTTCCAAGTGTAAAAAACACTTGAAAGCGGTCATTATTATTATTCGTAAGATTTTCCTAAAATAGTTAAATCAGTCAACTGATCATCCATGTTTGCAACTTTAGGTAAATGCCCCCACTGCTCAAATCCGTTTTTGCGGAATAGGTTGATGCTCGCTTGATTGGTAGCAAACACAAAAGCTAAAAGTGTATCGATCTTACAATCTAAAAGTTGAGATTCAGCAAATGATAATGCTTTTTGTCCTAATCCATGTTTTCGGTAATTTGAATCAATATAAATACTTATCTCTGCAGTTTTTGCATAAGCTGGTCTCCCGTAAAAATCGCTAAGACTCACCCATCCTGCGATATTTTGATCGATCTTCATGACCCATATCGGACGTTCTTTTGATTGATGGACATCAAACCATGCCTTTTTCGATTCTATTGTAACTGGTTCTAAATCAGCTGTAGATAAGCGAGTTGGAATCGCTTGATTGTAAATTTCCACGATTCTAGGCAAATCCTGGATCTGTGATAAAGAAAAGTTGATCATCGTTCACAATCCCCTCATACGTAGTTGAGGTTATTATATCATTATCTTTAGTTGCTGCAATCATTTTTTCATTTTTCTGAAACAGGTAGTTTATTCAATTATAGAGTAGTTGATCGGGAAATTCTCGCGCATCTGTGATCAATGTCCTGCCAAATCCTGTAGTCCCTCTTATTCCATGAAAATCAGAACCGCCAAAACAAGAAAAATGATATGTTTTGATGAGATCTGAAAGGATCTTAAGGTCTCTTATACGATGAGCTGGATGATACTTCTCCAAACCATCAATCCCGAATGAAGCGAGTTCTGGGATTAAATCATAGTTATCAAATTTTCCTGGACAGGCTAGAACAGTCAATCCACCACCGTATTTGATTGCCTCTATGGCATCATATACATTTATTTTTTTTCGATTATCAGAAACTTCTTCTGCTGTCATAAGTTTTTGATAAAACGTATGGTCCATCTGTGTACCATAGCCTCTTTTTTTCAATAAACGATATAAATGACAGGGATAAAGTGCAGTTGCCTTCTCTGCTTCCTTCCAAAGTTCCTCTTCCTTCAGATGATAACCTTCTGCCTGCAGTTTTTTTAACTTAAATAAAGTTTGATTGGTTTGAAAATGAAGTAACGGTCTGCACAACTGCTTGATATAGCTCCGATTTGAAAGATTATATCCCAATATGCGGACATGTTTTTGTCTTTTCAAGTCAAAAGCACTAATTTCGATTCCTTCGATCAAATTAACAGGCGACTCAAAGAATACTTCTTTTACTGCTTCTATCCCTGCGAATGTATGATGATCCACGATTGCTAAATGGTTTATTTCTTGAGCTGTCGCTAAAGACAAAAGTTCTTTTGGATGAAAAAAACCATTCGAATAGCAGCTATGCACATGTAAGTCTGCCTTCATTCCCGTTCTCCTCTTTCTATAAAATTTTATGTTTTGACAATATATTTTTCTTTTAATTTCAAAGAAATAAATTCTAACAGTACAGCAATCGTCAAGATCATATAGACCATCACGCCGATTTCTCGAAAGTCAAAATAAAAGTTACTAGCCATCGTCAACTGAAAGCCTAATCCTCCTGCACCAGCTGCAGCTCCTACCGCAATCGCATTTGTAAAATTGATTTCAAACCGAATGAATGTCCAAGAAAGCAATGTCGTGAAACAATGAGGGAGAACACTTTGAAAAACAATCTGCCACCAGCTCGCTCCACACGCTTTCAAACTTTCGATCATGCCAGACTCCATTTCTTCAATACTTTCAGAATAAACTTTTGTCAAATAAGCAATGCTGTGAAAAGACATCCCGATAATTGCAGCATTCGCTCCTAATCCGATCAAAATAGAAAAAATCATGACCCATAAAATCGTGGGAACTGCTCGAATAAAAGACATCAGCCCTCTTATCGTATTGGAAAGAAAGCCACTGCTTAAGTTTCGGGAAGCTAACAGGCTAAGAAAGAAAGCAAGAAAAGCACCAATCACAGTTGTTAAAACAGAGAGACCAATCGTTATACCAAGACTTTCTACTAAAGAAAACGTCGTAAATCTTCCAGATAACTGCGGACGCAAGAAAATATTGAACATATTGGAAAAAAAAGCAGAAACTGCTTCTGTTAACTTGACATTCCCGTAATCCATTGTGATCACAGTGTATGCAGAAACCAAACATAAAAGTAGCAGCATGAGCCTTACAATGATCCGTTCTTGACGCCATAGTTTAACTTTTATCCTCTGATTTCTTTTCCTGAATGCCACCTTTGAATAAGAGGTTGGATTAAATATGGCATTCGTTTCATTTGTCTGATAATCCATCATCAGCGGATCATCCTCCTTACTGTATTCGAAATTGCCTCCAGTGAGATAACTGCAATAATGACAGTCAGCGTAATCATCCCGACCACATCGTATTGGAATTTTTTGTAATAAAAGTCAAATAAAAAACCAATACCAGTCCCTGTCAGTATCCCGACTAGCGTAGCATCACGAATATTATTTTCTATTAGAAAAAGAAGCCAGCTAAGGAGCTGATTCAAACACATCGGCAAAACACCTTGCCAAATGATTTGCAAATAGGAAGCTCCAGATGCCATCATCGCTTCAATGACGCTGCCAGATACTTCATCGATTGTTTCCATGAATGAACGGGTCAAATAACCAAATGTCGTAAAAGTAATCGCCAAATATCCGGTAAACTCGTTTTGTTTGAAACTTAACAACAAGATTATTGCCCATACAACAATAGGGACATTTCTGAAAAAACTCGCCATGCCTCTAGCGATCACTTTTGTGAAACGATTCAAACCGATTTCTCTTGATCCAATCACAGCTGCTATCAAGGCAAAAATAGCACCTGATGTCGTAGCAGTCACTGCCATCAGTATCGTCTGGACGAGTCTAGATATGATGATCGATAAATAGGCTAGGGAATCACTTGTCGGAATAAAGTTGGAGAATAGCCAGAAAAAACTTTTTGGCACAGCAGAAAAAGCTGTTCCTGCCCGAAATCCAACGCCATGTGCTGAAATAAAATAAAGAAAAGCAATCAGCAAAATATAAAACAAGCGATATCTTTTTTGTTGTCTGAAAAATTTTTCTGCCTCTATTTTTTCCATTCTCTCATCCTTTACACTAATAATTTTTTAGATTGATAGATCGTTTCTATTTTTTCTTTTGTCAACTCGTATGGCCTTCCCTCAAATACGATCTTTCCGCTATTCACTCCAATGATCCTATCGGAATAATCGATGGCTGTTTCCACTTGATGCAAGTTGACAAGGCAAGTAATCGCCAATTCATTGGTTATTCTTTTTAAGTAATCCATGATCGTTTTAGCAGATTTTGGATCAAGAGAAGCTATTGGTTCATCACATAAGATGAGTGCCGGATTTTGCATGAGTGCTCTGGCGATTCCGACCCGCTGCTTTTGTCCACCACTTAATTCGTCACATCGAGTGTACGCAAATGCCGAAAGATCCACCTTTTCTATAAGATCAAAAGCCTGTTCTTTTTCTTCTTCTCGATAAAGACCAGCAGCTCCACTGAGTGTTGTTTTATAACCCAAACAGCCATGCAATACATTTTCGATCACGGTAAGGCGACTGACAAGATTATAATGCTGAAAAATCATACCAATACGTCTTCTTTTCTTTCGCAGTTCTTTTCTTTTCAGTTCATTCATTTCTCTATCCTCAAATCGAATCGTACCACTATCTGCTTCGATTAATCGGTTGATCGTACGCAAGATGGTTGATTTTCCCGCCCCAGACGGCCCGATAATCGAAACAAATTCTCCTTTTTCAAGTGAAAATGAAATATCCTGCAATGCTTGATTTCCGTTTGGATAGGTTTTCGTGATGTTTTTTACTTCTAATAGCATTTGGCTTTCCTTTCCAGTCTTTTCTTATTTGTTCATTTCTTTGATCTCATCATAAAAGTCATCTGAGACTTCCACATACCGCTCATTTCCTTCTTTTGTGAACATACCTGGGACATCAGCATCTTTTGGTGCAAAAATAGCTTTATTTTCAGCTGTACTATCAGCAGTCATTCCTTTGATGATCTTATCAATATCTGCTTCAGACAACGTCTGTTTGTTTGCTGCAATTGGTCCATTCAAGACCGGTATGGAAAGAATAACTTGTGCTTGTTCCCCTCGTACCGTGTCAAAAGGAGCTTGAGCATCTTTTTTTACTTCGTAAATGACTCCTGCCTTGTTTTCTTCTCCTTGGATCACATCAAAATATTGCGGCATATTCATAAAAGCAGCTACATCCGCGTCGCCTTTTAATAAATTGATCATGGATCCTTGATGAGACCCGCCAAACAACACTTTTTCAAAGAATAGACCATCCATGATAAGATCATCTGTATTCTTTAAATCAAAATGTTCAGCGATTTTGTTGCTCGGTACAGTAAAACCAGAAGTTGAGGTATTCGTGACGAAAGAAATCGTTTTGTCTTTGATTGGATCAATCGTATAGCCACCTGTTTCTTCATACTCTTTGCTGTTTTCTGGTTTCACCGCTAAAAAGCTGTAATATAACGCATCTTCCAGCGTTCCGCTTGGCCCAGAATTGGTCAATATGGCTTCTACTTGCTCATTTTTCTTGTTTGCTTCGATATAGCCTTCTGCACCCATATAAGCTAAGTCTACTTGTCCATTTGCAATAGATTCCACGACCACGTTGTAATCTGTACTTGTCACTAATTCAACTTTCTTATCTGTAGCTTTTTCAACCACCGCTTTTACCGCTTCTCTTGCCGGTTCAAACTCTGCAGCAGATTCATTAGGGTAAAAAGCAATTTTGATCGTATCAGAGGATTGGTTTTGATTACCACTTACTGTCTGATTGGACGAACGACAACCTGCTAATACCATTAGAGTTGCTATTAATACTATACTCACCATCGTTTTTTCTATTTTTTTCAACTCAAACATATCTTAGCTCCTTTTATTTATTTGCTACATCTTTAGTGTACCCTCTATTTGTAAAGTTCTAATTTGTATCTTTCTTAATTCAAATAAAGATTGTAAAAACTATGTAAATTCGTGATTTCTCTATCCCAAAAGTTTATCTAAGCAGGAACAAGGTTCTTTGTCTCTTTTCAGCTAGCTAGATCTAAACTGGTTTAAACAAAGATTTACAAAACTCGCTGTGCTGGAAATATTTTTACGGTGGATTCTTTCCTATCTCGGTTAAAAATAAAAAGCATGCCCTGCAATATGCAGGTCATGCTTTTTATTCACTATTATTTAATTAAATAGAAGTTTCTGTGATGATCGCAATCAATTTCTTTCTTAACTGATCGAATTGACTGTAAGACTGATTGAATAATCTCTGCACAGACTGATGGCTGTTTTCCATCCAGTTTTCTGGCTTTTTCTCTCCAAGAAAATCAGCTAGGAGCTGGTCTGTTTTTGTTTTGTTTATTTTCTCCGCTTCTTTTAGCAGATAAAAGTCTTCTACACCACGATACAGTTCTTTATAGCGAAGAGACAAGAGCAGGCTGCCGGAGACAGATGGATAAACCAAGCACAAATCACCAATTGGAAGTGAACTGGTATTGTAACGAATATCTTCTCTTGCATGTTCCGGCCAGCAGTTATATGCCCATCTCAGCAGACCATCTGTTCCAAAATAATAAGCTAATGCTCCTTGTAAGCGGCTTTCTGTCAAGGGACTGTGCAAGAATGTGTTTGGTTTATCTGGATAATTGCAGATGTAGTATTGTGTTTTTCCAGGAAACTGTTCCTTCAGCCATTCATAATTTTGACAAGTACAATAAAAAGATGTGACTGGATAGTCGATCTCTGAAATCAAGGCTTGTAAGACTGGTTCCTTGTCAAATGCCACTTTCAGCTGTAATGTTGGTTCAATTTCTTTTAGACACTTGACAGCTTCTTTAAACGTAGCGATTTCATGTGCTTTTGGCTCATCTGCCATGAGACGAACTTTGTCCCAAATGTTCTTTTTCTTAAAATAGGTAAACAATTGCTGGAAATATTGTCTAAGCTCTTCTTGTTTTTCGATGAATGCCATTTGCTCTATTTCCTCATCATAATAACGGATCACAAGTTTTTCTGGATGTTCTACTGCTTTATTCAAAGGGAAGAAGGGTGGCTGCCAGACGCCTAAAAGGCCGAACACATCGATTTCTTTATCGATCCCTGCTTCAAAAAAACAAGCTAAATACTTATCCAAAATTGAAAAATCACACTGGATATTTCCTTCTTTTGTTTTGAGAACTTTGACCATTGAGTATTCATACAAGTTAGCTGGGAAATCTTTGACAATATAATTGAACCATCCTTTCCAAGGGATTTCTCCTGCAATGACTGTAATGGTTTTTTGGCCTAATTCAGCTAAAGTTGAAGCCATTGTCTGAATCAGTTCAAAATGTTGATTACTCCAAAGAGGCACTTGGAATGTACGAGAAAGATTAGAAGGTTGCTGCCAAATGTCTAAATGGAAGGAGTCAGTTACTTTATCACTGAAAGTAAATGCTTCTACAGTTACTTCTAATCGTTTCTGTCCGATGACTGTTTCTTTTGTTGTTATTCCTGCTTGATAAATCGTGATATCTATTGGATAGGTGCCGGTTTTTTGTTGACCATCAACCGGGATTTCTACGTAAATAGGAGTAAAGCGATCACCAGAATAAGTATGTGCTTTTTCTTCTAACAGTTTATCTCCGTAGAAAATGTCGTCTTTTCCGCAATAATATTCAATAAAATTCGACTTGATGGGCAGTTCTGAGTTGATTTCTATTCGGTATATAGGTATTTCAATCGCATCTGGGATCGTAAATTGATCGTCTAAGCTGTAATGGTTTTTCTTCCCATCATGCAGCAATAACTGAAATGCGGCTGTACTATTTCGATAAACAGATAGATTTTCGAGTGGCTCCGGTTCTTGGGCAAACATACTAGTAGATGGCTTAAAGGTTTCGTTCGTCAGCAAGATATTCATGGACAACCTCCTGTTCTTTTTTCGGATAGGTATATAAAGAGAATTTGATGATTTTAGGCATATTACCGATATATGGCGTATAGCGCTCATCCCCATTTAAAACACGCTCTGTGATCCATTTTTTTCCTTCAAAATATCCTTCTTCAAAATTCAAAATTTCTGAACACAGCTCTTCATCTACTGCATCGTGGAATAGCGCAAAGTTACATCCAGCAAAAAAATAATCATTTTCTAATTGAAAAAAGAGGCCAGCAGTGTTCAGCTGCTCTTTCTTGTCTTTGCTTAAATATTTGATCAAAAATCGGTAATTTTCATCTTGATACTGATACGTCATGTCCTTTTCCTTTTTAAAAGAATGGATCTTGATTGTTTCATCCGTTAAAAACGGGGTTAGTTCTTTAATTATTTGATAACACTTAGTAAAATAAGGCAAACTTCCTGTCGGATCAAAAGCCGCTTGGTCTAATCCTAACTCTTTCAAAAAAGCCTGATCCTCATCTATTATAGCTTCCGTACTTTTTCTAAGATCTTCGATTCCAAATGGAGAATACAAAAGTGCGCCTTTCCCAAATGCATAGAAACAATTAGATAGATATCTTAGATCTTTTCTTGTTTCTGGTATGAAAAGGGGTTGATCAATCATTTGATAATCTTGAATGATTTCCCGAAAATTTTCTTCATAGATATCTGGAGCAAAAGCCGTTAAGCTAGGTGCATTTTTTTCCCATACGTTTAATACATTTTTTGTAGGACCACCGCTAGGATAGTCGCCCGCGCTTTTTCCTTCTTTATGTAGCCAAGCATTGGTGAACAACGGGATATCTAACCATTTTTTTGCTTCTAATGCCATCTTTTCCAGTGCATGACTAAAGGCATAGGCCATGAATGTCTCGTCTGAAAGTTCCTGCCAGCTGTTTGCTTGAGGATATAATTCTCTGATTCTTTCTGGAAGTGTGGATCCATATATTTGCTGTGCTTTTCTAGAGTAATCCCTTGCCGTTTCAAGACAGCCAACCTCATTTTGGATCTGCATCATGCATACTTGATCTTTCAGCGGATGCTGACTGATAAATTGACATAGGCTAGATAATGCGCGACAATCTGCTTCAATTGCTTTCTCGCAAAACGGTGAGATACAATTTAACTGCTCTTGCTTTTGGTTGACTACTCTAAAATAATTTTCTGTGTCTGTCTTGATCCACGGAGGAACATAAGTAGATAAACCGTTTTTCCATAAACCGAACCACAGAAAAACCAGCTTGATCTTATTTTCAGCTGCTTTTTGTAACTGAGCTTCTATCAAATCAAAGTTGAATATTCCCGGAATTGACTCAATGTTTTCCCAATAAACAGGTACAAGCAGGGTGTTCAATCCAATATTGTTCACAAATGGCCAAATATTTTTTTCCATAGAAAGTGCCGTGGAAGCTGCTGAATTATGCACTTCTCCCCCTAAGAGAAGACAGGGTTTTTCATCCATGAGAAAATAGAACCGATTGTTCTTATTGATTATTTCATATTTCATTTATTTCCTCCGATCATCGATTCTTTGATGGAAAAGTTCAAAGATTCCAAGTCAATTCATTTACCCATTGACTGATCTTTGTTTTTGTAAATTTCTCTGGCGAAAATTCACACAGCTGGTTGAGGGACAAACTTCGAATGATTTTGTACCTACTTTTATCGGCTAAAAATGGCAAATGTTCAAGTAAGATCGAACGATTTGCTTCAATGGCGTATAAATTTTTGATCGGTACTTGCCAAACGTCTTCTATTTTTTGTGTAGTTTCTACAGCGGCTTGTGACCAAATGATTTCCAGCCACTCGATACAAAGCTCAAACCACTTGGCAAATCGTGGGTCCACCATCTCTTCACTATTTCCACTCCATTTATTTCCTAATGATAATCCGTGCTTTCCTTTTTGAAAAATATGTGTTTCAAATGGTACATCGTTTTCTTCTAACGCTTTCAAATACAAAATAGAATTCTCGATAGGCACCACATTATCTTCGAATGTAGAAAACAAAAAAGTAGGTGGCGTTTGCGGTGTCACACACATGTCTAAAGAAGGAGCCTTGATCTTCATCGCTTCTGCAAAGGAGCTTAAAATAGCCGGATAGGCAAGGATACAAGCACTTGGTTTTCGATCGGACAAAGTAGACAAAGCGGCTGCTAAATGCCCACCGGCAGAAAAACCGATCACTGCAACTTTGGATTGATCGATTTTTGCTTTTTCAGCTAGTAAGGCAATCAGATCCATGCTTTTTTCTGCATCCGCCAGTGCTTTGTGGAAATCACGGTGTTCTCCAACGTGATAGCGCAGCACACCCGCATGATAACCTTCAGCAGCAAATTTCAATGCAATCGGTTCTGCTTCTCTTTCACTGCAAAATCCATACCCTCCTCCTGGAATCACTAGTATAAACGGACGTTTGTCAATACGGTGAAATTCGGGTTTTTCTTCATGAAGATAAACCGTTAGAGTCGTATTGGCTTCGTTGTCAATAGTCATC
Organism: Enterococcus sp. DIV0901a; assembly: GCF_051711525.1. NCBI lineage: Bacteria > Bacillati > Bacillota > Bacilli > Lactobacillales > Enterococcaceae > Enterococcus > Enterococcus sp. DIV0901a. Next base: position 974,004 of record NZ_JBIOMW010000001.1, on the reverse strand, counting down.
GTATTGATCTGCATAGGCTTACTCCTCTTCGTTTAATCCATTTTCAGCAATCAATTTTTGATACCAATAAAAGCTATCCTTTTTATAACGATCCAAAGTATTCAAAGAATCATCTGTTCGATCAACATAAATAAAACCGTATCTTTTTTCGATTCCTTCATGGGTGCTGATCAAATCGATCGCGCTCCACGGACAATAACCGATCACCTCTACACCATCTTCCATTGCTAGATACATTTGCTGGATATGCTGTTTCAAATAGTCGATGCGATACTTGTCATGGATTTTTCCATCTTCTGTTAATTGGTCTTTTGCTCCTATTCCGTTTTCGGTTATCAATAACGGCAGACGATATCTTGAATAGATCTCATTTAACGTATAACGGAACCCTTCTGGATCGATTGGCCAGCCGAATTCAGTCATTGGCAAATGTGGGTTCGTTGTTGCTTGAAAGAAATCCGGGATACCAAAGCCAGATTGCTGATCGATCTTGTTTTCTTTTTGATAATAGGCTGACACAGTCATGGTATTGTAATAATTAAAAGCGATATAATCGCATGTACCTTCTAGCATGATTTTTTTGTCTTCTTCTGTTACTTCAGGACAGGCATTGATTTTTGACAAAATGTGCCAGGCATTATGGTTATAGACACCATAAACCGCAGCATCTAAAAACAGCCAGTTTCTTAAAGCACTCATATTCATTGCAGCCAACTGGTCTTCTGGTTTATCAGAAGCAGCATATACACTGGCAATGTTCGGCGCGGGTCCGATCTTTCCTGGATAATTCCCATCATGATAATTTTTCGTGACTAGGGCTTGAGCAACGAGCATATGATGGTTTTCTTGAAACTTTTCTTTCATTGATTTATTACTTGTACCAATGATCGAACCAGCTAAAGCCATGACATTTTGTTCATTGATTGTTTGCCAATAGTTTACTTCTTGACCGAATGTGTCAAAAAGCAGCTGGCAGTAATCAGCGAAAGCTTGGATCGTCGCCCTATTTTCCCAGCCTCCCTTTTCATGGATTTCATAAGGCAAATCAAAATGGAATACCGTCACGATCGGCTCGATCTCATTTTCCTTCAATAAAGCAATGAGTTTCTTATAAAACTCCAGCCCTTTTGGATTAACTTTTCCATTAGACATGACTCTACTCCAAGAAATCGAGAACCGATAAGCTTTTAATCCTAGCTCTTTAAATAAACGAACATCTTCTTCAAAGCGATGGTAATGATCTACCGCCACTTTGAAATCACTTGTTCCGTCAGGTATTTCTTTCATATCTTGAACAGACGGCGCTTTACCGTCTGCATCCCAAGCTCCCTCTGTTTGATACGCACTAGTGGAAGCTCCCCATAAAAAATCAGTTGGAAATCTCATTCAATCGTACTCCTTTCGCTGCACCGATCAGATTTGCTTCAGACTCAAAGGCGGCAGCTTCTATCGTCATTTTCGTAATCGTTTGTTCGATCATCGGCGACACAGAAAAGATGGCTTCATAGTTTTTCTGGATATCTCTGATCAGCCTTTTTTGTTTACTGATTCCACCGCCAATAATTATTTTGTCCAAATCCAGCAAACACTGGATATTGAAACAAAGAATCGCTACTTGATTGCAGTATGTGCGATATAAAGTTTGTGCTTGATCATCTTCTTTTTGATATAGATAATCAAATACAAGAGGTCCTTCTGGTTCACACTGAAATAATTTTGCCAGTTCTTTTACTAATCGAACAGCTGACAAATTGATCCCTGCAAATGATTCAGCCCCATTTATCCCACGATCTTGTATCAAGAAACTAACCTCTCCAGCTTGACAATGGGGTCCTTTTCTTACCTGCCCATCTAGCAAAAGTCCAACGCCGACGCCTGTTCCTAGAATAATTCCTGCACCATTTTCAATCCCTTTTAAATGACCGAAACTTGCTTCTCCCAATACAGCAGCTTTCGCATCATTTTCTACGAACACACGAACGGGCAAATGTTTTTCTATTTCTTGCTTTAAATTGACTTCATTCAGGCATGCGACTGCTCCACCAAAAAAGACGGTTGACGCTTCTTTCACCGCACCAGGAACAGAAAATACGACAAATTCAATGGGTTCGATCTGCTGATAAGAACGGATCAATTCGACAAGGACAAGGATAAAATTGTCCTTATCTGTTTTTGGTGTCTCTATTTGTCTTTTTTCTCTTATTTGCGTATCCATTATTAAAGCTGACTTGATATACGTTCCACCGATATCGATACTTAATGTCCACATGCTTTTCCCCTTCATTATGCTTCGACTTCTGCATTGATGATTTTTTCTGCTTTCGTTTCTGCTTCTTCTTTTTCCAGCGCCGCTTCTAACTCTAGTTCTTTCTTATCTGCGATCTTAATGAATGGGTACCACATCACCACACCGATTGCCATACAAATAACCATTAGGATCGTGTAGTTCAATCCGCCTGATAAAGGCATCTTCACAAATGTAGGAGTTGTCCAAGGTAATAGCGACATAGTCGGATTCAAAGAAATCGGCAATATGGTAGTGGTTAATCCCCACGTAACGAATCCTGCAATCAATTGTGTAAAGATTTGCGGAATAAAGAAAATCGGATTCAAGATGATCGGCATCCCAAACATCAATGGTTCTGTCACATTGAATAAGGATGGAACAAAAGATAATTTACCTAACTGGCGCATTTTGGCTGATTTGCTTTTGATCATGAAAAATGTCACGAATCCCATGAATCCAGCTGCGTACATCCCCATGTAGATAACAGACGGAACTAAATAGGGTAATGCTTTTCCTTCTTGGAAGGCAGCAATGTTCCCAACGACCATCGTCATACTGATTGCGCCTAAAGGTCCTTGCAAAACAGCATTGTGGATACCGAAGAACCATAAAACAGCTAATAATTCCATGATAATGATGATCGATAACGGACTCGCTACTAAAGAGTTCAATGGGGCATTGATTACGTCGATAAAGAATTGGAAAATCGTTCCTGATTGTGTCAAGCCAAACAATACTCGCAAAGCAAATACAACAACAAAAATGATCGTAACGACAAATACTGGTGACAAGGATTGTGTGACCATTGGCGGCACGCTTTCCGGTAATTTGATCATTATATTTTTCTTAGCTAAGAAGGCATAGAAGCGGGTAATGAGCAAAGCGACAAGCATACCGATAAATAATCCTTGTCCGCCCAGATAATCCAATCGTAACGCACCGACAGCTTGTTCAACTGCTTTCCCATCTTGTGTGACAGTTGTCATGACGGATTGCGGCATCAGCATAATGAAACTTGCCAAAGAGATGATCGAGGCATTCCGTTCATTGGTCCCTAATTGTTTTGCATAAGAGAAAGCTAAACTATATACGACATACAACGAGAAAACACCTGTAGCACCATTAGTGATTGCTTCTACATGAGGAAAAATCCCCACATTTTTCAAAAAATCGATCCAGCCAGGAAATGGGAAATTACCAATAATTGTAATGAAGGCAATCCCTAATGTAATTGGACTTGTTCGGATAAACCCTTCCATCAATGCGGCTAACACTTTGTTCTTTTGTAATTTCTCCGACATCGGCAATAGTCTGCTACTTAAAAACTGTTCTAATTTTTCCATCTTTCTTCTCCTTTTTTATAATTGAATTGTACGGTCATCTTCTGAATCTACTGTCGAGAGAGAAAAAGTAAATTCGCCAGACTCCCAAATTTTTTCCCCTTGATTGTTATAAAACATAAGTGCTTCTTTTGATAATGTATAGTTAATCGATTTTTTCTCATCTGCATGTATAGAAACGACTTGACTAGCAATCAACAGTCTAACTGGTTGCACAATAGAAGCTGTCTTGTCCTTTACATAAATATGGATAACTGTTTCTATTGGTTTTGCTGAATGATTGATTACTTCATAAACAAGTTGCAACTTATCTTCTTGATCCTGTATCTCCTGCCAGCTTGCTTCGACTTTTCCATACGTTTTACCAGTGCCAAAAGCAAACAGTGGCTCATTGGATTCATCAATATACTTGGACACAAAGCGAGTGGAATGCGTACTTGTTTCTAAAGGTCGGCCAGTTGAAGCATGTGCATAATAGATTGGAATCTGTCCCTCACTCCGTGGGAAAGTCATGCTGAGTCGAGCACTTGGCGCTGCTTTTCCTGCAAGAAGATTGGCAATACCGATGCCTCCCATCGTTCCAGGATACCAAACGAGCAGCAAACTAGAGAAATAAGGTTCGATCTCCGTTAGGACAAGCGGACGTCCGGTATATAAAATCCCCACGATTGGTTTGCCCAATGCTGCTAACGCTTTGATCAACCGTTTTTGCTTTTCAGGCAATCGAAGGTTAGTTTTAGAAGCTCCTTCTCCACTTTCTAAAAATTGTTCTCCGATCGTCAGTAAAATCACGTCAGATTTTTCAGCAGTTTCCAATGCTTCTTGGAATAATGTTTCTTCGTCTTCGATTGTTCCATTCAGTTGTTCAATTCCAGCTTTTAACGGTCCAAATGGTTCATAAGAATCAAACAGGTTGAATCCTTTTGCAAATAATAGCTGTTCTTTTGAAAAATGCTGTTCTAGTCCATCTTTTAGTGGAATACTATCTTGAGGTTTACCACTGACAGAAGCCCAGAATCCAATCGTCAGACGACTTTTGCCGTAAGGACCGATAACTGCGATTTTCTGGTGTTTTTTTAATGGAAGTGTATCCTCATTCTTCAGCAAGACACAACTCTTTTCCACTAACTTGACTGCTATTTCTTTCGATTCTTCCGTCAGGATTTCTCCCGTGTTCTCTTCTTCAAGCCCACGATAAGGATCTTCGAATAGTCCAAGTTTGTTCTTTAAATCTAAGATCCGCCACACTGCTTCATCTAACAATTGCAAGATCTCTTTATTTTCTTCTGCTAATTTTTCTAAAGAATTGGCATAGACAGAAGTCATCATATCGAAGTCCACACCGGCTTCTAATGCTTTTTTAGCTGAATCTGCTTGATCTTTCGCATAGCCATGTACTTGCAACTCTTCAATAGCCGCATAATCAGATACCAGTACGCCGTTAAAGCCGAACCTTTTTCGAAGAATATCCCGATTAAGCCAGCGATTACCAGTAGAAGGCACGCCATTCAAAACGTTGAACGCGGTCATGACTAGCAAACAATTGGCTTCAACTGCCGCTTGATAAGGAGCGAGATATTCATTGAAGAGACGTTGGTTGGACATATCGACCGTATTGTATTCCCTCCCAGCTTCTGGAGCCCCGTATCCTGCAAAATGCTTGATACATGCGCCCACTCGGTATTTGTCAATCAACTGGAGATTGTCTCCTTGATACCCTTGGACAGCGTGTTTAGCAAATTCTTTTGCAGTATACACATCTTCTCCCGGAGACTCCATCACCCGTCCCCAGCGAGGATCTCTTACTAAATCAAGCATAGGTGAAAATAGAACATGCAGTCCGCTTAAATAACTCTCTTTCGCTGTTTCTTGTGCGGCTTTTTGAATCAAGTCAAAATCATACGATCCAGCTTGTGCTAACGGAATAGGAAAAATGGTTCGGAAACCATAAATAACATCTGACATAAAGAGGAGCGGAATTTTTTTATTCCTTTCTTCCATTATTTTTTTTTGGATTTTTTTTAGTTTTTCAGGTTCATTTATATTATAAATGGAACCAATCTGACTTAAATCAAAATCATCAGGAAAGCCTAATTCCTTTGTTGGTCCGGTATTCATCACATTGCTATCAGTAAATAAGTCGCCGTTCAACTGGACAGTTTGTGCGATTTTTTCTTTTATTGTCAAGGAATCGACTAATTGCTTTAATTGTTTTTCATCCATTATTTTCTCCTTTTTTGTAACCGTTTTTACACTTTTAATTATAACGATAAAATTTTCTTTGTTATACAACAAAAGAAGACTTTATATAAAAATAGAAGAGAGATACCTGAAAAAATTAATATTCAACATGTTATTTTTGCGATACAATGGAAGAAAAAGGATAGACAGGAGGAAAATAATTGAAACAGACAGCGATTTCTAAAATAATGGATTTGTTATACAAAAAATATCTGATCCCCATGGTTTTATTCGATTCAAGCGGCGAAGTTTGCCACCCGAAGATTTCATGGGAGATACAGCCTATCATGGAAAAATTCATTTCGCCTAAAGAGAATCAATCCGTATGTTTATTTAATCACTTTCCTTTTATGTTTGCTAAACTAGATTTTATTACAGACAGCAAGCCCTATTCCTTATTGATCGGCCCTTGCGGTATGATCGGAGAATCTCCTGATACTTTCCTTTTCAAAGGACATAGCTATCACTATGGTATTCACTATACGAAAGAAACAACTGCAGCTTTTGAAGAATTCGTCCAGCTTACCTATGCTTTTCTAACACACGAACTCTTGAAAAAAGAGGAATTGCACTGGGTTTACCAAAAAGAAATCAAGCAGCGATCTACCACGGATCAACGGTTAGAGGACAGTTTGTACGACCGCCGGATGCAAGAAGCCACTTTTGATTCTTATCAATTCGAGCTTCGATACACGGAGTATATCAAACGGAATCAGCCAGAAAAGATTGATTGGCTCTTTAAAAAGATGCAAGAAACGTATCATGTCGAATTGTCCGAAAATGAATTAGAAGGTTTGAAGCTGAAGTTCTCTGCTTTCGTTGCCATCCTGACGCGTATTAGTATCGATGAAGGAGTCCCGATCAATCAGGCCTTCAGTTTATCTGATGCTTTGATCCAAGGCTTGTTCCGCATCCATTCTTCTAGTGAATGGCACACATATATGAAAGAAGCGACTTATCGTTTCATGCAACTGATCCATCAGCAGCCTCTAGCCGATAAATCCATGCTAGTCAAGCAACTGATCAATTATATAGACAGTCATATTTACGATCGTGTAACGCTTGACGAGCTAGCTGAGACATTTGATAAGCACAAGACACATCTTTCTGCTTTATTCAAAAAAGAAATGGGACAAACGATCCACTCCTATATCCAAGAACGGAAGATCAATGAAAGTAAACATTTATTGCTTTTTACGGACAAGAGTTATAAAGAAATCAGCGTATTGCTTTCATTTGCGAGTCAAAGCCATTTTATTCAAGTCTTTAAAAAAACAACTTCCCTTACGCCAAGAGAATATCGCGATCAACATTATGCTTATTCCGTCCATTAAAAAGATAAAATGATATATTCTCTAATTAATAAAAAAACAAATATCAATTATATGATGAAATTTATAGAAAAAATCTGTTATACTAACCGTAATGAAATCTGTCTTAGGGGAATCGAATCATGAAAATCTACTACATTGAAGATAACTTGTTTCATCAGGAACTATTTAAGAAAGAATTAATGAAACATCAAGAGCTGAGTGTCATCTCTCTTCAAATATTCCCGAACAATGAGTTGGAAACGATTTATAAGCGCTTAGATACACTGGTCTTTTCTTCTTCTGATTTGTTTATTATTGACATTGATCTGAAGACATTGCATAGCGGTATTGATTTTGCTAAAAAAATACGGAACAAAAACCCAGAATGCTCCATTATCTTCCTATCAAATGATAATACACGCGGATTAGAAATCATTAATCAGCAGATTCGTCCCGATTGTTACCTTGATAAAACGAACCTAGATGAAGTTGCGCAAACATTGAAACAACTTCTCTTAGAAAAACTGGAAGCTCATAAACAATCGTCCTCTATCATTGAACTGCAAGGTGCCGCAAAAGTCTTTTTGATTGCGCCAGACGAAGTCAATTATATTTCAACGATTAATGGTTCTCGCTCCACATTAGAATTTTATGGAACAAACGAGAACTTCGTTATTCATGATAAAATGAAAAATATCAAACAAAAATTTCAAAATTATCATTTCTTTAATGACCTGAAAAGTTTTTCTATCAACCCGTTCAATATCAAAGAAGTAGATAAACAAATGATGGAAGTCCATTTCAAAAATAAAGATACGCTTTTTTTAAGTTCTTCTAGTGTAAAAAAACTATTGCGCCATATTGACCAGCTGAAACAAACGAACAGCTGACGATTCCTTTTTTCAAACATCAAAACGGGCAGGACAGAGATGTCCTACCCGTTTTAACTTCAATAGGCTACTTTACTAGCTATTCAAACAATTTTACTGATAGATTTCTCATAGATTGCTAATTCCAAGACAAACATTTTCGTGCGCTTTAAATATTTGATCCCGTAATTGGCGTTTAGATATTTATCCGTGATTTTCGAGAAGTTATAAAGACCGAGCCCCCCATTTTTTTTCATTGAGCTTCCTCTTTTCATCAACTTAGATAAACTTGTTGATGACATATCAGCTGGATTCTCGATTTTGAAATAAAACCGTTCGTTTGTTTGATTGATCGTGATACTGACGGGCACTTCTTTTCTTGTTTTATCACAATGTTCAATGGCATTATTCAGTGCGATAGATAAAAGACGAAGAACATCGATGTAATCTGCTTTGATATTATTGATGATATTTAGAACTTGGATATCATAAGAAACACCTGATTGATTTGCTTTTTCCATAAAATGATAAAAAAGCCCGCGTACCGCTGGATCGCCGATTCGCTTCAGAGGATTATGCCTGGCATCATCGATCGCTTCTAAAGAATAATCCTTTAAACCTGAATAATTCATACTTTTAATTAAAACCATGTGAAACTGCCTCACGGCAGCTTACAATTACTTTTTCATCTTCACCCGTTAAGTGATGAAAAAAGAACCCCTTTCTGCTATGGTTAAAGTGACTAAACCAACCAAAAGAAAGGAGTTCTTTTCATGACTAGCTTACACAAAAACCAAGTAAAATTCAATTCAAATATCACTATTTCTCATACAGGTGGTCAATTATCGAGTGATTCGGGTCTCGTCCTAGTGAAAGAGCTAATGAACATCTTTGGTTTTTCTGAACTAGCTAAGCAACACATTCACATTGAAGACGAACGAGCGTATTTTACTCATGACAACTTATCCATACTTGAGCAGTTCATTATGCAATTAATTGCTGGTTACTCAGCTGATTCTGCAGCTAATCTCCTGAGACAAGATCCTGTGTTTAAAGCTGTTTTAGATAGGAAAGAACTCGCTTCTCAATCTTCACTTTCCCGATTTTTAGATCGACTATCTGAGGAGAATATCCATGAACTTCAAGCTTTGAACCAAGAACTTATCGATAAAGCACGCCTCATCCGTAATGATACGGAGTTAATCATTGATTTAGATTCGACCCATTCAGATACATTTGGTCACCAAGAACAAACGGATTATAATACACACTACCAAACCTATGGTTACCATCCATTGGTAGCTTTTGACGGATTGACTGGTGACTTCTTAAAAGCTGAACTACGTTCAGGAAATCAATATACATCAAAAGGCGTAAAGGAGTTTTTCACACCTTTATTAGAGCACTATAATCACTCTCTACCAAACACTGACATCTTGGTTCGTGGAGACAGCGGGTTCGCTACACCTGGTGTGTATGATTCGTGTGAATCAAAAAAGAGTCATTATGTTATTCGACTGAAGAATAATCGTAGACTAGGTCAAATAGCTGAGAAATCAGTACTTTATGGCGATAATCAAAAGTGGGAAGAACGAGAAGTTCAGTACTTCTCGACCACTTATCAAGCACAATCCTGGTCACAAAGTCGTCGCGTGTGTATACGCTCAACACGTGAAGCGGGCGAACTACTCTTTCGACATGAATTTATCGTGACGAATCTATCAGAAAATGTTTCTCCTGATACCATCTTTTCTATCTATGCCAAACGTGGCACAATGGAGAACTTCATTAAAGAAGCGAAAGCTGGCTTTTACTTTGACAAAACAGACAGTCCTCGCTTTTTGGAGAATCATGTCCGAATGATGCTCAGCTTGATAGCTTACAACTTAGTCAACTTCTTAAGAACGATTGGCTTTGAAGAAGTCCAAAAGGGAATGACCATTCATTCTATTCGATTGAAGTTTCTGAAAGTTGCTGGGAAATTAGTCCAAACGGGTAGACGAGTCTATCTCAAATTATCTAGTTATCATGTGTATCAGAATGAATTCTACAGGGTCTTTGCTCGCCTGAGGCGAGCCAGTCAATGGATCTAATCCAACAATCTAACGATTTTTTTACTGGGAAGTTATCCAGGGAGAAGTATGCTCAAAATGCCTTACACCCAAAATTTATTCCTCAATATTTTTGAACAGTGAATGTTTGAAGTAACTTTTTAGTCAAAATCAGTTGATAGGGATATTAGTGATACATATTTCAATAAAATGTGCCAAAGAATTAAAGCTATGAATTATTCAGGTTTAAATGTGTCAATAGCTTGATAGAATTCTCCTGACTGTCATTCTTCAAGCTGTATTCCAATGCAGAAATATAATTCAAATAATCATGACGGAAATCATCCAATTTCTCGTAGTAGTCTTTTGTCTCCTGATTGTCTTTCAAATAAAGTTCGATCACTTGGAACTTTTTCTTGTATATAATAAAAACAATAAAAAAAGCCGTATAAAAAATACTATATAAAAGTGTGATGATCGAAGTAAGGATGTAATCCAATGAATAAAAACTAATACCTAAATGAAAGATGTAAATCAGCACATAAATAACAACGGATAAAACTGTCAGTCCTTTCAGTTTTTTCGTGTAACCGCTGAAATAATCGAATATATCATATTTTTGATCTGCTTTTCTGATGATCGAAAATAAGCAAGCTGCTAACGCTAGCTCTACTGAAAGGTCCAAATAACTTGTATAAAATCCCAAATATCTTGGAATATCGATTGCTAAGAAAAAGGAAATACCTATCACATTCAATAGAAAATTCTGTAGCAGGACCGATAAAAAAATATTTTCTACCAAAAGATACAAGAACCAGCATGTCACAATATAAGCGATTGCAAAGAAAAATGACGTATATGGAACAAAGAACATATTAGCCATCATCAACCCCAAATATAATAAGATGAATCGCCATTTTGACGTCCCTTTAAATAACATACTCATCCAAATAAACAAATTTAAATAAGCAATAAGAACAAACATGATTGACTCCATCAACTAACCCCACCCTTTCGTCCTTATCATAACAAAAATAAGAAGGAAAAACAGCCGCGTTTCCCCTTCTTATTATTATGGCGCTGTTTCGATCGTCCATTCCAACTGTGACTGATATTCACCAGCATAAGCACCTGGTAAAACAGCTAACTGGAATTGATGGTTCGCATCTTGATGCAAAGAATAATCTGTCGTATTGTTTTGGACTACTGGTAATTCTATTGCTGAACTATTCGTTATTGGCAATTTTTCTTCGCCATTTAGATAAGTTAATTGCGCAGGCAACTCTCTTGTTCCGTCAGAAAAAGAGGAGGTCTGTTTGACTTTAAGCTGCCAATCTTTCGTAATTCCTGTCGTATCTTCTACAACTACCCCAACAGTTGCTTGTGGTGAAGAATAAACAGTGCTACCAGAAATAACCATATTTTGAAATTGGATCTCCGGATCGATCGATTTAAAGCTTACCTTTCCTTGATTCAATATGATTTTAAAACTTTCGTGATTAGATAGCTGACCTTCTGCATCTTTAGCATAAACTTCTACTTGATTATCGCCAAGTTTCAAATCTGTAAGAGATATATCTTGTGAAAAAGGAAGCCATGAGTCTTTTGCTGTATTGCTAACGTTGTCTTGTAAGACTCTTTCTTGACCATTTAGTTTATAAAACAATGTAACCGTATTACTGTCTTTATCCTTCCATTCCCCATTGATCGTCAATGACTGATCTGTTGGAAAAACATTGACAGTAGCATTTGCCAAAGAATCAGAAAGTTTGATTTGTGGTGGAACAAATGGTTGGGCAAGTGTAATGACTGCATCGTCTTCCGCGACTTGGCCATTACTATCAGAAAGCTTGATATGGATATTGTTCGTTCCGATATTCCCCACATTTTTCAGATCAATCGGAATCGCGAATGTCCCGTCCTCTTTAAAACTACCATCTGGTATAGGTAATTCTTTACCATCTACTGTCAGCACAGGATGGATATCATCTTTTGCCCCTGCCCAAAAACCGGTTAAAGTAGTTTGGTAAGAAGAATCGTCTTTGATATCGATCTTTTTGTTTTTAGTTGCTTCATCAAAAGAGACTCTTAGATCTTGAATGCTTGGCATAGATGCTGTTAGAAAATGATCCCAGTCAAAATTACCAGCCTTACTGTCATAAACAGCGGCATGAAGCATAAATTTATCGTTCTTCAATGCTTCTTCTGTCACGGTCGCTTTATAGCTTAAAATGACTTTAGAACCTTTTAGAGCTAATAAATTCGATAAGGCATATCCATCCTCATATGGGCCATCGTCATATTCAGTGGTGATTGGAATCTCTGTCATTCGGCCATCGTAAGTCAGCGGGTCACCGTGTTCTAAATTGGCCGATGCATTAAACATCATCAATAGATAAATGTGTAATGATTTGGTTATTTCAACAAATCTCCCCGTATCTTGTATCCCTGCTATCTCATATTTAAATTCAGGCTCTCCTTGTAATTCTAAGCCTTGTGTCTTATCAGGGAACAACATAAGAACAGAAGATTGTTTATACTGATCGGGCAAAGCACCATCATCTAACTTTTCTAAAGTGGTCGTAACCGTCACCGTATCTCCAACAGCCGTATAATGAGGGGAATGATCTTTTTTGTAAGAAATCGATGCTTCAACATGTCCTCCAAGAATCGGCCCCTCACTCACTTCTGTATAATCTGCTGCTGAAACCTCAATAGAATGAAAAAAGATACTTCCTAAAACACAAATAAAAAACAAACTTAATATATATAACTTATTTAGTGGCTGATTCAATTTCACTTGAAAGACTCACCTACTTTTTTTGTTTAAGTAATTTGTAACTTAAAAATGCGATGATCAATAATAACAAAATTCCGACTGTAATGATAGCTGTGAGATACGGGATTCCTTTATCTTCTGTCACTGCTTCTTGATTGATCTTTTTGGCTTTTTCTGACTGGATCGTAAAATCAGTTGTCAAATGCCATGTTTTATCTGTGTTGCCTTCGCTGGCATCGATTGTTACCGTGTAATCTCCAGCTTCGATCTTCTCCTTATTCAAGCTGATCGGAAAGTCGAAGTTCGTATTAGGAGCGATCGACATGTTCTCTTTTTTTGTTTCATAAAGAACATCTTTTGATCCTTTTTTTGTGATCTTTGCATCGAATTTGACTTTGCTGATAATTCCAGGTGTAGGGTTTTGTACATTAGCAAACACAGTCGTATATGAATTTTGTAGACCTGCTTTTGCTGAGTTCAGCTTCAAATCAGGTGTGACAGCATCTGTATCGTTTTGCAATTTTACACCGATCACGTATGCATATTTATTGCGGATAGCTGTCCCGTCTACTTTTTCACTGACATTATCTTTTTTGCTGATGTGTATTCCGCCAAGGATAATTCCTTTGAAACGATTTTTTGGCATGTGAACTTGGAAAGTCACATCTTTGGATTCACCAGCTTGTAATTCGATTTCTTGATTTTTAGGAGTAACGAGCTGATTCAATACATATTTAGCAGAAGAGTCCTTCTTTAGATCTGTTTGTCCGTAATCAATGACCCCATTACTGTTTGTGGCAGCATTATTAACGTCTACGCTAAAAGTTGCTTTTTCTTTTGCTGAATTTGCTAAATGGATCGAAATCTCTTCTTTTTGATCTAGACCTAATTGCAAATCAAAATAAGAAACGTTCTTATTTTTTTGAAAGTCGGGAATATTCGCACTGACGCTGTACGCTGATTCATTCGAATCAGCGTATGTCGTCAGTGGCACGACTACAACACTTAATAAACTAAGAGCAGCAACAAACAATGATTGAAGTTTGTTCATTTTTCTCTCCATCCTAAACAGTTGGCCCTGCTGTTAGTGTCCAAGTGATCGTTGCTGTGTATTCTTTTGCTTGCGCAGATCCTGAAGGGACTGATAATTGAACATTTGTATTGTTTCCTTCTTCTCCTTTAAAGACATCCAACCATGTCCCTTGACCTTTCAAACTATCAGCTGTCATGACTGTTTTTGCTTCAGTATTGTTAAAAATCAAATCACTTGTTGCGGGTGCTTCACTTGTATTATCCGAAGTTTTTTCTGCTACCCCATTTTTAAATGATAATTCTGCACCTTTTAACTCTGAATGGTCACTAGCAACAAATTTTGTAGCTGCGGCTGTCAATGTCCAACCACCTTCTACTCCACGTTTATCAGTGATCTGAACATGTGGCTCTGCATTTTCAGCGTTGTATACTTGGCTAGTCGTTGAGATATCTTGTGTGCCAAATGTAATATTTGAGACATAGTCAATTGACAAAGGTCCGTTATCTCCAGTCCCGTGGTTATCTGGGTCGTCCGGATCTACTGGATTCACTGGATTATCAGGATCATCTGGGTTTACTGGATCTACAGGATCAGTGTTATCTCCTGTAAATGTGATCTTTGCTGTCGAAGTGGTAGAATCTTTTGCCGGCTCTGTTTCATCTGCTTGTACGTTCAATGCGCTTAATAATGAGCTTGATAGCAATACTGTCGCTGCTAATGTGTAGAATACTTGTTTTTTCATCGTTGTTCTTCTCTCCTTATTCGTTCATGATAAATGTTTCATTAAGCTGGTGCGTCTGATAAAGTCCAGACAAGCGTAGCTGTGTAATCACCCACTAAGTTACCTGATGGGACTTTAAGCGAAACATTTGCTGTGTCCATTTCATCTGCCCATGTCCCTAATCCTGTATTCGCAGCCGCTGTCATAATGTTTTGTGCGGCATCATTAACTACTACTTCGCTTGTAGCAGGAGGTGTAGCCTTGTTATCTGCAACACTTTTAGCAGTTCCGCTAGGTAATGTTAGTTCTGCACCACTCAATGTTTTATCTTCTGAAGTAAATCCTGGTTTTTCTGTATCGTAATTTACTTGCAAATGCCAGCCAGCACCAGTTCCTCGTAAATCTGATACTTGTGATTCTGTTAGAGATGCAGGTTTTTCGGCAATATATGTTTCTGTTTTCCCAGAAATCGTTTGAGTACCAAAGTCGATGTTTGAGATATAATCGATACGCAAGTCCCCAGTATTTCCAGTTGGATCATTTGAAGGAGGATTATCATCAGGATCGATTGGGTCGATCGGGCCTACTGGATTATCTGGATCTTGTTTCGTTAGACCGATTTTTGCTGTACTCTTACCACTTAGGTCATCTGCATGTACGGCCACTGTTCCCGCTAAGATTGTTGTGCTGATTAATATTGTAGCTAAAATTGTTTTTTTCATTCTCTACTCCTCTTTCTATTCCAAAATATAAATAATAAAATAACTACTAAAAGAAATACTCCACTCCATGTAATAAATGATTGCTGTTGCTCATTGGTCTTCGGGTATTTCTCTTGTCTGGATTGATCTGCTGATTTATCAGCATCTTGCGAGGATGGTACGGATGGATCAGTTGAACTTGGCGGAACGCTTCCTTCAAAAGTGATACCTACACTACTTTTTTTACTTGCAGCAAACACCACTTGGTTGAAAGCAGAAAGTTGTATCAAGCAACTCAACGTAAAAACCAATATCAAACTTTTTCTAAATCTTTTCATGAAAGCTCCTCCCATTTTTCTTTTCGAACACCTCCAAAGTTATAACCTTCATTTCTTTATAATGATTACAATCCAGAACAACGCTTATTATAGCCGATTCCGTTCTATCCTTTTTTTATTTGTAAGCGCTTATTTAATAAGTTGTGTAAATTTTTTGATTTTTTGATTCAAAATGAAAAATAAAAAAGGAGTGTGACAATAGTTATGTCACTCTCCTTTTTTCAAATAAACGATGTTCTAAAGCTTGTATTTGAGGTAATAAGTCGAAATTATATAAAATATTTGAAAAGCTATTTTCGTACATCTCATCTTATTTCCTGAAACTGACCACTTTTGTCACAACCTTTTTATCAATTAATATTATTGAGTTTCCTTGATTAGAAATGGTTATTACTGTTCAAAAGCTTCTTTAAAACGGTGGATCAATTCATTGACTACAGGTGACAAGATCCGATTCTTTTTCCAGACTAGCATGCAGTTCGTTTCAATCAGCGGGTCAAGCGGAACAAATCTCACTTCCTTTGAATGATTACTTACAGCCCCTTCTATGACTAAAGCAGCTCCTACCTGATTCTCAATTAGCGAGAACACATTGAAAATCAAATTGTACGTTCCTGTGATCAACAGCTGTTCTTTTTTTATACCTAACCAGTCTGCAAACATTCGTTGTATTTCTGGACGCTTAGAAATCAAAAGAGAGACATTGGAAAAGTCTTCTTTTTTTATTGCATCTTTTTGTGCTAAATCAGAAGCTTTTGAAATGAGTAATCCCCATTTTTCCTTTCTTGGCAGCAAAATCGTTTCATATTTTTCTGTATCTACTGGATCTAGCAAAATCGCTAAATCTAACAGACCTTTTTCTAGCCGCTCCGTGATGTCATCACTTGTTCCGCTATGTATATGAAATTGAACGCTAGGATAATCACGGATCAACTCTTCTAGTAATAATGCCAATGTGTCTGAATTATCAGCTTCCACACATCCGATCGTAAATCGTCCGCTGAATAATTGTTTCTTTCTGTTCTCGAATTCTTGAGTCGTTTGATTCGTCAAATCTAAGATTTCTTCTGCTCGGCTTTTTAGAAAATAACCTGCATCTGTCAAGATCATTTTACGATTTTCACGTACAAACAGTTCTATTCCTAGCTCCTCTTCTAGTTCCTTCAATTGTCGGCTTAAGGTGGGTTGTGTAAGATGCAAAACTTCTGCAGCTTGGGAAATCGTTCCTTCTTCTGCAATTGTCCAAAAATATTTTAGCAAGCGTAATTCCATAACGATGCTCCTTGATTTTTTTACTTGATACATTCCATTTTATTTCTAGATAAAACATGATCATATTTCTTGATTTTACCTTGCAAACGTTCTAAACATTCTTGCATTTCAGCAATTTTTTTCGTCAAAAGTTCACTTTCTTCAATCAAAAGCTTACGTCGTTCAGACACAGTTGCTTCTCCTTCGCTAGATAGACGAATATATTCGATCAAAGACTCAATCGATAATCCAGCGTTTCGCATACAAATCGTAAAATCGACCCATTCCAGGTCTTCTTTTGTATAATCACGAATCCCGCCTTTTGTCCGATTAACTGGCGGAATCAGCCCGATTCGTTCATAATAGCGCAATGTATCGGCCGAAATTCCCTTTTCTTCACTGACTTGTTTGATATTCATTTGATCACTCTTTCTTTCATTATCTTACCACTTCTCTTATGTATCTTATTATTCTATAACTTTAAGTGTACTCTAAGTCAATAACCATTTCTATTAAAACTGAGCTGGATCATCTATATCAGTCGGATCTACTCTATTCGGAATAAAAAAGACTTGTTTTTTTATTCTTTTTTGGATATACTTTTAACAATTTAGGAAAATTTTAGGAAAAGGGGTATAAAAATGACAAAGTATCAGCGAAAGGTATTATTATCGACATCGGCGGGAATTGCATTAGAGAATATGGACATTATGTTTTTAGCTTTTTCATTATCTTCAATGATTGCTTCTTTTCATATTAGTGGTACGCAAGCGGGGTTCATTTCAACGATCACTAATTTGGGGATGCTCATTGGAGGTATTTTTTTTGGCATCATAGCTGACAAATATGGTCGCGTGAAAGTATTTTCTCAAACGGTCCTTCTGTTTTCGATTGCTTCTTTATTGATGTATTTTGCTTCAAATATCTACTTAGTTTATCTCTTTCGCTTTATCGCAGGTGTAGGAGCAGGAGGAGAATATGGTGCATGCATGTCCTTGATTTCCGAAAGTTTTTCCAAAAAACAAATTGGCCGAGCTTCGTCGGTTGCTGGTATTGGTGCGCAGGTTGGTGCGGCTTTGGCTGCGATTTTAGCTGCTTTGATCATTCCAGCGTTTGGTTGGAAGATGCTATATGTCGTAGGCGTACTTCCGGTACTGATGGTATTGTTCATTCGTCGTGGTTTGACTGAACCAAAGGAATTCAAATCTATACAATCCGCCAAAAAGAAAACCAAACTTAGCCGACTATTTGAAACAAAACATCTTGCTTGGCAAACATGTGGCCTTAGTATCATGGTGACTGTCCAAATTGCCGGTTATTTCGGGTTGATGAACTGGCTCCCTTCGATTATGCAAGATCGATTAGGACTTTCAGTTTCTGGTTCTTCATTGTGGATGGTAAGTACTATTTTAGGAATGTCTTTGGGGATGATGACTTTTGGCATGATCATGGATAAGATGGGGCCTAAACTAGCCTTTTCTTTATTTTTGATTTGTTCTTCTTTATCTGTCTATCTACTTGTATTAGCTCATAGCCAGTGGAGTTTGGTAGCCGCAGCTGTGATAGTCGGCTACTTTATCAATGGTATGTATGGTGGATATGGCGCAGTAATCAGCAGTTTGTATCCAACGGAAATCCGTGCGACGGCGAATAATTTCATTATGAATCTTGGACGAGCTGTTGGTGGTTTTTCTTCTATCGTCATCGGTTTTTTGATGGATCATTATAGTTTAACTGCCGTGATCTTGTTTTTGAGTGGTATTTACCTAGTCAGTCTGCTAGTTCTGACAACTATTACTGGTATTACAGAATTAAGGGAAAGCTTGCAGCATTAAAATTCGATGATATAAAGAACCAAAAGGGAGACTGATTAAAAAGTTATACTATAATAATAAAAATCTTCTGAAGCATAAAAAATAGAAGCTGGCGTTCCAGATAGTAAACCAAAAATAGTAGTTTACACGTCCATTTCGTCAGCTTCTCTTTTTTTATTTAGTCGGTTTCCTCTGCTTTTTTGGACATCTTCATTCATTCTTTCTCAATCAAATAGTACGCCTCTTTTTCTTTTCGCAGTTTGTATCTTCCTTTTTTCAATTTCATTGAAAACTGTTTCGAATGTTTATGTTTTACATGGATTTTAAGTAGGATCTCCTCATGTTGCAAGCGATAGTTCCCGCCCTTCAAATCGGAAAACATGACTAATCCATATTCATCAGAAGCTTTCACGAATGGAACTTTTTCTCTAGTAATATAGTGTTTGCCGTTGAGTGTTTTTACAGAAAAGACCATTCCTTCGATTGGTCGTCCGTTTTTGTTCTTTACATAAAAAGATAAAGGATAGTTTCGCTTAGCAATGGCCAAAAAATCTAAATAAGCTATGATTAACCAAATTAAGCCGATCGATCCAAGTAGTATGCCGATAGTCAATGCAAAAAATTTCCATTTTTTCCATTGATCAATTCCTTGGATTGCTTTTTTTGCCTCTTTTGCATGATAAGGAATACGATGACCAGTCACAAGCAGTCGATGTGTATTGACCATGTAAGGAGTGCAGGTAAGCAAAGTCACGAGATCCCTACCTTTTTGGATACCCAAAGAATCTACTTCATCAGGTAAGACTACTTGGATTTTTTCTACTTGATATGCCAGTGTCTTTCCATTGATCTGGATGAAAAATTGGTCTTCTTTCTTCAATTTAGGCAGATCTGTAAATAATTTTGCTTCTGGAAGACCACGATGCCCAGAAAGAACGGCATGGGTGCTTTTCCCCCCAGTCGGGTAAGAGCTTCCTTCCAATAATGACGTTCCTTTTTGCAAAAATATCTCCGTTGTCTGATCAAATATGGGTAAACTGACATTGATTTTTGGGATTTCGATGACTCCAAGCATGTGTGCCATAAAAAAGGCATTACTAGGTAAATCTTTTAATACTTTTGCATCAACTGTCTGGTTGAAACTGGCTATCCCTGGTGATACATTTTTTTCTGCCAGCTGCTGGTTTTTCTTTGTCATTTTTTCTTGCTGTTTTTTTATTTCTGCTGAATTCTTTTTCGATGCTTGCTTTTGATAATGGATGATCATCTGCTGGGCAAGAAAATCATTCAGTGAATCTTCTACAAAAGGATAGGAAAAGATCCCGATCCCAACGGCTAAAATGATTGCCATGAAGATGTCCAGTATTCTTATTCTGTTTTTTTTCATCATGTCCACCTGTTTTCTAATATGTATATGAAGAGGTTGTGAAATCAGCGTCTTGACCTGAGTATTAGAGAAGCAAACGGAAAAATAGTTCCTCATATTTTACTGTTTGTTGAGCTAATACCGAGGGTCAGCTGATTGAACACCGTTTAAGAAAGAGGTCGTGAGCCTGCCGTTCAGCTCTGAGTCACAAGGAACAATTTCAAAAAACAGCTTCTCATGTTTGATGAATATTATGACTTGTGACCGAGGAGTTGGTAGGAGAACACCGTTTAAAGAAGAGGTTCTGAAATCAGCGTCTTGACCTGAGTATTAGAGAAACAAACGGAAAAATAGTTCCTCATATTTTGCTATTTTTTAGAAGGAAAAGCTGTGACAAAAGTCTTATCACAGTCCCTTCTTCCGAATAGACGGCGTTCAAGAGACAGCCTATCGGCAATAAGGCACGATTTTGTAAAATATGAGGAGCTATTTTTCAAAATCGCTTCTTATCGGTCAAGGCTGAACATCTCTTTCACAACCTTTCTCCCCATCTGATTCACTGTCGTTTATTTATCGTATGATTTTTGTTTCCAATAGTTTAAGCTTCTATTTCTTGATGGCGTTTTTTGAAGTAGATCACTGCTCCTCCCGTTAAAGAAATACCTGCTAAGATGAACGCGATGATCCCTGTACCACCAGTTGAAGGCAAGATTCCTTTAGGCTGGTTATCAATCGTTGTTTTATCAGAAGTTGTTGGATCATCATCTACTGTAAATTCAGTGTACGCTGCTTCATTCTTAGGTAACGCATAGCCTTTTGGTGCTTTTATTTCTTGTAGGCAGTACGTTCCTTGTTTCAGTCCTTCGATTGAAAGTTTCCCTTCTGAATCAGAAATCAATTTCACTTCTTCCCAGTCAGAACCTGAGACTTCACTTGACCAAGCATATTGGTATTCTCCTGAGACAAGGTTTGCTATTTTCTTCATCAATTTAACGGTTGGATCTTTTGCTCTTAGAATAGAAAATTCTGCACCGGCTAATTTTTCTTGCGTGTTCACATCTTGTTTGATGAAGTGGAAATCACCGTATTTTTGGACGTTTTCTACAGTAATCGTGTTATCTGTAGTTGTATTTTCCCGATTGACTACACCGGTTGGATTCCCAAGATTTGCTTGATCTGCCCCATGGATGATTCCGGTTGTTTGTTGCAATTTTCCGTTTTTTACTATAAAAGTAGTTTCTTTTTGTGGATCGGTTAATTGATAACCATCTGGTGCTTTTGTTTCAACTAAAGTATAATTGCCGTCTATTAATCCATTGACACTGATGGATCCTTCAGTATCAGTTGTGAATGTCAACGCTGACTCAGCAGGATCATAGAGAGCGACACCAGTGTTTTCATCAAAACCGGTCACGAATTGATTCTCTGAATTTTTGATCTGGAATTGCGCCCCTGCTAACTTATCTACCCCTGAAAAGTTCCCAGCTTTCTGGATTTTGATATTGCTTTCTTTGATGACATTTTTAGCATATAGGTGAATCGTGTCTAAAGGTTTGTCAGGGTCTGATGAATTCGGGTTATAAAAGGGTAAGCTTAACACGATATTTGGCGACGTTTCGACACCGGGCTTTGGTGTTTCTACAAAGACGTATACAGCATCTTTCCCATCAGATTTACCTGGAAGAGTCAGGTTAGCTAATCCTTCACCAGAAGTCGTTACACTTGCGAAGGGTGTAGCGTCTGCTGGAACTGCTGTGTCTTTACTTGGATAGTACGTAGCAGTGATGTCATATACGTTGAATTCAACGCCGTTCAACGGTTCGCTATTCGGAAATGTCAATTCCGTTCCGTTGTTTATTTGATTTTCTGGTGCTGAAGTGAATTTCAATTTATGCAAATTAACCGTAACATTTTCTGGTGTAGGTGATACGGCTGCAGAAACCTCTGCAGTTCCTAGGCCGAGAACGAAAGGAAGCAGCATGATAGCAGTTCCTAAAAACGTCCATATTTTTGTTTTGATGTTTTTCATTTTATTTCCCTCCTATTGTTTCCTTTTTGTTGTTTTTTATAAAACCAAGCTGTCCCTGTTGAAAGGACTAGCAACAACCCTAAAATTGAGAAACCTCCAAGCATCTCTTCGCTTGTTTTTGGAAAGCTTCCTCCATTTTTTTCATCTGATGGACCATTTGTCTGCATCTGAACTGGCGTTTTTCCATTATTCGTCGGATTTGCTTTTGGTTCGTTGATGATTTCCAATGGTATAGGATGAAGCGGATCATAACTGCCTTTTTCAACTTCAAAGGGAATGGTTGATTGACTCAATATATATCCTTTAGGCGGTTTAATCTCCACTAGTTCGTAACTTCCAAAAGACAATCCATGGACAGAAAATGTTCCATCTTTACTGGAAGTAAAAATCGTTGCTCTTGAATCATCTTTGGCTACCCAATGATTTATCCCGTTTTCTTGCGCTAAGTATTGGTCATTTTTTTTGACTAGAAATTGAGCATCTGCTAGTCTTTGTTTCGTTTGCCGATCCACTTTGACAAATTGTTTGCCTCCTGTTTGGATGGCAAGATGTGTTTCTACTGTTTGATTGTCAGTCGTCAAACGTACATCGTTATCAAATGTCGTTTTTTCACTGTTTTCTTCAATGTCATTTGGTAACGGATCGTTAATTTTTTCCCAGCAAACGAACTGAGATCTTTTCCAGAATCTGATAAGACAAAACCATGTTTTGTTTTTTGTGTGTGAAATGTATGAATCTTGTCTCCACCAATCAAAAAATCGATCGTTTCTGGTTCTAGCCATAACTGAGGATCAGCTGTATCTTTGATCGTATAGGTTCCTATCTCGTTGATGTTCTCAGGAATTGTTACGGTGATGAGATAAGGGACTTTATCCCCATCTGCAAAATCTGTGTGCTTATTCTCTACTGTTTTTGTTAATGTGAGTGCAGCAGGTATTTTTTGTTCACTCTTTGGATACAAGTGGATGGTCGTCAATTTATGATTAGATGAATCTGTCACAGGAAGCACAACGACAAATGGTGCTGATTTTTCTTTTACTTGATCTGAAGTCTTTATTTCCGCAAATCGGTAAACAGCGTCACGACCTTGCTCATCTTTGTCCGATGCACTAAAAGAAGCAATGCCCTCTTCCCCGTCTACTGTTTTTGTCACATTTTCTGCCAGTATTTTTTCACTATCACTTTTTTGTGCTAGTTTTCTTTGTGCGTCTTCCACACTACTTCCTTCTGACCGCAGCTTGTAAAATTCATCCGAGACATCATATATAGCGAAAGTAACGCCGTTCAACCCTTTTACTCCTTGAAAGTTATCTGGGATATTTATTCCGTCGTTTTGACTGATACTTGGTATCTTATCGCTTTCGAACATTCGATTATGCAAAGTAAATGTAATAGGTGATTCTCTAGCTGACACAGTCGGAGAACCTATAAAAAAGACCAGTAGGATAAAAAAGAGAACAGCAAATATATCCACACGTACATTTTTTGTTTTTTTCATCGCTGTTCACCTGCTTTTTTCTTACGATGGATAAAATAAAAGAAGCCAGAAAAAATAAAGATCAGTCCTAAAAAGACAAAGGGCAGTAGACCTATCCCGCCTGTCGAAGGAAGCAAGAGAGTCGGATTGATCGTCAACTTAGCGGTATCTGTTGCGATAATCGTATAATTATTGTTTACAGTTCCTTCGCCTAAACTAATCGTTACTATTTGTGATCCAATATCTGTCCGGCTGTTAACTGTTAGGGTATAATCCAATGATTCGCCTAAGACAACACCGGTAACGTGGACATTTCCAACCGGAATCGAGTGACTTTGGGCATCATAACTAAAAGCAGCGTCATCGACAGTAATCACTGCGTTAGCTTTATAGATGGTATAAGTTCCTGATATGTTGGCTATATCAGTAAATGACAACTTGGGATTTGCTGCTTTGACTTTGTCTATTCCGCTATTCGTTAGTTTAATTGTATAGCTGCCAGCATTAATCATATTTTTTGCTGATTGTGCATCTACTGTGTAATCCATACTGCTAAGTGCCACTTGTACTGGAGTAAGCGAACTAGTGACACCCTCTGCTAGCTTGACATGGATTGACGGGACACCTGCTTTTCCATCATATGTCTTACTGCCACTGAGCTCTACCGCACCGCTGATTTGCTTAATCGTATAGACATCAGATGTCTGCACGATAGTAAATAAATAGTTTGTTCTGGCAGCTAGTTTAGCTAGTCCGCTTTTTGTCAATTGCCAAGACGTATAGGTTCCAATTTCAGTAGGCGCAGTTACTTCAACTCCCTTTTCATTCATCGCTTTGAAATCAGTTGGATTCCATGTGATTTGATCAATACTGAGATCATTGTTTAAAAGGGATGTTGATTCTGTTTTATCATTAAAGGTATATTTAACGATCGGTACAACAGAAAGACCATCATAGTACTTACTGCCATTTGCATTGATTGATACTGTTGCATTTGTCTTATAATATAGGATGACTTCAGAAATCTGTTTTCCATTTGCGTCCTTTACGATTACATTTCCATTTGTATCTAAACTAGCTAAAACACTCATTGCTGATTGGTTCTTTGTTTCTGTCGCTGAAACAGCTGTAAAGGTATATCCGCCGATAGTAGGCGCATTAGTCGTCAGGTCTTGTGCAGCACTTCCGTAAGTAAGATTCATTATTTTAGAAGGAGCAATCGTCTGTCCAAAATAGTCTTGATACTTAATAGTGATTGGTGTTTGTTTGCCTGTATAGGTCACCGTATCGACGTTACTTTCTAGGGCTGTGAAAGAACCGTTTGTTTGTGCAAAAGAATAGCCCGTTACTGCTGTTGGAGTGATAACCACTTTGTCACCCACATGGATTCCAGATAATGTAGTCCCGTACGTTCCGATTTTTGCTGCTCCACCATTGACTGTATAAGAAAAAGTTCCTGTCCGATTCGCATTGACCTGAACCGTCGCTGCTTGATAGGTTGGGAAATTTGAAACATTTCCCTTACCATCAACGATCTGCCCATTTTTGATCGAGTACCCTGTGAATGGAATATCATTTGCTAACTGTATACCGATTGAAAAAGTACTCATACCTCCTCCGGCAGGAAGCCCTCCCCATGTTGAGGGTGTAAAAGAATAACTTTTATCCGCATTGGGTGTAACTGAATCGATCGTATTTCCAGCGGTAGCCACCCCCATATAGATACTTTTTGGGAATGTGATAGTAGTACCATTTACTGTGGAGCCAATAAACAGATTATGGATATCTGGACGGTTATCAATAAAAGCGATTGCTTTGGTTACGCCTTGTAACGCAGTTTTATCCGCACTCATCGATCCGTTAACCGCAACAATGACTCCATCTTTGGCATATATCACTGTATATCCATCTGGTATGGTATGTCCGTTGAAATTCGCAGTGGCCGCAACAGCGCTAAATGTCTGGCTTCTACCTGTTTCTGAATAAGCTTTCTCCCCTGCTGCTTTTGCTGCTGTGATTTCTTTTTCTGTCGGATCAATCAGTTGAGTCGAGGATGTGGTTGAGGTTGTCTCGTTGTTGCTAGACTGTTTGGTACTTTCTGTTGACTGTACTTCAGAAGCGGGTGGACTATTTGTCTCCTCTATCGTTTGGTTAGCAAAATTTGACGTTTCTGTATAAACGTTTACATAAATACTTGATAAGCTCCCTAAGAAAGTAAAAATCAAGATGATCGAAATCATAATGGGGTGTAAGTATTTTCTTTTAGATACAGCTTTGAGTCTAGAAACAAAATGTTTTTGACATATACGTTGGATTTTATTTTGAGTTTTCTTAATCATTTTCATCCCTCCTCTCAATAAAAAATCATCAAATAATCCTTTACACGTTATTCTAAATTTAATTTTTATTATTTTATTGATGTATAGAAAGTTTGGGGCTTTTTTTCTCTTTTTATTCTAAGGTTATTTTAGTCTTGTCCTTTAATACAAAGATTTTATTTTTAAATAAAAAATACTCTTTTTTTACGATTATTGAAAAAAAAAGATAAAACTTGATTAATTGAAGTATTGCTTAAATTTGGAAGCTAGGAGGGAAGAATAAAAGAGTTAGGACGGGATTATCTACTATTTTTCTTTGTTTTAAATATTTGCTATCTTTGAACATAAAAGAGAAATGTGTCGACTGCAGTGTTGTGTCCCTCATCACGAATAAACGGTGTTCAATTAGCTGATCTTGTATTCACTTAAAAAATGGTAAAGTACGAGTTGCTATTCCCCATTTTCAATTTTCTAACGCTCAGGACAAAATACTGTTTTCACAACCTCATTGGAATAAAAGCATATATATTGTTTCAAGAACGAAATCTTGTTATTTTTTTAAAGGGCATCTGTCCAAAATCTAATTTTAGGAGGTACGTTTTGGTATTTATTCGTACAAATAAAAGAGAATTATCTTTATTCATTCTTTATTTTCTATTCATAGGATTTCAATTAGGGATCCTTCCATTAGCCTTATTATCTATGGTAACGAACAGTGATTTAATACATTCAGAGTTTGTTGTGTTCGCGGTTAACTTATGTATTCCTTCTATTATTGGTATCATTTTGTTTCGTAAAGAGATCATAGAAAGTTTTTCTTACTTCAAAGAAAAAACTTGGCTGAGGATTGCTAGTATATTTTTTTGGGTAGGCTTGATCTTTTTAGTAGACGTCTTCATGCAATACATTTTAGGTCCTACTAACCAATCAGCCAATCAGGGATATTTATTGCAATTAGGAAAACAAACGCCGCTATTTTTGACTTTGATTGTTTTTGCTTTCTTTGGTCCGATTTTAGAAGAACTTATTTTTCGTCATCTTTTAATTAATTGGCTTTCTCAATCTATTGGTTTAATTTTGTCTTCTTTGATTTCTATTTTTCTATTTACATTTATTCATGTAACGCATCCAATTGATTTTTTCATGTACGCTCCTGGAACGATTTTACTGACGATTGCTTATTTAACTGCGAATCGCTCATTAGCTTTTATCATAGCT
This sequence comes from Enterococcus sp. DIV0901a, assembly GCF_051711525.1. Taxonomy (NCBI): domain Bacteria; kingdom Bacillati; phylum Bacillota; class Bacilli; order Lactobacillales; family Enterococcaceae; genus Enterococcus; species Enterococcus sp. DIV0901a. The sequence continues at coordinate 946,858 of NZ_JBIOMW010000001.1, read as the reverse complement.
ATCCATATTTTGAATAACGTTCTTGGCTTTGTATTATAGATACAGATGACAAAAAAAGTTCAAGTATGCGGTGTAGAACCAATATCGCATACTTGAACTTTTTTCAATGAGTATAAATTAAAACTTCTAATTTTCAATTCCCATCATCTGATATGCCCGACCGTCTGAACTTCTTTTGAAAAAGCCGAATGTGATTAGATAACGTCTTTGTTCGACATAATCGCCACTAGAAAATACGTTCAGCAGTATCGAATTAACCTCTGTTTCTGTATAAATCACTCCATGGTCAAAGCGTTTCAAGACTTCTTTCAATAGGATGTATTTCTTTTTTGTTGAACTTGGTACTTGTTTTACTTTTCCATCATTCATGAATGTCTCCAAAACTTTCATCTTCTCTTTCTCCGTATAAGTATAAATCATCTTCTTTCTCCTTTTGATTCTAAGAATACTCCATTTATGTTAGAATATTCTGGATTTTTTATTAAAGCGGTTACTCTTAAGAAAGATATTATCATAGTGCTCTTTTTTTTACTACTACTTATAGGTAGATTTATTCTAATCCATTATTCTCCCCTACCAATAATTAAAGAAAAAAACTGGATCAGGGTGTTCAAATTACATGCTAAGAAAAAAGAACCCTTGAATACCAAGGGTTCTTTCTCAGTCTGATAACAATGATTAACGACGGATTTCTTTGATACGAGCAGCTTTTCCGTGTAATGCACGTAGGTAGTACAATTTTGCACGACGTACTTTACCGTAGCGAACTACTTCGATTTTTGCAACACGTGGTGTGTGCAATGGGAATGTACGCTCAACGCCCACTCCGTTAGAAACTTTACGTACTGTATAAGTTTCGCTGATTCCAGCACCGCGGCGTTTGATAACAACACCTTCAAATAACTGGATACGTTCACGAGTACCTTCAACAACTTTTGCGTGAACACGCACAGTGTCACCAGGGCGGAACGCTGGGATGTCAGAACGTAATTGTTCTTTTGTTAATTCTTCGATTAATGGATTCATGGTTTTCTTCTCCTTATTCCAAATATTCTTATGAGCTTTTCTCACAGCGGAATATCGTAATAGTTAAGTGCTTTTGCACTCACCATAAAATACTAACATATTATCAACCTACTGTAAAGAAGATTTTAGAAAAAGTCACTTGGCTTCATCTGCTGTTTTTTCTTGTTCTTCTTTCTTGATTTCTTCTAAAAATTTCGTCATTTGAGGTGTCCATTCAAGTGTTTCCAAAAGATCAGGCCGTCGTTGATAGGTCCTTCTTAGTGATTCTTTTAATTGCCATTCTTCAATCAATTTATGATTTCCATTTGTCAATACTTCTGGTACTTTCATCCCTTTATATTCTGCCGGGCGAGTATATTGGGGATGTTCCAATAAACCGGTTGAATAAGAATCCGTTTGAGCTGAAGTCTGATTCCCTAACACATCTGGCAAAAGCCGAACTGTTGCATCGATCATGACCATCGCACCTAATTCTCCCCCAGTAAGGACATAATCTCCTAAGGAAACTTCATCTGTCACTAATGTGCGGATACGTTCATCATATCCCTCATAATGACCACAAATGAATACTAAGTGTTCTTCTTGTGAAAATTCTTCTGCCATTTTCTGATCGAATCGTTTACCAGCTGGGTCAAGAAGAATTACTCTTTTTTTGACATCCGGTGCAGCTTTTTCAATGGCTTGGATGTTATCATAGATGGGCTGGACTTTGAGCAGCATGCCTGCTCCACCGCCGTATGGATAATCATCTACTGTCTGATGTTTGTTATCTGAATAATCGCGGAAGTTAGAGATATTGATATCTAATAATCCTTTATCTACAGCCTTACCGATGATGGATTCCCCCATAGGACCTTCAAACATTCTTGGAAATAAAGTCAATACATCAATCTTCATCGTCAATCAGTCCTTCTGGGATTTCTACACGGACCACTCCAGCTTCTAAATCGACTTCTTTGACGACAGAAGCGATATACGGAAGCAATATATCAGATTTTTTCGGACGTTGAACGACCCAAACATCATTGGCACCTGGTGACAAGATTTCTTTTACTTTACCTAACTCAGTTCCATCTTCTAATACACGCAGACCGATGATCTCATGGTAATAGAATTCATTTTCAGCTAAATCTACAGAGTTGTCTTTTGACACTTTTAATATGCCATCCCGATATTTTTCCACATCATTGATAGAAGGATGTCCTTCAAAACTCAATAAGTCAAAATTTTTATGTTTGCGATGACTTTTGACTGTTAATTCCACAGGTGCTTTTCCGTCTTGGAATAGTGTTAGCACCGTTCCTTTTTTGTAACGTTCTTCTGGGAAATCCGTTGTTGAGATCACACGGACTTCGCCTTTGATACCTTGTGTGTTTACGATTTTTCCTACATTCAAGTATTCAGTCAACTTATATCCCCATTTCTTTTTTGTCTGTTTTATTTTAGCATGTGTGAAGAGGCAATTCTAGTTTTCTTTTAAGGTATTAAGCCAAAATTATGCAAAAATGCGGCGTGCTATTTTTGATTACTTCCTGTGACTTGGAGTTAAATGATGGGCTCAGATCAGCGCGCTGATTTCACAACCTCTTCATAGAAACTGCCATCTTCAACGCAGACATAGGATCTTGATGAGTGATCGTATAGGCATTTTTCGGTTCTTGCCAGCTTACTTCTATGGCTCGATTCGTCGTATCACCCATATCAACAGTAATTTTACCAAATTGTTCAGGTGCTGGTAGACTGTTTTCTTCCAAATAAGCTACGATTTCTTTAGCTAATAGTAAGGGATCTTGGCCTTCTATATTATTCCCACGGATTCGAATACGCCAGTTTCCTTCTTGCCATTCAAGAAAACTTGAACCTGCTGCACCTTGCTGATACCCTGTGATTCGAGAACCTAAGTCCACTTGCTGACCATTTGTGTTGATCTCAAAGGGCTGCAAAACTTGGATTGTTTCTTGACTAGAAGCAAACCCATATTGATATAGATAGGTTGCAATAGGCGTTTCTTGATTCAATTCGTCAGCATTCAACCCGAGGGGACGATCTGTTCTGTAATATAAAATAGAATAACCTTGCTTTGTATGTGCCGCTGCGATATTGAGATAGCCTGAAGAGACTGGTACATCTAGAGGCATGGGAACATTTGGCTGTTGTTCTTTCAACTGGTCTAAAGCAGTCTTTTTCTCATTATTTGAGGTAGCCATTGTTTGTTCAGTGGTGGAAGCCGTTTTGGTACTACTTTTTTCTGGACTGGTAACAGTTTCAGATATACTGCTTGATAGATGTGTATTGTCTGATTCTTGAGTAACCGAACTACAAGCGCTTAACAATAGAGCAAATGAAATAAATAACATTTTCTTTCTCATTGGCTGTTCACTCCCTCCTCCTATAAGGATACGCTTTCTTGCTTGTTTTGCCAAATAATCATTTCTTCAATTAATAAAAAAAACAAAAAAGCTGCACTCGAAAATTCGAGTACAGCACGTTTATTTACTTTTCCTTATCATCGATGATATTCAAACGCACTTTTTTCGGTGCATTGATCCGAACACCGTAAACGATTGTGCGGATTGCTTTAGCAACACGCCCTTGTTTTCCAATGATACGGCCAATATCTTCAGGAGCCACTGTTAGATTGTACTCGTAAAAGTCTTTCGACTCTACGACATCTAACTTGACTTGATCAGGATAAGTGACTAGCGGACGAACGATTGTTAAGACTAAGTCGCTTAAATCTTTCATATCCGGTCACCTTATTTCTTTGAGAATTTAGCTTCGTGGTGTTTTTGCATAACGCCTTCTTTTGAAAGGATGTTACGTACAGTGTCAGAAGGTTGTGCACCTTTTGATAACCAGTCAAGAACTAAGTCTTCTTTTAAAACTACTTCTGCAGGGTCTTTCAAAGGATTGTAAGTACCTACAGTTTCGATGAAACGTCCATCACGAGGAGAACGTGAATCAGCTACGACGATACGGTAAAACGGACTCTTTTTAGAACCCATACGTTTTAAACGGATTTTAACTGCCATTATTTATTTCCACCTCCATTGTTTTATTCACAAGATGTAGTGTAACAGTTTTTTTTTACCCTGTAAAGCTTTTTTTCTTTACAGCTTGATTAAATTCGATTTTTTTTAGGAAATAGAAGATTTTAGACTTCTTTTTTGTTAAAAATAAGCCACCCAGCTACGATGGATATGACGATAGAACAACACGTCACTGCTAATGACTGAGTATAATCTGTAAGGTGGATTTCTTTCGTAAGAAAATTTGAGGAAGAAATCAAATAAGTCGGTACATATTCTGCTACTTTAGAGAACAACCCAGCACCATAACTCAGAATGACCGTTCCCCCACTAGCCAACAGAACCGCATAATTGGAAGAAAGAAAAGCTGAATAAAATAAAATCAATGAATAAAGCCAACAGCCAAAAAAATAATAAGTAAAACTGATAAATAAAGGATGGGAGATAATCGACTGGTCCCAATAATAAATCGTGTATGCTAGCGTAATACTATAACAGCACCAATAGCTGACACTCCAAAACAGTATACCCATGATCCATTTCGACAGAAATATCTTCCAGCGCTTCATTCCTTTTGTTAGCAAGTTGATGATTGTTCCGTTTTGGTATTCGCTTGTCAATATCCCGCTGAATAAAAGAAGGAAGAAAATCAACAGCATCGGAATATTTTTATAAAATTGTGTCCATGAAGTCGTGGCATCAACTGTGATTTCCTGAACAGATATCCCTGACTCTGCCAGAGTTGTTGACATAGCTTGCACTAAATAAGGAGTCAATTTAGCTAGCAATGGATTCATTATACCGAAAATCACTGTGAGCGCACTTAATGTGATGATTTTTCCAGTACGCCAGTTTTCTTTTAGCTCCTTTTTAGCGAAGGCAATGAGTTGTCTCATGATTGAACGACCTCCAAAAAGAGTTTTTCTAGCGTAGGTTCTTCCATCTGGACCGATTGGACTGGCAATTGATATTTGGCTAGCAAATCCATAGCAAAAAGCATTTCTTCTTTACTTTTTTGTGGATAAGCTATACGCAGTTCACTTCGGATCATCCCTCCAGGTAAAAGCTCTTCAAATTGTTCGCGCTCTTTTTTGGAAAAAAATACGATCTCAAATCCACTAGCATTTGTTTGCTTTTTCAATTCGTCTACTGATCCAGACAACACGATTTTTCCATTATCCAAAAAAGCAACTTTATCACAGATACGCACCACGTCAGATAAAATATGAGTAGAAAATAAAATCGTCGTTTGCTCTTTCACAGAGGATAAGATATCTAAGATTTCTTTTCGACCAACAGGATCAAGAGCAGAAGTTGGTTCATCGCAAATGAGTAATTTGGGCTCGTTCAACAAGGCTTGAGCAATCCCTAAACGTTGTCGCATTCCTCTGGAAAATTTTTTGATCCGCTTCTTTTCATTTGACAGACCAACAAGTGACAACAGTTCATTGGTTTTTTCCTTTATCCGCTGTTTAGGCATTCCTGTGAGTTCGCCGCAAAAGATTAAATACTCGGAAGCGGTCATATAATCATAAAAAAACGGCACATCAGCTAGATAGCCGATTTCTTGATTGGTCGTTGTTTGTCCGTACTCTACTTCTTTTCCGTTCACTCGGATTGTTCCGCTGTCTTTTTTGATAAGACCTAAGATCAGTTTCATAGTTGTCGTTTTTCCAGCACCGTTTTTACCGATGAAACCAAAAATCGTCTGTTCTTCTACAGAAAAAGATAAATCATCCAGCAATTTGTTTGTACCAAAAGACTTTGAGACTTTTTCAAGTGTCAAGATAGCCACTACGCATCCTCCTTGCCAAAAATCAAATAAAGGACAGGACCGATAAACTGCATACCAACAATAACAATAATCACCCATATCATTCGATTTCCATGTTTATATTCAGAATGTGTAAAGATATGATGAAGTACATAAATAAGTAATCCAAACTGTACAATGATTAAAGGAATTAAAAACGGAAGAAATTCTTTGATGCCCATATTACTCGCCTGCCAATCGTTTTTTTAGTTTTTCAATTTTTGATCTTTCAATTTGTTGAAAAATCGGATTTTCTAATGCACTCAATGCCCCTTCCCTGATGATTTTCGTGTCTCTTATTTGCTGTACCCCAAGATCTGCTCCTTCAAATATCTCAGTTATCTCATCAAAATACCTATCACCATGAAGGATCCTGCCTTCCTCGCTTAAAAGTATAAGTGTCAAATCCACAAACTGTTTTAAGCACTTTATTACTTGTTCTTCTTTTTCATGTTTCGCATAAGCACAGGCTGCAGCATAAGAAAATTGAGCACAGCTGTTGGTATGGACCGCAGTCAGGTTGAATGCTTGGATCACAGCATCTATTCTATTGACAGTTTCTTCTATAACCGGTAATTGAATGATTTGGATCAATAGATAATGAGTGGCTGAAGATACGAGATTGATTAAATGAGAAAACATGCTGAATTGAGTGTAGCTTACCGCTTTTTTTGTTTGACCAGCGGCTCGGTACGCTTGGATAAGTAATGTGTCGCTTTGCTGGGTAAAACGATAAGGATCCGCTTTTTCTTCGATCTCAGATAAAGCTTCTTCTGGTTTGCCTAGCTGGAGCATGACCGCTACTTTTAACAAAGAAGCATTATTGCATAGAGATAATTCTGCTGATTCTTCTACGATTTTCGTACATAATGCTTCTGCTTCAGACAGAATTGCTTGTTGTTCCTCCAGATCCTTTGTTAGCATAAAATGATTCAACCACAAAACGACTACTTGTAAAAGAAAAGGATAACATGAGTAATATTGTTTGACCGCTTTTCTACAGTCCTCCATCACATATTCAAAGGGCTCTTCAGAAAAAGCGATGGTCCACTGCTGATAAAAGTGTCTGATTTGCTCTTTCGTCAATTGAGGATGATAGCCAAGCAGTTCATCAACAGACACATCAAAAAAACTGGCTAATTTAGGCAATATGAGTACATCAGGCATACTTTGGCCTGTCTCCCATTTGGAAACAGAAGCTTTTGTCACACCTATGAATTCAGCTAGAGTTTCTTGAGTCACGCCTTTTTCCTTTCGTAAATTTGCTACATTTTTGGATAATGATAATTCTTCCATCTTATCCCTCCTTTTTCTTCATTATATAGACTTTCTAAGAGGGTTGGCAATGGAGACTAACGATACTTCGCGATCATTTGTCAACTAAAACGAAACTTTTATCAATAAGTGTTTTTATTTGCTCCAGTTACTTATTTTTTGTAAGATTATTATAGATAGTTTGAAGGAGGAAAAATCGTATGACAAAAAAAATTGGATTTTTTATTGGTAGTTTAAGAAAAGATTCTTACAACAAAAAAGTAGCAGAAGCTTTTGCGAAATTGCTTCCTGAAGGGTACGAAAGTGTATTTGTAAAAATCGATGATCTGCCATTTTACAATGAGGATCTCGAAACTCCAGAACAGGCTCCTGCTGAATGGACTCGTTTTCGTGAGGAAGTGAGGGGACTAGACGGTGTCGTTTTCGTTACTCCTGAATACAACCGTTCTGTGCCAGCAGTATTGAAAAATGCTTTAGATGTAGGCTCAAGACCTTATGGACACAGTGTTTGGGATCATAAACCAGGTTTAGTCGTTACTGCATCACCAGGTGGGATCGGCGGCTTTGGCGCAAACCACCATCTACGCCAATCACTTGTCTTTTTGAATGTGCCAACCTTGCAGCAACCGGAAGCATATATCGGAAACGTTGCGAATCTAATTGATGAAAACGGTAATATCGTTGAAGGAACATTAAGTTTCTTCCAAACGATTTTAGATGCGTATCTAGATTTTTCTAACAAATTAGCAGAATAAAATCAGAACAATAATAAAAAAAGGCAACTATATGCAGATTACTTCTGATTATAGTTGCCTTTTTTTTATTTACTTCTACTTTCGTACGTAATGCAATTCGATAAATTCACCGAATCGTGTCGTGTCTAGCAATTCAAAACGCGCTTCATATGTTCCTTTTTGGAATAAAGGGATCCCGTCCCCTAATAATACAGGGGCAATCTGGATATACCATTCATCAATCATTTGATGTTCTACTAACGGTTTGATCAATCGACCGCCACCCACAACCCAGATATCTTTTCCTTCTGTCATTTGTAGATTTTTTAGAAAAGCAACAGGATCTTCGTTTACGACCTCAGCATCTGGCAATTGTAATTGTGCGTGGGTGGAAAAAACGAAATTCTTTTTCTCTGGATAAATTGCTTCGGTCTCCAAATATTTTTTTGCTTCCTGATAAGTTTTTCTGCCCATGATGGTCGTATCGATTGTTTCATAAAAAGCTTCATAAGTGGTTTGCTTACCTGTTGGAGTGTCAAAAAGCCATTGAAGATCATCCGTTTTCGTTGCCAAATAGCCATCTAAACTTATAGCACCATAAAATATGATTTTTCGCATGCTTTATTCGCCCTTTCTGCCGATACGTACGACCTCTTCTTTGCGGAAACAACTGTCAAGGTGATCATTGATGATCCCGACAGCTTCTAAAAAAGCATAGATTGTTGTGCTTCCGATAAATTTAAATCCTCTTTTCTTTAGATCTTTTGCTAATTCATCTGAAAGAGGACTTGTTGTTGGGACTTCTTCTTGTGAATGATAAGAAGAATCAACGATTTTTCCATTAGAAAACGACCAAAGATACTCTGAAAAACTGCCGATTTCTTCTTGAATTTTCAAGACTGCTTTGGCGTTTTGGACGGCTGCTTCGATTTTTCTTCGGTTACGAATAATTCCTTTGTTTTCCATTAGTTCACTGATTTTTGTTTCTCCATAATTTGCGACTTTTTTGATATCGAATCGATCATATGCTTCATCGAATGCTTCACTTTTATTTAAAATCGTCTGCCAGCTCAATCCGGCTTGATTAATATCAAGCATCAATTTTCGGAACAGCTTTTGGTCATCATATTCAGGAACACCCCAGACAGTATCATGATATTCCCGCATATTTTCTGTTTGTTCACTCCACGGACATCTCATCTGTGCCACCTCTTTATTTAGAGTAATTGTACCAATAAGTAATAAAAATTGCTGATAGAAAAGCTTCGGCAGTAGACATTCTTCTGTCTATACCGAAGCTGTTTTTCATATTTTATTTCCGTTTTTTCTTTTTCTTCTTGTTTTTCTTGATCATTCGATTCATCGCCATTTTGCCTAGTTTTCCTTTGACGCCTGAACCAAACATTTGGTCCATACCTGGGATGTTCATATCCCCTTTGGACATTTGCTGCATCATTTTTCTTGATTCCTTGAATTGTTTGATCATTCGGTTTACTTCAACCACACTGTTTCCAGAACCGGCAGCAATTCGGCGACGACGGCTTGGGTTCAACAGATCAGGATTTGCTCTTTCTGCTGGTGTCATAGAATAAACCATCGCTTTTTTACGTTCTACGTCTTTTGGATCTACCTTGACGTTTTCGATTCCGGGTACTTGATTCATTCCTGGAATCATCTTGATTAGATCTTCCAATGGTCCCATACCCATCACTTGATCAAGCTGTTCAATAAAGTCATTGAAATCGAATGAATTTTCCCGCATTTTCTGTGCAAGTTCTTCCGCTTTTTTCTCGTCATAGTCTTGCTGCGCTTTTTCAATCAATGTCAGCATATCCCCCATACCAAGGATACGGCTAGCCATACGATCTGGGTGGAATACTTCTAAGTCAGTCAATTTTTCACCAGAACCGATGAATTTGATTGGTGCGCCTGTCACTGAGCGGATCGATAGTGCTGCCCCGCCTCGAGTATCCCCATCAAGTTTAGTGATGACGACCCCTGTAATACCTAATTGCTGGTTGAAGCTATCAGCTACGTTGACGGCATCTTGACCAGTCATGGCATCGACAACAAGCAAAATCTCATTTGGTTGCGTCAATTCTTTGATTTGTTTCAACTCATCCATCAATGTTTCATCGATATGCAGACGTCCTGCCGTATCGATCAATACATAGTCGTTTTTCTTTTCTCTTGCTAACTCCATCCCTTGACGGACGATCTCTACCGGGCTGACTTCAGTTCCCATATCAAATACAGGAACGTCTAGCTGTTGACCTAATACTTTCAATTGGTCGATCGCAGCTGGTCGATATACGTCCCCTGCGATTAGGAGCGGACGAGCATTTTCATTTTTCTTTAAATAATTGGCTAATTTACCAGTAAAGGTCGTTTTACCTGCCCCTTGAAGACCAGCCATCATGATAACAGTTGGTATTTTTGGTGATTTATTTAACTCTGCTGTTTCAGAACCAAGTGTGATCGTCAATTCTTCATCAACGATTTTTACGATTTGTTGTGCAGGTGATAAACTTTCCAGCACTTCTGCCCCTACCGCACGTTCGCGTACGCGCTTAGTAAAATCTTTGACTACTTGCAAGTTAACATCGGCTTCTAGTAAGGCAAGGCGGATTTCCCGCATCATTTCTTTTACGTCAGCTTCTGATACTTTTCCTTTTTTTCTTAGTTTTCCCATCGCCTGCTGGAGACGTTCAGTTAAGCTTTCAAATGCCATATTTTCTTCATTCCTTTTATTTATTCTTCGATTGCTTGAATTTGCTGTACATATTCAAGTAGTTTTTTATCTTCCGAGTACTTATCTGTAATATATGCAGTCATATTTTCCAATACCTGTTCTCGAACAATATAATTAGAGAAAAGATGGAGTTTTTTTTCATAATCCTCCAAGATCTTGCTTGTCCGCTTGATATTGTCATATACTGCTTGTCGGCTTACTTCGTATTCTTCCGCGATCTCACCTAATGAAAAATCATCTGCATAATATAATTCCATGTAGTTCATTTGTTTTTCTGTCAATAAGGTCGAATAAAATTCAAAGAGCGCGTTCATTCGATTGGTCTTTTCGATTTCCATTCTGCTCACCTCTAGTTTTCAGCCATTCTTCATCAGAGAGCACAGTCATTTTTTGCTGAATAAAATAAGCAGTAGCCACTCCGGCACCATTTTTTTTTATTCCGGAAAAACTCCCGTCATAAATCGAATGGGTTCCGCATGAAGGGCTTTTTTCCTTCATGATGACTAGATCAATGTGTTTTTCCTGCAATTTTTGATAGGCTTTGATCGCGCCATTTTTGTACGCTTCCGTTACATCTTCGCCGCTTGTCGTCCATACTTTTGCTTGATCTTTCCACACATCGAATCCATTTCCACCAATGATTTCAGCGGGATCTCTAGGAATTGGTAATCCGCCGATCACTTCTGGACAGACCATGACAGCTTCTCCAGTTTCAACTAGTTCCATCAATTCTGGTACTTCTTTTTTCTGTCCATCATAGCGACATGCCAGACCGCCTAAACATGCACTGATTCCAATCATTGACTGCTCTTCCTTTCTATTCAGCAAAGTGCCTTCCTATTATACCATTTATTTCTTTTGTAAAATAGCCCTTTGTACTGATTCTATGCTAAAATATAAACAGAATGAAACCTATTTAAAGGAGATTTGAATGAAAAAAATACTAGTTGTTGATGATGAACCTTCTATTGTAACGCTCTTGACGTTCAATTTGGAAAAAGAAGGCTACAAGGTAACCAGTGCCACAGATGGAGGCGAAGGATTAGAATTAGCATTAGAACAATCATTTGATTTCATCATTTTAGATGTGATGCTTCCAACGATGGATGGCATGGAGATCACTCAGCGGCTGCGTCAAGAAAAAAATGAAACACCGATTTTGATGCTGACGGCTAAAGATGATCAAGTGGATCGGATCATTGGTCTAGAGATAGGTGCTGACGACTATTTGACCAAACCATTTAGTCCACGTGAAGTATTAGCCCGTATGAAAGCAATATTCAGACGGATTGAACCTCGTAAGCAATCAAAAGATGAAGCTGAGCCTGAATATCTATCGATTGGACAAATCACTGCTGATTTGACCAATTATCAAGTGACCGTAGACGACCATCTGATTGAACTAACACCGAAAGAATTTGAATTACTGGTTTATTTCATGAAACGAAAAGACCGTGTGATCGACCGAGACACACTGCTAGACCGCATTTGGAATTTTGACTTCGCAGGACAAAGCCGAATCGTAGATGTACACGTTAGTCATTTGCGAGAAAAAATCGAGCGAGATCCAAAACATCCAAAGTACTTGGTGACTGTTAGAGGATTTGGCTATAAGTTTCAGGAACCAAAACGATGAAATGGAAAAAAATTTATGAACGTCTCTTCTTTCTTATTCTTTTAGTTAGTTTGTTTTTTGGTGGCTGGCAATTGATTTCCCATTATTTTCAACAGCAGATCGTGGAACAGCAAGAAAGCTACCTGACAAAAAAAGCACAACTGCTGATCCGGCAATTAGATGTCGAAAACCTCCAAGCAGCGCAAAACAAAACTGCTTTGGAAGAATTCGTCCATCAGTCGAACGAACGGATTACTTTAATGGATGCTACTGGAAAGATCTTATTTGACACAAACAATGAAACATTGAATGAACAGCGAAACTCCCGTCCCGAAATCAAAGCCGTATTGAATGGCGGAAACCTAGGTAGCGCTTTGCGTAAAAGTACCACTTTGGATGAGGATCTTTTATATGTCGCATTACCAGTCAAAAAAAGTGGCCAGTTAGAAGCCATTTTACGTATCGCAGAACCGACAAGCGGTTTTTTACCGAGAACTGAGAGTTTTCGCCGTTGGGTCTTTTTCTTCTTTCTGTCTTTCTTCCTTGTTCTTGCAGGAATGATCTATTATCTGATCTATCAAAAAAACCAGCCATTGAAAACCGTGCTGCCCGTACTTAAAAAAATGGTGCAAAATCCTAATCAGGCGGAAGTAATCATGCAAACACCCGATCAATGGGAAGAATTGTATCAGACGATCAATGCGTTGAGCGAACAAATGAGTAAGATGTATCGGGCGTATACTACCACAGAAGAGCAATTATATACGTTACTGAACGAACTGATGATTGGCGTATTCCTGATTGATGATGCTGATTCTCGTTTACTACTGCTTAATCCAAAGATGCAGCTACATTTAAACGTGGTAAGCTATCAACCTGAACAGCGGTACACAGAAGTCATTCAAGAGCCAAAACTCATTCAGCTGATTCATCAAGTGACTCCTGAGCATCCGCTGATCCATCAGGAGATCACCCTTACAGAAGGTCGGCAGACATTAGACTTGAGTTTGCGCTACTTTACTAATTCAGAAGGTAGCGGACAGATTCTAGGGGTGGCGTATGACTTAACGAAAGTGCGACGTTTAGAAAAGCTACAAAAGGATTTCGTTGGCAACGTCTCTCACGAATTAAAAACTCCTGTGACTTCACTGATTGGTTTTACCGAGACTTTACTGGATGGTGCAAAAGATGACCCGCAAACTCTGACTTCTTTTCTTGAGATCATGCAAAAAGATGCGATTCGGTTAGATAAATTGATTCGGGAAATCATCCAGCTGTCAAAAGATGGCGAGAATTCTTACGAGATCCAGACAATTTATATAGAACCTTATTTCCAGCAAATCGTTCAAAATTATCAGCCAATCATCGAAAAGAAACGGTTGACGATTCGATTGATTGGAAAGAACGAACCATTTACTACTAAAGCAGATATCCTTTATCCAATTATCAAAAATCTGATTGAAAATGCTGTCCAATATTCAAAAAGCGACAGCGAGATTATTATCCGCTATCAGGCAACAGATGATCTATCGTTTTCTGTCCAAGATTTTGGTATAGGTATCGACATTGAGGATCAGGAACGTATCTTTGAGCGTTTTTACCGCGTAGACAAGGCGCGAAGCCGACATTCAGGCGGGACCGGATTAGGGTTAGCAATTGTAAAAGACTACGTGCAACTCCTTCATGGTACGATTACTGTAGACAGTCATCTTGGAACAGGTTCGACTTTCACCGTTACCATTCCAAAAAGCAATTAAATAAGGCCTGCTTGCAGCAGTGTTTAGATGTCTAACGATCATCTACTACGCTGAAAAGCAGGCTTTTTATTACCTAAAAAATGCTGAGCCACATATTATAAATCTTTGTCATGATGTGTAGCTGTCTTTTCTGACATTTTTACAATCAGCTCCTGGTTCATTTTCTGATAAGCATCTATAGCATAGTCAGCAAAACTTTGTGTTTTTTGATTCAAATAATCCGTTAATTTTTCGGGATGATTTACTATTAATTCACTTGCTTGTTGGTCTGTAATTGCTAACTCTTTCGAGAGATGGTCTCGAACTTTTTGACGAGTTGGTAAAGTAATGTTTTTCTTAAAGTCACTATAGTATGGCTTCGTCAAGATGTTCGTCAACCGGTATGTCCAGTAAGCGGAAATATCATCTGGCACATCGGTTCCTTTTTGATAAGCTTTAGGTGTCTCAGTTATATTGCTATAAAATGGTACATAATTGCTTGTATCAGGAACCCCCAACGCTAGCCAATGGATACCACTGATTTCTTCTGGTACATTGTTTCTTATTTGTAGAATATGAGATTCCATCGTATTCGGCACAGAGATTGGACGATACTTATCTGGCTTTGTCCCTTCGATAGTATCATATTCAGTACCATTGAAGTGTAGTGTCATGATATAAGCTATTTTTGCAATTGAAATAGGTCTATCAGGTTTGACAAACAATTCAAATGATTGGTCTGTTATTTTTTGTTTCTTTGAAGGTGTCAGTTTTCTCTGTGCATCCCATATCCTAGGAAGGTTGTATTTTTCATCCTTTGACTTATCTGCAAATATGTCTCTTAAAGAAATATCCCGTTTCGTATCTATCAGTTGATTCTTTTCTAAAAAAGATTCTAACTCTGGTGAACAAAGATAAGAATCTTTGTCCTTCAAAGCAAATGAATCAATTGACAACATATTAGGAATAACTGCATAACAGTCATCTGGAACTTTGACAGCTGCCCACTGATGACCACTAAGTATCTCCATATACCAGATTTCATTTTTATCAGAGAAAATCACACCATTCGTCTCCGCAGCTCCTTGCTTATCAACGATTTTGCCTAATCGTTCTACTCCTGCTCTTGCTGAATCAATATAAGGAAGGGTCACTGTCAACATGGAGTCTTCTGCGATACCATGTGCGGTATATGGATCTTTCTTCAATATCTCTTCCTTTGTCGTAGCAGATTCAGTAGCGCTCATTGCAACATTTTTGCTATTGATACCATCTTCTTCAAATAATCCTTCTGAAATATCCCATTCTGGGGTTGCTGTGTACTTCAGCTGTTCTTTCGGAAGATCGAGGGTAAATCCATTCCCTTTTGATACAAAATGTGAAGGATTCGTATTTTCTTTTCTGACAACAAAGTGTTTTGACCAAGCCGTGTTCAGATCTTCATTTCTAGCAATCATCGTTGATCCATCTACTGAAGCATTTTTTCCTACTAAAACCGTTGTACAAGCATCAATGGAAACTACTGATAAGAAAATCCCATACATTACACCAAAAAATAAACTAAATTGAAGCAATCTTCTATTTTTCATTTGAAGCATCCCTCCTATTTTTATAAAAGCGTTTTCAAAATAATTATATGACACCTGAAGTAAAGATTTAATTGGTTTTCTATAAGTTCTAGATAAAAATTCGCTTTGTTTTTTATACAGAAAGAAGCTTAGAAAATACAGTTTTTGGGTTAATGTATTTTTTAAGCTTCTTTTATCTTATTAGTCACTTATTTCTTTTGAATAACCGAAGGAAACGAGGCATCTGATTTATTATCTCCGACTCTTTTTCATTTTTACGTTCAAACAAATATTCTACCAATGTGGTCAAATGCCTAAAAATCGAATCTGCCGAGAAAAATAGAATGCTCAACAGCAAAAGCGATACAGCTGAGATACCGGTGATTGAAAACAGCTTATGCAAAAAGACGACCGAAAAAAAGATACCGCTAGCACAGAAAAGAATGATCTGACTTCTGAATTTATTCAGCGGTGAACAGATTTTATAGAGAACGAGGAACCCTACTGCAATCAAAAGCATGGTAGATGCTGTAGAAACATCTGTTTTATTTAGATTCAAAGTCACCCCGCAGATCACCAACGCACCGACTACGATCATATCTGTTAGTCCACCTGGCACAGCTTTTTCCATCACATTCATGATGAATTTCCCTCTGATTCGCTTTTTGTTTTCTTCTAGAGCAAGCAAGAAAGATGGAAGTCCGATAGTAAACAAACTAATCAATGTGATTTGTGATGGTTCTAAAGGATAGGTCAGAGCAAAGATCACTGAAAACAGTGAGAGCAAAAAGGAGAAAATATTCTTCACTAAAAACAAGCTGGCTGATCGCTCAATATTATTCACAACGCGCCGTCCTTCTGCAACAACTTCTGGCATGCGTGAAAAGTCAGAATCAAGTAAGACCACTTGTGAGGCCTGCATGGCGGCTTCATTTCCGGAAGCCATCGCTATACTGCAGTCTGCTTCTTTCATGGCTAGAATATCATTCACGCCATCACCTGTCATAGCTACTGTATTGTTACGCTTTAGCAATTGAACGAAGATTTTCTTTTGTTCTGGCTTGACGCGTCCAAAAACTGTATATTTTTCGACAGCTGCTTCATATTCTTCTTCTGATAATTTAGATGCATCAACGTACTGATCAGCATGTGAAATCCCTGCTTGGACAGCTACATTGGATACGGTGAGCGGATTATCTCCAGAAATCACTTTGATGGCTACTTGCTGTTTTTTGAAGTAATCAAATGTGGCTCTTGCTTCTTTTCTGATAGGATTAGCAATCAGAATATAGCCTAATGGTGTGACTGCTTCTGTCAATACTGGTTCTTCAAGAATCCCATCGTACACACCAAAGACCAACACGCGATAGCCTTTTTCAGCGAAAGAAACAAACTCTTCCGCATATTCCGGCAATTGATCGCGCAAAACCATTTCGGGCGCTCCTAAAACATACACCTTGTCTGCCAACGCTACACTGCTGAATTTTTGGACAGAAGAAAAAGGAATAACATGGTGATAGGATTGATCAGTGGTTTTTGTAAAATATGCTTTAACAGCTTCCATTGTTGCATTGTCTCCTGCCATCGCTTTTGCATAGTCAGCAATGCATGCTTCCAATTGATCTGACTGACTGATTATTTCTTGTTTTTTAGAGACGATCACTTTTTGAACAGACATTTTATTTTCTGTGATCGTTCCTGTTTTATCTACACAAAGGACATTTACCCTTGCCAATGTCTCAATGCTTTTCATATTGTGTAAAAGAACTCTTTGCTTTGCTAGTTTAGTCGCACTTAATGCTAATGCAATCGTCGTCAGCAAGTACAGTCCTTCAGGTATCATACCGATCAATGCTGCTTCCATTGCAACGACACTTTCTTTGATCGTGTTTCCATTAAAAAAGTAACTTTGAGAAAAAAGCAGGATACCGATAGGAATAATGATGATCCCAATCCATTTGATCAATTGATTAAGAGAAGCAATCATCTCCGACTGTTCTCCTTCTCCCATTGTCTTGGCTTTGACTGTCAGCTGGGAAATATACGAATCTGCTCCAACTTTGTCTAATCGGGCGTAAGCTTTTCCGGAAACAATGAAACTGCCGGACATTAATGGATCGCCTATTTCTTTGGTTATTTCATCTGCTTCGCCTGTCAATAAAGCCTCATTAACTTGCAGTTTCCCTTCCACGACCTCTGCATCTGCTGGAATTTGATGTCCAGTCTCTAAAATAACAATGTCATCTATTACAAGGTCTTCTATATCTATTGTTTGTTCTATCCCGTCTCGTATGACATTGACTTTTGCTGTATTTAAAACATTTAGTTCGTCCAAGATCTTTTTGGATCGAATTTCCTGAAAAATGGCGATTCCTGTATTGGCTATGATAACTGGTAAAAAAGTCAAGTTCTTATAGGATTCTACTAAACAAAGCAAAATGGCTAAGATAAGAAAGATCAAATTGAAATACGTAAAAATGTTTTCCAATACGATTTGCTGATTTGTTTTGAATGTGGGATCGACTGAATCATTTGCTGCACCTTTTTCTATTCGTTCCTTGACTTGATCTGCCGTTAATCCTTCTTTATACGATGGAAAAAGACGGATGACTTTATCTGATGATCTTTGTGTTACTTTCTTTTTTTTACTTCGATTTGTCCATTTATTCTTCATGTGGCTACCTCGATTGATTTCGTTTTCTGGATATTTCCAAACTTCTCCTATCCAGTATAGAACAGATATGGAAAGTGTTCCTCACATTAAGCTTGCAAACACCTTTCATTCCTGTCATATAGCAAAAAAAGCTACGACAGTTCTATGTCGTAGCTCTTTTTTTCGAATAAACGGTGTTCAATCAGCTGACCCTCGGTATTAGCTCAAAAAACGGCAAAATATGAGGAACTATTTTTCACAATTAAAGGAAAAATGTATATGTGGGGAAACATAGTTGATTTTTCCTTAATAGTAACGACTACCGTAGTATGTTTATCTGCTAGTTATTTGATATTTCCTTCGTGATCACGTTCTACTTCCATCATTGTGATCGGTAAATACCCTAATTCTTTGACAGGACCTTCTTGTATTTCTTCTGTCATCATGTAGTCTAAGAATTTTTGAACTTCAGGGGAAGGTTTTCCGTTCGTGTACATATGTTCATATGACCAGATTTCCCAGCTGTTATCTGCTACATTCTCTTCTTTTGGTTCTACACCGTCGATACTTAGTGCTTGTGTGGAATCATCAAGATATGAGAAAGCTAAATAGCTGATTGCTCCTGGTGTTTGACTTACCAGCTGCCGAACTGTTCCTGATGAATCTTGTTCTTGGGACTGCACAGGGGTAGCACCATCCAGTCCCCATTTTTCGAATGTCGCGCGGGTACCGCTGCCGTTTGCACGGTTCACGACGTTGATTTTTTGATCTTTCCCGCCAACTTCCTTCCAGTTAGTGATTTTTCCTGTAAAGATATCAATCAATTCCTGTTTGGTGATATCTTTGACATCTGTATCTTTATTGACGATTGGTGCCATCCCGACCACTGCTACTTTATGATCCACTAATTTTGAAGCATCAACTCCGTCTCTTTCTTCTGCAAATACATCAGAGTTTCCGATAGTAACTGCTCCAGCTTCGACTTGGCTCAAACCAGTTCCGCTTCCTCCTCCTTGTACAGAGATTTGATAATTTGGATTTTCTTGTACAAAGCTTTCTTGTGCTGCATCGACTAACGGCTGTAATGCTGTCGAACCTACCGCAACGATTTTTACTTGTTCATTTGAGTCACTTGAATTATTTTGTGTGGCAGAGCCATCTGTATTTCCTGATCCTGAGCCGCATCCGGCTAAAAGAATTCCCATCATACCTAGAGTAAACAATACTTTTTTCATTTTATTGCTCCTTTCTTATTTACAACTAAAGTTTATCAGTCGACTGTAAATCCCTCGTATGGTTGCTGTAAAAATATAGTTAAGTTATGTAAAAATCATGTAAACGTTTTTCGCATTCTTTACATAATAATAAAAAAAGCATATGAGAAACGTGCATTTTACGCAGCTCATATGCTTTTTTACTGATGATCCACCATCAATAGTTATTTTTTATAGATACAGATCGTTCACTTTTTATCCTGATTTCTGTCCAGAAGTAAAAAAATGTTGCAAGAATAAATGAGGCAATTACTAAATAGAACCATGGTTTGATCGTCAAGAAATACATGGAGGAATAAGCTGAATCCTTCAATCCACTCTCGCTCAAACCATTAGGGCCGATAATCAAGCGAGGCAGCAAAGAAAACATAGATGTAAATACTAATAAGCAAGAAAAGTAAAGCAGCTGCCAATTGTAGTGATTGATCAGAGATTTTGGTAATAAGAGACCTACACTTATCACTAAATAGAAAACAGTCAAAGCTGGAAAATTCCTAGAAACCACAAATCCGCTTCCTTGAATCAGGCCTAATATCTCCGCACCTTGTACAACAGCATTTACCCATGTAAAAGGTAGCAAAACGATAGGAAAAAACCAAAAAAATAAATAAAGCCGATCGATTACTGCTTTTCTTCTCATTAACGTTCCCCCAAACTACTTTTTCTCTCATCATACTATACAATTTTCTATCTAAAAAAATTAGGGGGAAAAACTTTTTTTTTAGAGATAATGGCATGAGAGTTTATTCATTTAATCTAGAAATAATGAAAAAGTAATTGATTATTGCAGGATTCAATTTACAATAAAACTAACAAAATAATAACACTTGTTAGGTGGTGATGAAAGATGATAAAAACTTGCTGGAAAAATCTTCCATTGCTTTTATCTTTTGTTCCTTATGTGCATTTCGCCTTACTGCTTGATTTCCGTTACCATTCCGTAAGCGGGTTCATCACATTGATATTTTTATCTCTTTTTGCTGGATATTATTTTCAAAGGAACAGGCGTATTATATCTTTATTCATTGCCAATATTATATCTACTGTCACTTCCTATTTATTTTGTGCCAATTTTACTGAATGGCGTTACTTCTATCATCCTTTAAAACCGACCCAGCTGATCTTGCTTCTTGCAGGTATTTACTTAGTTCCACAAATCCTTGGGTCGTTATGGGCGGTAGCCTTATCTTATAAAAAAGCTCGGCATCCATAAAAACAAACCATATATGTACAAAGAGAAGCTACTTTCTTCTTTTTATACATATATGGTTTTCTTATAGCTCATGTAGAAAAATTTTCTTGATGATGATTTTATCCATCAATTGAGATTGACTGTTTTGCTCTCCTATGATTTCAGCTATGATTGTCCGATTTTGCGGTTTTCTTCTTAACTGGTAGTTGATTTTCCCAGTTTCCATCAACTCGCTAAGCATATCCACGACTCCGCCAAATCCGGTCTTTTTCGTAATAAAACCTAGTGCTACCATTCGTTCATCTAGATTTTTTGCTGTAATCGTCACACCAGTAATGAGCGAGTGCTGTAATGTTTGGGCCAGCTCTTCCATCCCTTCAGCATTGGATACGACGGAAGCTGTTTTGTTAATAGGTTCTTCGTTTATTTCTTTTGGTTCTTTCCTCTCCACTTTCACTGTTTGACGAAGGACATCTAGTTCTTGCAAGAGCGTTTCGTATTGTTCTTGGGTCAGCATCACGCCAGCTACTTTTTCACGATTAAATATATATACGCCAGTTCCCGCGTCTCGCGCTTGAGCAAATACATCCATCGGCGATCGTTTCACTTCTGTGATCGAAGATGTGGGAACTTCTAATTTCTTTAATTCCAATGGATTTCCTCCTTTACTAATCGCTTTTTATTATAGCACAGACTGACTTGTTTTGATCTTTTTTCCAAAGGTTTTATCGGTTTTTGCCTAACCAGTAATTGATATCGGTAAGAAGTCTTTCGATACCAAATGAAGGATGGTACAGATACGTTTTTTGATCTTCGTTATGGTCTAGTGGAAAAAAATGATCGGTGATCACTAGATCTGCATACCGAGGCGGCTTATTTCGAGTACATACATGTATAGAGATCCGTTTTCGATGTCTTAGCGTTTTGTTCAGTACCCCGGCAAGTCTTCTTGCTTCTTGGTGTTCATAGCGAAAAAAAAAGACGATTTTCACTTCAGGAGGGTGGACATCTAAATACCCTCGTTCCTGGAGTGTTTTCAGTAAAAGCATCCCCCACTCTACTGCGGGGTGTGCAAGAGCTTGTTGGATCGCTAGCCGAAATTGATATAGTTTATCTTTGGAATTGGGAAATTTTTCTAATGTTTCCTGATAATAACGAACTTCTTCTTCTATCAGCCGGTCATGGATACCAATTACGTAACGAAGCCATTCTTGGTAAAGTACTTTTGTCAGCTTTGATTTGTTTTCGCTCTCAAATTCGCTATTCAGCCAAAACAGCGAATCAAGCTTTTCAGTCACAATCGTCAATTTCCGATAGTCTTGTGTCTCTTCTATCCGTTTCCACCGCTTTTCAGTAATCTGGTTACAGCTCAAGCGCAAAATTGCTAGATAATTTTTTTCTTTTATTGGCAAAATCTGCTCCTCTCTAAATAGCAATTCAGGAAACAATTCAAAGAATAGTGTTCGACTGTCTCCTAAAATCTCGATTTCTGCCGGATCCTTTCTTTGCTTCAATAATTGGATGAACATCTCAGAAAAGGACTGCTCTCCATCATCTGCAAAAAAATGCGGAAAATCTTTCAAAAAGCAAAACAGCAGATATCTTACTTTTCTTTCTGAACCAAAGATCTGTGCTTTTTTATAAGAAAAAGAAAGGTGGTACTCGCCAAACCACTTTCTCAATCGCTCTTGCGTAGAACGATCGTACTTCTGCTCGTAAGGTTCATTCAATAGCAGATTTTTCAGTAAACAAAACGGGGGTGATTGGATCAGAAAAACAAATAGGAGGTAAGGTTCGCTATATCCTTGATCATAAACTAACTGAACGGTTTTCTTATGAAGAATCAGCTGGATGGGACAGTCGCTTTCTGCCAAACGTTTCAGATGCCGATCCACTGTTTTAACATCGATTTTCAGTTCTTCAGCTAAATCAGCTTTTCGCCAGATCAAATCTTTCATTAGATTGATTAGTGAAAATAAATTCTGTGCATTTTTTGATAATAGTTTTTGCCATCTCATCGATCATTTCTCACCTGATTTCTAAACATATTGTTTGATCAAAATGGGGTCACTCCTAAAAAGATAAAAAACTCCCTTTCTATTTATTTAAATACGCAAATTTTCCTCATTATTTTTTATTTTACTCAATTTAATCGTATTCTCATTTCAAAACGAATGTACTTTAAAAAAACATAATAAAATCACTTTGCTTGTAGGATGTATTCCCTTCCATTACAATGAAATAAATAGCGATTTTATGAGAAGGTGATGTGAAAATGGAAGTAAAAATCGAAGAATCCAAACAAAAAATCGATCAGTTGATACAAGAATTAGAAAAAGCGGTCATCGGCAAACGTTCAACTATCCAATTGATGATCGTGGCCCTATTAGCAGGTGGTCATGTCTTATTCGAAGATATTCCCGGTGTAGGTAAAACGTTACTGGTCAAAGCACTAGCAAAAGCTGTACAGGGAACCTTCAGCAGAGTCCAATGTACTCCTGATCTGCTGCCTAGTGATATTCTTGGTTTTTCCGTATACAATTCACAATCAAAAGAGTTTGAATTTCGTCCGGGACCGATCTTTACCACGATCTTGTTGGCAGATGAGATCAATCGTACGACTCCTCGTACTCAGTCAGCACTTTTAGAAGCAATGGCCGAGAATCATGCAACGATCGACAACAATACATACCCTCTAGACAATCATTTTTTTGTCTTAGCTACGCAAAATCCAATCGAGTACGAAGGAACATATCCTTTGCCGGAAGCACAGCTCGATCGTTTTTTATTCCGACTACAAATCGGTTATCCTTCTTTTGATGACGAACTTTTGCTACTTTTGGATAAATTCGAAAAAGTGTTGGATAACTTAAATGAAGTATTGAACAGTTATGAAATAGAAGAAATAAAAACAAATGTGGCGAATGTCTTTGTCAGTCCCGAAGTGGCATCTTATGCCTTGCAGTTAGTGTCAGCAACAAGAAGCCATGCTGCCATCCAGCTTGGCATCAGTCCACGAGGAAGCCTTTCCTTTATTCAGGCAGCAAAAGCTTATGCTTTAATCCATGGGAGAAATTACGTCACGCCCAAAGATTTGCAGGATTTAGTTCCTTACGTGTTTTCCCATCGCCTGATTTTTTACGATCGTTCATTGAAGGAAGACGAAAAGAAACAAATCATTCATACTCTTGTTGCACAAATTCCTATTCCTGTGAGGTAGATTGAGGTAGATAATGGAAAAAATCAAAGATTATTTCATTAATTTTGTGTTATTTCTGGTATATTTCAACATTGTGCTTTTTGCTCTTGTATTCAACAATTCTTTAGGCTGGTTCTTGTTGGCCTTTTTTACTCTTTATGTATCATGGAGCTTGATTTCATTAAGCAGCTTTCTAAAGAAACTTTCGGTTACTTGTACATTGCAGCCACTCGTTTATCGCAAAAAAAGTATGCAGGTTATTTTTTCCATAGCAAAAAAGAGAACTTTTTCTTTACCTCTCCCTCGTTTACAAATCGGCTTCCCAGCAATCTTTGCAGAAAAAAAACAAGAGATTTTGATTCTTACAAATAAACCGCAAGAAGTCCAATTGCTTTGGCAGCCAAAAGAAAGAGGATGCCATGAAACATTAACTGTCATTTTTACAGCCTATGATAGTCTAGGACTTTTCAGAAAAAGTGCAAAAAGAGAGATCTCTTTTCCTGTGACTGTTCTGCCTGCTTTTTGTAAGATTCAAGCAGAAAAATTACAGAGAGTTCTGGAAAAAAAACAGCAGCTGAACGCGTACCAAAGAGGTCTTGATTTTCGGGAACATCGCGCTTATCGTCCAGGTGATTCTTTCAACCGAATCGATTGGAAATTGTCTGCTCATACTCAAGAGTGGTTATACCGTGAATACGATTATCAAGAAGAAGAATGTTCTCCTCTTTTTTGCTTTTGGGGTTCGCACAGTCCAAAATTTGAACCTCTGCTAGACTTGTATTTTTCTTTATGGCATTTGAGAAAAGAAAAGCAGCCGGAACTTCTGATATTAGGCAACCGCGCCTTTCATGGCAAAGACCCCGGTCATACCTATTTTGCTTCTTTGGAAGCTGGCGATGAGAAAGCTTTTTTAGCACACTTGAAAAAATATGCAAAAAAACAAATCGTCCTCTTTGTTCCTGAGAATTCTCCTGAAGTCTCAGAAGCTATTGAAACATTGTCAAAAGATCGAACGGTTTATCTTGTTTATTTCGTAGAAAAACAACTCATGGTCCAAGAAAAAGACAAGATATGTTCATTGCCAGGAGGTGAATGGATTGACGATTAAATGGGAAAAATGGCTGCGTGGCGTTTACTCCTTTGTGATACTAAGTGTAGGTGCTCCGATATTTGTCGTAGCTAATCAATTGCAAAACAGCTACCTTCTTATCCTAACTATTGGTGTCCTATGCCTTATTGTCTGCTGTATTTCTAAAAAATGGGTACGTTTGCTGCTTTCTTTGCCAGTAATGATAGGTTGTTTGTTTTTATATTTTCCTTCGAAGACATTTTCCATATTATGGATCTTACAGTTTTTTTCGTCAGTCACAGAGGAATTCTTCCATCTATCCCAAGGTAAACTTTATTATTTGCCAGAAAAGACAGCTTTTTTTCTCATAATGTTGCTGATCTATTTATTTATTACATTGACCGTGGATTACGACTATTGGTACGCACCCTTTCTTTCTTTGATGGCTTACTTCATGATGCTTACCGTTTTTCGGGAAAAAGATTTACTGTACGAAATGATTGCGGTAGTAACTGTTTTGTTCGTGTATCTGGCAGCAAGGCAATTTTTCTCCATCCGGTTGTTGTCGGGAAACACTCGATTCCAGTCATTGACTACAGTTCTGCTTATTTGTTTCTTAACTTTTAGCGCTATCTTGCCTTTATATCTTCCGAAAGTACACCAATCTCTCGAGGAAACGAGTGAACCGATCCGAGAATATCTTAATGATGAAGGGCTTTATGACACACTCCATGAGTATCAATTAACCGGAAGTGCAAGAACAGGCTTCAGTGAGAATGATGAACAGCTTGGTGGACCTTTATATGATAATGGCGAAGTTGTTTTTACAGCGAACCAAAAAGGAAATGGCTATTGGAAGATCGAAAATAAAAATCATTACACCGGTTCTGGATGGATAGAAGATCAGGACGCACCCATCCAACCAATCCAAGAATTCCCTGTTGACATCACGAGCTACCAAACCATTATAGAAGACAAAGAAAACATTACATTGACCCTAAAAAAACAAGCTTTCTTACCTTATCCTTATGGAAATACTACCTTGACTGATTTTTCATTAGCTAGTGGACAAACGCTTTACTATTTGCCTGAAAGCCAGCGATTCATTCCTGTCCCGAATGAATCGACACGTTCTGCAACTTTACAAACAGAAAGGTTAGTTTTTACGAGAGAAGAATTAAAAAGCAGTCAGTTAAAAGCTGATGATTTAGAAAATCAGCAGACAAATCTTCAATTGCCAAAAAGTTTGCCTAAACGTATTGAGGATTTGGCGGTCGAATTGACCAAAAATGAAGCAACTTTAATTCGTAAAGTCGAAGCTGTCGAACAGTATTTAAAAACAAGCGGAAATTTCCGCTATTCCAAAACGGATACCGGACATACTCCGAAAGAACACGATTATGTGGATTATTTCCTCTTTGATTCAAAAGTCGGCTATTGTGACAACTTTTCAACTTCTATGGTCGTCCTTCTTCGAACACTTGGTATCCCAGCTCGCTGGACAAAAGGTTTTACAAATGGGCTCAGAACAGGCACAGATAATCAAGGGAATGAGGAATACAGCATTCTCAATAGTCATGCTCATTCTTGGCCAGAGGTATACTTTCCTGGATTTGGCTGGCTTCCATTTGAACCAACCCCTTCATTTGCCAATCCAATGGGTTCACAACCAGTTGCTGAAACAACCGAAACCGTCCAGCCTGCTATCGAACAACCAAATGAAAGCGAAAATATGGCAGAAACTATTTCCAGTGAGAGATCTGAGGTCATTCCATCAGAAGAAACAACACTCACACCAGCTTATAAAATCGTCTTATTCAGCCTTGGGGTGTGTTTATCCGTCTTGTTGTTCTTTCTATTGTTATTCAGAAAATCTCTGCGCTGGACAAGTTATCTTATCTATCTTCATTTTTTTGCTTCTACTAATACGATTGCATATCAAAAACTTCTTAACCATTTGGAAACATTGGTACCGCGCAAACCCGCAGAATCTTTGCAGGAATATAGCCTGCGAATAGAACAAGAATTCAAGCTAGATCTGCGTTTCATTCGATTAACTACTCAATATGAAGCAGAAATATATGGACGACAAGCAGATCCGGTAAAATTCGATAAAAAAACCTATTTAGAAATTACGCATATAATAAGAAAAACGGTATACAAAAAAGTTCTGACAAAAGGGAGCCACTTCAAAAAATAAGATAAAATTTCTGGAGAATCTACTTCTGGAATGCCGAGAACCAGCTGATTGAGTATCGATTATTCGAAAAAAAGGTTGTGACACGTTTTTTGTCACAACCTTTTTTCATTATTATTTGATTTTCAATGTCAAAGCATTTAGAGCTACAACTACCGTACTTAACGACATCAAGACAGCACCAACTGCTGGACTTAATATGATACCAATTGGCGCAAGAATTCCGGCTGCTAGCGGGATTGCAAGAATATTGTAACCTGCCCCCCACCAGAGGTTCTGGATCATTTTCTTTCGCGTTTGCTTGGCTAGATCAAGGAAATGCAAAATATCTTTTGGATCGCTGTTTGTCAATACGACATCCGCAGAATCGATTGCGATATCTGTCCCTGCACCGATTGCCATCCCGATTGAAGCACGGGCTAAACTTGGCGCATCATTGATCCCATCACCCACCATGATTACTTTTTTCCCTTGGTCAAGGTATTTCTGGACAACAGCTTCTTTATCATCTGGTAATAAACCGCCATAATATTCTTCGATCCCTAAATAATCTGCTACTGCTTGGGCAGCGTTTTTATTGTCACCAGTAAGCATGACAGGAGTGATTTTTCTTTCTTTCAATGTTCGGATAAATTCTTTTGCTTCTGTTTTTACTACGTCACCTAAAGCAACGATTGCAGCTAGATGATTTTCTAAAATCAGGAAGCTGATGGTATTTCCTTGTTCTTGGTAAGGTTTCAATAATGCTTGTTCTACGTTTAATCCGAGACGCTCAACTTCTTTTTCATTAACTATTTTCACTTGTTGGTTTTTGACTGTTGCCTCTAGCCCAACTCCTGAAAGATTTTTTAGATTTTCGGCTTGATAAGGCTTGATTTCATGTTCTTTCAAATAATTCATAATGCCAACAGCCAATGGATGATTGGCATTCGCTTCCAATGCTCCTAAATATTGAAGGATTTCATTTTTATTGAACGCATCATCAAGTACTTCGACACCCGTTACAGTAAATTTTCCTTCTGTTAGTGTTCCTGTTTTGTCCAGCATGATCACATCTAGATCATTGGCTTGCTCCAGTGCATTGCGGTTTTTCAAAAGTAATCCGTTTTTAGCTGCTATTGATGTAGAGCGAGCAACAACTAATGGGATAGCTAAACCTAGAGCATGAGGACAGGCGATGATAAAGACTGTTACCATACGTTCTAATGCATTAGGAAGATCTGTCAAGAACAACCAGGCGATGAATGCCAGGATACCCACAATTAATGCGACATAAAACAGCCATTTTGCCACTTTGTCAGATAATGACTCTAGCTTGGATTTTTCTCCTTGTGCTTTTCGCACCATTTCCATAACCTTCGCTAGATAACCATTTTCACCAGTTCCAGTTACTTCGATTTCGATCGTTCCATCCCCATTGATAGAACCGCCAATCACTTTGTCATTGGCTTGTTTTTTGATTCCTCTTGATTCGCCAGTCACAGCTGATTCGTCAACAATTGTTTCACCTTTCAAGATTACACCATCTGTTGGCATTTTATCACCAGACCGGACGATCAAACGATCACCTTCGTTTACTTCTTTCAATGAAACTGTCTCTTCTTTTCCATCTTTCGTCAAGCGTTTCACTGATTCTGGCAGTAATTCTGCTAGTTTTTGTAAAGCATTGCTGGCATTCGAAACAGCGTTCATTTCGATCCAGTGACCTAGTAGCATAATAACGATCAAAGTAGCTAATTCCCAGAAGAAATCCATGACGTGCGTATGAAGATTGATCAGATTCGCGATAAACGAATAGACACTATAAATATATGCAACTGTAATCCCCATCGCGATCAGCGTCATCATAGCAGGACTTTTTTGTTTCAATTCCATTTTTGCCCCGCTTAAAAATGGTTGTCCGCCATAGATAAACAGTATAGTTGCTAAGATCAGTACGAGCCAATCAGAACCAGGAAACGTTACTTGAAATGGAAATTCCATTCCCATCATTGGTGAAAAAAGAATGATTGGGATGGCTAGGATAAGCGATAGCCAAAATTTTTGCTTGAAATTCCCCATGTGCATGGAATGATCCATGCCGCCGTGTTCGTGATCCATGTGCATCGAATGGTCCATTTGTTTGCTGTTTGCTATATCTCCATGGTTATGTCCCATGTGCATGGAATGGTCCATCTGGCTATGGTCATGCTTCATCTCCATCTGTTTTTCAGGAGATTCTGTACTTTCTTTGTTTACTACTTCTTTTTTATGTTCATGTTTTTTCTCCATATCGTTCCCATTCATTTTTACTCCATCCCTTCTCTTACTTTTTCATGTGCCGATTTAAGCTCAGGGAGTTCAACAATACACTGACGGAACTAAACGCCATCGCTCCTCCTGCAATGATTGGATTCAAAAAGCCTAATGCAGCAAAAGGAATACCAATCGTATTATAGATAAAAGCCCAGAAAAGATTTTGTTTGATTTTTCTCAATGTCACCCTAGACAACTCGATTGTTTGAGCAATGGATGCCAAACTGCTATTCATCAGTGTCACATCGGCTGTTTCCATCGCGATGTCCGTTCCACTTCCCATTGCCATACCAACATCAGCTAATGCTAAAGCCGGTGCATCATTGATTCCATCGCCTGCCATACCGACTTTTTTGCCATCTTTCTGAAGTTTTTCTACGTAGGCTGCTTTATCCTCTGGAAGTACTTCAGCAAAGATATGCTTTGGATCAATACCAACTTGTTTACCAATCGTTTCGGCTGCCAGTTTGTTGTCTCCTGTCAGCATAAAAACATCTAATCCTTTATTCTGGAGCTGCTTGATTGCTTGTTTGGCTTCTAGTTTGATTTGATCAGCCACGGCAATCAACCCGATCACTTGCTTTTCATCAGCTAAAAACATGACTGTTTTTCCCTGCTGTTCTAATTCTAACGCGTGTTCTTGGTATTCATCAAATGATAGGTTCAATTCAATTAATCGTTTACGTGTACCCGCAAAATAGCGTACTCCATTAATCGTACCGCTGATCCCAGCACCTGGGTGGGCTGTAAAATCAATCATATCGTATGTTGCTGCTTCTTGCAGTTTTCCGTATTCCACGATTGCTTTACCTAGTGGATGTTCAGAAGCTTGTTCTAAAGTATAAAAAATAGATAGGACTTCTTTTGAACCGACTAGATCTGTAACTTTGGGCTTTCCTTCTGTAATCGTTCCAGTTTTATCCAAAACAATGCTGTCTAAGTGAGCAGCTGCTTCTAATGCTTCTCCGCCTTTAATTAAAATTCCATTTCGTGCACCAACACCCGTTCCTACCATAATAGCTGTTGGGGTCGCTAAACCTAATGCACATGGACACGCAATGACTAATACAGAGACACTATGGATCAATGCGAGTTGCCAATCACCAGTGATCAAACCTGTAGCTATGAGCGTGATAAACGCGATGACTAATACGATCGGAACAAAAATCCCTGAGATCCGATCTGCGATTTTTTGGATTGGGGCTTTGCTCCCTTGAGCATCTTCCACCATTTGAATGATTTGCGCTAATACTGTCTGCTTGCCGACTTGTGTGACTTCCATGTGTAGCAGACCATTCGTATTGATTGTCCCGCCAAAAAGCGTGTCATCCGGATTCTTTTCTACAGGTAGATTTTCACCAGTAAGCATACTTTCATCTATCGCACTGCTTCCTGAAATAATTCGACCATCTGCTGGAATCTGCTCACCAGGACGGATGACTAGTTGATCACCAACGACTACTTCTTCAATCGCTAACGTTTCTTCTTTCCCGTTTCTTATCACTTGGGCGGTTTTTGTTTGAAGAGACATCAATTGTTTGATTGCATTACCTGTTTTCGTTTTTGCTGTATGTTCCAAATATTTGCCGAGCAAAATCAGCGTGATGATCATACTGCTGCTTTCAAAATAAAGATCTTGGGGGTGTCCACGGAAAAATCCGTTGTAAATGCTCAATGCAAAGGCAGCCGATGTTCCAATTGCTACCAATACATCCATATTTGGTGCTTTCGTCTTGATTGCATGGTACGCACCTTTATAAAAACGAGCACCAACATAAAATTGGACAGGAGCAGACAGCACTAACTGGACGATTGGAAAATGAAAAAAGTGAACAATCGCCGCATGGCTTCCTAACATCATAGCAATCATTGACAACATCAACGGCAAAGTCAAAACCGTACTCAATATAAGATCGAATAGCATTTTTTTCAAATACGCTTGCTTTTCTTCTGCAATTTTTTGTTTGTGGGCTTCATCGTACAAAATTGCACCATAGCCGATGTTTTCTACGCTTTGGATTAATTTTTCAGTGGTCGTCCCTTCATATTTGACACTTGCTTTTTCAGTGGCCAAGTTGACTGTGGCATTGACCACACCAGGTTGTCCGTTCAGCTCTTTTTCGATCCTAGCAGAACAATTTGCACAAGTCATACCTGTAATGACGAACGTATCCATTTTGGTTTCTGCTGTTGCCATCAAATCACCTCTGCTTTATAACCCAATCCATTGATTGCTTGACAAATCTTTTCGGATTGAACTTTTGTTTCATCAAACTTGACCGTACCGTTTGCTTTTTTCAAATTTACTTTCACTTTTTGCACGCCGTCAAGTGCGCTTACTGTTTCTTCTACTCTTGCTGCACAATGATTGCAGCTCATACCTTCGATTGAAAATTGTTGTTTCATTTTTTCTTCCTCCTATTGATGTTGTTTACATTCACATTGACCTGGGATACAGTTACATTCGATCGTATCTACTGGTTGCTTTTGTTCCAGTTGTTTCAAAATCTCATTGATATCTTCTTGAGTCAAAGTGGCTTCTTCTACTAGATCCGCAATCGTCTCTCCAATCCTTTTTGCACAGATATGGGAAAAAAGATTTTCCGTCGCACTGCGAACTGTTTCCATCTCCGAGACAGCTGGATGATAAATGAATTTTTTTCCTTCTTGTTCTGTCCAGATCACTTCTTTTTTTACCAAACGTCCCAGCAAAGTTTTGATCGTTGCTGGTTTCCAATCCATCGAATCAGCTAAGATCTGCGTGATTTCTTGGGCTGTCGTCTGTCCAAGTGTCCAAATAACACGCATGATCTCCCACTCTGAATCACTGATCTTTACTGGCGTTTTGACTTTTTCCATTTATTTCACACCTTTCGTTTACAAATGTAATCATTAGCTTATGAATACAGATTACACTTGTAAACAAAAACTGTCAATTATTTTTGCTCTCTATTTTCAATTTAGTTAAAAATTCTTGTTTCTCTCGTCTTGTTTTAAGGATGATCAGTTTATTTCTTGCATTAGCTACTTGGATCAGCTGCTGTATTTTTGGTTCATTGTTTTCTTCAAAATGCCAGATAAAAGATAAAAATTCTAAGTATTCCCTGTTTAGTTTCTCCGAAAATGATTCAGGCATATCTGGCCGAGATTTTTTGTTTATCTTTCTTTTTAGAGAACGCCAAACTACTCGGTAGATGGCGAGATAACGCGGCACTTTAAGCCAAATGATCTTATCTGCTTCTTTAATCCTTTCCTCTAACGTAGAAGTATAATTTCCTTCAACGATCCATGACGGATTAGATACCATAAACGATTGCTGTTCTTGCAAAAACCACTTTTTTGCCTGAATACTGTAGTCTGTTGTATGCCATAAAAGGTCTAGCGGCAGTAGCGGAAAGCCGGTGATTTCTTTGATATTCCTTGCGAGGGACGATTTTCCCGACCCACTTTGTCCAATCACGATGATCTTCATTCTTCTCCCTCACTTCTCTTTGGAATTTGGTTCGATCATACCACTTATAACGCCGCAAAAAAACAAGGGACTGTGACAAAAGTCGTGTCAAAGTCCCTTGTTTCGAATAAATGGTGTTCAATCAGCTGACCTTCAGCATTAGCTCAAAAAACGGCAAAATATGAGGAGCTATTTTTCCGTTTGTTTCTCTAATACTCAGGTCAAATCGCTGATTTTACAACCTCTTCCTTAAACGGTGTTCTCCTGCCAACACCTCGGTCACAAGTCACAATAGTCAACAAACATGAGAAGTTGTTTTTTGAAATTGCTCCTTGTGACTCGGAGTTAAACGGCAGGCTCACTACCTCTTTCTTAAACGGTGTTCAAAAGCTTGCATCTGCGGTAATAAGCCCAGCCAAACGAAAAATATGAGGGGCTATTTTTGTTTGGCTGTTCTTATTACTTGATGCAGGACAGCTTTTTCACAACCTCTGATTCACGGTGTTCCAGAAGTAGCTTCTTCGAAAAACAAGCCGAAACTTCACAAAAATTTGAGAAGCAATTTTCGTAAATTCCTTCTTATTTCTTGAAGCTGACCACTTCTGTCACAACCTCTTGTAACAAGTATTTCTATTTTAAGGCTGAACCACTGTTTCTGGTTCAGTGATTTCTTTGTTTTTGTCTCGACGAGCAATTGCTGGCAAGATCATACCTAATAAGATCAAGACGATTGGTGTGATGATATTCGTGAATAATTGGAACCACCATGCTTTAGGATCAGCAGTATAATCTACTTTTGGCACCATTCCCAGGATACATGCAAACGCAGTGAAGGCAAAGCACCAAGCACCAAAGATAAAACCGATTTTTGGATTTTTAACAAATTTATATTCAGAATTGAATTTCTTATAAGCTTTATTCAACATCATATATGCCAAGAACACCCATAGGTAACGCATTGGCATGACAACTGAGTTCAAGTTCGTCAACCATTTTACTAATTCATTCATATCTTTGATACCAAAGATCGGCAACAAAATAATGATTCCTACTAGTATACCTGTCAGAAGATAACCATTCACCAATGTACCTTTACGATTACGTTTACGTAGCCAGTTTGGTACAAATTCTGGATCCGCATCTGCTAACAAGATTTTTAGTGGTGCATCAATTGAAAAGGCTAATGCGGAGATTTGTCCAATCATGTTTGTCAATGCGTAAATGATCATCAATGAGTTACCGATACCATAGTAATTACCTAAAATTTGAAAAGCACTATATGCCCCATTTGCCATCAAGTCTTTAGGAATATTATCGCTAGCAAACAGCATACCCATTGCGACTGAGCCTAATACAGCACAAATCCCTACCATTGCTGCTAAGAAGATCATCCCTTTAGGAAATTCCTTTGCAGGATTTCTTGTAGAGTTGACATAAGGGGATATTTTTTCCGCTCCTCCAACTGCAAATACTAGCATCGAAACGGTTGTGAAATAACTGAAATCAAATGTTGGAATATATGTTTTCACTTGATTCATATGTGGTGTGGCAAATTCCATCGTTGGATTGATGAACGGTGCCGTTACAGCTAAAAGAATAAATAAGATCGACATGACGAACATCGCTGTTCCGGCCAGTCCGCCAATCACTTTCAAAGTAGAAAGTCCTTTTGTTGATAAATATAAAAAGGCAAGAAATATAATAAGTGAAATAACTGCTACCATTTGTACTGACATCGTATTTACGATATTTCCATTTCCTTGGACTGCCCAACCGCCAGCAATCAGGATTGCTTGAGGCTTTTGTGCCAAATAAGGAATATGGACGACCCAGTAAGTCCAAGCGGCATAGTATGCCAGTCGTTTATTAGATGTCGTATTTTCGACCCATGAACTGACGCCTCCTTTACTATCCTTGAAGGCTGATCCTAATTGTCCAACGATCAATGCGTATGGAATAAAATAAATGGCCAAAATCAATAGCCAAGAGGTGACAACTGATACTCCTTGCTGAGCATAGTTATTAACTACATTCCCCATGCCCCAAACCATGTTAAATGCAATTAACGCAACAGTAAACCAGCGTAATTGTTTGTTGTTCATTCGTTCTCTCCTTTATGATAAAAATTTGTTATCCAGATGTAATCATATTCAATTTTTAACAAACTTACAAGACAGTGTTATTTTATGTGTGTATTCTTTTATTTAATACACATCGTTTTTTCATATTTTTTCCATCAAAAAAATAAGTTATTTTCTTTTATTTCATTGACCTTATTGAATTTCAAGCTATTTTGAATTTTCTGTAAAATTAAAAACAATAGTTATTTTATGATTCTATCTATTTTCTTTACATTTTTCATTAAGAAAAGGATATAAAAAAAAGAGGACGTTCATTCGTCCTCTTCATTGATCAACGTTTATTTTTTACATGCAAGCTTCGCATGGCATTCAAAACAGCTAATACTGTCACCCCAACATCTGCAAATACTGCATCTCCCATTGATGCAAAACCAAAAGCACCTAAGGCAAGTACCAAAATTTTTATCCCAATAGCAAAGACAATGTTCTGTTTGACGATTTTCAATGTTTTCTTTGCTAAATGGATTGCTTCTGCAATCTTCGATGGTTGATCATTCATGATGACTACATCTGCTGCTTCAATTGCAGCATCGCTTCCCAATCCACCCATTGCGATCCCTACATCTGCTCTTGCTAGCACCGGTGCATCGTTGATTCCATCTCCGACAAATGCGGTCTTTTTATTGTTTCTTTGTAAGATTTCCTCTAACCGCTGCACTTTATCTTCTGGAAGCAATTCGCTATATATCTTGTCCACGCCTACTTGCTTCCCAATATGATCAGCAATTTTTTTCGAGTCGCCCGTCAACATGACTGTGTTCTTCACACCAGCCTGTTTTAATTGAACCAATGCGTCTACGGCATCTTCTTTCAAGGTATCTGCAATAACAAGATAACCACTGTAACTTTGATCGATCGCTAGATAAAGCAAAGTACCGATTTCTTGACTTGAAGGAAAAGAGATTTCAAATCTTTCCATCAATTTGTGATTACCTGCTAATACTTGTTTGCCATCAACTTCAGCTAAGATCCCTTCACCTGCAAATTCTTGGATATTAGTTGTTGGTAAAAGCGGACCTGCGTAGCCTTCTAAAACAGATTGAGCAATCGGATGTGTAGAAAACTGTTCTGCACTTGCAACATATTGCATAAATTTCTTTGGATCAATTCCTGTTGGATCGATCGTCTGGATCGAAAAGTCGCCTTTCGTTAATGTGCCAGTTTTATCGAATACCACTGTCTCAGTTTGTGCAAGCAACTCCAAGTAATTTGAACCTTTTACTAATACACCGATTTTACTTGCTCCTCCGATACCGCCAAAGAAACTAAGTGGCACGGAAATCACTAATGCACATGGACATGAGATCACTAAAAATGTCAATGCTCGATAGATCCATTCAGAAAACGCCGCTCCAGAAACTATTGGAGGTAAAACAGCCAATAAGACGGCCAGCCCTACAACGACTGGTGTATAATATCGCGCAAATTTGGTAATGAAATTTTCAGCTGGTGCTTTTTTGCTGCTGGCATTTTCTACTAATTCTAATAATTTACTGATGGTAGAATTTTCATAGGATTTTTCTACTTGAACTAAAAATGGTTTATTTTTATTGATAAATCCGCTTAATACTGTTTCACCAACACATACAGATTTAGGGACTGATTCTCCTGTAAGTGCTGACGTATCGACTAATGATTCTCCTTCGATGATCGTTCCATCTAACGGTACACGTTCACCAGGCTTCACAAGTACAAACTGACCGATCTGCACGTCTTCAGGGTTCACGGTCATCAATCCTTCCGTCGTCTGCACGTGAGCTGTTTCTGGACGGATCGCCATCAATTCGCGAATCGATTTTCTTGAATGACTGACTGCCAATCCTTGGAAATACTCGCCGATTTGATAAAATAGCATCACTGCTACGGCTTCTGGATATTCACCGATCAACATAGCGCCAATCGTAGCAACAGACATAAGAAAATTCTCATCAAAGATTTTTCCTTTGACGATATTCATCACTGCCTTCTTCACTACATCATATCCTATCAGCAGATAAATCAATAAATACCCTATCAAGCGAATTGGTTCATTAAAATCAAATAATAGCAATAAAGCGATACCTGCAAGGGAAAATAAAATCCGGAACAGCGTATTTCTCTCTTTTTCATTTCCATGTTCAGATACTTTTTCCTTATCTATTTCTGTTACTTTGACATCTGGTTCTAATTCCTTCACTACTTTTTTTGCTTCTTGTTCAATCGTAGCCAAATGATCTTCCTCTGCGTCAATCGTTAGTTTTCCAGAAGTGAAGTTTACCGTTGCTTCCTTGACTCCATTGATCTTCTGAACTCCTTTTTCGATTTTCATTGCACAGTTCGCACAATCTAAACCTTCTAATCTGTAACTTTTCATTTTAATGACCTCCTCGCCTCAACATATGAATATCTCTTCATAACTAATTATAAATGAATGGTTATTCATATGTCAAGGTATCCGAAAGAAAAAATGAAAAACATCTGCATCGGAAAATTTCTTCCATACAGATGTTTTGGCTTATTCTTTCTTTTTCTTTTCGATCATTGCCACTGCTCTTATCCAACCCGCACTTGCCTTCTTGATCTTGACAGGATAGCAACTAAGTTTGAAGCCTGTTGCTGGCAATTTGTCTAAATTCATTAATTTTTCGATAGGACAATATCTTTTTTCAATCCCTGCAAAATGTCCTTCCCAGATATTCGAAGCTCCACTACGCTTTCAAAAATATAGAAAGAGTTCTTTAATGAAAATTATTTCAACTTTCCATAAACAGTAACCCCATATAAATAAAAGACGTAAAAGTCACATGGAAGAACTTATACAGGAGAACGCATAGAGTCAGGTGAAATACATGTATCCCACCTGACTCTATGCGTTATCTAACCTTTATTATTCTCTTTTATACAATTTCTGCACCAAATGGCATCAACGCCAATCGAGCAAGTTTGAAAGATTGCTTGGCAAAAGGTATCCCTATGATCGTGATACATAGAAGGATGCCGCTGACGACATGTGCGAGAGCAATTGGTAGGCCTGAAACGATCAGCCAGATGATATTAACGATCAATGACATGCCAGACTGGTGATAAATTACTTCTTTGCCAAAAGGCGCAAAAGAAAGGGAGGCGATCTTAAAACATTGCATACCGATTGGGATACCTATGATCGTGATACACCAAAGTATCCCCGCTGCTAACCAGCTAAGACCACCGATTAGTCCGCCGAATATAAACCAGATGACATTTCCTAAACAACTCATTATATTTCTCCTTCTATTACTGTTTTTGATTAAAACTGGGCAAAAAATGATTTTATTCTTCTTTTTTTAGCTTCCAGCATCAAATATTCTGCAAATTTTTTTTGGATTTCTTCCGTATTTTCTTTTGTTACTAATGTGTGTTGGATTAGTTTTCCTGATGGTCGCTGATCCACCCGTTCTTCTGACTGTTGCACGTCCGCTTGCGCAAATCCGATAATCCGTTTTTCTTTTGTTACAGCAACGAGCAATAGTTTATTCTTATCATTTAGGTCAGCTGCCGTTTTTGCTTTTACGAATGATTCTGGATGATCAGTAATCAGCTGATTGATTTGAGGTAGATCTTCTTTTACTGCCCACCGTATTTCCATCATTTTTCACTTTTCTTTCGCTCATTTTTATCTCCACTAAAAAAATCGACTGCGGCAATTGCATCTATCCAGCTTTGTGCAATGATCTCATGTCCGCCAATCGTTGGGTGGACCCCATCTTCTCTTGTATATTTCGAAAAACCATAAGCAATCCCTAAAGCATTGAATATACCATCTAAAGGAACCAGCAATGCGCCATATTCCTTAGCAAGTTTACGAACAATTTGGATTTTAGGGTCTAAGTCTTTACGCCAGCCATGACGGTCGTCGGTTATAGGAAGTACAAACGGCTCCATCAAGATGATGTTGCAGATTCCCGCTTTTTGAAGTTCATTTAGTAATTTTCGATAAACGGATTCAAATTGCTGAGCAGATTTCTCAGTTCCGAATATAGCCTGATCGCTAGTATTATGCCAGGTATCATTGATTCCGATCAAAATCGATACATAGTCAGGTTGTAAAGCTAAACAATCTTCTTGCCAGCGTACTTGCAGATCTGCAATTTTGTCTCCTCCTATCCCACGGTTCATGCATTCAAATTCCATCGTTGGATATTGGGAGATTAGTTTTCCAGCAATCAAAAGTGGATAACCTTTACCTAGATCAGTTGCTTCTGAACGGTCTCTTCCTGCGTCTGTAATGCTGTCACCAATAAATAACACACGTGTTTTCATTTGTCAAAAACTCCTTTTTGAATAAAACGATGATTTTCTTCCTTATATTATCCCATAAGCCCTATCAAGACGAAAGAGAAAATATATGTATAAAAAATGACACCAGCCTAGTCCCTTCAAACAATTGAATGAACGCTCATCAAGTGTCTAGTTTTTTATACTTTTTTTCTTAACGTGCCGGATTCCCCTTGATTCCTTCGTTGTTTGGTCCAGAGAGATCGATCACACCTAAGCTTCCGTCAATCAGACCACTGATGACGCCATCAGAACATATATTTATAGGCTCATCTAAGACTTCCAGTAAATGTTCTTTTACTAATATCTCTTCTAGATTGCTTGGGATAGATTGGTCATAACTTTATCTGGTCCGATGATTTCAAGGGTGAATTGAACTTACATATGGATTATTGCATGCTGAAAATACGGACCTACTCCATCTTCGAATGTTACTATTAGTTTGTTTTCAGGTGCTAGATGCTGCTTTATTTCAACAGCAGAAGCATCATCAAATCAGATTTCCATTTGAATTACCTTCTTTGTAAATGTTTGATTGATTGCGATTTCGTTATAGAACCTTGTGAATCAAATAGCAATTTCTTTTGCTTTCTTCTCTTGTCTGCTGGAAACTTCCTTTATCCCGTATTTAAAAAAAAGAACTGCGAGAGTTCGCAGTTCTTTTTTTTTAATAAACGTTGCTCTCCGGCCAACTCCTTGGTCACAAGTCACAATAGTCATCAAACATGAAAAACTGTTTTTTGAAATTACTCCTTGTGACTCGGAGCTGAATGGCAGGCGCACAACCTCTTGATATAAACGATGTTCAATCAGCTGACCCTCGATATTAGCTCAAAAAACGGTAAAATATGAGTAGCTATTTTTCCGTTTTGTTTCTCTAATACTCAGGTCAAGGCACTGATTTCACAACCTCTTCCTTAAACGGTGTTCAAAAGCCAGTTTCTCGGTATTAAGCCAAATTTATGCAAAAATGTGGAAAGCCATTTTCACAAAGTTTTTCTTAATACTCGAAACTAAACAGCTTTTTCACAACCTCTCCACTAAACGGTGTTCAAAAGCTTACATCTGCGGTAATAAGTCCCGCCAATTCAAAAACATGAACAGCTGTTTTTGCTTGGCTGTTCTAATTACTTGATGCAGAACAGCTTTTTCATCACCTCTTATGGATAAATTCGGTTCAACAAACGTGGGAATGGAATAGCTTCACGTACATGGTCGATACCAGCAATCCAAGTGACTGTTCGTTCAAGGCCTAGACCAAAACCAGAGTGCGGAACAGAACCGTATTTACGTAGATCAAGATACCATGAATATTCTTTTTCATCCAAACCGTGATTACGGATTTGTTCTAGCAAGAAATCATAGTCTGTTGCCCGTTCGCTTCCGCCAATAATTTCACCGTAACCTTCTGGTGCGATCATATCTGCACAAATTACCACGTCTTCTCTTGTTGGATGTGGTTTCATGTAGAATGGCTTGATGGCTTTTGGATAGTTTAGGATAAAGACAGGCTGTTCGAATGAATTCGCAATGAACGTTTCATGAGGTGAACCAAAGTCTTCGCCCCATTCGATGTCATCAAATCCATTTTTCTTCAGTAATTCGATTGCATCATCGTAAGTAATACGAGGGAATGGCAATTTTGTATAAGTTTTTAAGACTTCTTTGTCTCGTCCTAGTACATCTAATGCATATTCGCAATGATCTAAAACATTTTGTACTAAGAATGCTACATATTGTTCCTGTACTTCTAAACTTTCTTCTTGATGAGTGAAAGCCATTTCTGGTTCGATCATCCAGAATTCGATCAAATGACGTCGTGTTTTTGATTTTTCAGCACGGAAAGTCGGACCGAATGAAAAGACTTTTCCGAAAGCCATAGCAGCAGCTTCCATGTATAATTGGCCACTTTGAGATAAATAAGCTTTTTGATCAAAGTAATTTGTTTCGAATAGATCCGTAGTGCCTTCTGGTGCAGAACCAGTCAAGATTGGCGGATCGATTTTGACAAAATGATGTTGATTAAAGAATTCATACGTTGCACGAATGATTTCATTTCTGATCTGCATAATCGCATGTTGTCTTGAAGAACGCAGCCATAAATGACGATGATCCATCAAGAAATCTGTTCCGTGTTCTTTTGGTGTGATCGGATAATCGTGGCTCTCGCTTACCACTTCCACATTTGTAATTCCAATTTCATAACCAAATTTTGAACGACTGTCTTCACGGATTTCTCCAGTTACTAACACGGATGTTTCTTGGTGTAGATTTTTAGCTGTTTGGAAAACTTCTTCCGACACTTCGCTTTTTACAACTACACCTTGGAAAAAGGCTGTTCCGTCTCTTAATTGTAAAAATGCGATTTTTCCGCTTGATCGCTTATTTGCGACCCAAGCGCCGATTGTTACTGTTTCTCCCACATGGTTTTTCGAATCGATGATTTGAATTTGTTCCACGTATGACTCTCCTTTTATATTCCTTGAATTTCTTCAGGATTAATTTTGACTTTTACTCTCAATAAATTGCTTGATTCTGCGTACCGCTTCTTCT
This sequence comes from Enterococcus sp. DIV0901a, assembly GCF_051711525.1. NCBI lineage: Bacteria > Bacillati > Bacillota > Bacilli > Lactobacillales > Enterococcaceae > Enterococcus > Enterococcus sp. DIV0901a. The sequence continues at coordinate 904,993 of NZ_JBIOMW010000001.1, read as the reverse complement.
AACGTAGCACGATCAGTCGCATAACTCATGCGGACATTTTCTGGTGCCCCAAAGCCTTCGCCAGTCACAAGTGCTACCCCCGTTTCTTCTAAAAGATCTTCTACCCATTGTGTGACATTTTCATATTTACACATGCGTAGCGTTTCTTTTACATTAGGAAAAAGATAAAAAGCTCCTTGTGGCTTTTCAAGAGAAACACCTGGCAGTTCTGCCACAAGCGGATATAACGTATTCAGGCGTTCTTCAAAGGCGTTCCGCATTTCTTCTACTGTATCTTGCTCACCTTTCAATGCTTCAACAGCTGCATATTGACTGACTGCTGTCGGATTGCTAGTTGATTGGGAAGCAACAGCGATCATTCCATTGATGATCACAGGATTTCCCACCGCATAACCAATACGCCAGCCTGTCATCGCATATGTTTTAGACACGCCATTGATGATGATGGTCTGATTTTTGATTGCTTCTGAAATCGTTGCAATTGGAGTAAACTCATTGCCATTATAAACTAAACGGCCATAAATATCATCAGCAACTATCAAAATATCATTTTTTACTGCCCATTCACCGATTGCCTGCAGTTCATTCTTGCTATAAATCATTCCAGTCGGATTCGATGGAGAATTGATGATTACGGCTTTTGTTTTTTCTGAACGTGCTTGTTCTAGCTGTTCAACAGTAACTTTCCAGCTATTGGATTCTTCCCCTTTCACAAAGACAGGAAGTCCTTCTGCCAGTTTTACTTGCTCACCGTAACTGACCCAGTAAGGCACAGGAATGATGACTTCATCTTGCGGGTCAAGGATCGTTTGGAAAAGGGTATACAAAGCAAATTTCGCTCCGTCTGTTACGACTGTTTGTGAAGGTTCATAGACAAGTCCATAGTTTTTCTTCAGATAATCAACGATTGCCTGTCGAAGCTCTGGGATTCCTGCTGTTGGTGTATAATAGCTAGCTTTCCCATTGCGGATTGCTTCGATTGCTGCTTCTTGGATGTTTTCTGGTGTCGCAAAATCCGGTTCTCCCACAGTCAAACTCAGCACATCTCTGCCTTTTGCTTTTAATGCCTTGGCCTTTGCCGCAGCTGCCAAAGTGACAGACGGTTCTAATCGTTTTGTTCTTTTTGATAACTCCATCCCATTCATTCCTTTACCTTTTAAATTCCCTTGATTGTCTTGACTTCATCTCCAGATTCAAAGCCAATCAGGTAATAATTCAGTTTCCCATTTGTTTCTTTTCCTACTACTTCCCACACAGGCTGATCATCATACATCCCTAAAGCAGCTTTTTCGATTTGGATTTCAGGATGGGCCGCAGCAATTGTCTGTTTTGCTTCGTTTTCAGTCAGTCCCTTTGTTTGATCCAATACTTTTACTTTTTCACCAGATTTAGGAATGATAACGGCGATTTCTTTTCCTTTATCATTTGTACCTGTCAGTGAAAAGTATGTCTTCTTTCGAGTAAACCAATAAAAATGATCGGCTTCCTCAAGATTTGCATATTTCTTTGCGATTTCTACTGCTTCTTTCTTCGCCTGCACCGCCGGACGACTGGAACGCAAGTAAAAAATCGAGCTGATCACGATGACCGCTAATAAAAATACGATCAAGCCAAGTAACACGCGATTAATCGTTTTTTCCTTTGTCTGTTTTTTCTTCAAGGGTCGTCGCTCCTTTATCTTCATTCCTTTTCATTATAGCAGATTTTAATTATGAAAAAAGACAGCTCCTCTAACTTCCTTCTTCATTTTTCTTTAAGAATTCATGGATGTCCTGATAGATTTCCTCCATAGCTAGCTCTTTGATCGGTACTTTTTTCGGTAATGCATGGATGATCCGTGCACCATATTTTGCAGTGACTAGTCTTCGATCCAAAATAAGCAATACGCCACGATCTGTCTCCGTCCTTATCAAGCGACCTAATGCTTGGCGTAACTTCAAAGCTGCTTTAGGTACGGATTCCTGGTAAAAAGGATTGATCCCCTCTGATTCTAAATAAGCGTTCCTAGCTTTGACCATCGGGCGAAGCGGATTATCGAAGGGTAAACGTGTGACTACAACGATCTGCAAAGCATCTCCAGGCAAATCTACACCTTCCCAAAAACTGTCAGCGCCAAACAATACGCTTTTTTCTGACAAAATGAAGCGTTTCAAAAGCTTCTCCCGGCTTCCGCCAAACCCTTGAGCTAGTATTTCTCGTCCTTTTTCTAGCATAGACAGATGCATTTTCTGATAGACCTTCTGCAAAACATCATGAGAAGTGAATAACACAAGTATTGGCCGATCTTCTTGTTCGATCAGACCTGTAAGTGCTGTCTCTAAATAATCGATATATGCTTGATTGCTGACTTGATGGACGGCAGGTGCCTCTTTTGGCACATAGATCCTTGCCTGTTTCTCATAATCATAAGGAGAGGCAATCACTTTAAGAGGTGCTGCTTCAATGCCAAGCCTCTTAGAGAGATAGTGTCGATTAGGGCCGATCTTCAGCGTTCCTCCAATATAAAGAATACGATCATATCGAGGATACCAAACAGTCGACGGCAACATAGCCGCTTGAAAATCATGGAGATGAAAAATCATCTGCTGCGCTGTGTTCCCAGGAACGAACCAATGGATCAAATGATCTCGCCAGTCTTCCAGCCATTGATCCATCAGCAAGTACTGCTTGTCTAATTGATCAAATAGGCTATATAAACTTGCTAAATCGATCCGCATCTGGTTTGTCCAGCTTTCTTGGATAATCTCAAAAGTCAGACGCATTTGTGACTGTAGCTGCTGGATCTCCTGATAAAAAAGCTGCAGGTGATCAATGGCTGTCCCAGATTCCAGTGGCAGCTGATCCAACATCTCTTTTGTCATCATGACTTCTTCTGGATACTGTCCGTTGGGTTGCTTGCCGCTCACTAAACTCATTAATCCTTCTGCCATACAAATCTGTGCTTCGCATAGCGCAGAAAGTTCTTCTCGATAAATCGATAACCAGCGTAAGGCTTCATGTTCTTTCGGTAAATAGCTTTGTATTCGGTCAAACAGCTGATTTGGTTCTTCTAATTGCTGGATTTGTTTATGGAAATAGTTAATACTTAATCGTTTGTCATTTACTTTTTCAGCGATTTCCGGCAAATGATGTACTTCATCGATCAACAAAAATGGACTAGCTGGAAGCAATGGTTCTTTTCGCTGTGTTTCTTGTACTAAAAACGCATGATTGACAATCAAAAAATTACTTTGCCTGATTTTCTTTTGCAAGAAACGAACAAAGTCTTGTTCGTAAAATGACTGATTTCTTGCTAAAAATCCAATACCTCTGTGCGCGATATCTGCAAAGAATGAATGGTTCAAATTTGTTAAATGTAATTCATCCAAATCACCGGTCTTCGTTTGCGTCAGCCAAACTAAGACCGCCATTTGATACAAAGCATATTGTTTTTGTTCTGGCGGTTCCACAAGTGTTCCTTTAAATCGTTGCAGGTCGATATAGTGGCGATAGCTTTTGATAATTACAGGTTGTATGGGCTGATCTAGCAATTGATTCAGCAATGGAATGTCTTTTTCTATGATCTGCTGCTGCAAAACTAGCGAAACGGTACTGATGACAGCGGGTTTTTCAGGTGTAGCCAAATAACTCAATGGTAGCAGATAACCGATTGTTTTACCCATTCCTGTAGCTGCTTCGATCATCAAATCTTTTGATTCATCTTTTGTGAAATGGTCGTAGACCGCATTCATCAGTCTGTTCTGTTCTTTTCGATACATCAGTGTTTTACCAAACATTTTTTCTTTTGCTTGTTTTTTTCTTGGATATGTCCGCTCGCCATAATGGACGGATGTGAATAGTTCCACTTCTTTTTTCTGTAAAGCTAGCCCATCGACGATTTCTAACGAGGGATCAAGTGGCTCTGGTTTTTCTTTCATTTCTTCAATCACATGATAAATGAAACGACTCGTATCCATACCTGTGTGTCTACTTAATCGCGCAATCTGCTCTAACGTGATGATTGGCAATTTTCTCATCCGTTCTTCGATCAGCAAAAGAAGTTGACCTGTCACTTCGGCATCACTATCTGCCTGATGAGGATTCTCATGAATAAATCCAAGGCTTTCTGACAAATCAGCTAAGCGAAAGCTTGGTTCCGTCGGCAAGAAAATTTGTGCAAGTTCTACTGTATCGATGCCTGGTATCTTCAAACTAGGAAGTCCGCATCGCATGAGTTCATGGTTCAAAAAATTATAATCAAAATAAATATTATGCGCGACAAATATGGTGTCTGCCAAAAGATTGTAAATCGTTTGGGCGACATCTTCGAAATAAGGCGCTTTTTGGACGCGTTGATTCGTGATCCCTGTTAAATGCTGGATTTGTTTTGAAATCTTCCGCCCTGGATGAATATCGATCGAAAAACGTGAAGTGATCCGACCTGATTCAATCATGACGCAGCCAAATTGGATGATCCGATCTTCTTTTGGATTCGTCCCAGTCGTTTCGATATCAACGACTGCATAAGTTCTTGGTTTCAAAATATCTTCCTCTTCTCCTGCCTCTAATGTTCTTTTGAAATTATACTACAAAGTGCAGAAAAATACTCTCATCGCTTTTTAAAGAAAATAGACAAAAACGCCCAGACACGCAAATGTCTGGGCGTTTATTTTTTAGTATAGGTTAATTAAGCTTTAGTAACGTTTGTTGCTTGAGGTCCGCGTTGGCCTTCTTCAACATCGAAAGTTACTGCTTGGCCTTCTTCTAAAGTTTTGAATCCGTCGCCTTGGATAGCTGAGAAATGAACGAATACATCGTTTCCGTTTTCTGCAGTGATGAATCCAAATCCTTTTTCTGAGTTAAACCATTTTACTGTACCTGTTTCCATAATAAAAATCCTCCTTGTGTATCAACACATATTTTGCAATTACTTGAATGGTGTATATCTGGAAGATGTTTATTTGAAACAAGCTACCACAGATTACCGAACAAAAACTACTCCTCTAGTATATCATACCGTTTACAAAAAAGCTAGAGTTTTTCGACTTTTTTTATTAAAAAAAGTTTTCTCAGCGATTACATAAAGTGAAAAACCGAACTTTTTTTAAAATAAACGACATATTGTTCAGTTGGTGTTTTTTTGCTCTGATGTTCTTTTTTAAACTAAAAAAATTATTCTTTCTGACTACTTATCGGTTCTGTTTCAACGGTCGAGGCTGGGGAAGATTCTTTAGTAGGTCTGATGTTCTCATGGTATTTCTGATAGCCTATGACAGTTACCAGAAGAACAAGGCAAACCAATACGATCAACGAGATTAGTTTTTCTTTTTTGCTCATATCTATACCTCATAAATAACAGGATGATGTCCATCATATTTCTGAGTATGAGTAAAAGCAAAAGCTGCAGCTGTAGAATGTAAGAAATGCCAGCAACTTTCATAATCACAGGTCGGACAGTACCAAAAGTAACCAAATCTTGGCTGCAAAGACCGTTCTTCTGTTTCAGGAATCGCAGAATCAAGATCTGTTGTCTGTACATAAACATTTTTGTACAGACGTGTGCCTGTAATAGGAGACCGCTGTGTTTCTTCAGCAAAAACTGGCTGACTTGTTAAACTTAGGGATAGAAACAGCAAACACCATAACAGTCTTTTTTTCATAAAGACCTCCTTATCGATAAGTTTTTCCCAATTAAAATCATATCTCAAGAACGCCCGTTATTCACATTTTGTTCATAAATGATGTTTTTTGTATCATAATCGTCAAAAAGAGGTCGTGACCACGTCACAACCTCTTTTTTAAACGGTGTTCCAGAAGTAGCTTCTTCGGAAATAAGCCGAAATTTCACAAAAATTTGAGAAATAATTTTTGTCAATCTCTTCTTATTTCTTGAAGCTGACCACTTCTGTCACAACCTCTTCCTTAAACGGTGTTCAAAAGCTTGCATCTGCGGTAATAAGCCCACCAAACAAAAAATATGAAGAGCTATTTTTGCTTGCTGTTCTTATTACTTGATGCAGAACAGCTTTTTCACAACCTCTCATACACGGTGTTTAATCAGCTGACCTTCGGTATTAGCTCAACAAACGGCAAAATATGTGAAACTATTTTTCCGTTTGTTTCTCTAATACTCAGGTCAAAACACTGATTTCACAACCTCTTTTAATAACGAAGAATCGCTGTCAGACTCTTTTCATCTGGCGCATCTTTTTGATCCAAAATAAACACTTTCCCGCCATTAATGATCACATCATCTGCTAATGCATTCAACACTTGACGCCGATCATATTCTGTTTCAGGATCTTCACCGAAACCATCAGCTAAGTTTGACGTAGCGATAAATAGATGCGACACTTTTCCTTCTTTCGCAGCTGGAACGATATCAACTAACTGATCGATGAATTTCTTATCTAAGAGTTTATTGTATTCTTTTGATTCTTGAGCTGCGAGTTCACTTGACAGCTTCTTCGCCCCTTCTTCGATATCTCTAAAGGATAGCTGCGCAGGAGAAGCAGAAATCGCAACGTCTGCACAATAATAGGGATTTTTAGCAATTTTTTTGAACATCGTCTGATTTTCTGGTAGAGCGAATAAATAAATCGGCCATTGTTCTGGATTTTCGAAAGAATCCTTCAAGTACGTATCAACTGCTTGGTAATAGTTGACCCAATCGATCTCTACTTCTTCATCTTTTGGATTTACGCCATGGAAAGTTACTCCATCTCGGGCTCCGCCTCCTCCATTAGAAGAGAAGTTCAAACCGCCACCTGTCAGTTCAGATCCCAATGCAGTAACGACATCAACCGGTGCCCCTTCTGGTAGAGATACTTCTTTTACTTGTTTGTTGCTGACTTCATACAATTTCATGGAGTCGCGGTTCAATCCCAATAAATAATAAGAATAGTTGAACTGCCTATTTTTGATAATAGCCAGTAAATAAGGAAGATCACTTACATAGTATTGATCGTCTACCGGGATACTCAAACGATGGATATAGGTTTGGTCAGCAGTTATAATGACCGCTACACTCGTAGTTGCACTACGCCAAAACGAAGGATCTCCTAACAAATTTTCAATTTTTTCTTGGAACGGGGACCAGTCATGTTCGGAATATTTTTTCTCAAAACGTTTCTTTGCTTCTTTCGCAAAATTTTTGAATTTGATCTGATCTTTTTCCACATCTTGATGGGCGACATGCGTATTCAGCATGATCGTGACGAATGGTCCTTTAGCGCCTTCTGAAGTCAATTGTGACAATAATTCTTTATCCTTTTTTGCCATAAACGTACCCCTCCTAAAAAAATCATTCCTTTGTTTCTATCTAAAGTCTACCACAACACTATTTTTCCATACAATAAAACGTATCTAAAAAAATAAAACGGTTTCTACGGTTTTAAATTGGTTCAGTATAAATTCTTGTGTAAACGGCTGTGAGATTTAGGATGCCTTTCGGGATATTTCCATTAATCGCAGAAAGAAGTATTCATCATCTGGATACCCATAACCCTTACGTCTCTCAGTCTTGATCTTATTGTTGATACCCTCAAGTTTGCCAGTTGATATCCCGTATTTGGCGAACGTGTAGATCCCTCTCAAATGGTTATTTAAGAGACGCGCAAACCAAATAAAGTGGCTATTCTCAGTTGCCTTGCAGATGTCTATGATCCCTTCAAGTCTAACGCACATTTCCACCTCGTCATGTGAGTTGTATGCCTGGTCTAGCAAGTCTTTGACGAGGTCTATTGTGAAGAAGAGCTTGTTTTCTTCCAACAGCTCGTCATACCATGCTTCATTACCGCCATAAGCCTTTATTTCTGGTGTATTGAATATTTCACCAGCAGTAGACACTAGCTTGCCTTGACGGGCATCCTCGTCCTTCTGAACTAATGTGGACCTCTTAGACATCAAGATGTAACGTGAGTTCTTAAGCAACTTAGCAGCCTCTGGAGAGCCTTCTTCAGCCAGCCGTCTTTGTTCATCCTTTCTGATCTCTGAAACCACTTTATCGTTGAAATTCTTGATAATGTGGAAGCGATCATAGACGATGTCTAGCTTGGGATAGCGCCCTTTAAAAGCTTCTTCGAAGTCTGAATTCATGTCGCAAGCCACCGCCTCAACTTTTGACATCCACTCATCGCCAACATGATCCATAAACTCGAAAACAACGGCTTTCTTCTTGCCATGGGCTAAGTAGAGAATATACCCTGTTTCCCAGTCTATGATTGCGGTGGCGTACTTATGGCCATCGTGGAGCTTAAACTCATCAATGGCTAAGTATTTTGCCTGCCTTTCAGGTTTTATGAGTGTCTTGCCATCAGTTGTAAATTTAGACAGTAGAAGAGACTTGTGAATTGACTTTACAGTCATCTTGTCCAAGCCAGTAAGCCAAGCCACTGCCTTTAGAGTAAGGCCATAGCTTAACAGTTTCTCAGTGTATTCTTTTAAAGGTTTGGTGATGCGATAACCATCAGCTTTAAAAGGGATAGACTGGCTTCTAGTGTTGAATTGGCAATCAATGTTAAGACAACGAAAACGTGCATAGGACACTCTGATATTGGTGTGTACTCCACCAATAGCGACGTGCTTAAGGGTAGATTCTAAAGACCCATTTTTAACTAGTTTTCTTGAGCAATTAGGACAGAAGGTATCACCACGCTCATCTAGCTTTCCTACAAAGGTTAATCCACCTTCATTTTGAATTGGCTCGCCAACTTGAATAAAGTCGGTAAGACCAGAATTAAAGGATAAGACACCTTTGTTAGGCATAACATCTTGAGTAGTAACTGACAGTTCTGTATAATTCATAGTAAGAAGGGCTCCCCATGTTTTTGTCGTTATTAACATTGTAAGGGACAACCCTTCTTTTTTTGTTATCTAATTTCTATTTACACAAGAATTTATACTGAACCTTTAAATTTAGCTATTTTTTTAAGTTATCTTCATAATTTCCTCAATTATTTAGCCCCAGTCTTCAACTATTCTTCATGAAATGCTGATAAACTAAGAAAAAGAATAAAAGAGGTGGATCTTATGCATTTGATTATGATTTTCAGTTTATTAAGTATTATCAGTTTATTTGCTTTCAGCGCTTCCCGCTTATTAGATGCGGAAACACAGCCTATTCCTGTAAAAGTACGTAAAAACGACCGCTAACCTTCCATAACGTGCGTTCTTATCCTAAAGTTTTTTCAGAAACATTGAAACTCTCTCCCCTCTCTGATAAAATTTTAATTTGTAGCGAAACAAATTAATTACAAGGAGATCGGATATGTCCATAAAAAAAACACGTCTAGTCCTATTATTGGCTAGTCTCATTCTTTGCCTTGCTTCTTTTCTACCAGCTGTTGCTGTGCAAGCTGAAGATACGTTCAAAGTAAATGCAAAAGCAGCTTTTGCTGTAGATGCGCAAAGCGGTAAGATTCTTTATGATCAAGATGGAGAAAAAACCATGGGGATCGCTTCAATCACAAAAATCATCGGTCTTTACATCGTTCTTGATCAAGTAAAAGAAGGAAAACTGTCATGGGATGATAAAGTTTCGATTTCAGATTATGCAGAAAATTTGAGTATCACCCCAGATTTATCGAATGTTCCTTTGCATAAAGAAAACACCTACACTGTCAAAGAATTATTCGACTCTGCAATCATCCAGTCAGCCAATGCTTCAATGGTGGCCTTGGCAGAAAAAATCTCTGGCAGCGAAGCTAAATTCACTGAACGAATGAAAGAACAATTGAAAGATTGGGGAATCAAAGATGCAACAATCGTTAATGCATCAGGACTGAATAACTCTTATCTTGGCGAAAACCGACCAGAAGGCACTGGAGAAAACGACGAAAATCAAATGTCTGCTCAAGATGTGGCCATCGTTGCCCGCCATTTGATCTTGGATTTCCCAGAAATACTGGATGTATCAAGTACTACGACCCAAATGTTTGGCGAAAATACGCAATCACCAGTGGAAATGGTCAACTGGAACTGGATGCTCCCAGGATTCGTTAATTACAAGGAAGGCGTGGACGGATTAAAAACTGGTACGACTGAGCTTGCAGGTGCTTGTTTCGTTGGTACGATCACTAAAAACGATCAACGGATCATCACTGTCGTATTGAATGCGGACGGCCATGCGGAAAACCCGAGTGCCCGCTTCAATGAAACAGACCGTTTGATGGACTACTGCTATGACAATTGGTCAGAAAAAGAGCTCGGAAAAGCTAACGCAAGTATTCCTAGCCTAAAAACCATTGATGTAAAAGACGGAAAAGAATCAACAGTTCCTGTTGTGCTTAAAAGCCCTGTAAAAGTATGGGTACGAAACGATATGGATACTGGCAAATTAACGATCACACCAACACTTGACAAGAAGCAAGTCACTGACAACGAGATCCAAGCACCTATGGATAAAGGTACAAAAATCGGTACCGCTACGATCACCTTGGCAGACGATAAATTAGGTTATTTAGAAGACAACAATGCGCCATCAACAGAGATCATTACGGATAAAACAGTGGAAAAAGCGAATATGTTCGTGATTGGCTGGCGACGCGTCGCAGAATTTTTCGGCAACTTGTTTTAATTGAACAATAAGAAAAGCATCTTTCCATCGGAAAGATGTTTTTTTTCTTTTTCTAGTTTAAATAACAGCTTTTTTCATCTATTTTCGTTATACTGTATAAGAAAAAGGAGTTGAATTTATGAATCTAACCAGAGATCTGATCTTTTTAGTTCTCTATCTTATTGGGGTATTCTCTATCGTTTATTGGCGAAAACAGAAGAAGGATCCTTCCTTGTTCTTTTACGGCAGTACGTGGACATTTACGGTAATCTTAACTTATTTTGTCGTGTTGGAAATTTTTTATTCGACCTTTTATTTTTTGATTCCATTGTTGTTCTTTAGTATCTTTGCTTTTTCTTATTTCACAGAAAAACGAAGGCTGCTGAATGGTCTTTTATTCAATGTTTTCCTCATCAGTTTCGGCATCTACTTGTTTGTCTTGCTGTATGAAACGCAAAATATTTTCCTTGGCGGACTGATCGCCTTGATCACGATTCCATTGCTACTTGTCCTTTTATTTGGTATTTATGGATTGATTGTTTTTCTTTTTTGGAACGGGGTCACAGTTTTACGTAGAGAATCGCATTCATTAGCTAATCTTTTAACGTTGATACTAGCCATTTTTCTTACACTGTTTCTTGTTTTTGACTTTTTCTTGTTAAAATATTTGCCGCAATGGATAAATGCTTTGTTTTTCTGCGTTCCCCTGATCTTGATCTATCTATTTATCGTATTCTACAACTTTTTGACTGTCTCATTCTTGTATCAGTTCAACCGGCCTCGATACAATCAAGACTTCATCGTTGTGTTAGGCGCTGGGTTGATCAATGGAGAAACAGTTTCTCCTCTTCTAGCCAAGCGAATCAATAAGGCAATTGCTTTTTATCGGGCTCAAAGCCGTGCTACATTAAATCCGCCCATCTTATTGATGTCTGGCGGGCAAGGAGCAGACGAAAAAGTACCAGAGGCCATTGCGATGAAACAATATGCCATGGAACAAGGAATTCCCGAAAGAGACATTCTTGTCGAAACCAATTCGACAACCACTTTGGAGAACATGCTCTATTCAAAGGAAATCATGGATCAGCAAATGAAAGGGCCATACCGCGCGATCTTCAGTTCCAACAATTACCACATTTTTAGAGCCGGTCTTTATGCGCGACAAGCCAAATTGAAAGCAAATGGTATTGGTGCAAAAACAGCTTTCTACTACTTGCCTAATGCGTTTTTGAGAGAATACATCGCCATCTTGATGATGAACAAAAAAAGACATATGATCATTTGCGGATTGCTTTTCGCAGGCTCCGCATTCTTATCGCTGATTACTTTACTTTTCTAAAAAAACAAGGTGTGACAAAACATATGTCACACCTTGTTTTTTTCTTTCATTCTCTTAACTATTGGCAAAAAGAGTATCCCTTTTTTGACCGCTACTTGCTGAGCAGAATAAATACCGCTGTTGCCTGAACACATAAAGCTGATCAAGCAGATCATAAAGAAGTATACTGCCGCTTGTGAACCGAACAATTCGATCCCCATCACAAAGCAGGCAATCGGTGTATTTGTCGCACCAGAAAATACTCCGATAAAGCCCAATCCTGCAAGAAAAGGAACAGAAACATGGAGCAAAGGCGCTAGTGCTGCACCAAGCGTTGCACCAATTTCAAACAATGGTGTCACTTCTCCCCCTTGATATCCCGCGCCTAAAGACAAAACTGTGAAGAATAACTTCCCAATAAAATCATAGACATGTGCCTGTCCATTAAATGATTCTTGAAGTAACGGAAGACTCAATCCGAGATAACGTTGTGTTTGCAAAATCAATGCTGCTGCCACAACTACAGCTCCACCTATCGTATTTCGCCAAACAGGATGAGGAATCCATTGTGCATACCGTGCTTTTAAAAAGACGATCGAACGGCTGAATACCCAGCCAATCAAACCAAAAGCAATCCCAGCAACAAAAACTTTGAAGAACAGCAACATACTCCATTCAGGGATCACACCCATTTGGTAATGTAGGTGAGAAACACCATAGCTTTCTGTCATGAAATTTGCAAACAGTGCAGCAAAGAAGCTAGGGAAGATCGCTTCTGTTCGGACTTTCCCGATTGCCAACACTTCTAATCCAAATAATGTTCCAGCTAAAGGTGTGCCAAATACAGAACTAAAACCCGCACTGATTCCACTGATAATCAAGATTTCCCGTTCTGCTTTATCCAATCGGAACAAACGTGCTGTATTATCTGCTAACGCTCCCCCCATTTGGACTGCTGTTCCTTCACGGCCAACAGATCCCCCAAATAAATGGGTAGTTATGGTTCCAAACAGTGTAAGTGGAATAAGTCGCAACGGGATTTTTTCTTCTCCACCATTTCCTTGATCGATCACTAAGTTGTTTCCACGACTAGAAAGACCGCCGTGATACGCATAGAGATAAGCAAAAAGCGCACCACTAACTGGTAGTAGATAAAGGAGCCAAGGATGTGATAGTCGGATATCTGTCACAACTGTCAGGCTATTTAAGAAAAAAGCAGACAAGCTCCCCATGAATATACCGAGAATCGCTGTGATCACCAGCCACTTCAGCATGTACACTAAAATGCGTACTGTACTCGGTAATTGTTTTTCCATAAAAAATTCCTCCTCAATAAAAAAACGCCTACTAAAGAAAGGGGCTGTCCCCAGACTTTAGTAGGCGTCATTAGCTATCTTTCGTTAGCATTTAAAGGCGAACACCATCACCTATTCACTTCCATTAAAAGATAGCATATTTTTCTGTAAAAAACAATAAAATTATCGTTCTTTCTTTACACGTTCAGCAAATTCATAGAAAGGAGCCAATTTCGTTAACTGTTGATTACATTGGTCACTATCATGACAAATATAATTCCCCTTTTTCGTATACGTGCCATCAGAACCTGCTTTCGTTGTAGAAAGAAAAAGCGAAACATTCGATGTTTTCTGACAGATTGCACAGATTCCCTTATTTATCGTTGGTGATAAAGTACCACTAATCCCTTTTAATTTTTCATCTTCGTAATAGATCATGAATTTTTTCTGCGTACCTGGATCATTCCAGCCGATGTACGTATGTTCTTGCAAGTCGATTTCATTCCAAGCTGGTTGTTTGAGTTTTTTCACTTTTCGGAATAATTTCTCGATTTGTGGTTTGCTAGGCTGCATAAACGGCTGAACGATTTGCTTCAGCTCCTCCAATGCTCGTTCTGCTTGCGCTTTTGTCAGTTTTACGTCTAAAACTGTCGTTAAAAATGTATCGATTTCTGGCAGTTCGTGTTCTAATATGTCTCGAATCTTTTCAGTTGCTAGTGCCTGAACTGTTTGTACCGTTTTTGGATCATTGACAGATGAGTACGCATTTAATAACTGTTCTACTTCTCTTTTTATAAAAAAATATTGGTATGGTTTTATTGTTTGTTCCATGATTTTAAAGTCCTTTCTTCTAACCAAAGTGCATACTTTGTAGAAAAAAGTGATCTTCTGCAAAGTATGTGTTACCTGAAGATCCCGGACTCTTTTAAATAAGATACGTTTTGCATCTTATCATCACCCCCTTTAATGCTTATTCTTCTATGTACATGATTCATTCGATAAATAAAAGTAAACCGTATCTTGAACAGATAGTCAACTGCAAACAGAAAAAAGGACTGTGACAAAAGTCGTGTCAAAGTCCCTTGTTTCGAATGAATGGTGTTCAAAAGCTTGCATCTGCGGTAATAAGCCGAAACTTCACAAAAATTTGAGAAGTAATTTTCGTAAATTCCTTCTTATTTCTTGAAGCTGACCACTTCTGTCACAACCTCAATATGGTCTATTATTGGTTTTACCTGTTAAATCGAGGATTCTTTCCCAAAGTAACGTTGCCATCTCTTACGCATACTTGCAGACATGGGCTGAGCCGCTTCTTTGACTGCGCAGTATTTGTCCACGAATGTCACAATATATCCTTCTTTATACTTAGGCGGTGCGATCGTTGCACCCCACATGTGCTTCAAAATGATATCTCGCTCAAGATCCGACAAATCGGTGATTTTTTCTGCATTCTTTACAGCAATTCTTGGATGGATATACGCATGTGTCCCCTCGTCAAATTTCGTCGTACGCCAATCATAGTAGAACAGATCATGCAAAAGTCCAGCACGCGCTGTTGCTTTAGCATTGCCACCCCATTTTTTTGCGAGCAGATAACTATAGTAAGAAACACTGATGGAATGCTCCAAACGAGTGGAATGAACATGCTGTGTGTAATTCGCTAATTTTTTCACTGCTTCTGTTTCTAAAAGATCTTGTACATAAGACATATATTCTTCGTCTTCACGCCATTTTTCTGTCATAATTATCGATCTGCCACCTTTTTGAATTTCATTTTCTTCTGAAATTGATCTAAGTATACCACCAGTGTTCGGTTTATTCTAGTCGCTCTAGATAAAATAGCTAAAGCTTAATAGTTCCTTAATCATAAAGAAAAATGATAAAGAACGATCCCTGCTGCGACTCCGACATTCAATGATTCCGCATTTCCTTTCATTGGGATATATACGTTCTGATCAGTCAAAGACAAGATTTCCTGACTTACTCCCTGACCTTCGTTTCCCATGATTATAGCGAAATCCTCTGTTTTTTCTACTTTGTCTAATGCATGTGCTTCTTCATTTAATTCTGTACCGTACACCGTAAACCCTTTGCCTTTCATTACAGGGATCACTTCTGACAAATCTTTTTGTAACACAGGCAAATGATAATTGCTTCCCTGCATGCTTCGCAGCACCTTTGTACTATAAATATCTGCCGTTCCTTTACCTAATAAAACACCAGCCATACCAAACGCATCTGCCGTACGGATCATCGTTCCCACATTTCCAGGATCCTGTACATTATCTAGTAAAAGCCAGCCTCCTGAAAAATCTGGCGTATCTTCAGATGTTAACGTCATCACTGCTAAGATCCCTTGCGGTGTAGGTAGATCTGACATAGCGGTCATGACCTCATCTGAAACTAGAAAAGTAGAAATCTCTTTGTTTACAGCCAGCCAGTCTCCCCATTCTTTCATACCTCTCTGTGTCACAAAAAGTTCTTTTATTTCTGCATCAGACGACGCAGCTTCTTCGATCAGATGGAACCCTTCCAAAAGATATTCTGCCTTTTCTTCTCTGTATTTCTTTTTATGTAGTTTTTTTAATTCTTTGATTCTTGGATTTTTTGCTGATTGGATCTCTTTCACATTCCTTCACCTCACCTGATTATATCATGGAATAGGTGCTTGAGCTTGTTTCATCCTAAAAAAATCGGTATCATTGATTTATAAAACAGGAAAGAAAGGTGACGAACATGCGCAAAGTTAAAATGAATGTCCAAGGACGTGTCCAGGGCGTGGGATTTCGCTATATGACCAAGATGGTTGCTGATCAGTTAGGCGTGACCGGAACGGTAAAAAACGAAGACGACGGCTCAGTCACAATCGAAGCAATCGGAAATGACGACATCATCCAAAAATTTATCGAAGAAGTCAAGAAGTCTCCGAGCCCAAGTGGACGAGTGCAGTATGTGGATGTCCAAGAAGATCCGATGATTGAGGAACGAAAGAAATTTGATGTGGTGGGATAAGGTTGTGAAAAAGTCGCTTAGTTTTGAGTATTAAGGAAAATTTTGTGAAAATGGCTTTCCACATTTTTGCATAAATTTGACTTAATACCGAGAAACTGACTTTTGAACACCGTCGATAAGGTTGCGAAAAAGCTGGTCTGCATCAAGCATTAAGGACTGGTTGTGAAAAATAGCTCTCCATATTTTTCAACAGGCTGGACTTAATGCCGTAGATGCAAGCTTTTGAACACCGTCGATAAGGTTGTTTTTGAGGCGCTTTGCCTCAAGTATTAAAGACAGGTAGTAAAAAAGCTGATCTATAACTTGCAATAAATTTGCTTAACCCATATTTTCCAGACAGAACAAAAAAGTTTTTAGTTTTTTAAATAAGAAAGAAACACTTGGAATCACTCTTTTCTTTCCGAGTATTTCTTTCTTGATTTTTTGTCTTTTTTCAAAATTTTTCGCTGCGAAAAAGAAAGAATATTTATATGAAATTTCTATGAAGTTGATTGAATTCCATGCGCTTTTTTAGTATAGTTAAGTTTGTGTAAAAATTATAGAAGAGGAAGTATTCTATGAATAAATGGAAAAACTGGTTATTGGGATCCGGACTTGTCAGTATCCTGCTCTTTTTATCTGGCTGCGTGCGGATGGATTCAAACGGAAACCCTGACACTTCAGGAATCGTTTATCGAGTACTCGTCCATCCTATGGGCCAAGCGATTACATATCTAGTTGAGAATTTCAATTGGTCTTACGGCTGGGCAGTTATTGCAATGACTGTGATCGTTCGTATCATCATCTTGCCACTAGGTATCAGTCAATCGAAAAAAACAATGATCCAATCTGAAAAAATGCAAGCGTTAAAACCACAAGTTGAAGCAGCACAGCAAAAGCTAAAAGCTGCAACAACACGTGAAGAACAAATGGCAGCACAAGCAGAAATGCAGCAAGTATATCGCGAAAACGGATTGAGTATGACCGGCGGAATCGGCTGTCTGCCTCTATTGATCCAAATGCCGATCTTCTCTGCCTTGTATTTTACGGCTCGCTACACAGAAGGTATCCGTGAATCATCTTTTTACGGCATCGATCTAGGCTCACCAAGTATGGTGCTTGTTGCCATTGCAGGGGTCGCTTATCTGCTTCAAGGATATATTTCAACAATCGGTATTCCTGAAGAACAGAAAAAGACGATGCGTACGATGCTGATCGTCTCTCCTGCTATGATCGTCTTCATGTCGATCAGTGCGCCAGCCGGTGTTACACTTTACTGGGTAGTCGGTGGTGTGTTCAGCTGTCTGCAAACATTCATCACAAACGTTATGATGAAACCACGTTTGAAAGCACAAGTGGCAGAAGAGTTGAAACAAAACCCGCCAAAACAAGTCGTCACTCCAAGAAAAGACGTGACAGAATCAGCAAAGCCAGCTGACAACAAACAAGCAACAAAACAAATCAAACAACCAAAAAATAGTACAAATAACAAAGGCCGCAACGCAGGAAAGCAGCAGAAGCGGAAGTAGATAGTAAATAAGAGTGTAATAAAAATTCATTAACAGTTTTAGCAATTAAAAATATCGACCAAGATTTTTGAAAAAGAAATCTGGTCGATATTTTTATTTAAGTGAATGTTTAATTTGAATCATCGATTGATCGCTATCTAATTGCAGCAGCATCTTTTTATGAAGAAACAACTTTTTCTTATCTATCAACGTAGACAGGTGTTGCTGTTTCTTCTAAGAGTGTACTTAATTCCTTAATATTTTGTTTTCCTTCTTCTAACATCCAACTACTCGCTTTTTCTTCGCCTTCGGTAACAAAAGGTGCCACTCCCTTTGCCCATGTTGCTCGCCCACATAAGACACCATTGAATGTCGAACCTGATTGTTTTGCAAAACGTAATGTATCTTGAAATAGCGTAGCATTGACTCCCGCACTTAAAAAAATAAACGGTTGTTCAGTCACTTTCGATTGTTCATAGAAATACGCGGATGCCTCTGCTTGACTATAACAAGTCTCTTTCCCATATCCTTCCACAAATCTCATATTCACTGGCACTTCTACTTTCAATACATCCACTTGATAACGTTCTTTTGAAAATTCTCGCATGGCTTCAATAACTTTATGTGGTTTTACTTTTGCATAGGCAAGAGAAGACGGATCGCCAATAGTTGCATCATAAGAAAGGATCTCTAAAAAGAAAGGTATGCCTTCTGCTTCGCATTCTGAACCAATCCGTTCTATAACTATTTGTTTTTGCACATTAATCTCTGCTGGTTCATCCATGTCATAGTACAATAAAAATTTACAAGCATCCGCACCAGCTTCTTTTAACCTTTTCACCGACCAAATATTCAATAAATCAGGTAATCTTCCCGGCATTTTCGTATCATAGCCGGTTTTTTCATAAGCTAGCAGCAAGCCACATTCTTTCTCTCGAAGCGCTGCTGCAGGCAGGCCGTATTCTGGATCAAGTAAAATAGCTGAGGCATAGGGAGTCAGGTATTGAGAAACCATCTGTTTAAATTGGATGATGTCTTCTGATGTAGCTTCTTTATATTGGTTGATCATTTTCTTCAAAGCACCACGCTGGTCGATTGCTAACGCGCTAATAATTCCAGCTTCATCCGTCAATCGCTTCAAACGTTCCTGCTTTTCTATACTCATCTTCTTCATATATCTTCACCTATTTCTTTAGTTAATATTGTGGCTATTTTTGTTTTTGATTTTGCTTTTCTCAACTGTTCTGTAACCTCTTTTCGCATCAATGATCGTGCAACGAGAGACAATAATTTCAAATGAGTCGTTCCTGCTTCTGAATCTGGAATAAATAACGCAAAAATAAAATCAACTGACTGTCTATCTAAACTGTTCCATTCAATTCCTTTGTTCAGTGTGACGATAATCATACTAGGTTCGTTGATTGTTTGAGACTTCGCATGAGGGATAGCAAAACCTGACATTATTCCTGTAGTACCTTCTTTTTCTCTTTCTAGAAGTTTTTGATATACTTCTTTTTCGTCATGAGCGATTCCTAAACAGAATGTTTGCTTTGCTAAAAACTTAAATGCTTCTTCTTGACTATCTAATGGCTGTTGTAAAAAAATGTTCTCTTCATGAATGATTGTCATGATAAGCCTCCTGCTCTTCCTTCTTCGATAACTGTACGATTTGCTGCTTTATTATCCATCTTCTTGTCTTCATCAGTTACTCTTTTCTTTTGGATCAAACCTAGTATCACTCCACCAACGATCGAACCAATAAGAATCGCTGTAACCCATTGGATTTTTCCCGTCACTACAGGTAACACTAAAAAACCACCATGTGGTGCTGGAACTTGGACGCCAAACAAATAAGTCAAGACAGCAGCAATTGATGAGCCTAACATCATCGTGGGTAACACTCGGATCGGGTCTTTCGCAGCAAACGGAATAGCTCCTTCCGTAATATGAGTTGATCCTAAAATAAAATTAACCAAACCTGCATTACGATCATTGGTATCAAAATATTTACCAAACAATAAAGTAGCAAAACCAGTAATCAACGGTGGTGTAATACAAGCTGCTGACACACCAGCCATAAAAGTCGTGTTTCCTTGTGCCAAAAGAGCTGTTCCTGTTACATATGCCGCCTTATTAATCGGTCCTCCCATATCAAACGCACACATGCAACCAACAATCACGCCAAGAACAAGTGGATTCGAATGTTCAAATCCAGCTAAAAAGCTCATCATTCCTTCATTTATAGCCTTCATTGGACCTGCCAGCAAAGACATCACGATGCCAATAAATGCTACACCAATAACTGGATATAAGAAGATTGCCTTCAAGCCATCTAGTTGTTTAGGTAAAATTGTCAGTAGCTTTTGCAAAAATAAGATAAAATAACCTGCTAAGAACCCAGCTAAAATACCTCCTAAAAATCCAGTACCGCCATTCATGGCTACGATTCCACCAACAAATCCAACGACTAACCCTGGACGTTTCGCGATCCCTTCTGCAATATAAGCTGCTAAAACTGGAACCATCATTCCCATTGCTGCATCGCCAACTGCTTTTACCATTGCCGCTGTAGCACTGTATTGTGCATGATCTGGATCAAAAGAATAGATTCCCCAAACTGCAAATGAAATAGCAATCAATACTCCGCCAGCTACCACGAAAGGCAACATATGAGAGACACCATTCATCAAATTTTTATAGATGCTACGACCAAAATTAGCACCACTCATCACTTCTGGTTCTAAAGTATCAACAGCTTCATTATCTGCTAAGACAGTACCTTTTCCTGCCAATGCCTCGTCAATCAGCCGTTGTGCATCCTTGATTCCTGTACTGACAGAAACATCAATGACTCGTTTTCCCGCAAATCTTTCTGAATGGACATCTTTGTCTGCGGCAATAATGACAGCATCCGCCTGTTTGATTTCTTCAGCCGTTAATTCATTTTCGATCCCAATTTGTCCATGGGTCTCTACTTTGATCGTGATGCCTTTTTTCCTAGCTGCTTGTTCTAATGCCTCTTGCGCCATGTAGGTATGCGCAATTCCTGTCGGACAACCGGTTGCTGCAATTAGTTGATATTTTCCCATCTTTCGAACCTCTCTTCCCTGATTTTGATTTGTTTACTTAATTCCTCCACATCTAAAAAATCTGTTAATCCTTTGCGAAAAGCGGTTGAGCTGCCTGCTGCTATGCTTTTACGTAACGTTTCATCAAGTGGTCGTCGATTCATGTATCCTGCTAAAAAAGCGCCTAACATGGTATCACCTGCACATGCTGTATTGACAACTTTTCCTTTTGGCGAGTTTCCTCTAAACACCCTGTCTTTCGTAAAAAGAATCGCTCCTTTCTCACCGAGGGATAACAAAACATTTTCTGCACCTAACTCTACTAGTCGTTGTCCATAAACAAAGTAATCTTCATCTGTAACCATTTTTCGTCCGAACCAAGAAGAAAGTTCTTCCTCGTTTGGTTTCAGCAAAAACGGTCGATAGGGTAAACAATCCATGACTTCTTGATCACTACTATCAATAATCAAATGAATCCCCTTTTCCTGACAAATCCGACTGATTTCTATTAAAACCTTTGGAGACAGCCCTCTTGGTAAACTCCCAGAAACACAAAGATAATCTTCTTTTTGTAATGCTCTTATTTGATTTAAAAAATTATGGACAGCTGTCTGCGGTATTTCAGGTCCTTGATTCACTAATTTGTATTCTTCTTTCGTTTGATTGACTTGTGTAAATACATTGATACGCGTCATACCAGGCACTTCAATAAACTCTGTTTGGATTTGTTTCTGCTGTAAATAGTCTTCTATATACTTTCCTGTGAACCCAGCAGAAAAACCAAATGCCGTACTTGGGAAATCTAGCATCTTTAATACTAGTGACACATTCACTCCTTTTCCGTTTGCCTGAATGTCATCCTCTTTTGTGCGATTTACCATAAAAGGATGCATCTCCTCTGTTTCAATAAATAGATCAATTGCCAAATTCATCGTGCATGTGTAGATAGACATAACCAATGACCTCCTTGACTCTATTATGAAATACGCGAAAGAGAAAATGTTTTCTTAATCGTCCCAACACAAAGAAAACCTTTACATTTATAAACTCGTCGTGCTATTTTTTAACTAACTTTTGGTGAAAGAAGGAAAGAATATGGATCACAAATTAAGTGAAACAGAACAGTACCTCTGGAACTTTATCGAACACCACATCCTAGAGATCCCTAACTACTCCATCGTGAAACTAAGTGAACAAGCAAATGTCTCAACAGCCACCATTGTGCGGACAATGAAAAAGAAAGGCTATGAAGGGTTTACTTCGTTTAAGCATCATCTAAAAGAAGGAGAAAACAAGAACATCAATTTTTCTTTCTTAGATAAAGTAGACAAAGGTATCCGCCGAGCCATTCTAAAAAATGAACAAGAAGTGGTACGTACGATCAATATGTTGGAAATCGGAAACATTGAGGATGCGATACAAAGAATCAAATTTGCTGACCGGGTTTTTGTCTTTGCCCGAGGATTTTCAGAAATGATTGGCCAAGAAATGCTGGTAAAACTTCAATTAACGGGAAAAAATTGTCAAATGCATACTGATCCAGAAATTATCAAAAGCATCAGTCAGAAACTGACTAAGAAAGACAGCGTTATTTTTGTTTCTTTGAACGGCGAGACAAAAGAACTCGTCACCGCCGCAAAGAATTGCTATGATGCAGAGATTGGTTCGATTCTAGTTACAGCCAATCATTCCTCTACACTGAAAGACTATTGCGAGATCAATCTCGTAGGTTTCAAATCAGAAGGTTCTTATTTCCCTGATTATGAAGTACGGTCACGTTTGCCTCTCCAGATCATCGCGAGAATCTTGCTTGACGCCTATGTATTGCGTATGGGGGAGAATTGAGGATATTTGATTTGCGATTGATAACAATTGCTAGAAAAACTGTAAAAAATGCTTTACGTATCTCGCTACTATAATTTATTAGTCTCATTTTCCATTTTAGATAAAAGCTATCGTGTACTTTAGCATGGCTAAAAATACTACAAAATAAATAAACAAAAGGAAATAATAAAAAAATCTGGAACAGAAGCTTATGCTTTCTGTTCCAGATTAGGGTTGATGAAAATTCACATTTTTCAATTCTTATAAGCTATTTAAATCACTTTCTTATTGAACAAAGTTCTAATTATCAACTTACTTGTAAAAACTATTTTTTCCTTAATAAATCAAGGAACGGATTTGCCTTAAATAGAGTAGTAATGGTTAAATAAATAGGCAAAGCAATAGCAAACTGTATCAAATTAGTCAAAATACTACTTGATAAATTACTTGTTAAAGAACGTGTTACTATGAAGATAAGTATTGTCAAAACCTATTCCTTAAATTTGCTTATCTTTATTTTTTTATAATAAGCAAGATAAAACATTACTAAATAGTAAATAATAATGTTTATAGTATATATCTGATTTGGATTAAAATTGGATACGATTAAGTTCCCAAAAAATAAAGATAATGCTAATAATTTGTAATTTTTCTCAAGATATGAATTTTTCAAAATTGTCACTAATATGCCTATATTAAAAACAATAGCTACTACAAATACGAATAGACCATTTTCTACAAGATAGTTTAACATTTGTGAATGTATCGGTATATCTACAATGCCAAAATTATTATATAAATAGCTACGCCACTGACCTGAACCAATACCGCTTAGAAGATGATGTTTTGCTCCCAAATTGATAGCATTATTAAACTGAATCATCCTACTGTTTTCTGTATTTCCTCTATTTAAAAAGAACACTTGATATATTTTATCAAACAATAAAAATAATGCTAGAAAACTTATACCGACAAAGGAAATAGTTAATAAACTTTTTTTAAAAAATTGACTTCTAGTAGAACTCTTATTGAAGGTATAAATTAGTATTAGTGAGGGAACTATACCTAATAATGCAATACGTGTTTGAGTTAATAATATAAAGAGAAAAGTGAGCATCGTTGCAGATAAAGAAAGTAAATCCTTTTTTTTGTAAAGATTAAATAAAGCAATAATAAATAGTAATGCGCCTAAATTGCCTGCTGAGTTATTCGAACCCGCAATACCAACGGCCCGATTACTATCTACAATACCTTCTGTATAAAGAATAGATTCTGAAAAACTACCGATTAATAAAGTTTTTTTAGTTAGCATTTGTAGAATACCCAATATTCCATTTAGAATCGCTAACCAATTAAAAGCACGAAAAAAACTTTCTATATAAAAATTTTTGATTGATTTGCATAAAAGAAAACATAGATAAATGGAAACATAGTTTAGGATAACCCTTAAGAACATTGGAAAATTATCTATTGATATATTATCAGAAAAAATACTATAGATTATATTTATAAGTAATGTTATAAAATATAGATATTCCCAACTTAATCTAAAAGTTTTTTTATTAAGAAAATATAGTACCGCTGAAAATATTATTATTGTTGCTACATTTACATATAATTTTAAATATTCTCCTACAATTCTATATTCAAGTGAATTTATACTGATATTAAATGCAATGTACAGTAATAAAGGAATTATTTGAATTACTTTGTCTTTATCTTTAATAATTAAATTTTTATACAAAATAAAAACAACTAAAAAAAAGACTATAGCCAATACTATTCTCATCTTCTATATTCCTCGTTTATATAAAATTTTGACTTTAAGAATCAACAACAAATCACCTAGATACGATTTTATAGAAGGGTAATATTTTAAATTTACTATATTACCCAACCATAAGCTAATCTTTTTTCCTTTAAGATAATCTAGTCTTATTTCGCTGTTATTTATATAGTTATTTATATTTAATTTTATAGATGCTTTATCATTCTTCAGCCTATTTTTTATATTAAAAACTAATTTATAGTACTCTAGATAGAGTTCGATACCTTTTATTCGTAAATCGATGTTATCGATTCGTTTATTTTTTACATTTAAAGCCACATTTTCTCCAGTATAGCGTCTCAATGTATACACATCACTAGTGGTATAAAGTCCCCCTAACATACATGACAAAAAGCATATATACCAATCATGTGTAGGAAGAGTCTTTACTTCAAAATTTAATTGATTCACTTTTTTACAGATTGGTATACGTTTAAACGCTAACGCCATACCAGGATAATTAACTTTTTTTATAAACTTTTCAATAGACAATAATTCTTTCTTTTTTGTATAGTCTTGAGCGTTACGTTTTATAATTACACCATTACTATCAATAATTTCAGTATTACTATGCAGTGCAATGCATCGAGGATTTGCTTTAAAAAAATTAATAGTATCGTTGATTTTATTTTCTTTCCATATATCATCTTGATCACAGAAAAAAACTATATCCCCCGTAGAATAATCTAACGCCTCTAAAAAGTTAGCAATATACCCTACATTTTTATCTCTATATACTTTTTTTACTTTAACATTTTTCTTTTCAAACATAATAGAATATTTGTCTAATATTTTCGTAGTTCCATCTGTGGAACAATCATCGGAAAATATTATCTCATCTGGCAGCCTATGTTGTTGTAATATGGAGTTTATTTGTTCTACTATGAAAGATTCTCCGTTGTAAGTTCCAAGTATTATAGTAGTATGAAATTTATCGTTCAAATCGGCTTTTATCATTATATTTTTTTTCAAACTCCCTCAAAATCATTTTTTTTGCTTTTTCATAATCAGTTAAACTGTCATTGTCATTTAGACAGATAACCTTGTGTTTGCTAGACTTCAATTCTTCAACTATATCTACAGGATTCTGAGTGATGTTATAATATGCACCAAAACTTGAACTACGAGGATAAAATTTTCCTTCACAAATTTGCCAATATCTAATCAACCAATGACTTATATCCTCTTTAGTTCTAAAACGATTTTTTAATGTGTTAGAAATACGATCATTTTCTAATTTATACACTTTTTCAAAAATACTTTTTTTATAAGAAATTGGAATATGATTATCATAAAAACCAAGAATATGGTTCCATGGTAAAGTACAAACATTTTTCACAAAGTGTTTCTTATACTTTAAATTAAAAAATTTAAAGATGTTATTTTTTAAAAGTTTACTTTTACTAAAATTCCTATTTATTATCTCCACATTATTTAAAACTATGGAATCAATAGTTTTCTCCAATGGGATAACAGGACTAAAGACCCCTATATCTTTAGGAAATCCCTTTTTAAAAAAATCGCTTGGATAAACAGTTTTATTCAGAAACATATCATCATTAAAACTGACAAAATGTTCAGATAAACCAGGTAATTTACTAAAATTTAACTCAATGACATTTGAGTTAAATGTGGGTAAATAGTTCTCATCAATGAAATCACTATGCTTGATTACCTTTAGCTTTTCATAAGATAAATCTAACCATTCTGGAAGATGACCTTCTGTTACAAAGTAAATCCGATTCACCCATGGGGCATTTTTTTCTACAGAACGAAACCAATATTTTAGAAATCCCCAATCTCTATACCTTGAAGCATCGTTTAGTTTCATATTATATTCTAGTGCGTAATTATCTTTACTTTTTTTCCAAAGTGCATCACTCTCATCTACCCAAGTTATGACAAAATCAATTTTTTCTTTCACAATTATTCCTCAGTTCGTCGTTTTATTATTCTACCTGGATTTCCAACAATTACACAATTATCAGGATAAACACTATTTAATAATGTATTAGCTCCTATGATACAGCCATTCCCTATTTTAGCACCATCTAAAAAAACTGCTCCTGATCCAATCCAAACATTATTACCAACAACGATACCTTTTCTGTTAACACCTTGGAGACGGATTGGAGTATTTAGATCCTGATAATTATGATTTTCTGAGTGAAACCGAACATTCTGTCCAGAAATTACATCTTCTCCAATATTTATCCCACCAGCAGCACCAAAATAAGTATTTTCAGCAAAACTTGAATTAGTTCCAATAGAAATTCCTTTTCCTAAGTCAGCTAAACTACCAGAGCAATTAATCTCACTCCCTCTTCCAATTTTAACTCTATCACCTAAGAATATACCTTTTTTTGATAACGCATTAATAAAAACACTGTCTTCGATTCTAACATTATCCCCACAGTTCAATTTATTTTTACAATAAATCTTTACTCTAGATCCTATAAATAATTTAGTGCCTTTTACAATTCCAATCCCTCTAATTTTTCCTCTCAACAGTCCAATCAAAAATCGAGATCCAAAATGAATAACATAAATTAGTGGGACATTTTTAGATAAAATAAATTCTTTTTTTCCAGTAATTTTTTTTATTACCTTTTCTATAAGACTGATTATCAAAATATTTACCACCTTAAACAATTATATACTATTAATAAAAATATGAATTTTACACAGAGTTTTATACTTTATAAAAATTAAGAACATGTGAAGCATGTTTATTTAGTAACAAATTTTCACTTAAATTATTTTTTATATCATAAAAGGAAGGATCATTCATCTTTCTTTTCAACTCAACCACATCTTTAAAAATGAAATAGTCATTAAATAAGTCTTTACTTCCCACGTTTTCACTGACAAAAACATATTTATGATAACTTAATGCCTCAATAGTAACTAATCCATAAGTTTCTTTCCACAAACTTGGAACAATTAATATATCTATGTTTTCATATACATCTTCAATGTTATTTAAGTTATATTTACCATGCTGACTAACTCCGGAAATAACTCTTTTAGGTTGATATCCATAAGTATGAAATTCAAAAAACTCACTTTCATCAAATATTTCCTTTAATTTTAGAAATTCAAAAAAACCTTTATAGCTTTCATCAGGTCCGATATAAGCCACTTTTTTTATTTTTTTATGCAGATCCATTTTATAAGTTTTATCCCTCTTTTTAATACTACTATTTGTAATAGGAATAACGGAAAAACTCGAAACTATTGAACCAAGGTTAAATAAGAAAATATCTTTAGTCAAATTACTATTAAAGTGGAATTGATTAATATGACTAAAAATATCTTCGTAGTATTCTTTTAAATTAATCCATGCTATAGATTCACTAGAATTTCTGATTTCCTCTGTTACATGCTCTTCACTAATTTTTCTAATTTTTAATTTTTTCATGATTTTTTTTAATATATAATAGTACTTTAACTGAAATAATCTTAATTTTTTCACTGATAAAGCATTAGTTGAAGCAAGTTTCCAATTCGCAATACTATTATCCTTATCATAACTCTTGCCATTAATAAAAAAATTAGGTTCTGGTGCTAGTCCAAAATAGTCATGTGTTGTGTAACATATTTTGATACCTAGCTCCTTAGCTGCAACAAAAAATTCTTTATGAATTCCCATGAGCGTATGGACATGTATAATGTCTAATCTTAATTTTTTTAAAAAGTCTTTATATATTTTTTTAGAAACTGATTTGAAAAATTCCTCTGGATCACTGATTCCTCCATAAAGAGGTAATGGTAAACTGTTAATTAACTCATAAACAATAATGCCAGTATCCAATTTTTTTTCATATCGTATATGCGTTTTCTTTAAAGGACTATATCTTCCAGGGTATAAAGAATAAATCTGATTCCCTTGCCTTTGTTCTTCTTCCATTAGATCAAGTGAATATTTTACCAATCCCCCTGAACGATTGGGAGGATATCCCAAGCAATAATGTAGTATTCTCATCTCATCAACCCTTTAACAAAATATTCTCATAATCATGTATTATTTTTTCCCATGTGAATTTATTCGAAATTACTTCTCTTGGGTCACTTTCAATATTTGCTAAAGCTAATTCACCAGTTTCTAATTTATTTATCAACTCGTGGAGCGTTTTTTTTCTCCAATAAAATGCACTGTTTTCTCCTACTTCTCTATTAAAGCCAACATCTAGAAGTAAGTTTATTTCTGTTGAGGCAAGAGCTTCTAAAAGTGAGGGGTTTGTTCCACCAACCTCATGTCCGTGAAGATAAGCAAAGGCATTTTCTCGTATATATTTTAATAAATCTTGGTCGTAAACAGTTCCTACAAACTTGATACGCGGATCCCGATCAAATCCAGTCTCACGGGATAATTTTCCGTAAAATTTATTTTTTTCGACATTAGTAACAAGTACAAAGTCTTTTTTTGTATTAGACTTCATAAACTCGCGAATCATTACTTCATAATTATTCTCAGGAACAAATCGTCCGACAACTAAGAAATAGTTACCCTCACTTACTTTTTTCTCATTAAACCACCTTTGCACTATTTCATTATTTTTAGAAAAACTAGTTTTTTTCATATCTGTGCCATATGCAATATAAGTTGTTTTCGGTTTATATTTTTTATACGTTTCTCGAATGTACTTCTCTATATTTTTACTATCACAAATTAGAAGGTCTGCATTTTTAACCATTAATCTTTCAGAGAATTTCCAATATTTTCTTACAGGGTAACTCCATTTTGCTCTTAACCACTCGTGTCCATCAGGGTTAACAAAAAGTTTACCATTAATCTTATCTATCCTTTTTTTTAGATGTCCGATAAACGGTCCGATACGACAAGCCAAAACATAAAAAATAGGAACTATATCTCTATTTTTTTCTGCCTTTTCAATAGATGTTTCTAAAGCTTTTAAATCATAATAAATAGCTCTTGCTGGACCAATGTTTGGCACATCTATGTTAAAACATTCAGCTCCATTATAAATAAATTCTTTTTCTTTAATATCCGACTTTAAAGAGTTTTCAGTCATACAAGCAATATGGTACTGAATCGTTTTGTCAGTTTGTCTTTTAGTAAGGTTTTCTACAAATGATTCAAACCCACCATATTTTGCAGGAATCCCCTTTGATCCTATTATATATACATGTTTAGTTTTTTCCAACTTCTATTCCCCTTACTAATATGCACTATTAGGTTTTATAACAACCCGAATTGTCTTAATGATTATTTTAATATCATTTAATATACTTTGATTAATGATATATTCTAAATCTAAATCGACCATTTCATGAAAACTAACATCATTTCTACCACTAACTTGCCACAAACCTGAACATCCAGGTTTTACATACAAGCGTTGCAGATCATATCTCGTGTACTCAGCTACTTCCCTTTCCAAAGGTGGACGTGGGCCAACTAGACTCATATCTCCTTTTAAAACATTCCATAGCTGTGGCAATTCATCAATGCTTTTAGCGCGGATAATTTTACCTATTTGGGTGACACGGGGATCTTCTTTCATCTTGAACATTGCGCCTTCTATTTCATTTTGATCCAGTAACTCTTCCAATTTTTCTTCAGCATCTAAACACATCGAACGGAATTTATGCATTTTGAATGTTTTTCCATTTTTACCAACACGTGTATGGCTAAAAAATATCGGACTTCCTGGCTCTTCTTTTCTGATTCGATAAGCTACATAAAACATCAAAGGAGAAGCTAAAATCAAACCAATAATGCTTCCTACAATATCAATCATTCTTTTAAAAAATAAATAGATATATCGTTTTTCAACTTTTTCTTTATCCAACCAAACTTGATTAGGATGTACTTCACTAATACGAGATAATAAATCTTCACTTTCCATACTTTCAGTCCCTTTCACTATTTTCACTCTCTCCTCATTTCCTTTTTATCTACGAATAAAGAACTAAAATAAACCAAACTTCTTCTTTTTTACCTCTTCATAGATTGGATAACTGATTTCATCCCCGTTGATCAGATCCTTTGCGACTTGTTTCATCTGTACTACTTTTTCCTTACCAAAGTCCTTGGCAATCTGCTCATAGCACTCTTTTAAGTAAAAGGTGCGCTTAGAGACCCCATGGGCATCAGAAGCAGCCATCTGCACAAGATTATGTTTGACCATCGTTTTGGCTGTTTTCTGGATATCTTTGCCAAATACACCAACATAACTTGGCGCAGTAAGTTGGGCCAAACATCCCATATCTAGGAATGGAAGCAAATGATTCGGGTCTTTACGAAAATGCGCGTTACGTTCTGGATGGACGATCACTGGTGTCTTTCCTAGTTCTAACAACTCGAAAAAAAGCCGTTCTGCATATAACGGCACTTCCAGTGTCGGAAATTCGATCAGAAGATATGTATCATCTAAATCTGTAAATAAAATTTCATCTCGGTGGATGTCTTCGATGAGCGTTCCGGTAATACGTACTTCTTGTCCTTCCAATAACGTCAAAGGCAACTGTCTTTTCTCTAATTCGGCTTGTAACGAAGCGACTAGAGAAATGACTTGTGATTTTTCATTGCTGTATTTTCCATTATTGTGGTGTGGTGTGCATAAAATATGCGTAATGCCTTGCTGAATCGCTTTTTCAGCCATTGCAATACTTGCTTCTAAGTTTTCTGCCCCGTCATCGATTCCTGGTAGGATATGGCAATGTAGATCGATCATTTCTCTTGTCTCCTCTCTTCTTATTCCTTAATTTCCGTAGTAATAACCAGCATCTTTGCTATGTTCTGCTCCGTTGTATACAACACCTAAAACTCGTGCTTGTACCATCTCCAGCAGTTCTTTTGCTTTAGTCAAGGATTCTTTACGTGACGTATTTTCACGTACGACCAATAAGGTGCCATCCGTTTTTGAAGACATAATCTGTGCATCTGTTACGGCTACTACTGGTGGCATATCGAATATCACCACGTCAAATAACTGTCTTGCTTCGGCTAGAACCTGATCCATTCTTGGCGAGCTTAACAATTCTGATGGGTTGGGTGGCTTAGGTCCACTAGGCAAAATCGACAAGTTCTCGACTGGCGTTCGTTGAATCACATCTGCTACACTTCCTGATGAACTAAGTGCTGTACTTAATCCACTGGCATTACTCAACTGGAATGTTTTATAGACGACGGGTTTACGTAAATCTGCATCGACTAGTAGAACCCGTTGACCGGATTTAGCAAAAACGACTGCAATGTTTGCTGAAGTGGTGGATTTCCCTTCTCCAGGACCTGATGAAGTCACGACAATCGTTTTGATTTGCTGACCAGCTGCGGAGGCAAACTGGATATTCGTCCGGATCGTACGATATTGTTCGGCGATTGGTGAAGATGGGTTTGTTAATGTGATCAAACTGACTGCATGAGTTTGTGTTGCTTTTTGTTTCTGTGTTCGTGCCATTTTTCTTCCTCCTAGACTCTTGAGCGGCTTCTGCGTGATGGGGCTGTTTTATCGTTTGTAGCTTTTGGTCGTGCAGGAGCTGTTCCTTTTTTACGGATACCAGCGTTCAATTCTTTCGCTGACATTTCTGGAACTGTTCCTAAGATTGGGAATCCTAATGTATCCGTCACATATTTTTCATCTTTCACTGTCCGATCAAGTAATTCGAATAAGAATGCCAAACCTACGCCTACCATCATTCCTAACACTAAGCCAATCAATAGATTCAATTTATTATTTGGCGAAACAGGTGTCGTATTGGCAACTGCACCTGAAATAATCGAAATTTTATCGACATTCATCACGTCTTTGGCGTTTTCTTGGAAAACTTGTGAAGTTGTATTAGCGATCTGTTGAGCAGTCACTGCATTCGTGCTTATTGCCTGGATCGAAAACATTTGTGAATTTTGTGACTGATTGACGGAGATCGCATCTTTGATTTGTCCAGCAGTCATTTTCACATTGTCTTCTGTTTCTAAACGATCTTTGACTTCATTTAGTACTAAATCACTGACGATCATATCTTTATACGTATTGATCATTTGCAGGTTCGTATTGACATCATTGACATTTGCAGTGTCTGATTGTGGCAGTGTCACGATCAATTGTGCTTGTGAACTGTATTTTGGTGTCAAGATGAAAAATGTTACGATTCCTGAGATGGCCAAGCCAGCAAACATTGAGATGATGATTGTTGCCAAGTGTTTGCGTAATGTTTCAAAAATTTCTTTCAAGCTGATTGTCTCTTCCATTTTTTCTCCACTTTCCTATTTATTCTCTAGATTCATTTGATCTTTTAATTCTTTTTTCACACGATCAAGTTCTTGATCGCTGACTTTTTGATAGGAGATATTATCTTGCATGAAGCCTTCTCCTTGCAGCTGATCTTGCTTGATCGTACCAAATGCCTCCCGATAATCTAAAGCGATTTTTTTCATTTCATCAAAGCTCATGTCTGTTTTCATATTCGACTCTAGAGCATTCAAAACGGATTGATAGTTGCTGACACCATTTAGACTCAATACTTTTTTTGCTACGCCTTCTACGATCTTTCTTTGACGCTCTTGTCTACCATAGTCACCATTTGGATCTTCATAACGCATACGAGAATAAGATAATGCCTGATCCCCGTTCAATGTGATTTTACCGATTGTAAAGTCATAGCCATCTTGTGAGAAAGTGAGGTCATTATTGACTTCGATACCACCAACTGCATCAACAAGTTCTTTTAGCCCTTTCATATTGATAGAGACATAGTGATCGATTGGGATGTCTACATATTTTTGTACGGTATCCATCGCCATGGCAGCTCCGCCGAATGCGTAAGCGTGGTTGATCTTGTCTTTTGTGTCACGACCTACGATGTCGACATACGTATCTCGAGGAATGCTGACGATCGTTGTCTGTTTGTCTTCAGGACTGACTGTGGCAACCATCATCGTATCTGATCTTCCTTGATCGACCCGACCTAAATCTCCAGTATCAATCCCCATCAATAGAACAGAGAAAGATTCTTGTTTGTCCAGATCAACTGGTTTCGTTCGTTCTCCTTGGGTTCGTTCCACTGATTCGTAAGTTTTCTCAATAGAATGTGAGAGATCCAGATATAATTTTGCTCCTACTCCTACAATTGCTAATACTAATACGATAAGAACTGCTAAAATAATCAGAAATATTTTTTTCCCTCTTGATTTTCTTCTTCGTCTTGCCATAGTTTCCTCCGTTTGCTAACCTTGCTTGAATCATCGCTTTAACTGTCAATAGCTTATATTGCTATAGCCCATTTGCTGAGCAACAGTTTGTGCTTTTGTTGCGTATGCTACGCTTATTTTTTCATTCCGGATCTGCTCTATTTGACTGAGCGCCGTCAAATATTGATCGTAAGTAGCGGTGGCAGTCACTTGACCATCCTTTAACATCGTATCGAATAACTGATCTAGTTGCGTGACTTGCGCGATCTGGGTATCAGCGAATCCTACATATTGCATAACAACCGTTTTCCAAGGACTATCTTTAAAAAAGCTCATATTTTCACGTACACGAGCGACATCTGCACTTGTCACCTTTTCTTTGATGATGACATCGTCTACAGCTTGCTGCCAGTTTGATACATTTTTAGTAAATAAATCGTTGACAGCTGTCTGGATCTTCAGTTTTGATTCTGCACTATCTAACTGTGTCACGATTGCTTTCTTCTCATCTTGGATTGCAACAGCTTCTTTAGGCAATTCTGATTCTTTGATGTCGTAATCATCTGCTGAAAGTTTGACAGAGGATAGCTTATTGGACAAACTTGTGATTGTTTCTTCTGTTATTTCAGGGTTTAGAAAAATTTTTTCTTTTGTACTATACAGCTTGTCTACTTCTTTTGATAAAGAAGTCAAGGTGTCTTTTTGATTGGTGATGGCAGATTCTGCATAATTGATCCGTTGCTGATGTTGTCGCTGATTATTGATATGGTAACCAAACAAACAGATCGCAATAGCACCCGCACCTACCGCCACAGCAGTCAATGACTTGACGAATGGCTTTTCCATAGATTCACTCCTAAGTATTGATGATAGATAAATTAAGATATAATTCACTTACATAAAAATGACAGCTTTTTATTTTAAAAAACATAATTAAACTAATATATTCACAGAAATATTTGTAAACAAGTTTTCCCTATATAATCATACCACAAACTGTTTTCTTGAAGTCAAGTCCATAATCCTGTGTAAAATACTATACAATGTTTTACCGGTCTCTCATTGATCAAACTTAATATATTTTCTTGTAGAACTGAGCCATTCGTCATGAAGGTCCATAAGGACAGCTCCAATTAATCGATTGGCAGACGTTCGGTTGGGAAAAATCCGAATAATCTTTTCTCTTCTGCGGACTTCCTGGTTCAGTCGTTCAAGAAGGTTGGTGCTTTTTAGCCGATTATGACTATTTCCGATAACCGTGTATTGAAAGGCATCTTCGAAGCCATTATCCAATATTTCGCAGGCTTTTGTATATTTAGGCTGGTCGATATATTCACCGACTAAGGCATTCTTAGCTGTTCGAGCGAGTTCAATATCCGTAAACTTAAAGATCGCTTTTACTGCTTCTCTAAACGGTTTTGAATTCTTTTTTGGAATGGAACTGAAGATGTTTCTTAAAAAATGGACCTGGCATCTCTGCCAACTTGCGTTGGTAAATGACTTACGAATCGCAGACACTAGGCCTTTATGGGCATCAGAAATGATGAGTTCTGTCCCCTTTAGGCCGCGTTCTTTTAAGTATTCAAAGAAGATGGACCATGTGTCATCACTTTCTTCATTTTGAATCATGAAGCCAATGATTTCACGGTCGCCACCTTCTGTTATCCCGATCGCAATATGGCAGCTTTTAGAAAGCACTCGATGGTCCTCACGGACTTTTATGTAGAGAACATCAGTCATCAGATAAGGATAATTCGTACCTGAGAGTGAACGGTTCTGCCATTCGTTGACCATCGGGTCTAACTGCTCAGTCAGGCTAGAAACAAAAGATTTCGATACAGATTTTCCACATAGCTCTTCAACAATCTTTGAAACTTTACGTGTCGAAACGCCCGAAACATACATCTCAAGCATTGAAGCGAGCAGTGCCTTTTCATTTCGCTGATAACGCTCAAACACCGTCGGTGAAAATTCACCATCACGTGTTCTAGGCACTTTTAATTCGAGTGTACCCACACGAGTCGTAAAGTCTCGCTCATAATAGCCATTTCTTTGACTCTGACGACTTTCTGAACGTTCATAGTCATCGGCTTGAATATATTCTGTTCGTTGATTTTCCATCAATTGGTTGAAAACAGTGGTTAAAATATTTTTAGAAATATCATCTTTTACCGAATGTTCAATAATACTTTGAACCTCTTCGTTGTTCAGTGTAAAATGTACTTGGGTCATGTAACGTCCTCCTGGGTATGTTTTTGTGGTTAAAAACATTGTACCGTAAAAGGGCTGTTACATGGCCTTTTATCTTTTACACAATTATATGGACTTTATCTTTCTTGACTAGGGCAATTTACGATTAAAAAGTAAATAAAACATTAATAAGATAACAATTAATCGATTTCATTTTTATTTCCTTAATTTTCATAGGTATTTTCAAAAGTTACACAAAAAATAAAATAACAAAAAAAATTAACATTGAATTAATAATAGTTATTTATATTTATAACAAATAAACCAGAGAAACAGCCTATTTTTTGCCTGTTCTCTGGTTTATTTACATATTAGAAATTATTTTGTGATGATTTGATCTAAACTTGCTAGTGACAAAGCCATGGCAGCAATTTGACTTAATTGCGTTAATCGGTTCTTACGTACTGCTGGTTCTTCTGCCATGACCATCGTCTGATCAAAATAATTTTCGATCAGTGGGCGAAGGCTTACAAGCTGATCATAATTTTCGTTGATCGTTTGGTCAGCAAAGCTTGTTTTCATTGCCTCTACTGCTTTGTGCAGTTCTTTCTCCGCTTCGTTTTCGAACAGTTCAGGGTCTACTTCTGATTGTTTTTCAAGCTCCGCTTTTTTCGCTAAGTTCACGACACGTGTCAAAGCTTCCATCGATGGTTTGAAGTCTTCATCTGCAAGATGCTGCTTGAACAATTGTGCTGCTGCAAATACTTTTGTCAGATCTTTTTGTTCTGCGTTCAAAACAGCTTCGATGACATCATGACGAATATTCTTAGTTGTCAATAATTGGCGCAGACGGCCTTTGATAAAGTCGATCACCTGTTGTTGTCCCGCTGACAAGCCAATGCCAAAACGATCCGTATCTTTACTGATAACTTCACTAATCGTTTCTTGCAGAACAGACAAAGGAAAGGCCCATTTTTTCGATTCGATGATTCGAACGACACCATATGCTTGACGGCGCAAAGCATATGGATCGTTTGAGCCACTTGGGATCATCCCAACTGCAAAGAAAGAAAAGATACTATCTAATTTATCAGCAATCGCTAAAACAGAACCTACTGTAGTCTCAGGTAGATCTCCTTCACTGGATATAGGCATGTAATGTTCACGGATCGCTGTTGCTACGGCTGGTTTCTCGCCTTTAAGCAGAGCATATTTTTCTCCCATGATCCCTTGTAGTTCAGGGAAT
Source organism: Enterococcus sp. DIV0901a (assembly GCF_051711525.1). Classification (NCBI taxonomy): domain Bacteria; kingdom Bacillati; phylum Bacillota; class Bacilli; order Lactobacillales; family Enterococcaceae; genus Enterococcus; species Enterococcus sp. DIV0901a. Next base: position 868,034 of record NZ_JBIOMW010000001.1, on the reverse strand, counting down.
TCTCCTACCATGTTGGTTACTAGATCAAATTTATAGATTTCAGCAGCGCGTTGCAGATCCATCAATTCTTCCTCAGATAGTCCTACTTGTTCGCCTATGATGCGAGCGATGACTTGTACCCGTTGCATTTTCTCATAGATGCTACCGATTTTTTCATGGAAAGTAACAGTTTTTAATTTTTCAACGTATTGGTCGATTGAAGCTTTCTTGTCTTCATTATAAAAGAATTCCGCATCTTCTAAACGAGCAGTCAATACTTTTTGATTGCCTCGTACCACATTTTCCAATTTTACCCGATCGCCATTACGAGCAGAAATAAAATGAGGAAGCAACATACCTTGATCGTTCCGTACTTCGAAATAACGTTGATGTTCTTTCATAGAAGTGACTAGTACTTCTTCAGGAACAGATAGATATTTTTCTTCGAAGTCGCCAGAAAAGACAGTTGGATATTCGACTAGATTGTTGACTTCTTCTAGTAAATCTTCATCTAGATCAATGATCCAGTGATTTTTTTCTGCTAATTCGTTTGCTTGTGTGATGATCATTTCTTTTCTTTTTTGTGGTGAAGCAATAACAAATTGTTCATTTAATTTTTCTTCGTATTCTTTTGCATGCGCAAATGTCACATCTTCGCCTAAGAAACGATGACCTCGAGAGGCTTTGCCTGTTTTGACATCCAAGATTTCGAATGGGATTACTTCGTCATCTAACAATGCCACGATCCAGTGAATAGGGCGGATATATTCAAAATCGTATTCTGCCCAATGCATCGTTACTGGGAAAGTGAGGCTTTTAATGACATCTGCTAAACCTGTCAATACTTCTTTTGCTTCTTTGCCGTGAGTGTATTTCGTTACATAGACATATTCCACGCCTTTTAATTCTCTAAAAGTGATAGCATCTGTCGTCAGACCTTGTCCGCGGACAAATCCTTCAGCTGCTTTCGTCCAGTTTCCATCTGCGTCCAAAGCAATTTTTTTGGCTGGTCCTTTGACTTCTTCTTCGCTGTCCGCTTGTCGTTCTGGAATATTTGTTACTTTGATTGCTAAGCGGCGCGGTGTAGAAAACGTTTCGATCGTATCATAAGTCAATTGGTTTTCATCTAAAAATTTTGCTGTTTTTTCTTCTAATTGTTTCATGCTTGGTGTGACAACATGAGCAGGCATTTCTTCCAGCCCGATTTCAAGTAATAAGTCTTTTGCCATCTTATTCAGCCTCCTTCACGTTTTCTGGATTTGCTGTGTTTTTATTCAATAAAGGGAATCCTAATTTTTCGCGTTCTGCCACAAAGATTTTGGCTACAGCACGAGCCATGTTGCGGATACGGGAAAGATAACCTGCTCGTTCTGTTACAGATACTGCACCGCGAGCATCTAATAAATTGAATGTATGGCTGCATTTCAAAATATAATCATACGCTGGATGAACAAGATTTTCATCGATACAGCGTTTAGCTTCTTTTTCAAAACGGTCAAAATTGCTTAGTAGTAAGTCTTGGTCGCTTACTTCAAAAGAATATTTGGAATGTTCATATTCTGGTTGTTTGAAGATCTCACCATATTTCACGCCATCAGCCCATTCCAGATCATAGACACTTTCAACTTCTTGGATATAAGAAGCAAGACGTTCTAGTCCATAAGTGATCTCAGAAGTAACTGGTTTACAAGGTAGTCCTCCGACTTGCTGGAAGTACGTGAATTGTGTGATCTCCATCCCATCAAGCCATACTTCCCAACCCACACCGGCACAACCCATCGATGGGTTCTCCCAGTTGTCTTCAACAAAACGAATATCGTGTTCTAATGGATCAATTCCTAAAAGACGCAAGCTTTCTAAATAAAGCTCTTGGATATTTTCAGGTGAAGGTTTCATTACGACTTGAAATTGATGATGCTGATACAAACGGTTTGGGTTTTCTCCATAACGCCCGTCAGCTGGTCGGCGGGATGGCTCTACATAAGCAGCATTCCATGGTTCCGGTCCGATTGCCCGTAAGAATGTATATGGGCTCATCGTACCTGCTCCTTTTTCTGTATCATAAGCTTGCATCAGCATGCATCCGTTTGATGACCAAAATTTTTGTAATGTTAAAATCATATCTTGGACGGTCAATTTTTTACTCATCTGTTTTGCCCCTTTCAATTTTTAAGCGTTGCTGTCAATAAGAATACAGGAAAGAAAACGACAAAAAGTCCCTATGTCTGATTACAGACATAGGGACGAATAATTTCGCGGTTCCACCCTACTTCCGAATAAAGATTCGGCAGCTTCATTTATCGTACTCGCAAGTGCCTCTTCAAAAATCGTTTGGGTCCGGCTTCCACTCTCCCGAACTCGCTAAACCACGTGTTTTTTACTGATCTTGGTCAATGTACGTATTCATTTTGCAGTTTTCTTGTTTGTATAATAGATCCTCTCAGTGAACGATCTATTTAATCTACGGTTAATAATAGACGGAAGTCCCTGTATTTGTCAAATAGTTTTGATTTTTTTGTTGTATCTTTCATTTATTCTTCTTTTTCAGGCATATTTTTCTCTGGCGTCTTTAATACGTGTGCCCAAGACTTCATTTGATCAATGAACTTTTTGCTTTTTAGATGAATACCGACATATTCATCATACAACTGGTCAATGAGGTCACGGATTGCCTGCTTCGTTTCTTCTTTCAAGTGGATTCCACTGATCTTATCATAAGAAATAGCCGAAAACATTCGAACGAAATAAACAGCGCGAGGATCTGCATGATAAAGGTGTTCGTCCATTGGCCAGTGTTTCTCGCATATCACACCGCCATATTTGGAAGAATAGTCAAATTTTCCTTTTGTTTCCCCGCATACGACACAGTGCGTCCAAATTGGCGCGATACCGAAGCGTTGCAGTATTTGAACTTCAAAGATATTCGTGATGATTTCTGCATCATCTCCTTGGTCCATCCGCTGCAGAGCTTGTTGCGTAAATTGGAATAAATGCGGGTCATATTGATGATCTTCGATTGCTGCATCTACTAGATTTAGCAAATACGTACCATAACCGCTCAAAAAGATATCTTCTTGGATGTTCCGAAACGCATGGACGTCTTTGACACTGCTTAAAAACGACAAACCTTCACTTCGAAAATTACCGATATAGACTGCTTCGGTAAAGGGGAGCAAAGCCGGAGCTAATGGCTGATTTTGCCGATGGATTCCTTTGATATAAAACATCATTTTGCCAGAAGATTCCGTAAAGATTTTGACTAATTTATCTTTTTCTTTGTAATTACGGCTAGATAAAATCAAGCCTTTCGATTCTGCAAGCTGGCTCATATTCTCCCTCCTAAAAAATAAATCTGGAAAAGCAGATTCTGCCGATCCAGATTATTTATGTTACGATCTTCCGCTGTTTTTCTCAACGTGCGGATTTTTATCCAGTTTATTTCTATACTTAACCTATAAGAAGTTCAGAATATCAGTATTCGTCTTTTCGGTAGCCAAAGTCTTGCAGATAGACTTTTTTGTCTCGCCAGTCTTTTTGGACTTTGACCCAAAGTTCTAGAAATACTTTGTCTCCTAAAAGATTTTCGATATCCTTTCTTGCTTTCGTTCCTACTTGCTTCAGCATTTTTCCGCCTTTGCCGATAATGATTCCTTTTTGGCTATCTCTTTCGACGATGATCGTGGCCTGGATATGGATTTTATCATTCTCGTTTCGCTTCATCGAATCAACAACGACTGCGACAGAATGAGGCACTTCGTCTCGTGTTAAAAACAAGACTTTCTCACGGATCAATTCAGAAACGATGAAGTATTCAGGATGATCAGTCACTTGATCATCTGGAAAATATTGTGGGCCCTCTGGCATTTCACTGACTAATACATCCATTAAGCGTTCGACATTGTTTCCTTCTGTAGCAGAGATCGGAATCACTTGTGCAAAAGGCATCTGCGTCGAATAATCTTCGATGATTCCCAGCAACTCGTCTGGATGGATCTTATCGATTTTATTGATAATCAGATAAACAGGAGAATGCACGTTTTTTAGACGTTCAATAATAAAATCGTCTCCCCGGCCGCGTTTTTGATCAGCACTGATCATAAATAAGACTGCATCCACTTCTTTCAACGCACTGTAAGCTGCTTCTACCATAAAATCTCCTAGACGATGCTTTGGTTTATGGATTCCTGGTGTATCGATAAAAATCAGCTGAGCTTCTGGTGTAGTATATACTCCTTGGATTTTATTTCTAGTTGTCTGTGCCTTGTCACTCATAATGGCAATTTTTTGACCCACGATTCGGTTCAATAATGTGGATTTTCCTACATTCGGGCGGCCGACGATTGCGACAAACCCTGATTTATGTTCTGGCATATACGTTCTCCTTTTTAATTAAACAACAAATGATATATTTTAGGGACAAATAAAATCAACCCAATGATGACAGCAAAACAAGCGGTCACTAAAACTGCTCCAGCTGCCATATCTTTGATTTTTTTCCCAATCGGATGAAAATGAAAATCCGTAAACATGTCCACTACATTTTCAAAAACAGTATTGATGATCTCTACTATCCAAACGAGAAAAACAGCTAAAAGCAGCCATAACCACTCTATCCGATCAAGCTGGAAAATCACGCCCATAAATAAAGCAAGGATACCGAACGCAACATGTTTCCTCATATTGCGTTCTTCCTCAAAAACGGTTTTGACTCCTTGGACAGCAAATTCCACAGACATCAGGAAATGTTTGTTTTTCTCTACGTTTTTATCTTTTGAGTCCATAGGCATCCAAGATCTCTTTCTGTAAACCAAACATTTCTTTCTCATCTTCTGGTGTCATATGGTCATACCCGTTGATATGCAAGAATCCATGTACCGCTAAAAAGCCAAGTTCCCGATCATATGAATGGCCGTAAGCTTCTGCTTGTTCAGCAGCACGTTCAATAGAGATCATGATGTCTCCTAGTACACGAGGCAATGGATTCTCTCCATCTTCAAAAATCACTGGGATTTCGTCTTCGCCTTCTTCTTCCAGAGCAAAACTGATGACGTCTGTCGGTGCATCTTTTCCACGGTAATCACGATTGATTACTTGGATTGCCGCATTGTCCATGAAAGTAACAGACATTTCTGTTTCCTCTGGCAGCTTTAAATAAGATGCTGCAAATTGCAGCAAGTCATCGATTTCTTTCATTTTCTCTTCTGAGACTTGGTTTGTTTCATCCATAAAGGTAATATCCATTATACATCGCTTCTTTCTATTCTTCTTGTTCTTCCTTTATCTTCTCAACTTCTGTTTTCATTTTAGGATATTTGATCCGAGAATGGAAGGTGCTACTTAAACCGCTGATCAATGATTTTTCCACTTTTCGGATTTCTTTCAAGGTCAGTCCACTATCGTCTAATTGACCATCGGAAATACGCTCTTCGATAAGATTATGGACAAAACTTTCGATTTTTTCGCTCGTCGGATGATCCATTGCCCGTACTGCAGCCTCACAACTGTCAGCAATATTGACAATCCCTGCTTCACGACTTTGCGGTTTTGGTCCAGGATAACGGAATTGCTCTTCTGTTACTTCCGGATTGCGTTCTTTCGCTTTGATGTAGAAATAACGCATTAGCGTGGTTCCATGATGCTGTCTGCAAATATCGATCACCATTTGCGGCATATTATAATCTTCCAATATTTTGGCTCCATCTGTCACATGTCCAAAGATAATATGTTTACTGTCTTCTGGCAATAAGAAATTGTGCGGGTTTTCCGCTCCTGAAGGCAAGTTCTCAACGAAAAAGCTAGCATGTTTGATCTTGCCGATATCATGATAATAGCAAGCTACTCGAGTTAGCAAAGAACGTCCGCCGATTTCTGCTACAGCGTTAGCACTTAGATTAGCTACCATCATACTATGATGATAAGTACCTGGCGCTTCTTCCAGCAACTGTTTCAATAAAGGATGATTTGGATTGCTGAGTTCATTTAATACAATTACACTGTCATCATTGACCATTAATTCAATATATGGGTGTAGACCGATCGTCAGCAAGAATGAGAAGAGTGCACCAGTGAACCCGCAGACAAGCATTAACCAAGTCGTTGCATCACCAAAGCTCATTCCTTGATAGACGATCAAAATGACATCCATCATCACAGGAAAAATAATGACCCACATGGCAGCAGATAATCCTTGTTCTGAGATCCGTTTGCGTCTGACAATCGTTGCCATGAGCCCAGAGAAAACATAAGACATCAAGATAATCGTTAGAAAGTTCGTGCCAATCGAATCATAAAAAATGAAAAGTGCGGATACTGCTTGGAAAATACCAGCCATGATCCCTGCTCTTCGATTCAAGAAAAAGCTTAAAACAAGTGGTGCAAAAGCAGCGGGATAAAACAGCGGGATATAAGTAGCTTGTTCCGTTTGGAATAATTGGAAAAATTTCATCAGCACTATGCTGACTGACATAGCTGTCACATAGAAAAGCACGTATTTTGTTCTTTCTCCTGCATTTTGGAATTGAAGTGAATTATAAATCAGTACGCCGATTTGAAGCAAAACAGCTAAAACCATGGCAATTAGCGGAAAAATCGAAGTTGTTTGATTAGTCAGTCCTAGTAATTCCAATTTTTTCATAGCTGAAGCATCGATTTGATTACCTTCACGAACAATGATTTCTCCTTGGAAGATCATCACTGGTTGTACAGCTTCTCGTGCGGATTGTTTCAATTCTTCTGTCTTTTTCTCATTCAATACGTCATTCACTACGATACCTTGATCCACTAAGTAGCGAATCATTTGTTGTTGTGCTGGTGTGACATTCAAATATTGGATTTGCTCTTCTGCTTCTTGTTTAAAAGCTTCCAATTCACTTTCACGAACTTGTTTGCTCATCTGTTCGTCAATGAGCTTCAGACTCTCATCCCTCACAGTATGGATCTCAGTTTCAGTCATTTCAAATATCGTCGAATAAAAATTGTTCGGTAGTTTTTGATAAAACGCAACATTTTCTGCATTCACATTTTCAAAATTTTTCTTCAGCGCGGCGATCCGCTCTTCTGTAGTAGGCTTTGGGATATTTTCATCTTCCTTTGCCTTATCAATCTTTTCGTCATAAGATTTGTTGATGGCATCATTCGTCTTATCGATCAATTCAAATAGTTGCTTGATCCGATTGTTCTGGTCATCTGCAAGATCTTTTTGGTAAGTGTATTCTGGAGTGACTGCTTCTGCTGCCAGTTTTCTTTTTTGTTCGGTTTCTTCCGTGTTCTCGATCGTTTTGTTTGCACGGATACTTTCTTCTGCTACTTGGCCTTCTCTGAAATCATTGGCCTTTTGTTTGACACTACTAAATGTAACGCCGCAGATAATGATAAAAAACAAGAACAGCAGGAAAGGCAATGCTGCCTTTCCAAGTTTTTCTTGTAGTTTCTGCAGTGTTTTATTCAACATGTGCTTATCCTCCTAAGCAAAGCTTATTCTTGATGGAGATCTGCCTTTTCATAAGCTTTGATGATTTCGGCAACTACAGGGTGCCGAACAACGTCACTTGCTTCAAAATTAACAAAATCGATTTTCTTGATTTGCTTTAATGTTCGTTCTGCATGAACAAGACCACTTGTTGTCCCTCGAGGCAGATCAATCTGACTCGTATCTCCATTGACAATCATTTTTGATTGATAACCAAGACGTGTCAGGAACATTTTCATCTGAGCAACTGTCGTGTTCTGTGCTTCATCCAAAATAACGAATGCATCATCCAATGTCCGCCCCCGCATGTAAGCTAAAGGAGCAATTTCGATCACGCCTCGTTCCATCAATCGGTTCGTATGATCTAATCCAAAAATTTGGTATAAAGCATCATAAACAGGACGCAGATAAGGATCTACTTTTTCTTTTAGATCCCCGGGAAGAAAGCCTAGATTTTCCCCTGCTTCCACAGCAGGCCGCGTCAAAATGATTTTTTGCACTTCACCTTTTTTCAAGGCAGCGATTGCTAATACTACTGCAAGAAAAGTTTTTCCTGTCCCGGCTGGTCCTACGCCAAATACGATATCATGTTTGGCTACCGATTCGACATATTTCTTTTGGCCGCTATTTTTTACCCGTATAGGTTTTCCATTACGGTCTTTGACGATCTCTTCCTCATACATCTCAACAAAATAATCTAATGTGCCTTTTTGCCCCATTTTCAGTGCCGTCACGACATCTGGTGTACTTACATGGATTCCTCGTTTGATCAATTCCTGCAATGTCCGAATGACTGAGGCAGCCAAGGAAATCTGGGATTGTTCACCAATGATCTGAATGATTTCTCCACGTGTATGGATGGTTGTTTCTGTTGTTTCTTCAATCAGTTTTATATGCTTGTCGTGTGCACCTAAAAGCATGCTGACATCATCAGCAGCCGTCAATCTAATCTCTAAAGAACTAGACTCTTCCGTCAAAAATAGACATCCCCTTTTTTTCGATTCATTCTTTCCTATTTTACCATACTCAGAAGAAACTATATAGCAAATAAGAAAAGGTTCTAAAAGAGTTGCTTAACCATAAGTACCAAGAAACGTTAAAAAATAGCTGCTTCCATTCTCTAAAGGTCTCGTTTGAATAAAAAAAGCTGATCATGTAAGCTATGCATAAGATAGAGGACAAGTATTCCGTCTAACTTAGCAAGTATTCTCTGGGTATTTTTCTTGTTTCAAAAAAAGAAAACAAAATATTTGAAATATTCTTGCATTTCAAAAAAAACAGGTGTATTATAACGTCAACAAATAAATATACAGCAAAGCGTCGAGGAAAACAGTAGGCTATTCAGTGATTTATTCCCAGTGAGTCATGTAAGTGAGAAATGACAATAAATCGAATAGACGAACATCATTTCCGAGTCAATGTCGAAAACGTAGATCATTGTGGCTGCCTCCATTATCAGGCTAGCGGATAACTTTATCGAAAAGCGTCCGTGAATGAAGAAGCTTTTTTAAGCGAAAAAAGGTGGTACCGTTCTAGAATCTAGAGCCCTTTTCCCAAGTGGAAAAGGGCTTTTTTTATATTTTAAGGTGGTGGTTTTCATGGAATCTGATATTAGTGGTATTTCTAGTTTCTGCAACGTTTATTTTGTTACTCAAAATGATAATTATTGGAGGAAAAATTTATGGAAGAAACAAAAACTTATTCATGGAAGCAATTATTGATGGTCAGTTCACTTATCTTCGGGATGTTCTTCGGGTCAGGTAATCTGATCTTTCCTGTCCACTTAGGTCAAATGGCTGGATCAAACTGGATCAGCGCTGGTGTAGGATTTGCCATCTCAGGCGCTCTTTTCCCATTATTAGCTATCTTAGCTGTAGTAGTGACAAAAAGTGATGGTCTGTATGACTTAGCTAAACCTGTCGGAAAATGGTATGCTGCCTTGTTCTTGATCCTTGTTCATTTAACGATCGGACCATTCTTTGGTACACCGCGGACAGCAGCAACTGCTTTTGAAATGGCTGCTAAACCTTTTTTGCCTGAAAAATATGATTCATTAGGTATGTTTTTATTCTCTGCTCTTTTCTTTTTACTTGCTTATTTCCTTACTGTACATCCAACACGTTTGGTCAAATATGTCGGAAAGTATTTAAACTCCTTGTTTCTTGCATTATTAGCTATCATTTTTGTCGTTTCTTTATTCCAACCCATGGGGAATCTAAACCAATCTGCTGCAGATTCTTATCAGACGAACGCTTTGACAAATGGCGTTTTAGAAGGATACAACACGGTTGATGCAGTAGCTTTACTTGCTTTAAGTGTCACTTTTGTCCATGCAGTTCGTGATCTTGGTTTTAAAGATAAAAAAGTCACAGAATTAACAGCAAAAGCTGGTAGCCTGAGCGTTGCGTTAGAAGTCATGATTTATTTTGGTCTGGTCCTTCTCGGTGCGATGAGTTTGAATAAGATGTCTTTATCAGAAAATGGCGGAACTGCACTTTCTCAGATCACTAATTTTTATTTAGGTAACTTCGGTGCTAGCTTCTTAGGGGTAATGGTCACATTAGGTGTCTTCACTACCGCTATGGGACTCGTTGTTTCTTTTGCACAAGATTTCCATAAACTGTTCCCTAAAGTCAGTTATATGACATGGCTGCGGTTAACGACTTTTGTCTCTTTTGTCGTTGCGAATGCCGGATTGGATAATATCATCCAATGGTCTTTACCAGTATTGATGCTTTTGTATCCATTGTCACTTGCGTTAATCTTGCTTTCCTTAACAGCAAAATTCTTCCAAAAGAGTCCATTTGTCTATCAAGTAACGATGTTCTTTTCTGCCGTTCCAGCCGTATTGGATATGTTGGCAAATTCGCCTGCATTAGTGAGTCAGCAAACTGTCGTAGCAAGCTTACTAGGATTTTATCATCATTATGTTCCTTTTGCTGCACTAGGTCTTGGCTGGGTCGTCCCAACGTTGCTTGGTTACGCTGGCAGCTTACTCTTTTATTATGTATATCGCGTATCAGGATATAAACAAGAAGCAAGTGAGTTACCAGAAGAATAACCAAATCAAACACAATTTAACATAAGAGATATTAAACAGGAAAAAAACAGCTAGAAGAAAGAATAAGATTCTTTCTTCTAGCTGTTTTTTAGTTCTTTTTTTACGAACACAAAAAACTGCGGACAATCACTGTCCGCAGTTTAAATGATAAAATTAAGATTGTAATAGTTCTTTCACAATCGCATTCACTTGGTTTCCATCTGCTTTTCCTTTGACTTTAGGCATAATTGCACCCATAACTTTGCCAAATTCTTTCATTGATGAAGCACCAGTTTGAGTGATTGCTTCTTGAACAAGTTGTCGAATTTCTTCGTCGGAAAGTTGTTCCGGCATATATTTTTCGACTATTACAATTTCACTTTTTACTTTTTCAGCTAAATCGTCACGTCCTGCTTCTTCAAACTCATGCAAAGAATCACGTCGCTGTTTCATTTCGCGAGACAACACCGTTAGTTCTTCTTCTTCTGTCAAGTCGTGACCTTCTTTAATCTGCTCGTTTTGTATAGATGACTTGATCATTCGGATGACTTGTAAAGATTCCTTATCTTTCGCTTTCATCGCTGCTTTCATGTCATCGTTTAATCTACTTAGTAGTGACACACTACCAACTCCAATTCATCACAGAACTAGAATTTTTTGCGTTTTCTAGCTGCTTCAGATTTTTTCTTGCGTCTTACACTTGGTTTTTCGTAGAATTCACGTTTACGAGATTCTTGTAAAGTACCCGCTTTTGACACGGAACGTTTGAAGCGACGAAGAGCATCGTCAAGTGATTCGTTTTTGCGAACGACTGTTTTTGACATGTTAATTCCCTCCCTCCGAGCTTAAAAAGTAACCGTAATTGTTATTGAAATATATCTCAAAAAACAAGACTGTCCTGTAAATATTATATCTAATGCTGTTTTGACCGTCAAGGAAATCTTGCTTTTTTTTAAAATTATCAAATGTTATTTTATTTAAATCCTTATTGACAATTTTCACATCTTCCGAAAATCTCGAATCTATGCCCTTCGATCGTGCATCCACCTAGCTGTTCTTCGAAATAATTCATCGGACACATATGGATTTCTTTCGTTGTTCCGCACACTGTACAGATAAAATGATGGTGGTGGCCGATTTCCCCCTGACAGCAATGAAAACGAAACTTCATTTCTCCATTTAAATCGGTTTCTTCCAGTAAATCGATCTCTGCAAAATCATGGAGATTCCGATAAATCGTATCATAACTTACCCCTTTGAATTCCTGATTCATATAGTCAAAAACTTCTTTAGCAGATACGTAGCGGTTACGCTTCACTAAATAAGTTAACAATGCTTCTCTTTTTTTAGTATATTTAAAACCGTTATTTTTCAATGTTTCTAATGATTGTTCGATCAATGTCTGTTTTTTCATGACTTATTCCTCCAAATCAAAATGATTACGAAGTACGCATTCTAGAGTATGGTATAATAAACATAAAAAAAATGCAAGTGAGGTTTTATCCATGTCTTCCGATTCTACAGAAATCGTTACTTTTTTTGTCATCTCCGACTCTGCTGGAGAAACTGCGACAAAACTAGCGCAAGCTACTATGGCTCAGTATCCTACCGTTGAGTTCAACCTATTCCGCAGAACGTTCGTGACAGATGAAAAAACATTAAGGCAGGCATTGCAAGATGCATTAGAAGAAAAAGCACTTGTCCTGCATACATTAATCAATCAAGAACTGATCGAGATAACACGTTCTTTTTGTGAAGAACATCAATTATTTAGTTTTGATGTGATGACGCCACCGATATCAGAAATTGAACGTTTAACTGGTATCAAGCCAATTCGGCAACCTGGTGCCCTCCATTTATTGAATGAGAACTATTTCAAACGGATCAAAGCAATGGAATTTGCTGTAAAATACGATGATGGGAAAGATCCTCGTGGTTTTTTAGAAGCAGATGTCGTTTTGCTAGGCGTATCCCGAACTTCCAAAACGCCTTTGAGCTTGTTTTTAGCAAATAAAAATTTAAAAGTTGCCAATTTACCTTTGATTCCCCAAGCACATATTCCCAAACAGCTGTGGGAAATCGATCCTAAAAAAATCGTGGGACTAACGAATAACCCAGATATTTTAAATAATATCCGTAAAGAACGGATGCGCTCTTACGGATTAAACCCTGATACTGCTTATTCCGATATCGAAAAAATTAGAGCTGAACTCGATTTTGCGAATGATCTTTATGAAAAACTAGGATGTGTAGTGATCAATGTGGCATCTTTATCTATTGAAGAAACGGCTTCGCTTATTTTGAATGCTTTAGACCTAGAAGATCATAGTTATTATGGAACTGAAACAACAGAAAAAAGCGATTAATCATTTTTGTCTTTTTCTTAAAAAACACTGGAGTGTGACAACGAAATTTCTTCGTTGTCACACTCCAGTGTTTATCTATTTGCACCTATCGTTATTGATGTTCCACATGTTTGAGTGTCTGGTTCAAAATATCCAGTACATGAGAATCATCAAGACTATACAAAATCGCTTTTCCCTCGCGATGAGACTTGACGACATGATTTTCTCTTAATAAACGTAGTTGATGCGATACAGCAGACTGCTCCATTTCCACTGCTTGGGTGATTGCTGTCACATTTTGTTCCCCGTCTTTCAGATATAGCAGAATTTTAAGACGAGTGGGATCACTCAACATTTTGAATAATTGACTGACTTTCTCTACTTTTGATTTTTGCGTGTCTGGCAATCCATTCACCTCCAACTTGAAAAAAGACTGACTTCTAAAGTTTACCACTTTTTCCATCAGTCTCAAGTTTTTTATTCTTCTGTCATCTTTTTGATAATCGCTTCATAAGAGGCTACTTTTTCAGCTGCGTCTTCTGTAGAGCTTCCTTTTACACCAATATAAAACTTGATTTTCGGCTCAGTTCCTGAAGGGCGGATAGCGATCCAGCCATTTTCTTCCAATGTATACTTCAATACGTCGGATGGCGGTGTTGTTAGTTTTTCTACGTTTCCTTCACGGTCTGTTCTCGTCAATTCTTTAAAGTCTTCTGTTTGAATAACTTTTGCTCCGGCAAATTCTGTCGGTGCTTCTTTACGGAATTTTTCCATCAAAGCAGAGATTTTCGCAGAACCTTCTTGTCCGCTCATTGTCACAGAAATCGTTTTTTCTGCGAAATAGCCATAGGTTTCAAAAATCGTTTGCAAGCCGTCATACAACGTTTTGCCTTGTTTTTTATAGTAAGCTGCTACTTCTGCTAATAAAAGCAATGCTTGGATCGCGTCTTTATCGCGAACAAAAGGTTTAACTAAATAACCATAACTTTCTTCGAATCCAAACATAAAAGTATGTGAATGGTCTTCTTCAAATTGTTGGATTTTTTCAGCAATGAATTTAAACCCTGTCAACACATTGAACATGGTAGCACCGTAGTGTTCCGCAATTGCTGTAGGCAATTCGCTGGAAACGATTGATTTCAATACCGCTGCGTTTTCTGGTAAAGTGCCTCTTGATTGATGTGCTTCCAAAATATATTGAGCAAACAATGCTCCGATTTGGTTCCCAGTCAATACTTCATAAGAACCATCTGGCAAACGAACCGCTGCGCCTAAACGGTCTGCATCAGGATCTGTTGCAATCAGCAAGTCAGCTCCTTCTTTTTCTCCAAGTCGTATAGCATATTCAAAAGCTGAATGTTCTTCTGGATTTGGCGATTTGACCGTAGTGAAATCTGGATCTGCCACAGCTTGTTCGGGAACTAGTACGAATTGTTCGAATCCAGCTTGTTTCAACGCACGTTCGCCCAACATTTTCCCTGTTCCATGAAGTGGCGTGTACACAAGTTTCAAATCTTTCCCCATTGTTTCAACCAATTCACGATCAATCGTCACTGCTTTGATTTCTTCTAGATAAGCAGCGTCCACTTCTTCTCCGATGATCGTGATCAACCCGCTATGTTTAGCTTCTTCGTCAGATAATACTTCGACTTTTAGCGGATTGCTGACTTCACGGACATATTTCGTCAATGCATCTGCGTCTGCAGGAGGCATTTGTCCGCCATCTTCTCCGTAGACTTTATATCCATTGTAAGCCGCTGGGTTGTGAGATGCGGTTACCATGATTCCCGCAAACGTCTTCAAATGACGAACTGCAAAAGAAAGCTCTGGTGTTGGACGCAGACTTTCGAATACATAAGACGGGATATTGTGATGTGCCAGTGTTTTGGCTGCTTCCATTGCAAATTCTGGTGACTGATGGCGTGAGTCATAAGCGATAGCGACACCTCGGCGTTTTGTTTCTTCACCTTGTGTATCCATGAAACGTGCTAGTCCTTCTGTTGCTTGTCTTACCGTATAGATGTTCATTCGATTGATCCCAGGTCCTAAGATTCCCCGCATGCCTGCAGTACCGAATTCCAACGGTGCATAAAAAGCATCTTCAAGTTTTTCAGGATCTTCACCCAGATCATTTAATTGTTTTTTTAAGTTTTCTTCTAAATTTTCTTCATGTACCCATTGTTCATACACTTGTTCCCAAGACATGAAAATAACACCTCTTTCTGAAATATGGTTCTTAATAAGTATAGCATTCACTTATTAGATATGAAAGTATGAGGACCAAAAAACGCTTAAATCAAGAAAGGATTCTTTTATCAAAAGGTGTTGGACGTGTTCACATAAATCGGATTCAGTAGATTTCACGCGAAAAAAAAGAGTAAAAGAACAATTGAAACCGTTCTTTCACTCTTTTTAAACTTATGCTGTTGTTTCTTCTAAAGACTCCAAGTATTTATACACTTGTTGTCCAGCAATACCGCCGTCACCAACAGCTGTAGTGATTTGTCGCAAATCTTTTTCACGAACATCTCCGATGGCAAAAACGCCTGGCATATTCGTTTTCATTTCGTTGTCTGTTGGAATCCAGCCAGCTTCGTTCGTCAAACCTGCTTCTCTAAAAGGTGCAGTTAATGGATCCAGTCCAACATAGATGAATACTCCGTCTGCTGCTAAATCAAATTCATTGCCGGTTTTGACATTACGTGCTTTCACACCTGTCACTACCATTTCGTTTCCAACGATTTCGTCAACGACTGTATCCCACATAAAGGAAATTTTTTCATTTGCAAATGCACGGTCTTGGATGATCTTTTGTGCACGTAATTCATCTCTACGGTGGACGATCACTACTTCAGAAGCAAATTGTGTCAAATAGATGGCTTCTTCTACTGCTGAGTCCCCACCCCCGATGACTACTAGACGTTTGTTACGGAAAAACGCACCATCACAGACTGCACAGTAAGAAACGCCTCGTCCAGCAAATTCTTCCTCCCCAGGTACGCCTAATTTACGGTGGATACAGCCTGTTGCGATAATGACTGTTTTTCCTTCGTAACTTTTATCTTCACAGATGACTTCTTTATGGCTGCCGTGATCCTTGATATCTTGAACGATTCCATAAGCATTTTCTGTCCCAAATCTTGAGACACTTTCATACATCTTATAAGCTAGATCGGGGCCCATGATCGAATCGAATCCAGGATAATTTTCGATTTCTGCCGTATTGTTCATTTGGCCGCCAGGGGCACCTTGTTCGATCATCAATACGGATAAGTTTGAACGTGAAGCATATAAAGCAGCAGTCATCCCAGCAGGACCTGCGCCAATAACGATTACATCATACATATGTAGATTCTCCTTTACTTAATCAAGTAAGCATACTTTACAGCCAATGCGAAAAAAAGTCTATTGTTCTGCTTGCGTTTCTCGAATAGCTTTATTATACTCGAAAAATCCGCTGAAAAACAATAGACTTTTATAAATCATTGATCAATTGTTCGAAAGATTTTCTCCATTTGAATCAATTACTTTTTTATACCAGTTGAATGATTTTTTCTTTGAACGGGCTAATGTGCCATTTCCTTGGTTATCACGATCGACATAAATGAATCCGTACCTTTTCTTCATCTCACCGGTACCAGCTGATACTAAATCAATACATCCCCAAGTCGTATAGCCTAATAGATCGACTCCGTCTAGTTCTACTGCATCCTTCATCGCCTGGATATGCGCTGCCAGGTAATCGATTCGGTAATCATCTTCCACATAACCATTCTCATCTAGCATATCGACTGCACCTAAGCCGTTTTCTACAATAAATAATGGTTTTTGATAACGATCATAAATATCATTCATCGTTATTCTCAAGCCTAATGGATCAATTTGCCACCCCCATTCACTTGCTTGCAGATATGGATTTTTGACAGAAGCAAAGATATTTCCTGCAGTCTGTTCCAAGAGTTCGTTGTCGGTAGTCGAAACTCGGGAAGAATAATAAGAAAAGGAGATAAAATCAACAGTATGTTCTTTCAGCAATGCGGCATCCCCTGGTTCCATTTCGATCTGAATGCCATTTCGTTCCATTTCTTTCAATGCATAAGCGGGATATTCTCCTCGTGACTGTACATCAATGAAAAAATAGTTTTCTCGATCTGATTTTCTAGAAGCCCAAACATCTTCAGGATTGCAAGTGTATGGATAATATGCTCCTGCTGCCAGCATACAGCCTACTTTGTTCTCCGGATCTACTTCATGAGCAATCTTCGTTGCGATGGCACTTGCAACCAACTCATGATGTGCCGCTTGATATTTGATTTGTTCTTCATTTTCTCCTTCTTCAAAATACAGCCCTGCGCCCATGAATGGTGCATGAAGGATCATATTGATCTCATTGAATGTCAGCCAGTATTTGACAAGTCCTTTATAGCGATTGAAGATGACTCGACACAGATTTTCATAAAAACCAACGAGTTCTCTGGAACGCCACGCACCATATTCTTTGATCAAATGCATTGGACAATCAAAATGCGTAATCGTCACAAGTGGCTCAATTCCGTGCTTTTGGCATTCTTTAAAGACATCCTCATAAAATTTCAAGCCAGCTTCATTCGGCTCTTTCTCATCCCCCATTGGAAAAATACGACTCCAGGCGATGGACATTCGATAAGTCTTGAACCCCATTTCTGCAAACAAAGCAATATCTTCTTTATAACGATGATACATATCGATTGCAATTTTTGCTGGATAAAAATGATCCTCATCAAATTCAAACATTTTTTTCTTTCCGGTGATAACAGGAAAACGGTCTTTTCCGATTGGCACAACATCTACGTTTGCTAGTCCGCGTCCCCCTTCATCATAACCGCCCTCACATTGATTGGCTGCTGTAGCACCGCCCCATAAAAAATCTTTTCTGAATCCCATTATACTTCCTCCATTATATGTGTATTACCTGATAATTCTCTTGCCAGTTCATCTTGAACTTCGATTCCTTCTTCTTTTAATCGGCTGATTGTCTCCTTGAATTGCGGTAAATACTGCTGGTGTGCAATAAACAACTCATCCATGATCCGTTTTGCTGTCTTTCCTGATCGTATAAGTGGATTGATCGTAAACGCCTGTAAAGCTGTCCCATAATCACCAGTCACAGCTGCTTCGATCGTCAGCAATTCCATATTCTTCATTACTTGCAACCAGCCTCTTTCAGCAGCAGGAAGAGAACCAAACGCTACATTTCTCGCTCCTTGTGCGCCAACATAGGCAGTGACTTCTACTACACAATCTGCCGGCAGGTCAGGAACAGCTCCATCATTCTTTGTAGATACCACGATCTGTGTTTCTTTATTTCCATAGATTGAAGCAATCGTTTCACAGGCAGCGTCTGAATAATAAGCGCCACCTCGTTTTTGCAATTGTTCAGGTTTATGGTCTAATTCTGGATCTTTGTATAATTCAAATAGCTCTGCTTCTGTTTCTTTCACTTGCTGCGCTCTTGTACCAATCGTTTGATATTCTTCTAAAGCATGTTCCAGCATTTCTTCTTCACGGTAGTAATAGCGGTGGTAGCCACAAGGGATCATGTTCATTTGTTTTAATTGTTCTTTGAAAAACGGGATATCAAAGATATTTTTCGGTAATCCATTATCTTCATCGTATAAACGATCAATCAATTCTGCCGTGCGGTCATTTCCTTTATTATCTGCTACTTTGTGCCAATGGAAATGATTTAGACCGGCAAACTTGTAGATCAGCTCTTCTTTTTTCTTGCCAAGCATTGCTGGTTCTGTCATCATCGCCATCACTGGCACATTGCATAATCCAATCACTTTATCCCATTTGCCATATCTGATAACTGCTTCTGTCACCATCCCACTTGGGTTCGCGAAATTGATCAGCCAAGCATTTGGACATAAACGCTTCATGTCCTCAACGATTGCCAAAACGACTGGAACGGTACGAAAAGCTTTGAATATCCCGCCAGCACCATTTGTTTCTTGCCCAATCATCCCATAATAACTAGGGATCCGCTCGTCTTTGATTCGTGCATCTAATTGACCGACACGAAACTGAGTCGTAACAAAATCCGCATCTTTCAATGCTTCTTCCCGATCCAGAGTTGCATAGATCTTGACTTCATATGGAGAAGCATCCCACATACGCTGAGACATCTGACTAACGATCTCAAGCTTTTCTTTTCCTTCTTCTACATCTACGAGCCAGATTTCTCGTATCGGTAATTCCTCATATCTTTTGATAAATCCTTCCATCAACTCAGGGGTGTAACTGCTGCCTCCACCAATCGTAGCGATTTTGATTCCTTTTGCCATGTTCTCACTCCTTTACTTTTTTACACTTTCATTATCTTTTTTGTAAACAAAACAAACAATAGAAATCCGTTTCTTTCCAGTAACATTTACAAAAGTTAGTGTTTTCTAATGGATTTTTGTAAATATCTTGTCAAAAAATGTCTATTTTAAGTTATATAGTATAAATCCGTTTACAAATCATTTTCAAAAAAGTTATAATTTACGTAAAAAAATAAGAAGAAGGTATCTACATGTTATTACGTGAAAAAATCAAAGAAATCTCCTTTTCTCCTTCAGAAAATGAAGTGATCCAGTTTCTCTTAAGCGATTCTCCAGCACTTGGCGAAATGACCATCCAAGAGATCGCTGAGCGATGTTATGTCCACCCGTCCACACTCATCCGTATAGCAAAAAAAATGGGTTTTGATGGCTGGGTCAGTTTTCGTAATGCTTTTTTAGCTGAAACAGCCTATCTTGAAGGGAATTTTCAAGACGTAGATGCGAATCTTCCTTTTTCCACCACAGACGGTATTATGACGATCGCAAATAAAATGGCTTCTTTAGAACAGATGACGATTCAAGATACACTTTCTCTCATTCATCATGACCAACTGCAAAAAGCTAAGTATTTACTGCTCCAGGCAAAAAAAATCGTGATCTTCGCCAGTAACTCGAATACTTTGATTTCTCAAGATTTCATGCTGAAAATGAAGCGCATCAAAATGGATGTCACAATTGTCACCACTTTTGGTGAATCATTCTATGAAGCGTACAATTGCACGAGCGATATGTGCGGGATCCTGATTTCTTATACGGGTGAAAATAAAGTGATTCTTCGTACCGCAGAAATATTGAAACAAAATCATGTTCCAATTTTAGCTTTGACCAGTATCGGTGATTCAACGCTATCTGCAATGAGTACAGCCGCTTTGCGACTTACGACACGCGAGCGACTGTATTCAAAAATTGGTAATTTTACGATCAATACATCAATTTGTTATCTTCTAGACGTGTTATATAGTTGTGTTTTTGCAGAAAATTATCAACAGAATTTAGTCCATCTAATTTCTGTCGGTCAAAAATTCGATAAACGCCCTATCAGCTCAGCCATCATGAAAGAGCCTTTCAATTTTGAAAATAAAGAAGTGGAATAAAAAGAATAGTTAAGCCTATTCCATTCTTCACCTAACCGTTCAGGTCAGTGCGGTGATAAGTGCATCGTCTGGCCCGACCGTCTCCCCTTGGTTTTCCAAAATATCCAAATAATCCGTGTAATTGGTGACGATCACAGGTGTTTCTAAACTGTATCCTTCCTTTTCGATTTTCTTTTTGTCGAAGCGTAGCAACAGATCGCCTTGTTTCACTCTTTCTCCTTGCTGCACTAAGCTTTCAAAATATTTCCCTTCCAACTGCACAGTATCCAATCCGACATGAATCAGCAATTCCAGCCCTGTTTCAGAAACCATTCCAATTGCATGTTTCGTCGGGAACAGGGTCATGACTGTTCCGTCAAAAGGGGCACGTACTTCTCCTTTTTCAGGGTAGATCAAGATTCCTCGACCTAGTGTTCCTTGTGCAAAAGCTGCATCCTTTGCTGCATTTAGTGGAGCGATTTGTCCTTGTATCGGTGTTTTTACAATTTCTTTACCTGATTTTTTCTGTATATCATCTGTTTCACCTGCTTCATCCTTCCAAAAGAAAAAAGTCAGCGAAAACCCGATTACCGAAGCAATAGCAATGCCGATAAACGCTTGAAACATACCACTGGCGTCTGTTTCCGTGATGTAGTTTACCACCCCAAAAATCCCTAACCCGCCCATTGTGTAGCTGATTGTTCCAGATGCCATCAAATAGATTCCTGAAACAGCACCACCAATCATCGAGTAAATAAATGGCTTCTTCTTCGGTAAGGTGATTCCATAAATGGCCGGTTCTGTTACGCCGAAGATTCCTGAAATCACAGCGGGCATGCAAAGCGCCTTCATTTTTTGATCCTTGAACTTGAAATACATCGCCAATACCACTGCTGTCTGTGCAAAACTCGCGCCATAAACGCCTACTAACATCTGACTCCACCCATTTTGCGCTAGCTGCATAATCGCAAGAGGGATAATACTCCAATGAAGTCCGAAAATCACCAGTACTTGCCAAAGAAACCCTAGAACTGCACCATACACAGCTGGAGAAAAGTCCATCAATGCTTGGAATCCCGTGCTTAATAGATCTGTCAGTATACTGACAATCGGACCGATAATCAAAAAGCCAGCAGGAAGTGCGATTAATAACACAGAAAAAGGAACCAAAAAGGTCTGGACGACTGCAGGAATCCATTTCTTGGCAATTTTTTGGACTTGTCCGGCAAATGCGATAATGAAGATAACAGGTACGACGCTACTGGTATAACTGCTGCCCACCCATGGGATACCCAAAAATGTTTCATAAGCCGGAAGACCCAGCAAGCTATAAGGCGCAGGACTGCCATCAGGGAAACCACTTTGTAGTGCTGCTCCTTGTACAGTCGGATAACAAAGTGCTGCACCAATCACGAGCCCCACCATCGGATTCAGATGAAATTTTTTCGCTGCTGTGTACCCTAAGATCACTGGCATGAAATAAAAAATTGCATCCCCTATCCCATTCAGCATGATGTACGTACCCGATCCTTCAGTATAAAATTTGAGAAACAAGAACAAAGCATTTAATCCTTTGACCATTCCCGCTGCAGCCAAAGCACCTAAAAAAGGCTGGAAACAGCCACTTAATATGTCGATTAATCGATTGAACAGATTACTACTTGAAGAAACCTCTTCTTCTGCTTCATCGGAAATCCCGGCTACTGTCAGTACTTCTGCATAGACATCTGGCACATGATTCCCGATTACAACTTGATATTGCCCGCCGCTTTTCATGATGGTGACTATCCCTTCCATCTTTTTCAAAACATCATCCTTTGCTTTATTTTCCTCCTTTAGTTTGAAACGAAGTCGCGTCACACAGTGTGTCAAGCTACGGATATTTTCTTTTCCTCCGATATTCTTTACGATGTTTTCTGCTAATTCCTGGTATTTTCCCATTTCTATTCCCTCCAATTAATTAGTGGAAGGTTTAGCCAACTGAATGTCACTACCCTTATTTTCATACGTTCTTGTTAATTTATCCTCCTTTTTTATTTATTTACAACGATTCTCATGCACTAAACGCGCAGTATGGATCGTTAAATACATTTTTTCATCCGTGGACATCTGGTAGTCGAAAGCCCCGGTTAAAAAGTCTGCTATTTTCTCAACGCAACCAAACGTATCCTTATATTTTTTTTGAATAACTTGGAACAATTCCTCAGAAACTTCTCCATCTTCTGATTTCGCTCCATCTAGAACACGTGTCAGAAAAAAACGCAGGTGTGTGACGAATCGAAAAAAGTGGACTGAATCTTCATCAAATGTAATCTTATAGTAATAGCGGACGATATTTAAAATATCCTGTATTGTTGTGGTAAACAGGTAGGTATTGTCTTGCTGGCTTTGAATGCCTTGTGCATTGACTAAATGCAATGCGATAAATCCGGCTTCGTCTTCTGATAACTTGATGTGGTATTTATCCGAGATTTTCTTCACTGTTTTTTTCCCAATGGCATACTCTTTAGGAAACAGTTGTTTGATATCATACAGCAATACATTTGGCACAAAGATCCCCATTTTTTGACGTTCGATAGCTGTATACAAGTGATCCGTCAATGAAATATACACAGAATCATTTAAGTGGACTTGCAGAGCCTCTTTTGTATATTCAATGATTTCACAAGAAATTTCTAAGTACTCAAGAGGAATCGCTTGTGCCAATTCTTGGAACTGTTGTGAAAGTCCGTCATTTGTCAACTGAAATTTTTTGTCGATGCATGAGTCAAGAATCGGGTCACCCACCTTCTTTTTGAATGCCAATCCTTTTCCCATCACAATCATTTCCCGATCTCTTTCATCCCTTGTTATTACGACGTTGTTATTCAGTACTTTCTCAATCAGCATGTTTTGCTCCTTTCCATGATATATAGGGCTGTATCCAAAACAAAAAGAAAAACCCAAAAAGCCGTCCATGAAACCATGGGAGACTCATTAGGTTTAGCATGCATCAGGCAATCACTATCCAAGTTGTATCGTTTTCTTTATATTATCGAAAGCAAACGATTTTGTCAACGCTTTCTTAAGGGCTATTAGGCACTTCTGACTAGCTGACGTCGTCTTTTTTAAATCTGGTAACTACGACACTAACTCTCACAGATGAAAAATATGGGAAGCTATGTTTTATTTTCACTCTAGTGCTTAGGTCAAAATGCTACTGTCACAACATCTTTTATATACCACTACTTTGCAGTTTGTACATATCTGCATACAAACCATTTTGCGCTAGAAGTGTTTCATGATTCCCGCGTTCTACTATATGACCTTTGTCTAAAACTAAAATCAATTCTGCATCTCGAATCGTTGACAGCCGATGGGCAATCGCAATCGTTGTCCGTCCTTGACGCATTTTTGCCAATCCTTCTTGGATCAATCCTTCTGTTTCAGTATCGATATTTGCTGTTGCTTCATCCAATACTAGAATTTTAGGATCAGTCACGATTGTTCGCGCAAAAGTGATCAGCTGTCGTTGTCCACTAGAATAGCTGGCACCATGTTCGATCACTTTTGAGTGATATCCTTTTGGTAATTCATCGATGAATTTGTTTGCTTGAACAAACTCAGCCGCATGGCGTATCTGTTCGTCTGTGATAGCTGGATTCATCATCCGAATATTTCCTGCGATATCCCCATAAAACAAGAAAGCATCTTGCAAGACCAGCCCCATTTTCTTACGTAACTCTTCCATTGGATATTCTCGAATGTCATGATCATCAATCAATATCTGACCTTCATAAAATTCGTAAAACCGCATCAACACATTGATGATCGAGCTTTTCCCACTTCCGGTGTGTCCCACTAATGCAACGGTCTCTCCCGGATTAGCAACAAAAGAGATATTGTTTAATACATTGTGCTCTCCATCATAAGAAAAGCTTACATTGCGAAACTCAATCTTACCTGAAGTAATCATTTGATCTGCTCCAGGGTTTTGTTGTGGTGCATATTCTTCCGTATCCATAATCTTCAAGATACGACTACCAGCAACCATCCCATCTGTGAAGATGCTCAAAAAGTCCATCATTTGAGACATTGGATTAAAAAATCCCTGGACATAGGTCGTAAATGCATAGATCAGTCCAACTTCTACGGGAGAATGCAACGCATCGATCCCAAACAAAGTCAACACCAACGCAATCGCCAATGCATATAGAAAATTGATGATTGGACTTAACAGAATCGAATTCGTTTTGATCATCGCATAACGCGTGTCTAAATACTCATTGTTCACTTGTTCAAATTCTTTAGCTAAACGAGCTTCTTGGCGAAACTGCTGGATAATACGCATGCCGGAAATCGATTCATTCAATTTCGTATTCAGCTGACTTAATTTTTCTCGCATATTCCGGTAAATACGAGAACTAAATTTCTGGTAATACCAGATGACGATTCCTAAAATTGGCAAGAACACCAAAGTCCACAAGGCAATTTCTCCATTGATTTGAAACATGGCAATGAATGAAGAAACGACTGCAAAGATCCCAGTCAATACCATCAAAAAGACGTACCAAAATTCAAATAGCGTTTCTGTGTCATTCGTCACTCGAGAAACGGTTGATCCTGCCGGTGTCTGATCAAAATAACGCATACCTAGTGTATGCAGCTTTTCAAATAATTTTACCCTAATATACTGATAGGTCTTCAATGAAGCCATGGAATACAAATACCATTGGAAAAACCAAATGATACTTTTTACTATGACTCCAAATAAGTACATACTAGCAAAAAACAAAATAACTTGTGTCGTAGCCGACTGTTTAGCCAGATGATCATCCATAAAAGTTTGGATGATCCTTGGCAATAGGACATTGATCACAGACAGAGCAAACGCAAATAAGATAGCAACGATGAACGTTCTTCTAAAAGGTTTGGCGAACTTCATCAGTCGTGTGATGATCTTTTTCTGTTCTTTAAGTGGAATCGATTTTGTCCATTCCGATTGATAATTTTCATCCATCAGGCCTCGCCTCCTTCTATCTTCGCTTCTAATTGCTGTTTCTCCCACATTTGTTCATACCAGCCGCCTAGTGCAAGCAGCTCATGATGGGTTCCTCGTTCAATGATTTTCCCTTGATCGACAACAATGATTTCTTTTGCATGCATTACGCTACTTAAACGGTGAGCTGAAATGATAGTTGTTTTCTCTTTTCTTATTTCTTTTAAATTATGCAAGATAGCTTCTTCTGTTTTGGCATCTACTGCAGAAAGTGCATCATCTAATATTAATAATTCAGGATTTTTGATCAATGCTCGAGCAATCGAAATCCGTTGTTTCTGTCCGCCAGATAAAGAGACTCCACGTTCTCCAACTAAGGTATCATAACCTTTTGGTAATTCCTTAATTTCATTGTTGATAAATGCTAAAGAAGCCGCATGCTCTACTTCTTCTTCTGAAAGTTTTGGATTAGAAAAACGGATATTATCTCGAATGGTCATCGAAAACAAGAAGTGATCCTGAGGCACATAGCCGATTGATCCTAATAAAGCATTCAATGAATATTCTTTGATCGAACGTCCGCCAAATTGGATTTTCCCTTGATAATCATCGTATTCACGCATCAGTAATTTGATGATCGTCGTTTTTCCCGCACCAGTTTTCCCAACAATACCTAATGTTTCTCCTTCTTGGATTGCAAACTTGATTTGTTCTAATGCTGGTGATTCTTCTTTCGGATAATTAAAAGAGGAAATAGCTACATTCAGCTCGCCTTTTGCCGGGGTCTGCACTGCACCCAGTTGTTCCACGATATGCGTTTTTTCATGCAAAAGTTCATTGACGCGATCATAAGAAGCATTTCCTCTTTCCAATACGTTGAACAATCGACCAATCGCAAACATCGGCCAAACAAGCATACCGATATAACTAATAAATGAGACCATCTGCCCGATCGAGATCGTGCCTTCCAAGACATACTTTCCACCTAAAATAATTGTTGCAACATAAGACAGACCGATAATCAAGGTAATGAATGGATCAAATAAGGAGTCTAAAAAATTGACTCGTTTGTTTTTAATAATTGCATCTTCAATCTTTTCTTCAAAATCCGCTAGATCTTCTTTTTCTTGTCCAAATGTTTTAATGACTTTGATCCCAGTGATACTTTCTTGTGTCTTATCATTGATACTAGAAAAAGCTTCTTGCGAATCACGAAAAGCATCATGGAGTTTTGACCCCAGCACTCGCGAAGTGACGGCCAGCAAAGGCAGAGGAATCAGCGCAATCAGTGTTAAGCGCCAATCAATAAACAAAATCATCGCAATGATCGTTGTTCCGCCCGTAATCACTGAATCTGCAAAGGTCAAGATACCAGCTCCTGCTACATTCTGGATCGCATTCAAATCATTCGTTGCATGAGCCATCAAATCCCCAGTCCGATATTTTTGGTAAAAGAGATTGTCCATTTCTGTAAAATGTTTGAATAACTGCTGCCGAAGTTCTTTCTCCAACCGAGCTGCACTTCCCCAAATATTCGTCCGCCAGATATAACGAAAAAGATATTGTAAAAAAGCAGCGATAATCAATAGGAAGATCCACCCGAAAATGATCTTTACTGATAAATTTTTATCGGCAATCTCATCAATGATGATCCCAATCACTTTTGGAGGAACTAACTGTACCAAGGCCACTGCGAATAGCGAGAAAACCCCAATTAAATAATGTTTCTTTTCCTGACGAAAAAACCAGCCTAACTTTCTAAAAATCGACATTTTACTCCTCCTTTGTCTTTATCAAGAGCCTAGGATTGTCTGTGCTTGTCTTTTTGCTGAATAATCTGAATAGTCTAACAAATTACGAAATAAAAAACGGACTGAAAAAATCAGCCCGTAAAAAGTCGTTGGGTCAGAACCTATTTTTTCCCTTGGTTCTTCATTTGCTGCATCATCTGGCGAATTTTCTTCTCAGATGGTTTTTGCCCCATTGACATCATCATTGATCGCAACATGTCCTCATTAACGGGAGGATTTTTTTCTAAATAGTCTTTCATATATTTACGCGCTAGGAAAAAGCCACCTACTGCGCCGATTAGCAAAGCAATAATAGCAATAAGTACGACAATACCTGTTGATAACATATAAATCTCTCCTTTCTATTTCCGAATTGCTCTCAATGACTTATTTTACTAAAGTTTATTGAAAAAAGAAAGGCGTATTCTTTAGTTTCATGCAAAAAATAGCGGTTTTTTTAGAGGAGAACAAAATTTCTTTCGTCATTCAGCAAGACGCGCCACGAAAATAAATTAGGCATACCGAATCTTTTTCTTTAATTTTTTCTTTTTGAGGTGTAGAATGTAATCGTAGATAAATAGGAAAGGTGGTTTTTTCTTGAATAATCAATCCAACAAACAATTTCATAAGCATCGACTTATTGAACATACAAATGGTTTATCTTTAGCTGAAGTAAATGGAACAGTTGATGTACCGAAGGGGAAAAGTTTTTTTAAAACACTTCTTGCTTACTCTGGACCTGGTGCGTTAGTAGCAGTTGGGTATATGGACCCGGGTAACTGGTCTACTTCGATCACCGGGGGACAAAATTTCCAATATTTATTGATGTCAGTTATTTTGATGTCTAGTCTTATTGCTATGCTTTTACAGTATATGGCAGCAAAATTAGGAATCGTGAGCCAAATGGATTTGGCACAGGCAATCCGAGCACGCACAAGTAAGACATTAGGTGTCATTTTATGGATATTGACTGAATTAGCCATTATGGCAACAGATATTGCAGAAGTAATTGGTGCAGCAATCGCCCTCTACCTGCTCTTTGATATTCCATTAGTGATTGCCGTCTTTATTACTGTATTAGATGTTTTCGTTCTCTTACTACTGACAAAAGTCGGGTTTCGTAAAATCGAAGCTTTGGTTGTCTGCTTGATTTTCGTCATTTTATTCGTTTTTGTCTATCAAGTTGGCTTGTCTAACCCTGATTGGCACAGTTTATTTGCTGGCTTTATCCCTAACAGCCATACATTCTCCGACTCACCTGTCATTGGTGGCGAAACTCCGCTAACTGGAGCATTAGGGATTATTGGCGCAACAGTCATGCCACATAACTTATATCTACATTCAGCAGTTTCACAAACTCGGAAGATCGATCACCAAGACGAAGAAGATGTAGCACAAGCTGTACGTTTTTCTACTTGGGACTCTAATATCCAATTGTCGATGGCTTTTCTAGTCAATGCACTGCTATTGATCATGGGTGTCGCTGTCTTCAAAACCGGTTCTGTCCAAGATCCTTCCTTTTTTGGTCTGTATGAAGCTTTATCTGATCCATCAGCTATGAGCAATGGTATCTTGATTGCTGTAGCAAAATCTGGTATCTTGTCCACTTTATTTGCTGTAGCACTTCTTGCTTCTGGCCAGAACTCTACTATTACTGGTACGTTGACCGGTCAAGTCATCATGGAAGGATTCATCCATATGCGTATCCCGATTTGGCTAAGAAGACTGGTCACACGATTGCTTTCTGTGATTCCTGTATTGATTTGTGTTTTGTTTACAAGTACAAAAGGAACGATCGAAGAACATACCGCTTTGAATAACTTAATGAATGAATCCCAGGTGTTCTTGGCTTTTGCGTTGCCGTTTTCGATGATCCCTTTACTGATGATGACCAACAGCCAAGCGGAGATGGGGAGCCGATTCAAAAATTCATTTGTTGTAAAACTTCTTGGCTGGTTCTCTGTGATTAGTCTGACTTACTTGAACTTACGAGGATTACCAGGACAGATCGAAAGTTTCTTCGGCGAGCAAGCCACTTCCGCTCAACTAGCATTGGCTGATCACATCGCTTATGTAATCATTGTTCTTGTCCTTCTCCTGTTGGCATGGACGATTGGTGATTTATATAAAGGAAACAAAAAATATGAACAGCGTTTGCAGGAAACGATAGAAGAAATCGAATAAAAACTGATTTTTCCACACAAAGACCCTTGATAGTTAGGTTAAAAATCTAGCTACCAAGGGTCTTTTTATTTAGAAGATAAAGCTTTTTTCAGATTTAATTTACTGAAAACTAGCATGCTTGTTACTACGATGAATTGCGTTAATGGCACGCCTGCGCCAGTGTAGACACTTAAAAAATAATCCTTTTTTTCTGGCGCATAAGAACAAAACCACGAGACACCGAAAAGAAAAACCAATTGTGTCAGTATTAATCCGGTGACCACAATCAAAGAGGAACTATAATAGGCACGATCAGCTTTTGCAAATACGGTTCCTAGTATCATAAGTAATATCCCTGCTATTGAAGCAATCAGCACGGGAATAGCCAGAACTTGGTAAATTTTTATGATGACATTCGCGACTTTTGCTGATTTTGTTAATTGGAAATTAGGTGTTCTCGGTTCATTACTATCGATCCAATTCTCCATTAGCGGAAGGTTTAATAATTCTTGAGCCTGTTTGACTTGTTCTTGCGTTCCGAAACTATAATTTCCTCCTTGATGGAAATCTTTATATCGCCATGCATAAGCGTATCCTGATTGAAGGAAATCGAATACGATTGGCAGATCACTCATCGTCTTTCCATCTCCTGATCCCATCAGATAGAACTCTTTTTTCTTTTTGATGGTTCCCTTGTGATAGGCTTCTTCTAATTCTTGGTTGACTTTTTTCCAAAAATCATTGGTTTCTTTTGCATTGTTTTGGTAATAACCAGATTCGCTTACCACATCTCGCAATGCCCAAAAGATGATATCTCCGGGTAATTCTTTTACTTTTCCACCTTGGGTCCACGCGTGAGTCGTATATAATTCGTCAATACGGGTAGAAACAGTATGGAATGTAGGAGATGCGGCTAATGCTTTATTTAGTGCAGCATGTGAGACCCATATCTCACTGTTTTCTTTATTCAAGTTCGTTTCATCATCTATTCGGATCAGTTGTTTCATCAAACGTCCAAATTCTCCACTGGAACGGTCATTGATGGTTGCAATACCGTATGTTGTCTCATTTTTATATTCGATCCACTGATAGACGATGGAAAAGCCAACTATAGGAAGTAAAAACAATGAAAGTTTCAGCCATTCCCGTTTCGAGAGAAGAAAGAGTCGTTTTTTTAACTTCTTTACTTCTTTGAAAGAAAAGTCTTGCCCTAGCAAGATTTGGACGAAACTGATACCCAAAGCTACTACAGTAAAAGGAAGAAGCCAGATAGAATCTTCGCGAATGAACCAAAAGAAAGGAAAAGCGACAGAAAGCCCTAAAAACCATGGCAGCAATTTTCTGCTAGAACCGTATTTGCGGTAATAAATAGCTAGTAAACAAGCGATAATGATCTCAACAGCCGGAATCACGAGGGCATTACGATACGTTCGAGTGGAATATTCATGTGTAAAACTAATCGGAGAAAACAAAAAATAAAAATAGATACTTAAAAGAAGATACTTGTTCTTCACGATCGGTTTAAACGCGAGTGCAACCAATATACTGGCAAAAATACTGAACATGCCGAACAAAACTGCATAAGAAAGATGCAGTTTATGTGCAAGTACTAAAAATAAGCTGTAGGAGATTCCTTTGGAAAGTGTTGTAGTCGTATACTCCCCTAGCCATTTACCGTCCAAAATATTTTGAGCATAGCGAATCAGCAGCTGGTCATCATAGGTTGCCGACATGTCTGTTCCATAGATTGCTTTACTATATAAATACAAACGAATAATTGTAAATAATAGGGCTATGCCAAGAATAAAGTATGTATGTTTCTTTTTTAGTTGGTTGATCAAGGGTTTTAAAGTGTTCAGCATCTTTTCGTCCTTCCAATCACGTTTTGCCACTTGCTTGTGAAACTTTTCGTTTTTTTACTTTTCTACCAGTATACCTTGTTTGTCTAAATTTAAAAAGAGGGGGGAGAAGATGCATGATGACAAAGACTGCAAAAAGTACTCCTTTGTTTCTTAAACAAAAAAGGACAAGGCAATGTGCCTGGTCCTTTTTTGCTGCTGTCAGATAGAAAATCTTAGAGTATCACTTCTTCTGCTAATAACTCAGGAAACACTTCTGGATCGAATATTTGTGCTTTGAACATGGCGATTTCTTTTCCATATGGTGCGTAAGCTTTCTTTTTATCTTTGCCGACATAGGGAGTTTCCAAGATTTTCGAAATATTGTCAAACATTGGATTATGGACGATCTTATTCAGCGTGTCGAATCCGATTGTTCCAAAACCAATATTGGCGTGCCGGTCTTTATGCGAACCTTGCGGATTTTTAGAATCATTGATATGGAGTACTTTAAGCCGATCTAACCCGATGATCTTATCAAACTCTTCCATTACACCTGAAAAGTCTTCTTTAATATTATAACCGGCATCATTCGTATGACAGGTGTCAAAAGTAACGGATAATTTTTCATTTAATTTTACTCCATCGATGATTTGCGCTAATTCCTCAAATGTTCGACCGATTTCTGTACCTTTACCTGCCATCGTCTCCAAAGCGATTTGTGCCGTCTGTTCTTTTGTCAAAACTTCATTCAAGCCTTCAATAATTCTAGCAATTCCGGCTTCTGTTCCTGCCCCTACATGAGCACCTGGGTGAAGTGTAATTTGAGTAGCGCCTAAAGCTTCCGCACGAACAATCTCTTCTCTCAGAAATTGGACGGCAAAAGGAAACATTTCTGGTTTGATCGTATTCCCCAAATTAATGATATAAGGGGCATGAACGACGATATTTGTTAGACCGTTTTCTGCCATGTACGCTTTTCCGGCATCAATATTCATCTCTTCGATGGCTTTTCTTCTAGTGTTTTGAGGGGCGCCTGTATAGATCATAAAAGTCGAAGATCCATAACTGGCTGCTTCTTCTGCTGCTCCTAACAGCATTTTCTTTCCGCTCATGCTGACGTGTGAGCCTAATAACATGGATGGATTCCTCCTTGAAAGGCAATTGTTACTAACAATTCCTATATATTGGTAAGATGATATACAAAGAAAATGATTGATTTTTCTTTGCCCTGTTCTCCATAGTAACTGAAATTTTCTCTAAAGAAAAGCTTAAGAACTCTTTTATAAAAAAGATCATTTTCTCACGTTTTAACTCCTTTAAAAAAGAAATTCCTGCCAAAAACAGCCTTGTCTGTTTTTTTGTTCTATTATTTGCTATAATTAGCGAAATAAAACCATTAGTTGAGGTGACCCTTTTGCCACGCAAAAATACTCGAAAAAAACAGAATAGAAGAAAAAAAGAAAAATGGTTTGTTCCTAAGATTATTTTTAGAGTTTTTCAATCATTGACTGTTTTTATTACTGTTCTTCTTTTGATGTTCGCAGCTCTAGGTATTGGAATAGGCGCTGGCTATTTTGCCTATCTCGTCGAAGACACACAATTGCCGACTAAAAAAGCACTGCAGACAGAACTAGGAAACATTACAGAAACGTCAAAGATTGTTTATGCAGATAATACAGAGATATCAAAAATCCAGACAGATCTGATGCGCACGACTATTTCATCTGATAAAATTTCACCTTTATTGAAAACTGCAATTATCAGCACAGAGGATGAATACTTCGATAAACACCAAGGTTACGTTCCTAAAGCTGTTTTACGAGCATTAGTATCTGAAGCTACTGGTATTGGCTCTTCTGGTGGATCAACTTTGACACAGCAATTAGTCAAACAGCAGATCCTTACAGATGAAACAACATTCAAACGTAAAGCAAACGAGATCATTCTTTCTGCACAAGTAGAAAAATACTTTTCAAAAGATGAGATCATTGCTACGTATTTGAATGTCTCACCATTTGGTCGTAATAATAAGGGACAAAACATTGCTGGAGTCCAGGAAGCTGCAAGAGGAATCTTTGGTGTAGATGCAAAAGATGTTACTCTGCCGCAAGCTGCTTATATCGCTGGATTACCCCAAAGCCCGATCACGTATAGTCCATACACGAACACAGGCGCGCTAAAAGAAGATCTTTCTGCCGGCCTTGCCAGAAAAGATTTTGTTTTATTCAGTATGTATCGTGAAGGCCAAATTACGAAAGAACAATACGAAGAAGCAAAAGCCTATGACCTTACAAAAGACTTTCTACCACAACAAATCGCAGAACAGACTGACAGAGAATTCTTGTATTATACTGTGATGAATGAAGCAACAAGAATCATTGCACAACAATTGGCTGAAAAAGACAACGCTGATATGTCTGATTCATCGGTCAGTGACGCTTATTATCAAAAGGCACAGCAAACGATCCAAAATAAAGGATATACAATCCATTCGACAATCGATAAAGATGTCTATGCTGCATTGCAAAATGGCGTAGAAAATTATGGATACATGTTAGATGATGGTGCTGGCAGTCAAGTAGAAACCGGAAATGTATTGATGGATAACAGAACTGGCCGCATCTACGGATTCGTTGGCGGACGGAATTACAGTCAGAATCAAAATAACCATGCCTTCGATACAGAACGTCAAGCTGGCTCATCAATCAAACCAGTTCTTGTTTACGGACCTGCAATCGACATGGGGCTTATCGGATCAGAATCCCGTGTATCAGATTATGCAACAACTTGGCAAGAAGGAGAAAATGCTGGCGAGAAAATCGTCAATGCTACTAACGAAGGATCGAACACCTTCCAAACCGTCCGTGAGTCACTAGAATGGTCCAATAATATCCCGGCTTATCACTTATATCAAGATGTGTTGAATTCCGGTGGATCGAAACAATATGCTTACGAGCACTACTTGGCAAAGATGAACTACCCGGCAAATGACAATTGGGGCGTTGAATCTGCTCCTTTAGGTACAGTAGATGTCACGACGCTTCAACAGACCAACGGATTTCAGGCTTTAGCAAACGGCGGGGTCTATGAAGAAGGCTATATCATCGATTCCATCACAGATAACGCAGGAAATGTAATTTATAAACACGAAAGCAACTCTGTCCGGATCTATTCGGAAGCAACGGCATCGATCATGAATGACATGATGCGCAGTGTGATCAATGCAAAAATCACTACACCATTCAAAGATGCCATCTCAAGCTTAAACGGAAATCTAGGAAAAGCAGATTGGGTCGGAAAAACTGGTTCTACCAATGAATACCGAGATTCATGGCTAATTGTCTCTACTCCGTCTATTACCATCAGTAGCTGGGCAGGGCACGATGACAATACTGGAATGGACAGCAAAGCAAGGATACGTTCGGCTAATTATCTTGCCAATCTGATCAATCAAGCTTACCAAGCAAAACCTGACATTTTTGGTACTGATGAGAAATTCGAATTATCATCTGATGTGATGAAGAAAAAAGTATCTGGATTTACTGGTCAAACACCTGGAAAAGTTACTGTCAATAAAAAATCCATCCAAACACCAGGAAAAACAGTTGAATCGCTATGGGCGAAAAATGGACCGAAGAAAAGCGCCTTTAAATTTGGCGTTGGCGGTACCGATGAAAACTATACAGATTACTGGAACACCGCTTCAGCTTATGCAAGAGCGAATCAAGCAACCAAAGAATCAGATGAGAAAGATGATTGATTTAATAGAATACACAGTAATAAGGGATTGTGACAATAGTATTGTCACAGTCCCTTATTTTTTTGATGGTGGTGAACAAAATGCAGCATCTATACACGGATTGTTTTATATATGATAAATGTAATTTCAACCACTTTCTCTCTTTTTTAAGACACAAAAAAAGGATTATAACAAAATTTTGTCATAACCCCTTTTCCCGAATAAACGGTGTTCTCCTGCCAACTCCGAATCACGAGTCACAATATTCATCAAACATGAAATGCTGTTTTTTGAAATTGCTCCTTGTAACGCAGAGTTAAACAGCAGGCTCACAACCTCTGAATGGTTGTCCTTTTATTATTTTGTAGATCCTTTTTCTTCGATTCCATAAGGCAAGATAATCGTTTTTTCTTCGACTTCTTCTTTATTCATCATTTTCGTCAATAGGCGCATAGATACCGCCCCTAAATCGTATAATGGTTGTGTGATACTTGTTAAACGAGGACGAGCTACTTCTGTCAGTAGTGAATTGTTACTTGTGATGATTTCGAATTCTTCCGGTACTTTCACGCCACGGTCTAATAAACCATCCAAAATACCGATGGCTAATTCATCATCTGAAACATAGACAGCTGTTGCACCGCTATTATGGATCCGATCGACTAGAGATAGACCATCTTTGAAGTTGTATTGTGCTTCAAAGATCAATCCTTCGCTATATGGTAGGTTATTTTCGCTTAATGCTTCTTTATAGCCTTTCAGACGATTTTGTCCATTGATGGGATCGATCAACGCACCACTGACAAAAGCGATTTTTTTATTGCCGTTTTTTGCCAATTTGTTTACTGCATCTTTTGTTGCTGATACATAATCAATGTTTACGCTACCTACTTGTTCATCTGGATCAATAGAGCCAGCTAATACAACAGGAGTTTTTGAACGTGAAAATTCTCCACGGATTTCGTCTGTGATATGGTGACCCATGAAGATCACGCCATCCACTTGCTTAGCCAGTAAGTTATTCAATACATTGACTTCTTTTTGGTCGTTGCCATCTGAATTTGCTAAGATAATATTGTATTTGTACATTGTTGCCACATCATCGATACCACGTGCTAAAGAAGCAAAGAACATATTGCTGACATCAGGGATGATTACCCCAACTGTTGTTGTTTTCTTACTTGCCAAGCCACGCGCAACTGCGTTTGGACGATAATCCAAGCGATCGATAACTTCCAAGACTTTTTTTCTTGTTGCTGGTTTAACGTTTGGATTGCCATTTACGACACGTGAAACAGTAGCCATCGAAACATTTGCCTCTCTCGCTACATCATAGATAGTGATTGTTTGCTTTTCCATTTGTGTTCTCCTATTCATATTTTATATGTTTTCTGAAAATACGTCTTACATTTCTAAAATAGAATATCAAATAATCTCAAGAATTGCAACCGTTTTATCTCTGTTTTCATGAAAATTTTTACTTTTTTCAGTTTTTAGAACGTTGGTCTTTTAATAAATCAGTGGTACAATTATTGAATACAAAATTAATTTAGAAAGTAGGTTGCCAAATGAATAACGTAAAAATCAATGAACTACGTCAATGGATGGCACAACACCAAGTCGAATTGGCTTATATCAGCGACCCTGGCCACATCGCTTACTTTTCCGGATACGAAAGTGATCCTCATGAGCGTGTACTAGCTCTTTTTATCCCTCTTGAACAAGATCCTTTCCTTTTCACTCCTGCTTTGGAAGTTGAAGATGCTCAAAACAGTAGTTGGGCGTATGATGTCCGTGGCTATTTAGACAGCGAAAACCCTTGGGAGATCATCGGAAAAGAACTTCGTGCTCGCTATGGTCAGCCTGGCAATGTAGGGATTGAAAAGAACGCCTTGACTGTCGAGCGCTTCGATGCTATCTCTGATATCTTGACGGGAACGGATTCTTACACTGATCTAACTTCCATCATCCAACGTCTACAACTGATCAAAACTCTAGAGGAAAAAGACAAACTGATCGAAGCTGGTAAATGGGCCGATGTTGCATTTGAGATTGGCTTTAAAGCAGTGAAAGAAGGCGTGACTGAACAAGCGATCATTGCAGAAATTGAATACCAATTGAAAAAACAAGGTATTTCACAAATGTCTTTCGACACATTAGTCCTTGCAGGAGCAAATGCTGCAAGCCCTCATGGTACACCAGGAAACACGAAGATTTCACCGAATGAACTTGTGTTATTCGATCTTGGCGTTGTTTGGAATGGCTATTGCAGTGATGCTACTCGTACAATTGCTTATCAAAAACCAACCGACTTCCAAGAAAAAATCTACAACATCACTCTTGAAGCACAGCTTGCCGCACAAGAAGCCGTCCGTCCAGGTGTGACAGCAGGTGAACTTGATCAAATCGCACGAAACGTGATCAACAGCTATGGCTACGGCGAATATTTCAATCACCGTTTAGGTCACGGGATCGGAACAACCGTCCACGAATTCCCTTCCCTTGTAGAAGGAAATGACTTAGTAATCGAAGAAGGGATGTGCTTCTCTCTTGAACCAGGAATCTATATTCCTGAAAAAGTAGGGGTACGTATCGAAGACTGTGTATATGTGACAAGCGATGGCTGTGTGCCATTCACGACTACACCAAAAGAATTACTTGTTTTAGAAAAATAAGAGTAAAAAAGGTGAGAGCTAGTCCGCTCCCACCTTTTTATTCTATAAATTTGTGATTTTAGTGATTTGTAGATGAATCTGTCATTGTATCTTTTATTTCTTTTTTAGCTTCTTTCGCATCTTCTTTTGCCATTTTCATCATTTCTTTTGTGTCATCTGCAACTGGTTTTGCTTCTGACATTCCTTCATTGACAGTGTCTCCTGCTTTACCAGCAGCGTCTTTTACATCAATCATGATATCTTCTGAAGTATCTTTAGCAATACTTCCTAATTCATCTGCAGGTTTTTTCATATCTTCTGCCGTTTTTTTGAAACGATTAGATAAGTCAGCTGATTGTTCTTTAAGATTTAACAAGATATCGTCAGATTCACTTCCTGCTTCATCTGCTGATTCACTTACTTTTTGTTTGACACTACCTGCTAGATCACCTGCTTGTTGAGAAAGATCTTGCGCTTTTTCTTTTGCAATACCTGTTAACTCAGTCGATTTTTCTTTCGCCATATCTGTGTAATCTGAAGCCATATCCATCAAATCATCCGCTTGGGCAGCTAATTCATCCCGAAGTTCTTTACCAGATTTTGGTGCTAACAATAACGCGGCGATTGCTGCGGCTGTTCCTCCGACTACTGCACCTAATAAAAATCCACCTTTTTTAGCCATTTTTATTTTCCTCCTGTCGTTTCAGTATGTTTTTTGTTTTTAAAAAATTTCATCGCTGTCCCACCGACTTTTCCGGCAACCGTCGCTTTAGCTGTCGTTTTACCGATTCCGCCGACTTTCGTCGCGATGTTTTTACTAGAATGATTAAGTTCTGATACACTTTCACTTAAATCAGCAACTGCTGTGAACAATGGATCGATCGTTGCGACTTTTCCATTGATATCCAAGAGCAGTTCATTACTTTTGACCAGCAAGCCTTCTACTTGTCTAGACAAAAGATCTACGTCTTTTGTGACGATTTCGATCGTCGTATTTGCTTCTGCTACAGTCTGATCTACTTTTTCTAAAGTTTTAGAAACTTGCAACAACACACGAACGATAAAAACGACAAGTATCGCAAAGGCGATTGCTGCGATCAATCCTGCAATTTCTCCTCCTGACATGATCAAACTCCCTTCTTGTCTCTCTTTTCTATAAGGATAGCATTTTCGTGTTTTTTAAACAAATAAAAACGAGCTTCAACTACTTTTTATTCAATTAGCAGCTGAAGCTCGTTAGAAAAAAGGGTTATTTTTTCTTTTCTTCTTTGATTTCTGTTATTCCTTTTGGATTATGATCGATCTTGCTTCCTTCTGCTTCTAATGTTTTACCTAAAGACAGGATGTACTCACGTAAAGGTGCACCTACTTCTGGATGTGTTAGACCATATTCAATGCTTGTTTTCATAAAACCAAATTTGTCACCGACATCGTAACGTTTACCTGTGAATTTACGGGCAAATACGCGTTGTGTTTTATTCAATGTATCGATTGCGTCAGTTAGTTGGATTTCATTTCCGGCTCCTGGTTGTTGCTCGGACAATACATCAAAAATTTCTGGAGTCAATAAGTAACGTCCAATAATAGCTAAATCACTTGGTGCTTTGCTTGGATCTGGTTTTTCAACAAAGTTTTTGACATTGTATAACCCATCTTCCAATACTTCTCCTGGATTGATAATTCCGTATTTTGAAGTTTCATCATGAGGAACTTGCATAACGGCGATCGTAGAAGCATGAGTACGTTCGTAATCATCGATTAATTGCTGTGTCAATGGTACTTCATCTTCCATGATATCATCGCCTAGCATAACGACAAATGGTTCATTTCCAATAAAGGCTCTTGCTTGAAGAACGGCATGTCCTAAACCCTTTGGATGAGATTGACGGATGAAATGCAAGTTGACATCTGTCGTTTCTTCTACTAATTTCAATAATTCGGTCTTTCCTTTTTCACTTAGGTTTGTTTCTAATTCAATATTTGAATCAAAGTGATCTTCGATTGGTCGTTTAGCTTTTCCTGTAACGATCAAGATGTCTTCGATACCTGATTTCAACGCTTCTTCAACGATGAACTGGATTGTTGGTTTATCAACAATTGGCAACATTTCCTTTGCCATAGCTTTTGTTGCTGGTAAAAATCTTGTTCCTAATCCTGCTGCTGGAATAACTGCTTTTTTGACTTTCATATACATTCGCTCCTTCAAAAAATTGTTAATGAGAATTCATTTTCTTTTTTCCCATCACGTAACATGATTTCTTTTGCGGCTGTTTTGATTTCTTTTTGTTCATACAGCACTTCATAGATTGTTTGAGTGATGGGCATTTCGATTTCCATCATTTGGGCTAGTTCCATCGCTGCTTGGGTAGTATTCACACCTTCAACGACCATTCCCATATTGGCTAGCACCTCTTCTAGGGGCTGCCCTTGTCCTAACAAGTTGCCTGCGCGCCAGTTCCTAGAATGAACACTTGTGCAAGTAACGACTAGATCGCCTACTCCGCTTAATCCGATAAAGGTCAGCGGGTTGGCACCCATTGCTACACCTAAACGGCTGATCTCAGCTAATCCGCGCGTCATGATTGCTGCCTTTGCATTATCGCCAAACCCTAAGCCATGAATAGCGCCAGCACCAATAGCAATAATATTTTTCAAAGCTGCCCCCATCTCTACACCGATCACATCAGGATTGGTATAGATCCGAAAATAATTATTCATGAACAGCTCTTGTACATATTTTGCTGCTTTTGCATCTGTACTTGCAGCTGTGATCGTAGTGATGTCATGTTTCGCTACTTCTTCTGCATGGCTTGGTCCAGAAAGAACAACAACAGCTTTTCTTTTTTCTGCTGGGATTTCCTCTAACAAGATGTCAGAGATCCTTTTATGTGTTCCCTGTTCTAATCCTTTACTTGCATGGATGATCACTGGCTTTGTATTCAATTTAGGCACTAGTTCTTTTGCAACAGAACGTATTGCTTTCGTTGGAATGACGAATAGCACCGCATCTGCGTCTTTTACTGCATCTTCCATATTGGTGAATGCTTGGATGGAATCGGGTAGATAATGATCTGGTAAATAACGTTGATTCGTGTGTTGGGTGTTGATTTCTTCTACTTGTGAAGCACGATGTCCCCAAATCCGAACGTCATGTCCGTTTTCGGCGAGGACTTGTGCCAAAGCAGTACCCCAAGAGCCTGGTCCTAAAACCGCTACTCTATAATTCATTTTACCACTCCTGAAATTTTTTTCATTTTTAACGCTCTAAAAATCAGATAATTTGTTGATTTTTTCCTAATGAGCGGTCATAATCCGGTAAATTTCCTTTTTTTCTGCGCCAAATAAATAGAATCAATGTACCGACAAATAACACAGCAGATAATAATTGAGAAATACGGATCACACCTAAAAAGTAAAGACTGTCTGTACGTAATCCTTCAATAAAGAAACGCCCGAAACTATACCACATTAGATAACATAAAAGGACTTCGCCTTTTTTCAAAAGGTGTGGTTTCTTTCGTAAAAACAAAAGCAAAATAAATCCAATCAAACTCCAAAGTGATTCATAAAGAAATGTTGGTTGACGATAGATCCCTTCGATATACATATTATCAATGATGAATTGCGGTAAATGCAGACTTTCTAAGAAGCTTCGCGTCGTGTCTGGTCCATATGCTTCGTGGTTCATGAAATTTCCCCAACGACCGATTGCCTGTGCTAATAATACACTTGGTGCAGCGATATCTAAAAAAGTCCACAAAGAAATAAAATGATATTTAGTAAAAAAATACAGCGTGATCGCGCCTGCAATCAGTCCGCCATAAATAGCTAAGCCTCCTGAACGGATATTGAATATTTGGATTGGATCAGCTATATACTGGGGAAGATCAAATAAAACATAATATAAGCGAGCGCCAATAATGGAGATAGGCAATCCCCACAACATAAAATCTGTCACATCATCTGCTTTTAATCCTACCCGAACAGCCTCTCTGCTGCTAAGCCACATGGCGATAATGATACCTGATACGATGATCAATGCATACCAGTAGATAGGAATCCCTACAAGCTCAAAAGCAACTCGATTGATTTGTGCTAACATATTGTCACTCCTTGCTAGTCGTTGCCTGAGTTTTCTTCAATCAAGCGACTTAATCTTTCTTCAAATGTTTTCGTTGCGTCAAAGCCCATTGTACGTGCACGGAAATTCATCGCGGCTACTTCAATGATGATTGCAACGTTTCGTCCTGTTTTGACAGGGATTTTTATTTGTGGAATGCCCACTTCCGCGATTTCAACGGTCGTGTCTTCAGAGCCCAGACGGTCGTATTTCTTATCTTTTGCCCATGCTTCCAGATAAACAGCCAACTGGACTTGCATAGAGCCACGTACCGCACTCGCACCAAAAAGATTCATTACATCAATGATCCCGATTCCTCGGATTTCAATCAGATGTTCCAGGATTTTAGGCGGTTCTCCGATCACCGTTAATTCATCTTGCTGATAAACATCTACTCGATCGTCTGCGATCAATCGATGACCGCGTTTGATCAACTCCAACGCTGTTTCACTTTTTCCTATCCCACTGTCACCTTGAATCAGTACACCTAATCCGTAAACATCCACTAAAACACCGTGGACACTTGTTCGAGGGGCAAGGCGACCATCTAAATAACTGGATAATTCTCCTAATAAACGAGAAGTTGAGATGGGAGAACGCAGTACAGCTATCCCATTTTCATTTGCTGCCTGGATCATTTCTTCTGGAGCCGGTAATCCTCTTGAAATAATAAATGCGGGCATATCTTCACTACATAATCTTCTCATGATGATCAAACGCTCTTCTGGGATCATCCGTTCCGCAAAACTGATTTCTTTACTGCCAAATAGCTGTAAACGATTATGGGAATAATAATTAAAATAACCAGTCAACTCTAGTCCTGGGCGTGAGATGTCCCCAGTTACGATGACACGGTCTAAGCTTTTCTCGTCGCCTGTCACGATTTCCAAAGATAATTTTTTCACTAATTGGCTAACTTTTACAACTTCTGACATTCATGCTACCTCATTTCTATTAGAGTGTTCTCTATCATTTTATCATTGTCTAGCCAAAAGTACTACCAATTAAAAAAAACGTTTTTATTTAATTACCAATGTAATAGAAAACGCATTCCTGATTCTAAATAAAAAAACTGCGCCGATAGTTCGGCACAGCTTTCTTTTATTTTCTACTGTTATGTTCGCTGACAATTACATTGACAAGCGACATCAAGATAGCTACTAACAACGCTGCACCGAATGAAGAAAAACTAAAATGTTCTGCTCCCACAAAAAAGGAGGTCATTTTAAGAATCGCTGCATTGATAACAAACGTAAACAATCCCAATGTGACTAATGTAAAGGGCAGGGACAGTATCGTCAAAATCGGTTTGACAAACATATTCAACACAGACAATACGAAGCTGGCAAGAACGGCCGTCCAAATACTGCTCACATGGACCATCGCAGGAAAAAGAACAGCCAATGATATGGATGTTAACGTATTAACTAAAATACGTTGAAAGTACGACATTAAAAGTCACTCCATTCGTCATCATCGATTTTTTCCGCTTCTTTGCGTTTTTTTGTTTGTTCACGAGTTTGTTCACGATAATTGTTTTTTTCATAATATGCATTGTTATGTCCATAGTTTGTTCGTGCAGAACGCGCAGATGGGATAATCAAAGC
Source organism: Enterococcus sp. DIV0901a (assembly GCF_051711525.1). Lineage (NCBI taxonomy): Bacteria > Bacillati > Bacillota > Bacilli > Lactobacillales > Enterococcaceae > Enterococcus > Enterococcus sp. DIV0901a. Next base: position 824,872 of record NZ_JBIOMW010000001.1, on the reverse strand, counting down.
TAATAAAATGTATAAAATGATTGGACTTCCAAAAGCAACTAAGCTCAGGAATACATAAAGCACACGGATAACAGTCGGATCGATCCCGATGTATTCTCCTATTCCTGCTAAAGTCCCTGTCAAAACAACATTTTTATTGGATTTTGTCAACTTTTTTTTCATCATGTCTCACCTCTGTTCTACTATTTTAAATGAAGAAAATCGTTGTGACAACCTTCTTCTTAATCGGTGTCTCTCTGCAAAATTCTCGGTCACAAATTACCATATTCATAAAACATGACGAGCTTTTTCTGAAATTATTCCTTGTGACTCGGCGATAATTGGCAGGTTCATAATCTCTTGGTAAACGGTGTTCAAGAGATAGCCTATCGGCAATAAGGCACAATTTTGTAAAATAGGGGAAGCTATTTTACAAAATCGCTTCTTATTGCTCAAGGCTGAACATCTCTTTCACAACCTCTTTATTTATCTGTATCTTTTAAATAGATACTTCCTGTTGTCGTTGAAAGTTGCACTTGCGCGATTTCACCATCTGAAACACGACGGAATTGCAACATTTGGTTTGTCCGTTCTTTTTTCTCACGAACTACTTCGTAATTGGACAGACGGCTGTTGATACTTCCAAGACTTGTTTTAGCATGTCCTTCCAAACCGATGCCATCTGGTAAAGCGACTTTGACATTTCCGTTCACTGAACTTGCTTCTACTTTTTTCAAATTATCTTCTTTAATCGTAAGACGTACATCACCATTTACCAAAGACACAGAAAGGTTTTCTGCTGTCGCACCAAATGTCACTGTACCATTTACTGTTTCGATAATAGAATCTAAGATGTTCCCGTTTCGAATATCGATATTGCCGTTTACACCTTCTACTTCCAGCATCGTTGCAGTTAATTGGTCCACGATGATGTTACCATTCGTAGATTTTGTATAAATATCTTTAGCTTCCAATGTTTCAATCATGATGTTGCCATTTAGAAGTTTAATAGCTGCGTGGTCGTATACTCGTTTAGGTAAGTAGAAAACAAGGTCTGCACGCACACGTTTATTTGGAATTTGGAAGGAGATATGATCTTCATTAACCTCAATCTGGCTCCGTTCAGAGAATGCTTCAAATGGTTCAGCACCCATTTTTCCGTAAAGTTTGATCTTAGCTTCAACTTTCACATCGTTGCTGTCCCACGTTTTTAACGTCACGTTTCCGTTTGCTGCCTTGATATCAAGGATACTTGCTGCAGGAGCTTCATAGTAAAATTCATGCTCAAATTTCGTTGTCGCAATCCCAGGGACACGTAAGCTGACATCTTTCCATTCCATGTTGTCATTCACTGTTTCTGAAACAGTTTGGAATGTTTTCTTCAAGAATTTGCCTAACTGTGATCCAGCTTCTGACATTTTTTCGCCTACTTGATTCAGTGTATCTGTTGCTTGATCTTTCCAATCATCTGGCAATTCAAACTTATCAGTAAACGTTTCTTTTTTCTCAGACCATTGATTCTTACGGATATCTTTTAATTCTGCTTCTAATTTCAATTGTTCTTCTAACAGTGTATCGCCACTAGCTTCTAATTCTTTGATTTCTGCTTCTAACGTCTGACGCTGTGCTAATTCTTCTTCTGTCAACTCGCCTAATTCTTCTTTTGTATTCAGCTGCATCAATGCTTCCTGTTTCTCATTGCGTGCTGCCTTATTGTCAGCGAATTGAGCATTTACTTCATCTAGACGCGCCGAAGTTTTATTCGCTTCAGTTGCTAGTTCATCTAAGATCTTTTCTAAGTTTTCTTGATCTTGTCTTTCTCTTTCCTTTGGATCAACTGGCTCAGAAATTTCTTCTTCGCCGTTTTCAAGTTTATCGATCAATTGACTTGCCTGATCTTTTTCTTTATGACTAGCAGTTACCTTGTCTGCTTCTTTTTTGATTTGCTTTTCGTCTTTTTCAGTTGCCATGCTTTCTAATAAATCTAAGCCTTCTTCAGTCGAAAGGATTCCTTTTTTCACTAAATCTAAAATACGTTCTCTTTCTTTCATGGAAATTGCCTCCTTAAGCAAAATTGTTTGCAAGCTTTTCCTTACATCCATATTATGCACTGATTCAGTAAAAATGTCATAGGACTTAAGTTGTAACTTTTACTCCATCTTGAGTTGTTCTTTCTTTTTTGTAAAGAGATATGCTGTAGTCACGCAGGTTAAAGGAAGAACAAGTAGTGCGGACAATGTGGTAAGAATAGCCATCGTATATTCTAGAACAAATGATTTTTCATTGATCACTTGCTGAAAAGGAATGTCTAAATCAATAAACCAGAGGATCAACGCTAAAGAACTTCCCATGAATGCAAAAAGAAGTGTCATTACTGTTGACGCCAATATTTTTTTAGCAATAGCGAAACTAGAATGGCGCAATTGGTAAAAAGATAATTGCGGATTTGCCTGATATACTTCGAATGTCCCACTAGAAATTGCTACACTCGCATCTAAAACAGCACCACTAAGACTAATCAGAAGCAACGATCTCGTAAGTAATCTAAAATCAATCGCTAAAGTCTTATCTAAGCCAGATAATTCTTCTAGTTCTACCGATGTAAAACCTTGGATCGCTAAAAAATCAGTGATAGGAAGCAATAGTAGGAAACAAAATAAAAAGATCAGTATACTCACAAAAGCTGCACGCATTTTTAGATTATAACCGTTGATAAAAAATAAGATAACCACAGCAATCAATAAAAATCCTATGACCGACAATGCCAGTATCGGCCACTTCTGATGATAACCGAATAACAACAGGAAAAAGATCCCTAAATTGATGAATAAGCCTAAAAGAATATACATACCTTGCGTACCGCCAATAAGTAGCACGCTGATTGCTAAAATCCCAACAAGTATAATAAGTACATTCATCGTTTCAGCCTCCTTACAGTCAGAAAAAAGAGGACCGAGATGGGGATCGATAATACTATTCCTAAGCTGCCAGCAATGACGCGTAAAAATTCCAATGATAAATGCTGTTCTATCGTTTCTTTGAACGACCATTGATTTCCTAAATATAAAAGAAGCGATGGAACTGACCCACTGATATAGACGAACAAAAGGATATTGGTCATCGAGCCAATCACATCTCGACCCACTTGCCTTCCTGAAAGCCATAACTGTTTCGCTGTTATTTCTGGTTGTCGCTTAGTCAATTCTTCTAATGTCGCAATGACTGTGATAACGGTATCGAGTGTTCCTCCAGCTGTTCCAATCAGTACGCTAGAAAGAAAAACAGAACGATACGGTCGTGTCAGATAATTCAGTTCCTCATAGCGCAGTCCTTGGTCTTTCCAATGATTCATTGTCAAAAGACAAATAAAAAATGCTAAAAAAACACTCGTAACTGCAGCTGAAATTTTGATTATACTGCTTCTATTCCATCTATCTAAAGCCAATATGCTAATAATCATCCCTATAACGACGAACAGGATAGATATATTTAATAGAGAAATCCCTTCTGTTTTAGTAAAGATGAGCAACAAAAGTAAAAGTAAAACGATATTGATGATGAGACTTCCTAAAGCAAATAGACCCTGTTTTCCACCAATAAGCAACATGGCGCCAATGAAGATACTTGTGAAGAAGAAAAGCCAGCCATCATTTTTTTTTGCTACTAGCTGCCATTCATCTCCATGCATTTGGACTAGATACATTTGTCTCGCTTTTATATTTGCTGTTTCTATTTGATTTTTTTGATAAGGAACCGATAAATAAATCGATTCTCCTTTTTGATCCGTGTTCATCAGTTTTCCTGTAATCAATTGATGATCCTCTTTTATTCGTACTTTTTCTATCTCGATGACAGGTACTTCATATAAAGCGGCTTGATGCTGAATAACCCATGAAGTAAGCACACAAATAAAAAATATAGTGATGATGCTAATTTTTTTGGTTCTATGATATTTGGTGTTGTTACTCAAATCGAGTAAGGACACCAAATATTTTTTTATAACAAAAAGACATTTGATTCCTCTATAATTAAGTCGCTGAACCACTTATAGAAGGAGAATCCAAATGTCTTTACCTAAGAATATCAAAATAAAAGATGAAAATACAGACCAAATGATCAAAGAATTGTTAAATATCAAAGATTCAAACATCGCTTTTCCCAAAGATGCGCTGACCAAAGAACGGGTCCATGGCCGAATGGCCAATGTCTTTACGGGAATATTGACTTATAAACCGCACCACTGCGAACTGTGCGGCTTTGAAACAGTGATTTATCATTCGTATAAAGAGAGCTTGATCCAGCTGATTCCTTATCAAGAAGTTCCTTCTTATCTTCGTTTATTCAAGCAGCGCTTTTATTGTAAACATTGTCGACACACATTTACAGCCAAAACTGATTATGTCGCTGAAAACTGCTATCTTTCGCAACCATTGAAATTTGCGATCGCTATTGATTTAAAGAAGAAGATCTCCATGAAAGATATTGCGGCTCGATACTTTGTATCGACCAAAACGGTCGAACGCGTACTAGACTCTTTCTTTGAAGAACCACAGTTAAAACCTGCTTACTTACCGAAACATTTGATGATTGATGAATTCAAAGGAACCAAAGATTGTGAAGGCGCGATGTGCTTTATTCTCAGTGATGCCGACACTGGAATGATTTTTGATATTTTAGATGATCGGAGAAACTTTAAATTAACCGCCTATTTCCAACGCTTCACCCTAAAAGCAAGGCAAAATGTGACTCATATCGTAATGGATATGAATGCTTCTTATCACGTAGTGACACGAGCTCTTTTTCCGAATGCCTGTGTATCGATCGACCGGTTCCACATAGTCCAACAATTGACTCGTGCCTTCAATAAGCAACGAATCCAAACCATGAACCAGTTAAAGAAAAACAATCCTAAAGCAATGAAAGATTATCGTAAATTAAAAAAATACTGGCGAACGATCTTGAAGAAAGAAACAAAAATCAACTATACTTCTCTTCGACAATTTCCGCTTTTCCAACGGAAATACGTGACCGAATCAGAGGTCCTAGACTATCTGCTCTCAATCGATAAGCACTTACGTGAAAGTTATGAAGTCTATCAGGAATTGTTGGCTGCTTTGGAAACAAAAGATTTTACTGCCTTCTTCGAGTTGATCGACACATTACCAGTATCATTGGATAAAGGATTTAAAAAAGCGATTCTTTCGTTAAACAAATATAAAAAAGGCATCATCAATGCTTTGAAATATCCCTATTCTAACGGCAAATTGGAAGGGAAAAACAATTTAATCAAGGTCATTAAACGCATCGCGTTTGGCTTTCGGACGTTTCGACATCTGCGTATGCGAGTCTTGATCCAACAAAATCTCTGTGAGATTATTTAATAACAAAAAAAAGAGGAAACGCCGAAACGTTTCCTCAAGGTGATTTAATTAAAACAACACCATTTGACAATGAGCCATTTTTTTTTGCATTCTTTATCCTTTCTATGAAATGATGAAAAGGGTTTGTGACATGTTTTGTCACAAACCCTTTCCCGAATAAACGGTGTTCAAAAGCTTGCATCTGCGGTAATAAGTCCAGCCAAACGAAAAATATGAGGAGCTATTTTTTGTTTGACTGTTCTTATTACTTGATGCAGAACAGCTTTTTCACAACCGCTGATTTCACAACCTCTTTTCATAAACAAACGGTAGAATCACAGCTTCAGTTTAGAAAATCTCATTGTGGTTCGTATTTAACTCAGTGATTTTCCCTGTAGCCAAGTAGACGATCCATTCACAGATGTTTGTCACATAGTCTCCGATCCGTTCTAGATAACTGGCAACATTCAAGTAGTCTGTTCCACTGATGACTGTCTCAGGATTTTCCTGCATATTTTTGATTGTTGCATTATAGATTCGATTGAAATAGTCATTGACTCTTTGATCCATATTGGCGATCGTACGTGCGTCTTTTTCGTCTGTTTTGACATAAGCAACTAGGACGTTGTCCACCATTTTTTTCACATAATCGGACATATCGGAGATCTCTTTTTCGATTTCCGGTATTCTCGTCTGCCCTTTTACGCGAATCGTGGATTTAGCAACAGACACCGCATGATCGGCCATACGTTCTAAATCCGAGCTAGCTTTCATGACCGTAATGATCATACGCAAATCAGTTGTAACTGGCTGTTGCAATGCGATCATTTCAAAACTTTTCTTCTCCAAGCGTGTTTCCATGTTATTGATATTTATATCGTTTTCGATAACTTCTTGGGCTAAGATTTTATCGTGTTTGATGTATGCACGAACTGACTTGTGCACGGCGCTGCTCACCATCATCCCCATTTCGTAGAACTGATTATGGAGATTCAGCAATTCTTCTTCAAATTGTGTACGTAGCATTCCGTTTCCTCCTTATCCAAATCGACCTGAAATATAATCTTCTGTCTCTTGTTTTTCTGGATTCATGAATATCTTCTTCGTATCGTTGTATTCGATCAAGTGACCATCTAAAAAGAATGCCGTCTTATCTGAAATACGTGAAGCTTGAGACATATTATGGGTCACGATGATCATCGTATACCGCTCTCTTAATTCTAACAGCATACTTTCGATTTTCCCAGTAGAAACAGGATCAAGCGCACTTGTTGGTTCATCCAATAAGATGATTTCCGGATTAACTGCCAAAACACGTGCGATACATACACGCTGCTGCTGCCCACCGGATAAAGATAAAGCACTTTTATGCAATTTGTCTTTCACATCATCCCAAACAGACGCTGCCTTCAGACTTTCTTCAACTACTTGATCAAGGACTTTTTTATCTTTTTCCCCTTTTAATTTCAATCCATAGATGACATTTTCATAGATAGAAAAAGGAAATGGGTTTGGCTGTTGGAATACCATGCCGATTTCTTTTCTTAGTTCAACAACATCTGTTTTTGGACCATAGATGTCTTTGTCTTTATATAAAACACTTCCGGTGATCGTTACATTCGGAATCAGGTCATTCATCCGGTTCAAAGAACGCAGATAAGTGGATTTTCCGCAACCAGAAGGACCGATCATCGCAGTGATTTCCCCTTGATTGAAACTTAGATCGATCCCTTTTAGTGCTTCTTTCTTTCCATAATACAGATGAAGATCTTTAGATGAAATAATTTCTTTTGTCATGTTGAGGCCTCCGTCTTAACCAAAATGACCGGACACATAATCTTCGGTTGCCTGAATTTTTGGTCTGGTAAATATCTTGTTAGTTTTGTCATATTCCATTACTTTTCCTAGATAGAAAAAGGCAGTATAGTCGCTGATACGAGCTGCTTGTTGCATGTTATGCGTCACGATGATGATCGTATAGTCTTCTTTCAAGTTTACAAGTGTTTCTTCAACTGTTCCTGTCGAAATAGGGTCCAAAGCACTTGCCGGCTCGTCTAGCAGCAAGATATCAGGTTTCATTGCGATCGCACGAGCAATACATAAACGTTGCTGTTGCCCGCCAGATAAAGCCAAGGCACTTTTGTCCAAGCTGTCTTTTACTTGGTCCCACAAGGCAGCTTGTTTCAAGCTTGTTTCAACGATTTCATCTAATTTCTTTTTGTTTTTTTCGCCGTGCTGTTTCAAAGCAAATGTAATATTGTCATAAATCGACTTGCTGAACGGATTAGGACGTTGAAAAACCATGCCAATCCGTTTGCGCATCTCATAAACATCCACTTGAGGCGCATTAATATCTACGCCTTGATACATGATTTTCCCAGTGATTTTCGTATTAGCGATCCCATCATTCATTCGATTCAACGAACGAAGATACGTAGATTTTCCGCAGCCGGAAGGACCAATCAGTGCAGTGATCTTATTTTTTTCAAATTCCAGATCCACTCCTTTGATTGCTTCATTGTCGCCATACCAGACATGTAGATCATCCGTATATAGTGCTACTTCTTTCTCTTTTGGCATGGTGATGACATTTGTTTCATTCCAGTTATATTTTTTCATTTTGCTTCTTCTCCTTAGGCTGAAGTCATTTTTCGGTATAATCGTTTGCCAATCGCACGAGCGCCGAAGTTGAACAGTAAAACAGCAATGATCAACACGGCAGAAGCGCCAGCCGAAACAGAAACACCATCAGGCATCGTGCCTTCTGTATTGATCTTCCAAATATGGACAGCTAATGTTTCAGCTTGACGGAAAATGCTGATCGGGCTTGAAACACTTAATGGATTCCAGTTCGTAAAATCTAACGCAGGTGCACTTTGTCCAGCCGTATAGATCAATGCAGCTGCTTCACCAAAAATTCTTCCAGAACTTAGGATCACACCAGTCAAAATCCCTGGTGTCGCTTCTGGAACCACCACTTTTATCACTGTTTCCCAGCGTGACAAACCTAAGGCCAATCCTGCTTCTCGTTGTGTGTAATGGACCGCTTGTAAAGACTCCTCAACTGTTCTAGTCAAAAGAGGCAAGTTGAATACAGTCAAAGCCAATGCACCAGAAATAATCGAGAAACCATACTGGAATTGAATAACGAAAACCAAGAAACCGAATAAACCGACAACGACAGAAGGCAACGAGCTCAAGATTTCAATCGACGTGCGAATCACATCTGTTAGCCAGTTTTTTCCAGCATATTCTGAAAGATAGATACCCGCACCTAAAGAAATAGGAAAACTGATGATCATCGTGATCAAAAGCAAATAAATCGAGTTAAATAGCTGTATCCCGATTCCACCGCCTTCTTGGTAGGCTTTGGAAGGTTCGGTCAAGAAGGACCATGAAATGTGCGGTATTCCCCGAACTAAGATATAAAGTAGTAAAGCTGCTAAAATCAATACGATGATCCCCGAAACTATATATAAAACACCTGTAGCAATTTTATCTGAGCGTTTTGCGTTCATTATTTCAGCTCTCCTTTCTTCCCAATCATACGGATCACGATATTAAAGAATAATGACATCAATAGCAAGATCAGCGCTAATGACCATAACACATTATTTTCAACTGTTCCCATGATTGTATTTCCGATTCCCATTGTTAAGATGGACGTCAATGTAGAAGCAGGAGTAGTAAGTCCTGTTGGCATCAATGCTGCATTACCGATGACCATTTGGATAGCTAGGGCTTCACCAAACGCACGAGCCATACCAAAAACGACTGCTGTTAAAATCCCGGGCACGGCTGCTCGTAGCACGACTTTGTAGATTGTTTGCCATCTTGTGGCACCAAGCGCTAATGAAGCTTCCCGATAGTGCCGTGGTACTGCCTTTAATGCATCAACAGTCATCGTTGTGACAGTCGGCAAGATCATAACGAACAACACAAATGTACCAGCTAAGATACCAAACCCTGTCCCGCCAAAAATACTTCTGACAAAAGGCACGATAACTGATAAACCGATAAAACCGTAAACGACAGAAGGAATACCTACAAGCAGCTCGATGACCGGCTGTAAGATCTTCGTTCCGTTTTTAGGAGAGATCTCCGTCATGAATACTGCTGCACCAATGGCAAATGGCGTGGCAACGATAGCAGATAAAAAGGTCACAATAAACGAACCTGTGATCATAGGCAATGCCCCTACCATTGGTTTCCCATTTGCTCCGATTTGGCTTGGATTCCAATCTGTACCAAACAGAAAATCAAATACATTGATCTTATCAGTAAAAAAGGTGGCCAATCCTTTACTAGCTACAAAATAAAAAATAGATAATACAACCAACACGATCAGCGCGATACATAAAAAACTGATGAATTTTCCACGCTGTTCCATTTTTGAACGTTTTGATTTTGTTAATAATACTTTTTTCACATCTTCCACAGATGACTCCCCCTTAATCAGGTTTAACATACTCACTCAGTGTACAAATTGAACATCAATTTGGTTTTAATAACATGTAAAAGTTTAGCTAAGTTTGTAAATTTTGTGTAAAGATTACTCTTTAACGATATTTCCTTGCCAATCACGTTCGACTTTCATATGAGAAACAGGGATATAACCTAGTTCTCCAACGATGTTATCTTGTACTTCATCAGATAAGATATAGTCTAAAAATTCTTTTGTCAGTTTTTTTGGATGATCTCTTGTGTACATATGCTCATATGCCCAAATCGTCCATTTGTTCGTTGTCACATTTTCATCTGTCGGTTCTACACCGTTAACATTCAACGTATCTACATCATCGGAAACATAAGAAAAAGCAACATAGCTGATTGCACCGGGTGTGTCGGCAACGATCTGGCGCACCATTCCGCTTGAATCTTGTTCTTGTGCCTGAACAGCTGTTTCTCCGTCCAATACCCATTTTTCAAACGTGCTACGGGTTCCGCTTCCTGAAGCGCGGTTCAATATAACTACTGGCTGATCTTTTCCACCGACTTCACTCCAGTTTTTGATCTCGCCTGTAAATAGTTTTTTCAGGTTTTCCATACTGATGTCTTTTACGCCAATATCCTTGTTCACAATAGGAGTGATCCCAACAACTGCTACTCGATGATCGACTAATGCTGAGGCATCGATCCCCGATTTTTCTTCCGCAAACAAATCAGAGTTTCCGATGTCGACTGCTCCTGACTGTACTTGAGACAAACCAGTTCCGCTTCCGCCCCCTTGTACATTGATGAATTTTCCAGGATTTTCTGTCTGGTAAGTTTCAGCAACTGTTTCTACTAAAGGCTGTAAAGCAGAAGAGCCAACAGCCGTAATGGATTCTCCTCGATCAATCCACTTTGAACAGCCTGATAAAAGAATAGCTAATCCTATTATTGGTAAGAATAATTTAAGTTTTTTCATTAGAAATCTCCTTTAATCCTAAAGTATGTTTATTTTATCATTTTCATTACTTGATGAAAACGAATCAAAATCATTAAATAACAAAATAAATTCTCATAATTGTAAAAAAAACTATCTCATTAAAAGTTTCTATGCTATACTGGCTTTGAAATGTGTCTCTTTTAATAGCATATATTAGCTTATTTCTTGCTTTCCCCAAAAAACAAGAGATACCCCAAAGTTAATTTCGCTCATGCGAGACGCTTTCTCCATTTCTGACGTACTCTCAGAAATGGCCCCGTTATAAAAGGACACGAGATCTCCATCTGTTGATGGTTCTCATGTCCTTTTTATGTTTTAAAGGAGCGGCGAAATCAATCTTGCTAATCCTTCTTTCATCTTGATGATTATTCCTCGGTTTTCATACATTTCTTTTGTGAGATGCGTAGAAATTTTCGAGTCTTCAAAAAAAGCTTTTCTTACACGTGAAGCCATTCGTTCATCATAAACCAGTGTATTGACCTCAAAGTCCAAGCGAAATGAACGAACATCGATATTTGCTGAGCCAACTGAAACAATGCCACCATCGATAATCATCGTCTTTGCATGAATAAATCCATTCTCATATGTTTCGATCCTTGCTCCATACTCGATTAGCTCTGCAGCGAAAGAATACGTTGCCCAGTAAACGAGAAGATGATCTGGTTTGTTAGGTATTTGGATATGAACTTTTACGCCTGAAAGAAGAGCCAACTTCAGTGCTTCATGAATCGATCCATCCGGTATGTAATAAGGCGTTTGGATCAATATCTCCCGTTTGGCTAACGAAATCATTTTCAAATAAGTCATTTTGATTTGTTCATGTTCGGTATCTGGTCCGCTTGTCACGATTTGAACAGCTATATCACCAGTAGAGTGAATGGACGGAAAAAATTTGGGAGAATAGCCTACTTCTTTTGTATGCTGAGAATTCCAGTCCATCAAAAAACGGTTTTGCAAGGTATACACCGCTTCTCCGTAAATACGCAAATGATTGTCTCGCCAATAACCAAATTTCTTTACCAATCCTAGATATTCATTTCCAACATTGAACCCACCTGTATATCCGATTTTCCCATCAATAACTACGATTTTACGATGATTGCGATAATTGATCCGAGGATTAATATACGGAACAAATAGAGGAAAGAAAAATGCGACTTCTCCGCCTGCTTTTTTCAAATTCTGAAAAAAGCTGGAAGAAACTTGTGTGGAACCCCATGCATCAAGAAGGACTCTGACTTTTACCCCTCGTCTTGCCGCCTCTGTCAATGCATCTCGAACTTCTTCACCTAATGCATCACTGCGATAAATATAATACTGGAAGTGGATATGGTCTTCTGCCTGCTTGATATCTTCAATCAGCGCATCGAATTTTTCACGACCATCTGTAAATAAAGTGATTTCATTTTTAGTCGTATAGAGCGTACTTTCAAATACCGTGAGCATATAGATCAATTGTTTCACATCTACTTGTCCAGTAGGCGGATGAGGATAAAGCCCTCGCATCAATGCCTGTTTGTCTTCTTCAATTTCCAGGTTCTTACCGATTTTCCCTTGGATCTTCAAATCAAAGATTTTCTCTTTGGAAATCCCTCTTCCTAAAAAAATATATAAAATAAATCCTACAACTGGAATGAACATCAAAACGAGCAGCCATGCCCATGTTTGAGCAGTTTCCTTTCTTTCTCGAAAAACGATGATAAAGGAAAGCAAAATATTCATAATCAAAAGGATCGTAAAAAAATTGTCAACGATAATTTTCACGGCTTCACCTCTTCTTCTACCAACTTAAGAATACCCAAGTTGTTTTTTAAAGTAAAGGGAAAAAAGCCGCTTCCTTCTATTCTCCTAGCCAATAAAAAAAGAAAGCTGGAACGAAACTGTCCAACTTTCTCATTTTATTTATATTGTGGTATTAGAATTTCAAGAAACGTCTCATAGAAATGATCGAGCCAAGTGAACCAATGATCACACCAATGCCGACCATTAAAAGATTGATTTTCCAAACGATATTTTGTGGATGAATCAATGAATAATGGGAACGTAATAATGATGGATTGATCAATTGGAAAAACCATGCATAACCAAATGTGATGATCAAAATCGGAAGAATCGCACCGATCAGACCGATCCAGCCACCTTCAAGGAAAAACGGCCAGCGAATATATCCATTTTTTGCACCGACTAAACGCATGATTTGAATTTCACGCTGTCTAGACAAAATCGTGATCCGAATCGTGTTCGAAATGAGAAACATCGCTACGAACAGCAGCAATGCCGCTGCAACTAATCCCCATGTCCGAACTGCACCAGCGATTTGGAAAATCCGATCTGAGGAAGCTCCACCGTAATCAGAACGAGAAACATTCTTCAAATCTGCTGCTTCTTCTGCTACTTGTTTTGTATAAGAAGGATCAGTAGCACTTACTACATACACATCATATAACGGGTTATTGTCACCTTCAAACAATTTCCAGGAATCACCCATTTCGTTTTGGATTTTTTTCAATTCCTGTTCTTTACTTGAAAATTCAACTTTTTTAACATGATCTAAGTCATTCAATTCTTTTTCTAGCTTTTTCATCTCTTCGTCTTTTGTACCGATATCTACGAATACAGAGACATCAACGTTTCCTTCTATATCCTGAGCTAATTTAGTTGCATTCATGATAACTGCCATGAATACACCGACTAAAGTCAACGTGATCGTTACCGCACTGACTGAAGCAACTGTCATCCAGCCGTTACGTTTCAAACTCTTGATACTTTCTAATAAATGGCGGAAAAAGGTTCTAATCATCGTATCCATATTCCCCTTCCGCTTGATCTCGAATAATGCGGCCGTTTTCGATAGCAATTACTCGGTGCCGAATCGTATTTACGATCGTACTGTTATGTGTAGCCATCACGACAGTAGTTCCTTGGGCATTGATCCGATCTAATAATTTCATGATTTCCCATGAGTTTTCTGGATCCAGATTTCCTGTCGGTTCATCCGCGATAAGTACTTTAGGCGTATTCACGATTGCCCGAGCAATAGAGACACGTTGCTGTTCCCCACCGGATAATTCGCTAGGAAAGACTCGAACTTTGTGTTTCAAACCAACAAGGTCCAGCACTTCCATTACTCGTTTTTTGATATCCCGAGGTTTTCTGCCGATAACTTGCATAGCGTACGCAACATTTTCATATACTGTTTTTCTTGGTAATAATTTATAGTCTTGGAACACCACGCCGATTTCTCTGCGTAGATAAGGAACTTCGCGGTTTTTGATTGCTATTAGATCATGACCTGCGACGTTCAAAGTTCCTTTTGAAGCTTTTTCTTCTCGATACATCAATTTGATGAATGTAGATTTACCGGCTCCAGACGGACCAACCACATAGACAAACTCTCCTTGTTCGATGACAATCGAGAGATTGCGGATAGCGGTCGTACCATTTGAGTACTTCTTCATTACATCCTTCATTTCAATCATGGCGTTCTCTCCATATCTTTTTCAGTCTTTAGCTATTATAGCATGGCAATGTTTCAACATGCTTGCAAAATCTTACAATTTTATTTCAATTTAACAATGGGTTCTTATTGTAGATGCATTTTTAAATAGCCGTCAATAAATAAATCAAGGTCACCGTCCATAACTGCTTGGACATTTCCTGTCTCTACGTTTGTCCGATGGTCTTTTACCATAGAATATGGATGGAAAACATAAGAACGGATCTGTGAACCCCAGCCGATTTCTTTTTGTTCTCCTCGAAGTGCAGCTGCTTCTTGTTCTTTCTTTTCCACTTCTAATTGATAAAGCTTAGCTTTTAACATCCCCATCGCTTGCTCACGGTTTTTCAATTGTGAACGTTGTGCCTGACTAGCTACTACTGTTCCTGTAGGCAAGTGAGTGATCCGTACAGCAGATTCTGTTTTATTGATGTGCTGACCACCTGCACCACTTGCTCGGTACGTATCGATTTTCAAATCATCTGGATTGATTTCTATATCGATCGTTTCATCAAGCTCTGGCATCACATCTACCGAACAAAAAGAAGTATGACGTCGTTTCGCTGAGTCAAAAGGCGAAATCCGTACAAGGCGATGAACACCTTTTTCTGATTTTAGATAACCAAAAGCGTTATGTCCTTTAATCAGCAGGGTCACACTCTTGATCCCTGCTTCATCACCTGCTTGATAATCTAGTGTTTCTACTTGATAGCCATGCTGCTCTGCCCAACGTGTATACATACGTAAAAGCATGCTGCCCCAGTCTTGGGACTCCGTTCCGCCAGCCCCTGGATGCAATTCGACGATCGCATTGTTTCGATCATAAGGTCCGTCTAACAGCATAGATAATTCATACGTCTTCATTTTTTCATCTAATGCATTGATACGTGTTTCTGCTTCTTCTTGCATTGCTGCATCAGGTTCTTCTTGCAGCATCTCCACCATCAATTCGATTTCTTCTAGTTCTTCGGCAAGAGAATGGAATTGGTCATAGGTTTCTTTATTAGCGTTATTTTCGCTGATCACTTTTTGTGCGGCTTCGCTGTCATCCCAAAAACCAGGTTCAGCCATTTTTGCTTCTGCTTCCGCGATGTCTTCTTCCAGCTGATCTAAGTCAAAGAGACCTCCTGAAACTTGTGACCTTTTCCTGCATTTCTGTCAGGAGATTTCGAATTTCGGATATTTCCATGTTTTTTCCTTCTTTCACTATACTTTTTTCATTATATCTAGTCTAACAGAATCAGCAAATAACAGAAAGAAGGTGAGACGAATTCTTAAAAAAAGAATTTGTCTCACCAATCCTGCTGTCAGAAATTAGTTTGCATTTTTTCCATGACAGTTCTTATATTTTTTCCCGCTTCCACAAGGACAAGGATCATTTCTTCCGACCTTGTTCACATGGATTGGCTGTTTTTTCGCGCTAGTATTACTATTTTCTTTGGCATCTCCGTCTTCTGAGTGAGAAGCTGTTCCTTGAGAAACCTGTTCACGCTGTACGTTTTGACGGATCTCAGCTTTCATAAAGATTCGAGTGACTTCATACTCGATGGCGCCTACCATATCTTCAAACATCTTATAGCCTTCTGTTTGATATTCGACTAATGGATTGTTCTGTCCATAAGCACGTAAGCCGATTGACTGACGTAATTGATCCATTGCATCAATATGGTCTGTCCATTTAGAGTCCACAACACGCAAGATCACGACTTTTTCAAATTCCAACAGTTGCTCTGGACCATTTAGTTGAGCCGCTTTGGTATTAAATACTTCTTGTGCTCGTTCGTTTAGATACTCTTTGATCTCCTGAGCTGTTTTTCCTTCGATATCTGCAAGAGTAATGCTATCTTCATGGACAAGAGTACTGCCGGCAAAATCGATGATACTTTCCAAATTCCAGTTTTCTTTCTCTAATTGTGTATGCGCATCTACTACACGACTGATTGTCCGTTTGACCATGTTCATTAGTGGCTTGGATAAGCTTTTTTCTTCCATGATTACTTCTTGTCGCTGTTTATAGATTACTTCACGTTGTTCACGCATCACATCATCGTATTGTAAGACGTTTTTACGTGTGTCATAGTTATTTCCTTCTACACGTTTTTGTGCAGATTCTACTTGTTTCGTCAGCATCTTGCTTTGGATAACAGCATCTTCCTCACCGATCTTCATCCGATCTAAGAAAGCTTTGATTCGTTCTGAACCGAATCGTTTCATCAAATCATCTTCCAATGACAAGTAGAACTGTGACATACCAGGGTCTCCTTGACGTCCTGCACGTCCTCGAAGCTGGTTATCGATACGACGAGATTCATGTCGTTCTGTCCCGATAACTGCTAGACCACCAAGTTCTCTTACGCCAAGTCCTAACTTGATATCTGTTCCCCGACCAGCCATGTTGGTAGCAATCGTCACAGCACCTTTTTGACCGGCATTCATGATGATCTCTGCTTCTTTAAAGTGATTTTTCGCATTCAGCACTTCATGAGGAATACGTTCTTGATTCAGCATATCTGATAATAACTCAGATGTTTCAACCGCAACAGTTCCGACTAACACAGGCTGTCCTTTGCGGTAGCGATCTTTGATATCTTGCACGACAGCGTGGAACTTGCTTTGTAATGTTGGGTAAAGCAAATCTGGACGATCATCACGGATAACCGGACGATTTGTCGGAATCTGGTATACTTGGATGTTATAAATTTCTCTGAATTCTTCTTCTTCTGTTTTAGCTGTACCAGTCATTCCCGCAAGTTTCTTGTACATACGGAAATAGTTCTGGAAAGTGATCGTCGCCATGGTTTTCGTTTCGTCTTCGATCTCTACGCCTTCTTTAGCTTCGATTGCTTGGTGAAGTCCATCTGAATAACGGCGTCCATCCATGATCCGACCAGTGAACTGGTCAACAATCAGTACTTTTCCGTCTTGGACAACATAATCGATATCTAAAAGCATGATATAGTTGGCTCTCAATGCTTGATCCAAGTGATGGGTCAATGCAGTATTTTCAATGTCGTATAAGTTATCCAAACCGAATGTTTCTTCTGCTTTTTCGATCCCTGCTTCGGTTAAACTGATTGTTTTTGATTGTACATCGATTTTATAATCTTCTTCTTCTTTCAAACGTTTTACGAAGTTGTCTGCTCTTGTATATAAAGCTGTGGATTTTTCTGCTTGCCCTGAAATGATCAGCGGCGTTCTCGCTTCATCAATCAAGATTGAGTCAACTTCATCGACAATGGCATAATTCAGCGGACGTTGTACCATTTGATGGCGGTAAACGACCATATTGTCTCTCAAGTAGTCAAATCCTAATTCATTATTCGTACTATAAGTGATATCACAATTATAAGCCTCGCGTTTTTCATCCGAAGATTTTGAGTTGATATTCAACCCCACTGTTAATCCTAAGAAATTATAAAGTTCGCCCATTTCCGTCGAGTCACGGGTTGCTAAATATTCATTGACGGTAACTACGTGTACCCCTTCGCCAGTCAGAGCATTTAGATATACTGGCATCGTTGCGGTCAAGGTTTTACCTTCACCAGTACGCATTTCAGGGATATTTCCATCGTGAAGCACGATTCCACCCATCAATTGTACGTGGTATGGATATAACCCCAATACACGTTTTGCTGCTTCTCGGACGACTGCAAAAGCTTCCGGAAGTAATTGATCTAATGTTTCTCCTTTTTGGTATCTGCCCTTGAATTCAGCAGTTTTTGCCTGTAATTGTTCATCAGTTAATGCTGCCATTTGGTCAGCGTATGCTTCAACTTTTTTTGCAATGCTATCTAAACGTTTTAGTTCTTTCTTATCGTTTTCGATAAGTGAACGAATCAAATTGGCCATGCGTTGTGTAATCTCCTTTTCCTTCTGTGTATTATCCAGACTATGTAGACTTTACTTTTCATTTTATCATTAGTTATAGATAATTGAAATATCTTAAGCGTATTAAAGTAAGAACTTCATAATTTATTCATATTTCATCTAAAAGAGGAGGAAACTCAAAAAAACTTGCGGCAGCTGTCAGTAGCTGCTGCAAGTTTTCGTTGTTATTTAAGTAAGGCTGATCAGTCTGTTTCAATCAGTCCGTATTTTCCATCTTTACGGCGGTAAACGATACTTGTACCATTTGTTTCTGCATCTTCAAAAATAAAGAAGTTATGTCCCAGCATGTTCATTTGTAAGACTGCTTCTTCACTATCCATTGGTTTCAATGAAAGGCGTTTCGTACGTACGATATCTAATTCAGAATCATTTTCGTTTTCGTCCTCTTCATTGAATAAAGCAGTAGCATCTGCAGTATTCATGCCCGTTTCACGGGATTTACGATTAATTTTTGTTTTGAATTTGCGGATTTGGCGTTCCAATTTGTCAACAACCAAATCGATACTTGCGTATAAATCTGGAGAAGTTTCTTCGGCACGTAATACAAGATAAGGTAATGGGATCGTTACTTCCACTTTTGCTGTTTTTTCTGTATAAACTTTTAAGTTCACATGCGCCGTTGCATCGGGTGCGTCACTGAAATAGCGTTCTAGTTTGCCTACTTTTTTCTCAACGTAGTCGCGAATCGCTTCAGTTACTTCGATATTTTCGCCGCGTACATTATATCTAAACATAAAAATTACCCCTTTCGTCTACCACAATCAAGAAGGAGAAGGACCACTCTTTCCCTCTTCTTAATTCTATTATATCGAACTCTAGGTTATTTGCAAATTAAATCGCTATCAAATTTCCACATCTAATTCATCTCGCCAAAGAAATAGTTCGGATGATTTTCGGCTGTGCGATCTGCAAACAATCTGCTGCGTGGAAAAGAGTCTGTCCTGTTGTATAGACATCATCAATAATCAATATTTTTTTATTTTGTATCTTAGAAAAGGTGACTGCAAGTTCAAAAGGTTGAGGCATCTCCAATCTTTCCTTTCGCGTGTTTTTTGCTTGAGCCAGCAGATGCTTCTCTCTTTTGAGTAGCATCTGAAAAGGAATTCTTGCTGCTTTCAACATCTCGCTTACTTGATTGAATCCTCTTTCTGTTCGCCTTTTTTCAGATAAAGGTATTGGACAATAGATGTATGTCGGGTATTCTTTTTTTATCTGCGTCCATTTATATGCAAAGGTGCCTGCTAGTCGGATATCTCCCATAAACTTGTATTGATTGAGCCAGGCCTTCATATTTTCATCGTACACAAAAAAGGCACGGTGCTGAAAATCATAGGTCGGATATTTCTTCTTCCATTCTTGACAGTCACTGCAGTAAACGGGAATAGACTTTACTTTCTTTTTCGTACTCTCTAGATTGAAATGGATTGGTTTTTGACAGCCAGAACAGCCTCTTGTTTCCAATAAATGAAATTGTGCGCGACAAACTGAACAAGTCTGAGGTAATCTGTATTTCGAAACACCAATAATCTCGCTGAATGTTAAATTTTGGACGATATCTTTACTGCAGCAACTGCACCTCACAGCATCTTCTTCCCTTCTTCATTCATTTCTTTGATTTCCCGACAAGCTTTTCGAATAGCTGCAGTTTTTTCTTCATAGAAAAAGTATACTTGACTGTTCGTATAAGGCCCTTTACGATCGGCTCTTCCTGCGATTTGTACCAAAGAAGATTTAGTAAAAACCGGATGATCCGCTCCTAAAACGATAACGGATATTCTTTCAAATGTGACTCCACGTTCAAGGATCATCGTGGTTAACAGTATGTCATATTTTGCTTCTCGCATTTTCTGGACTTTTTCCGCCCGCTGATTGTCTCTTGAAGAAACATCTGTGATCTCATATCTCGGAAGAGCCTCTTGAAGTGTGGCTTTCAAACGATGCATCATCGTGATACTTGGACAAAATAAAAGGATATGATTTTCTTTAATTAATTGATGAATGATCCGCACCAAAGATTTTATCTTCTTCTTGTTCTTGCATTTTTGTCGCCAATTATTCATGAAAACCAAGACGGGTTCAGGAAGTAAACGCCGATGAAAGCGTAAAGCAAGTTTGTGGATGTCAAACGTCTGCTTGATTTCCTTTAGTAACTTTTTATCAGGTGTGGCACTTAAGTAGATGAATCGTCCGTCTGGTTTAATCGCTGTTTGCACAGCATGAGCTAATCCTGCATCCCCGTTATAAGGAAACGCATCGATCTCATCGATCACTATTAAATCAAAGGACCGATAAAAACGGTATAGCTGATGAATCGTACAGATAACAAAAGAAGTAAAGGTATAAGCCGTTGCTGTATTCCCATGGAGCAACGTGATTTTTTCTTCTGGAAAAACATAACGATAGCGTAAAAACAATTCATTACAAACATCAACTCGCGGTGTACAAATCGCTACTCTTCCTCCAGCTTTTAAAGTTTCCACTAAAATAGGATAAAGCATCTCTGTTTTCCCTGCACCTGTTACAGCCCAAATAAGATGATGTCTTTTTTCTGAATGGCAAAGTATTCTCTTTGAGATTTCCGTTTGTTTTTCAGTAAGCTGTCCTGTCCAAAAAAAGACGACTTCTCGAGGTTTTGCTTCAGGCTGATCAAACAAATATAAATCTTGTTGAGTGTCGCATCGCCCTAAATATAGACAATGTGTACAAAAATAACCGTAATCTGCAAGCTGTCCATCAATGACGGACGTCCTCATTCCACAGCGATGACAAAGAATCCAGTTGCCCAAACGTTCCACTGCTGCGATCTTCTCATAATTTGGTAAATTTACCTCCTCACAGTCTATTGCTTTAATATCTCTCGTCAGAAGCCTTCTACCCCAAAAATGATTCATATCATTCGCCCTAAAAAAATATACGAAAAAACAAGCGATCTATTTTTTGGATCGCTTGTTCGATAGTTATACTGTTCTATTTATTCACCTATGAGCGTGATTGCTTGATCTAACACTTTTTCGCCATTCATCATTCCATAATCAGCCATATTGATGACGTCTAAAGGAATGCCTTTTGGTTCCAGACGTTTTTCAAAATCAGCTTTCATAAAGCGAACTTGTGGGCCTAATAACAACACATCCACGTCTTTATTTGCAAGATTGTTATCTGCGTCAGAAGCGGACACAGCGAAAATATCCGAGTCGATTCCTTTTGCTTCAGCAGCTTTTTGCATTTTTGTTACTAGTAAACTTGTGCTCATACCAGCCGAACATACAAGCATGATTGTTTTTTTAGCCATACTTTTCTCTCCTTTTTAAAACAAACTACGCAAACGTTTTCTTCGCGTCTGTTACTCTATTATATAAAAAGAAAGAAATTTGTCAACGTTTTCTAAACGCGGTTTATTTAATCAAATAGCCAACTAGATTTCACTAATTTATTGAACACGACATATTCTTTGTCCAAATTGATGACAACTACTTCATAGCCTGCATTTATCCAGCCATAGGCACCTTTTTCAGGGTGTTTATAATCATTTGCCCACCAATCTGTACTTTCCCTTGCTGTTTTGGGAAGTCCGTTACTGGGAAACAGCAGTTCGTCAAATTGGGTAAAGGTCAACGTTACTTGAGAGCCGCCATTGTTCTTCAAATAATGCGTAATTGCATCGTACTTTTTCATTCGTTCCTGCATCCCCAGATCCACCTGCCTTTGTCTTTATTATCGCATACTACAGCAATTGCGCAACCGTTACAGTGTTGAAACAACCTAGAACTTTATTTATACTGAATAAAGAAAATGAAAAAAAGAGGTGACAAGATGATCGAGCGCTATCGTACAATAAAAGAAAATGGACAAAGTGAGATTGAGATCAAAAAATCACGCTTTATCTGTTCTCTTAGACGAATAGAATCAGAGGACCAAGCAAAAAGTTTCATTCAAGAAATAAAAAAAGAACATTGGAAAGCGAACCATAACTGCAGCGCCTTCATCATTGGAGAAAAAAATGAAATCCAGCGAAGCAGCGATGATGGAGAACCAAGTGGAACGGCGGGCGTACCGATGTTGGAAGTCCTCAAAAAAAATCAACTGATCAATGTAGCTGCAGTAGTCACTCGATATTTTGGAGGAACGAAACTCGGCACAGGCGGATTAATACGAGCATACACTCATGCGGTCTCTCAAGCATTGTCTGACATTGGAATCGTAGAAGGTACCTTGCAACAGGAGATCTCTGTGATGATCACGTATCCGCAACTAGGAAAATTACAGAATTATCTTGAACTCCAACATTTTTTTATAAAAGAAATCCAATATACTGATCAAGTTAGCGTCATCTGTGCTGTAGATGAAAAAAGTGCTGACCACTTTAAAGAATCCATCATTGAGCTGCTGAACGGACAAGTCCAATTTGAAGAGGGTCCTGTTTCTTATCACGAGCAACTGGTAACTGATCATATATAAAAACAGGTGATTCTGATTCTCTTTTATTTCTAATAAGGAATCAGGGATCACCTGTTTTTTATTTTTCCAAATAAAACTCAAAACGATTTCCTACGTATTGCGTACGCACATACTCAAACGGCGTACCGTCTTCAAAATAAGAAATCTGGCGCAAACGAAGAACTGCATCTCCTCGTTTTACCTCTAAATAGTCAGCAATTTTCTCAGAAGCCAACACAGCAGTAATCGTTTGATTCGCTGGACCGATCTTTTTCCCGCCTTTTTCTTCTAGCGTGCGATACAACGATTCAGTAATCTCTGCTTTGCTGTAGCCATCGATCAGCTTTTGTGGCACACTGGCAACTTCAAAACAAATAGGGACATCATCTGCGAAACGAATACGTTCCATTCGCAAGATCGTGTCATCTTTACTCAAGTTTAGTTTTTCCATTTCACTTGAGCTTGGCGAAGTCAAGAAATAAGAGATTGTCCGACTAGACGGTACTCGATTTTGCGATTCCATAATTTCTGTAAAACTTGTTGCACCAGACATTTTTTCTTGTACTTTTTCTCGCGCAACATATGTACCCGAACCGATCTTTCTTTCTAAGATTCCTTCATCTGCCAAGTTTTGAATTGCTTGTCTCAACGTCATACGGCTGACATTGAATTTCACTGCTAATTCTCTTTCTGAAGGAAGACGGTCTCCGACTTTCCATATACCTTGTTCGATTTCATTTTTTAATTGGTCATGAATCTGTATATATACAGGTAATTGATTCGACATAACGTACACCCGTCCTTTCGTTTCTTCTATTATAACTGGTATATACCTGATTCACAACTGAAAAAGATAAAGGTTTCTATCCATCAACAGAGGATTTAGACACACATCGTTCTTCCTACTCCTATTGTCAGAAACAATTTTTTAGATATGTTCAACCTAGAAAATAACAAAAGACCCTAAAATCGATGAAAATGCCGACTTATGGATCTTTTGTTATTATTAGCGGTTTTTAGCCATCCATTTTTTTGTATGATTCGTTGGGCGTTTTGATTTTACCTGGACCGCTTTTCCGCCTTTTTTCGGAATATTCACTTCAATATTGTATTTTTCTGATTTGACCAAATCATATAACTTTTCAGCTGCTTCGTCTACTTTTTCTTTCCATTTCATGTGGATCCCTCCAATTCTTGTAGTTAACTTAACTCTATCTTAAATCAGCAGAATCTTCAAGGAACAAGGTAGCAAAGCAAAAAAAAGAGCTCTCGAACTAACGAGAGCTTACGATTGTGGTATACTGGGGTAGCTGGATTCGAACCAACGCATGAGGGAGTCAAAGTCCCTTGCCTTACCGCTTGGCTATACCCCAATGAAATGGAGGAGAGTGGATTCGAACCACTGAACCCTAAGGAACGGATTTACAGTCCGTCGCGTTTAGCCACTTCGCTACTCCTCCGAAAGGTTTGTATCAACCTGACTTAGTTATAATACCTAATTTTCCAGATTTTTGCAACCCTTTATTGAAAGTTTTTTTGATATTTTTTTATTCGTGCAGATTCCAGTGTCGAATCACTGTTTCTATCGCATTTTCAAGACTTTTTTCTTTTCCAAAATCTTCTTCACCAAAGAAAATTTCATATTCTTTTGGCCCATAGGCTAAGATCTCACCAATCATTTTTTTCCCTATAAATAACTGAGTGACTTCATAATTCTTACCTTTGATATCTTTTTTCACTTCTTCTATACGCACTTCAATATCTTTATTTTTTTTTGACATCATTTTCACCTCTCAGATATTTTATCATACTGCAGCAAATAAAACATTCCTTAGGTAAAAATCTCCTATTCATTTCATTCACTTCTTTTATGCAAGCTGCACCTTCTCTAAAGCTCTTAATTCTCCCCTTGACGTACAGCGAGATAGTTTGCTGCTGCACCTACAAGATTAGCATCGTTTCTGTATTCACATAATAAAATCTGCGGTTCGAAATCATGCAGATCGAATTGTTCTGTCAGCTTCTTCATTCGGCTTTTGATCTCATCAATGAGCCCTTCTTTTGCAGAAACCCCGCCGCCTAATACGATCACTTCTGGATCAAACGAAAATTGAATACTGAATAATCCCTTTGTAAGATACGTATAAAAACTCTCAACTTCTTCTTTTGCTATTGCATCTCCAGTTTCTGCTAATTCAAAGACATCTTTTCCGGTATAAGCATTTTTATCGAGACCTTTGCGTTCACAATAACACCAAGCCATCTGTACCGCTGTACCAAGTTTACTGAATGTCTTATCGCCATTTAAGAACATCAACCCAAATTCTCCACCATAAAGATGTGCCCCTTTATTGATTTGTCCTTTCGTGAACAACGCCCCGCCAATCCCAGTTCCTGCCACAACAAAAGCAACATCTTGATAATCACGGGCAGCACCTTCATAAAATTCAGCCATTCCGGCACAGTTGGCGTCATTTTCAATCGTTACTGGAAGTTGAAACAGAGTTTCCAAATCTCGGAAAATATTAAATCCATGAATATAAGGAATCGCACTGATTCCCTCAATCACCTGTTTCTCATTATTCACTACTCCAGGAGAGCTGATTCCAATTCCTTCGACTTCAAAAGAAACGAGTATTTTTTTATAAACTTGAAATAATTGCGCTTTCATTTCTTCCCAAGATTCAGGCGTTGCAAATTGTCCCTTACCTTTAATCTCTTTGCCATCCCAACAACCATATTTGACAGCCGTTCCACCAAAATCAAAAACTAATATTCCCATAAAAATATTCTCCTTTTTGTTTGCTAAAGCTATTGTAATGTATCTATTTGGCATTTGAAAGCATTTTCTTGAATTGAAATTTTATTAGTTAAAGCTATTTTTAGGTAAGTGAATTGCTAAAATCACTTGATCCCTTAATTGATCTCCATTTTCAAAAATGGGCTCAGAGTAATGATGGATAAAATAATCTTTGACACGGCCAATCTCCACATAACCCATTTTTTGATAGAGGTGTAACGCAGCGCTACTAGTAGTGCCAGTACGTATAATGATCCGAGTTTGGCTTGAAGCTAGCTCTGAAAGCTTCTGAAAAGCTGTCTCAAGTAATTTTCCGCCAATCCCCTTTCCTTGATACGTTGGGGCTACTGCTACATTGACGATTTCGTATTCTTTTTCCCTTGCCACATAGATCAGTACACCTATTGTTTTTTCTTTTTCTTTCCATATCCAGCCACTCCCTCTGGAAACATATACTTGAACTTTTTCTTTATCAGGATCTGCATCTAATAACAAGGACCATGGTAAATCTTTCTTGTTTAGTTCTTCGATCATTTTTTGTCCCCCATATAAGTAGTTGCGGAGTTGTTACTTTGACAATAATTTTCCTCTTTTTTTTTATCGCTCAGTGCTACTCGTATTTTTCACAACCTTTTTATAATCTGGTTCTTTTTTATCTTTCTTATTTCGCGTTAATCGGAATGTCAATGGTACATAATCGATACCGCCTTTGACAAAAGGATGACAGCGTAAGATCCGTGCAGTCCCCATTACCGTCCCTTTTAGCGCACCATGGGTTTGAATTGCTTTTATCATATAATTGGAACAGGTTGGGTAATAACGGCAGCTAGGTGGAAATGCAGGCGAAATAAAGCGCTGATATCCTCTAACTAAATAAATCAATATCTTCTTCATCAATTAGATTCCTTCTTTTCTTTTACTAAAAAAAGGGATCGCGACTAACGTCAACGTTCCCTTCTGTTTTCTTTTATCATGTTCTGCTTCATGGCTCACTTCATATCGACTAGAACCACTGTGATTCTTATTTATCAATGAAAAAAGTCTCGAATATGAATCCACAAACTTGGCTGAAATACTTTAAATGGATTGCCGCCACCGATGACACCATATCCGATCATCGTTCCGGCCACAAAAAGAAGGATAAGCAATAAGATCACCACTAAAATCTTTATCAAAGTTAATAAGATATATCGTTGGTTACTCATTCAGCCACTTCCTTAAGCAATCGTTTGTGCTGTTTTTTCAGCAGAAGTTTGATCCATGTCCACACGTTCAACGTCTGCACCTAATTGCTGTAGTTTGATATGGAAATTATAATATCCACGGTCTAGATAATTCAAGTTACGCACACGTGTGATTCCATTTGCTTTCAAGCCAGCTAAAACTAATGCTGCTGCTGCCCGCAAGTCTGTTGCATATACTTCTGCACCTTGCAATTCATGGTTTCCATCCATGATTGCTACATTTCCGTCGATTTTGACATGAGCGTTCATACGGCGCATCTCTTCTAAATGTTGGAAACGATTTTCAAACACTGTTTCAGTCACTACACTTGTACCTTCTGCAACTAATTGGATAGCTGTCATTTGAGCTTGCATATCTGTAGGGAAACCAGGATGAGGCATCGTTTTTACATCTGTAGGTAAGATATGTTTTGGTCCGATGACACGGACTCCGCCTTCTTCTTCAATGATTTCTGCACCCATTTCGATCAATTTAGAAATCAATGGGCGGTTATGTTCAGAGATAGCATCTGCAATCAGCACATTACCTTGTGTCATTGCAGCAGCAACCATAAAGGTACCTGCTTCGATACGATCTTGTACGATTGAGTGGTTGACTGCATGTAAATGATCCACGCCTTCAATACGCATTGTTTCAGTACCAGCTCCATAGACTTGAGCGCCCATTTTATTCAAAATGTTTGCTAAATCAACGATTTCTGGTTCGCGAGCTACGTTTTCAATGATGGTTGTTCCTTTTGCTTTTACGGCAGCCATCATGATATTTTGAGTAGCACCTACACTAGGGAAATCTAAATAAATCGTGTTACCGATCAATTCATCCGCAATTGCTTCGATATAGCCGTTTTTTTGAATAATTTTTGCTCCTAAAGCTTGAAATCCTTTTAAATGCAAATCGATTGGTCGTTTACCAATCGCACATCCACCAGGCATAGCTACTTTTGCATGTCCATTTCTGGCAAGTAGCGGACCCATCACAACGATTGAAGCACGCATTTGACTAACATACTCATAAGGCGCTTCGATTTCTAATTGTCTTGAAGCGTCGATTGTTACTTGATTCTTTTGTTCATCAAAATCTACATCTACGTTTAAGTGACGAATCACTTGATTCATAGTGAAGACATCAGAAAGAATCGGAACGTTGTCTAATGTCGTAATACCTTCTTCTGCTAACAAACTAGCAGCTAAAATAGGCAAAACAGCATTTTTAGCTCCTTCAATTCTTACTGTTCCATTTAATTGATTGCCACCTCTTACGATGATCTCTTCCATGTTGTTCCCTCCAAAAAATTCCAATGAGCATACACTTACTCAAAATCTTTTCTATTATAACATCCTTGCTTTTAAAATAGTACCTTTTTTTAAAATTTACAGGCTAACGAAAAGATTTCGGCATAAAGCGATAACTTCTAAGAAAAAATTACTTGCAGTGTACCCTAAAAAAATTGAAAAAAGTACGATTGCCATTCTAATTTGCGTATTATGCATTGGTCTGAAAAAAGTTTCAATGCGTAACGAACGTAAAGACCAGAAGGCTAAGTAGATAAACGCCAAATGACTCACGATTCGAAGCACCGCATCAATTCCGTATACTTGCATAATGACGTCCTTTCTAACGATTGTTTTATAATAACTAATAAAATGATAATACCATAAAATGTATAAAAGGAAAAACAAGTATACTTAAAAATATAGGAATCCCCTTACATTTTTTAGGAAATAAATGCTAAAAATATGCAAAAAAAGGGACTGAGACAAAAGTCTTGTCGCAGTCCCTTATTCCAAATAAACGGTGTTCAATCATCTGACCCTCGGTATTAGCTCAAAAAACGGCAAAATATGAGGAACTATTTTCCATTTGTTTCTCTAATACTCAGGACAAAACGCTGATTTTACAACCTCTGATATACGGTGTTCCAGAAGTAGCTTCTTCGAAAAATAAGCTGAGATTTCACAAAAATTTGAGAAGCAATTTTCGTAAATTCCTTCTTATGTCTTGAAGCTGACCACTTCTGTCATAACCTCTTTTTACTGTTCTTAAACACGGATAAACATCCGCATCTCATTTTATGAGTGCTTAGATACTTTGATACGATTGATTGCTCGGTGCAACGCAACAGTTGCCCGTTTCAATTCGTTCGTATCTTGTTTTGCTTTTGCTTCTTCGATTTGGCGTTCTGCACGTTGTTTTGCACGTTCCGCACGAGATACATCGATATCACGTTCACGTTCCGCACTATCAGCAACGATTGAAACAACATTATCACGAACTTCCATGATTCCGCCATTAACAGCGATCCAATCGACGTGGGTATCTGAATCTGTTCGTTTTACACGAACTTCATCAATCGTCAATGGAACGATGATTGGTGCATGTTTAGGCAAAATCCCAAGCTCACCAGCTGTCGTACGTGCAACGACGATAGCTGCATGGTGATCATAGACCAAACCGGCAGGAGTTACCACATTTACTGTTAAATATTGATCCATGGGGCACCCCTTTCTAGTAGCCTAGTGTTTTCGCTTTTTCTACGACGTCTTCGATTCGGCCAACACTTCGGAAAGCTTCTTCAGGAAGATCATCGTATTTGCCTTCCAAGATTTCGCGGAATCCTTTCACTGTTTCTTCTACAGGGACATATGAACCTGGAAGACCAGTAAATTGTTCAGCCACGTTAAAGTTTTGTGACAAGAAGAATTGGACTCTGCGGGCACGAGAAACTAACACTTTTTCTTGATCGGATAATTCATCCATACCTAAGATAGCAATGATATCTTGTAATTCACGATATCGTTGCAATACGTGTTGGACTTCTGTTGCTACTTTATAATGTTCTTCTCCCACGATTTCAGGTGCTAAAGCACTTGAAGAAGAAGCCAATGGATCTACCGCTGGATAAATCCCTTGTTCTGTTAATTTACGTTCCAAGTTGGTTGTCGCATCCAAATGGGCGAATGCTGTTGCCGGCGCCGGGTCAGTGTAGTCATCGGCTGGCACATAGATTGCTTGGATCGATGTGATCGAACCTTTTTTCGTAGATGTGATACGTTCTTGCAATTGACCCATTTCTGTTGCCAATGTTGGTTGATAACCAACCGCAGAAGGCATCCGTCCTAACAAGGCTGATACTTCAGATCCAGCTTGAGTGAAACGGAAAATGTTGTCGATAAACAACAGTACATCTTGACCTTCTACATCACGGAAATATTCCGCAATCGTCAAACCAGTCAAAGCAACACGCATACGTGCACCTGGTGGTTCGTTCATTTGTCCGAACACCATGGCTGTTTTTTCGATAACTCCTGAATCTTTCATTTCATAATACAAGTCATTACCTTCACGAGTACGTTCACCTACACCGGTAAATACAGAAATACCACCATGTTCTTGGGCGATATTATGGATCAGTTCTTGGATCAGTACGGTTTTACCAACACCGGCACCACCGAATAGTCCGACTTTCCCACCTTTTAAATATGGGGCAAGCAAATCGATAACTTTGATCCCTGTTTCCAAAATTTCTGTACTTGTACTTAATTCGTCAAAGGCTGGTGCTTTTTTATGAATTTCGCTTCTTTCCGCATCTTCTGGGAAAGGTGTTTCTAAATCGATCGTATCTCCTAGTACGTTGAATACGCGACCTAATGTTTCTTTACCTACAGGAACAGAGATTGCTTTGCCTGTATCAATGACTTCCATTCCTCTTTGTAAACCATCTGTTGATTCCATCGCAATGGTCCGGATCACTCCGTCCCCTAATTCTAACGCTGCTTCAAGAACAACTTTTGATTTATTTTCGTCATTTTTATAAACAACTAATGCGTTGTTGATATCTGGTAAGGATTGGTCTAAAGAAAATTCCACGTCGACAACGGGACCGATTACTTGAACAATCTTGCCTGAACTCATCTTTTTTCCTCCAATCTCAATACTATTCTAGTGCCGAAGCTCCGGCAACAATTTCGGTAATTTCTTGGGTAATAGCCCCTTGTCTTGCACGGTTGTAAGAAACCGTCAGCTCATCAATGATATTAGCAGCATTATCAGTTGCTGTTTTCATTGCTGTCATACCAGCAGCATGTTCTGCTGTTTTGGCGTCAACGATCGCACCGTAGATCAAACTTTCAGCATACTGAGGCAATAACTGAGACAAGATTTCTTCTTTTGAAGGTTCAAAAATATATTCTTGTTCGAAAGTAGTTGCTTCTTCTGGATCTAAGTCTGAGATTGGCAGCATTTTTTCTACACGAAACTGACTAGTTAGCGAATTGATATGATGGTTATAACATACGTATAATTCATCGAATACTTCGTTTTGGTACATAGTTGTTGCCATATTTACGATTTTGCGGACTTCATCAAAGCTTGGCTGATCAGATAGATTGCGCAGCTCATATGCTAGATTGATACCGCGTGCTTTAAAGAAGTCTGCACCAGTTCCGCCAATTGCGATCATCACGTAATCATCGGGTGATTGGTGGTCTTCTTCTAAAATAGACATCGTTTGTTTCAATATCGAGCTGTTATATCCACCGACTAAACCGCCATCTGCAGTGATGACGATATAACCAGTTTTCTTAACAGGACGGCTGAGCAGCATGCTGTTGTAATTGATATCCCCTCTAGGATTTTCTGAGGCAATATCATTTAACTGAGTAGCAGTCAAATGCGTAACGATTTCTCTTACTTTTGTTGCATAAACCTGAAACTTCTGTGAAGAAGCTTCAGATTTTGTCAACTTAGAAGCAGACACCATCTGCATTGCCCGCGTGATTTGGCTCGTTTTTTTCGTTGAAGCGATACGTGTCTTGATTTCATTTAATGAAGCACCCATTCATCTCACCTCACTATGCATTTTGAATGGATTTCAATTTATCTTCTGTAGAGGAATTATTTCCTTTTGTAGCTAAGAACATGTCTTTATATTCCTGAATCGCACTGTTCAACGCTTCTTCTTCTGGAAGATCTTTTGTTGTACGGATTGTTTCAAAGATATCTGAATGATTGGTATCCAGATATTCGAATAATTCATGTTCGAAGTCTAAAATACTGTCTACAGGGATACTATCTAAGAATCCATGTGTCAAAGCATACAAAATCACTACTTGTTTTTCAACAGCTAGCGGTGCATGCAATTTTTGTTTCAAGATTTCTACTGTACGGCGTCCACGATTTAGTTTTGCTTGTGTTGCTGCATCCAAGTCAGAACCGAATTGTGTAAATGCTTCTAATTCACGGTAACTTGCTAAGTCTAGACGTAAAGTCCCAGCAACTTTTTTCATTGCTTTGATTTGCGCAGAACCCCCTACACGAGATACAGATAGTCCGGCATCAACCGCTGGACGAGTACCTGCGTAGAACAAGTCGCTTTCTAAGAAGATTTGTCCATCAGTGATCGAAATAACGTTTGTTGGGATATAAGCAGAGATATCTCCAGCTTGTGTTTCAACAAATGGTAAGGCAGTCATTGAACCGCCACCTAAATCATCACTTAATTTTGCTGCACGTTCCAATAAGCGTGAGTGTAAGTAGAAAACATCCCCTGGATAAGCTTCACGACCTGGTGGACGGCGAAGTAGCAAGGAAAGTTCACGATAAGCAACAGCTTGTTTTGAAAGATCATCAAAAATGATCAAGACATGTTTCCCGTTGTACATGAACTCTTCACCCATTGCAGTACCAGCATATGGTGCGATATAAAGCAACGGCGCTGGTTGAGACGCACCGGCATTCACAACGATTGTGTAATCCATTGCGCCATATTTTTTCAATGTTTCAACTTGTGTACGAACTGTAGAATCTTTTTGTCCGATTGCTACATAGATACAGATCATATCTTGACCTTTTTGGTTGATGATCGTATCGATCGCAATGGAAGTTTTCCCTGTTTTACGGTCACCGATAACTAATTCACGTTGGCCGCGTCCGATTGGTACAAGAGCGTCGATTGCTTTTAGACCTGTTTGCATTGGTTCGTTAACAGATTTACGTTGCATAACGCCTGGTGCCATTGCTTCTACTGGACGAGCTTTGTCAGTAACGATTTCACCTAGTCCGTCGATTGGCTGACCTAGCGGATTAACTACCCGTCCGATCAAGGCCTCTCCAACTGGAACTTCCATGATCTTTCCTGTTCGTTTTACTTTATCTCCTTCACGAATGGACTCGAAATCGCCAAGGATAATGATACCTACATCATTTGATTCTAAGTTTTGCGCCATTCCGTATGAGCCATTTGAAAATTCAAGCAACTCACCACTCATCGCGTTTTCTAAACCATGTGCACGAGCGATCCCGTCACCTACATAAGTTACGGTACCGATTTCTTCGACTGAAAGCACGTTTTGATAATTTTCAATTTGTTCTTTAATCAAGGCACTAATTTCTTCTGCTTTGATGGCCATTCGATTCACCTACCTCTTTGTACTATCTATTTAATTGATTACGCATATTTTCTAATTGCGTGCGAATGCTTCCGTCGATTACTCGATGGTTAGCTTCAACAATCGCGCCACCAATAATAGAAGAATCAACGATTTGTTTTAATTCGACTGATTGATAGTTCATTGTTTTTGCAACATTCTTTTCTAATTGTATTCGTTGTTCGTCTGAAAGTGGAACTGCTGTTGTGACACTTCCCAACAGCAAACCTTGATGTTCATCATATCGACGTTCATATTCTTCGATCATGAACAAAAGATCATCCATTCGGTTATACGCATAAACAACTTCTAAAAAGTTTTTAACGATTCCCTCATAGCCACTAACAAGCTTGTCCATGATTTCTCGTTTTTCATGAGGTTCTAGACGAACATCACTTAACATATTACCTAATCCAGGTACTTGTTCATAGATTTGACGTAAGCTTACGAGATCTTGATAGATTTCTTCTGCTTGATTTGAATCGATCGCCAGTTCAAATAAAGCTTTCCCGTAACGTCTTCCTACTGTATATTTATCTAGTTTCATTTGAAGAACCTAGACCTTCGATATATTGATTGATTAATGATTCGTGCATTTCTGGAGATAATTCTTTGTTCAAGATTTTTTCCGCGATTTGAAGAGATAGTTCTGCAACATCGTCTTTTACAGAGTTCAGCGCTGAATCACGTTCTACAGTGATATCAGCTTGGGCTTTACTTTTTAGACGAGCTGCTTCTTCTTGAGCATCCTTCAAAATATTTTGGCGGCTTAATTCTCCACTTTCTTTCGCATTTTTGATGATATCAGCTGCATCAGAACGAGAGGCTAACAATTGTTGTTCGCGTTCTTGTTCCATTTTCGCTGAGTTGATGCGAGATTGTTCTGCAGAATCCAAATCATTGGCGATCTTGTCTTCACGTTTTTTCAAAATATCGCTGATTGGTCCCCAAGCAAAATGCTTCAAGAGAGCCAGTAGTATCAAAAATGAGCCGCTGACAACGATGACATTTCCTAACATCGCATTGCCAACTTCTGCAATTGCCAATTGATTCAGCATAGGCGAGCCTTCCTTTCTTTGAAGTACTTCTAGTTTTCATGTAAAAAAGCAGTAACAAACCAAATTGTTTCTGCCTTAATACTGATTCAATTAAACACCAAAAACTAGAATCAAGGCGACAACTACCCCTAAGATAGGAACAGCTTCGACTAGAGCTACCCCGATAAACATTGTTGTACGGAATTGACCAGACATTTCAGGTTGGCGAGCCATTGATTCGATTGTTTTAGAGATAACTTGACCGTTACCATAACCGGCTCCGATTGCTGCTCCCATGATTGCGATTGCTGCTGCGATATAATTCATAATTGTTTTCCTCCTAAATTAGATAAATAGTAGTTTGTTTTTAAAACGAATATTATTCTTCCACTTCAATCTTATGGCTCATATAAACCATAGATAAAGTAACGAAGACAAATGCTTGGATGCTTCCGATAAACAAGGAGAATGCGATCCAGACCATCTCTAATGGAATTGCTAACGGCAATGAGAACCAGCCTAAGCTTATTACCATTTTTGCAATCAAGGTTAGCAAAACTTCCCCCGCATAAATATTCCCATAAAGACGTAAAGCAAGTGTTAATAAGTTTGTAAATTCTTCAATCAGTTTCATCGGAAACATAAAACTATATGGTTTCAAGAACGAATTTACGAAATATCCTTTGAAGCCTAACTTTTTCACCCCAAATAAGTGAGTAAGTAAGATCATTATAAATGCCAAAGTTAAAGTAACAAACGGGTCTGCTGTCGGGCTTTTCCAAAGTGTTGTTTCGTTA
This sequence comes from Enterococcus sp. DIV0901a, assembly GCF_051711525.1. Classification (NCBI taxonomy): domain Bacteria; kingdom Bacillati; phylum Bacillota; class Bacilli; order Lactobacillales; family Enterococcaceae; genus Enterococcus; species Enterococcus sp. DIV0901a. Next base: position 789,977 of record NZ_JBIOMW010000001.1, on the reverse strand, counting down.
GGTAAAACGATTTTTGTTACTAAACCGATGTTGTTTGCAACAAAAACAAATAAAAACAATGTAAATGCCAACAAATGGAAATTGCTCAATTCTTTTCTAGGCAGATTATCTGTTACGATTCCTCGACTAAAATCAATGACCCATTCTATCGCATTTTGTTTGCCTGTTGGTTTCAACTTAAGATTTCTTGTAAAAAAGTAAGCTAAGAAGAAAACAATCAAACAGGTCAGTAACACCATTATACAAACTGTACCATCAAACCAAATTGGTCCAATGTGGAACGTTAGCGAGCGTTCATCCAATCCATTTCACCTCTTTTCCCCGAAATTCACATAAAATCAATTCATGTGCGTATCTGGTTTTTTCCAATCGGTTTCTAACCACACGGTATCATACCACCATGAAACAGAAAATTCAAAACATTTTCATGAAAATTAGACACTTTTTTATTTCAGTCAAAAACGAAGCGAATTTTTCTTTATACACGGTGCTCCTGATCTAAGAAAAAACCTATGATAATCATGTTTTATCAGATTAAATGCTAACAAATTTTATCATTAAGTAAAAGCAAAAGCACCGAATATGCGAAAAAGGATAATGAAATTATCTAGAGAAATTTTTTAATGTTCGATCAATTTGTCGATCGATATCTTTTCGTTTCAAATCTTCCCGTTTATCATACGATTTTTTCCCTTTTGCCAGACCAATCAATACCTTGGCATAGCCGTTACGAATATAGACTTTTAAAGGAACAACAGTGATCCCAGTATTTTTCAATTCATTTTCAAGACGGATGATTTGTTTTTTGTGTAATAATAACTTTCTCGTGCGCAACGGATCATGATTAAAAATATTTCCTTGTTCATAAGGACTGATATGAACATTATGCAAGAAAGCTTCTCCGTTGCGGACGCGAATAAATCCATCTTTTAGATTGATCCGGCTGTTTCGTATCGACTTGATCTCGGTTCCTTGCAAGACCATCCCTGCTTCCATCGTGTCGATGATCGAATAATCATGGCGAGCTTTCTTGTTTTGTGCAATTAATTTTCCCTCGCCTTTTGGCATAGCTGTTTCCTCCAACTCATTTTATTTTTTCTTTTTCTTCTTTTTAACACCTTTGTAAAATGGCTTCTTCCCTTTTTTCTTACCGAACGTTTGCTTACTATCGCTATATCGTTTGTTCTTCTTGCCATTTCTTTCTGGGCGTTTTCCTGCTTGTTTTCCTTCGCGTTTTCCTGATTTTCCATTTCGTATTTTTGGCCGTTCCAACGCTGTAACCTCTTCTGCGGAAACAAGTTCAAAATCTACTGCCCGTTCATCTGGATCAGCTTTGACTACTTTTACTCGCACTTTCTGTCCGATTTTAAAAGTCAGACCAGTTCTTTCACCTACAAGAGCTAAATGATTTTCAACAAAATGGAAGTAGTCCTGTTTCAATTCATTGATATGGATCAATCCTTCTACTGTATTCGGCAGTTCGATAAACAGGCCGAATTTCACAACAGAGCTGATGATCCCATCGAATTCTTCTCCCACTTTGTCCATCATGAATTCTGCTTTCTTCATGGAATCTACTTCACGTTCTGTTTCTACTGCACGACGTTCCATCTTAGAACTATGATCTGCAATTTCAGGAAGTTCCGCAGCCCACGAACTTTGATTGCTTTCACTTTTATCTTCACTGTAAGAACGGATCAGACGATGGACGATTAGATCGGGATAGCGTCGAATAGGAGATGTAAAGTGTGTGTAGTAATCTGCCGCTAAGCCATAATGCCCAAAATTGTCTTCTGAATAGCGTGCTTGTTGCATGCTTCTTAGCAACATAGTATTGATAACTGCAGCTTCTGGTTTGTCTTCTACTCCTTCGATCACATGCTGTAAATCTTTTGGTGTGATCGTTCCTTTCGTTCCTCGGACCAGAATGCCCAAAGCTGAAGCAAAATCAAAGAAGCGCTGCATTTTTTCTTCTTTTGGCTGTTCATGGATTCGGTAAATAAACGGCAGATTTAATTTATTATAATGTTCAGCTACCGTTTCATTGGCCGCAAGCATGAAAGATTCGATCAAGCGTTCACCAATTCCTCTGCTTCTTAGCTGGATGTCATTTGGGTGTCCTTCAGCATCAACAAGGATTTTCGCTTCGCGATCCTCAAAAGAAATCGCGCCACGTTTGATTCGCATCGTTTCAAGGATTCGATGCAATTCACCCATTTCTTGGAACATAGGTACGAGCTGAGCATAGCGTTGCATCGTTTCTTCGTCTTGATCTTCTAAGATTTGATTGACAGCTGTGTAGGTCATCCGTTCTGTTGTTTGGATCACACTTGGGAAAATATCATGAGAGACTACTTGTCCATTTGGATCAATCTCCATTTCGCAACTCATGGTCAGCCTTGGAACATGGGGATTCAGTGAACAGATACCATTCGATAAACGTTGCGGGATCATCGGAATCACTCGATCAGTCAAATATACACTTGTCCCTCTTTCATATGCTTCTCTGTCCAATTGACTGCCTTGTGTCACATAGTAAGAAACATCTGCAATGTGTACTCCAAGAAAATAATTACCGTTATCTAATTTTTTAACCGTAACTGCATCATCTAGATCTTTTGCATCTTCTCCATCAATCGTAACAATGAGCTGATTTCTTAAATCTCTACGTCCAGTTATATCCTTTTCGCTGATTTGATCTGGAACTTCATCTGCTTCAGACAATACATCATCAGGAAATTTCGTAGGGATACCATTAGCCACGACAATTGAGAGGATATCCATGCCAGGGTCATTCTTATGACCAATCACTTGCTTGATTATCCCTTCTAAACTAGTCGCATACCCTTTTTCAGGGTAATGGGTCAGTTCGATCAGCACAATACTTCCGTCAACTGGACGAACTCCCTCTGCTGCTGCATATACTTTAAATTGGTTGAGCTTTCTATCTTTCGGGATAACAACGCCGTAAAGATCCGTTTCTTGTATTTCTTCTTCTGAATAAGCAACGAATTCCCCTGCTAACTGAGTAGTCGCCCGGTCTCGAATCTCGACTACTTTCCCCTCTGCTCCGCGATCCATATCTGTATTTGCTCGCTTCATGATATCGATTGCTACGGTGTCTCCATCCATTGCAAAACCAGTCGCTTCTTTTGGGATATAGATGTCATCTTCTTCGGGATCAATCGTTACAAATCCAAATCCTCGTTCATTTGCTCGAAATGTTCCTTCGATCAAGATTGGTTTTAAAGGAAGTTTCACTTTTCCTTTTTTATTGAAAACTATACTCTGTTCTCTTTCCATTTGAGCAATCGTTTGTACTAGTAATTTAAAATCATCGCTTTTTTGGAACCCTAAACCTTCAGCGATTTCTTCCATAGAAAAACTGCGTTTGCGACTGCTTTCCATGAAAAAGAGAATTTTCTCTTTTATCGTTTCTTTTGTCATATTTATTCCTCATTCCAAGGTAATTTTTCTAAAAATTCCAAGACGTCTTTTTCTAATTCGCGTCTTGCTGTACCAACTGTAATCACATGACCACTTTCAGGATACCATTGAAGTGTCACTCGCTGACGGCTCAACTTGCGTGCAGTTTCAAATACGCCATTAGGGTCGATCATTTCATCTTTCCCAGCTTGAGCTAAAAATATCGGCTGTTGGATATCTGACAACCTACTTTCTACGATTGCTGCCTGATCTTGTATATCCATTAATTGTTGTTCAGCTAACGAGCGGTAAGCAACTGCTTTTTCATTGATTTCTTTCTCTGATTTACCTGCTGTCTTCAGCACTTGACGTACGTATTTTTCAAAGTTTTCAGGCACGTTTGTTTTTACAGGAGACAAAGGCGAACAGAAAAAACCGCCGCCAATCACTGATTCTTCTTCTAGTGCTCGTACAGCAAAGATGCCGCCCATTGATAATCCTAATACGGCAATATCAGAAAACTGCTCAGACTGTAAAAAATGGATGGCTTTTTTAGTGTCTGCCCACCAGCTTTCTGCTTTTTCTTGCAAAATATCATATGGCTCCATTGTTCCGTGTCCTTTAAAAAGCGGCGCATAAACTGTATAATCTGCTTTTTCCAAAAATCGTGCGAGCATTCGAACATCGTTTGGACTTCCTGAGTAAGCGTGAAGCAGCAAAACCGCTCGCTTTCCATGTTTTGCATAAAGGGGTTTTGGTAATTGTCTCACTCGTCTCACCTCTTTCGCCTCATTTTACCATAGTTTCTTTCATAACTTCTTCTTAAGCGTTCTCTTTGCAATAAAAAAAGCCGCCCGCCGTTTTGCGAGAGGCTTATTCAACTACTTCGAAGATAAATATGCTAGGACAAATAATAAGATCATCCAGATAGCTCCCATAACTGCAGTTGATCGCTGCATGACAGCTTCAAAGCCGCGAGCTTTTTGTTTGCCGAATAGTTGATCCGCACCGCCGGTAAATGCACTCGCTGCACTATTTTGCTTGCTTGGCTGCATCATAATCGCAATGACCATAACAATCGATAAAACGATCACGATTCCCAAAATTAAATTATACATATCGCAGCCTCCTTCCCAAAAGATATCGTCTCTTTAACTTTATCATAGATAAAAGTCCGTGACAACTCTATATAAATGGAATAACAGCTGAAAGTTCAAAACTTTCAGCTGTTATTCTTATGACTGACGTAAGACGTCTTGATATTCTGGTTTCTTTTCAAACTCTTTTTTTGCATAAGGGCATAAAGGAATGATCTTTTTCCTGTCTCGTCTTGCTAATTCTACTCCAGTATACACTAGCTTTTCAGCTAACTTTTGACCACGATATGCTGGATCTACAAATGTATGGTCAATGATCATGATGTCTGGGCCCGCATCTGACCATGTCATTTCTCCGATCTCTTGTTGTTCATCATTGAATAAAGCAAGACGATTTTTTTCTTCTTTGATTTCCATATGCCGCACTCCTCAAATAACTGATATTTTTTTATTCCTACCTTATTTTAGCAGTCTCCTGATCTATAAACAATTATTTATCCTCGAATTACTTACAAAAAAGAAGAGAAAATTAATTCATCGTTATTCTTTGTTCAATAAATGAAAAAATCACTGTCCAATAGGTTTTCGGATCTTTCATCGATGCTTCCAAGTGTTCTGCTTCTGGAACAAGCAGCAGTGCTTTATCCCCTGCCGTAGCATTTTGAATCGTGTACGCTGCTTCTGTAGGGACAAAATGATCTCTTTCACCATGAATGACCAATAAAGGCAGATGGTTGCTGCCAAGCTGTCTCGTAGCTGACGCTTGCTTTAAGGAGTAACCGGCGTATTTCTGGGCATAATGATTCGCATATCTCATGACCATTTTTTTAGGAAAGACAGTGATTTTACTTAACATATATCGGAATTCTGCATAAACAGAAACATATCCGCTGTCTAAAATAAATCCTTTGACCGCTGATGGAAGTTTTTCACCACTTGCCATCATGATCGTAGAAGCTCCCATTGATCCGCCGTGTAAAATAATGGACGCATTCGGCTGTTCATCTAAGATGAGTTGAATCCAGGCAATTAAATCTAGCCGATCTAGCCATCCCATTCCGATGATTTCTCCTTCACTTTCTCCGTGCGCACGTAAATCAGGTACAAGAACGTTGAATCCTTTCTCTGCATATCTTTTACCTATATGAGACATGTCTCTTTTCCCTGTGCTTCGGTAATCATGTACGCAAATGACCCATTTATTCTGCTTATTTGGATGGATGAACATCTGACCAGCTAGTTTCAACCCGTCATAACTTTTGATTGTTTTGGGTGTTCCCTGCTCCCAAAAGCTTTCACACTCTTCTTCTAATTTTTGTCGTTTTTTTTCTACTGACGTGACTGCAGCAGGGTCCATCAAACGATGACCAGTGTCTTCATACCAGTCATATCCTCTCTGTACTCCCGCTCTTACTAATTTCTTTGCATAAAAATAAGAAAGAAAATGGTAACTGATCCCTATAATTATCAGAATAAGAATGAAATAAAAAATAACCATTGTACACCCGCCGCTTTCTGCCAAACTATAATCTAACTATTATCCAATGTACCGATCCATAGGATTCTTTATTTTCGGCACACGTAAATTCCATTTCTTTTTCATTGTATCATTTACTTAAAGTTCTCCTCAATAGATTTACTTGTAAGAGAGCATTTACATTCGCAATAAAAGCCAGTATACTAATTTCGTGCATTATAATCAAGACGCTCGTCTTGGACTGGTTCGGAAACTTCCCAGAATAAAAAACTAAGTATCTCTAAAGAAAGGAGATTGGAAATAATGCGAAAAGTAATTATTGATTGCGATCCAGGGATCGACGACACTTTAGCTTTATCATTAGCTGTCAAATCCCCTGATATCGAAGTAGTTGCTATTACCGTAGTTTGTGGGAATGTCCCTGCAGATATAGGTACGCAGAATGTGCTGAAATGCCTGGAACGCTGTGATCGTTTAGACATTCCTGTTTATCAAGGAATGGAAAAACCTTTGAAGCAACCTTTCATCAGTGCACAAGACACTCATGGTATGGATGGTTTAGGGGAAACAAATTTCCCGATGATCTTGAGAAAACAGGCAGAACCTCTCCATGCCGTTGATTTTTTGGCTGATTATTTCAAAGAAAAGACAAATACATCAGTCATTGCTTTGGGTCCTTTGACCAATATCGCTTTTGCTTTGAAAGTCAACCCAAATATTGGGAAACATATGGATCGTTTTGTCTCGATGGGTGGAACTTACAAAAGCCATGGTAACTGTTCGCCAGTTGCTGAATACAATTACTGGTGTGATCCTGAAGCAGCTTCTTATGTATTCGAGAATCTCAAACAAACGATAGAAATGGTTGGGTTAGATGTGACAAGAGAAATCGTCTTGACACCGACTATCCTCGAATACTGCTGTCAAATGAATCCTGAAGAGGGAGAGTATCTAAAAGCGATCACTCGTTTTTATTTTGACTTCCACTGGAAACAAGAAAGAATTTTAGGATGTGTCATCAATGATCCGTTAGCTGTTGCTTATTTTATCGAGGGGGCCATCTGTGAAGGTTTCAAAAGCTTCACTGCTGTGGAAACTCAAGGAATAAGTCGTGGACAAACATTGGTTGATCGTTATGAATTTTGGCAGAAACCTGCTAACAGTAAAATTATGACAAAAGTAGATACTCGTCTTTTTTTCCGAAAGTTTTTAACCGTTCTTTTAAATGCACAAGAAGAAACGATTATGAAAGATTTGGAAAGGTTAAAGATGGGCTAACAAAATGAATAAAAACAAAATGGCAACTCGCGTACTTACAGTGATGGCTTTGTGTATTGGGATCAATTATATTGGAGGAACGATTGCTTTATGGCTTCGTTTGCCAATCTATCTCGATTCTATCGGAACGATTTTTGCTGGTGCATTGCTTGGGCCTGTACCTGGAATGCTGACAGGATTGTGCAGCGGTATTTTAAGTGGAGTGACTACAGATATTTTTTCTCTGTATTATTCGCCAATCCAAATTCTCACAGGCTTGCTTGCTGGATTGATTTTGCCAAGATATCTCGGCAAAGATAAAAACAGCTTGAAACTGTTATTACTCGCTTTGATTTTGTCGGTACCTGGAACGATCGTTTCTTCGATCATTACCGTTCAGTTATTTGGCGGGATCACCTCCTCAGGATCCAGTATGATCGTTCAGCTATTACATGGGTTAGGTTTAAGTCAGACAACAAGTGTGATCTTGGTACAGGCAGGTACAGACTACCTTGATCGTTTGTTGTCTATCGTCGTTGTTTCATTAGTCATCACTATGTTGCCACAACGCTTGATATATTCAAAAAGAAAAATAGGCTGAATAAACAGAGCTGGATTAGCAAAATAATGCTAATCTGGCTCTGTTTTTTCATTTATTAAAAAAATCTTACGCTAAGTAGGATAAAATAATTCCTTGATATTTTTCAATCATATCCAAATAATTATCGATTTCAACATACTCATCTACTTGATGAGGCAAAGTAACGACACCAGGCCCAAAGACGACAAAGTCGAAGGAATGGTTAGCTTTCGTAAATTCGGCTGCATCCGTTGTTGCTGCCGCTCCAACTAAAGGTAATGGCTGGCTGAATTGTTGCTGAATGCAATGAATCAAAGGAGAATCTGGATCAGCTTTGACAGGTATTTTGTTGTAATCGATCATCAATTCCAAATGATAGTCTGTCTCTTGATTCAATTCATTGACGATTGATTGCAGCAATGCAATGATTTTATCATTTGGGTATTCTGGAATCGATCGAATGTTCCCTTGGAGCTGCGCATGGCTTGGGATGCTGTTGACTTGATTCCCGCCACTGATCAATGTAACATTATGGATTGTTTTTCCTAGGACAGGATTCTCGATTGTTTCAGCGAGGTGATTCATTTCAGCATTTGCTTTCGTAATGAATTCATTTAGGTGATTGATTGCATTATAACCTTGGTCTGGCATAGAGCTATGCGCTTCTTTTCCGTGCGAGGTGACTGTATAGTTGATTGATCCCATGTGCGTATACATCAAACTGTAATTGGTTGGCTCTCCGATGATCAAGGCATCTAAGTCATCTACATAGCCTGCTTTCGTGAGCTGTTCCCCACCTAGTTCACCCACTTCTTCTCCGACAGTGGCTAATAATTTGACTGTTCCGTTAAATGGTTTTCCTGACTCTTTCAGTTCGATCATGGCAATCACCATTGCTGCCAAGCCACTCTTCATATCTGTAGCACCACGTCCGTACAAACGGTTCCCATGGATTTCTGCTGCAAAGGGTGCATAGGTCCAAGACGATTCATCACCAGCCGCCACGACATCCATATGCCCAGATAGGCCTAACACTTTTCCTGATTGGCCCTTTTGGTAACGAGCAATCAAATTATCTCTACCATCTCTGTAAGAAACAATCTCTCCTGTTATGTCATGCTTTGCCAAAAGCTTATTCAAATAGGCTGCTACTTCACCTTCGTTTCCATTCACTGATTTAATTCGGATGATCTCTTGTAAAATCGCGATTTTTTCTTCTTTTTTCATCTAATCCTCTCCCTTGCCATTTCTTTTTATTGTATTTGAGTGTGCTCGAATTTTCAAATAGGAGCAACCAAAGTAAAAATGAAGAAAGAGAGCCACTTTATGAAAAATATGCTGCTACTTCCCTCCTATTTTATTTATACGAGAGGACTTGCCCATAGATTCCTATTCTACTGTTCTATCCTTAAAAGCTCTTATATGATGCTAGTTATTGTTAGCTTTCCTTTTTCAAGGATGAGCTTTTCTTGTACCATTCTTTGTAAACATCATATACAGAAGCTAGTTGCAAAAAAACTCTCTACCTGCTGATATTTCAGCAAGTAGAGAGTTCGATTACTTAACTAAGTGATCATACTCGACTATCTTTCAATAGTCGATCATGTATCTTCATTAGAAAAGAATTATTTGTTTTTTAAGTTGTAGAAAGATTTCAAACCTTTGTATTCTGCAACTTCACCAAGTTGGTCTTCGATACGTAGTAATTGGTTGTATTTAGCAATACGGTCAGTACGTGATAGAGAACCAGTTTTGATTTGGCCAGCGTTTGTTGCAACAGCGATATCAGAGATTGTTGAATCTTCTGTTTCACCAGAACGGTGAGATACAACTGCTGTGTAGCCAGCTTCTTTAGCCATTTCGATAGCTTCGAAAGTTTCTGTTAATGTACCGATTTGGTTCACTTTGATAAGGATTGAGTTAGCAATTCCTTTTTCGATACCTTCAGATAATTTTTGAGTGTTTGTTACGAACAAGTCGTCACCAACTAATTGAACTTTGTCGCCTAATACGTCAGTTAATTTCTTGAATCCGTCCCAGTCGTTTTCGTCTAATCCGTCTTCGATTGAGATGATTGGATATTTAGAAACTAATTCTTCGTAGAATTTGATCATTTCGTCAGTTGTTTTTTCGCCTTCGCCTGAATCAGCTAGTACGTAAACACCTTTTTCTTTGTCGTAGAATTCTGAAGAAGCAGCATCCATAGCAAGAACAACGTCTTTACCAGGTACATAGCCAGCTTTTTCGATTGCTTCGATGATTACTTCAAAACCTTCTTCGTTTGAACCAAGGTTTGGAGCAAATCCACCTTCGTCACCAACAGAAGTTGCTAATCCGCGAGCTTTCAAGATTGAAGCTAATGCGTGGAATACTTCAGCACCCATACGTAGAGCTTCTTTGAATGTTGGAGCGCCAACAGGCATGATCATGAATTCTTGGAAGTCGATTGAGTTATCAGCATGTGATCCGCCGTTGATGATGTTCATCATTGGTGTTGGCAATACTTTTGTGTTGAATCCGCCTAGGTAGTGGTATAAAGGTACTTCTAGGTAGTCAGCAGCTGCACGTGCAACAGCGATAGAAACACCTAAAATAGCGTTCGCACCTAATTTACCTTTGTTAGGAGTTCCGTCTAAAGCGATCATAGCTTTGTCGATAGCCATTTGGTCACGAACATCGTAGCCAATGATTGCTTCAGCAATGATGTTGTTTACGTTGTCGACAGCTTTAGTTACACCTTTACCGCCATAACGAGCTTTGTCTCCGTCACGTAATTCAACTGCTTCGTATTCACCAGTTGAAGCACCTGAAGGAACCATTCCGCGGCCAAAAGCTCCGCTTTCTGTGTATACTTCTACTTCGATTGTTGGGTTACCACGTGAGTCTAAGATCTCGCGAGCGTAAACATCAGTAATAATTGACATGTTTTGTCTCTCCTTTGAGTTTGTTTTTTCCTAAGGGATTTCCCTCATATACGATTTTAGTTAATTTTGCTCATTAGTGCAAACATTTCTTGCATTTTTCGCAAATTTTCAACAATTATTTTACAGCGTCTAACAATGACAAGAATGAATCTGCTTGCAAGCTTGCGCCACCGACTAAAGCACCGTCAACATTTTCTTTTGCCATGTATTCAGCAATATTTTCTGGTTTTACAGAACCGCCGTATTGGATACGAACTGCTTCTGATACTTCTTTTCCATAAAGTTTTTCAACTGTTTGACGTACAACTCCACAAATTTCGTCAGCGATTTGTGCGTCAGCTGATTTACCAGTACCGATTGCCCAGATTGGTTCATAAGCAATAACCATGTTTGACACCTGTTCAGCTGAAAGATCAGCTAAACCAGCTGTAATTTGTCCTTCGATCCATTCAGCAGTTTTGCCTGCTTCATAGGTTTCTAAAGATTCGCCACAGCATAGGATTGGTGTCATACCATTTGCAAAGATAGCTTTCGCTTTTTTATTGATGTCTTCGTCTGTTTCATGGAAATATTCACGACGTTCTGAATGTCCGATGATCACATAATGAACACCTAGATCAGCAAGAGCTGCTGGTGAAGTTTCACCAGTGAACGCACCTGAGTTTTCCCAGTAGCAGTTTTGTGCTGAGATTTTTAGTTCTGTACCTTCAGCTGATGTCATTAATTCTTGTAAGAATAATGCAGGAGATCCGATGACTGAATCAACTTTGTCATTTGAAGGGATTTTGTTTTTTACTGCTTCAGCAAATTCTTTTGCTTCTGATGCAGTTTTGTTCATTTTCCAGTTACCTGCGATAATAGGTTTACGCATTGAGGAACACACTCCTTAATTTATTGAAAAATGGCTAGGGAGTCATGAAAACTCCCTTCACCTTTTGTTCGATTACTCGTCAGAATTGAGCAAACTTGGTCGTTTATTTATCGTTGATTGCTGCTAGTCCTGGTAATTCTTTACCTTCAAGCAATTCCAAGCTTGCGCCGCCACCTGTTGAGATGTGTGTGAATTTGTCAGCAAATCCTAATTGTTCTGCTGCTGCGGCTGAGTCTCCGCCACCGATGATTGTTGTTGCGCCTTCTAAGTTAGCGATTGCTTCACAAACACCGATTGTACCTTTAGCAAAGTTACTCATTTCAAATACACCCATAGGTCCGTTCCAAACAACTGTTTTTGCACCTTGTAATGTATCAGCAAATAATTTTACTGATGCTGGGCCGATGTCTAAAGCCATCAAACCATCAGGAATGTCTCCTTCGACTACTTGTGTTTCAACATCATTTGAAAATTCTGGTGCACAGACATTGTCGATTGGCAAGACAAGTTTGTCGCCTGCTTTTTCGATTAATTCTTTTGCTAGTTCCACTTTATCAGCTTCTACTAGAGAGTTACCGATCTTGATTCCTTTTGCTTCGTAGAATGTGTAAGTCATTCCGCCACCGATCAAGATTTTATCTGCTTTAGGAATCAAGTTTTCGATTACGCCGATTTTATCAGAAACTTTTGCGCCACCAAGGATTGCAATCATTGGGCGTTTTGGTTCTTCTACTGCTTCACCGATGAACTTGATTTCTTTTTCCATCAAGAATCCAGCAACTGTTGGGATACCAGTTGAAGCGATACCTACGTTAGAAGCATGCGCACGGTGAGCTGTACCGAAAGCATCGTTAACAAATACATCGCCTAATGAAGCCCAGTATTTACCTAGTTCTGTATCATTTTTGCTTTCTTTTTTACCGTCAATATCTTCAAATCGTGTATTTTCGAATACGACAACATCGCCGTCATTCATGTTGCGGATTGCTTCTTCTAATTGTTCTCCGCGAGTTTCAGGTACGAATGTTACTTCTTTACCTAATAATTCGCCTAGACGTTTTGCAACTGGAGCTAAAGATTTTCCTTCTTTATCTTCTTCTGTTTTTACACGTCCAAGGTGAGAGAAAAGGATTGCTTTTCCGCCTTGTTCTAGAACGTAGTTGATTGTTGGCAATGCTGCTTTGATACGAGTGTCGTCAGTGATCACGCCGTCTTTCAAAGGAACGTTGAAGTCAACACGGACAAGAACTTTTTTGTCTTTTAAATCGATATCTTTCACTGTTTTCTTAGCCATTTTATTTCCTCCTGAATAAACTTATTATCAAAAAAAGCGGAAGAAGCGCGATTGCTTCCCCGCTTTTAAATGTACATGTCTATAATTTACACTTGTACGTTTGTCTATCTTATAAGTTAGCGAAGTATTCTAAAGTACGTACTAATTGTGCAGTGTATGACATTTCGTTGTCGTACCAAGCAACAGTTTTAACTAATTGTTTGTCGCCAACTGTCATTACTTTAGTTTGTGTAGCATCAAATAATGAACCGTAAGTCATACCAACGATATCTGAAGAAACGATTTCGTCTGTGTTGTATCCGTAAGATTCGTTTGAAGCTTCTTTCATTGCTGCATTGATTTCGTCAACAGTTACTTCTTTTTCAAGAACTGTTACTAATTCTGTTAATGAACCTGTTGGTACAGGAACACGTTGAGCAGCTCCGTCTAATTTACCGTTCAATTCAGGAATTACTAAACCGATAGCTTTAGCAGCACCTGTTGAGTTAGGAACGATGTTTGCAGCAGCAGCGCGTGCACGGCGGAAGTCACCTTTAGGATGAGGTCCGTCTAGAGTCATTTGGTCACCTGTGTAAGCGTGGATAGTTGTCATTAATCCTTCAACAACACCAAATTTGTCGTTCAATGTTTTAGCCATAGGAGCTAAACAGTTAGTAGTACATGAAGCACCTGAGATAACTGTTTCTTTACCAGTTAATGTTTCGTGGTTTGTGTTATAAACGATTGTTGGAACATCGTTTCCGCCAGGAGCAGAGATAACAACGCGTTTAGCACCAGCTGTTAAATGTTTTTCAGCTGCTGATTTAGAAGTGAAGAAACCAGTACATTCTAGAACGATATCTACGCCTAGTTCGCCCCATGGTAATTCTTCTGGGTTGCGGTTAGCTAATACTTTAACTTCTTTTCCGTTTACGTTGAATGAACCTTCATGAACTTCAACTGTTCCGTTGAAACGTCCTTGAGTTGTGTCGTATTTTAACAAGTGTGCCAACATTTTAGCATCTGTCAAGTCGTTGATTGCTACTACTTCGATTCCATCTACATCTTGGATACGACGGAATGCTAGACGTCCAATACGTCCAAAACCATTAATACCTACTTTAACTGTCATTTAAGATTTCCTCCTTATGAAAATCAAAAAAATATTTATTTTAAAGGGTTACCCCTTTTAAAATCTCATTTGCAGCAGCTTCATCAGTGATGAGCCACGTTTGTTTTGGTGCATTTTTCATATAAGCTCGAATTGCTTTAGCTTTTGATTTTCCGCCCGCGATTGCCATGATGATCGGGACTTTTTCCAAATCTTGCAATTCTATGCCGATTCTAGGGACCTTATAAACGACTTCACCTTTTTCATTGAAAAAGTAGCCAAAAGATTCCGCAACAGCATTTGCTTGTTTCAGCATGACTAATTCTTTTTCAGTCATCTTACGACGTGCTGCCATGTGTAATGCACGCCCAATACTATGAATAACACAATTCGCTTCACTAATCAAGTTTAAGACTTCTTGGATAGATGGCTCATTGAGTAAAGAATTGTAAGTTGCCAGACTTAATTGTTCCGGAACATAAAGTGCACGGTGGTTACCGTTTGCTTTAGCAGCCATTCTTGCACTGACAGAATTTGCCTGTACAGTTATCGCTTCACCAATCCCGCCTCTTGCAGGGACAAACAGGTTATGCCGTTTCTTATTTTCCAGATTAGACAATTGTTCGGCTACCACAGCCATAGTAGTTCCTCCCATCACAGCGATGATATTCTCGCCTTCTGGAAGTAGTCGGTCTAGGGCTTCGCTCAGCGCTTCGCCGAATGCATCAGCCACTTTGGTCTGCTCTTCGCTGTTTCCTGAAACAACGATACAGCGTTGGTTACCAAAATATTCTGCCAACTGTTGTTCGGTTTGATGCGTACCTAAAAGCTGATCCATGAAGTTTTCAAGGCTTTGATAAACTTCTTCGCCCTTAGTTGTCAGCGTCATACCGCTTTTTGAGGTGTCGATCAAATTCAGATTTTTCAAAAGGTCTGTTTCTGTTCGTAATACTCGTTCTGTGATCCCCATACTTTCCGATAAACTTCGACGTCCAATCGGCTGCATCCAATAGATATTTCGTAAAATTTTATAGCGTTCTTGCAACACTTCGATAATATCTGGTGCAACAGATTCAATCATTTTTATTTCATCCAGCATAGCGATCTCCTTAGTTGGACACTTTACGTCCAATGTAGACTTAAAACGACCCATATACGATAAAAAAAGAAATTAACTATTCGAATTTCACATCAATAAAGGGAAATCTCAACCTCACGACTGTAAGTCTAACAGTTTTGCTCTCGTTTTTCAACTAAAAAGACTAGAAAAAGTGAAATACTTTTTCTAGTCTTTTGACTGATTAGTTATCATAACGTTTTCTTTTTGATGAACTCGGGATTCCTAATAAATCACGATATTTTGCTACTGTTCGTCTTGAGATCGCTATCTCATCTTTTTTCAGCAATTCAACCAATTTCTGGTCAGACAACGGCTTGTTTTTGTCTTCTTGATCGACTAATTCCTGCAACTTTTTCTTCGCTGTATCTGCTGAAAGGTTTTCTGTCTGTTCTGTACTATTCGTAGGAATTCGTGTAGTGAAAAATTTTTTTAATTCAAATACACCGAAATCTGTTTCCAAATATTTCCCGTTGACTGCACGACTGACCGTGGATTCATGCACATCTATCTCAGTTGCAACTTCCTTTAACGTAAGAGGCTTGATTGGACGTTCCTTGTCGATAAAGAAAGCTTTTTGCCGGGAAACAATGACTTGAGCAACCCGCAAAATTGTATCCCCACGTTGTAGGATCGTTTTCTTCAACCATTCGAATTCCTGTTTCCGTTCTTTTAAATAATTTTCAGTTTCTTTATCTGCTTGTTGTGACATTTGTTTGAAGTAACTCTCTTGAAAGCGTATATTTGGCTGATTTTTTCGGTTTGAGATAACTTGTACATTTTTATCGTCGTCCACTAATACCCGGACATCAGGAATAATGTACAATTCGCTGCTACGGTCGAAAATCCGGCCAGGGCTTGGACTCAACGTTTGTAAATAGTCGAATATCTGCTGAACAGCATGTAGATCAACAGAAAAACGTTGTGCGATTTCTTTCCATTTTCGCTCCACCAGTTCCTCAAAACATTCTTCCAACACGATATAAGCTAATTCCGGCGCATAATCATCTCGTTCTGTTTGAAGCATGAGACATTCTTGCAAACTACGTGCACCTACTCCAGCTGGTTCTAATTGCTGAATCAGAGTCAACGCATCGAGCATTTGGATAGGCGTAGCTCCAATCTCTTTTCCGGCTTCTTCTAAACTAATCGTCAAAAATCCGTTCAAATCGATGTATTCTACAAGATAAAGAACGATTTTCCTCAAAAAAGTATCTCGGTAATTCAAATGGACTTGTTCGATCAATGAATCAAATAAAGACCCTTTTGTATCAGGAATCTGATTTAGGTAATTTGTCTCTTCTCCTTCATAAGAAGATGAAGAAGCTTTTATGTAATCTGGCTGCCATTCCGGCTCAACAACTTCCACCAATGGATTTTCCATTGCTTGATTCTCAACGAATGCCAACAGCTCCTCACTGTTATATTGTAAAACTTGGATGGACTGTTGCAACTGTTGCGTCATGGCTAGTTTCTGTGTCTGCTGCTGTTTTTGTGAAAAATTTTGCTCAAATTTCATTTTTTTGTCCAATCCCCTTGTAATTTTTTATCTGTTTAGTTACAATTATCCCAGTGCTTGCGTCCTTAGTGTAGTGGATATCACGTAAGATTCCGGTTCTTGAGACGGGGGTTCGATTCCCTCAGGACGCGTTCTACTGCTATTTTAGCATAATTTACGAATAGTTGCTTCTTTATTTTTAAGTGAAAACTGTCCGCCAAAGAAAATTGGTGGACAGCTTTTTGTTGTATCTGTATAGATATTGTTAAGCCTTTGCAAGTAAGGTAGTTATGTGTTCAACTACTTATTCAAATGTGTTATTTATTAAAGATACTTGTCTCACTTACTGAACTGGTCGATGATCATTTCTGCCATAGTAGTTCTCGACAGCCGTTGGATGCCCTAATAAATCGCCAACTGTCGTGATACGATAGCCTTGCTCTTTCAGATAATCGATCACTTGAGGAACGGCACGAATCGTTTCAGGATAGATATCATGGAATAAAATAATTGCCCCATCGTATACTGTTGCTTGGATTTTCTGCAAAATCAAGTCAGGATTTCTTGTCTTCCAATCTTCTGAATCAACAGACCATTCGATGATCGGTCGCTGGATGATCGTTGCTCCTACATTCGTGACAGAACCATAGGGCGGACGAACAAAAGCGGGGGTTTTGCCAGTGACTTTTTTGATCTCAGTGTCTGCTTTCGTCACTTCCTCCGTCATCGACTGGGCAGAAAGAGTGGCCAGATTCTGATGATCGTATGTGTGATTGCCAATCTCGTGCCCTGCTTCAGCTGTCTGCTTCACGATTTCAGGATGCTGCGCCGTATTTTCTCCTAAGACGAAAAAAGTGACATGCACGTTTTTTTCTTTTAAGATTCGCAGAAGCTGCGGCGTTGTGGTCGCTCCTGGTCCATCATCAAAGCTGATGGCAATACTTTTGACAGCCGTATCTCGGCTCGTTTTTGTACTGTCTTGTGTTGATTGTGATGACTGACTTTGTACCTTTTTCGCTGATTCTTGAATGGCTTCTTTGACGTTAGCTGTTTCAGTTGATTGGCTTTTAATGGTTGATTGTTCTGATCGTTCTGATTGTTCTGATTGTTTGAAAGATTGTGACGAATGCTCCGAAGAGTATGTTTGCCCTTTTACTTCGGTGATCAAGGAGGCCACCGAAGTAATTTCGAAAAACAAAAGCACGGATAAAGCAATAATACTGATAACTAAGTAATTTCTTTTCACTATATCTCTTCTTTCTCTTTTTCTCTTCTTATTATTTACTTGTACTTACTTGAAAATTGAAACTGCTAGTCGCAACTACTTCTCGTCTAATGATCCAAATAATCTTCCGATGCCAAAATCGTTTTTGTCACGGACTTGGGAATGACAAATTCTGGTGTACCCATATAACCGGGAGCAATTTCGTATTGAGAAAAAGTCAAAACTAATTGATGCTCTTTGTTCAAATAAAAACTTCGTGTAGGCGTAACAAGTGTTGGTTTTTCTATCGTCCCTTCTTTAATATCTTGCTCAGTCCAATAGTACTTAGATGGATCTTCCTTGACTTGTTCGGCCATCTGCCGTTTAACTTCTTTTGTCAAAACAGATAGATAGGTGTCATCTTTGAATAAAAGTGGAAGTGAGAGCTGGACACTGTTTTTCTTGTCGATTGTGTCGTATCTTTTTTCAACATGGCTATCTGCTGCTGTTTGGGTGATCTGCCTTTCAATCACGAGAAACCGGTTATCGTCTACGATTTTCTGATAATCTCCCAAAACTTGGTAATGATCCGTTTCAAAATTTCCATATTCTTTTTCAGCTTTTTCAAAATCTGCTTGTCCTTCGCGAAAGTATTTTTGATTTAATCCATGAATTGTTTTATTTTCTTTCTCATTTTGTGTATTGATCTTCGGTACCTGAATATCGATTTTTTCAGATCGATCAGTAAAGCGCTCGCCTAAGATCAATTCAATGACTGATCCTAAGATGGGTAAATCTTCTGCAAAGCTTCGAACTTGACTATTAAAAAGAAGACTACTTGTTGTAATCATTACGATAGCCAAAGATACTCCGAACCCTTGGAGACGTCTCTTTCTCCGCCTTGCTTTTATAAATGATTGCTCTTCGATAATAAAACGCTGGCGGATCTCCTCTTTAAGCCCTTTGGGAATTGCTTGTTCTTTATAAGTTTTCTTTAGTTTTTTTAAATTTTCTTTTTGGGAATACATGGCACTCTTCTCTCCTTCATTCTAGGATTTGACGTAAAGCATTCAATGAGCGGTACATTTTCGTTTTAACTGTGTTTTCATTCATATCCAAGATAGTCGCAATTTCTTTCAAACGAAATCCTTCAAAAAAGTAGAGGATCAGAATCTCTTTTTCCGGACTGTCTATTTTATCTAAAATCATATGGAGCTCTGCAACGGAAGTTTCTAAAGGTAACTGTTGGGGGATATCTTGAATTTCAAATAAGTCCACAGGCGTCCTTTTTTGCCTGCGCCAACTATCTAATGCCGTGCGGATCAATATCCGATAAAACCATGCACTAAAATGCTCGATCTCTTTTTCTTTTTCAAAATAGTTCAGGGCTTTATGAAAACTATCTTGCATCACATCTAAGGCCTCTTCTTTATCATGTACGTAATTCATCGTGATACGGAACATTTTTTGATAATCAGTTTCGATGAGTCCATTCAGCAGGTGACGGTATTTTTCGATCTGCCGTTTTTTCTTATATCCAGTAAAAATCATTCTCCACTCCTTTCTGCCTCACTTAATATGACGTACAAGGTGCGCTAAAAGTTTCAATTATTTTATATTTTATGTATTTACTTGGGATTTTTATATACAAAAAAGAAGGTGTGACAAAAATCGTGTCACACCTCCTTATTCTGATAGGCTGATCCGTCTCTGTCACAACCTCTCGTAAGAAAATAATGTTTATTCTTTTTCAGAGTCAGAAAATTCTTCCTCTTCATAATCTTCATCATCATCGTCTTCGTCTATGATACTTAAATCTTCTTCGATATTTCCTGGCAAGTCTTCTTCATCATCTGTCGGGTCATCTGCTCCGATTTCTTGCAAGTCAGAATTATAAGCAGCGATTTCTTCATCTTCATCATCATCGTCATCAAACAGATCATCGTCATCTTCTTCTGTCAGATCTGTATCTTCTGGGTCATCGTCATTGTAATCGATCGCGTCTTCATCATCATTGATAAAGGCGTTGACTTTCTTGCGTTTACGGCGACGTGGAGTATCTTCATCCTCTTCGTCCATTCCATGGTTTACTTCTTCATCGATCGAATCGATAGCATACCATGAACGCAAGCCCCAACGATTATCCCCTAATGAGATAAAGCTGCCGTCAATATTCAAGTCAGTATAAAATTGTGCGAGTGAATCACGAATTTCACTGTCTGATTTCCCAAGATAGTTTTGGATCTGGTTAGCTAAATCAGAAAAATCCATGACATCGCCACGTTGTTCTAAGATCGCGTGTGCTACTTCGATCATTGATAATTCGCTTTTGTTTGCACCTTCAAATACACTAATTTCCAATCAGGACACGTCCTTTCACAGTCTACTCCTTATCATACAAAATCAGACACAAAAAATCAAACTTTTCTTTTATATTTACGCTGTAAAATCCAAGGTCAAATAATATTCGCCGATTTTTTCCGGTCCCATGAACAGATCATAATCGATTCGAACCTTCCCTGCTGTGGGACGGTCTTTCAAACTAACATGCAGTTCTTTCGTAAAAGTAGCAATCTGGATCATACCGTATGGTGTTCGATAGGATGTTTCTAACCGTTCTTTATAGCCAAATTTCAAACGCATCCGCATTTCTCCTGCACGGATCAGCTGTACATGACCATCTGGAACTAATTTGATCGTTACAGGAATCTCATCGCCCGTCTCCTCCTGAATCTCTTTATAACGTATGTACAGCGTATCGCCAATTGTCACCATTTGCCCTTTCAAATCAAAATAAAAATCTTGCACTTCCCCTTGCTGTTTTACTTTTGTACGCAATTTGATTGAAATCGGTGTTCCTTGTGATAATTCCATTATTCATTCTCCTTTACTTCTCATAGCTACATTGTTCCTAGTTTCTTTTGTTTTGTCAACCAACTTGTCCATTTTTACAGAAAACCTTTTTTCCAAAACAACTCCTTGATTTTAGAGTATAATATTGTAGAAAATATGAATTTATACAAAGGAGCCGGTTGAATGAACCCTGCGATTCGACTAGATCAGCACATTTATCAAAAAAACGACTTTTCCCCTTTTGCATTAACAGATATATTAACGGAATATTCTAAAGAACACCAGCAAATCTTTTTACATTTCTGGCAATATGACTGCACAGTCATCTTAGGTATGAAGGATGTTCGAACTCCTTTTCTAAGTGACGGGATCCAAACACTGAAAGATGCAGGTTACGCTCCAGTGATCAGAAATTCAGGTGGATTAGGGATCGTATCAGATGAAGGAATTTTGAACATTTCTTTGATTTTCCCCCAAAGTGACACAAAAAAAATAACCATAGATGACGCTTACGAGCAAATGCTCCTATTGACTAAATACGCTTTTCCAAAGGCACCGATACAAGCATTCGAAATCACCCATTCTTATTGTCCTGGAACTTATGATTTAAGCATCCATGGCAAAAAATTTGCCGGTATCGCTCAGCGTCGGATCAAAAATGGGATTTCTGTTATGATGTACTTAAGTGTCAACGGTAATCAGGAAAAACGCGGGCAAGTCATGAAGCGATTTTATCAATCTGCTTTAAAAGAAGACTTTGGTACAAATGGCTATCCTGCAGTGGATCCTGCTACAATGGCAACACTTGAAGAACTGCTTGACCAACCCCTTTTTGTAAAAGAAGTCAAAGAAGCATTTGCAAAAGCTTTTGAAAAGCTGTATTCTGCAAGTGATTTACAGGATTCTACCGACTGGCTAAAAAAAGAAATCCAGCTGGAGCAATGGAACAACCAAATCCAGAGAATGGAACAACGTAATAACATAAAGGAGCTACATTATGACAACCCCTTATAAATATCAAATGCTGCCTATGGAAAAAGTTTTTCGTGATCCAGTCCATAACTATATCCATGTCCAGCATCAAGTAATCTTAGATTTGATCAATTCGAAAGAAGTCCAACGTCTACGACGCATTAAACAATTAGGCACTTCTTCTTTCACTTTTCACGGAGCAGAACATAGCCGTTTTACTCATTCATTAGGCGTTTATGAGATTTCAAGACGAATCTGCGATATCTTTTCTCGAAATTTTTCAAAAGAAAAAATAGGCAACGGAGGCTGGGATGATCAGGAACGGCTGGTGACTTTATGTGCGGCACTGTTGCATGATGTCGGTCATGGTCCTTACTCTCATACATTTGAACATATCTTCCATACGAATCATGAAGCCATCACTGTAGAGATCATCACTTCTCCAGAAACAGAAGTGTATCAGATTCTTAACCGAGTAGAAGAAGGTTTTCCTGAAAAGGTAGCTAGTGTGATCCAAAAAACTTACCCCAACCCACAAGTTGTCCAAATGATTTCTAGTCAGATCGATGCGGATCGAATGGACTATTTGCTTCGGGATGCTTATTTCACTGGAACAGAATATGGAACATTTGATCTTACCCGAATATTACGTGTGATTCGTCCTTATGAAGGCGGGATCGCTTTTTCCATGAGTGGCATGCATGCAGTGGAAGATTATATCGTTAGCCGATATCAAATGTATGTGCAAGTGTACTTCCATCCTGTTTCCCGCGGTATGGAAGTGATTTTGGAGCATCTGCTTCATCGCGCACACGAGTTGTATCAAGAAGATGCCAGCAGTTTTGAACTCCATTCTCAATTACTTCTGCCATTTCTTGACGGAAGCTTTACTTTAGAAGAATACCTCAAACTTGATGATGGGGTCTTGGGCACTTACTTTACTCAATGGTCTGAATCTGCTGATCCTATTTTAAATGATTTAGCTAAACGTTTTTTGAATCGTAAACCACTGAAATCTGCTACTTTTTCTGGCAACCGGGATTCAAAATTAGTCCAAGAACTCACTTTGTTAGTAGAAAAGGTCGGATATAATCCTGTTTATTACACTGCTGTGAATTCTAGCTACGATCTACCTTATGATTTTTATCGCCCAGAACAAGGCAGACATCGCACACAAATCGAGATTTTGCGAAATGACGGAACTTTGATAGAATTATCACAGGTTAGTCAGCTTGTTGCTGCATTAGCGGGACAAGAACAAGGAGATGAGCGATTTTTCTTTCCAAAAGAAATGGTTGATCCGTCCTTGCGTGATCATTATGATTTATTTGACGAAACTTATCAAGAATTTGCCAGCCATATCCGTAATGGCGCATTGATTGAAATAAATTAAAATATATTGGAGGAAATTATGTCTATCAAACTAGTCGCTATCGACATCGATGGTACTTTATTAAATGAGAAAAGAGAAGTAACAAAAGAAGTAAAAGAAGCGATTGCCGCTGCTGTTGCAAAAGGTGTTTCGATCGTTTTATGCACTGGCCGTCCCTTACCAGGTGTCCAGGAACAGTTAAACGAGTTGAACCTTTTTCAAGATAATGATTACGTTATTACTTATAACGGGGCACTCGTACAACAAACGAAATCAGGTAAAATCATCGCCCGTCACGGACTGACTCATGAAGATTTCCTAGAGATCGAAGTGATGGCACGCCGTGTCGGCAGTCATCTCCATTCGATCGATGACAAAGCGATCTACACGCCTAATCGAGATATCAGCGCTTATACGATCCACGAAGCAAGTTTAGTCAAGATGCCGCTAAAATATCGAACACCTGAAGAAATGACACCAGACATGAACATCGTCAAAATGATGATGATCGACGAACCAGAAATTTTAGATGCAGCAATTGCGCGTTTACCGCAAACTTTCCGTGATAAATACACAACGGTCAAAAGTGCGCCCTATTACTTCGAAGTACTAAATAAAGAAGCAAGTAAAGGTGCGGCAGTTGCGAATCTCGCCCAGCACCTTGGTATTGATCAAGATGAAATCATGGCTATCGGAGATAACGAGAACGACTTATCCATGATTGAATATGCTGGTCTAGGAGTAGCAATGGGAAATGCCGTTTCTCTTGTCAAAGAAGCAGCAAATGTCATCACTTCATCAAACGACGAGCACGGTGTAGCTGAAGCAATCAAAAAATATGTACTGTAATAAATAAAAAAACTGAGAGAAAGCTGATCTACTCGCTTTCTTTCAGTTTTTATTTTTTTCGATCCATCTCTCGACTGCCCATCGGTGGCTACCACGTTTCAATTTCACAAGCGCTTCTTGAGGGCTCACCCACCAAATTTTATTGGTCTTTTCAGTTGGTTCTCCTATACGCTTCCAAGAATCAGCAACAAAGAAATATCCTGGATTATAATAATAAGTTGCACGATAATTCGAGTAAAAATACTCATCAGCTTCTCCCAGATAAGAAGAAATTTCTGCCACAATTCCCATTTCTTCTATCAGCTCACGGACAATCGCTTCTTCTTTCGTCTCTTCTCCTTCAATTTCCCCGCCAGGAAGAAAAAAAGCACCATTTGGAGCCTCGATTACTGCAATCTGCTGATCTCTTTCTATGACAATATATGCTGCATAACGGGTTTGATAATCAGCAAATTGCTTTTTTTCACCAAAAATTGGTTTATCCATGAATAGTTTCCACCTTAACAGTTTTATTTTCTATCCATTTTACATGAGAAATTTCTCATGAACAAGCACAAATCAACTATTTCCTTACTTCTTTTTGTTATGATTGAGTAAAAGGAAAAGGAGAGATGAATCTATGAAAATGGCTCACACATGTGTTCGAGTGAAAGATCTTGAAGCATCAATCGAGTTTTATCAAAAGGCATTTGGTTTTGAAGAAAGCCGCCGCCGTGATTTTCCAGAAAACAAATTTACACTTGTTTATTTGACACTTCCTGGGGATGACTATGAATTAGAGTTGACTTACAACTATGATCATGGTGCGTATGATCTAGGAGACGGCTATGGTCATATCGCTATTGTAGCTGATGATCTAGAAAAATTACACGAGCAACATAAAGCTGCTGGTCTTGAGATTACTGACTTAAAAGGATTACCTGGCACTGCGCCTTCTTACTACTTTGTCATTGACCCTGATGGTTATAAAATCGAAGTCATCCGAGGATAGTTAGTATGGGGCATTTTACTCTTGATTGAATAAAAAACAAACACCAATAATTAAAATGAGACGCAAACTTTTCATTAAATTGAAAAAGTTTGCGTCTTTTTTTAACAACCATTGTAGCTATAAGGCTGCCACTCTCCACCAATTTATTTTTAATTCATTTGAAAGAAATCAAATAAACGAGGTACCTTTAGAAAACAAAACTGCTTTTCCTCCTATTATCACACGATCTTCTTTTAATTCACATTCTAGATCCCCGCCCCTTGATGACATTTGATAAGCTGACAATTTTGTTTTATTCATTCTTTCTGCCCAATAAGGAATAAGATTAGAATGTGCTGATCCACATACTGGATCTTCATTGATTGTTAATTTTGGAAAGAAGGTTCTAGAAACAAAGTCTTTTTGCACACTTTCTGCTGTCACGATGACTCCTATTCCTAATTCAAAATTTTTGATAGCTGTAAAATCTGGCTGCAATTTAGCCACCGTTTTTTCATCTTCTAATACGAAAAATAAATCACGCGCTAAGTAGGCTTCTTTAATCTTAGCCCCAATCGCTTCTTCATATTCAGACAATATCGGCACTTTTTTCGGCATAATACTAGGAAAATCCATGTAATAATAATCTTTAATTCTTGTCACAAATAGATTACCGCTTTGAGTAGAAAATTTAATCGTTTCATCAGGTATTTTGTAATAGTTAAATAAAACAAATGCTGTTGCTAATGTCGCGTGACCACAAAGATCGATTTCTCGATCTGGCGTAAACCATCTAAGCTCAAATTCTTGGTTTTTCTTCACTGTAAATGCTGTTTCAGATAAATTGTTTTCAATGGCAATTTTTTGCATCGTACCTTCTGGCAGCCATTCTTCTAGCACATAAACCGCTGCTGGATTTCCTTTGAACACCTCATCTGCAAATGCATCAACTACGTAATAATCTAAGTTCATTTTAAAGCCCCTTTCTCTAATTTGTTATAAATATATTCTGCACAACAAAGATCTTCAATAGCTAGACCAACTGCGTCGAAAATCGTCGGCCTCGATTCTCCTTTATAAAATGTTTTTTTCTCAGAAACTAATTCGCCTAATGTACCAACAATACAAGATTCCTCTAAATCTCCTTCTGCCATGGCTATAAGCAGGTCCCCGCTTTCTGTTAAGGCAGCTGAGTAATCATCTACATAGATTTGAGAAGTTTCCATCAACGATGTACTTATCTCTCTTGTATCAGGAGTAAATGTGCCCACAGCATTGATATGTGCGTCTTCCCTTACCCACTCTTTTTGAAGAAATGCCTCTTTACTAGAGGTCAACGTACAAATGATTTCCGCTGGACGTACTGCATCTTCTACTGATATTGCATTTATAAACGTTATTTTAGGATACTGTTTTTTAGCTTTAGCGATAAAAGTATTTCGTCTTTCTTCTAAAATATCGTAAACAAACACTGTAGTGATGGGACGAATGGTAGAAATCGCAGTCAAATGCGACAATGCTTGTTGACCAGCTCCAATTAAAGCAAGTGTTTCTGCATGCGGATTTGCTAAGTAATCTGTTGCCAGCGCAGATACAGCAGCTGTTCGAATCCAGGTGACTGCATTTGCGTTTATCAATGCTTTGGGTAGTCCGTTTTGAGCATCAAACAAGAAAATCTCTCCTAAATGAGAAGGTAAATGATACTGATGATTATCCGGAAAAGCGGTAATGACTTTTGTTCCAAAATATCTGTTCTCCCCCAAATAAGCAGGCATCATCGCAAACATATTTTTGTCTTTTCCGTCAGGTAAAATTTCCACCAATCGAGGATTTTGGCTGATTTTACCACTTTCATAATCAAAAAAACATTTTTTCATTACTTGAATCGCTTCTTCAAAACTAAAAGAAGCTACTACTTCCTCAAAATTAATAATTTTCATAGACAATTCCCTCCTCACAAAAGATTAACTTCTAAAATCAATACAATCAATGGTAAAATTGTATGGTATACAATTTTAAGGAGTGGAGAAAATGCCTATTAATTCTTATGACAATTACCCGTTAACTTGGCGACCAGACAAACAAAAATTGAAGCGTCCTTATTATCGATCGTTGATTCAACAATTAGAACAAGATATTTTAAAGAATAAATTACAGAAAAACACTCAGTTACCCTCCCAAAGAGAGCTAGCTGATTATTTAGATTTAAATTTTACTACCGTTGGCAAGGCTTATAAATATGGAATTGAGAAAGGTTTGCTGTATACGAATATTGGAAGTGGCACATTTATTTCTCCCAATGTCTTTGAGTCCATCACCATCTCTACCAATGAAGTAACCGAACATATCATTGATTTTGGTCTGGTTAGTTCTTTTGAAGAATGTAATAAATTCGTTGTCCCGTTTATTCAATCAACTAGTAATAACCCAAATCTTGTTGGTTTGCTTAATTACCAAGATCCCAAAGGCACAAATTTTCAATTGACTACTGCAGCAAATTGGTTAAAAACTCAAGGAGTCATTCCGTCCTTAGAATCTCTATCTATTGTTTCCGGTGTTCAAAATGGATTGGCTATCACACTTTCTGCACTTTTCTCTCCAGGTGATAGAATAGCAACAGACCGATATACATACGCTAATTTCATTGAATTGGCTCAGTTATATCATTTAGAGATCGTTCCAATTGATTTTGACGAGCAAGGAATGCGACCTGATATATTGATTCAGGAATGTAGAAAAAAGAAGATTCATGGTGTCTTTCTTATGCCTTCTTGTAATAATCCTATAGGGTTTCAAATCTCTCACAAAAGACGAGAGCAATTAGCCGAAGTGATTGAAAAAGAAGGTCTATGGGTTATTGAAGATGATATCCATTCATTTTTAACAACTTACTATCAACATACGATCATTCCTCCTTTCCAAAAATTATTACCTAACCAAACAATCTACTTAGCTGGAATGACAAAATTTATTTGTTCTGGATTGCGAGTTGCTTATCTTGTAGTTCCAGTACATGTCCAAAGCAAGATAGAACAAGCAATTTTTAATATAAATGTGAAAACTTCTGGATTAGATGTGGAAGTCATCACTCAAATCCTCCATTCAAATGAAGCAAATAGGATCTTAGAAACTAAATTAAGTCTTACGAAAAGAGCCAATCAGCTTTTTGATTCTCTTTTCAAAGTAGAAAAACCAACGAATCGTGTCCCTTACTATCGAATTCTTCCAGTTGATCCTGAGATTGACCCTAAGATAATTGAGAATGACTTTCTTGCTAACGGTATACGACTTTATCATTCCAGACGCTTTACTACACGTGCGCAACCAGATGCATTCGTTCGAATTTCCCTATCCTCTAATAACCTTGAAATTTTAGCTTCTGGACTAAGTATCGTAAAAGAAAAAATAAAAAAATATGAATTATAACCTATTGATAAATAAAGGAATCAAATCTTATTGATTCCTTTCAATAAAAAAGAGGCACTACCCGAGGTTCAACAACGGGTAGTGCCTCAAAAAATAAACGAACATTTTGCACTTAAAGTATCCAAGAAGCAAGAAAAATTATTTTATTTTCTTATTTTACTAAATCACTAGGTTTCTGTCAGAAGATGAAATTATCCAATCATGACACTTTCTTCTGGATATTTGTATTTTGATTGTGTTCTTTGTGCTTTTGTCATCAGAGAGAAGACCACAGTCAATACACCAACTCGTCCAATGTACATAAGCGCTATAATGATCAATTTCCCTATTGCAGTCAAGTCTGGCGTCAATCCCATCGTAAGACCTACTGTACCAAACGCAGAGAAGACCTCAAAAGCAATATATTCGATGCCAGAAGTTTTAGGTATCGTTTCAGTCACCGATAAAATCATGATGGCGACTACACACAACGTCAACGTAACAAAAAATAAAGTAAGTGCCCGCAACACTGCGCCTTGTCGGATGGTACGGCCAAATGCTTCCGCTCTCGTACGTCCTTTCAACATCGAACGCATCTGGATCAGCAACACACCTAACGTAGTTGTTTTCAATCCGCCGGCCGTCGACCCAGATGTTCCGCCGATGTACATCAAAAACATCGTTAAAATCAGACCTGCATGGCTCATATGGAGGTAATCAACTGAATAATATCCAGCCGTTCTAGGTGTCACACTCATAAAAAAGGTGTTTGCCAATCGTTGAAACATATTCCCTTCCACTAGCGTTGCCCCATTGCGCTCTGTGAAAAAGAACACAACGAATCCGCCTAATAAAAGGGTACCTGTAACGGTTAATGCGATTTTTGAATGAATCGTCATCTTCTTTTTCTGATGATATTCCAGTAAATCACGCCATACGATGAAGCCTAACCCACCAGAAATGATCAAAGCAGATACCACCATGATCAAATAAACATTTTGCTGGTGATTGGCTAAACTGTCTCCTAACAAATCAAACCCTGCATTACAAAAACTAGAGATTGCATGGAACAAACTGTACCAGATACCTTTCAACCAGCCAAATTCAGGCACAAATACAAAAGATAAAGCAACCGTACCAATCAATTGGATCACAAAGGCCAATTTCAGGATGTAAAGCATGAGCTTCATCACACCTGATACTTCTTCTAGATTCAGCGCTTCTTTTAATATAATACGTGTGCTGAGACTGACTTTCTTCTTTATCAATGCAAAGCATAGAATCGGAACCATCATAAAACCAAGACCGCCGATCTCAATCAAAAGCATGATCAAAAATTGACCAGCACTGTTCCAATGCTCTGCTGTATTCAATGTTGTCAATCCCGTTACACAGACAGCAGAAGTTGCAGTGAAAAGTGCATCGATAAAATTTGTCCCATGCCCACTATTACTAAAAAATGGTAGGGTAAGTAGGCCGCCGCCAACTAAAATCAGGAGAAAAAATCCTAATGCGAGAAGCTGAACAGCCGGCAAGCGTTTCTTTATTTGTTTGCTTTGTTTAATCATCGTTTTCCTCTTTTAAAAAAGGATACCACTTAGTCAGTGGTACCCATATTTTTTACTTTGATCAACCTTGTTACTTCTGCGCGCTCGTTTTCTTCCAGCTTCATACGAATATAATAGATCGTTTCTTCTAATTGAGGGATCGTCATATATTCTAATGCATTGACTCGCCGACGTGTCTTTTCGATTTCACTCGCCATCAGTTGACAAGTTTTTTCGATTTCTGTCAGTTCCAAAAGTTTTGGAAGCAGGGTAGTAAACCGATCGATTGACCGATCCAGTTCGGCACTGGAATTCAAATACCCGTATTCCAAAGGTGTGTCTGTCAGCTGTTCATCATATTCAAAATTCATCACAGGTACTTTTACACTCATGATATTTTTGTCTACGATAGACAAATCAACGTTTTCCGCCGGCAAAACAAATAATTCTTCGATGAAAGGTTCCGTGATCGAAGCATTTGCCAATACAAAATCAGACATTGCTTCTGTCATAGACTCTTCCATTTCTTGACGCAGCTGGTTGTTCTTTCGAATCAACAGGATGAATTGACGCATCAGTTCATCTTGCTTATCTTTTAATAATTTATGCCCTCTTGTGGCAGTTGTCAACTGTTTTTTCAATCGAGTCAATTCCATGCGGGTCGGATTCACATTCAATCGTGCCATCAGAACTCACTTCCCTTCTGGCAGATATTTGTCCAGCATGTCGTCTTTGATTCGTTTTAATTCGGTTCTTGGCAACATCGATAGCAGTTCCCACCCTAGATCAAGTGTTTCAGTAATCGAACGGTTCGTGTAGAATCCTTGATTGACATATTCTTTTTCAAACCGCTCAGCAAACTTCGCATAGATCTTGTCTACATCAGATAAAGCAGATTCACCTAAAACTACGGCTAATTCTTTTGCCTGTTTTCCTTGTGCATAGGCTGCAAAAAGCTGATTCATCGTAGCTGCATGGTCTTCTCTTGTCTTTCCGGGTCCAGTTCCCTTATCTTTTAACCGCGAAAGAGACGGGAGTACATCAATTGGTGGCTGAATCCCACTCTTGTAAAGCTCTCTAGTCAAGATGATCTGTCCTTCTGTAATATAACCAGTCAAGTCAGGGATTGGATGAGTTTTATCGTCTTCTGGCATTGTTAGAATCGGAATTTGAGTAACCGATCCTTTTAGTCCGCGGATTCTTCCTGCTCGTTCGAATAAAGTAGCTAAGTTCGTGTAAAGATACCCAGGATATCCTCTTCTTCCTGGAACTTCTCGCCGTGCTGCAGAAATCTCTCGCAATG
The DNA here is from genome assembly GCF_051711525.1 of Enterococcus sp. DIV0901a. Lineage (NCBI taxonomy): Bacteria > Bacillati > Bacillota > Bacilli > Lactobacillales > Enterococcaceae > Enterococcus > Enterococcus sp. DIV0901a. The sequence goes on along the minus strand of NZ_JBIOMW010000001.1, from coordinate 758,871 downwards.
CCTCTGCATAGTTGGTCATGTCTGTCATGATAACCAAAACATGCATTCCCTTTTCATAAGCAAGATATTCTGCAGCAGTCAAAGCCATACGAGGAGTAGCGATACGTTCGATTGCAGGGTCGTTTGCTAAATTCATAAACATGACAGAACGGTCGATTGCGCCCGTTTGACGAAAATCTTCCATGAAAAATTCAGCTTCTTCAAAAGTGATTCCAATAGCAGCAAAGACTACGGCGAAATCATCTGATGAATCGAGTACCGTTGCTTGTCGAGCGATCTGAGCAGCTAATTCTTTATGAGGAAGACCAGAGCCAGAAAATACTGGTAATTTTTGCCCACGAACTAATGTATTCAAATGATCGATTGCAGAGATACCTGTTTGGATAAACTCATCTGGATAATCCCGAGCTACTGGATTGATTACTTCTCCGTTAATATCCAAATGCTTTTCAGGCAGGATCTCTGGTCCGTTATCTTTCGGTCGTCCCAAACCATCGAATACTCGACCGATCATGTCTTCCGATACACCTAGTTCTAAAGGATGGCCTAAAAATCGTACAGAAGAGTCACGTAAATTGATACCACTTGTTCCTTCGAATATTTGGACCATTGCTTTATCTTCTTGGACTTCCAATACTTGTCCACGACGAATCTCGCCATTTTGCATACGGACTTCGATTAATTCTTCATATTTGACACCAGCAACTTTTTCAACCGCCATCAATGGACCGACGACTTCACCGATCGTACGATATTCTTTAATCATTGCTCATGCCTCCTTCTGAAACGATCGTTTGCATCGTTTGCTTGATTTCACCAATAATTTGATCTAGTTTTTCTAATTCTGTTTCCGGGATATATTTGCTTCGTCCGATCCTTTCACGAATCGATACGGTACCGTCCATGATCTCACTTAAATAAGCACCTAACGACAACGCACGGCGTCCTTCTTCACCAAAGGTCAAGATCATCTTCAACATTTTGAACTGTTTCTCTCTTGAAGTGAATGTATCGACATCATCAAAAGCATTTTGCTGCAAATAATCTTCACGAATGGATTTTGCCACTTCTAATGTCAGACGGTCATTATCTGAAAGGGAATCAATCCCTACCAAACGCACGATTTCATTCAGCTGCTGTTCTTCTTGCAAAATACGCATGCCCTCGGTGACCATGGATGCCCAGTCAGCTTGAAGGATATGATCCATATACTTCCCTACTTCTGTTGAATAAAGAGAATAGCTTTGTATCCAATCGATCGAAGGAAAATGTCTTTTTTGGGCTAAACTGGAATCAAGACCCCAGAATACTTTTACAACCCGCAATGTATTTTGTGTGACTGGTTCCGAAATATCCCCTCCAGACGGCGATACAGCACTGATTGCGGTTATACTTCCTTCGCGACCTTCTGATCCTAATGCAATGACTCTTCCAGATCGTTCATAGTATTCCGCAAGCCGTGAACCAAGATAAGCTGGATAACCTTCATCACCAGGCATTTCTTCCAAACGTCCGCTCATCTCACGAAGTGCTTCTGCCCATCGTGAAGTGGAGTCTGCCATGATAGCAACGTCATAACCCATGTCACGGAAATATTCCGCAATTGTGATTCCCGTATAGATAGAAGCTTCTCGAGCTGCTACTGGCATGTTTGATGTATTAGCAATCAATACCGTACGTTCCATCAACGATTCTCCTGTATTAGGGTCAATCAATTCAGGGAATTCATTTAAAACATCCGTCATCTCATTTCCACGCTCGCCACATCCCACATAGACAACCATGTCCACATCGGCCCATTTTGCAATTTGATGCTGAACGACTGTTTTCCCTGCACCAAAAGGACCAGGTACAGCTGCTGCTCCTCCTTTTGTCACTGGGAAGAATGTATCAATCACTCGCTGTCCAGTGATCATGGGTGCATCCGGGTTTAATTTTTCTTTGATTGGCCGACTACGTCTTACTGGCCATTTTTGAAGCATCGTCAAATTTTTGTCACCATTTTCGGTTTCAATGACACATACTGTTTCATCAATAGTGAATGAACCTTTTTCGATTGTTTTGATCGTACCTTTTATCCCATTTGGCACCATGATTTTATGTTTGATAACTTTTGTTTCTTCTACGATCCCGATAACATCTCCGGCACTCACCGTTTCTCCGGTTTCTACTGTTGCTTCGAACCACCATTTTTTCTCATGGTCCAATGCGGGCAATTGAACTCCGCGCCCTAAGAAATTACTTTGTGTGATTTCCATAAAGGTATCTAATGGCCGTTGGATTCCGTCAAACATTTGTGAAATGATCCCTGGTCCTAATTCAACAGATAAAGCTTCACCAGTAGAGCGAACCGGTTCGCCTGGACCAATTCCAGAAGTCTCTTCATATACTTGAATAGACGCCACATCGCCACGCATCTCGATAATTTCTCCGATAACTCCTAGATCTCCCACTAGACACATGTCTTGGATACTGGCATCAGACATGTTCTCAGCCATTACAAGAGGTCCGGAGACTTTTATGATTTTTCCAATTTGCAAAATTTCTATCTCCTTTTCATACTATAAGATATTTTGACCTACTGCTTTTTCTACGTTTTTTTGAATTTCTTCCAGCCCTATCCCTAATGATCCTTGATGATTGGGAATCAATACGATAGCAGGTATCATTTGTTCCTTGTAACGTTCGATCGTTTCTGGGCTCAATGCTGCACATTGCTCTGTGACATAAATCACGCCATACTCATTCTTTGCCATTTCTTCAATTGCCTGACGAACGGTTTGCTTGGTTGTACCATAACGAACATCAAAGCCAAACAATTTGAATGGCAAAACAGAATCTTTGTCGCCAACTACACCAATCTTATGCGTCATAGACTTGTCTCACCCGCTTTCTGATTGTTTCTGATTCGAAATGGCTTCTTTTGCCGATAACCAGTAAACGAAGGTTTTTGCTTTCTACCTCTTTTGCGTTCAAAAAGGCTAGTAGTGGCAGTGGTCCGAAAGCCTGGGTTTGTGCTTCTTGATACAATGAACTTAGATAATCATCTTTCAACTGTTCAAGCTTTACGAGATCAATATTTCCCTCACGGATGACAGGGCGCAGAAAATCAGCATAATCTGTCTCTAATAGAAAATTCGTGTAATCTTCCATATCTTTATCTACAAAGTTCAAAAATACTTCTTTTTCGATACTTCCCGAGCTGGAAAGTACCGTCGTCATGAACCCATATGTTCTTTTCTGCAATATTCCTCGAGCCATCGTTGTGATATTGGTCAAGTCAATAAAAGCAATGACTTCTGTCAGCAATTCTTGATATCCTAGCTTATCGGCAAGCCGTCGCTGCTCTGTCAAAAACTGTCGATCATAAATCACGTCAATTCCCTGAAGAATGGTAGACTCTTCAAAATAATCACGTACTTCTCGTATACTGTCCATAATGCTTTCAGGAAGTTCATTTGAAACTTGCGTATGAATGGCATCCTTCAAGGTTTCTAATGAATAAAATCCATCGTCGATATACAAATGGTCCAGATTTTGATTTGTCATCTCAGCTTTTGTCAAAACCTTCAGATTATGGAAAGTATAACGCATCGTATAGATCCAAACGATTTCAGGCTCCGGTGCTGATTCCTTTAACCAGCGAAATAGACGGCTCTGCTCCTTTAAAAGATTCTGTTCGAAGTCATATTCATATCCGTCATAAATATATGGACTGTAAATCGTGGATTTCAATATTTCACCAAGTGCTTCGACAGAATTTGTTTGAATCATCCGTTCAAATGTCTCATTGGACAAAAGTTCAAGCTCTCTTCCGCGAATCAAGGGATTTAGTTCGTGGTATTCCATACACTGATCCCTCCTTATTCGAATAATTGATTGGCAATCTCAAAACTCATCGTTCCTTGGATATCTTGTACAAGGCTGCTGAAAAGAAAATTATACTGAACTCCTTGATCGTTTATCAGAAAACCCGCTTGATCAGCAACAGTTTCATCACTTAAAATCATCATAAAGGGAAGTTCATTGTTCCATTCATCCAACAACGTCTGAGAAAGATAGGCTGCTGATTTTTCTCCAGCAATGAATGCTACTTTTCCTGTCAAAGGTAATGAATACAATGCATTTTTGATAAACTGGATTTGTTCAGATTCATCCCAATTTTCCATTTCAGTTACCGCATCTGCAAACAATCGTCTTAAAAATTCCTGCTTCGCATTCAAATTTTCTTGTCGTACTTCTACTTGCTGGCGATTCCTTAGCTGACGGTATTTTTTTTCGAGTAATTCGATTTGTTTTTCTTTTTGTTTTTGATGTTCTGTTTCAACTTGCGTACGTTTTTGTTCAAAGTTTTGATCGATCTTCATTCGCTCTTCTTGTTCTAACGCCGCTCTTTCCTGCTCTGCTGCTTCGTTCATCTGAGAGATGATTTTTTCAATGGCGTTCATCTGCTTTTCCTCCTTTATGCTTAGGCATTCAACACTAATAGGAAGGAAATAACGAAACCTAAAATCGCGTATGTTTCAACCATCGCAGCAAAAATGATTCCTTTTGTAGCATGTTCAGGTTTTTTCGCTAAAATTTGAATACCTGCCGCTGCGACTTTTCCTTGGGCAATACCTGAAAACAAGCCTGTAAAAGCAATCGGCAGAGAAGCACCTAGAAAGTTCAGTCCTTGTACAACTGACATGTCATTTCCTAAGTTGATAAAAATCAAAAAGGCAATAACAAATCCATACAAACCTTGCGTACCTGGAAGCAATTGCAGAATCAGAGCCTGCCCGAATTTTTCGGGTTGACTTGTTGTCAATGCTGCTGCTGCCTCACCTGTCATTCCAACACCTTTAGCTGAACCGATCCCTGAAAAAATCGTCGCTGTTGCCATCGCTAATACCGCAAATACCATTCCACCATTTTGACTAATTAAGTAATCCATCATTGTATAAAAATCCTCCAATTATTTATTGTTTTTTTTCTTGTGATTGATGTTGACGTATTTTTCCGCCGTTTTCAGCGGATCAAAGGCACGTCCGCCTCCTGTATAAAACTTCCCAAAAAATTCGACATACTGCAATCGTGCGCCATGGACATAGGCACTTAGCAGTGTCAAAAACATATTCAGTGCGTGTAAAGCGATGATCAAAAGGATCCCTACACTGAATCGAGCAGCTGGCGGCATGAAAGCAACTAGCATATTGAATGCCGCTCCAATACTTCCGCCTGAAATACCCAATGCCATCAAACGTGTATAACTGACTAAATCACCGATATAGCCGGTCAGTCCGTAAAGATTATACGCACCTTTGGCAGCACCTTTGACTTTAGACGGCGTTTGGATAATCGGAACGATCAAGATACATAAGGCAGCAATGATCGATAGCCCAGCGCCAAGGTAAACAAATGCTGTATTTTTTATCAACATGGCACCAACCAACGCAATAACGATCCCAATTAGGATCCCTTGCCAGGCAAATCCATCACTGACAGCACTCAAGTAATCTTTTCTCCTGATATTTTCCTTTGCTGCCACAAATAATCCAACCAAAATCTGTATCAGACCGAAAATCACGGATAAAATCAAAATCGTATTGACGTCATCCGTCGTAGATAGGATTGGGAAAGGCAAGCGGATGCCAAACAGTTCTTTTGGTAATGCCTGTCCGAAAAATGAACTGTAGATCAATCCCCAGATGATCGATGGTATCGAGAGAATCTCAAAGAATTTTACGAAACGTTTCATCCCGCGTGGTAGAACAAGTAGTTTTTGAGCTAGTATTGTCCCAATGAGCATCAGCAATCCGTAACCAACATCTGCGACCATCATCCCGAAGAAGACAAGATAAAATGGTGTCATCCAAGGTGTTGGATCTACTTCTTCATATTTTGGCAGACTGTACATTTCAGTCAGCAATTCAAAAGGTTCGACAAGCGGATGGTTTTTCAATTTAGTAGGGACTTCCTGCTGAATCTCTTCTGAGTTTGGTGTTTCGAAACTGACGTATATATCTTCTTCTGATACGGTTTCGTTTAACACATGCAGCAAATTCTGTTTTTCTTCTGCATCTACCCAACCTTGCAAAACGATCAGATAAGTCGCATGGATAAACCGTTCTTTTATTTTTTCTCGTTCTGCAACGGCAAGTGTGACTTCTTCTACCCATTCAAATTCTTGGATATAGCCACTGCACTGACCTAACGCTGTCGTTATCTTCTTTTGCTGCTCGTGAACAATGGATAATTGTTGCTTGGTCTCTTGCAGTTTTTCTTTAGGATTTTGTTCATAAGGATACGTTTCTTTATTGAACCCGTATTTCCCAGCAATTTCTTCTATAACAGCAACTGATTTTTTTAAAGCAACATACGAAAGATAAACTTGTTTTGGCGTATAATCTATTTCTTCCATATAAACGTCATCAAGCTCACTCAGTTCTTCCTTGAAACTTTCAAAATTTGCTGCACTCACAGTCCCCATCTCAAAAATGGTCGTCTTACTTGCATACATACTTGGAGCAATATCCAGCTGTTGCCAATGAAGAAGCCATTCTTCCTCTTCTTCTAAACGATCACGTTCTTCAGTTAGTTGTTCCCACTTTTCTTTTAAATCAAGGACTTCTTTCAATTTATTTATGAAATTTTCTTCGGAATAATTGGCTTCCAAATCTTGTAAGGAAAGTTCTTGACGTTTCAAATGGAGTTTCTTTTGACGGCTATCGCCGTGGTGTTGTATGAATTGGATAGCTTCTTGGATGTCTTTCAACCGATTACCTAAAGCGCTTAATTTTGCTTCTTTATCAATAATCGTGGTATCTGGAAAATACTTCTCCACCCACTGGTTGTTTGTTCTATTTTGATACAGATCCCGGATTTCAACGTTTTGGATTCCTTGTACTGCTTGTAAAATCCTCTCCTGATTTCTTTTATCTGAAATGAGGGTCACTTTTTCCATCTTAGTGACGGCCATAAGTTTCTTTCACCCTTTCAATGATCGCACCGATCGCTTGACTCTGATGCTTTTGATATTGATCTTTCAAAGTTGCTTGCACCTTGTCTGCTTCTGCTTTCAATTTCATTTTTTCTTTTTCTAATTCTTGTATTTCGAATTGTTCTTTTTCTTCCACCAACTGTTTTAGTTGTTGTCGATAGTTTGTTTGGATCGTTTCCAATTCCTGCTCTTTTTCTGTTGCATAGATCTTCAGCTGCTGCCGCAGTGTTTGAGCACGCTTTTCATTTTCTTCTTCTGCTTTTCGGATTTGTTCCAAAGCTTCTAACACTTGCTTCACTTCCTTTCGATTTAAAAAAGAGGTACATGCTTTCTTTTTTCATTGAAAGTATGTACCTCTAAAGATAACTTAGTATAGGCAGGCCCCTTCAATAAAATGTCCTTCTCACCCCTTGAAGAACTAGATCCTTGAAGCTTACGCCCAACCTTTTTATTTCTGCTTACTTTTTATTATAACAAATTAAGCAATATTTTCAACTATCGTCATGAATTTCACACGAAATTTCTCTTTACAGATAGTAACACAGCAAGAACAGATAAGTATAGGGGCAAGTCTTACATAGTTTAATTTTTTTTAAATCCTTGTTACAATAAGTCTACTTTAGGGGGAATACAAATGAAACCAATCATCGGCATTGCCGGAAATCAACTGATTCGAGCAACAGATACTTTCCAAGGAAATCAAGTGAGCTATACACCGCAAGGATTCGTGGATGCAGTTTTAGATGCTCAAGGATTGCCTCTTATTCTGCCAGTCATGTCTCCAGATTCAGCTCCTCAACTGATTGGACAAATCGACAAACTTATTCTTGCAGGCGGTCAGGATGTTAGTCCGCAACTTTACATGGAAGATCCTCATCCAAAGCTAACGGAAACAAATATTCAACGAGACCAATTTGAACAGGCACTGATCTTGGAAGCATTGAAACAAAGAAAACCAATTTTTGCAGTCTGCCGGGGACTCCAACTATTGAATGTCGTTTTGGAAGGTACACTTTATCAAGATCTTTCATTATATCCAAAGTGGTCAGTAAAACATGAACAACAGCCCACTGCCCCGCAATTTACGACTCACGAAGTCAAGATTGTTTCAGACAGTTTGTTAAGCAACCTTCTCCCCGATCCATATTTTGTGAATTCTTACCATCATCAGGCAGTCAAAGATCTTTCACCTTTATTAAAAGCCATCGCTTTTTCTAACGATGGACTCGTTGAAGCGGTTCAAAGCAAAGATGATATGCATAAAATCCTCGGTGTTCAATGGCATCCGGAACTTACCCACCGTGTACATCCATCTGAACAGCGCTTATTCGATTTCTTTGTGAATGAATTTTAATAGACTTTCTGAGGGGGTTGTGAAAAAGCTGTTTAGTTTCGAGTATTAAGAAAAATTTTGTGAAAATGGCTTTTCACATTTTTGCATAAATTTGGCTTAATACCGAGAAACTGGCTTTTGAACACCGTTTAAGGAAGAGGTTGTGAAATCAGTGCCTTGACCTGAGTATTAGAGAAACAAAACGGAAAAATAGCTTCTCATATTTTACCGTTTTTTGAGCTAATATCGAGGGTCAGCTGATTGAACACCGTTTATACCAAGAGGTCGTGAGCCTGCCGTTCAACTCTGAGTCACAAGGAGCAATTTCAAAAAACAGCTTTTCATGTTTGTTGAATAGTGTGACTTGTGACCGAGGAGTTGGCAGAAGAACACCGTTTATCCGGAAAAAGAGACTGCGACACGACTTTTGTCTCAGTCTCCAGTCTATGGAACAATGTTCACTGGAATTCTTCTCAATCGTCCTTTCGATAGTCCAACAGCCTTTTGAGCTGGGTAATCTGCTGCTGCAGTTCCATACCTTTTGTTGTATCACGATTGAGTTTGCGTGGTAGTTGCTGTTCGATTACTTTTTTCACATTTGTTTGGTCGGATTTTTTTGCAAATTGTTGTTCAATAGGCAAAAACGGATAATGTGTCACGATTTGGAAACCATAAGAATTGCATAATAGTGAATAACCGGCAATTCCTGTCGTTTTTTGATAAGCTTTGGATAAACCTCCGTCAATGACAAATACTTTTCCATTTGCTTTGATCGGTGACTCCCCTTTTTTTACTTTTACTGGCGTGTGCCCATTAATGATTGCTGACCCTTCTTCTTTTGTGTCGAATTCTGCTAAAATTTTTTCACTGAACCACTCTTCATCTCGCAAGTGATAATAAGGATTGCTTTTCTCGACGTGCGTATGAGGCTCTGTGAGAAAATAACGTTCAAAAGTCGCCATTTTACTCTTGCCGAATAAAGGCGAAAATGGCCCACTCCACGCATACCAAATCAAATCGGTTGCTAAATCTTCTTTTGCAGTCAGATCTTTTGCGCTTTCAATTATCTGTTTTTCAAAAAAGCCCAGCAGTTCTTTTCCGCGATAAGATTGGTCTAATTCAAATGCTAAGAGCTGTCCCTTCTCGTCTACAGGTATACAGCCATGAAACAGCACATGCTGATTGTTCGTGAGATACATTCCCCCTTTTTCGATCAAAAACGTCATATGTTTTTGCATTCTCAAAGAGTGCTGGAATGAATACATCAAACTATCAATCACTTTTTGTTCCTCTTCCAAGAATTTTTTTGGATCATCTGGCTGGATCGTTTGAAAACAAGTTCCTTTCAACTCATAGAGCTGACCTTTTAAATCAACCGTTGATGCTTCATAGTCGATTTTTTCCAGCAATTTACGATCGTCCATTTTAAATTCAGGTCGACGATCCAATAACTGATGTTCTGATTTGAATTGAAGGATAGAAAGTGCCTGATGGATTTTTTCTAATTCTTCTTGCTCTCTTTCGGATAGATTTTTACTGTTTTTAGGCGCAAATACTGGATTCTTCTGATAAGTTTGATGAGCAAAAGAAAACAATGGACGTAAATTCAACCCATATTCTTTCTCTAATTCAAATAAATAATTATAGCGTGCTGCAATCCGTAAAAGTGTCAGTAAACATGCCTCAGAGCCGCAATACGCACCAATCCACAAAATATCATGATTTCCCCATTGGATATCTACAGAAGAAAAATCCATGATTCGATCCATCACTTTGGCTGCTTGAGTTCCTCGGTCAAAAATATCTCCAACGATATGCAAATGATCGATGACAGATTTTTGGATCGTCTGTGCAAGTTTCGTTAAAAATTTTTCTTCTTCCTTCATCAAAACAAGTTGTTCAATGATTTTTTTTACATAGTCTTTTTTTCCATTGATACGGTCATCGATATACAAGAGTTCCTCAATGATATAGCTATATTCTTTCGGCAATCCTTTTCGAACTTTTGACCGGGTATATTTGACTGTCGTAAACCGTAAAAGATCGATCAAATGATGGATCAGCTGCGATTTATCTTGTTCTTTGTACCAATCAGTCGTTAATGCATATTCTGGATAAGCCGTAAAAATAGTGAATTGGCTGATATCCGTTTCCGTCATTTGTTCAGAAAAAAGGTCTTTGATCTTTTCTTTAAGATTTCCTGAACCGATACGCAGAATATGATCAAAAGCAGGAAATTCGCCATGTATATCACTCAAAAATAACTCTGTTCCTTTTGGAAGCTGCAAAATTGCTTCGAGATTGATGATTTCCGTGATGACATCTTCCGTTGAGGGGAATTTTTCTGAAAGTAAATCTAAATAACGGTCCATTAAAACGCCTCCAAAAATTGGTATACTCAATATTATAAAGTTGTTATACACTATTTTCAATGAATATATATCCAATATAGTAAAATAAATAAAATAGGTCTATACAAAAAGAAGCTGGGAACAATAGATGTCCAGCTTCCTTCTATATTTTAGGATTGTTTTATGCTTTTTTTCGTTCATTCCTCATAATTGAAATCGATTGTTTCAATGAACTCCATAATCCGCCTTCGCTATAAACGAGTACATTCGATTTGTACATGTTTGCAGACAAGATCATCAATAAGAATGTTACGGCTACAAGTACCAACAAGGAAATCAATGCTCCACCCATACCGACTGTCTCATTTGCTAAGCGAACCGGCATAATATATGAAGATAAGAATGGAATATACGAAGTGATCCGAATAACGATATTGTTTGGATCTGAAGCTCCTAGTATCAATCCAAGCATATATCCGCCTAGAGATAGATAAGTCACTGGCAAAATTGCTTTTGCTGTATCTTCTGCTTTGTTGACCAAAGAGCCACATAAAGCTGCTAAAACAGAAAAAATCAAAATGCCAAAGATCATGAATAGAAGAGAATACCACAAGAATGGTCCAATCAAGTTATCCAATGAGATACCGTCTAATATATTTTTGACCATTTCCATATCTTTGAATTGACTGTATCCTATACCAAAAATAATACCGTATAATGCCATTTGCGTTAATGCAACAAGTAAAACACCTGTTAATTTTCCGTAAAAATGCTTTTGTGCAGTCGTACTGGACAGGATCACTTCCATGATCCGCGTGCCTTTTTCAGAAGCGATCTCTTGTGCAATGATCTGCGCATACGTCAAAATAATAATGAACAAGACAATCGTTGCTACATAACTTACGACATATTGGACTGTCGAGTTATCTTCTCCGACTGTCATTTTTCCTTTTGAATCAAAATTGACTTTTTGTCGAGTCAAACTTGCTTGTTGGCTCAAGCTAGCTACTTCTTCTGGTGAAATGCCTAATTGACTTGCTCGAAGCATCGATTGCAAGCCAGTCAGTTGTTGTTGTATCAGTAGTTGTGTACTTTGTCCTAATGAATTTTCGCTATAAAGCATCCCATTTATCTTATCATTCTCAGTTGAGACTACTAAATACGCATCGATTTTTTCTTCCGAAAGCTCTTTTTGTGCTTTTTCTTCAGAATCAACTGCTTTGAACTCAAAATCATCTGTTTTGACTTGGCTCATTTGCTGACTGATTTGCTCATTATCAGCCAATACGCCGATTTTATTGACATCACTATTTTGTTGAGCAAAGTTTCCTGCTACATAAATGATACCCAGCATGATAAAAGGGACTAATATCATGATCAAGAAAGAAATCGACTTAACATTTTTTAAATAGACATCTTTGGTAATAATCCAAAACTTACGCATCGATTTCACCTGCTTTCAATTTGAAAATCTCTTCCAAAGTTGGCGGTTGTTGGTTGAACATAGGAATGTAGCCGAACTGAGTCGCACGAGTAAAGATTTCTTTCCCAGCTTCAGGATCTTCTAAGGTAATCTCTAACGTCTTGTCTTCATGAAGGATCACTTTTTTCACGCCTTCGATTTCTTCTACTTCCTGTTGGCTTAAACCAGATTCCAAGAATAACTTCGTACGGCCAAATGATTCACGAATCTCATGTACTTTTCCATTCAAAACCATTTTTCCGTTTCGCAACATGATCAAATGATCGCAGATTTTTTCTACATTATCCATATTGTGGCTAGAAAAAATGACACATGAACCATGTTTTTTCAATTCCAATATTCCATCTTTTAGCAATTCAGCATTTACCGGATCTAACCCGCTGAATGGCTCATCCAAAATGATCAATTTAGGTTCATGGATTAACGTGGCGATTAGCTGGACTTTTTGCTGATTTCCTTTAGACAAAGATTTTACTTTATCCGTCTTTTTCCCTTTTACCTGAAATTTTTCCATCCAAAAATCGATTTTTGGTTCAATCTCTTTTCTTGATTTCCCTCTAAGTTCTGCAAAATAAAGCAGTTGGTCTTGAATCGTTACTTTCGGATAAAGTCCCCGTTCCTCCGGAAGATAACCGATGACATCATAATCTTTCTCCCCAAGATGATGGCCATTCCATAACACTTCTCCTTGGTCTTGTGTCAAAAAATCCAAGATCAAACGAAAAGTCGTTGTCTTCCCAGCCCCGTTTTGGCCAATTAGCCCCATGATTTTTCCATCGGGGATTTGGAAAGAGACATGATCGACAGCTGTGTAGTTCCCAAAAGTTTTAACAAGATCCTTGACTTCTAACATTTCTTCACTCCTTCTTCAAGAAATCACATATATCCTTAGACACCAGACGTAAGCGATTTATTATTTACCAACAAAACGTAAACGCTCTTTTTGTTGTACATAAAATGATAGGACACTTTACTTTCTTTGTAAAGTGCCCTTTCCTCATTCCTGATGTAATTTATCAAATACGTTTTGTGCGACATTTTTCGGCAGTCCGATTTCTTGTAATTCTTCTGTCGTGGCTGCTGTGATATTTTTCAACGATTTGAACTCTTTAAGCAGCATTTTTTTTCTTTTTGGTCCTAACCCTTCAATTTCATCTAATCGGGAAGCAAAACTGTTTTTACTGCGTAGCTGCCGATGGAAAGTGATTGCGAATCGATGGACTTCATCTTGGATTCGCTGGAGTAAGAAAAACTCTGGTGAATTTCGCTCAAGCGGTACTACAGCCAAATCTGTACCGAATAGCAACTCATTTGTTTTATGTTTATCGTTTTTTGCCATGCCAGCAATAGGAATATCGATTCCTAATTGATTTTCTAAGACATCTTTTGCCACATCTACTTGTCCTTTTCCTCCATCGATCAAGATCAAATCAGGTAAAGGCAACCCTTCGCGAATCACTCGTGAATATCTGCGATAGATGACTTCTCTCATTGATGCATAATCATCCGGTCCGTTGACTGTTTTTATTTTATATTTCCGATATTCTTTTCTTGCCGGTTTTCCATCAATGAATACGACCATCGCAGCCACAGGATTCGTCCCCATGATATTAGAGTTATCAAAAGACTCGATACGTATTGGGGTCGGGATATTCATCGCGTTTCCTAAACGTTCAACTGCTCCGATCGTCCGTTCCTGTTTTCTGGCAATCAGATCAAACCGTTCATTCAAAGCAACTGAGGCATTCTTATTCGCCAATTCAACTAATTTTTTCTTTTCTCCTCGTTTTGGTTGCAGCACTTTCGTAGCTAACAAAGCTTCTACACTTGGCTTGTCGATCGTATCAGGAATCAAGACTTCTTTAGGAATAAAATGCTCATTTTCCTGATAAAACTGACCGAGGTAAGTCAAGAAATCTTCTTCTGCTTCGTTATAGAAAGGAAACATTGAAACATCTCGTTCAATTAGCTTTCCTTGTCTTACGAAAAACACTTGGACACACATCCATCCTTTGTCAATCGCATAACCAAATACATCTCGATCCAGTAAATCAGTATTTGTCATTTTTTGGCGAGTCATGATTGTCTCAATGGCACGGATCTGGTCTCGGTACTCTGCAGCTTTTTCAAACTCCATATTTTCAGCAGCTTTTTCCATTTTCTGATGGATCTCTGACTCGATTTTTTCGTGTCCTCCGTTTAAAAAGTTTTTCACTTCATCAACGATTTTCGTATAGACTTTCGGATCTACGTCGAAATAATAAGGACACAGACATTGTCCCAAATGATAGTAAAGACAAGGCTCCTTCGTCTGACTAGGTTTGCATTTTCTTAGAGGAAATAATCGATCGAGGATCTTCTTTGTCTCATTCGCCGCACCGACATCAGGATATGGTCCAAAATACAGTGCTTTGTCTTTTAGTACCTTACGAGTAATCACCAAACGGGGATATTTTTCATTCGTTATCTTAAGGAAAGGATAGGTTTTATCATCCTTTAACATAATGTTGTATTTAGGATCATTTTTCTTTATCAGATTGATCTCTAAGAGCAATGCTTCGATATTCGATTCTGTAACGATGTATTCAAAGTCTTCGATTTCACTAACAAGCCGTTCCGTTTTCGTATTATGGCTGCCAGTAAAATATGAGCGGACACGATTTTTTAATATTTTGGCTTTGCCGACATAAATGATCGTTCCATTTTTATCTTTCATCAAGTAACAGCCGGGCTGATCAGGAAGTAAAGCTAATTTGTTTTTGATTCGTTCGTTCATCTGGTACTCCCCTTCATATTCAATTAAAGTTATTATAGCATGTCTGTCAAAAAAACAATCCAGCCTGACAACGTAATTATACTCAAAAAATATTAATTTGAATAACCTTAACTCAACCGCAAAAAAACCGAGGACGGAACTGGATTCAGTTCCACCCTCAGCTTATTTTTGCTGTAAGTTTTTATAAATATTGATCGATCATTTGACGTAGTTGTTCTTTTGAATGAACACCAACAGCTTTTTCTACTACTTGACCATCTTTTTTCAACATTAATGTTGGAATGCTCATGATACCGAATTGTTGAGGAGTTTCTGGATTTTCATCCACATCCATTTTAGCAATTCTGAATTCTTCTTCATCATATTCTTGTTCCAACTGATCCAAAATCGGTGCTTGCATACGACATGGACCACACCAAGTTGCCCAAAAATCAATCAATACAAGTCCTTTATCTGTTTCTTCATTAAATGTCTTATCTGTAATTACTTGTGACATATCAAAGACCTCCATTTTTAAAATCTATGACTAGTATAGCATTTCTATACTTGGATAGCGAACCATCTGCTTACCTTTAGTAAGTTTTACTTAAATTTAACAATTGTCGCACCATTTCCGCCTTGGTTTGCCGGTGCAAACTCAAAGCTTTTGACGCTCCGATGGTTTTTAAGATAATCAGTAATTCCCTTGCGAAGTGCGCCTGTTCCTTTTCCGTGGACAATAGTCACTTGAGGATAACCAGCTAGAATGGCAGAATCCAAATATTGATCTACCTCACTTAGCGCTTCTTCGTATCGTTTTCCTCGAAGGTCCAATTGATTCGGCACGTGACTACTAGATTCAGATCGTACAGCATGGATAACTCGTTGTGTCGGCTCTTTTTGAGGAGCAACAGGCGTCAGCTCGTCTTCGGACACATTCATTTTTAATATACCGATTTCTACTTGCCACTGATTCCCGTTTTTACGTAAAAGCGTCCCTCTTTGGCCGTAAGTCGTAACCAACACTTCGTCTCCCGGTTTCAACGTTTTTTGTTCTTTCGCCTTCTTCAATACTTTATTTTTCTTCAAAGTTTCTTCTTGATGTAGATTTGCTAATTGGGTCTTTGCATCGATCAACTGATGCTCTTTCACATTTCCTTGCCCAATCTGCTGTTGCATTTTACGAATATCAGCAATGATTTTTTCTGCTTTTTCTTCCGCCTCTGACACGACTTCGTTTGCTTTTTTCTTTGCTTTTTCCATTTCTTTTTCACGTTCTTCAAAGAAATAGCTGTAAGCTTCTTTCAAATCATCGTGAAGTTCTTGTGCCTCAGAAACAAAATGACGCATTTCCAGATATTCGGTCTCTGCCATTTTCCGGCGATTCTCTAAATCTGTGATCATTTCGTTTAAATCTTGGCTCTCATCATTCATCAACTGCTTCGCTTCATCAATAACTTCTGTATCAAGACCTAATCGGCTAGAGATTTCAAACGCATTGCTTCGTCCAGGAACGCCAATCAGCAAACGATACGTTGGACTTAATGTATCCACATCAAACTCCATGCTGGCATTAATCGTATTTGCCCGATTATATCCATAAACTTTCAATTCAGGATAATGCGTTGTTGCCATCACATAAGCAGACTTTTTACCAAGATCATCTAAGATTGCGATTGCTAGAGCAGCACCTTCTTGCGGATCTGTTCCTGCACCGAGCTCGTCAAATAATACCAGACTTTTTTCATTGACTTTTGATAAAATATCTACAGTGTTCGTCATATGAGAAGAAAAGGTCGATAGACTTTGCTCAATCGACTGTTCGTCTCCTATATCCGCAAATACTTCCTCAAAAATACCGATTTGACTTTCTTCACCTGCAGGAATCGGTAATCCTGCTTGCCCCATCAGTTGTAACAGACCTAAAGTCTTCAACGTGATCGTTTTCCCACCTGTGTTAGGTCCTGTAATGACGATGGCTTGATAGTCTTTTCCGATTGTGATGTCATTAGAAACTACTTTTTCCTGATCGATCAGTGGATGTCTTGCTTGTTTCAAGACGACATGATTTTCTTCACTGATTCCCGGCACGATGGCTTTTACTTCTTTACCAAATCGTGCTTTTGCATTCATCAGATCCATTTTACCAATCACATAAGCATTGTGGATGATTTCTTGACGATGGGGAACAAGTTCAGCAGAAAGTTCACTTAAAATACGTTGAATCTCATTTCGTTCAGCGATTTGGTATTGACGCAAACGATTATTCAAATCCACCACTTGTTTTGGTTCAATAAATAAAGTCTGTCCTGAAGCACTTTGATCGTGGACTACACCGCCAAATACACCGCGGTATTCTTGTTTGACTGGGATAACGTAGCGGTCATTTCGCATGGTGATGATCGCATCACTTAAATACTTTGCATTTTTCCCACGGACGATCCCATCTAACTGTTCACGAACAGCTTGTTCACTTCGCCGAATGTTCTGTCTTATGCTCTTTAACTCAGGAGAAGCGTCATCAGTCACGCGTCCGTCTTCATCGATTGCTTCCTTTAAACGGCGGCTCAAAACAGGGATCGTGACTAACTGATCTGCCCACATATACAAACGTGCAAATTCGATTTCACTGTCAGAAAGATCATCAATGAAACGATTCAATTCGCTTGTCGTAGACAATACTCTGGAAACTTGTGCAAGCTCCACTCCATTCAAGTCTGCTCCGATCTCAATCCGTTTCATATGGGGACGGATATTTTCAAGTTTAGGTATAGGGATCCCGCCTCGCAGACGTTGCACTTTCAATCCATCCTCAGTTTCTTGAAGCCAGTTTGTGATCGTTTGTTTCTCACTCACTGGTACCAATTCTGCCAGTTCTTCTTTTCCTTGTGCAGTCACTACAAATTGTCTGACCATCTGTTTGACTTTTTCAAATTCCAATGTTTCAAGGATTCGGTTATTCATTTTATCACCTTATCTTTCACTATGAAAAAAGAGCTGTGCCGGACATACGCTACGCAGCCTTCTTAAATAAACTACTCTGTACAAAAAACGAAATATTTTCCAGCACTATTTTCCTTAATTCAAAATATTCGTTACCCAAAGCTCATACATCTTGTTGGTAAGAAATGGCGTTCTCTCAACGATAAAACGAGCGAAACTATGCTCGCCGAATTGATTTTGGACCACATCTAATGGAACAAAGGCAAGTAACTGCAAAATCAAAAATATAGTAACGTAAGCCATGATTAGTGACAGGATGCCTCCTGCAATCCAGTCTACCTGTCTCAAGATCGGCACATACGTCAATCCATGGACAAAAACCCCCACAAATCGGGTAAGCAGCCAGCCAATTAGCAAAATAATCAGAAAAGCAGTTCCTGCATAAAAAGCTTCATCTAGGTGAAAGGCAAATACCTGATCAAAAAATGCTAACTTTGATGTTGGGGTGACAGCTGGGTATGGAATGTATAATTCCAAATGACTTGCTAATGGTTTGTAAAAATGCTGGGCAGCAATAAATGACAATACATATCCAATCGCGAATATGATTTGCAAAGCAAACCCGCGACGTGCTCCAGAAAAAAACGCAATTAGCAATAAAAATAAAATCAGCAAACTCAGCATGCTACGTTCCTTTCTCTTCTAACTTTTTTTAAATTTTTCTTATTTTGATAAAAGGATCTTAATTAGAAGATTTTTGTTTAATTTGTCCTTTTCGTTTCTCGTTTAAAATCTGTTGTGCTTCCACATGATTTTTAATGGTATGATCTGCTTGACCATTTTCTTTCAATACTTCCCGAGCTTCGTTCTCGATTGCTTCAATGCGTTTCACACGATTTTCAAGCTCTGTAAATTTGATCATTTTTTTCTTTAATTCTGCTGTTTCTTCTTCCAGCTCCAAGATTCTTTCTTGTTTCTTCAATTGATCCGAAAGCGCATTGACAGCCATCAAGATTGCTGCTTGTTCATTATCCATTTGTGGTGATAATTGTTTCAATTCTGCTAACTGTTCATTGATCAGCTTCGTTACGATATCCATATGATGCTTGGTTTCCCGTCCGATAATAGTATATGTTTGGTTGGCAATCACCGCTTTGTAGCGTGTTTTTTCGTGCGCCATACGAATCATTTCCTCCTATTTGATGAAAGTTTTATTTAGTGTACCATGAAGTTGGTTCTTTCACCGTTCTCCACAAATATTTTTCACATACTTAACTATTATATGATAAACTTTAAAAAAATGCTATGTCTCGCAATCTCTTAGAAAACGAAAAGTCGTGAGTTGCGGTATAGTTTTATGTATAAAAACGAGGAGAATTTTATGAGCAACGTCATTATCAAAGCAACAAACGACCAACTTAGTCAAATGAAAGCATACTATCGCTCTTATTTGTTAAATAAACAGATTCCTTATACTAGCTTTGCTGCAAAAAAAGACGGGACGACCATTACCGCTTATACATCCGGAAAAGTGATGTTTCAAGGTACGAATGCAGCAATAGAAGCTGATAAATGGGGGGAGGCACAGGATAAACAAGCCAAGCCAGCAAAAACAGCCTCTTCTTTGCCAAAAAATATCAGTCAATTATCCGTTTTAGGTAGTGATGAGGTCGGAAATGGCAGCTATTTCGGTCCGCTAACAGTATGTGCTGCTTATGTGAAACGTGATCAGCTTGCAGAATTACGTAAACTTGGTGTTAGAGATTCAAAAGAGTTAAAAGATAGCCAAATCATCCAGCTTGCTGACATCTTAAAAAAAACCATCCCCTATAAACTGCTTGTCTTATCTCCAGAAAAATACAATGAGATCCAGCCAAAATACAATGCCGTTCGGATGAAAGTCGCTTTGCACAATCAAGCGATCCATTTGCTGCTAAAAAAAATCGAGCCAGAAAAACCAGAAGCGATTTTGATCGATCAGTTTACGCCGGAAGCAAATTTTAAAAAATATGCGCGTTTAGAAAAAAATCAATTACAAGAAAAACTGTATTTCGTTACTAAAGGAGAACAATATCATTTAGCTGTTGCTGCTGCTTCTATCATCAGTCGTGCCAGCTTTTTGGAAGAGTTACACAAAGCATCAGCTGAAGCTGGAATCACCCTTCCGTCAGGAGCTGGAACGAAATCTGACCAAGTAGCGGCAAAACTATTGGAGAAAGGCGGCATGCCTATGCTTGAAAAATATGCCAAACTTCATTTTGCCAATACAGAAAAAGCTTTGAAGCTACTAAAAAAATAATGGAACTGTGACAAAAGTCATGTCACAGTCCCTTGTTCCGAATAAACGGTGTTCAATCATCTGATCCTCGGTATTAGCTCAACAAACGGCAAAATATGAGGAACTATTTTTCCGTTTGTTTCTCTAATACTCAGAACAAAACATTGATTTCACAACCTTTTTCTTAAACGGTGTTCTCATGCCAACTCCTCGGTCACAAGTCACAATAGTCATCAAACATGAGAAGCTGTTTTTTGAAATTGCTCCTTGTGACGCGGAGTTAAACGGCAGGCTCACAACCTCTTCCTTAAACGGTGTTCAAAAGCTTGCATCTGCGATAATAAGCCCGGCTAAACGAAAAATATGAGGAGCTATTTTTGTTTGGCTGGGCTTATTTATTACTGAAAATAAGTGGTCAATGCTTGTGTCAAACTTGCAGCAATCTGCTGCTGATAACTGTCTGTTACTAATTCCTTTAAATCACTATCATTATTCATATAACCCATCTCGATTAAAATAGAAGGTTGAAGATTTTCTCGAAGAACTTGATAGTTCCCAGTGGAGATTCCTCTTGAATCCAGAGGCAGATCAGTGAAGGAGTCAGCAATTGTCTGTGCTAATGTTTCCTCTTGTCCATAGTAATAATATGTCGTGATTCCAGTTGCTTCATTCGCATATTCCGTAGAGTCTGCGTGTAAACTGATAAAGACATCTGCCTTTTTTTCTTCACTGTAGTCGCATATATCTCCAAGCTGTACTAATTCATCTGTAGTATGGGTCAAATAAACCGTTGCTCCAGCATCCTCTAGCACCTTTTTTACTTTTATGGCTGTACTTAATGTTATATCTTTTTCTTCTGTTTGTTCATCATTGCTT
This sequence comes from Enterococcus sp. DIV0901a, assembly GCF_051711525.1. NCBI lineage: Bacteria > Bacillati > Bacillota > Bacilli > Lactobacillales > Enterococcaceae > Enterococcus > Enterococcus sp. DIV0901a. Next base: position 737,870 of record NZ_JBIOMW010000001.1, on the reverse strand, counting down.
AATGCCCCAGTATCATTTCCTCCATGCCCAGGATCTAATACAATCACTGCATCAGATAGCTCTTCCGGTTTTGTTTGTATATTCTTTGTGACTTTGGTTCCATCTTCGAGGGCTAAATATCCAGTATAGCCATCATTTGTCTTGATTTGATAAGCATTTTTTGTTTCAGAAAGAAACTCCGTCAGCTCTCCGCCGTTTATAGTTGCAAGTGGGGTAGTTAGCGAGTCATCTGTATATAGTGTACGGTCATTTTTTCCGATTTTGACTAATGTCTCTTGTTCTGTGTCATCAGATGATTCCTTTGCCTTTGTAACCGTACTGTTCGTGCTGCTGACCGTTTGTCCAACTATCTTTTTTTGACCAAAAACATCTATTTGAAAACAGATAATAATGATAATGATTGCAAATACAAAAGCTCCAATTATTTTTTTCATTCTTGACTCTCACCTCGTAGATCCAGACTAAGGGTCAAAACTTAAAATCAGCTTAAGTACGCAAAAAAGGGGCTGTAAAAGATATAACCGTAGAAAATAACATTACTGCTAAAATGATTTTTTTCATTTTTGGCATATCCTGAAATCTCCTTTTGACTATTCGTGGTGATTCATCTACCCAATAAATAGTTTCCTTCATTCTACAAACAATTAATTTCTTCGTTATTAAATTAAAACCCTTCCTGGAACACCGACATAATAAATAAAAATATACCCTGATAATCATGAGAGAATAACAAATTTGTATTTATGAAAAACTACCTATATAAAAAAGCAAGATATAACGATCTTCGTCATATCTTGCTTCTTCACCTAACTATTTTTCTCCCTATATAACAGCTTTACGCTTCTCCTAATACACCATTCAAATATAAATCGATCAATTGCGCCACATTTAGCGGTTCTTCCACAGGTCTTTTCGACCGAGTGATGTAAGGTGCTAACACTAAGAAAAAATGCCTTGCTGCGATTTCTTTTGAAATCCCATTTCTTAGCACAGATTGGTTTGCTGAAAAGATTTCTTCAAAAGGTTCACGATAATTTTTCTTCCATAGAAAGAAAAGATGATCTCTTGTTTCCTTTGAAAGATTGCTTTCAAGATCGTGAAGCATCAGAAACAAATCGACCAGATGTGTCTCAATCAAAAACTGCGCCATTTTTGTCAAGGTTACTTGAAATCCCGTTTCGCTTGTTTGAACGATTTCTCTCAAAGCTTTTCCAACATCTTTTAAGTGGTTTTCTAAAACTGCCGTATATAGTTTTTCTTTATCACCGAAATAATGATAGAGATTGGGCTGGGTGATCCCAACTTTTTGTGCGATCTCTCTTGTTGAAGTGCCGAGATATCCCTTGGACATAAACAAGTCAGTCGCTTCTTTCAAAATTTTTTGCTGTGTATCTTTGTTGTATCGATGGATCATTTTTCCACCTGCTTTTTGGTTATTCTTTTTCTTTCAATACACCATCTTCCATCATAAATATTCTATCGCATTTGTCAATCAGCCGTGTATCGTGAGTAACCATGATCGTTGCTTTATTTTTGTCTTTTGATTCTTTTGCCAAGATATCGACTACTTCTCGTGCCTTTTCTGAATCCAAACTAGCAGTTGGTTCATCTGCTAGAATAATGGACGGATCATTGTACAATGCACGAGCGATTGCGACCCTTTGCCGTTCTCCACCAGATAGTTCTTCTGGATACTTGTTGATCAACTTATCCACGCCAAGCTGCTCAAATAATTCGTTTGCTTCTTTTTGACGATGTTCATGTTTAATCTTATCTACTAATAATAACTGCTTTTTTACTGTCAGAAAAGGAACCAGATTGGAAGCTTGCAAAATAAAGCCAATTTCTTTAAAACGTAGTTTAACGCGTTCACTTTCTTTTTGATTACTGAATTCTTGATCATTGATAAATACAGAGCCACTGCTAGGCGTCTGCAATCCGCCTGCCAAAGTCAAAAAAGTACTTTTACCTGAACCAGAAGGACCGATGATTGCAACAAATTCCCCTTTATCGATACTCATGGTTGTTTCTTTCAATGCTTTAACTACTTGGTCGCCATCTTGGAAACTTTTTTCTACTTCTTTAAATTCTATTGCTTTCATGTTCTTCCTCCTTCTTATCCAATTGCCTTCAACGGATCGATTTTTACGATTGTCCGAACAGAAAATAGTGCGCCTAACACAGCTACTACTAACATCAACAAGCTAATGACGCCAAAAAACAGCCAATTGCTTTGGAATGGAACCGCATCAGGTAGAACAAGGGATGTTCCCACTGTTCCTAATAGACCAAGAAGAATACCAACAAATGATAAAATGAATGTTTGTGCCACTACAGAACGCGCAATAAATCCTCCTGTGATCCCTTGTGCTTTCATTACACCAAAGATATTAATCTTTTGCATCGTCAGTACATAAATGAAAATCCCGATCACAATAGCCGCAATAACGATCAAAAATCCGATCATAAATCCAAAAGTCAATACTTGCGCATTATATCCAGGTAATTCATTGATGAATTTAGAAATTTTGATCTGTTCTAAATCTTCAGGTAAATTACTGATTTTACCTCTGACAACTATTGCGTTAATCCGTGCATTTTCACTTGTATCTTCTTTTTCGAAGCGGATTTCTTGGTAAGCATTGATGGTTGTATAGAGAACTGGTGAGACATTAAATTTGGCATGATCCGTAAAGCCAGTTAGTTTAAACGTCTTGTCACTACCAGATAACTTAACTGTATCTCCTACGGCTAGACCATATTCTTCTTTCAAACTAATATCGCCTACTGCCTCATCATCGTTATCAAAAGCTTTTCCTTCAACAAGATTGGGCATGATGAATTGATTTTTATCGATACCGAAGAAGCTAACATTGATTTTTCCTTCTTCTGTACTGTCTTTACTAGTCACGACTCCAGGTGTTTGGGCAAGATACGCCACTTTCCCACCTTCGACTTCTTCTGCTATCTTCTTAGTAATCATGGACATCCCTAAATTTGAATTTGCATCTTTCGAAAGCACAATCGAATCTGCCTCCCACTTGTCGACTGCTGTTCGATTATCTTGAGCTAAGCCATAAGCTAACCCAGTCAAAAAAAATACCAGGTAGGCGATCAAAAACATCACCCCTGCAACTAACGCATAACGTAACTTTGAATGCATAATTTCATTTAATGCTAAAAACATTTAACTCCTCCTCCTGAAATAATCATTTTATACAACAATTTTATCACTTGATAAATTTTTGGCGAATATTATGCTCAAAAAATTCTTCCGCTATTTCATTATATGAATTTTTTATTCTCGATTGATTAATATTTATTATATCCCCACACAATAAAAGACCGTGATATTTCTCACAGTCTTTTATCTACTCTATTGCTATTTGCTCTCTTAGCTAGTACTTTAAAAGCTAACTCATTGAGGTAGTGAAAACGAGAGGTGTATTCAGACAGAAATCCAAAATCCTCAACTGCTAGCTGTGGAATCGTAGTTTTGTGTTTCACGATATCCGCAAGCAGGTTCAAATCTGATAATAAGAATTCTTGGCTTATCAGCTGTCCGCCAATTATTTCTAATGTATCCGGATGGTAGATCAGCTTTGCATTTACTGTTTTATTTTCTTCATCGTATTGTGGAAATAGATCAAATTCTCCTGAACACGAACCGGTATTTTGTTCCAAGAATGGCGCTTCATCTTCTGTCAGCCCTACAGTTCCTAAAAAGTAGTCTATAATGACTGCTGCTGTTATCTTTTGTCTGAGGTCGTAAGCGGTTGGCTGACCACTCAAAGTTAGCGCTACTGCTCTTGCCATATGTACAGCTCGAGTAACTAAAGGTAAAAAGAGATGCCGTTTATTTTTGTCAAAACTGACTGGGACGATATCTCCAATCGCATAAATGTCCGGATCACTTGTCTGCAGATATTCATTGACTATCACAGTCTCATCCTCATACAAAGCCACTTTTTCTTTTAACAATGTCGTATTAGGACGAGTTTGGGCAGAAAAAATGACCATATCTGCCTTTATTGTTTGAGACAGAAGTTGTACGGATACTACTTTCTCTTCTGATTTTTTCCAATCGATCAAGAATTCATTTGGATAAAAATTTATTTGCTTAGTTTGCAGCTGATTTTGAAAACTGTTGATCATATCCTTATCGAAATATCTTGATAAAACATTCGGCATATAATCAACTAGATGAATAATGTATCCTTTATTTCTCAAAGCATCTGCTAATTCCAATCCAATGTAACCAGCACCGAAGATCACTACTTCTTTTGCTTCTTTTAAAGCGGCAAGTACTTGCTTAGATTGCACTAGATTTTTATAGGTGTAGACATTTTCAGCTTCAATTTGTTTATACAAGGTGACAGGAGAGGAACCTGTCGCTACGATTAATTTATCATAGGTTATGGTCTCGTTTTTTCCTTCTTTGGATGCGAGGATGAGCTGATGTTTGTCTGGATCAAGTTCAGTTACTCTCCATTCGGTGATCAGTTTTGCCCCACTTTCTTGAAGAGTCCGCATGTTATGGGCAACTTCAGCTAAACTACGTATCTTTCCTTTTAAATAAAGGTTGATTCCATTTGAAACATAGCCTAGTCCATCTTTATGATCTTCATCGATCAGTAAAACTTCTGCTTTCGGTTGAAGTTTTCTTAGATTTAGGGCAGCTGTGATGCCTGCATGGGAAGCACCAATGATCACGATTTTCATGTTTTATTCATCCTTAAATTCAATTTTTCTAAATAACATTCTTTTAAAAATTGGTTCAAATAGGGGAAATCATAATTATATTCGTTGCTAGTGAATACAAAAACTTTAGCGGACTTCTGTGACGGGTACTCTTTCAATTGGCTAGTCAAAATGATATCATACTGCTTTTCTTTCTCGTATTCGACTAAATCATATTTGATCGTATTCAGCAATTGTTCCTGGATGATTTCTTTCACGATATCCGCCATTAGCCTTTCATAAGGAAGATCATAAGCAATTTGCAGACGTAATTCTAACTGCTTGATCAGCGTCCGTAAAATAGATGCATAGCGAGCAAATAATTCAAAGCGGGCATTTTCCTCGTCTACTTCAGTAAAATCAACAATAGCAAATGTTTGTCTGACCAATCTTTCACATAAAACCAGGAATTGTTTATCTTCTACTTCAGTTAACCGCTGTTTTAATCCTTCTTGGCCAAAAATATTCATCCATCCTCTAAAATAGGCAAAATGAGCGTGATTTTGCATCACTGTCAACGCAATCTTTTGCGAAATCTCTTCTGGAAAAACATAAAAAGAGAAATATTCTTCTATCGATTGTTTAAACGTTCGATTCAATTGAGCTACTACGTCGTCTTTGTATTTTTCGCTTATCAAAAACTCCTGGACATGCGAGTTATGTGTATCTAATGTAAAGTTACTGATCATGAAAAGATAAAAAACCAACGTTTCATTTTGATTCCAAGGAAAGGCATATTGAAAGAAGTAACGGGTCAAAAATGTATGGAGGTCCAATAAAAATTGTGTCGTTTGAAACAATCCAACAGGAAGATTGCTATAATCTGGTTTGGATTTTTTCGTACAGCGCATTCGCTTCTTCATAATGGAAAGCCATATTTCAAATTTCAATCGTCCTTCTTCTGTAATAGCAAAACTAAACTCTTTTTGCAGCAGATCTAAAAAAGTGTTTCCTGATAAATCACTGTATTCTTTTTTGTTTTCAAGATAGGGACGTCCAAACCAAAATAATTGGAAATAAAAATAACGAATTTGACTTTCTGGACCGGTCAGCCGCCCGCTTTTTATTTTCAGATGAAACTCATTTAAAGAATCATTTAATTCCTTCACTCTGCGAGACAAAGTAGCCGAACTGATATTAAGTTCCATGACAAGTTTCTGCCGATCAAATGAGCCATTTTCCAACAGATAAAGAAGTATCTGATATTTTGTAGAATAGCGCAAGTAACAATGATAATAAACATCGACTGCTGCTATATTTCCATGTCTGATTAATAAAATATTCCCTTCTTGGATAACAATTTCCAATTGTTTGATATTTTCCAAGTTAGCTTGTAAATAAAACAGATCTTCTTTCAAGGTAGCCCGATCAACTGATAAGCGGGTAAGTACGTTATTAACGGAAACCTCTCCTTTTTCCTCTAATAAAAGTTGGAAAAGTTTGATTTGCCGTTGTTCATTTTTTTCAAGCAAACTGAAAAGTTCCAAGTCCACTCCTCCAAGCATTTCTGATTTTAACAGCAGAAGTTTCCTTCTCATCCTTGAAAAAGAGGATCTGTGACAGTTATCACAGATCCATACAAATTCTAATCACTTAGCTGGTTGGCCCAGCTGTCAGTTCCCATGTGACCATGCCTTGATACGTTGCGCCAGGTTGAGCATTCGTACTGCTATTTACCTCTAAGAGTAAACCATCGGTATCGGGAAAGTCAACGAGAACCTCTCCTTTAGCTGTTCCATCACTCTCATAAATCAACGTGTTTTGACCTTGCTGAATCAATTGCTTTGATCCAGAATGATTGAAGTATAATTTTGTTCCGCTTAATTCTTGACCTTGATCATTCTTAAATAAAGAAGTCAATGTACCTGTCAGTTGCCAAGGAGACGTGCTTGGAAGCCGAGTATCCCGCACATCAAAAGAAAAATCGCCTTTTGCTTCATAATAACTTGTCTTCAACGGTTTGGGGAGATCGTTACCAAATGTAAAATCATCTGGTACATTAACTAATGTTAATTCTTGTTTGGGGACAAGAATTGTTTTAGCAGATGTTTGGACAACTGGGTTAGGAAGCTTAGCACCATCTGCTAATGTAATATTGCTGGAAAGTACAGCTGCCTTTGTCAGTATGCTGACGGATTGTAAAGAAGTATCTACAGTATTTAATTGATAGTTGTAAGTAAGATGAATGGTATCTCCTATTTTGCTCAATAGATCTGCTGGGACAGAAACTCCTTGTTGAATGCCGGTATCTGCGATAGTTGTACCATTTAATTTTAAGGAATCATTGATATAAGTAGTATTTTCAGGAAGTGAGATCGTGATTTTTTTGTCGGTTATCGCATCCCCAGATTTTGTTAACGTGAATGTCACATTTTCTTGAATCGTATCTCCTGATAGAGCAGACAGGGGATCTCCTGTCTCAGGTTGTCTGCTAAGGTTTTTTAGCTGACTATCTGCACTCACAGATGGAAAATTAGCCACTGTTATTTGAGGAAGAGTGGTGATTCCAGCTTGTTCAGACTGCCATTTGTACGCAAAAGACGGATACATGTTAGTAAGTACATCGTCCACCAAGCGATAATCAAAATAATATTGCCCTGAAGCCAATGCAGGTAGTGTAGAAGTAGCTGTATTTACACCCCCGTTATTTGATTGGATCGTTTGGAAAAGTTGATCTGTCCATCCTGTCGCTAATTTTTGGGTTCCTTTCGAATAAAGCCTGTAATGGATCGAACCCTTTTTTAGTTCAGTTGCTGACCAATTGGCCGTGACTTGGTACGATGCAGAAGAAAGGAGCTTTCCCCACTGACTATCGGCTGTTAAGTTTGTTGGTAAAACCGTTCCGTCTAGCTTGTACTGCTCCAATACCTTTAAAGCAACAGGAGAAAGCAATCCGCCTTGCGCATCTTTCCCACTGTACACGATATTGGCTGTCTGATTCAATCCACTTGTGCTTGCTGGAGTATGAGTCAGTATTGCTCCTTGTGTAACGTTTTTTCCTGTAAAATAGTTGACTACGCGATCAAAGCGACTAAATGGCAACTGATCAAAACGTCCTTCAGTCAGCCCCATCGTCAATGTCCGACTATTGGTAGAGCCTGGAAGGTTCTGGTTATTTCCATCCACGTATTCTGTGGTATCAGCAAATGTATTATATTTTCCTGTTGAATCACTTGGTGAGATGTAACTATTCCACGTATTTATCTCTGCACTTGCAGAAAATGCATATGCTCCTGGATTCAAGTTTCCGCCAGTTAATTTAGGATAAAATCTACCTGCAGCTGGAGCTAAAATCGAATTGAACATACGATCTTGGATAATATTATTCGAATCATAAAAATCAACAGAAAAAACGGCCTTTTTAGACATAGAAGGTTGTAATTTACCCTTGGTCAAAATTTTGTTTGGACTCGTATCATATTTATCTCCGTTTTCTGTCATCTTCGCGACATTAGCTGTAACATCAAATTGAAGCGGGATATCGTCCACGTTGAATTCGCCTCGCGTAATAATAGCGATGATATCTGCCAATAGAGTATTTGTATCCCACGAACCCATCCCGAAACGCAAGGTATGGCTTCCTGCTGATAATAAACTTCCGCTAGTAACCTTGATGGGGGCACCGGCAATATACAAGTAGGCGTTGTTCCAGTCAATTGCTTTTAATACATCACTGCTTGATACATGTTCCGGCAAATTGATGATCGCCACAAATGCAAATCCTTGTGCAGTGATATTCACCAAATCAAGTACATTTGTTAGTTTCACATGGCTTTCCCAATGAAAACGGACCGTGCCACCTTTCCAAGGATCATTTGAACCATCGTTCAAATAAGTAGCAGTCAATTTAGGCAATTGGTTAGCCCCAGTTAGTTGGACAAGCTTCCCGCCATTGACTGCACTACGTCCACCATTTGGAGGTACGATATTTTCATACGTGTATGGATCATAAGAAATGGCAGGAGGCGTTGCTCCAACAGCTTCTGCCGAAGGTGAAAAGATAAATATACTTAAAACAAAAAGCGAAGTAAAAAAGAAGGAGCGAAAAAATGAAAATTTATTTTGTAGCAACATGTTCATCCTCCTTTTCCTTTCTTCTCCATAACAACAACCACGCAAGAAGCCATAATTCTATACCAATGATCAAATAAAGAAAACGGATCTTTTCTTCATTCGTCTCCGGGAATACGCCATGTTGATTAGATTCTTTATAAATCGGTAGCTGTGTCTGCTGTTTTGATGCGCCATTGACTGAACCACTTGGATGCGGAACTGGACTTAGATCATAAAATGTAATCGTACCTGAACTTTTGGTATCTGCTTGGACTGGCTCTTGCCAGCTGAAGAACAGCAAACTTGCAATAATCCCTCCCAATAAGATCGATGTTTTCAACGAAATCACCTCATCATGTTGTTTCTCCTTTTTTCTTTTTCTTGTGGACCCACAAAAACAGCAAAATCAACCATAACACTAGAACTGCAGCAACCAATCCTGCATAAAGCCATGGGAAAGATTGTTCTTGTACTGCAAAAACGGAATTTTCATTTACTTTTTGTGCTTTTTCTTTTTTGATCGTAAAGTTTTGTGTAAATCGCCATTCATTACTGTCGCCTGATTTTGCTATGATTTCTGCGCGGTAATCGCCGGCTTTTGCTTTATCACCAGCTAAATCAAGATTCAAGTGAAAATTCGAATTTGGTGCAACTAAAAATGCATTAGACGTATTTTCAATATAAAGCTGATTTTCATAAAAGATCTTGCTCGTAAATATCAAATTGCTGATAATCCTAGGCTGAGGATTTTGGAAACGAAGCTGAACAGTTGGCTTTGCGTTGACCTCGTCCAAATCTCCTGATAAAAGTTTCAGATCCGGTTCTATCGTCTCTTGACTTTCTTGTAAAACGACTGCGAGATTATAAGCAATACGATTTTTGATTTGTGCTCCTTCTGTAGCATTTTCTGTTTTAGCTTCTTCTTTAGGTGAAACATGAATACCCGCTAATACACGTCCCTTAAAGATTTTTGCTGGGATTTTCACTTCTATAGGTACAGTTGTTTCTGCATGTGCTGATACATTGATTTCCTTTTTCGCAATGAGCAAAACGTCACGGACATCAAACGGCAATGTCTCATCTAACGTTGGGTTTTTTTGACTATAATCGATCGTTCCACCATCACTCGTTATCGCCGGATTGACAGAGACCTCAAATGTTCGTTCTTCATCTGAAGAATTGCTGATAATTACTTCTAGTGTCTGATTTTGTTCCGGTGCCACTAATAAATCAAAATAACCGATTGCTTTATCTATTTGGTTCTCTGGAAATACCGGTTTGATTCCAAAGTCTCCTGCTGAATCCTTTGCTTGGCTGATTGACGGAAAAATGAAAAATAGACTTAAAATAGAAAAAAACGAAACAAACAGTCGTTTACTTTGATTCATTGTCCACCACATCCTTTCAACAACAACTGCGGTAAAAAATCCTTCACCTATAGTATTTTCACCGCAGTTTGTTGAATTTATTTCATACTCTATGCTACTGGGCCAGCCACGAGGTTCCAAGTCAAATCAGCCGTGAATGTTCCAGCTACTGCTTTCGGCACTTTCAGTGTGATATTTGCTGGATCATAAACAGAAAGCCATGTTCCCAGACCTTGATCTTTTGCTGCTGTAAATATTGGTGTCGCTGCACTTGCTTTACTCAACCCAGTTACAGTTTGACTAGTTGGTCCAGTGGATTCGTTATCTGACGTACTTTTAACAGTGGATGTTCCAAAATCTAATTCAGCGCCTTGCAAAACTTGTGAACCGTTTACAAAATCTGAAACCGAAACTGTCACGTTCCACCCTTGTGCTTGGCCATCTGCACCTACACCTCGACGATCTGATACTTGGAGATAAGGTGTATCGTTTTTTGAAGCGTCTACTTGATACGTTTTTGTTCCGCTTTCAATCTCGTGTGTACCAAATGGCAATTCAGGAACTACATCCAGTGTTAAAGGACCTGTCTGGCCAGTTGCTGGATTTTCCGGATCTGCTGGCTCTACTGATTTTGAAGGATCAGTAGGGTTAAGAGGCTCAACGGTATTTGTTGGTTCAGTAAAGGTAATATCTCCTTTTGAAGTCGCTTGACCCTCAGCAAAAGCTGGTGTTGCCAAGCCGCCTAGAAGAAGTGTTGAAAGTAATAATGTCCCAATCATGTTCTTTTTCATAATAAATCACTCCTTTTTCTTAGTGACCTAAGTATAGTAGAGACAGTATGCAAAAAATCCTCATGAATTCATCCGCTTACTTGAAATTATGACCCTTTTTGTATAAAAGAGAAAAAAACAATAAAATCGTTTACATGAATATTCTTCCTTTTTTATTAAGTATGAAAAAATATTTCAATTTTATTTTTTCGTTTCAAATTATTCTATTAGTGACATCCTTGAACTATAAAAATAGGAGTACGGCATCATCTGCCGCACTCCTATTTTTTTTGTCATTTATTTCTTAAATAAAATGATTCTCACGCAATTTTATTTTTTTGATATCTTCTACTGTTTGTGTTCCAGCTAATTGCATGACCATTTCCAATTCTGTTTTAAAGAAATCAAACACTTGATGGACTCCTGTACTTCCTCCTAAAGACAATCCATAAATAACGGGTCTGCCAATAGCAACAAGATCGGCACCTGATGCGATTGCTTTGAAAACATGTTGTCCACGTCGTACACCGCTGTCAAACACGATTGGTACACGTTTATCTACTGCTTCTGCCACATATTGCAACGAATCAAACGCAGCAGGCCCCCCATCTAATTGACGGCCACCATGGTTAGATACCCAAATTCCACCAGCACCAGATTCTAATGATCGATAGACATCTTCTTCTGATTGAACACCTTTCACGTAGACTGGCAAATCAGAATGAGCAGCGATAAATTCTACATCTTTTGGACTAAGTTTTTGTTTGGAAGATTTATATACAGCATCCATCGTTTGGCCTACTCCTGATTGATAAGCCTGAACGATTGGCATTGGCAGTGGGAAGGTAAACCCATTTCTGCGGTCTGTTTCACGGTTTCCTCCAACTGTTGCATCCGCTGTCAATACGATTGCTTTTGCTCCATTACGTTTGGCCACTTCAAGAATATCCAAATTGATTCCATTATCTTTGCTCATATAAAATTGAAACCATTGCGGTGCTTTCTCCCCGCCTGCTTCTCTTATCTCTTCTAAAGTACAAGAAGCATAAGAACTTGCTGTATAGATCGTCCCAAAATCTGCTACACCTTTTGCAGAAGCTTTCTCCGCCTTCACATGAGCTAAGCCATGAGCAGCAACTGGTGCCATGATGATTGGTGCAGTCAGCATTTCTTCGTCAAAATGTGTAGTTGTATCGGGTAATTCTACATCTCTTAATACATGAGGAATAATCAAACGATGATTGAATGCCCGTTCATTTTCTTGATAAGTAAATAAGTCGCCAGCACCACTGCTGATGTAACCATAACCACCAGCTGGAATCACTTGTGAAGCCGCGATTTCTAAATCTTCCATATTGATAAAATCTACTATTCCTTCATTTGTACCTGCTTGATATGTTTTTTCCATCTAAATGCCTTCTTTCTATAAAAATTGAATGACGAACAATATGATAGCGTTTACACTTTTTATATTACTCTTCGACATTGATACAGGCAAATAATCTGTTTACATTTCAGCCATTCCAGATGTCACTACTCTGGAAGAAATGATTGTAATAAAAATAGATAAAAAACCGATGGGACTTTGACAAAATTCGTGTCAAAGTCCCTTTTTTTGAATAAACGGTGTTCAAAAGCCATTTTCTCGGTATTAAGCCCAACCAAACGAAAAATAGGAGGAGCTATTTTTGTTTGGCTGTTCTTATTACTTGATGCAGGGCAGCTTTTTCACGACCTCTGATTCACGGTGTTTCTTTTTCATCAACATTTTTACGAAATACTGTGGAAGACTATTGAAATAAGTGTGGATTGTTTCTTTGTGTTTCAATCGTTTCTTGCCATTCTTCATTTAATTTTGGATTACCGTTTTCTTCCTTGAACTCATAAGGTCCTAATTCAAAAAGCCCAGACAGTATTTGATTCACGATTTCATATAGTTCAGTGTGATCAGACACATGATTCTTGAAGATCATCTCATTATCACCACGTTTGAACCTCACATTCGGGCTCTCATGATGAACCTCTATGCATTTTTCTCCTTTTTTTAACTGACGGACTTCTGAAAACATCTCATAAATATCTTCTCCAGTAAAACCTTCAGCAAGCGCCAGACTGTCCACAAGACCGCCTACTGTCAGTTCAGAGATTATTGCTTGATTGGAATCTAATTTTAATGTATAGCTTGTCGCTTCTACTACGCCACATGCATTGCAACCGCCTTCTGATAGTTCGCTTTTTCTAATCAATTGAACTTCTTTCATTTTCTCTTCCTCCTCTTAATTTTCTACTTATGTATTTTTATCACCTGACATAGGTGACTCCTATCAACGCTATCATGTGCTTTTTTCCTCAGAAATCCTATTTATCCATTCCATCTATCCCTTATTCTTCTACTTTTCTTTCTCTAGCATATAAGAGATACGCATAGTATTCAAGCAAGGATTGTCGATATAAAAAGAACAAATACTGCTATTTTGATTTCTTTTGGCTATATTACATATAAATAAAATTTATCATACCTGCTCTTTTTGACTATATCATCATCTGACTTCTATACTTCGTTTGTATTAAAACTTAGGAGGAATCATTCATGCTTACAGGGTTAAACTTATTAAATAATCCTTTTCTAAATAAAGGAACAGCTTTTACAAAAGAAGAACGGGCAAAATATGGAATCACTGGTATGCTTCCAAGTACTGTCCAAACACTGGAACAACAATCTGTTCAAGCTTATGGTCAATACTTAAGCAAACAAACAGATTTGGAAAAACGTATCTTCTTAATGAATCTATTCAATACGAATCGGACATTGTTTTATAAATTGATGGGCGAACATTTAGTTGAATTCATGCCTGTCGTTTATGATCCTGTCGTTGCGGATTCAATCGAACAATACAACGAAATTTTCTTGAAACCGCAAGATGCTGCATTTCTTTCAATCGACGAACCAGAAAACATCAAAGCAAGTTTGAAGAACGCGGCAGATGGACGAGACATTCGTTTGATTGTTGTGACTGATGCAGAAGGAATCTTAGGTATGGGCGACTGGGGTGTGAACGGTGTTGACATCGCTATCGGCAAATTGATGGTCTATACTGCTGCTGCTGGTATTAATCCAGCACAAGTTTTGCCTGTATCGATCGACGCTGGTACTAATAATGAAGAATTATTGAATAATCCCTTATACTTAGGCAATCGTCATGCTCGTGTAGAAGGCGAAACTTACTATGAATTCATCGATCAATTCGTTCAATCAGCTACCGAATTATTCCCAGAATTGTTATTGCATTGGGAAGATTTTGGACGAGGAAATGCTGCAGCGATCTTAGAAAAATACGAAGATCAAATCACTACTTTCAACGACGATATCCAAGGTACAGGAATTGTTGTCCTAGCAGGTGTATTAGGCGGATTGAATATATCCGGTGAACAATTGAAAGATCAAATAATTTTGACATTTGGTGCTGGTACTGCTGGTGTGGGTATCGCAAACATCCTTTTAGATGAGATGATCCGTCAAGGTGTACCTGAAGAAGAAGCACGCCAACATTTCTATCAAGTAGATAAACAAGGTTTATTGTTTGAAGATACAGAAGGATTGACTCCTGGTCAAATCCCATTCGCTCGCAAACGCTCAGAATTCACTAATGCTGATGAATTGACAAACTTAGAAGCAGTTGTAAAAGCGATCCATCCGACAATCATGATTGGTACTTCTACCCAACCTGGAGCATTTACTGAAGAAATCGTGAAAGAAATGGCTGCTCATACACCACGTCCGATCATCATGCCTTTGTCTAATCCAACAAAATTGGCAGAAGCAAAAGCAAAAGATTTAATAGAATGGACGGACGGAAAAGCATTAGTTGGAACAGGTATCCCTGCTGCTGATGTTGAATATAACGGTGTAACTTACCAAATCGGTCAAGCAAATAATGCTTTGATGTACCCAGGTTTAGGACTTGGTTTGATTGCTTCAACAGCTACACGAGTAAATGCTGAAATCATTTCTCAAGCTAGTCGAGCATTAGGCGGAATCGTTGATGTAACAAAACCAGGAGCAGCTATCTTGCCTCCAGTAGCAAAAATCACTGAATTTTCTCAGACGATTGCTGAAACTGTCGCAAAATCAGTTGTCGCACAAAACTTGAATCGTGAAGAAATCACGGATATCAAAGAAGCAGTTGAATCTGCTAAATGGGTTCCTGAATATAAATCTTTAGAAGATTAAGATCGTTATAGTAAAAGAACATACAGAAACTTTGTATGACGTCTAAAAAGAAAAAAGCGACTGCGGCAAAACAGCGGCCAGCCAACTCCTGCTCTTTTGCCGCTTTTCTTTGGCTTTTTTCATATGATACAGAATAAGAAAGGATCTGTAAAAATGGCACAAAAAACAACAACTGCAACTGCAGTTGAGGAAAAGAAAAAAGAAGGTTTTTGGTCCACAAAAATCACCGGCGTAAGTTTGCCACTTTATTTGATCATGGTCCTTGTCCTGATCATTGCAATGGCTTTAGGGAAATTACCGACGAATATGATTGGACCAATCGCAGTTTTGGTTATTTTCGGTAATTTATTTCATTTTATCGGGACAAAAATCCCTATCGTCAAAAGTTATTTGGGTGGTGGTTCCGTTTTTGCGATCTTCGCTTCTGCTGCGATTGCTACATTTGGGATCTTACCTGAATATGTAGTGAAATCCACAGAAAACTTTGTCAGCAATATGGGCTTTTTGGACTTTTATATTGCTGCCTTGATTACTGGTAGCATCCTTGGTATGAACCGTAATCTATTGATGAAAGCTTCTGTTCGTTTTATTCCCGTTGCACTTATTTCAATGGTCGTCTCCTTTTTTGCCGTAGGACTCGTGGGCATGCTTATCGGAAATGGTTTTGCAAATTCCGTTTTATACATCTCATTACCTGCGATGGCTGGTGGTGTTGGAGCCGGAGCCGTTCCTTTATCAACGATTTATGCAAATGTTTTAGGTACGGATGCTTCTTCTATCATTTCCCGCCTGATTCCTGCTACAGCAATGACAAATGTCTTAGCTATCATCGGTGCAGCATTAGTTGCTCGTGCTGGACAATCAATGCCAAAATTCAACGGCAATGGTAAATTAATGGAAAAAGGCGATCTTGGCGATGGAAAACCTCGAACTGTGAAACCTTCCATTCCACAGTTAGGTGTTGGTTTGATGGTATCATTGACTTTCTTCATCTTAGGACAAATTGGTAACTATTTTGTTCCTAAAGTCCATGCATACGCATTTATGATTATTATCGTTGTCATCTGTAAAATCGCCAACCTATTACCAGAATATTATGAAGATGCAGCTATCATGTTCAATAACTTGATTGTCAAAAACTTGACAGCAGCTGTTCTTGCCGGTATCGGTATTGCGTTGCTGAATCTGAATGTATTAGCTTCTGCTTTGACATGGCAATTTGTTGTCTTATGTCTGACAAGTGTTATCGCGATTTCAGTTGTTTCAGGATTTGTCGGTCGTTTGTTTGGTTTATATCCAATTGAATCAACTATTACTGCTGGCTTATGCAACAACTCGATGGGCGGAACAGGAAATGTAGCCGTCTTATCTGCAGCTAATCGGATGGAACTTATTGCTTTTGCTCAAATGGGCAATCGACTTGGTGGTGCCATCGTTTTGATCATCTCTGGTTTCTTGATGCAATTACTTTCTTAGTCAAAAAAACAAAAATACCTGATCATCAAGTATCGGCTTGATGATCGGGTATTTTTGTGATAAAGATTTACAGGATTTTCAAAAATCTTTTTTGCATTTTATCGGAATGATAACCGATGTGTTCATAAAATTGGTGTGCTTCTACTCTGTATTCTGCAGAATTAAGCCTTATTGCCGTTATTCCTCGTTTTTTCGCTTCTTCTACGCCAGTCATCAAAGCCTTTCCGATGCCTCTTTTTTCAGCATATTTAGACACAGCAAGTGCCATAATATTGAACATTGGATCGCTAAAAATCGATTCATAGGACTCCGCTTGTACATAGCCAGCTGCTTTTTTAGAAGTAGGATCTTCATAAACCAAGAAAAAATTTTTCTCTGGCTCCTTAAGCAGTTTCTTCATTTGTCTCACCGTAACGGTTAATGGTATATCATACCCTAATTGATCCGCATTGATTTCACGTAGTGCTTCTGCATCTTCTAAACGCATTTCCCGCAACATCCAAATCACCAGCCAATTTCTGATTTTTTAAAATGAATTTTTTTATCATAGTATACTCTTTTTTTCATTTAGAACAATATGTTTCAGTGATTTTGACTTGCGTTAGTCTAGATTCTCCTAATGTTTGTAAGATGACAAAGGCATTGTAACAATTGACCAAAAGAACCACGAGGACAATTACTTGAAAAATAAAGGTCACTTTTTTTGGAGACAAAATCCTGCTAAATTTTGCTCCCCACAAACCTCCAATAACAGCAGCGGGGATAATATAAAACAACATAGATAAATCAAAGCGCATAAAGCCACTTGTTAAAGCAATCGTTACCAATTTAGCCAGTTGAGAAAAGAAAATCGTAGATAGAGAATACAGCGTTGCTTCTTTTATTGGCAAAGCAAACATCAGCATCAGTAATGAAACATTGATGGGTCCACCACCGATACCTAAAAAGCTAGCTAAAAAGCCCAAGATCCCCCCACATATAAGATACCAAATCCATGACGTTAGATGAAATTTTGGCTGATGATGCTTGGTGTAGAAGAACGCAAAAACCAAGGTCAATACCGTCAAGAAAATTTGGATCAGCTGCACATGCTTTTCATTTTCAAACAACCGTAAAAAAACTTCGAATACAATGTTACCGGCTATTCCTCCAACTACAGCTCCACCAGATACCCAACCGACAATCTGCCAATTCAGCGATTTCCCACTTGATACTTGTCGCACTGTCGAAACAATAGACATCGTGAATACCGCAACCGTTGAGTAAAAAGAAATACCTGCAATAGAATGGGCACCGATAAGATCAAGAATCGGTTTGATCAACACGCCTCCGCCCATGCCGGAAATAGCGCCAACTGTATTTGCCAGAACGATCACCACAAAATAAATCAGACCAATCATATCATCTTGTATATCCTTTCTCTTATTTATATCTTTTAGCGATTTTTACTCTTTGCTTATATTATACAGTAAAAGAAACGAACGAGGCTTCGAAAGCTTTTCTACTTTTTAAGGAAATGTAGTACTAAACGAAAAGAGGTTGTGAAAAAGCTGTCCTGCATCAAGTAATAAGAACAGCCAAACAAAAATAGCTCCTCATATTTTTCGTTTGGTTGAACTTATTACCGCAGATGCAAGCTTTTGAACACCGTTTAAGAAAGAGGTCGTGAGCCTGCCGTTCAGCTTTGAGTCACAAGGAACAATTTCAAAAAACAGCTTCTCATGTTTGTTGAATATTGTGACTTGTGACCGAGGAGTTGGCAGGAGAACACCGTTTAAGGAAGAGACTGTGAAGTCAACGTTTTGACCTGATTATTAGAGAAACAAATGGCAAAATAGTTCTTCATATTTCGCCGTTTTTCGAGCGAATGCCGAGGGGCAGCTGATTGAACATCGTTTATTTGGAAAAAGGGATTGTGACAAGACGTTTGTCACAATCCCTTTTTTTATATCTTATTAATTCATTCTTTTGTTCTATTCTTCTTCTTCCGCCATGAATGTATTGAATACTTCTTCAATCATGTCCCATTCTGCGTCTGTTTCGATTTGTTCTAACTCGCCTTCTGTTCCATCTTCGTTTTCGATGTATGCATAAGCTTGTAATTCTACATCTTCATCTTCTGAAACACCAGCAGGATATAAAAGAACATAGTTACGTCCAAATTCTTCTTGTCCGTCAACTGTTAGTAGGATTTCATATAATGTTTCATTTCCTTGGTCATCCACCAATGTGATGTGTTCGTGTCCTTCATGGTCGTGGGAATGGTTATGTTCTGTCATAAGATTACCTCTTTTCTTTTATTATTAAAATAATTGCTTACCTGAGCCGTCTAAATAATTTTGTAAGATCATCACAGCTGCTAATTTATCGATGACTTTTTTTCGTTTGGCTCTTGAAGTATTTGCCTGCTCTACTAGCATACGTTCTGCCTGAACAGTGGTTAATCGTTCATCTTGATAATCAACTGGCAAGGAGAATAGTTCTTTGATCTTTTCTCCGTATGACATGGAAGCCTCTGCCCTTGGTCCGATGGAATTGTTCATATTTTTAGGTAATCCAACTACAAACCGGTCTACTTCATATTGTGCTACTAATTCCTTCAACCGATCAAAGCCAAACTCTTCTTCTGCTTCATTGATCCGAATAATCTCTACTCCTTGAGCTGTCCAGCCAAAGGGGTCACTGATAGCAACACCTACTGTCTTAGAACCGACATCCAAGCCCATTACTCTCATAAATTCACTCCATGATTTGAGAGGTAGTCCTTGACAATTACTTCCATGATCTCATCGCGTTCGTGACGGCGAATCAAATTTCGAGCATCACGATAACGAGGAATGTAGGCCGGGTCTCCAGAAAGCAAGTAGCCGACAATCTGATTGATTGGATTGTAGCCTTTTTCTTCCAAAGCCCGATAAACAATCGCTAATGTTTCGCTTACTTCTTTTTTGCGACTATCGTCAAAACCAAAACGTACGGTTTCATCTGTAAAACCCATGATTCTACACCTCTTTCCCGCAAGGTAATTCCAGCTTACCTTCTACAACCTTATTTTACTCGAAGAAAGGGAAAACTACAAACAAATATTCCAAACTTCCGAATAAATTAAGAAACACTATTTGTATGTTTTTTTCCTTTTTTCTGTAGCTTTATCAAAAGTACTCTTTTCATAAAGTATACGCTATATTTCTTTGAATGTATGTTTTTACACAATTTTTTCATAATATTCATAAAAAATTCGAATAGCTGCTACTAATTTTTTGTTTTTGTTGCTTGTCCTGTCTCATAATTGATCGTGTAGCCATCTTGAACATTGTAGATAAAGACATTGAATTCAATTTTTTTGTCTTCAATGCTTTCTGCTTCCAATTGCACTCCCCTGGCTACCAGTTCATCCCCCTCAAAATGAGGAGTGACACGGTAGCGTACATGATGATTTGTTTCTTTGATATATGCCGCAATATCATTTTCGTGAGCAAGCATGTATGGAGCATTCAACGAACGTGTCCCTGTCATCAAGTTTTTAATGTTGTTATTTTGACCAGTCAGCTGGAAACCAATTAAATGGCTGCGATTATATAACCATTGCCCGTCACTTAATTTCTTTTGTTTCCAACCTGTCGGGTCAATATACAAAGGCTCTCTCTTTTCAGTAGGGAACAAATCTTTTCCAAGCATAGCATTGGCTTGTCCTACTCTGTTCAATTTATCAATATTTGAATAGCTTTCCCATGTCCCTTTGGAAAGGCTAAGATCCTCTTTTGTAAATTCCGGCTGATTCCCATTGATTTCTATTTCTTGATGTTTTCCATCATATTCTGGCACATCCGCTACTTGAGAAGCTTGTGGTGTGGAAACAAAAATAGTTGTAATCTGCTGAAAGATATCTGAATCTTTTTGTGTGGTGGAAACACCGAATGCCCCTGCAATCACAGCAGCGACGATCCCCACGATCGCCTTGGTTGTTTTTTTGCTCATTTCTTTACTCCTTTACTAACAGCTCCCTAAATCTTAACATATGTTCCCCTATAAATAAATACTAGAAAGAAATAGAAACAGCAAAAAATAAAACCTGTTTTAAGATGGCTTAAAAATACAAAAAAGAGACGGATTCCTCGTCTCTAATCAGTCACCACTCTATCTGTAAGGTATTTATTATTATTCAAAAATTTTCTTCATACTCAAGACAATACACTGATTTCACAACCGCTTGGTAAACGGTGCGCAAAAGCTTGCATCTGCGGTAATAAGTCCATCCAAGTTAAAAACATAAGAAGTTGTTTTTGCTTGGCTGTTCTTATTACTTGTTGCAGAGCAGCTTTTTCACAACCTATTTTAAGCGGGTGACGGGAATCGAACCCGCGACATCAGCTTGGGAAGCTGGGATTTTACCACTAAACTACACCCGCAATACAAAAACAGTATACGCCTCTTTTATTCCTTCCTCAAGTTTTTTTATTCTTTACGCTTCTGGTATGTTTTGTAGTAAAATAAAACTAATCAATCAATTATTGGAGAAGATACTATGACGGGAAAAGAATTAGATCTGTTGCTGGACACTTGTTTACTCGCTGGGAAAATCATGATGGAAAGCAATGCGGAGATGTATCGGGTAGAAGATACGATGAGTCGAATTGCTTTAGCTTCTGGAAATTTCCGTTTGGTCAGCTATGTCACTCAAACCGGTCTCTTTATTGGTCTTGATCGTACCTCGACCATCCGAATGGAACAAATTACCAACCGTTCGATTAATTTAGAAAAAGTAGTAAAAGTAAATGATCTTTCACGTAAATATGTTGCTTCAGAGCTAACATTAGAAGAACTTTACTGCGAACTGCAAGCAATCGACCGAGACCGTTCTTTCTTTCCTGTCTGGTTGCAAATCGTTAGCGCGGCAGTGATCAGTGGAACAATTATGGTGTTATTTGGCGGAAAGATGACCGATTTACCTGTGACTTTAGTCATTGGAGGATTGGGATACGCAGCTTATCTATATAGTTTGAAATTTTTTAGAATCAAATTTTTATCGGAATTTTTATCTTCTTTATTGATTGGCATAGCCGCTATCTACAGCGTACGTTTTGGCTTAGGAAGCAATCAGGATCTAATCATTATCGGATGTGTGATGCCTTTAGTTCCTGGAGTTCAAATTACGAACGCTATCCGTGATTTGCTAGCTGGCCATTATGTCTCAGGAGTTTCTCGCGGAACAGAAGCGATGATGACTGCTACGATGATCGGTTTTGCGATTGCTTTTATTTTCCAGCTTTTTTATTAGGAAAGGAACACAAGTATGGGGACGATATTTATTCAGTTTTCTTTTAGTTTTTTAGCGACTGCGGCATTTGCCGTTATTACAAATGTACCTAGGCGTTCATTGATTTGTTGTGGTCTTTCTGGTGCTTTTGGCTGGATGATCTACTGGATCTGTGTTCAAATAGGCGGATCTGCTGCTTTTGGTTCATTGCTTGGTTCTTTAGGAGTAGCATTCATCAGCGATCTTTTCTCTAAACGTTTGAAAATGCCCGTAACGATTTTCAATATTCCCGGGATGGTTCCTCTAGTCCCTGGTGGTTTAGCTTATCAAGCGGTTCGGAATCTCGTTACTGAATCCTATCGAGAAGCGGCTCATTATGCGGTCCAAGCCATTATGATTGCTGGAGCAATCGCTTTAGGTCTTGTATTATCAGAAGTCTTTAACCATAACATCCGTAATTTCAAAGTAAAGCGTGACGCAATCATGATGAAACGAAAAAAACGGCTTTTTAAATAAACGAAGTGTAACAAAGAAAAGGTTGTGAAAGAGACGTTCAGCCTTGAGCGATGACAAAATATCTCACAAACATTGCGACAAGTAACCGCAGGAGCAATAAGAAGTAATTATGAGTATTAAAAAAAGTTTTGTAAAAATAGCTTCTCACATTTTTACATAAAATTGACTTAATACTGAGAAACTGACTTTTGAACACCCTCTATCTGTAAAAAAGGGGCTGCGACATGATTTTTGTCACGGCCCCTCTTCTTTATTCAAATTTTTTCCAAAACGTTCGTTGATAATAAACGACCCATAGAGCGGAAAGTATTAGAACTAAACCGATCACAGGAATATTCACTAACCAAAATGGATAAAACAAAGCCAACATTCCGTATAAGACGATAAGAATAATACTGATGATCAATGAACCCATCATAGTTGCGACTAAACCCAAACTTCCTGAACCTCTGTTAAATAATTGGTTAATATTGGTCCAGTTCAGCAGCAGCAACCGATAATCTCTAGCGAAATAACGTAGTGACAATAAGTAGCAGCCGAATAAAGAACCAAATAGCAAGCTAGGGATAAAAAACAAAGGCAGCTGAAAAGACAGTCCGCTTAATAATGCGATCCCACCAGTTAAAAAACTCTGCAATATCCATCCGAATCTGAACTTTTCTTTTAAATATTGGTTCATAGAGATTGGCAAAGAACGGATAAACAGAAAATTTTCTTGATCCAAAGAAATAAGATTGCTGATAAAAGAAGTCTGATTAACTGTTAAGAAAGCCAATGCGATCCCTACCAGGAAAACAACACCGATTAACTTATTATCTAAATCAGTTAATTTTATTTCGCCTCCTAGGGCAAAAGCAAGAATAAAAATGATTGGAGTTAACAAGGAAGAAGAAAGAACTTGCATAATCAAATTAGGTTCTTTTACTAATTGAGCATTGTAACTAAATAAAAGCTGATGCACATTTTGGTTCTTTTTATGGGTTCTTTTTATTTTGAACTCACTGTTTGAATCAGTCAGTTGCTCTGTAAGCTTTGGTACTATCAGCTGTTTTACAGCAAGGAAAAATCCCAGAGCCGTGATAGCTAGTATTCCCCAACCCAATAAACCTTGTTGAGAAAGTGGCTGACTGGCAGCATCATAGAATGGCAATAATATCGAAATCGGATGCCGATCTGTTAACTCATTTTCAATAGTCCCCGTTTGATGATTCATCCACATGATTCCAGCAAATGCGATCAGCATCGAGCTGCCAAGCAAGATACTAGAAACTGTTTTTCTATGTTTTTTAAACACTGCTGTTCGAGCCAAACCAAAAACAATCAAACTAGCCAGACAAAAAAGAATAATCAAAAATAGAGAAAACAAAAGGATCGAGATAATGATAGTAAGCAAAATCCCTAGATCAGCTCGCCATCCGGTTAAAATAAACATGACTAGAAGCGGAAAAACAAAAGGGATGATGGTCAAAGCAACTACCAAAATCTTTGCTGAAAAAACCTGTCCTTGTCCAAAAGGCAGAGGCAAAAATACTTGCAGGTCATTTCCTTCAAAAAAGATATTATAAATGACTGATATACTTTGAGTTAAACCTAACATACCAAAAAGTGCCACGTAATAAGTAAAGAAACCTGGCAATTTAACAAAGTTCATAGCAAACATAGCAAATCCGTAAATCAGTAAAAAAATCAGCCCTGAAAAAAGATTTTGAGACAAAAGATAGATAGTTAATCGCTTTCCCTTTTTTCCTTTCTCTCTTGCTTTATTCGTGAGCTGTGGATTAACATATAAAAGATTAACTCGAATTAATTCTAATAATTGTCGCTTATACATACGGTCCATCTCCTGTCGCTTGCCTTCCAGCCATTTTCAAATAAATCTTTTCTAGCGTTTCATCAGGTGAGCCATTCAATAATTCACTAACTGCCCCCTGATAAATCAATTCACCTTTCTTCAAAATAGCCAGTTTATCGCATAACTGTTGTGCGGTATCCAATACATGTGTAGAAAAAATGACTGTTTTTCCTTTTGCGGCATGAGCCTTCATCATTTCTTTCAAATCAAATGCTGCTTGAGGATCAAGTCCTTGCAAAGGTTCATCCAATACCCAAATATCTGGATCTGGCAGCAACGTGCCGATCAAAATCGTTTTTTGACGCATTCCATGTGAAAAACTTGCGATTGTTTCATTTTGATGACTATACATATCAAAAAGCGCTGTCAATTCTGCTAAACGCTTTTCTTTTTTTTGTGTGTCTAATTCATAGGCAGCTGAAATCAAGTCCCAATATTCTCCAGCCGTCAATTGTAAAAAAATATCTGGGGAATCAGGCACATAACCGATTTTTTGTTTGATACTCAAGCGATTTTCCGTCAATTTCATTCCATCTACTAAAATCGTTCCCGATGATGGTTCAATAATACTAACTAAACTTTTAATCGTAGTTGATTTTCCGGCACCATTATGTCCTAAAAATCCAAAAATTTCCCCTTGTCTTATCGAGAGAGACAAGTCTTTTAAT
Organism: Enterococcus sp. DIV0901a; assembly: GCF_051711525.1. Taxonomy (NCBI): domain Bacteria; kingdom Bacillati; phylum Bacillota; class Bacilli; order Lactobacillales; family Enterococcaceae; genus Enterococcus; species Enterococcus sp. DIV0901a. The sequence goes on along the minus strand of NZ_JBIOMW010000001.1, from coordinate 712,940 downwards.
GCTTGTTTTTTCCCGTAACTTTTACTTACATTGATGAATTCAATCATTTCTGTACTCCTTTTGTTTGTTATTACTTTTTATTGTACCCTTCGTTATTGGTGGAGTAAATGTCAAAAAGAGTGCATAACAAAAAAGGATAGAAACGACTAGGCTGCTACTTGGGTTGTTCTCTTCTACAGGAAAACACTCTTCTAACAGGTAAGATATGAGTCTTTGTTTTCTTTAAAATGATTCATTTTCTATCTTTTCTTGCATAAAATTCTTTAGTTTATCAATACTTCTCTTTCCCATCTCTAGTTGTTCTCCATTTGCAAATGTTACTATTTCGTTTACTCTGCTAATAGATGTAATGTTTTCAGTATTAATGATATAAGCTTTTAAATCTTTACATAAATACTCATATTCGAGTGATTTTTTATATTTTTTAATTGTGCCGTTTACGAGAATCTCTTCATCTTTCAATACTAGGCCTATTTTATTTTTATAACCTGGCATGCTCATTAGATAAAGGATTTCATCGTAATGGATATAGTGATCGCTATTACCATAACGGACAGTTGTCCACCTTTTTTTCGTAGCATATTGAACAGGATAGTTTTCTTTTTCTTTCAATAAGTAACTTTGGATGCTTTTTTTATTTTTTTCATAAGTGAATTCTTTTATCAAATAACCACTAGGCGTAATCTTTCGATTAATAACAGTTATTGCTTTATTCGGATGAGACGTTAGATAAACAATTTTACACTTTTCATTCTTTTCTCTAAGCATTTCGCCTAGTTCGATACCGCTATAATAGGCGTTCAAATCGATGTCTAGGAAAAAAATATCTGAGGAATAGATTTCATTATTTTTAATGAATTCAACAAATTGTATAACGTTCAATCCCTGAACGATCTCAAATTTCCAAGGACTTAATAAAATTCTGGATTCTTCCAAAATTTCTATTAGCATTTTTTCAAAAACCAAACTATCATCCAAAATAAATATACGCGTTACCATAAAAAGTACCTCCACTCGATATTTTACTATCAAAATCATTTCATACAACTTTTCAACATACATGTTAGGAATAAATTGTAATTCTCTTCACAATCTTTTCCAACACCTTTGAAACCGATATCAAATACTTTCAGGATGCTGCTTCTAAAATAAATATCAAACAAATGAATACATCATGCAAAAAAAGCCAGACAACCGACGTCCTTGCGTGTCAGCTGTCTGAGCTACGTTTATTTATTTTGTTCTTTTAAAAAGAACGATACACATACTGATTTTTCGGAGCAGAGACTTTCTCAGCGTTTGTAACAACTACAGATGGGATTTCACGCTTGAATGGTTGATAATAGTCTGATTGGATGGTTCCTTCTATTTTATACCATTCATCATTTTTAACCGTTACTCCTTCCGGCATATGCGTCAACAAACCAAAGACTCCTGAATCTGCCACACAATGGATAATGCCGAATCGGAACAAGAAAATATCTGTATTGCTATCGTTCGGTGTGTGGTAAACAAATCCTTCATAGCTGATTTTTTTGCCAATGAATTCGCTAGGGTAATTATAAATTAGCTCCATAACTTCTAAATAGTTTTCATCTGTGATCTTGATAGTTTGCTTATCCCCATACTTTTCTTTCAACTCATTCATTTGGTCTAAGTAGTCTGATTTGTTGAAATAAATACTGGTATCCGGCTTTAAGTATTGTGTCTGCATCTCCGGATCCCCTACTGATTCTTTACTTACTGGGAAATTAAATCCTTTGGCTTCTACGATCGTAGTGTCGAGACTAACTGTTGGAAACAACGCCCCCACGATTACTGGCAAAGCTAGCAGTACATAAGCGATTCCACGTTGATAAGGTTTTGACAACCCATGGTCATGATCGTGCTCGTGTGCCTTTTCCTCTGCTTTTCCGTTTTTGACCCACAAATACAGCTGAACTAAAGCCAAAAGAGCAGATAAAATCATTGAAAGAATAGCTAAGTAGCGATAATGGACATTGATATATTGATCGAGTTTGCCAGAAACTTGCAAGTACATCATCAATTCGAAATACCCAGATAAAATCAAAAACCGCAGCATATTTTCCCTCCTAAATAAATAATGTGAATCCAATAACGCTAAGGGCAATCAGTCCGATCAGCGATAAAATAAAGCGTCCTGTAAAATATCGTTTCATCATCAGTAGATTTTTGATATCGACCATTGGGCCAAAGACCAAAAAGGCAGCTACAGGTGCTGTGCCGAACAGACTTAACAAAGAAGATCCTATAAACGCATCTGCTTCTGAGCAAAGAGACATCGTAAAGGCCAATAACAGCATGATGATAATGGCTAAAATCTTTGTTGAGCCGAGCGTTAGCATAATTCTAGTTGGTAAATAAGTCTGCATCGCAGCTGCGATTAATCCGCCAATGATCAAATAACGACCTGTATCAAAAAATTCGTCGATTGAATGTGTCAACACATGCCCAGTTTGATGGATCAGCTGATTTTTTGGTTCATTCTTCTCACTTTGTTCTTCTTCATGGACATGATGATGGTGATTTTCTGCTACTTTAGACGTGATTTTTTCTTTCAATACAGCGTCTTTTTGAAAATAGGCAAGCCAGACACCAATCACAAGGGCAACAAAAAAGCTGCCTATCACCCGCCAGCTTGCCATCTGCCAAGAATTGCCAAATGCGATAAAAGTGGAAAAAATCACGATTGGATTGATGATCGGAGCAGTCAGCATAAAAGCAAACGCTGTGTGAACTGGTACGCCTTTTTTAACAAATTGATGAACAATCGGTACGATGCCGCATTCGCATGAAGGAAAGAAAAATCCTAAGATCGAACCAGTAAAAATAGAGAAGATACGATTTTCAGGAAGCCATCTCTTCACACGTTCTGGGGTCAAAAATACTTGTAAGGCGCCTGAGATAAGACAGCCTAATAATACGAAAGGTAATGCTTCAATAACGATCGATAAGAAAATCGTACTCATCTGCAAAACCGAATTTGGAATAAAAGAAAACATGAGTTTCCTCCTTTTTATTTCTAGTTCATTCGCTTTGCAAATATACGCTTTTATTCAAAAAAAAACAAGTTGCTCTGTAAATTTTTACACAACTCTTATTTTTTACCAAAGCACTTCAATTGACTTTTTCTGTTATTCCCATTAAATTAAGGTCTCATACATATCACTTCTATCATAAAAGGGAGAATAAAAATGAAACAAACCACTAACTTGACTGAAGTTCAAGACATACTGCAACAGTCATCCGTTGCCGTCATTTATCTTTCGATGCCTAATTGCAGTGTTTGTCACGCTGTTCGTCCACGACTAGAGGAACTTCTCACACATTATGATATTCCGGCACTTCATTTGGATGCATTTGAAACACCAGAAGTAGCTAGTAAATTTGAAGTGCTGACTGCGCCAGTTGTCCTGATTTTTCATCAAGGAAAAGAAGTCTTTCGGCAAGCACGGTTCATCGACTTTAAAAAAATCCGTTATCTACTAGATGAACTGACAGCAGAAGATGATTCCCTTTCTTATGAAGAAATCTTCCGAACAAAATAATCGTTGTCCAAACAGAAAAAAGCAATTGAACAAGTGAAAGTTTTGCCTTCATTTGTTCAATCGCTTTTTATTTTTATTCTGCTGTATTTTCGGAATGCGCATTTGCGTCAGAATGCAAGAAATAGATCAAGGTTTGCAATTCATTTGTCAAATCAACATTTTGGATCAATACATCTGACGGAGCATTCAATCGAGCAGCGGTAAAGTTCAAGATTCCTTTGATTCCTGCTTCCGTTAACTGATTGACTACTTCTTGTGCTCTTTCAGCGGGTATCGTTAAAATTGCTACTTCGATTTGTTGGATCTTGATTTGTTCTGACATATCTTCCATTGGATAAACGGGGATACCGTCTACGATGCGCCCAACGATTTCCTCATTCACATCAAAAGCACAACTGATACGTATGCTATTACTTTGATGGAATTTGTATTTTAGTAAAGCACTTCCCAAGTTCCCTACACCGATCAGCGCAACATTTGTCAATTGATCGTCGTTTAATGTCTTTGCAAAAAAGTGCATAAGATCTTCTACATCATAACCATACCCACGTTTTCCTAATTCGCCAAAATAAGAAAAATCTCGACGGATCGTTGCACTATCTACTTGAACGGCTTCACTTAATTCAGTTGAAGACACTTTTTTCTTTCCAGCATTATTTAAAATCCTTAAATAGCGATAATACAAAGGCAGTCTTTTAGCTGTCGCCTTTGGAATAATATGATCTTTCACGAAATGACCTCCACGTATTGTCTAATTACATCTTTGATTTCTCCATCATAGCAGTATTTATAGGAAAAAATCAATTCCATTGCTCAGATATTGTGAAATTTTATTCTTTATTCATTTATTTATCATTTCTGCAAATCTCGCAGTATAATGGAATTTATGGTAGACTACTAATTGAAAAATAGTTTTTTATTTGAGGAGAATTCACAAAGTAGAAAAGAGGATTCCATGATATTATTACAAGCCAATCAGATTGCTCGCCATTTTGGTGCAGAAGTCTTATTTGAAAACATACATTTAGAAATCAGTACAGGCGCTCGTGTCGCTTTAGTTGGCAGAAATGGCGCTGGAAAATCGACTTTATTAAAGATCATTGCTGGAATTGAAGCACCTGATGAAGGAAAGATCGCTAAAAATAAAACAGCGACTCTCGGATACCTCGCTCAGGACACAGGACTTGATTCCAATGAAACAGTTTGGAACGAGATGCTGAAAGCTTTTGAACAAGTTAGACAAATGGAAGAGCGGATGCGCGAGCTAGAGATTTTCATTAGCGAAGGTACGCCAGACACACCTGCATATACTTCTTATTTAAAAGAATACGACCGGCTGCAACACGATTTTTCAGATCGAAACGGCTATGGTTATGAAAATGAAATTCGTTCCGTATTGCATGGGTTTAAATTCGATTCTTCATTTTATGATCAGAAAATCGATACTTTATCAGGCGGACAGCGCACACGTTTAGCTTTAGCTCGCATGCTTTTGCAACACCCTGACATTTTGATTCTAGATGAACCAACGAACCATTTAGATATCGAGACGCTTTCCTGGCTTGAGAATTATCTGCAAAGCTATACTGGTGCATTATTGATTGTTTCCCATGACCGTTATTTTTTAGATAAAGTAGTCAATGAAGTCTATGAATTAAGCAGAAGAAAAATGCGCCATTACAAAGGTAACTATTCGAAATATCTAGATTTGAAAGCAGAACAGCTAGCAAGTGAATGGAAGGCTTATGAAAAGCAGCAAACAGAAATCCATAAATTAGAAGACTTCGTTGCTCGGAACCTTGTTCGCGCCTCTACCACAAAACGAGCGCAAAGCCGCAGAAAGACATTAGAAAAAATGGACCGGCTGGATCGTCCTCAAGGGGATGAAAAACAAGCAAACTTTCTATTCAGTATAGAAAAGCCTTCTGGAAATGTAGTCTTGCAAATCGAAGATGCCGCTATCGGATATGATAATGTCGCCTTATCTGAACCAATCAATCTAGATATCCGTCGTCAAGAAGCGATTGCTCTAGTAGGTCCGAATGGTATCGGGAAATCGACATTGCTGAAATCAATCATTCACCAGATCCCTTTTATCCGTGGAAAAGAAACGCTAGGGACAAATGTCACCATCGGCTATTACGATCAAGGTCAAGCTGATCTGCATACAAACAAGACGATCCTAGCAGAATTGTGGGATGAGCATCCTACCACTCCAGAAAAAGAGATTCGAAGTGCTTTAGGTGCTTTCTTATTTTCTGGCGAAGATGTAGAAAAACCAATCCCTCTGCTAAGTGGCGGTGAAAAAGCACGGGTTGCTTTAGCCAAGTTAGCGATGAACAAAGAAAATTTTTTGATTTTGGATGAACCAACAAACCATTTAGATATTGACAACAAAGAAGTATTAGAAAATGCATTGATCGATTATGACGGCACACTGCTTTTTGTTTCCCATGACCGATATTTCATCAATCGGATCGCGACAAAAGTCGTCGAACTCTCTGAAAATGGCAGCAAAGTCTATCTAGGAGACTATGATTATTATTTAGAGAAAAAGCAGGAAGAAGAAGAAATCGCCGAATTGTTGGCACAAGATGAGCCAGAATCTGCTCCTGCTCCCACGAACAAATCTGATTATTACCAAAGCAAAGAACAGCAAAAGCTTATCCGTAGCCTTCAACGAAAAATTACTCAGGTTGAAGAAGAAATGGCGCGGATCGATGAATGGATCGATCAGTTGGAACAAGAAATGGTCGCGCCAGAAAACCTGGAAGATCACGTAAAACTCAATGAGCTGAACCAAGATTTAGAAGCTGCTAGACAAGATCAAGAAACAAAATTGACGGAATGGGAAGAACTAAGCTTGGAATTAGAAGAATATGAAAATTAACGAAAAAACCAAAACAGAAACCATTCATGCTGTTTTGGTTTTTCTTTTTTTATTTTATCAAACAAAAATTCCATATTTACCTTTTTCACCAATAAGAAGACCAATTACTAGTCATTCTCACTAAAGCTTCTAAATAATAGTAATCACCCCAAATACAAGGTGTATTTACCCCATTATTTTTGGGCTTATTATAAACAGACTGTGTTAAAAAGCCATCTTCTTCTTCCGTTGTAGCATATCTTTCTTTCAATTGTCGCATAATTTTCCAAACAGCAGACTGGTATAAGTTCTTTTCTGTTTTGTCTAATAGACCTGATTCTATTAATTCTAATAATCCACAAACCATGATCACCATACTAGATGTATCTTTTTCTTCTCTGCTAGAATCATCAAAGATCAAATCCCAATAACAAATGGTATCTTCTGGCAACCGATTCATAAAATAATTGGCTAATATTTTGCTTAAATCAAAATATTTTTGTTCTTTCAAATAACGATAACTTAATGCAAAACCGTAAATCCCCCATGCTTGGCCTCTAGCCCAACAGGAATTATCACTATAACCTTGATGCGTACTTCCATATCTTGGTTTTCCATCTTTGACATCCATATAAAATGTATGATAAGTTGAACCATCTTCTCTTACTAAATAATCTGCTGCATTTTGAATATGAGCCTGAGCAGCTTTTTTATATTTTTGATTTCCAGTTTCTTCACTCGCCCAATACAATAATGGAAGATTCATGCAACAATCCATGATCATTCTACCTTGTTGTGAAGGATCACTAGGATCTCCCCAAGCTTGTATAACTCCTGCCTTCTCCCAAAAACGCTGAAGTAATGTTTCTGCCGCATCAATTGAAGCTTCCTTCATTTTTCGATTTCCCGTTATTTTATAATCTGCTACGGTTGATAAAGAATACAAAAAACCAAGATCGTGATGATTAGTGATAATTTGACAGTCAATCCTGTGGATAAAATCTATATCTGCTTTTTCAGCTGTTTGTTGAAATAAAGGATCACCCGTCTTCTCAAATAACAACCAATTAATTCCTGTCCAAAATCCTTCTGTCCAACCAATATTGTCTCTTAATGGATAACGTCCTTTTATAGGACACTCGCTTGGGAATTGATACTGACTGTTACTGATACGTTTGATTAACCTCTCCGTGTGTCTGCGACAACGCTCGATCTCATTATTCCATTCTTTTTCCATTGATTCTTTATAACATTCATTTATCCATTTTTCTGGATGTATTATCTCTTCAAACATCACTTTATCAAGCATTTCCCCACCAGCCTTTAGCATAATTTTAGTCTTTTTTTATTGTTTTTATTTTGGATAGTTAGCCCGGTTGTCCCATCAAAATCAATTTTGGGACGATTGTTCCATACTTCTAAACTATAATCCCGATCTTGATGAGCAACCACTCCTGTTCCGAGCCAATGGGTTCCTTTTCCAAATGTACCCTCTAATCCAGGAATAAAAGTGTTTTCCCATGTCATCAAGTTTGTATTGGGCAAACCCATAATAGCTGTGGATTTTCGTTTAATAGTATCGTCACTTAAACAGATAATACCTGAAAAGCCAGCTTCACTCACCCTATAGTTTTCCTTGTCTTCTTCTATGATTATTCCTTCTTTCTCAGGAGAACATTCAATAGCAAACCCTGTCTCATATAGAACATATTCTGTATCTAATTCTACTTTGTGTACGCGAATCTGCCAGCCTTCAAAAGGAATAAGCCAAGTTCTGATTTTTGCCTGTAAAGTAGGTTCCCATGTAGAGGCAAGTACCTCTTTCTTACATACAATGTCTCGTACATTATTTCGAACGATGAACTGTCCATAGGTTTTGATGCTCTCATTCTTAAAACTGGTCGTGATATATGTGTCCACTCGCTGAATCCCTAGCATTGAATCCATTGCCATTTCTGCTTTCAATTGATTCGCTCGCGGTATCGAAAAACCAAATTGACTAGAATAAGCAAATTTTAAATATTTTTCATTGGTCAATGTATGGAAATTTGGCCCTAATTGTCCCGCATTCAAAAAAAATGTATGTCCATTATCATGTTGTATGAGCAAATTGGCTTCTGAAAGAAGTTTAGTTCCTTCACGAATAGGCATAGGCATTTCTTTAGCCGTCCAATACTCATGGTCTTCAGGTAGCGCCAACAATAAAAAAATCTTATTCAGCCATAATGGAGATAACGTACTATTATAGGGTTCAGTCAATGTCAATTGAGGGTAGGTATAACCAATATTCAGGATACCTTTTTCATCAAATATTTCTTTTTGCATCCACCATCTTATATTCCGATTGACTAACCCCTTGATTTCACCTAATTTAAAAGGCAAAAGATCGGCCCACAACATAGCTGACCAAAAGCTTGAAACTGCAAAACGATAAATCATGCTTCGACCAAAAGGCACATTTGCACCATCTTCCGCAAAAAAATGAATATAGTCTCTAGAAAAATCAATAGCTCGGTTCTTATATATCTGGCTAATGGGCTTTTCTGGTTCTAGTACGCTATAAATCAAACCATAATAATGAAATGCAAAAGGATTATAATAATCTTGGCGACCTCTTGAACTGTCTCGATACCAGCCATTTTGAAGATAACAATTTTCTATATTATCAAATGCTTCTTTCAGTGCTGATTCTTTAACTGGATAACCAAATTTTTGGATAATTGTTCCGACAATTATCTTAAAAAATTGCCAATTACCATCTGCACATTCATATTCAAAAATTTGCGAGAACCAATGAATAATCTGGCTTTTTTCTCCTGTATCTAATTTTTTCCATAATAATTGTTCATGATGATATAACGCTAATAACATTGCGGGCATTTCTACCATACGCTGGTCTCTTTCATGTATTTCTCCCCAATAATCGGGATGGGAAGGATCTGTTCCAGCTTTTATTCCTGATAGAATTAATTTCAACCATCGTTCATCTAATTGGTCAATTGCGGGCCCCGCTCCCCATAAAACCCGAGAGAATCCTTCCATTCCTGCAATTTTATTTCCATATCCTACCCCTTGATGTATATAATCAATTTGTGCGCCACTTGCTCGATAAAACGGCTGGAGTGGTTGATTTATCTTTTTAAATAAGTCAAAGTAATTCTGTCTGGTCCTTAATAGTGGTACTGGATATTTCATTGTATTTTCTCCTCTTTTTACTACCAAATAGCTAATTCCGACTGTTCTAATCGAAGTAAGCCTTCAATAAAAAAATAATCAGAATAGATCAGTGGCACATTATAAGTCAGTTCTCTATGGTATGCTTCTGCTCCGCCTCCAATGATCCCATCTTCATCCATATTCCAATTTGCATAGTGCTTTTCTGTCTTTTGGAGTATATTGATAGCAGCTTCATGATACATTTTTGATCGTACAGAGGAAACATATCCTGCTAATTCCAGAAGACCGCATGCAGCGCATACTCCAGCACTGGTATCAATATTCGAATCTTTTACAGCAAAATCAATAAGAGGAATATAACCAGTTTTTTCGATTTTCTGAATAAAATTTACTGCTATCTTTTCTGCTATAGCTAGATAGTACGGATCTTTTGTGTAACGATAACTTAACGCGAATCCATATAAAGCCCATGCATTTCCTCTGCTCCAACAAGAATTCTCATTGTATCCTTGCCCGCCAAGTAACCGAATATATTTCCCTGATTCTGCATCAAACTCTGCGATATGCCCGGTTGACCCATCTTTCCTCACTAGATACTTAGCTGTTGTATCTGCATGCTGCCGAGCAATTTTAGAGAACCTCGGATCACCAGTTTCCCTCGAAGCCCAATACAGTAATGGTAAATTCATCATACTATCAATAATCATCCAACCAGGTTTATGGTCATTCCATGCTACTAAATAGTTCCCTGAAATATTATAGCGTCCAGCAAGTACCGTAGCTGCATGTAACCCTAGTCGTCGACTATGTTTGTTTTGAGACTGTTGATAATGTGCAATAGCCGATGGTAAGAATAAAAAACCTACATCATGATGAACGTCTGAAAAATGGTACAGGGCAGATTCTAATAATTGTTCTTGCTGTATTGCTGCCTCTTTGAACTTTTCTCGTTTTGTCTTGTGAAAGAGCTGCCATAAAATACCACTCCAAAAACCATTGGTCCACCAGTCGATTCCTCTGTCCTTTATTACGTCTGTATATTTTCCGTTGTAAGAAATATATGGAATTTTATTCCCCATTCTGTCTAATTCCGCATCTATCTTTTCAGAAGCTACATTCAAAATTTTTCTTGACCATTCCTTCGTCTGTTCATTCATGGATATCCCGCCATTCTTTTAATTTTTATGAATGTGGAGTTGCTCCTAGAACGAACTAGATGGTTAACATTCGTTATTTTTTTTACTTATTTGCAGCTCCAATGTCATTCTCCTTAAATTTAGACTGCGCCCACACATAAATCAAGACCATTGGGATCACTGAAGTTGCTAAAATTAGCATAATTGCGCCATAATTAATTGGCTCACCTGTACTAGAAACCGTCATATTTTTGATAATTAAGGGAACCGTATATTTATCTTTATCTGAAAGCATGACTAATGGAAATAGATATTGATTCCAACTTCCCATAAAGATAAGTAAACCACTAGTAATAATCGTAGGTGATAAAATCGGTACAGCGATTTTCGTAAAAATCACCCACTCATTGGCACCATCGATTCTGGCAGCCTCCATCAGTGCTGTAGGAAATTGACTGCTATATTGTCGCATCATAAACACTGAAGTTGTACTGGCAATCGAAGGGATGATCACACCTGCATAAGTATTCGATAATCCTAAACGACTCATAATGTAAAATAAAGGAATCAATGTGGTAAAAAATGGCACCATCCTAGATAGCATAACTGTATTGAACAACAGTTTATTCCCCTTAAAACGATACTTTGCTAATGCATAACCCGCCATTGTAGAACTGGCTGTAGCTAAAACTGTACTGATTACAGCAATAACAATCGAATTCCAAATAATCAAGGGATAATTATATCTCGCCATGATGGCTTGCCAGTTTTTTAATAGCATATCCCCAAACTTGAAATTGATTCCGCCACTTAAAATTTCTTGATTACTTTGCGTTGAAGCTACAATCATATATAAATATGGCATCAAAAATATTAAGGCACCAAACACAATAATGACGTACGTAAAAATTCTGTTTTGTATCTTTTGTTTAGTCATTTTTATCACCTCCGAATTTAAATTGAATAGCCGATAATATAACAGATACAAACACCATCGTCCAGGCAATAGCAGAGGCTTTTCCAAAATCAACCATTTCAAAACTTGTTTTATATAAATTGACTCCTACGACCAAAGCTGAATTTTCTGGTCCATTGGAAGTCCCAAAGAATATATTTGGGATATTGAAATTACCCAAGCCATTGATAGTGGCTAAAACTGTGGCCATTAAAATGATTGGCTTTAGCATGGGGATCGTTAATAAAAAGAATTGCCGAAATTTCGATGCTCCATCTATTTCAGCACTTTCGTATATCTCTTTAGAAATCCCTTGAAGACCAGCTAAAAATAAAATAGTGTTATATCCTACACTAAGCCAAATCATCGTGATGATCATTGATATTCGTATCCAAAAAGGATTTGTTAACCACTGTATACCGTTAATTCCTAGCGCATTCAAAAATCCATTGAATAACCCAGTCGGATTGAAAAAAGTCATGAATACGGAAGCTACAGCCACCGTTGATGTAATGGTTGGAATATAATAGACAGTTCTAAAAAATCCTTTTCCTTTTAACTGTGCTGAATTCAATAAAACAGCAAAGTAAATAGCTAATAGCATCGTTATTGGAATTGATCCTGCCATGATAATCAAAACATTCGTGTAAGATTTAATAAACAATGGATCTCGGAAGATAGCTAGATAATTGTCAAATCCAACAAATTCAAATGAGTAGCCAATTTTCATAAAACTAAAAGCAAACGAGATAATGATGGGAATCAAAATCGTCACAATAAAGAAAATAACAAAAGGTGTGACCAATCCATAAGCACTTTTTTTATGAGACGTATCTGTTGCTTTTTTCTTGCTGTTCTTTATTGTCTTGCTTGGTAACGAAGATTGCATCATCGTTAAGTCCTCCTAATATTTTTTAATCACCAGTTAATTTTACGCCGTACTTATGAGCAAAATTTTCTGCTTCTTTTAGATATGAATTTTCAAAATCACCTGTTTGCCAATAGTTATATGCAGCGGTAGTCAAATAAGACGTAGCATCTGAATAAGTGGCTGGTAAAACAGTATTTGATGTATTTTCATTGATTTTATTCAATAGTTCATAGTATTTTTGTCCTCCGTAGTAGTCAAACTTTTTCTCAGCTGCTTCTGTTTGATAGGCCAATGAGTTAGATGTAGCCACGCCCAGCTCCAGTGCGTTGGCTAAGCATTCTTCATCTGTCAGCATAAATGTAAGAAATTGTTGTGCCACTTGTGGATTTTTGGCATCTTTAGGGACATAAAAACTTGATCCTCCTGATACTGCACCTTTTCCTGGATTTTCTTTTGAAAAAGGAATCAGTGGAGCCATGCGCCATTTGTCAGATGCATCAGGAAAATTCAAAGACATATTCGTAGCATACCAGCCGCCAGCAACAAACATTGCAGATTCTTGAAATGCTTTCTCAGCATCTTGTGCACCGTAGAAATGTACAATACCTGAGTCGATCATTTCTTTGATTAACTTTGCAGCATGTTTCGCTTCTTTAGTATTCAGACGGATATTTCCTTCTTCATCAAGCAAAGATTGATTCTGCTGGGCTAACATGTTGATAAACAATTCTTGGTCCCCAGATTCTGGCAAGGCAATTCCAAAACTACCAGTTTTTTCTTTTAATGCTTTTGCCACCTGGATATATTCTTCCCAAGAACTGATTTCTTCAAAATCTACACCTATTTCAGCAAATTTTTTTGGTTGATAATAACAAAGTGCTGGAGTAAAATCACTAGCCCAAGGAATGATCGTTTCATTACTCGTTTGTTGACGCAAAATATTCAATTTTTGATCATAAAACTGATCGCCATATTTGTCATAAAATCCATATTCATCAGCACTATAAAAAGCATCTTGAAATTTTTCCAGCACACCTGCTGCTGAAGTGTCTGCCATGGAGATAATATCCGGCATATCTTCGTGTGTTACCAATTTTGGGGTGATCATTTGTACTGTTGCTGTTCCCGAAGCTACATTCACAATTTTTAAGTCAATATTTGCTCCAGTTTTGCGGTTATAGATTTTTGCAGCATTTTCAACATAGTTTGTCAGTTTGCCGTTTGCGACATATACTTCTAATGTAGTGGCTTTTTTTATCATTGGATCTGCGATGTTTGCTGTTACTTCTTCGTTAGTTTTTCCACATGCACTTAAGCTGAATAATAGGGTAATGTTTAGCAAAGCTATCACCAATTTGTATCTTTTTTTCATGTCTATCCCTTCTTTCTTTTCAAGTTCTTATATAAAACGCTTTCACTTATGTATATTAACGGAATTAGTAACACAAATATTTATATAAAAAAATATTTTACTTGTCGTTTTGGCTTTTCATTTTTGTTATAATAGTCATTAATTATAAATAGAAAGCTTTTTATATAAAAAGAGAAAGGAAAGTGGTTCTTTTGTTAACAAACAACCAATCCTCCAATCTTGTCAAAAAAACACTAACCTATTCCATAGATACCCATCTTCATTTATCTGCTGCTCCCTATTTTCGACTACTAATAAATGAAAGCGCTAATTTATATGCTGAATTTGCACATAAATCTATAGAACTAGATAATCCTTCCCTTTTATTCATTGATAAACAGCAAGAAGTCCAAATCTTTTCTACTCAAAAGGAAACACAAACTTTTATCATTATCCAGTTTTATTTTGATGAGCAATTATTAGCACATATTACGGGACAATCTTTTTCTATAGATCAAGAAATAACATCTATCATTACTTTTCTGAAAAATGAACAGTTCAAAATTGATTATCTAAAACATAGTAAGCCAGCTATTTCCTATGATCAGGAAATCAATTCTTTTTTCATACTATGCCAACAGATGAGCATTCATTTGCTTTCCTTATTAGTTACTTATTGTCTGCAAAAAATTCAATTGTCTTCCTTACCAAGGCATTATCAACAGGAACTTGCTTTATTGACAATACCTTCAAATGAGAAAGTCATTCCTAAAAAAAAGCATATTCTTTATTCAGATGAATTAGTTGATCCAATCATACGATATTTAGAAGAACATCTTTCAGAAAATTTTTCGCTTGAACAATTAGCCCAAATTTTTTTTATCAGTCCAGCCAGCTTAAAAAAACATTTTAGAAAAGTGACTGGAAAAAGTGTTATTAGCTATTTTAAAGAACTAAAAATGGAAAAAGCAAAACGTCTCGTGCTAGAAAATGAATTAACCTATACAGAAATTGCAGATATATTAGGATTTCATTCGATCCATCATTTTTCTTCAGCTTTTAAAAAATATACAGGGTTATCCCCTTCAAAGTATTATCTATCCTTAAAATAGAAAAAAATTTTTAGGTTTTATCCACAAATTATTTCTCTATATTTTCTGTCTATTCAAAATAAACAATAATTTTCCGGCACAATTATTTGCTGTTTTTTACCATAACATAGTACGATCAACGTAGAAAAGGAGATGTTTTTATGAAAGTTGTTGTCATTGGCGGTGTAGCTGGCGGTCCTTCATTTGCCACTCGTTTCCGTCGATTGAATGAAGCGCACGAAATCATTATCTATGAACGCGGAGAAAATATTTCTTATGCAAGTTGTGCTTTGCCTTATTATTTAGGAGGTGTGATCACTGACCGTGACTCGCTGATCGAACGTACACCAGAAATATTGAAAACAAAAAACAACATCGATGTCTTTACTAAACACGAAGTAACAGCAATCGATCCTTCTACTAAGCGATTAACAGTTAAAGACCTATCCACAAATGAAGAAACAAAAACAGATTACGATAAGTTGATCATCTCTTCTGGTGCTAGACCAGATTATCCGGATATTCCCGGAGTTTTTGAAGCAGAAAACGGCTTTGTCCTCCGTAGTGTGACGGATGCGGATCAAATCAAATCGTTCCTTGAAGAAAAAAATCCACAACATGTCGTCATTCTTGGTGCAGGTGTTATGGGTCTGGAATTAGCTGAGAATTTCAAGCATCGCGGCTTAGACGTGACTTTAATCGATCAATTGCCACAAGTCGCTTTCCCTTATGATCCAGAAATTGCTGATTTAGTTTATGACAAATTGCTGAAAGAAGGATTAGCCGTTCATTTAGAAACAAGAGTTACTGAGATCCGTGATAAAGGTCGAGAAATAGTATTATCAGATGGCTCCGTCCTTTCTGCTGATATGCTAATCTTTGCTGTTGGTGTTTCTCCGAATAATGAAGTGGTGAAAGCAACCGGCATACAATTATCAGATACAGGCCAGATCATTGTTGATGACCAGTTACAAACCAATCTGCCGGACATCTATGCGATTGGCGATATTATCGAAACGACTAGTGTAGTGACTGGTCAGCCGATCCAAAGTATGCTTTCCAGTGCGGCCAATCGTCAAGGACATATGTTGGCAGATATTTTAAATGGTACGCCTATGCGCTATCGCGGATATATTGGTGCAGGTGTCGCAAAAATCTTTGATCATACAGCAAGTTATGCGGGAATGACAGAACATGCATTAAAAGCATCAGGCATAACAAATTATAAAACTGTTTTTATCACTCCTTTTGACCATGCCTATTTCTATCCAGAAGCTACAAGATTAAATCTAAAGCTGATTTTTGATGCAGATAGCGGTCGTATTTTAGGTGGACAAGCATTTGGAGAAAAAGGTGTCGATAAACGGATGGGAGAACTTTCTGTAGCGATCACCGGAAACTTGACAGTCTTTGATTTACCTGATTTGGAGTTGCCTTACTCTCCACCGTATTCTACTACCCGTGACCCGTTGAATATAGCTGGTTATGTCGCAATCAATCAAATGACGAATATCGTAGAAACGATCAAAGCAAGTGATATACCCGAAAACGATTTGAAAGAAGCGTTCTTTTTAGATATACGTGAACCTAATAAAGCACCTTCTGGCAGTATCTCGGCAACAAAAAATATTCCAATGAATGAGTTACGAGATCGAATCAATGAAATCCCAAAAGATAAAAAAGTTTACATTACTTTCAGAAGAGGATTGAATACTTATACTTCTGCCCGAATCTTGGCAGGTTTGGGTATCAAAGCGATTTTGATTGAAGAATAAAAAAACGACCGCGGTGGGTAGCCGCGGTCTAGGAGTTATTTTTACTTGAGGAGTAAAAATGAAAAAGTATATAGGGTTGTTGGTTGGTATGTATATAGAATAGAAGATAAATGTGAAGAAATTGTGCATTATTTCTTCACATTTATTAGGTTATAGTTTAAGAAAGTTTAAACATTGCGCAATTTAATTATTTTAGCTGTTTCTTTTCATAAAAAAACATGTTGTGACTCTGAGACAAATCATAGTCCATACTGATGTCTCTAGAGTAACTACGCCTAATATTACGAGGCATAATATTAATTCATCAGCACTAGTACCTAAACTAGCATCCCTTTCGAATATTTTTTCTTATATAATAAAGTTTGCTTTCACTCCTCTAATCTCACCAAATCGACTGGCTTGCGTTGTGTGATACTAGGAACTGATTTGTTTAGAACGACTTTTCTATTGTAATCATATTTTTCGCCATCCTCGTTGTCTTCTAATCCTTCAATGAATGATCCCTAATGTGTGTATTAAGTAATTTAATTTTTTTGTTCCTATTTATTTAACAAATAAATAATATAAAAGGTAAATAAAAAAGAGTGGATTTCTCCACTCCATGAAAAGCCGACTTTTTGGGACGCTTTTTTTTGCCAAGCCTCACATTTTTATAGCCAAACTTCTTTTGCGACTTGCTGCAATAATTGGATTTTCTTCCATTGTTCTTCTTCTGTTAAATGGTTTCCTTCTTCTGTTGAAGCAAACCCACATTGAGGACTGATACTTAGATTTTCCAATGGTACAAATTGTTGTGCTTCTTTTATTCGTTCTTTTATTTTCTCCGTATCTTCCAAATCTGGAAACTTAGAAGTAACTAATCCTAAAACAACTTTACTTTCTTTGTTACTCCAATGTCTTAAAGGAGTAAAATCTCCTGCTCGGTCAGAATCATATTCCAAAAAGAAACCATCATAATTTGTTGAAAACAACTCTTCTGCAATGGGTTCATATCCACCGGAAAACAGCCAAGAAGAAGCGTGATTCCCGCGGCAGATATGTGTTGTGATCGTCAAATCTTCTGGTTTGTCTTCCAGTGCGTTATTGATAATCTCTGTACAAATATGGGCCATTTCTTTCGGATCAATTCCTTTTTGAAGAAGTGCTTCTCTTTTAGTTTGATCAGCTAGAAACGCCCAATTTGTATCATCGAATTGCAGGTAACGGCAACCTTTTTCATAAAAAGCATGAATCGCTGCTTTGTAAGTAGAGGACAAGTCCTCATAAAAATCAGATAGATCAGGATAAATCTCCTTGATTTTTGAAGAACCATCATTAGATAGGATCTCTTGTCGTAAAATCATCGTGGGACTAGGGATCGTTGCTTTTGCAACAAAAGTATCATCTGTTTCCACTACTTCTTTCAGAAAAGCAAAATCTTTTAAAAATGGGTGATTTGGATTGAAAGATAATTTATCTACTACCCGAATATTATAAGCTGGAGCTGCTTTTCCGTGGAATGTTTGATTATATCCAGTTTCTGGAACATAGCCTTCGATACCATTTAGTTCTTCTAAAAAATCAAGATGCCAAAATCCACGCCGAAATTCACCATCTGTAATTCCTTTGATGCCGACTGCTTTTTGGTCTTCCACTAATTTTTTTATTTCCTGGTCTTCGATTGCACGAAGTTCTTCTTTTGAAAGTAAGCCTTCTTGAACTTTTTTTCTTGCTTCTTTGATCGATTGCGGGCGTAAGAAACTTCCGACATGATCTACTGTAAATGGTCTATTTTTGCTCATTTCACTCACTCTTTTCTTTGTTTTTTTGTAAAAAAAAATCCTTTTACTAGCAAATACTAGTAAAAGGACGATTATACTCGTGGTACCACCTTTTTTCAGAAAAAACATTCTTTCTCTCAGCCTGACAATAAAATCAGTGGTCTTGGTAACGAAAGACTGTTCGTTTTTGCCTACCTTTCGACAAAAAATCCTCTAAGGCCATTTTCGACAGTCAACTTCTAGCTTTTTACACCAACCAAAGCCTCTCTTGAACCATTTTCTGTCTACTTTCCTTCTCATCGGATACTATTAGAATAAAATTAGAATAGCATGTTTGAAAGAAAAGTCAATAGGGAATAAGAACAAACAAAAACTAATTTGTTATTCTTAGTAATTTGTTTGTGGAATACAATAAAGCTTTTCTAATATGATAATTGTTCAGTCGTCCTTTCATCTTAGATCACTTCCTTAAAATGATCATACCCGTTTCAACCACATAAAAAAGGACTTAATTTTGAAAAATTTCCCATCAAAACTAAGTCCTTTTTATTATAGTTATGCAAATTTGCTTATTTTCTCGCTATTTCCGATACATCTTGAATTCTAAGAATAGGTCATTATAGATGCCTAGGTATTTCGATCCTAGATCTTTGTAGACTTCAAGATGGGAGATCGTGTCATCAGATGGATAGAATTGTTCGTCCGACGAAATGTCTTTTGGCAATAACGCTTTTGCTTCTTCATTTGGTGTAGAATAACCAATATACTCTGCATTTTGTGCCGCATTTTCCGGTTCTAGCATAAAGTTGATGAAATCATAGGCACCTTCTTTATTTTTCACGGTTTTTGGCATAACGATATTATCAAACCAAAGATTGGATCCTTCTGGTGGGATCACATAATGTAAATGTTCATTTTCCCACATCATATCGGCAGCTTCGCCAGAAAATGTCACTGCCACGGAGGCTTCTTCATTGATCATATACATTTTGATCTCATCTGCCACGATTGCTTTGACATTTGGTGTTAAATGATTCAATTTATTTGCTGCTTCTGTCAGCTGTGCCATATTCTTACTATTCAAAGAATAGCCTAAACTATTCAAAGAAAGCCCCATAACTTCTCGTGCACCGTCAATCAGCATCAAACTGTCTTTTAATTCCGGCTTCCACAAATCATCCCAATGCTTAATTTGATTTGCATCAAAGAATTTATCGTTATATACGATCCCTAAAGTTCCCCAAAAATATGGAATCGAATACTGATTATCTGGATCAAAATCCAAGTCTAAAAATCGTGGATCAATATTATTTAATCCTTTGATCTTCGAATGATCTAATGGAAGTACTAGTTTTTCTTTGATCATTTTTTGGATCATATATTCACTTGGTATAGCGATGTCGTAGTTTGTCCCACCTTGCTGGATTTTTGTGAACATCGCTTCATTAGAATCAAATGTTTCATAATTCACTTTGTATCCATATTCTTTTTCAAATTTCGTGATCAAACTAGGATCGATATAATCTCCCCAGTTATAGATGGTAAGTACCTTTGCTCCACTCATGCCACTTGTTTTTTCAAGTTGACGAACACCAAGCAGCAGCACCGCAATAATGATGAGAATACCTAAAAACAGAGATTGTAATTTTTTCATCGCAGCCGTGCCACCCCCTCGCGTACTCTTCTGTTTTTCTTCAGCCGTTTTGGACGGTTTTCTTTACTAATAAAGTAGTATCCAATGACCAATATCATGGAGAACAAGAAAACTAACGCACTTAGCGCATTGATTTCTAAACTGATTCCTTGTCTTGCACGAGAATAGATCTCTACTGAGAGCGTCGTAAAGCCATTTCCTGTGACGAAAAACGTAACCGCAAAATCATCAAGAGAATAGGTAAATGCCATAAAATATCCAGCTATGATTCCTGGAGAAAGATAAGGCAAAATGATATTTTTGACTACTTGGAAATTATTAGCACCAAGGTCTCTAGCCGCATCGACCATTGAATCGTTCATTTCCTGCAATTTTGGCAAGACCATCAAGACGACGATTGGAATGCTGAAAGCAATATGGGAAAGCAATACACTCTGAAAACCTAATCCGAATCCTAGTAGTGTAAAGAAAATCAAGAAACTAGCACCGATAATAACATCAGGAGAGACTAATAAGATGTTATTCATGCTCAACAACGCTGTCCGTGCACGTCGTTTTTTCGTGTAATAGATTCCCATAGCCCCAAATGTCCCGATGATCGTGGCGATCAATGCAGATAAGAAAGCCAGCATGAACGTATTCAATACGATAATGATCAAACGTGTATCTTCAAAAACAGCTTCATAATTTTCCCAAGTAAATCCTGTAAAGCTGTTCATCGTTCCTCCTTCATTGAAGGAATAAAAAATCAGATAGAAGATCGGTGCATATAAGAATAAAAAGACGATCCCTAAATAAAGATACGACCATTTAAATTTTTTCATTTATGAGCGACCTCCTTTTTTCTTCTCGCCTGTCAGGAGCATCACGATGAACATAGCAATGATTAAAATCACACCGATTGTAGAACCCATCCCCCAGTTTTGTGTAACCAAGAAATGCTGTTCGATAGCCGTTCCTAAAGTGATCACCCGATTTCCGCCAATCAGACGAGTCAGCATGAATAAAGAAAGAGAAGGAATAAATACTGCTTGGACACCACTTTTCACACCATTTAATGATAACGGAAAAATCACTCGTCGGAAGGTCTCAAAGCTATTCGCGCCTAAATCTCTACTAGCACTGATCAAAGAAGGATTCATCTCTTCCAATGCATTGAAAATTGGCATAATCATAAATGGAATCTCGATATACGTTGCCACGAACAGAAAACTGAAGTCTGTGAATAATATCTGTTTCGGCCCGATCCCGATAAAATCAAAGAAATGATTCACGCTGCCGTGCACACTGAAAATCCCAATAAATGCGTAAGCTTTAAGCAGCAGATTCACCCATGTAGGCAAAATAATCAGCATCAGCCATAATTGCTTGTGCTTCAGTTTTGTTAAAAAATAAGCAGTCGGGTAACTGATGATCAGCGTGAAAAACGTGATCAAAAATGCATACCATACAGAATTGATCGTCATAGAAAGCGATGTCCCCGACGTAAAATAAGATAGATAATTATTCAGCGTGAATTGCCCATTCATATCAAAAAAAGATTGATAAATGATCATTAATACAGGCGCGATCACGAATAAACCGAGCCACAAAATATAAGGGACGGAATAGATCCTGCGCATTGTTTTCATTCTTGTCCCCCCTATTCTTCGTAGCTGTCAAGACGTGCATCGAATTCTTCTTCAGACTCGTTGAAACGCATGACATGGATATCTTCTGGCTCAAAGGCCAATCCTACTTTGCTTCCTTCTTTAGCTTTTTTCGTTGAATGGACCATCCATTCATTTTGCTGTTCATCATAACAGATGATTTCATAATGGACACCACGAAACAGCTGAGTATCGACCGTTACGACTAGTTTTCCTTTATCTGGTGTCGTGATCGTCAAATCCTCTGGGCGTAAAACAACTTCAACTGGTTCATTTAGACGCATCCCGCCATCGACACATTCAAATTGCTTACCAACAAACTCAACTAGATTATCTTCGATCATTACACCGTCCACGATATTGCTCTCCCCAACAAAATCAGCAACGAAATGATTGATTGGCTCATCATAAATATCTACGGGTGTACCACTTTGGACGATTTTCCCTTTATTCATGACAAAAATCTCATCACTCATTGCCAACGCTTCTTCTTGGTCATGAGTAACAAAAATAAACGTGATTCCTAATCGTTGTTGCAGATCCCGCAGTTCATACTGCATATCTGTACGTAGTTTCAAATCAAGCGCCGATAACGGTTCATCTAATAGCAATACTTTCGGTTCATTTACAATTGCTCGTGCAATCGCTACACGCTGTCTTTGACCACCAGACATTTCACTAATCTCCCGTTTTTCGTATCCAGGAAGCTGGACCATACGCAAAGCATCTTTTACCTTCTTTTCGATATCTGATTTGGACATTTTCTTGATCTTCAATCCAAAAGCAACGTTATCAAAAACATTCATATGAGGAAAAAGTGCATAATCTTGGAAGACTGTATTTACTTGTCGCTTATTAGCTGGCAAATCATTCAACCGTTTCCCTTCAAAATAGATGTCCCCTTCTGTAGCTTCGGTGAATCCAGCTATAATACGTAGGATCGTTGTTTTACCACAGCCGGAAGGACCAAGCAGTGTATAAAATTTTCCTTGTTCGATCTCAAAACTTACTTTTTTTAATACTGTTTCATCATCATAGCGTTTCACTACTTGATCAAATGAAATGATTGGTTTCCCCACGTTTTTACCCCCTATATTACAAATATGATTGCGTTGCAACAATCAATACTTTTGTTCGTTTTTTGAGATGATTCCTTAATTGATGTTGTTTTGTCGCTTGATAATAGATCGACTGTCCTGCTTTTGCCACATAGACCGTCTCTCCTAAGCTTAACTCTAATTCCCCTTCTAATACAAAAATAAACGTTTCAGATAATGAAGGTTCAAACGTCTTATATTCTCCTGCACCTTCAAAAGTCAGCAAGACAGGCTCCATTTCTTTTTCATTCGAATCAGCCACGAGCCATTCCAATTCATACCCGTTTTCTTCATCGAAATAAACCGTATGATCTTCTTTTGAATAAACCACTTGCAGATTCGCTGCTTCTTGATGAAAAAATTCTTCTGGAGTCACACCTAAGACTTCAAGAATAGAAAAGAATGTTTCCATTGATGGTGAACTTAAATCTCGTTCCAACTGGGAAATATACCCTTTTGACAAATCTGTGCGTTCGCCTAGTTCTTCTTGTGTCAAATTCTTTTGGATGCGCAAATTTCTTAACTTCTCACCAATTTCCATAATTTCCTCCGAATCGAAGTTTTCTAATAGTAAACTTCCTGTTTACTACCACTCGTATTAGTATACGAAATTTATTGAAAAAGGCAACCCTTTGTAAAATTTTTTTTGCTGAATATTTCTTTATCTTTTGGAATAAATTCTAGTTGTTTGATTCTTTATTTTTCACCTAATTTTTGTCTAAATTTACGGAAGAACAAGAATAAAAGAGTAGGCTTTATGGTATGATAAAAGAAAATTTTAAAAGGAGTGTCTCACGAATGAACGCTTTTCGATCTTTTCAGGTAATAAAGGAACCTGTTTTCCATACAGCAATCAGTGATCTGCCATTTACTGAGTTGGCTGAAAATGAAGTCTTGGTAAAAATTGCCTATTCTGATGTCAATTACAAAGATGCATTGGCAATGAGCGAGTCTGGTCAGGTGATACGAACCTATCCGATGACTCCAGGGATTGATTTATCCGGAACTGTCGTCCAAAGTAACAATCCACGTTTTTCAAAAGAAGATCTTGTACTTGCTACTGGTTTTGGGCTTGGCGTCACCCATCCAGGCGGTTATAGCCAATATCAAAAAGTACCAGGAGACTGGTTAGTCCCTCTACCGAAAAATATGACACTGCGTCAAGCGATGATTTTTGGTACAGCAGGGTTTACTGCTATGTTGTGTGTGAACGCTTTAATCCGTCAAGGTATGACCTCCGATAAAAAAGTTGTCGTTACTGGTGCTTCTGGCGGTGTAGGCAGTACAGCGATAGCCCTGTTACATAAACTAGGATTCCAGTCAATCATTGCCTTTTCCAGAAAAGAAGAGTCTGTCACATGGCTAAAAAGTCTAGGTGCTTCTCAAGTCGTACGACCTGATGAATTTCTGCCAGAGACAACAAAAGCTTTAGGAAAACAGCAAATCGACTATGTCATCGACACAGTAGGTGGCGAGCAGCTAAGCAGTCTTCTTCCATTAATCTCTTATAACGGTGCAGTAGCTTTATGTGGCAATGCTGGGGGAATCAAACTAAACGCGACTGTCTTGCCTTTTATTCTGAGAAACATCCAGTTGATTGGAATTGATTCTGTCAATGTACCAATAGATCAACGTCTTTCTTTATGGCAACAGATGGCGGATTTGCAGATTGCAGATGAACTGGTCGTCCAAGAGATTACTCTGGATCAATTGCCTGAAACAGCATCTAAACTACTTGCTGGAACACACCAAGGAAGAACACTAGTAAATGTAGGTGACCATAAATGAAGATTCTAATCACAGCTGGAGGAACGACTGAAAAAATCGATCAAGTACGTGCTATTACAAATCATTCGACAGGACGATTAGGGCAAGCATTAGCTGATTATTTAGCTGCCAATCCGGATACCACAATCGATTACGTGACTACGAAACAAGCACTGAAACCGAAAAGACACTCCAATATAACGATTTATACGATCGAATCTGCACTGGACTTATTTTTACAATTAGAAGCACTAACGAAAAAAGAACACTACGATGCGATTATCCACAGTATGGCAGTCAGTGATTTTACTCCTGCTTTTAGTTTTTCAGAAGAACAGCTGGCAAAAAACCTACCCACTTCTTCAACGCAAGAAGAACTGGACAATTGGTTTGCGGAAAATGAACAGACAGATACCACTGTTTCAAAGATCTCTTCTGACACCGAGCATCTTGTGCTCGTTTTGAAGAAAACACCAAAAATCATTTCTTATCTACGTGAATGGCAGCCAAAAGCAAAAATCATTGGTTTCAAACTATTAGTAGATGTACCAAAGGAATCTCTTCTGGCAGTCGCAAAAAATAGTCTGATAAATAACAAAACTGATTTTATTTTCGCAAATGATTTGACGGAAATCCATGGCGAGACACACCACGGCTATCTCTTATCTAAAGATGGAACAGTGGAAGAAGCTCAAAGTAAATCTGAGATTGCTGCATTGATTACTGAGAAAATTAGACTGGAGGAATCAAAATGAAAAAGATCTTACTAGGCGTTACTGGAAGTATTTCTGCTTACAAAAGCGCTGATCTTACAAGTCAATTCGTCAAATTAGGTGCCCAGGTAGATGTGATTATGTCTAAAAGCAGCACACATTTTATCACGCCATTAACCTTGCAATCTCTGTCGAAGCGCGCAGTCCATACAGACGTCATGCAAGAATCAAATCCGCAGGTAATCAATCATATCGAACTAGCAAAACAAGCTGACTTGTTTCTCATCGCGCCTGCTACAGCAAACATTATCGGCAAGCTAGCAAATGGCATTGCAGACGATCTTCTTTCAACAGTCGCAATGGCGCTTCCAGTGGGAACACCAAAATTGATTGCCCCTGCCATGAACACGAATATGTATCAAAACCCGATCACTCAGCGTAATCTGGAAACATTGAGATCTGTCGGCTATCAGGAAATTGAACCAAGAGAATCTCTTTTAGCTTGTGGAGATTTTGGAAAAGGTGCCTTAGCTGATATTCAGACGATCATCGAACAGGTCATGCTGACTCTTAATGAAAGAAATGCTTAGAAAAAAGGAGTACTTATGAAAAATACAAAAAACTTTACATTAACTGCGATGTTTTTAGCTATTTTGATTTTATTAGCTGTTACGCCTTTAGGTTTTATCCCTATCGGTCCAATCAATGCAACAACCATGCATATTCCTGTAATCATTGCTTCGATCGTTTTAGGACCAAGACTAGGTGCTTTTCTTGGCGGTACATTTGGACTGATCAGCATGATCCGTAGCACAGTTATCCAAACACCTTTGTCTTTTGTCTTTTCTCCGTTTATCCCAGTCATCGGAACAGAACATGGAAGCTGGAAAGCCTTGCTGATCGCGTTTATTCCTCGCATCTTGATTGGGGTGGTTCCTTATTTCGTTTATAAAGGTCTGCGCAAACTAATGAAACAAAAAGCAGATTCCGTTTCTTTATTCTTAGCTGGACTTTCCGGTTCATTGACCAATACGATTTTAGTGATGAATATGATCTACTTTTTATTCCAACAAGATTATGCCAAAGTCATCGGAACAAATTTAAATGCTGTTTATTCAGCTATTCTAGCGGTTATTTTTACAAGTGGTATACCTGAAGGAATCGTCGCAGGTCTTGCGACTGCAGCAGTATGCAATGTCTTGTTAAGATACTTCAAGCACCCTTCTCTTACTAACTGATAGTCATCGTAGCCGATCTCTGATTTTTTTCTCTTTTGGTGTTACTATTGAATGGAAAGATTTGACGTCGAAAGGATGATCCAAATGAAAATTTTTGTTGTAGGTGCAAACGGACAAATTGGCCGACACCTGATAAAAGATTTAGCTCCAAGTTCCCATGAAATTTTTGCAGGGGTGAGAGATGTTGCTTCCCAAACATTAGTAAAAAAAGAGAATGTTTCGTATGTCTCTTTTGATTTAACTTGGTCCGTGGAAAAAATGACCGAAGCATTCAAAGGCATCGATGTATTGATTTTTGCTGCCGGCTCTCAAGGAAAGAATCTTCTGCAAGTAGACTTGGATGGCGCAATCAAAACAGTGATCGCAGCTGAAAATGCGCATGTCTCTCGCTATCTGATGGTCAGTGCTGTTTATGCAGATGAACCAGCAAAATGGCCTGAGTCCATGACAGATTATTATATTACTAAACATTATGCAGATGAATGGCTGAAACGAACTAACTTAGATTTTGTCATTCTTCAACCAGTCACATTGACTAACGATGAAGAAGTTACTTCCATTCAATTAACTAAGCCTAATGAGAAGGCATCAAAAACGATCACTCGCTCTACAGTTGCCGCTGTACTTGCCGCTCTAGTGGAAGAAACGGATATTTCTCGTACGACTCTAGTACTTTCTGAAGGTAGCAAAGAGTTGAATACTGCATTCCAAGAATGGGCAAAGGAGGAATAGATCCATGCGTGCCATTTCAATCAAGCATCCTGGTTCTGTAGATGTATTAGAACAAATTGAAGTGCCTGTTCCTAAACCAAAACAAGGCGAATTACTGATCAAAGTCCATACAGCAGCTGTCAATCGAACAGATATTATGAAAAGAGAATCAGTCTCTTTGAAACCTCCCTACCCTATTTTGGGAGTCGAAGTAGCTGGAGAGGTAGTTGAGAATAAAAGTGATATCTCCACTTTTACTCCTGGGACAAAAGTATACGGATTAGTCAATCTAGGTGGTTATGCCGAATATGCTGTGATGCCTGCCGATCGTGCAATCCTTCTCCCTGATACGCTAGACTATGTTTCTGCTGCTGGAATCTCAGAAGTTTTTTTGACTGCTTATCAAACACTTTACTGGCTTGGAAAATTACAAGAAGGCGAAACTGTCTTGATCCATGCAGGAGCAAGTGGTGTGGGAACAGCAGCGATCCAATTAGCTAGACAGCTTTCTCACGCGAAAATCATCGTTACTGCAGGATCAGAAGAAAAACTCGCCTTTTGTAAAGAACTTGGTGCAGATGAATTGATCAACTATAAAAAACAAGACTTTCAAGAAGAGGTACGAAAAATCACTGAAGGTCGGGGAGTCGATGTTATTTTGGATTTCATCGGCGCTTCTTACTGGGAAAAGAATTTAGCTTCTATAGCCGTTGATGGACGTTGGGTCTTGATTGGTATGCTAGGTGGGACCATCGTGCCTGAGATAGACCTTGGTGTATTGATTGGGAAACGTGTCCAACTGCTTGGTACATTATTGACACCTAGAAGTGATCAGTATAAAGCAGAGCTCGCACAAACTTTTATGCAAAAAGCTGGGCCTTTTCTAGAAAATGGCAAGATTCGGCCAATCATTGACCGTACATTCCAATTCAGCGCAGTCAAACAAGCGCATGAATATATGGAAGCAAACAAAAACATCGGAAAAATCATTTTGAAGATAACTGAATAAAATCATGCTGATCAAAAAAGAGGCTGGGACAGAAGCGTTTAACTCCAAGAAATAAGAAGAAATTCACGAAAATTGCTTTTCAAATTTTTGTGAATTTCAGCTTATTTCCGAAGGAGTTGCTTCTGCTTCCGCCGTTTATACGTGTTTAGAGCGTGAGACAAAAGTGTTCTTTACTTTTGTCCCACGCTCTAAACACGTATAAACGGCAAAATATGAGGAACTATTTTGCCGTTTGTTTCTCTAATACTCAGGTCAAAACGCTGATTTCACAACCTCTTTTTATTTACGTTCTATTTCATTCATTTTCCGAAGCAAATCGAGCTGCTTGTATGCCCGC
This sequence comes from Enterococcus sp. DIV0901a, assembly GCF_051711525.1. Lineage (NCBI taxonomy): Bacteria > Bacillati > Bacillota > Bacilli > Lactobacillales > Enterococcaceae > Enterococcus > Enterococcus sp. DIV0901a. The sequence goes on along the minus strand of NZ_JBIOMW010000001.1, from coordinate 684,211 downwards.
TTGTCGCCCAAAAATAATGATCTCCGCAACTGAATTTCCACCGATCCGGTTGTTTCCATGTAAGCCACCTGTGACTTCACCAGCAGCATATAACCCCCTAATTGGCTGGTTTTCTTTATCTAATACTTCAGTGTTCGTATTGATTTTCACACCGCCCATCGTGTAATGGATTCCTGGTGCGATTTTGATCGCATAATAATTCGGAGACGATAAGTCATGTTCCATGGCTGTGGCACGGTTGAATTGAGCATCTTTTTTCTCCGCAACATCCGTATTCCATCCATCAACTGTTTTTGCTAGTGTTTCTTTTGGTAAATCGATTTTTTCTGCTAATTCTTCCATTGTCTTTCCAGTTGTGACATATCCTTTTTGGTCATAAAATTCAATAGCTGTGGCACGATCACGCACGCCTTGGTCAAAAATCAAATAAGCTGATTTTTCAGGCAATGCTGTAATTGCTGCAGATACTTTATCCCTTGTATCCATTTCATTGACAAATCTTTTCCCCTCTTGATCGACCAAGATTGCTCCTTCTCCGCGAACAACCTCACCAATCAAGACCCCCTCATCCTGCTGCACAGTTGGATGAATTTGTATTTTATCCATATCAACGGTTTGTCCACCTAATTTTTCAATCATGGTGATACCATCTCCAGTTGATCCTTCTTGATTTGTCGTAATATAATCAGCTAAATCGGGACGATATTTTTCAATAAATTCTTTGCTGGCACCAAAACCGCCTGTGGTAACTACGATTGCTTTTCCGGTGACCTCTTTTGGGTCTTCTCCTTGAACATGTACAGTCACTTCATTGACCGTTTCCCCATTTTTCTTAAGGTCTGTCACATCTGCGTTGACAAAAATCGGGATTTTCCGCTCATGGACGTTATTCAATAACCCCTCCACTAAGTATCCACCAATAGCCGAGCCATCAGACGGACGATGTGTCCTCTTTTCACTCATCCCTCCAGTGATCGTTAAGTTGTCCAGTTTGATACCGTTTTGATCTAGCCAATCGACCGCATCAGCAGAGTGATCGACAAAGTATCGAAGCATTTCTTTATCATTCGTTCCTCCACCACCTTTTAGCGTTTCTTCATAGAAGGCATCATTCGAGTCTTTGATTCCTTCTTCTTTTTGAAATTTTGTTTCTGAAGCATTCATACCGCTTGATGATTTAGATGTGTTTCCTCCGGCAACAGGCATCTTTTCCAAAATTACTGGATTCAACCCAGCATCTTTTGCTTCGATAGCTGCTGCCATCCCTGCACCACCAGCTCCAATAATCACGACATCATAAGATTCTTTCATTTCTTTTGGATCTGTATATACTTGTTCAGAAGCGCCTGATGATACTTCGGCAGATTCCTTCGTACTAGAACTTGTCTGCGCTGTATTTTTCTGATCTGCGCCGCATGCGCTCATAGCAAGAAGTGCAACGGCTGTTAATAAACCAGCAACTAATTTTTTCATTTGTATCCCCCTTTTCTCCTTATACTATATTAAGTGATTTTTTTCACAATATCAACTCTGTTTTTCTTTAAGTCATATAGCTTTGGTAAACACACGCTTCTTAGTATAATTAAGGATATACATGAAGGAGTTATTTTATGAATCATTTGAAAACCTTTTTTACGAACAGTACAAAAACTGCTGGCAGAATCACAAACGGAATCTATATTTTATTACGTATCATCGTCGTTATTATGCTAGTGGATCAGGTCTGGAACCAACACTGGGGAAATACAATGCTTTTATTACTGACACTAATTTTATTTGAAATCCCTTATTTTCTGGAAAAGATATTAAAGATACAGATTCCAAATATGCTAGAAATCATTTTGTTATCTTTTATTTTTAGTTCAACAGTTTTAGGAGAGTTAAGTGATTTTTATGGCTATTTTTCAATGTGGGATACTTTTCTACATGCATTCAGCGGATTTTTAGCTGGGGGTGTCGGCTTTTCCCTTGTTTATTTGCTCAATAAAAATACAAAAACCATGAACTTGACTCCTTTATTACTAGCAGTTGTTTCCTTCTGTTTTTCGATGACAGTTGGTGTTATGTGGGAGTTTGTGGAATTTTCAGCAGATAAATTACTGCAATTCGATATGCAAAAAGATACGATCATCCAGCAAATCAATAGTGTGGAGTTAAGTAAAGACGGAAACACTGTCTATCATGTTCCAGATATCACTCGGACAATCATTGAAAGTCAAAATGCAGATGGTAAAACAGATAAAACAATCATCCAAAATGGTTACTTAGACGTGGGAATCATGGATACTATGAAAGATTTATTTGTTAATTTTATTGGAGCAGTTGTTTTCAGTGTATTTGGTTACCTCTATAGTCGAAACGATTACCAAAAATTTACGTTCATCAAGAATTTTATTCCTAAAAAAATCAAACGATAAAACATGCTAAAAAACAAGAGAAGGGGCAGTGACAATACTTTTGTCACTGCCCCTTCTTTTTTGAATGTATGGCATGCCATTAGTTATCCGATAGTATTAACTCAAAAAAGTAAGATATGAGGAATGACTATTTCGTTTTTTATCCCAATACTGAGGACTTATTTCACCATTTCGTTATTTATCTAATTTACTTAAAACCTGCATAACTTTTTCATAATCTGGATTAGGTGTGCCGTCTAGATTTTCAGCAATAAAAGTAAAACCCATTTTTTTATAAAGAGCAATCGCCTGATGGCTCCATGTCTGTGTGTGAAGATAGATTGGTCCGTCCGTATGGAGGGTAGGAAATTCTTGCAAGACTCTGGCAGTCAATGCTTTTGCGAGCCCTTTTCCTTGGTAATCTGGTTTCACTGCTAACCAATGAAAAACCGGATACACTTGCTCTCTTGATTTTTTTCGCCAAGCGGTACAGGTTGCTACTTTTTCTCCTTTTTTTGTCTCTACAAAAAACATCCTTCTTTCAAGTTCTTCAGGATAAGGAGCAAAGTTTTGTTGAAAATACTCAAGTGCTTCATCTGTCGTTTGAAATTCCCCAACGGAAGTCTCAATCTCCGCCCAAGCAGATTCATCTTCTTTTTGATAAAATCGAAATTCAAAACCTTCCGCTAAAGGCGTGATTGGAACATTTTGTTGAAGTGGTCTTGTCATCCAGATTTCTGCGTAAGGTAACGTTTTATCTAACATTTTTCTATCCCTCCTCGTCTCCATTATGCCAAATAACATATGACTCAGCTACTTATTTGACTATAGCAGATAGAGATATAAATCAGAACCAGTCATCTGCGCCAAATTCATTTCGATTAGCGTATACCCATGTTCCTGCCATACCTCGCATGAAATCTCCTAAAGCAGAAGAAGGAATACCTCCACCAGGTGCGGGTGTTCCCGGACTAGGAAGTGGTACTTGCGGCTGCAGATGCTCATCGGTGGAATCAATAGTTGACAAGCGTTTTTTCTTCGTTTCCTTCTGGTCATCTGATTCATTCTGATCTGCCGACTGTTTAGCAACAAATTCTTTTTCTGATTGTTGTTTTATTTTAGGCTCTAAAATTTCATTTTCCAATCCAGAAACTTGTGGGGCCAAATGAGCTTCTTGCCTTATCGTTTTATTAGATTCTGAGATTTTTCTAGATATTCTTGCTGGCTGTAAATTTCTTGTTTGCTTTGCTTCCCCTGTTGGAGAAACTGCATGAGCCATTTGTTGTTTTTTTTCTGACAAGTTTTCTTCTTGTTTTTTTTGTTCTTTTTGTCTTATCTGTTTTTTTAATGGTAAAACGTGTAAAAGCGACTGAGCATGGAGTTCTTGGAGTGAATACGGGTCATGATAACTATACATAATCGTAAAATCACCTGTTTGTTTGGTCAAATAACCATCCTCCAATGGTACTTCATTGATTGTAACCGATACATCCTTTAACGGTACGGGTTTATCTAAGGAATTTGTTGCTGATTGGATCAACTCTTCTTTGTTTATTTTTTCGTTTGGATGAACAATAAGATCATGGCCTTCTAATGAACGATTGTCTGGTATATAAATATAAGTAAAGGTAATTTCCCCTCCTGATTGCTTCCTGTTATTCATCAGTTCTGAGTGAAGTACTTCAAGGATCTCCGACCAGTGACTTTTTCTGTCTAATCCGTTTGCTTGCATCCAATCAGAAATAGAAGTGACTTTTCCGTCTTGTTCATAAGTCGATAAATCTATATTTGGCACTCGATCAGAAAATTCAGCAGGTAGGCGCAAATCAGGAATACGATTTACACTACTCATATGTGTTTCTGCTTGAAGTTCTTTATTTGTTTGACTATCTATAAAATGAGTGATGACAGTCGATGAAGCAGCAGATGCTTCTACATAAACTACAGCTGTTGTTTCTGCCACATTTGATGTTTTCGAGTCTATATAAGTTAATACAACGGGATATTCTCCCGGAGTTGTAGTATCTACTGTCCCGTTCATTTTGATTTCTTCTTTATTTCCTGAAGTTCCATCGCTTTTTGTTACATATTCAACAAGATCTTTAGGGGCGTAACTCTCTCCTGTTCTTAAGTGAAGATCTTTTCCTTTGATAGCTGTTTGATCAGCACGAACATGGATCACAGCAGATGCAGTCATTGTTTTTAAAGCAATTGGATCAAAATAGGACAAGGAAATAGTAGATGTTCCTGTATTAGTCGTATCCACGATATTCCCATTGTTTGAAATTACTTTGGACATATCTCCTTGTGTTCCATCTGCGTTCTTCAGCCTTTCTACCAGATCAGATATCGAAACTTTTGTCCCTGCCAGAACATCGATTTTCTTTCCTTCAAACTGTGAATAATCTTTTTCATATACATAAGAAACTTGTGCGCTTCCACCGTTCTTTATATCTGTCAAAGCATGATTCAAAATATCAGTGATCTGTTTTAACTGATCACCTTTTGTAGGATCAGTCATATCGGAAAAGATAGAAAGCGGCACACTGCTTCCGGTTTCCGATGTCCATAATGTTTTGTTAGGAATTAACCAGTAGTGGTTTATCGTTGGAGGATAACTGACTTTATTATAGGAAGTCAATGCAGGAAGTAGCTGTTTTCCATTTGCATCAGTGAAAGTATGAGTAATAGTGATAGGGGAATCAGTGGTCTCAGAAACAGAGGTACGTACGACCTTGATGGTTTGTGCCGTTGCCTGAACGGGTACATGCATATAGACACCTACAGATAAACTGATCAGCATCGTGCGCATCATAAACTTAACGTAGTGTTTTTCAGAACACGACCGTTCCTTATCTAAACGACAAGCGTGTTTATTTAGTTGTTTTGAACGTCTTTTTGAACACATTTATTCTTAGTCCTCCCTACTCTTGTCTAAACATGAAGTAGTAATTTTCATAAGATGATTTCATTATATAAATAAAATCAAAAGAAGATGGACTATTAGGAGAGTATTTTTTTTGATTTTTTATTGTTTCAAGAAAATCGGAATAATAACTTATGTAATTTTTAATTTTGTTAAGTAATATATCTAGTCCTGAATAATTCATAGCTTTAATTCTTTGGCACATTTTATTGAAATATGTATCACTAATATCCCTATCAACTGATTTTGACTAAAAAGTTACTTCAAACATTCACTGTTCAAAAATATTGAGGAATAAATTTTGGGTGTAAGGCATTTTGAGCATACTTCTCCCTGGATAACTTCCCAGTAAAAAAATCGTTAGATTGTTGGATTAGATCCATTGACTGGCTCGCCTCAGGCGAGCAAAGACCCTGTAGAATTCATTCTGATACACATGATAACTAGATAATTTGAGATAGACTCGTCTACCCGTTTGGACTAATTTCCCAGCAACTTTCAGAAACTTCAATCGAATAGAATGAATGGTCATTCCCTTTTGGACTTCTTCAAAGCCAATCGTTCTTAAGAAGTTGACTAAGTTGTAAGCTATCAAGCTGAGCATCATTCGGACATGATTCTCCAAAAAGCGAGGACTGTCTGTTTTGTCAAAGTAAAAGCCAGCTTTCGCTTCTTTAATGAAGTTCTCCATTGTGCCACGTTTGGCATAGATAGAAAAGATGGTATCAGGAGAAACATTTTCTGATAGATTCGTCACGATAAATTCATGTCGAAAGAGTAGTTCGCCCGCTTCACGTGTTGAGCGTATACACACGCGACGACTTTGTGACCAGGATTGTGCTTGATAAGTGGTCGAGAAGTACTGAACTTCTCGTTCTTCCCACTTTTGATTATCGCCATAAAGTACTGATTTCTCAGCTATTTGACCTAGTCTACGATTATTCTTCAGTCGAATAACATAATGACTCTTTTTTGATTCACACGAATCATACACACCAGGTGTAGCGAACCCGCTGTCTCCACGAACCAAGATGTCAGTGTTTGGTAGAGAGTGATTATAGTGCTCTAATAAAGGTGTGAAAAACTCCTTTACGCCTTTTGATGTATATTGATTTCCTGAACGTAGTTCAGCTTTTAAGAAGTCACCAGTCAATCCGTCAAAAGCTACCAATGGATGGTAACCATAGGTTTGGTAGTGTGTATTATAATCCGTTTGTTCTTGGTGACCAAATGTATCTGAATGGGTCGAATCTAAATCAATGATTAACTCCGTATCATTACGGATGAGGCGTGCTTTATCGATAAGTTCTTGGTTCAAAGCTTGAAGTTCATGGATATTCTCCTCAGATAGTCGATCTAAAAATCGGGAAAGTGAAGATTGAGAAGCGAGTTCTTTCCTATCTAAAACAGCTTTAAACACAGGATCTTGTCTCAGGAGATTAGCTGCAGAATCAGCTGAGTAACCAGCAATTAATTGCATAATGAACTGCTCAAGTATGGATAAGTTGTCATGAGTAAAATACGCTCGTTCGTCTTCAATGTGAATGTGTTGCTTAGCTAGTTCAGAAAAACCAAAGATGTTCATTAGCTCTTTCACTAGGACGAGACCCGAATCACTCGATAATTGACCACCTGTATGAGAAATAGTGATATTTGAATTGAATTTTACTTGGTTTTTGTGTAAGCTAGTCATGAAAAGAACTCCTTTCTTTTGGTTGGTTTAGTCACTTTAACCATAGCAGAAAGGGGTTCTTTTTTCATCACTTAACGGGTGAAGATGAAAAAGTAATTGTAAGCTGCCGTGAGGCAGTTTCACATGGTTTTAATTAAAAGTATGAATTATTCAGGCTAGTTATATCTAGTTACCTTTTCTTTGAAAAAAACATAAATCAGCTAATAAATATGTGAGACAAAGCTGCCATCCATAAATACTAGCTGATTTTTTCAGTTAAATGTCTATTTTTTTCTCTGATGATGATATTTCCAAAATATTCCCAGTCATCTGGAGTCGGTGGATTTTTCCAAATTATCTGTTCTTTATTAAATTTTTCAAGTAAACAATCAGATAAATAAATATTCGTACGAGAAGTGATTCGACTCTCAATCACAATATTGTAATTTTTAAATCCTTTCACTTGAGAAATAATGTAATCGGTATAAGCAGATCCTTGCGAAAAATCAATACAGACATGAATCGGTGCTTCAAAATATGATACCGGACAAATACCGACCAATAAAAAGAGATAATCATAAAATAAGCGAATCATGAAACGTTCATCTTTTCCCAAGAAATAGCGTTTATTCTCTTGTATGACCTTTTGGATTGCTGTACTGAATATTGGATACGTCTCGAAGAAAAACTGTAGCTGCTTTTTAGACGTAAAGCTAGTCATCTCAAAGTCGAATATCCAATTTTTTCGATTGACATGCATCATACCCATACGAAGTTCTTTTCGTATATATAGTCTTTCTTCTTCAGAGATTTCAATCGAAAATGGTAATTGATCAATCAATTCCACTGACATTTTTTGACTAATCATGTGGATATCATGAAAATGAGCTTCCGCAAGTCCAAATGCGCCATCTAATTCAAATTCTTCTTCCGTGATCAAAAACAACATGATATAAGAAATCTCATCAATGATCTGCTCTTTAGGGATATGAAGAAAAGAAATATGTGATAAATCCTTGATGATCTTCATTCCTTCTGAGCTCTTAAAGTATTCATCTGAAAAGAAACGTTTTCCGATTGGTTGATTCCCATAGGCCCTCAACAAACTAATAGTGGTTAGCAAATTGAATTTGATTCGTTTTGTTGCAGACAGTTTTAAATTGAACAGATATTCAAAATATTGCACGATACTCTTTGCTTCATTCATGACGCTTTCTCTAAATGGCATAGAAAAACCATTAAAGACCCCGAAATATACCCCAAATAATACGTTCCGTATGTTTATTTCTTCCCCAACTAATATGTTTTTCTTTAACTTTATTTGATGCTGTTCAAGAAAAGAGACTAATTCTCTTCTTTTTACATAGGCTCTTGATATGCTTAAAAAATGATTCTCTGCAAATTTTTCGATCGTTACTTTTGAATCCACGATCTCCGTTAACAGTCGAGCAATTTTTGATCGTTGAAAGTAGATTCTTCTTAAATTTTTGATATCCGTCAAATTCAGACGTTCGACATGGATCTCTGCTTCTTCTGAAATTTGGATCTCTGGCTTTGTTTTGAATTCAGTAAATTCTTTATTTAATTCTATGATATAATTTCTTGTTTTAAATTTAGACAAACCTAATGTTTCATATAACTTAGGTAGCACTACATAATTCTTTTTCTCAAATTCTAAATATCTAGCTAGCAGCAGTTTTTCTCTATCTTCCTCTTCTATAAGGTAATCCAACTTCATATCCTACACCTCAAAAAATGCCTCATACCAATTACTTGATATGCAGATGAAAGTTCATCTTTTCACCTATACTGATTTTATGATGGATTATGCTTGTTTTTTCATCAGTTATTCTCATTTTTTATCTTTTTTTTGAGAATATTGCAAAAAATGGAAAAATTTATGAGGAAATATTCTATATTTTTTGTTTTATTGTGTTAAAATGTACAAGATTTGCGCCATTTGCGTAAACAACCACAAAAAAGAGCAGGGCGGCCACCGTCCTGCTCTTTTACTTATTTTAAGTTCCATTACTTATTAATTGGCTAAACTTCTGCTTGTTTCTGATATTGCTTGTTTTTCTCCAATGATCCGCACTTCTGTTTCTAAAGACACATCAAATTTTTCTTTGATTACTTCTTGGATGTGCGCAATCAATTCAATATAATCTGTCGCTGTCGCATGATCGATATTGACGATGAATCCAGCATGTTTTTCAGAGACTTGTGCACCGCCCCATTTCAGGCCTTGCAATCCTGCTTGTTGGATCAGCTGACCTGTATAGTGTCCTACTGGGCGCTTAAAGACACTTCCGCATGAAGGGTATTCTAATGGCTGTTTTGATTGACGCAATTCGGTCAACTCATCCATTCTTGCTTTGATTGCTTCATAATCCCCTGTTTGCAAACTGAATCGAGCTTCCAATACGATAGCACGTAATTCTTGGACTTTACTGTGACGATAAGAAAATACCATTTCGTCTTTTGTCAAAGTTTTCAATGTTCCATCTTCAAGCAAAAGATCCACTTCAGCAAAAACATCTTTGATCTCTCCGCCATACGCACCTGCATTCATATAAACCGCTCCACCGACACTTCCCGGGATGCCGCAAGCAAATTCAAATCCAGTCAATGATTCTGCCAAAGCTGCATAAGTCGTATCAATCAGTGAGGCACCTGCTTCCGCAATGACCATCGTTCCTTTGACATGAATCTGTTTCATTTCAGTCAGCATGATGACTACACCGCGAATCCCGCCATCTTGAACGATCAGATTGCTTGCATTTCCTAATACCATCCAAGGTATATCATGGATTCGGCAATAATCGATGATTTGCTTTACTTCGTCTTGCTTTTTCGGGAATGCAAGGACATCAGCTGGTCCGCCTGTTTTCGTAAACGTATAGTTCATCAATGGTTCATCAAACAATAAAGTAATCGTGGCTAAGCTTTCAACTATTTCTTCTTTATTCACTGAGGATTTTCCTTTCTTTTCTCAAACGTCCTCATTATTCTATCACGCTTAATACAATCTTGCCAGTCTTGTTCAAAGTTGATGACGGTAGTGATCTTTAAGCACTTCCTCACATAATTCATGACTTCTTACAACTTCTTTTTGTTTAAGCATTTCTGTTTCCGATTTACCTAAACGGATCTGAGAAAAGAAGGCCTCTACCATTGGCTCAAACCCGCGTTTGACTAGCGTGTTTGTCCAGTCGCCAAATTCTTTCACTTTTTTTCCATCAGCATCTTGAATGACAAGCTGGGTCAGATCGTTTACTTCATAAGTACCATTTTTACTTGTTACTTGATATTTTTCTATATTGGCGCCACTTACTAAATCCATCGTTAAAATAGCCGTTTGATTTTGTGTTTCTAATTGTAAAATGGCATATTCCAAAAATTCCTTTGTTTCTCTTATCTGGTATTTTGTTCTCAAAATGGGTTCATCCAATAAATACACAGCTGTATCAATAAGATGTAAAAACAAATCATAAAGGACGAACTCTGTCGTTTCTTTTGCCGCTATTCGATTTTTTTGCAGGTGGATCAACCGCTTATCTGGGATACGTTTCAATTCTTCTACCATAGGAGCAAAGCGCCGGTTGAAACCGATCATCAAAATTTTTTGGTTCTTATCAGCTAATTCTTGCAATTCACGAACTTCATTTAGATGGACACTCAGTGGTTTGTCAATATAAACATGGATACCATTTTCTAGACATTTTTTGGCTAATTCATAATGTACTTTTGTTGCTGCGTGGATCATACATGCTTCGATTTTTTCTTCTAAAAGCTCATCGATCGTTTCATATAGATGTTGGAACCCGTACTCTTTTTGAATTCTTTCTTTTGTTTCTTTATTTCTTGTTGCAAAATAAAAATCAAGTGTTCCTTGTTTTTTCGCATAAGTTGGTAAATATGCTTTTTCTGCGATATTCCCTACACCGATTACACCAATCTTCATCGACTTTCCTCCTGGATCATTTAGTTACTTTCATCTTACACCATTTTTTACTAAAATGAGGTACAATAGTATCGCAAAGGTAAGGAAATTAATTCGAAGGAGTGTGCTTTTATTGAAATTTATCTCTTGGAACGTAAACGGGCTTCGTGCCATCGTAAATAAAAATTTTTTAGAAGTTTTTCATGAGTTAGACGCCGATTTTTTCTGTCTGCAGGAAACGAAACTCCAAGCAGGACAAATTGATTTAGATCTTCCAGGTTATTATCAATATTGGAATTACGCGGAACGAAAAGGCTATTCCGGCACAGCGATTTTTGCTAAAAAACCAGCATTGAATGCCACTTACGGAATGGGTATCGATATCCATGATACAGAAGGCCGTCTGATTACTTTGGAATATTCCGATTTCTTTCTTGTAACCTGTTACACGCCAAATTCTCAAAGCGAATTAAAACGTTTAGATTACCGATTAGAATGGGAAGAAGCCTTTTATAATTATTTGGAAAATCTAAAAAAACAAAAACCAGTCATCGTGTGTGGGGATCTAAATGTCGCTCATCAAAAGATTGATTTGAAAAACTGGAAAACGAATCAAAAAAATGCTGGATTCACTCCAGAAGAAAGAGCGGCTCTTTCTCGACTGTTGGATAACGGGTTTATCGATACATTCCGTTATTTTTATCCAACCCAGGAAGGTGTCTACTCTTGGTGGAATTACCGATTCAATTCAAGAAAAAACAATGCTGGTTGGCGGATCGATTACTTTTTGACGAGCAAAGATTTAGAGCCAAGACTAGCTGATGCAAAGATCCATACGGACATTATGGGCAGTGATCATTGTCCAGTAGAATTAGATGTGAAATAAAGAGGTTGTGAAAAAGTCGTTTAGTTTCGAGTATTAAGAAAAATTTTGTGAAAATGGCTTTCCACATTTTTGCATAAATTTGGCTTAATACCGAGAAACTGGCTTTTGAACACCGTTTATCGAGAGGTTGTGAAAAAGCTGTCCTGCATCAAGTAATAAGAACAGCCAAACAAAAATAGCTCTTCATATTTTTCGTTTGGTTAGGCTTATTGCCGCAGATGCAAGCTTTTGAACACCTTTTATTAAGAGGTTGTGAAATCAGCGTTCTGACCTGAGTATTAGAGAAACAAATGGAAAAATAGTTCCTCATATTTTGCCGTTTTTTGAGCTAATACCGAGAGTCAGCTGATTGAACACCGTTTAGTGGAGAGGTTGCGAAAAAGTCGCCTACTTTCGAGTCGTAAGAAATTTTTTTGAAAATGGTTCCTCACAACTTTGCATAAGTTTGACTTAATACCGAGAAGTCATGATCCCTATCTAACTCCAAATCACAAGGAATAAGTTCAAAAACTAGCTTTTTTCAACAAATATTACATAAAAAATTCTATGTTTTTTGTTAAATTTATTTGCTTTTTTCAAAAGTATGTTACAGTAATTTCCCAAGGAGGTTTTACAGAAATGAATTTTGTTGCCATGGATTTTGAAACTGCCAATCATCAGCCTTATAGTGCTTGTTCTCTTGCGCTAGTCATGGTAAAAAACAGCCAGATCGTTGATGAATTCTATACATTGATACAGCCTGAGACTCCTTTTTTCTGGCGAAATGTCCAAATTCACGGAATCCATCAAGAAGACGTACGCAATGCGCCGAAATTCCCAGAAGTCTGGCAAACTATCCAACCATATTTTCAAAAAAATCGTTTAGTCGTTGCACATAATGCTGCTTTTGATACAAAGGTCTTAGCGGGATGCTTAGATTATTATCATCTTGAACAGCCTAATTATCTTTCTTTATGTACAGTGAAAAGTAGCCGTCGCTTGTTTCCTGAATTTCCAAATCATCGATTGAACACTGTGTGCGAAAATTTGAACATCCAATTAGATCATCACCATGATGCATTGGAAGATAGTCGTGCATGTGCGGAAATCCTGCTTTATCAAGAAAAAAAATTCGGGACAGATCCATTGAAAAAACTTGTGACTATAAAGTAAAAGAATACTTATGAAACACACAAAGAGGTCGTGAGCCTGCCGTTTCGCTCCGAGTCACAAGGAGCAATTTCAAAAAATAGCTCCTCATGTTTATTAAATATTGTGACTGATGACCGAGGAGCTGGCAGGAGAACACCGTATAAGGAAGAGGTTGTGAAAAAGCTGTTCTGCATCAAGTAATAAGAACAGCCAAACAAAAATAGCTTCTGATATTTTTCATTTGGTTGGACTTATTACCGCAGATGCAAGCTTTTGAACACCGTTTACCAAGAGGTTGTGAAATCAGCGTTTTGATCTGAGTATTAGAGAAACAAACGGCAAAATAGTTCCTCATATTTTGCTGTTTTTTGAGCTAATACCGAAGGTTAGCTGATTGAACACCGTTTATTCAGAAAAAGGGACTGTGACACGTATTTTGTCATAGTCCCTTCGTGTGTTTTTCTGCCTTCTCAAAAGGATGACAGTTTCTCACTCTTTTCCTATTTCTTCTATTCAATCAAATAACTCATTTTATATACATCTAAAAATTCGCCTAGATCTGTTCTTGCCCCTCTAGGCATGACCGCTTCGATTTGGAAGCCCATTTTTCGGTAAAGGTGTACGGCTCTTTCATTACGAACTTGAACGTCAAGCTCCAATCGAAAAAGTACACCCATTTCCTTCGCCCAACTGATGATTTCTTCTAGCATAAGAGTGCCTAGTCCCATTCCCCAATATTCCTGCAGAATACTGATACCGACTTCTCCCACGTGAGACAAACGAAATTGACTGTCTGCCTTGACAGATGCTGTTCCAATAATCGTCCCTTCATAGATTGCAAGCAGCAATAAATTATTATTGCTTTCGTATATATAATCCAACTCTTCTTCTAAGGTTTCTGGTGGTAACAGGAGTTCTGCTTCATCCAAAACTAAAAATTCTGTCTCCTTATTGACTTGTCCCATCATCAAAAGAATGTCTTTTGCATCTCCTGGCACTGCTTCCCGCAAGATGATCCCAACTTCTTCACTCATGATTTTCAGCCCATTTTTCTAGAATTCGCTGTTTGAAGGTTTCACTTTGCTCCCCGTATGAGATTAGTTTCACATACCGTTTTTCTAAATCTGTATCACTTTTTTCTAAAATCAGTTCCAAATAATCCTCCGGCAGTGCTTCTTCTAATAGATTTCCCCATTCGACAACGGAAAGCCCATCACCTTCAAAATATTCATCTAACCCTAAATCTGCTCCGCTAGCTGCTACCCGATAAATATCCATATGATACAACGGAATCCGACCTTGACTATATTCTCTAATAATCGTGTATGTCGGACTTTTGATCATTTGCGTTATCCCTAATCCTTGGGCAATTCCTTTCGTCAACGTTGTTTTACCCGCACCTAGATCACCAGTCAATATCAGATTGTCACCTGGCATTGCGGAATGACCAATTGCCTCTGCGAATTGTTCTGTCATTGTTAATCCTGATAGTTCGATCATTTTTCATCTTCTCCCGCTCTTCTTTCTTTTTGCCAGTATATCGCGTAATGAAGTTTTTTTAAAGAAAAAATGAACTAGTCAAGAACAGCAGCTGCTGTTTTTGGCTAGTTCGCGTGTATTTGTTAATCAATCAATGTTTGTGCTGCTGTGATAATCGATAATTTATATACATCTTCTTCATTTGCTCCACGAGACAAATCAGAAACCGGTTTGTTCAAGCCTTGTAGAATTGGTCCGATTGCTTCAAAGTTACCGAAACGCTGAGCAATTTTATAGCCGATATTTCCTGACTGCAATTCTGGAAATACAAAGACTGTTGCTTGACCAGCTACTTCTGAATCTGGCGCTTTCAGTTGTGCAACTGAAGGAACATAAGAAGCATCAAATTGCAATTCGCCGTCGATCATGTATTGTGGCGCTAGTTTTTTAGCGATTTTAGTTGCTTCAACTACTTTGTCTACTTCTGGCGATTTCGCTGAGCCTTTTGTCGAGAAGCTCATCATTGCTACTTTTGGTTCGATATCGAACAATTCTGCTGTTTTTGCAGAATCTACGGCGATTTCAGCCAATTCTTGCGCAGTTGGATTCACGTTGATCGCACAATCCGAAAAGACATATTTTTCTTGATCTCTTCCACGTACCATGATCATCGCTCCGCTTGTCCGACTGATGCCAGGCTTTGTTTTGATGATCTGAAGTGCTGGGCGAACAGTGTCGCCAGTCGAATGGATCGCTCCAGAGACCATTCCGTCTGCAATCCCCATATACGTAAGCATCGTACCAAAGTAATTCACATCTTTTAAAATCTTTTCTGCTTGTTCTTTGGATGCCTTTCCATTTCTGCGTTCAACAAAAGCATCCACCATTTCATCCCACTTATCGTAATTATCAGGGCTGATGATCGTAAAGCTAGATGTTTTGATTCCTCTGGCATGCGCTGCATTTCTTATTTCTTCTTCGTTCCCTACTAAAATGGGTTCCACAAGTTCTTCTGCTTTCAACCGGGCAGCTGCGCCTAAAATACGAGCATCAGTAGCTTCCGGGAAAACGATTTTGATCCCACGGCGAACAATCTTAAATCTTAAACTATCAAACAATTCCACAAGATGACCTCCAGACGTTTTTATATGTATTATCATACACTATTCCAGAAAAAAAGAACAGTTTATTTTATCTGTATTAGTCAAAAATGCTGGAAAAATTAAGTTTTTCACATACATAGCGAACTGCGCTATAACAGGAAAGCGCTGTTTTATTACACTGTTTCAGGCAGTTGCCAATCAATCGGTTCTTCTCCTAACGCAAGGAGCGCATCATTCGTTTTCGAGAAGGGTTTGGAACCAAAAAAGCCACGACTTGCAGATAACGGACTGGGATGTGGAGATGTTATGATGATATGGCGACTCTTATCGATCATTTTGATTTTTTCTTGTGCCGGTTTTCCCCACAAGATAAACACGATTGGTTTTTCCCGTTCATTTAATTTTTCAATGATCGTGTCTGTTAATCTTTCCCAACCTTTCCCGCGATGAGAATACGCTTGCCCTTCCCGAACGGTAAGAACGGTGTTGAGTAAAAGGACTCCCTGTTTAGCCCATGACACTAGATTTCCATGTTGAACAGGTGCGATTCCAAGATCATCATTAAGCTCTTTATAGATATTTCTTAACGATGGCGGGATCTTTACGCCGGGTTGCACAGAAAAAGATAAGCCATGAGCTTGATTTTCTCCATGATAAGGATCTTGTCCTAAAATCACCACTTTAACTTCTTCATAAGGAGTCAATTCCAATGCTTCATAGATATGATACATATCTGGATGGATCTTTTGGGACGCATATTCTTTTTTTAAAAATTCTCTTAGATGCAGATAATAATCTTTTGAAAATTCTGAGGACAAAACTTCTTGCCAACTGTTATGAATGATTTCTTTCAAAACCTCCACCTCCTAATAAAAAGAATAACTCACATTTTCTTCAATCACAAGGGACAATCTTCACCCTCAGCACTTGATTAATATGGTAAACTAGGAACAAGAAGCAGAAAGGAACGATAATCATTATGATCAAATTAATTGCATCAGATATGGACGGCACATTATTAGATGCCCATATGAGTGTTTCTCCTGAAAATGCCGAGGCGATACGTTTTGCAAATGATGCCGGTGTTGAGTTCATGGTCGCTACTGGTCGAAACTATCAAGAAGCTCGCGCAGCTTTAGATGAGGTAGGAATCGATTGTGCGATGATCACTTTGAACGGGGCACAGGTATTTGATAAAGAAGGAAATTCACTGTTTACCGTATCGATTCCAAATAATCAAGCAATCTCTGTTTTAGATATTCTAGATGCTAACGGTATTTACTATGAAGTAGCAACCAACGATGGTCTTTATTCTGAAAATCAAGCGAAACGAATCGAAAGTTTTGCTTCCATGGTGGCTACCCATTTACCTCACCTTACGTATAAAATGGCGATTGCCATGGCCTCAGCTAAGCTGGAATTATTGCACATCACATACGTGGACAGTATTCGTGCTATCTTGGAAGAAAAGAATCTGGAAGTTTTAAAAATTATTTGTTTTCATACAGAAGGGCCAGCTGTATTAGGTCCAGTCGGAAAGCAGATTTCTCTTTTAGGCGATCTGGCCGTTACTTCCTCTGGTCAAAACAATATCGAAGTGAACCATAAAAACGCTCAAAAAGGAATTGCTGTTGCCCATGTCGCTCACGAGCGTGGGATTTCTTTAGAAGAAGTCATGACGATTGGCGATAACTTCAATGATGTCAGCATGCTGCAAGTAGCAGGAGTCAGTTTCGCAATGGGAAATGCAGAAATCGAAGTAAAAGATTATGCCAAATATACAACGGACACAAACCTTGAATCTGGCGTAGGAAAAGCCATATTGCGCGCGATTGCAGAAGACTTGTAGTTTTATCTAGAAAAGAGGGATATAGATGTCAGAATTTTTCATTCAGGAAAAACAGCTTGGACGTGCAACTCGGACAATTGTCAAAAACGAAAAAGGACATTCCCTGTTTTTGATGGTTGGTCGCTGGGGAACAAAGGGCGATGCATTGTCTCTTTATGCCATGAATGGCGATCTCGTTGCTCACATCAAGCAGATAAGCCTGACATTCGGTACGCGTTTTGAGCTGTATAAAGAGTTCGAAAAGGTGGGAACCATGCAGAAAATATTCAATTGGCCCGGTGATTTTTATTATATTCGTAGACTTCACTGGACAGTCCAAGGTGATATCTATAATCATCAATATCAAATCCATCATTTCAATCAGCAAATCATGAAAATGGATAAAGCAACACTTTTTTCAGGAGATTACTATGTATTGGATGTCTCAAATGATGAAGATGCTCCAGTTTGTATTTGTATTGCTGCGGTTTTAGATTACTGGCTCTACCGTAAAGACAAAAGCAAAGAAAAGCCTTTATCCTATCGATTTGATGTGAACTAGAAAAAATGAAAGCAAGCTAACAATAAACAATCTCAAACTCTAAGTCAAAATTAAGAATCTACGATATTGGGAGTCGTTACTTGATCGAGTAACGACTCCCAATATTTCTTATCAAAAATAGGAAATACCAAAATTCCCTTCGAGACGGAGGTATTCAAACACTCTTGATGATGAACTAAAAAAGTGCTGTTTTATCCTTCTATATTCTCATAACACATATTAAGACTTTAATCGTCCGATAGGACATCCTCCATTCGATCTGACTGTTCCTCTATATATCCCTACATACCAAAATCTTCCTGTAGTAAAATCTTTGTCGTAAGACCAAGTTTGTAAATATAATTGCCCACAATAAATACCATCATTATATATAATTGTATTTGTTAGACCGCTTAAAGTAGCCGATCGTCTTGTGTGGTAGATAACTTTACTACCTCTGCTATTGATAGTACTCATTACTTGCTAAGCACTTAAATCATTTGTATCAGCATGGATTTTTTGTGAAAAAGCGGTTAATCCCCATATAGCCATTATTAAAATAAATAAGTTCTTAAATTTTTTCACTTATATTATCTCCTTCCTGATATTTATTTTTGAAGGAATCGGTAAAGGTAAGGAATGGTGATAAAAATATCCCTCATAATAACCTCGAGTTCCATTTGAAAGGGGCATTTCCCTATATTTTCCAAGCCAACCTCGATAGGCTCCAGATTGGAAGAATGCAACAGCTGGGGCAGGATTTCCAGTCGTTGTCCATTCGCTTGTCCAATAACGAGTCAATATAGCTTGTGGGGAAATAGTGATAAACTTCATTTGATCAAAATCAAAAATAGTAGTTTCTACAATGTGAGAAGGAGCATCCTCACCATAGCTAAAATCTTTTTCTTCAGCATGGACACAGTTATTACTTAATAAAACAGCAACAGACAGCAAAAAACAGCTAGATAAAAAACATTTTTAATCATAAAAAACCTCCATTTATATTTTTATATCCTGATTATACATTGAATTTTTATGCACACCAAACAAAACTTTAATTATATTACTATTTTTTTGCAAATATGGTAAAATATCAGAAAAAAGAAGGCACAGGAGAGGAACATATGAAAAAAAGTTATTAAAAAGAACTATTTATACATCGCATTTGTTATTATTATTCATAATCAGCGGTTGCAATTCGAATTACAATAAAATAACTCATGTCACAATAGAACAAATTACAGCTAATGGAACCTTACAAACTAGAGGAACTTATATTTTAGATAATGGGTATTTAGAAATCAGTAAAGAATTTAAACAAAATATAAATTTAAATACCTCTCCAACAAAATTGTTAAGCGAAACCGATCGACTGTTACTGGCTGAAATGATTAAAGAAGACTTTCCTTCCGAAACTATTTCTACTGAAAATCCAGAGTTACTGCAAAGTTTCAACAGGAAAGTCAAAAATGGAAGAGTGGAAATCGATTCTGATAATAAAAAAACTTATCTAATCGGAAAAGATTCAAAAAGGAATTTACATGGGTAGCTGATAACCAAACAAGATTGAAAGATTCATTCGGAGTCGAATATAGTTTTACAACGGATAGCAAATAGGACTGTGACAAAAATCGTGTCACAGTCCTTTATTTCGAATAAACGGTGTTCAAAAGCCAGTTTCTCGGTATTAAGCCAAATTTATGCAAAAATGTAGAAAGCCATTTTCACAAAATTTTTCTTAATACTCGAAACTAAGCGGCTTTTTCACAACCTCTGATTCACGGTGTTCCAGAAGTAGCTTCTTCGGAAATAAGAAGGAATTTACAAAAATTTGAGAAGCAATTTTCGTAAATTCCTTCTTATTTCTTGAAGCTGACCACTTCTGTCACAACCTTATTAAAACCTATTCAATTTTTAGTAACGTTCATTCTTCTTTACACCATTATTATTTTTTCACTATTTGACAATTTAAATCAATTTAATTTCTTTTGCATATGATCATAAAGATGACCACTGATCATCCGCTGACCGACAACTTTGAAGTCATGGCGTTCGTATAATTTTTTAGCCTTTGGATTTTTTTCATCCACACTTAGACCGATGACGGAGCGATTAGCTTTCTTCGCCAATTTAGGTAATGCTTCTAATAATCGCGAACCGATGCCTTGTCCTCTAAAATCTTCTGATACACTGATAGAGTCCAAATACCATTCGTTGGGAAACGTTTCTTTATCAATGAACAAACGTGTAGACGCATCTAGCTGATATTTCTCTAAGATAGGTACCAGTGGCTGATCGATGATTGATTCTTCTTCATCTGTATAACCGTAAGCAACTCCTGCAACTTTACCGTCTATTTCTTCTACGATACCTCGTGAATAACTGTAACGATAATTTGGATCAGTGATTGCTTCTTCTAAAATCTCTAAAGTCTTTTGTTCCCCTGTCTGCTTCAAAAATGGCAGTTCCATATCTTTTAGAATCACTAAGATCAATGGGGCGATTTCTGGAGCATCTTCTTTTCTCGCAAAACGAATCATAGTTTCCTCTCCTTTTCTCCATTCTAACATGCAGAAAAAGAAATCGCAAAATCGTTATTTTAAAAAATCTTCAATCTTTTCAGTAATGAAATAACCATGAGTAACGATTCTTGCCGCTTCAGTTCGGCAATAAGGGCAGACGACTGGCATTTCTTTATCATTATGTTCGACTACATTATTGACTTCTTCGTATGCAAATTTTTTTCCGCAATTAGGGCATTTCATTTTTTCCATGTTATCTCAACTTCCTTTCATCTTTACTCTCTTAGCTTACTCTTATATTGAAAAAAAGAGAAGCAATATCCTTCTTCTATGCAGATATCCATACCTGACGGTCCTGTTCTCCATCTATTAATCGGACTTTATAATAAGGACGTTCATCTTTGACTAGAAGTGTCCACTCTTTCACTTTTGCTTTTTTCCCGTAGTAGCTGACTGCTTCCTTCATCGCTGCTTGCGGTTGTTTGAACTCTTCCGTTTTTTCTATATCAAAAAGATGTTCTGCGGCCTTTTTCGTGTCATTTCGTACGGTTGTTTTCCCAGTGGATGGATTGACTGCTATGACTTGTCCTTCACAAAAAAACTGGTATTCATATGTTGCATTCGTAGGATTATCCAAGTCTTTTTCAACTGCAAAATGAATAGCAGATATGTTATGTTCTTTTGTTTCGTTTTTTACAATTGCTGCTGCTTTTTTCAATGAGATCCGATATTCCTGGTCACTAATATCATCCATGTGAAAAGCGGCATTGAGCAGTCCCGTCATACCGGTAATCCCTATTACGATGAGGGCAGCAACACCAAACATCATTTTTTTCATTCTTCATTCTCCTGTTTCTTTTTTTAAAGAATATCAAGAAATGAACGAATGAAAAATCGAATGAAACGAAAAAAAAGTGACAATTTTGTTATCTTTATTCGTGCAATTCTAATGGCAATCCGTCTGGATCAAAGAAAAACGTCATTTTTTTTCCTGTAAAGGTATCTTCTCTAATCGGTTCTGATTCGATCCCTAAGGACTGCAATTCTGCAATTGTTTCTTCAATATCGTCTACTTTGAAAGCAAGATGACGCAAGCCACAAGCTTCTGGATAGTTTGGTCGTTGTGGCGCATTAGCAATTCCAAAAATCTCCAATTCAGCACTTCCTAGTTTCAGATCTAATTTATAGTCATCTCGTTCTTTGCGGTAATTTTCTCTGATTACTTCAAATCCTAATTTATTAACATAAAAATCACGTGATTTCTGATAATCTGAAACAATGATGGCTATATGATGGATCGTTGTAAGGTTCATATGAGCACTCCTATTCTTCGTTTAAGCTCGGATCTATATTAATCTCCAGTTCCATTGTAAATGTGTCAGATTGAAAAAAATAGCTGTTTTTCCTTTTTATAAGAAAAAAGGCAAAAAAAAAAACAGAAAGTAGGTCCTCCAAGACACTCTTCCTGTTCCCAATATAATAAATGAAAGTAAGAAATTATATTTTCAAGAAAACAAACAGAAAATTATCATAACACAAATTATTTATAATTGAAAGACTAGTTTTTTTTCAAGAAAAGCATACAATAGATTGTGTTAGTAAATACAGAACACACTACATTTAGTGTCTTAAGGAGTCCTCATACATGAAGTCATATTTTCAGTTTTTAGCTCATCAGCTAAAAGGCTGGCCGCAACAAAATTATTATCTTTTCTTTTTCAGTCTTGGCTGCCAGGTCATGACTCTTGTCAATAGTCCCATCACTTGGCTGTCCGTTATTACATTTATCGGTACCACGCTTGGTGTATTGTGTATTTTATCCATCAATGCGGCAAAATCAGTCAACGGTATTTTAGGTATTTTGTCTGCGATTTGTTTTATTATCGTTGGATTCTCAGCAAAGAACTATTTAAGTATCGGTGAACAGATTGCTTATATGATCACATTGGATATCCCCGTATTGTTAAGTAAAGAATGGAATCATAATATGGCTTCAAAAATCCGAAAATTCACTGGAAAAAGCTGGTTTATCGCAATCATCAGTACTTTCCTTGTCTATCTTGTTTCAGGATTCCTGATTGGTCGTTATACAGATGATCCTCGGCCGTGGGTAGATGCCATTGCTTTTTCTATTAGCTTGACTGCTGGTATCATCAGTTTCTTGCGTTACAACAACCAATATTACTGGTGGTTAGCTTCAGGGCTTGCTCAAATGGTCCTTTGGTATATTTCATTTACGCATGGATCTGCAAGTATGGCGATGTTCGTGAACAGCTCTGTTTACTTGCTGAATGATGTCCTTGCATTTACCGTTTCACCTTGGTATAACCAAAAAGAACGTGAACGTATGCAAAAAATGGAAGAAAAATACTACAACGCACAACAACGCGCATAAAAAAACTGAGCGTGGGACAAAAGTAAAGAACACTTTTGTCTCACGCTCTAAACACGTATAAACGGCGGAAGCAGAAGCAACTCCTTCGGAAATAAGCTGAAATTCACAAAAATTTGAAAAGCAATTTTCGTGAATTCCTTCTTATTTCTTGGAGTTAAACGCTTCTGTCCCAGCCTCTATTTTTTATAGTAATTCCTTCAGATACTTTCTTGCCTCATCATTGAAACGCAGTGATTCTTCTAACTTCTGATAATATTCCAACGCTTGTTTCTGAGCTTCAGTAAAACGATAATGTTTTCCTTTCCATTTGTCGATTGTCTCTTGCACATTTCCAGATTGGATATCTTTCACTACTAGTTGCCATTTTTCTTTTGAGACTGTACGGTCTTTCTTATCAGCAGATTGTATAGCTTCTCGTTCTTTACGCAATACTTTTAAAAAACCATTTCTGACTATCCGAGGAATGCTGTCGAAGAACCCTTCTGTAAAACCATAGCGACAATATTGCTTCCAAATAAATAGATAGATTTTTGGTTGGATGAATCGTTGGTTTTTCGCAAAATATTCCATCTGAGCAGTGACTTCTGGTGTTCGTTGACGTTTTGTCTTTCTCAACACGGAAATAAATGTTTCAAAATAAGCATTAGGATGTACTGGCACTTCTTCATATACGATGGATTGCCAATCTTTACGTAAAAATGCGCGATAGTTGATCAAGAATTCTTCTACATCCTTTACTAATTCTTCTGCAAAGTCGTCAAATAGTTCTTTTTTTATCTGTCGCTTTTTTGGCTGCCCATTGATGTGTTCACTTATTTTCTTGATTTCATTTTCCAATGCTTGATAATCCGCTATGTAAATCGGCATTTCTACTTGGCGAAATTCTGCGAGCCGCTGAGCTAATTTTATATCCGGTAAATATGGCTGTTTCATCCGACGATTTTGGTACAAGACAAAACAGTATTTTTGCCATAGTCCTTCAGGAAAATCGATATTCTTCTGCTTAAGCCATAATAATTCGTCTAAGGCCAGATCAACTTTTGTCATTCCCTGATGGATCGAAGCTGCCACTGTCGGAGAGACATGCAGGTGATCGGCAAAGTGGTTGATGCCTAGTTTTAGGATCTTTCCGGTTTTTGGCGATTTAACGATGTATTGCACTTTTAATTCTCTACCACACTCACAATACAATTTTTGCTGGCTTCGTTTTGTTCGAAAAAACGGATTGATCTTGAAGTCAGAAAACACCCAATCTGTTGCAGCTAAATAATGTTCTTCCATAAAACGAGAGCTGATTAGATATCGGCGGTGCTTATCGACTAGTTCCCGCTGTTTTTTCGTTAATTTTGCATAGATCTCCCAACGTTGACTGCTTGTGTATTGTTTAGAAATTTTGATGGGATAGCTTTTGCTGATTTCTTTTGGAAACCATTCTTCAAAGACGGATTGCCATTCTTCCATGGCTGTTTCTTTCCTTTCTAATTACAAAAAGCTGGCTACTAACATAACGTTAGCAACCAGCCAGTGTTTCTTGCTAAACTAGTGAGTTGTTCCGGCATTTCCGGAAATATCTTCTTTATTTTCTACTGCTGCTTCAACTGCATAAGTCAAAGAAGAAGCAATGTCTTCTAAAGACATAGAAGGTGTACCCACTGGACGATCGATCACTTGATCGGGTGAGAATGGCACGTGGATGAACCCACCTCGAATGGCCGGGAATTGTGTTTCGATCAAATGAAGCAAACGATACATGATATCGTTGCAGACAAATGTTCCTGCTGTATAAGAGATGTACGCTGGTAGACCATGATCTTGTACATTTTTTGTCATTGCTTTGATTGGCAATGAGGTAAAGTAAGCGGCTGGACCGTTTTCTTCTAAAGCCGTATCGAATGGCTGATTTCCTTCATTATCAGGGATTCTTGCTTCTGCTAGATTGATTGCGACACGTTCGAACGAGACTGCTGACCGTCCACCTGCTTGTCCGACACAGATCACGACATCTGGTTGGTGCTGTTGGATGGCTTCTTTGACTACTTGACTGCTTTTTTCGAATACGGTCGGTACTTCCACTTTGATGATTTCAGCACCGCTGATTTCATCTGGCATTTTTTTTACTGCTTCATAGGCTGGATTCACTTTGTCCCCACCAAATGGATCAAAACCTGTTACTAGTACTTTCATCTGTTGTTCCTCCGTCCGATTGATTTAACATATGGTTATCTTTTATCATACCATTTTCCTTGAACAGCGTAAATAAAGGAAACAATAGTTTAAATAACATAACAGATCAAACTTAATATATTCTTATAAAAAAATAGTGTTCCACTACAATGTTAGAAGAGGTTGCGACAATTATTCTGTCACAACCCTTCTCTTCTATTATTTAAATAGAATCATATAAGCAATTTGGAAAACTAGCATAAATAACGCAATAAACAACTGGTTTTTGATCACTCCGTATTTGTCTTTCATCTCCAGCATCGCTACAGGCACGATATTGAAGTTAGCAGCCATCGGTGTCAGCAGGGTCCCACAAAAACCGCAAGTCAATGCAACCATTCCTATTAACGCTGGATTCGCTCCATGACTAAATACGAATGGTGCACCGATCCCAACCGTCATCACGGTGATGGCCGCAAATGCATTCCCCATGATTACCGTAAATATCACCATGCCAAGAGCGTAAATGATGATGCCGATGTTCACATTTCCTTCTGGAACGATCGTACCTACTGCATTGGAAATCACTGTCCCAACTCCAGCGCTTGTAAATACCGCACCTAGAGAAGCTAAAAGCATTGGCAACATGCTTAACGGCCCTACTGTGCCCAGCATATCTGCTGCATCATCTAAAAATGTACTTGGTCGATTATCTCGAGAAAAGAACATCAAGATTAGCATGGCTGCAAAAACACCGACGCCCACGCCGACTAAAGCACCTAAATTGGTAAATAGAGCAAACAAGATCGCAAAGACACCGATACTCAAAGCTGGAATAAAGATTTTCATTCCTAGTTTGTCTGACATTTTTTCCATATATTCTTTTGATGGAAGCCGGCTTTCTCCTTTGCTGACTTTCTTAGCAATTGCTGGTATGGTCATCGCAAAGATCAAGCCACCGTTCACGATTGCCGGAAGCCATCTTCCTCCTGCAATAACTACCCCTAAAACCGTCCAGAAAAAGGCTGAGCCGTAACGATGAGGATTGGTTTTATCTGTTAAGTTTCTTACTCCAGTGTAAATCAATACGAGTCCCATCACGATATAAAGGATCTCCAGTAATTTATCGCCTAATAAAATATCAGGATTTGTAAAAAAGTCCATCTTATTGCCCCTTTCCTGGATAATATTTCTTCGCTAATTTCTTTTCTTTAAGATAGAAGTAGACACTTGCCACAACTAAAGCCGTGATAGCCACTGGAACTTCCACTAAAGCAAGCTGTCCCAATGTTACGTCATATCCTAGATCTTTCAGCGTTGATTGGACTAGCAACGCCCCTGCTCCTCCGATGAATAGTACTTGGCCAAAGAACCAGCAGACATTTTCCATAGCCGAAGCCATACCTTTTAGTTCTTCTTCATGCTTAGGATGGACTTCTAATCCTTTTGATTCGATGGTCCCCAATGCCATCGGTAAAATGATTGGACGAACAAATCCAGCAACTCCACCAAAACTCACGTTAAAAGCCGCAAAGATCATTCGAAAGATCCCATAAATATCTACAATCATACCAGCAGATACTTTCTTGAATCGCTTGATCAAGGAAGCCGCTGATTCTTTCAGACCATTTCTTTCAAGCGTTCCTGTTGCCAACATAATGATGATAAAAATCGCCATCCCGCGATTGTTTACAAAACTTGTACCTAAAAGTTCTAACATTCCTTGAATGCCAAGACCGCCAGTCAAAGCTGTAACAACTAAAGCAACCATTACGATCAATATCGAGTCTAATTTAAATGCAAACCCGAGAATAACAATCAAGACGCCTAAAAGGCTAAGATAATTTTCCATATATTTTCCTCCATAAAATGACAATATTTTTTTAATTATAAAGCAAAACACATAAAAAATATAGTTGTTTTCTCACGAAATAGACACTATTTTTAAATATTTTTCGTTATTTTTTTATCACAAAAATTATCTTACTTATTGTAAGGTAAAGCTTTTTTTAATTTATTGCCCGCTAATATATAGAAATAAGGTCTAGTTACTGTTTTTTTTAAATGATTAATAAATAACAACTCCTTTCTATGAAATTGCAAAGCATTCATCTTCTTTTCTGCTAACGATATATCCGTCAATGCTTGGTACACTTTACTAAAAAGTATGAGATTGCCGATATCTGGATAGGTGTGCTATACTACAGAAAAAGATATACGATCTGCCACCGGGTAGTAAAAAAGAGGATGATCATTCCATTAGGTCTTTGAAGGGATGATTCTCCTCTTTTTGTGTATTTTTTATATTGAAGGAGGAACGTATGTATGGCATGGATGGAATTAATCATAGCAGGAATTTTGGAAGTATTCTGGTCAACGATGATGAAATGGAGTGATGGTTTTTCTAAAATAAATTATTCTTTTTACACAGTGATTGGAATGATTGCTAGTTTTTACTTTTTATCAAAGGCAATCAAAAGTTTGCCGATGAGTCTCTCTTATCCTATCTGGACAGGGATTGGCGCAGTTGGTTCGGTCATAATTGGTGTGGTCTTGTTTCATGATAAGCTGAATCTTTCCACTTGGTTCTTTGTGGGGATGCTACTCATCAGTATCATTGGCATCAAGATTACTAGCGGCCACTAGACACTTGGAATAAGTACTGATCAGAAAAAATAAGCCTTTTTATTTAATATTCAATTTTTTTATGAAAAAATAAGAAATAAGTCCAATGACCTAGCGACTTCTCCACACATCAGGTGTATGCTTGTACTATCTATAGAAAAGGAGTGAATATTTTTGAAAAGTCTTTCGGTCCAAGAATTATCCAAGAACTTTGGTCACAAACAAGCCCTCAGCGATGTCAGTTTTAACTTATCTCCTGGCAAAATCGTTGGATTAGTAGGTCCTAATGGCGCTGGAAAAACAACGATCATGAAAGCTATTTTAGGACTGATCCATTACTCAGATGGAACAATCCGTATTGGTGAAAATGAGATTTCTCCCTCTAGTCATAAAGGGTTGGAACAAGTAGGAGCATTGATCGAATATCCGGGTATCTACCCATTCTTAACAGGCTATGATCATCTGAAGTTATTCTCTGAAACAAACGATGTATCTGCTATCGATACTATCGTGAATCAGCTCAAGATGGAAAAGTACATTCACAAAAAAGCGAAATCTTACTCGTTGGGAATGAAACAAAAGCTAGGGATTGCTCTTGCCTTACTGAACCATCCTTCTATCGTTATTTTAGATGAACCGATGAACGGGTTGGATCCACAAGCAACAAGAGATGTGCGAAAAATCATTACCGACTTGGCTACTCAAGGCACCTCTTTCTTGATCTCCAGTCACTTACTCAGTGAGCTTGAAAAAATGGTGGATGAACTGATCCTGATCAATCAAGGAAAGATCATCAAGCAATGTACAATGGCTGAATTGAACCAAGCAGCGCAAGATTTCATCATTATCTCTACAACGAATGATCTAGCTGCTCGAACGATCTTGACAGAAGCTGGATATACTTTGGAAGATTCTGATAAAATCAAGCTTTTAAAAGAAAACGAAGAATTATTAGGAACCGTGATCCAGTTATTGTCTGCACAAAATATCCATGTGACAGATGTCCAGCATCTGACGAATGATTTGGAATCTTCTCTATTGGAAATTCTGGATTCAGTAAAGGGGGAAGAAGAAAAATGACATTGCTTGTAAAACAAGAATTATTTAAATTGATCAAGAAAAAGTCAACTGCTGTTTTATCTGTTCTATTAGTTGTTTTGCTCATAGGAACAGCACTTCTAGCCAAAAAATACACGACGATCATTGATCCAGTTGAAATGACTGCTCAGCTTTTTAGTGCCACATCTTGGATTGTCTTTATCATGATTGCAGCTGCAAGCACGATCATTTCGATGGAAGCACAATATGGTACATTGAAAAATCTCCTTTATAGAAAGTATTCTCGAGGAGAAATATTAGTAAGCAAATGGATCACATTAGTTATTTATTCTGTTTATTTATACCTTTTAGCTATTATTGTCACTGTGTTGATGAAACTGATTCTTTTCCCTTCGATTTCCTTCACGGAGAAGGTTTCTACTGGTCAAACACTGATCCAAAGCTTGTTCACTTATACTTTGGGTAGTTATATCGGTTTATGGCTGATTTTAAGTTTAGTGTTGATGATTGCTTGCTTTATCAATAGTTCCGGTGCATCCATCTCAGCAGGAATCGTCTTTTATTTTGCTTCGTCAATCATATCTGGTATCCTTATCGCACTCATCCAAAAATGGGAGTGGATCAAATGGAATCCGATCAGTATGTTGAATCTGCAAAACCAAATTGGAAACGAAGAGATCATGAAGCAATTGACTCATCTTTCTACTAATCAAATGCTGTTCGGTAATTTAGCTTACATCGTTTTGTTCTTAGCATTAGGATATCTCGTATTTAAGCGAAAAAATGTATGATGACTCATCAAAAAAGAGGTTGTGAAAGAGACGTTCAGCCTTATTGCCGATTGGCTGTCTCTTAAACACCGTTTATTCTGAAAAAGGAGCTGTGACAACATTTGTGTCACAGCTCCTTTCCTAGTATGTTTTTGAATAAACGACAGGCTCACAACCTCTCTTTATACTTCTTTTATACTTCTATACGTGAAGCATCCCAGTGGCAAATAAAACCATTGCAATCACTCCGACCATCGTCACACCTATAAGTAAAATCTTATCTAAGTGGATATGTTGTACAGGCTCGTTTTGCTCCTTACGTGCTTTGAGATAAAAATAAATGCCTGGCAAGAAAAGAACAAGAACAAGCATTACTTCATTAAAGGCTACGACTAGCATAGCCCATACTTGAAAGGCACTTGCTAAAAGCCCTACTAAAAATTGGACCCATTCTTTCCGCTGATAAGAAAGTTTCATTTGGTACAATCCTAAGAAAAGCCACGTGAAGAAAATAGCTGCTGTACCAAGTGTGTAAGCAAAGTTATAAGCACTGTCAGTGAATAATAATGAAAGTAAAAAGACATTCGTACATAACGTCGTCAATACGATAGCATAAGTTGGTGCCCCATTTTTGTTGAGTTTTCCCCATGCTTTAGGCAAAAGTCCGTCTTCAGCCATGTTTCCCATTGTTTCAATCGGTAAGATCGTCCATGAGAGCCAAACACCAACTAAAGAAATGATCAAACCGCCGTTGATCACGACTGCTCCCCATTTACCAACCATCATTTCAAACACATAGCCCATAGCAGGCTGCGCCTTGATCGTTTGCAGCTGATTCATCGTCATTGTCCCATATGGAAGCATGGAAACCAAGACGTAAATAATAATCAAGCCGAATATCCCTAGAATCGTTGCTTTCCCAACATCTGATTGTTTTTTTGCTCGTGAACCTACGACAGAGGCTCCTTCAATACCAACAAATACCCAAAGCATCACCATGATGCAACTCAATACTTGACTGGAAAACGGGATCGGCTGTCCATTCGCATTCAATATAATGTCGCTAGAAAAGTTATCAATGAATTGTTGGATCGAAAACGTGCTGATAGCTACTACAATAAATAAAAATAATGGCACTAATTTACAGAATGTGACGATAGCATTGACGAAACTAGCATTTTCGACTCCCCGATTCACTAGCCATGCATATCCCCATAAAAAGACTGTACTCATCACGATCGATGCCAGATTTTGCCCACCTTCAAATACTGGGAAGAAATATCCTAATGCGCTCATCAACAATGTTGCAAAAGCTACGTTGCCTAACCAGCATGTGAGCCAGTAACCCCAACCGCTGATAAAACCAGCGAAACGGCCAAAACCTTCTTCTGCGTAACTAAAGATCCCGCCTTTTAAATCTGGACGTTTTTTATTGATATTATTGATCGACAAGGAGAGCATCAACATTGCTGTTCCTACGAGTACCCAACTGAAAATAGCTGGGCCGCCAGCCGATCCGGAGATGTCCGTCATAATACCAAATACGCCACCTCCAATCGCTGAACCAATTACTAAGGCAGCAAGTGGAATTAAACCAATTCCTTTTTTCTGTTGCTCTGTATCCATGTAAGCATCCTCCAAAATAAAACCGCTTTTATCAAAAAGTATAACAAACCTTTTTTATTTTTACTTAATTAATAAAAACTTTAATAGAAATATAATTCTACCGGCTTTTTTCTCATTATACAAGCAAAGCGCCTAGTCCCTTTCCAAATTACACCACCAAAAAACTTAAAAAAGATGCTATACTAAAAGGAAAGAATTGGGGGATGATCCATGAACATTTTATATATATCGATTTCAGGAAATACGCGTGCCTTTGCCAAACATCTAGCAGAATATGCTGAAAAAATGCATGCAGAAGATCCTGTCAATCCTGAAGTTACTTTAAAAGAAATCCATGAAAATAGTGATTTTACGAAAGAAACAGAACCATTTTTTACTTTCGTTCCTACTTATTTAGACGGCGGAAATGGTTTAGATAACGGTGATACAGAAATCTTGACCGAAACGATGCGTGAATATCTGGAACATGAAGACAATCATAAACTTTGTCTTGGTGTAGTCGGTAGCGGGAATAAAAACTTCAATAATCAGTATTGTCTAACAGCCAAACAATATGCACAAACATTTGGCTTTCCTTTCTTGGCAGATTATGAATTACGGGGAACACCATCTGATGTGACACGAATTTATCAGATTTTAGCAGAAAACAATAAATAATAAAAAAGAAGAAGCTGAAAAATAGATTTCAGCTTCTTCTTTCGTTTCTATTGTTTCTATCATATTAAGCTTTGACATCCATCACAGGTGCTTTTGCTTTTGCTTTACCTGTTTTTTCCAAGACAAAGTTTTTTACACGATCCATATTGGTTACCAAGACGATCATGGATGTTTCTTTGCCTGCTGCTTTGATCGCTTCTAAGTCAGCTTCTGCTACAAGCGTATCAGGTGTCACTTGCTGCCCTTCTGTTACTTTCACATCAAATGGCGTACCGCCTAAGTCAACTGTGTTGATTCCCATATGAAGCAAGATTTCTAAACCATTTGGCGTTGTGATCCCAATAGCGTGTTTCGTTGGGAAGACAGAACTGACTACCCCAGTAACTGGAGAATGGATATGTCCGTTTTCTGGTTCTACAAAGTAGCCTTCACCCATCATCTTTTGTGCAAAAACTGGATCACTTGCTTTATCTAAAGAAACAACTGTTCCGTCAGCAACTGATGAGAGGATAGTCACACTTTCAGCTGAAGTTTGAGGTACTGCTTTTTCAGGCACTTCATTTACTGTGGCTGTTTCAGTCGCTAATTCTTCTTTTTCTAAACGGTCTTTAGGAATACCGAAGAAGAAGGTAGCAACGAAGCCACCAGCATAAGCTGCCAATAATCCAAGGATGTAGCCTAACCATTTACCGTCAGAGATCAATGGGATCAAAGCGGCTCCTGAAGGTCCAATAGCGATAGCCCCGACATTTCCGATCATTCCGATCACTGCCCCGCCGATACCTCCACCGATACAAGCAGTAATAAATGGGCGTCCTAGAGGTAATGTTACTCCGTAAATCAATGGTTCGCCGATTCCTAGGATCCCGACTGGTAAAGCTCCTTTGATCATTTCTGTTAATTCTTTATCTTTTTTGCAGCGAATCCATAATGCCAATGCTGCACCCACTTGTCCTGCACCAGCCATCGCAAGAATTGGAAGCAATAGCGTACGACCAGTTTCATCAATCATTTGCACATGGATTGGAGTCAAAATTTGATGCAGTCCGAACATAACCATCGGCAAGAATAATGTGCCTAGAACGAAGCCGGCAAATGCTCCACCAACGCCAAGTACCCAGTTGATCCCACCGACCATGCCATCAGAAATGAAACCTGCTAAAGGCATGATGAAGAAAATTTCAATCAGACCGATGGCAATCAATGAAAGAGTTGGTGTAACGATGATATCTACCGCATCAGGTACTACTTTATGCAGTTTTTTCTCAACGATTGACAATAGCCAAACAGCGAAGATGACACCTAAGATCCCACCTTGTCCAGCTGCAAGAGCTTCACCAGTAAATAAGTTTTTCAGTGGTGCTTCCGGATTCATCCCTGTCAGCATCACAACGGCCCCGATAACTCCACCAAGAGTTGGTGTTGCACCAAAAACTTG
Source organism: Enterococcus sp. DIV0901a (assembly GCF_051711525.1). Lineage (NCBI taxonomy): Bacteria > Bacillati > Bacillota > Bacilli > Lactobacillales > Enterococcaceae > Enterococcus > Enterococcus sp. DIV0901a. The sequence goes on along the minus strand of NZ_JBIOMW010000001.1, from coordinate 651,051 downwards.
TGCAGCATTGATACCTGTATAGATAACTAGGTAGCTAAACATCCCGTTTTTCAAGATGTTCATCACATCGATATATTGTTGCCATGTTGCTGCATCAAGTGTTCCGGCTGTGACTAAGTTTGCTAAAACTGCGGCAATCCCTGCCACGATCCCAGTACCGACAAATGCAGGAATCATTGGCACAAAGATATTAGAAATGTCTTTTAATACCGATTTGATTTTAGATGGTTTTTGTTTCGATTTTTGTGCCGCTTTCATTTCTTGTGCCCGTTCGTTTACACGGTCTTTTCCAGATGCTGATGAATTTGCTGTAGCTGCACTTACAGAAGGAAGTTTTTCTCCTAATTTCACGCCTGCCAAATCAACCATTTGCTGTGCTACTTTGTTCACTTTCCCAGGTCCGATGATGACTTGAAGCTGTTCATCTTCTACTACACCAAGCACTCCTGGAATCGCTTTTAATTCAGAGACATTTACAAGATCATCATTGATGATCTTCATACGCACACGAGTCATGCAGTGGACAATGCTTTCTACATTGCCCATGCCGCCTGCCCCTTTATAAATTTGTTTTGCCAGTTCTTCCAAAGTCAGTTCGTTTTTTGCCATGGTCTTTTCCCCCTCATAAGGTCCCTTTTACAAATCCGTTTGCTTCAGCTAATTTTGCTTGAGCTTCCTCTTTATCACTATTTGTCAAAATCATGACGATAGCCAGCTTAACATTTTGATCTGCTTCTTCAAAGTACTTTTCAGCTGTTTCGTAATCAGCTTCTGTCGCTTGCATGATGATTCGTTTTGAGCGTTCGATTAGTTTTTCATTTGTTGGTTTGACATCGACCATCAAGTTATTGAATACTTTACCTATACCAATCATACTGATAGTAGAAATCATATTCAAGATCAGTTTTTGTGCTGTTCCTGACTTCAATCGAGTAGAGCCTGTCAAAAATTCTGGACCTGCATCGACTTCGATTGGGAAATCCGCGTGTTTACTGATTTCGGCTTGTTTATTGCAAGAAATCGTTCCTGTGACAGCACCGATCGATTTTGCGTAATCTAATCCACCGATCACATATGGTGTACGACCGCTAGCTGCGATACCAATAACTATATCATTTTTTGTCAAATTCAGCTTGATTAGATCTTCTTGCCCTAGCTCATAAGAATCCTCGGCCCCTTCGACAGCTACAGTCATTGCTTCTTCTCCACCAGCAATTAGACCTATGACCATTTCCGGTTCTACACCGAATGTCGGTACGCATTCAGCAGCATCTAACACACCTAGTCTTCCACTTGTTCCGGCTCCCATATAAATCAGGCGTCCACCTTTTTTAAAGGATTCAATCGTGTTAGCAATCACTGGTTCGATACTTGTCAGTTCTTTTTCAACCGCAGCGGCCACTTTCTGATCTTCTTTGTTCATTAGTTGAACGGCTTGAGAAATACTCATCTCATCTAATCCAAAAGTTTCTTGGTTTCTGCGTTCCGTTGTTAGGTTCTCTAAATTGATTTTGCTCATTTTTATCTTCCTTCTTTTCTTATAAATTGATAGTTCATACCAGCTTTGATTTGGTTGATCAATGGTAGCTCTTCTTTGATAACTTTGGCTACTACATTCACTTTTTCATCCGCTGGCAAATCATATTTAGTTAATTGGATCTCACCCATATAGCGCAAATACTTTTCGTTATCTAAAGTAATAGACCCTTTCATACGCGTAGCTGTATTTCTTGCTGGGATAGGCGGAATCTCTCGAAAACGTGCATCTGCGCTTCGTATGACATCTCTTGCATCGTCTTGCCGATTCGTATGCTTCCCTAATATATATTCGTAAAATTCTTCATCTACAGGTTCCGTATGGAGCAAGACTGTCTGTTCTTTTTGGAAAGAAGCAAATTGCTCCTGAACGTTTTCTGACAGACCTGCATCTCCGATGTAAACAATATCCGTGTTACTTGCTAATAGATCTAGAGCGCCTGCAAGAGGATGGACCCCGCGATGTTCTTCCAAAGTCGGCAATCCTTGATATAGTGGGCCTCTCAACTCTGTATCTCCTGGTACAAAACCTTGGACAAGGAGACCTTGAATTTTGAGCCATTGATTTTTTTTCTGATACCATTCTTTGTCCAGCCCTGTTTCGGGACGTGGATAATAATTATGCCAAGCTTCAATCTGTGAGAAATCAGCTTCTGCTTCTTTCAATTCATCGATATCTTTAGGCGTGATCGTGCTAGCATTCAAACTGATTTTCAATTGATGTGACCAGTCGGCAATCTGCTGATTGGAAATATGATAATCCATTCTTAAACCTGTTACACCAATTGCTTTCAAAGGCGTGAGATCTTCTAATGAAAAACCAGCTCGTTCCAATGCCTCTCCTGAAATATCGACCATCAATTCTAGTTTATTCTTTTTCGCTTCGCTTCCTAGTTCGATCAATCGCTTTTGATATGCCGAAACATCATCTTCTGGTATATGCATGGAAGTGAAAATACCGACAAAGCCATTGGATGCCATTTGGCGGATATACTGTTTCTTCTCTTCTGACAAAGAATCGTTCATAAATATTGAAAAGCCAAACATATTATCCCTCTTTTTCTGTATCCGTCTTCATTTCTATGACTAGAGTATATATCTAAAGAAATAAAATTTCAACACTTTTATTAAAATAATTAAATTTCATTTCTAAAGGTTGAGTTTATATTACCAAAAGAATTGTCATAACCTAAAAAAAGGCACTGCTAAGCAAAAGCAGTGCCTTGAAATATTTTATTTAAATAACACAAACACATAATTACTCATAAGAAACCAATTCTGTATTATCTACCATGAATGTAAAGAACCCCTCATTAGGCATCGGATGAAAATAAGCATTGATCACTCTTATCAAGGCATTATGGCAAACTAACAGATAGACATTTTCTTCGTCTTCGATGCATTCTTTCAATAAAGGAACGATCCGTGCATACACATCTAAGACTGACTCCCCATTTGGGAATCGTACAGCGAACGCTAAACGTGCTTTTTGAAAGTTCTCATCTTTGCTTGGCAGTCCATCATAATCCCCAAAATCCATTTCTACCAATCGTTCATCAACGGTCAGCGGCAAGCTGAGACGATCAGCAACTGCTTGTGCTGTATCTCTTGCTCGTTGAAGAGGGGAATGGATGATTTTCGTGATTGGAACAGGCAAATCTACTACCTTTTCTGCTAGTTTCTGTGCCTGCATCTGTCCTTTTTCAGTCAGCGGCACATCTGCCCGTCCGCAAACTAATCCTTGTGCGTTCCAAGTTGTTTCTCCGTGTCTCGTTACATAAAGCATGTGATTCTCTCCTTCGTTGGCAAAGTTCCCCTTAACCATACCTTGTTGTTCTTGAGATTACAAGGGTTAGATTTTCTCAAGAGAAATAATCTCAGTAGATACTTTATCCAGGAAGGTTTGATCATGTTCCACTAGTAACATGGCAGGTTTCACGTTCAAGATCAGTTGTTCTAATTGTTCTTGATTGAAGACATCCAAATAATTCAATGGTTCATCCCATATATATAGTTCAGCTGGCTGTGATAAAGATTTAGCCAATTCCACTTTTTTCCGTTGGCCCATACTCATCTGCTCGATCTTGTTATGAAAAACATCTCTTTCCATCCCAAGCTTTCGGAGGTTGTTCAAAAATGCTTGGTAGTCTACTTGGTTTTTCTCTGCAAATTCCGCCAACGTTCCTCGATTGTCTTCATAATTTTGGCGTACATAACTAATGCTCAGATGTTTTGGCTGGGATTTTTCTCCTATAACCTTGCCGTTGAATGCCCCCAGAAGATAATGGATAATGGATGACTTTCCTGCACCGTTAGGACCTGAAATCGCCACCCGCTGATGAGGCTCGATTGTAAAATGAATTGGCTCGAATAACAGATTTTCATACCCTAATTGAAGATCTTCTACGCTTAAAAGTCGCTTATGGTGAGACGCTTGGCTATTCATCGTCAAAGAATCGATATATTCGATATCTTTTAATAGTTTTTCTTTCTCGCTGATCTGGGTCTCCATCCGATTCACGATTGCTTTGGATCGTTTCATCGTCCGTGCAGCATCAGCACCCACTGCTCCTTTATTCACTCGTCTAGATTCAGTATCGATGAATCCGACTTGTTTCTTTGTTTTATCTCCTTCTCGGGAACGAGACCATTCGGCTTTTTCAGCTGCTGTTTTCTTTAGCCTACTGACTTCTTTTTTCAATTTTTCATTTTGAGCCATTTCAAATTCATCACGAAGTTTTTTCTGTTCTTCATAGATAGAGAAATTCCCTTGATAAAGTTCCAGTTGACTTTTTTCGATTGCTAAAACATGGTCCACTACTTCATCGATAAATCCCCGGTCATGGCTGACCACGATGAAGCCTTGTTTTTTCTTTTTCAAATAAGCCGCTACTTGTTTTCTACCAGAGATATCCAAATGATTCGTTGGTTCATCGATTAACGGGAAATGAGTGTCATCCACAAATAAAAGTGCCAGTAGGACTTTTGTCTTCTCTCCCCCTGATAGTGTGCTGAATTCTCTCCATAAGATTTCAGGATCTGTTTGCATCAATTGGAGCTCTCTTTCGATTTCCCATATCTCAAAATCCGTAATATCATTTAACACGTAATAGGTTAAACGTTCTTTATCTTTTGTCTGTTGCGGGAAATAGACAAATTCTTGCTGATGGATTACTTGCCCTTGATAAGGTAGTTTGTTTTGTAGAATATTCAGTAAAGTTGTCTTTCCTCGACCGTTTCGTCCGATAAGTCCTAGTTTCCATTGTGTGTCAAAATTTAGATTTGCTTGTTCAAATAATAATGTGCCTTGGCTGTCGTAGCCGAATGTCAGATTTTTTATTTCGATTTTAGACATTTTCCATCACCTCGTAAAAAAAGACCAGTCCTATTTTCAGAACTGGCTAAAGAGGATGCAAGGGTTGGGTACACACAAAAAGACCCATACATCGAAAAAACCAAGCCAATCCCGAAAATCTGCACACTGCTCCCTTGTCTCCACAAGGTACAGTCTGAATGCAGCTTTCATCAATCGACTTAATTTTTCAATGCACGGATCCCTCACTTTGTCCTATATTTGAAATTACGATAGCATAAAGAAAATGATTTTGTCAACTACTTCGGGAGGATGGTGAAAAATCTGCTAAGTGTCTGTCCTAAGATTTTTGTTTTTTCTAATGTTTGCCTGTGTTCCATTGCTTCTTCTAAACCTATTGGACCCAAATGAATACTTAAGACAATTGGGAGAAAATCAGAGAGTCCTTCTAGCTCTTGGTCTCTACTTCCGCAAATAGCGATGATTGGTTTTCGATATTTTTTTGCAAGCACTGCTACACCGTATGGAACTTTTCCGTGGATCGTTTGCTGATCGATCCGCCCTTCTCCTGTAATGATGACATCTGCTTGTTCGATCTTTTTTTCCAATCCAGTGATTTGGCTGACTAAATCGAAACCAGAAACCATCTTCGCTCCCAACAAAAAAAGGGCTCCACCAATACCGCCTGCTGCTCCACTTCCTGGAATATCATCTAAATCCACCTCCCAGAAATCTTTTATTTGCTGAGCAATCTTTCCTGCTTGTTTATCTAAGAAAGCTAGCGTCGTATCTATTCCTCCTTTTTGTCTTCCAAATTGCCAAGCAGCTCCTTGTTGACCTGTATATGGATTGGTAACATCTGCAGCGATAATCAATTTTACTTTAGAAACAAGAACGTTTCTTCGATCAAAATGAAGTTTTTTAGTAGATAATAAAGGATTTCCTTCTGTGTACCCTTCTAAAGAAGCACCCAAGGATTGGAGTAATCCTAGACCACCATCGCTACACCCGCTTCCTCCTAAAGTGACAATAATTTGTTCTACTTCTTGAAGCAGTGCATCTTTGATAAGTTCTCCTAAGGCATAACTGGAAGCAAGTCGGATAGTTTGATCCGTTGGTTTATCAAGTAGATCTAACCCCAATGCTTGTGCAGATTCGATGACTGCGGTATTTTTTCCTTGCCAAGTTGTCAATAAATAGCTGATTTTTCGCTGACGGAATAAGAGATCCATCCCATCAATGGTACGCCATGTTCCCCCGAGCGCGTAATAGATTGCTTCTGCAGTATTTTCTCCGCCATCTGCAATCGGCACATTGATTTTTCTTCCTTTACGATCTTCCCAGCCATTTAGAACTGCCTGATTTAGTTCAAATGAAGAAGCACTTCCTTTAAATGAATCAATTGCCGCCAAAATATCCATCTGTATCCCTCACTTTCTTCTTAAGTAAGACACTTTTTTTCATTTTTTTCAAACAAAACAATGCTATTTTCTTCCATCTTTCTATATACTAAAAGGGAACTCATTGAATAAAGGAGAGAAAAAACATGAAAATCGCAATAGCTGGGGCCGGAGCAATGGGCAGCCGAATCGGATTGATGCTACATCAAAGCGGAAATGAGGTCCTCTTGATCGATCGTTGGCCTGCTCACATTGAAGCCATTCGTACAAATGGGTTGATTGCTGACTTTAACGGTAAAGAAGTGGTCGCAAAACTGCCAATCTATTCACCAGAAGAAATCATCGAAAGCAACGAACACGTGGACTTGATCGTAGCATTAACAAAAGCGAATCAATTAGATGATATGTTTCGTTCGATCCAATCCATTATTACTGACAATACTTATGTTTTGTGTTTACTAAATGGATTAGGTCATGAAGATGTACTGGAAAAATATGTGCCAAAGAAAAATATCTTATTTGGGATCACGATGTGGACAGCTGGTCTGGCTGGTCCCGGAAAAGTCACATTGTTAGGTGATGGAGAAATCGAACTAGAGAACTTGGAACCAGAAGGCGAAGCATTTACAAAAGAAGTTGTAGAAGTCTTTCAAGAAGCAAAATTAAATCCGATCTATAGCCATAATGTTCGTTATTCCATTTGGCGAAAAGCTTGTGTAAATGGAACATTGAATGGTTTATGCACGATTTTGGATTGTAATATTGCTGAACTAGGCGCGCAAAAAGCGGTAGAGAGCATGGTTCGAACAATCGTATCTGAATTTGCTTCTATCGCAGCAAAAGAAGGAATCATACTAGATCAAGAAGAAGTGTACCAACATATTGCTTCTACTTATGATCCTGACAACATCGGGTTGCATTACCCATCTATGTACCAAGACCTGATCAAAAACCATCGTTTGACTGAAATCGACTACATCGATGGTGCCGTTTGGCGAAAAGGACAAAAATATGATATTGCTACACCATATTGTGCCTTTTTGACCCAATTAGTCCATGCAAAAGAAGGAATCCTTGGCGCAGAATAAAAGGCTCTCTGATGAGAATCAGCTGAATCAGCAGCTGGTTCTCTTTTTTTAAGCCCAATGAAAGATCAAAAAGAAAACACAACTCTCATGATGCCATAAGAATTGTGCTTGTTTGTTTCGGTACATAATATCTTCAAAATGTAGGTTTTTTATTTATTTTCAACAGAGGAGAGGTCATATTCGTATTGCTCATAAATAGTGGAATCGTTAGTGATAAATCGTTTTGCCCAATTTTCTGCATCATAAAATTCCAATAGCTCTGATGGGATTGGCTTAAAAGGTGTATGCAGAAATTCCGGTAATTCATCTAAATCACGTTCTCGAAGCAAAAAAATATTTTCAGGACGATAAAAATGATAATGAGCAATCGCTTGATTATCCGTTACTAGTTTCTTTTGAAAATACATAGATTCAAATGTCCGCAAAGTCACTCCTTGCTGACCCTCCCGCAACAGTTCCAGAATCCCGCGCGATTCCCCTGTTTTTTTCAGGTACTCTTCATAAGTAAGATATCCAGGTTGTTCATTCCCTCGATGTGGAAGAATGAAATAGTTGGTCGTAACATCTCTTTTTATAAATTCCTGCTTATAGCTTTCTGCTCGTTCTTTTCTCCCATTATTCGTTGCACCAAAAAATAGATCCGTCTTTGGTTCGCTAGAAGAAAAATCCATATGTTTCGAATAAAATGAACTATTATGTTTCAGCCCAAGTTCTTTTGCTTCCAAAAAATCAAAATGATAAATCTCATCGATTGCCGGTTCATCTTGTGCCTGCTTCAGCATCGCCTCGTGTTCTGCTTTGAAGTGATTCCAAAAAAATAACACAATTTTTGCATTGGTAAATGGGCGCACGCGTCGAGCCATCTCCATATCAAATCCATAATCTAAAAAAACGATCAGCTGATAATTTGCCAACTGTTGTCTAGCTGATTTAATGAATTCCGACTGTAGTAAATCTTTTCCGGACCAAACATCTAAAGAGCGGATGGAAGGCAAAAAATAAAGTGATTTATTTTTTGCAACTAGCAGTACGTCATTTTTGTTCATCTTTTCCGCCTCACTTTCTCTGTCACTTTTTCCTATGATAGCCTGTTTAAATAGTAAAAAGCCAGTAAAACGCTTCCTATATTTGTATGAAAATTTAACATTTGTATGAAAATATGATGAAATAAATCATTCTTCTATTAAAATTCGCCTAAAAGTTTTCTGAATAGTTGTAATTGTCTGAAAATTTGTTATCATTAGTCATTGTTAAATATTGCTATTTATTCTTAATATAAATTTTGATTGTGAATTTAAAAGAAAGAGGTCATTTATGGAAGATAAAAAATTGAAAAAACAACTTAGCTCCAGACATATCACCATGTTAGCTTTAGGTGGAGCAATCGGTGCAGGTCTATTTAAAGGAAGTGGCGAAGCGATTGGAATCGCCGGCCCTTCTGTATTGATTGCTTTTTTGATTGGTGGACTGATTTTATATATCGTGATGAAAGGTCTGGGAAAAATCGTTTTAAGCGGTGGCGACACGCATCACGGATTATCCGGTTTGATACGCCCTTATCTAGGTGCTCATTCTGCTGATTTTACTGATTGGGTCTACTGGTCTATGTGGATTATCAATATCATCGCTGAAGCTGTTGCAGCTGCTTCCTTTTTGCAGTTGTGGTTCCCGCACATTCCAGCCTGGGTATTTGTTTTTATGTTGGCTGTTTTGACTACGATCATCAATCTTTATTCGGTACGGTTATTCGCAGAAACAGAATATTGGCTGGCTTTTGCTAAAATCAGTGTCATTATCTTACTGATCATTTTTGCTACTTATCTTGTCGGTCAGCAAATGTTGGGCACAGGCGTTTTCCCTACCCTTCAGCAATTGACTGACCATGGTGGGTTTACTCCTCATGGTATGAAGGGAATCATCAGTTCTTTGCTTGTAGTTATCTATTCTTACGGCGGTTCTGAACTGATTGCTATCACGGTAAGCGAAGCAGATGATCCTAAACGTGCGATTCCTAAAGCCATCAAAGGTGTCATGGGAAGAATCATTTCCTTTTACATCATTCCTTTGTTTTTGCTTTTGATTCTTTTTCCTTGGAATACTTTAGCAGGTACGAATGTCAGTCCTTTTGTGATGGTATTTGAAAAAATGAATATCCCATTTGCAGCGGATATCGTCAATTTTGTTATTGTCCTTGCTTTGTTCTCATCTATCAATTCGGGTGTGTATGCATCTTCAAGAATTTTGTTCTTCCGTTTGAAGGATCGAAAAGGTTCCTCTAGAAAACTAGCTGTTTTAAACAAGCATCAAGTACCGCAACGTGCTGTTTTATTTTGTACCAGTGTTCTTTATCTTGGTGTAGCTCTTTCTTATTTTGTCGGTGACAAATTATTTGGCTATCTGGCAGGTTCCCTTTCGTATACAGTATTATTGATCTGGATCATTATCAGTGCGGCATCCTTTGTACTGGCACTAAGGAAAGGAACGTTATGGGACAAAGGAATCAGCTTTTTTGCATTAGCTGTCTTAGGGTTGATTTTCCTCGGTATCCTATTCACGAACTCCATTGGGGTAACTGTATTGACCGGTTTGCTTTACCTGTTCATTTATTTCAGTTATCAAAAAAAGAATGATGCGTTCGTCTTGACGAATGAATGAAACCAATAGAGAATTTTATTCTATTTATATTGAATAGCTAGAGCTATTGAAAAAAGGAGCTGCGACAAAAATTGTTGCAGTTCCTTTTTCCGAATAAACAGTCTCACGACCTCTTGGTAAACGGTGTTCAAAAACCCTCTGTGCAAAATAATTGATTGTTCTCCATGCTCATGACATGATAGAAGAAAGGAATGAAAAAAAGGAGTTTGTTTTAAATGAAAAAGTATTGGAAGTTTTTGTTGATGATCGGTGTTTCAACGGTAGTTATGTTTGGTATGATGTACTTGAATGTCTATGCGCTCGATCATATCTTCTTCAGTCGTACACGAGTATTCATGGCGTTGATGATGGGTGCAGTCATGGCAGTCATCATGCTGTTGTTCATGTGGAAAATGTATGAAAACAAAAAGATAAATGTTATGATCTTAGCCGCTAGTCTTCTTGTTTTTGCCGGTTCCTTGTTTATGGTACGAAGCCAAACTACTGTCAACGACACAGCTTGGATGAAGGCCATGATTCCTCATCATTCTATCGCTATCCTGACAAGTAAACGAGCTGATTTAAAAGATCCTGAAGTAAAAAAATTAGCGGAAGAAATCATTCAGGCACAAGAAGAAGAGATCGACAAAATGAAAAAAATGATCAAAGAAATGGAATGACCATTATCCGTCCAAATAAAAAAAGAGGATGTTCCAGAAGTGATCAGCTTCAAGAAATAAGAAGAAGCTACTTCTGGAACACCGTGAATAAGGGGTTGTGAAAAAGCTGCCCTGCATCAAGTAATAAGAACAGCCAAACAAAAATAGCTTCTCCTATTTTTCGTTTGGCTAGGCTTATTACCGCAGATGCAAGCTTTTGAACACCGTTTTATTAAGAGGTTGTAAAATCAGCGTTCTGACCTGAGTATTAGAGAAACAAATGGCAAAATAGTTCCTCATATTTTGCCATTTTTTGAGCTAATACCGAGGGTCAGCTGATTGAACACCGTTTAGTGGAGAGGTTGTGAAAAAGTCGCTTAGTTTCGCGTATTAAGAAAAATTTTGTGAAAATGGCTTTCCACATTTTTGTATAAATTTGGCTTAATACCGAGAAACTGGCTTTTGAATACCGTTTATTCGTAAAAAGGGATTGTGACAAAAGTCTTGTCACAATCCCTTTTTATGTTTTTATTGTTCTAATTGCGCTGTCTTGCTTACTGCTTCTTGCGGTTTCACAAATTTTTTTGAGATTCCCCAACCTGTGAAGGCACTGACCATCGAAAACACAGGAGAAAGCAAACTGAAAAATACGAATGGCAAGTAAGTGAGTGTAGGAATACCAAATGTACTTGCTACGAAACTTCCGGCAATTCCCCAAGGCACTAAGTAGTTGATTACTGTTCCACCATCTTCTAGCGTTCTACCTAATACAGTTGGATCAAATCCTGCTTTTTCATAAGTTTCTTTAAATGCATTACCAGGCAGAATAACAGATAGGAATTGTTCACCAATAAAAATATTTACTCCGATACTTGTCATCAATGTTGTAAAAATCAATTTTGGTGTGTTCGTCATCTTTCTTGATACTCGTTCCATCACGGTTGAGATCAAGCCAAATTCGATCAACAATCCACCTAATGACAAAGTTAGAATAATCAATGACACAGTAGGCATCATACTTTCGATTCCTCCGCGGCTAAGCAGTGAATCGATTTGTTGGTTTCCAGTATTTGAAACAAACCCTGATTCGATGACCCCAGCCAACTTCGTTAAGGAAGTTTGTGGGTTTTGAATAAAAATCATTCCTACTGCTACAGCGATATTCAACAAAATCGTCAAAATTGCCGGCACCTTTTTCCATGCACACAGTAACATTAAAAATAAAGGAATCAGTGACCAGATTGAAATAGTAAAGTTTGCTTCTAGAACATCAGTCACTTCACGAATAGATGAAAGACTTGCGGCTTTACTTGTGTGTCCTAAAATCATGAATAAAAAGAAAGAAACAACAAATGCCGGAACAGTTGACCACATCATATGCTTGATGTGTTTGAACAAATCGGCATCAACAATAGCTGCTGCTAGATTTGTTGATTCGGATAATGGAGACATCTTATCTCCAAAAACGGCACCTGAAACAATAGCTCCAACAACCAGCGCTGGATTTAGGCCTAGTGTTGTCCCAATACCGAAAAATGCAATCCCAATCGTTGACATAACAGTAAAGGCACTCCCTACAGCGCTACCTACGATTGCACACACAACAAATACAGAAGGGACAAACCACTGGACACTGATCAATTTGAACCCAATGACCATTAGAGTTGGAATGATCCCTGCTTGTATCCATACAGCAATCAATGAACCGACTAAAATAAAAATAAAGATTGGGATGATTCCTGGTTTGATGCCATTGATGATTCCTTCGTGCAGCCAATCTGTCGGGTATCTTTTTATCACTGCATACAACATGACCATTCCGATCGCTGCTAAGATCGTGATATTAGGTGAGACCTTTAATCCGACAACGCCAATCGCAATGCCTAAAACAATAACCATTAATACAAGTGTTGCTTCTAAAAAACTTGGTGTTCCTTTTTTTCCCATGATAATCTCTCCTTTTTTAGTTGTTCTTATGTTCTAAAAAAGTTAAGATATCGGATTACTCCGCCGCAATTCATCCGCGATTCCTCCTTTATAAAAATAAAAAGACCTGTTTTAAACTAAGGACGAATGACTCCGCGGTACCACCTTAATTAAAAACAGATCTGTTTTTCACTTTCAAACTTTTATTCAAATGTATGGACTTTCCATGTAATTCGTCAATTAGGCTTGATCGGTTCACAGCGACCACCGACTTTCTGAACAAAACACCTAACCGCTACTGCGTGAAAAGTTGACTTGTATGAAGTTTACCTTCCATAAGATCATTTGTCAATGAAAAAGAAAATATTTTTTCATTTTTCTGAAAATTATTTTTATAACTTTCACACACAAGTTTATTTTTTACTAGAAAGTAGCACCCTCTTGTTTTTTTCTTGCTACTATTTCTTGATGTTCTTGCTTGATTCTTTCTAATAGCTTTGGCTCTTTCAACAGATCAAGAGCTGTATTGGCGAGTAGTTCTGCTGCAATCGCAATAGAAGCAAGGCCTTTGTCACTTTTAGCAGCAGCTTTGAATTCTTCTGTGTGTCCGGCAATATATGTCTCAGAGATTGCTACCGTAGGCTGGATTGTTGGTATGACTTGGCTGACATTTCCTACATCAGAAGAACCGAGACTTGTTCTTTGTTCCGTTTCTATTTCTTCATCTGGAACACCTGCTTCTTTTGCATGCTGGAAGAATAAGTCATCAAAAGAAGGAGTAACGATGACATCATCAACTGCATTTTGGAACAATCCAAACTCAAAAGTCGTGCCCGTACTTATCGCAGCACCTCGTACGATATTTTCCACTTTTTCATATACCTTATCTAATGTTTGCCGATTTCCTGCACGTAAATAGAAACGTCCAGCAGCGTAATCTGGAATGACGTTGGCAGCTACTCCTCCGTCTGTAATGATCCCATGGATATTGACATCTTTTGGCAATTGCAAGCGTAGAGCGTTGATTCCATTAAACACTTGGATCAATGCTTCCAAAGCATTTACTCCTTTTTCAGGTGCTGCTGCTGCATGGGAAGCGACACCGTAAAATTTGATGTCGACTGGATCATTCGCTAAAGATTCTGTCGTTTTCCCATAACGAAAAGCTGGATGGACGCATAACGCTACATCGACATCCTCAAAAAAACCTTCTCGAACAAAGCTGCCTTTAGCTGATCCGTTCTCGCCCCCTTCTTCCCCTGGGGTGCCATATACACGGATTTCTCCACCAGTTTCATCAATAAATTGCTTCACTATGCTGGCGGCTAATACGGAGTAAGTACCAAACAAATTATGCCCGCATGCATGACCAATACCTGGTAAAGCATCGAATTCTGCCAAAAAGGCAATTGTGGGACCGGGTTTATTGGAAATATAACGTGCATCAAAGGCTGTTCGGTGTCCAGCTACTTCTTTTTCTACCCAAAACCCTTCTTTTTCTAATTGTTTAATCAACGCTGCTGAGGAATAAAACTCATAGTTACTTACTTCAGGATGTTCGTGGATATCTAGAGCAAGTGCTTGATATTCTGGTAAACGATATTGGATTAGATCCTTCAATTGGTTTGTTGAGATTGTTGTTGTCATAAAAAATTCCTCCTATGCTAGTCATTTTTCTTATTTTCTCCCGAATGTTTCCCATGCAGGCACGCTTGATCCTTTTGATGTTTTCTCGATTACTTTGACTGTGTCTTCTGTTTGATAAGCGTCTACTATTTTTTGATACGTTTTATTTTTTTCATCTTCTTTTCTTGCAACGATGATATTCACATAAGGACGTGCATGGTCATCCACTGGTTCTAAGAAGATGGCATCAGAAGCAGGATTAAATCCAGCATCTACAGCTACACCGCTATTGATCACTGAAATGTCTACATCCGACAAAGCACGTGCTGTTTGTGAAGCATCTAATTCAGAAATGTCTAGATTTTTTTTATTCTCGGTAATATCAGAAACAGTGGGCGCTTGTCCTTTTGCCTTATCCACTTTGATCAATCCAGCAGTTTGCAATAACAGAAGAGCTCTGCCGCCATTTGTGACATCATTAGGAATTGCTACTTTTGCTCCGTCTTTGATATCAGCTACATCCTTCAAAGTGTTAGAATAAATTCCCAGCGGTGCATTGACAGTATTTCCGATCGATACTAAATCAGTTCCGTGTTCTTTATTGTAATTGTCTAAAAAGAATTGATGTTGGAAAGAATTCAAATCAATCGATCCATCTGCTAAAGCCGCATTTGGTTGATTGTAATCTGTAAATTTCACGTATTCCAAATTAATGTTCTCCTTTTTCAAACGGTCTTTCACGTTGTCCCATACATCTGTATCTTCTCCAATAATCCCTAGTTTTACGGTAGTTTCTTTTTTGTCAGTTGTATCTGCTTTTCCTTGGCTACACCCTGCCAACCAAATAATTGCTACAAATGTAATGACTACAAAACGAATAATTTTTTTCATTTTTTCTCCTCCACTTTCAATGTGTAATTTTTTTAATCAGTTGATTACTGATAAATTGACTTAAAAAAACTAAGATTAGAATCAATAATGTAGCCACAATCGTTACATCTGTTTGGAATCGATTATACCCTCTCGATATAGCAAGATTCCCTAATCCGCCTGCACCTACTGCTCCAGCCATGGTAGTCAGTCCGATCACGTTGATGATAGTCAACGCCGAGACCCGAATGATACCAGGCAAACCTTCTAACAAATACACACGTAAAATAATACCGATTGGACTGGTTCCCATCGCTTCTGCCGCTTCGATCACCCCAGGATCAACTTCTAGCAGTGCGTTCTCGATTTGACGAGCAAAAAACGGAACAACTCCAAAAATCAATGGCACTAAAGCTGCTTTCGCACCAATCGTCGTTCCAACTAAGAAACGAGTAGTCAATGCTAAAAGAGAAAGCAAGATAATGAAAGGGATGGAACGAATGATATTGATCAGCTTATCAAGTATTTCAAATAGCAGACGGTTAGCTAGTAATCCATTAGGGCGTGTCACTACTAACGTCACACCTAAGATGATTCCGATCATCCCGCCAATGAATGCTGTCCAAAAAGACATATATAGTGTTTGCTTCGTCGCTTCGACAAATTCATCCGGAATCAAATAAACATTGGGCAAATATGTTTTAAAGAAATCAGTCATTTTATCTTCCTCCTTCGATCACTTTGATACGACTATCTAATTCGTTTTTTTGTAAAATATTTATTTTTACACCAGATTTGATCAAATAATCCAATGCTTTTTGCCGCTGTTTGGTTTCTCCAGCTAAAGTAACGATCAAACTCCCTAACGGCGTTTCTTGTAATAACTCTACATTGCCATATAAAATATTCGCTGTTACTTGATATTTGCTGTACAGATGAGCGATTAGAGGTTCGTTCGTCTGATTTCCAATATAACTTAATTCCAACAGCCATTTATTGGCGATCTGATCGGCAAAAGCAGAATGGGCAATGATCGTTTCTAATGCTTGGTCAAGATGAGTAGCTGTTCGAATAAAATCTTTGGTCAATTCTTCTTCAGGATTGCTGAAGATCTGGATGCTGCTACCTTTTTCAATGATTCTTCCATCTTCCATAACCGCTACCTTGTTGCAGATTTCTTTGACAACTTGCATCTCATGAGTGATCAGGACGATTGTTAAACCTAACTGGCGATTCAATTTTTTTAACAATGCAAGGATCTGAAGGGTCGTTTTCGGATCAAGTGCACTGGTTGCTTCATCACATAATAATACCTTAGGTTCATTCGCCAAAGCTCGTGCGATTGCTACTCGTTGTTTTTGTCCCCCCGACAGTTGTTTAGGATAAGCAGATGCTTTTTCTTCCAAACCGACAAGTTCCAGTAGTTCATTCACTTTTTGACGACGTTCCTGTTTCGATTTTCCAGAATACTTTAAAGAAAAATCAACGTTGTCAAAAATAGTTCGGCTTTCCATTAGATTGAAATGCTGAAAGATCATACCGATGGCCTTTCTTTCTTTTCGCAATTCTTTGGGAGAGAGCTGACTCAAATTCGTCTGATTGACAATGACTTCTCCTGCTGTTGGTTTCTGCAGCAAATTCATCACACGAACTAACGTACTTTTCCCTGCACCTGAGTAACCGACGATTCCATAAACATCGCCTTTTTCAATCGTTAAATCTACAGAATCTACTGCCTGTATCTCTTTTTCTTTTTGTTTGAAACATACAGAAACATCTCGCAATTCAATCATTAAAATTCCTCCTTATCTAAAAAAAGCGTCCTCAAGAAAATGAAAATGTCATTTTCTTGAGGACGCTTTTTTGCGTGTTACCACCTCATGTTCAAGCTGTGTTCACACACAACTCCTCTTCAAGTACGATCATACTCTAGCAAGATATCGGTCGCAGCCGTCATCGCCTTACATCTATGCTCGGGATGAATTGCTCGATGGCCATTTTCCAATAGTCGTTCCTTGCTTCTTCTCAGCTACCGAAGCTCTCTGTCAAAGGTTCTTCTATCGTACTTACCATTTCAATGCAAATAATATTCAAAAAAAAAATCCTTTTACTAACATAAACTATGTCAGTAAAAGGACGACGTATCGCGGTACCACCTTTTTTCGGAAGTTTCCTTCCCTCAAGCCCAACATCTCAAAAAGAGAGATTGGCGTTCGTTTTAACGGTCGAACAGTTCCGAATTTGCCTACTTATCGACAAATTATTCTCCAAGGCCATTTTCAGCTTTTCTTACTTGACTCTTCTCACCAGCCAGAGCCTCTCTGCAAAGTTTCCAAACTTACTTTCCTTTTCAACGAAATCGATATTTTGTTGTTGGGATTAATCTACATGAGGAAAACTGAAAAGTCAAGTACGAAATTCAAATTATTTTTTCTATATTTATTTTTCTGTTTTTTTATTTAACATTTCAATAACAGTTCGAAGATCTTTTCCTTCCGCAAGAAGTTTCAATTTTTCCTTTTCTTCGACGGTATAATTTCGGACAAAACTGGAATCAGGTATCAAAACAACGCCTAATCCTGCTCGTGAAGCAGCTGTTGCTCCTACTAAAGAATCTTCCACTGCAAAGGCTGAACTAGCTTCTAATCCTGTTCGTTCCAAAGCTGTCAGATAAGGAATCGGTGAAGGCTTGTTCTCCGACACTTCGTCTCCGAATGTAAACGTGTCAAAGTAATCAGCTAATTTAAAGTGATCCAAGATATCTGTTGCTCTTTTCGTAACAGTGGTCGTAGCAATGCCTAGTTTCATATGACGTTCTTTTAAGTCTGCCAATATTTCTTTTGCATATGGTTTTAAGTGGATGGCTCCGCTTGTCAGCTGTTGATAAAAATATTCTTCACGCTTCGCTCGGACTTCCTGTACTTTTTCAGGGCTACCTGCTGCTTTCACTAAAATATCAAAACTTTGTTTCCAGTTTTTTCCGCCCCAAGCGTCAACGATTTCTTTTGGGATATGGATATCAAATTGCTGAAATCCCCAAAGCCAGCCATCACGATACGTTTTTTCTGTGTCAACTAACAAACCATCTAAATCAAATATTGCACCTTTCATCTATACATTAATCCTTTCCAAAACAATACACATAGTTTAGCACGACTGGTCCAAAAAGAACAGAAGCAAAGAACCATCCTTCTCGTTTATAAGAGTTCTTGGAATCGACGGATATAGATTTTCTTCACAGCTGTCACAAGCGCCAGATAAGCGATGACTGTAGCAAATAACCATAACCAGTAATTGCCAGGAAGTGGCATCAAGCCTAATTCAGTACCAAAACTTGTAAAAGGAAGGACAGAACCGACAATAATTCCTAATGTAGTGATAACAAACATGGCAAATGTTGCATTGCTTTGGATAAATGGTACTTTCGGTGTACGCAGTGCATGGAGCACTAAGGTTTGTGTCCATAGTGATTCGACAAACCATCCTGCATGGAATAATGCGATGAAAATCACTTGCTGTGAACTATCCAATGTATGGAAACTTCCGCCCACTACAGCAGGACAAATAACAAAATACATCAACAAGTAAGTAGTAATATCAAATATCGAACTTGTTGGGCCAAAGTAAACCATGAATTTCCCAATACTAGATGCATTCCATTTTTTTGGCTCGTCCAAATATTCTTTATCCATCCGATCCCATGGCAAGGAAATGCAGGAAACATCATAGATCAGATTCAAAAACAGAAGTTGTAAAGGCAGCATTGGTAAAAATGGCAGGAACGTACTTGCAATCAGCACGGAAAACATATTGCCAAAATTAGAACTTGCTGTAGCCTTGATATATTTCATGATATTCCCAAAAGTTTCTCGTCCAGAAAGAAGGCCTCTTTCCAAAATCGTCAAATCTTTTTCTAAAAGGATCACGTCTGCAGATTCTTTCGCAATATCCACAGCTGTATCTACAGAAATACCGATATCAGCCACTTTCATTGCAGGAGCGTCATTGATACCATCTCCTAAAAATCCGACAGTATGACCATTTTTACGTAAAGCTGTCGTCAAACGTGCTTTTTGCTGAGGATTCAATTTTACGAATACTTCATGGTCTTCAGCTACTTGTGCTAATTCATGATCACTCATTTCCGAGATTTTCTCACCGGTAACCAATTCATTGATCTCTAGACCTACTTGACGGCACACTGAACGTGTAACTAATTCGTTGTCCCCAGTCAGAACTTTTACAGCTACACCATGTTCTTTCAGAGCTTTCAACGCTTGTTTCGTTGTTTCTTTTGGTGGATCAAGGAAAGCAAGATAACCAATCAAAACCATGTCTGACTCATCTTTGACTGAAAATTCTCCAACGACGCTTGGATTGGTCTTTTGTGCGACACCAATCACTCGTAAGCCATCTTCATTAAGTGACTGTACTTTTGCAAGTACGGCTTCTTTTCGTTCTTTTGTTAATGGTGTAACAGTACCGCCAAGATCAATAAATTTAGAAATGTTCAGCATTTCTTCAATCGCGCCTTTTGTGATCATTTGTGTTTTACCAGCTGGATCAGCAACCACAACACTCATACGGCGACGTTCAAAATCAAAAGGAATTTCATCCACTTTTTGATAATTGATCTTATCTGTATCTAAAGTTTCTGTTGCTTCATCAATGATAGCCACATCTAACAAATTTTTCAGCCCTGTTTGATAGTAGCTATTTAGATACGCATGGCGCAAAACACGATCATCTTCATTTCCTTCACAATCCATATGATATTCAAGAATGATTTTATCTTGTGTCAATGTCCCCGTTTTATCCGTACATAACACATCGATTGCACCAAAGTTCTGGATGGCATTCAAATTTTTGATCACTGTTCCTTTTTTGGCCATCACACTTGCTCCTTTGACCAAATTCGTCGTAACGATCATTGGAAGCATTTCAGGTGTTAGACCAACTGCTACAGATAGTCCAAAAAGAAAAGCTTCTAGCCAATCCCCTTTTGTAAGCCCATTGATGACGATAACTGCTGGAGCCATCAATGACATAAATTTGATCAGTAGCATGGATGTTTTATGGATGCCTAATTCAAAGCTTGATTGAATTGGTTTTTCAGATAGCGTTTCTGCTACATGACCAAATAGTGTTTCATTTCCAACAGAAACAATGATTCCTTCCGCACTTCCACTGATGACATTACTTCCCATAAAGACAAGATTTTCGTAACTTGTTTCGCTTTGCTGATCGTCTTCACATACTTTCGCATGCTTTTCTACTGGATAGCTTTCCCCTGTCAATGCTGCTTGGGAAATGAATAAATCCTTTGCGGACAATAAACGCATATCCGCTGGTATCATATCCCCTGCTGAAAGCCGAACAAGATCTCCACAGACGATTTCTTCCATAGGAATCTCTGTGTACTTTCCATTACGTTTTACAGCTGCCGTTACTTTCACAAGTGATTTCAGTTTTTCAGCCGCTTGATTGGAACGTACGGACTGAATCAACGTCATTGTCCCGCTGACGATAACCATAGTGAAGATAATGGCTACACCGAAAAGATCTTTATCCCCAGGAGCTGCTAATACATATTCCGTGATGAATGAAATAATTCCTAATGCGATCAACACTAATGTAAATGGCGTGATGTATGCTTTCAATATTTCTACGATGAATGGTGTTTTTTTGCCATATGAAATCGCATTTTCACCGTAATTTTCTCTTGAACGTTCGATTTGTTCTTCTGTCAATCCATTTGCTGATGCATGGAATAGTTCAAATAATTCTTGTTTCGTTTTTCCAGCAAAAGCTGCATAGATTTTTTGTGTATCTTTCTTTTTTTCCATCTCAATCTCTCCTTTGTGTCCAAAAGACAGCTGTTCTCGCTGCTTTTGGTCTTTAGCTATTTATCGGATCGATAGAGAAAAAACTGAAAGGGGCTGAGAACAGATAGATAATAGCCCTGGCCTTTCCTCTAGATCCTTGTTTTTCGAATGACTGTCATCCATTTGTTCTCATCTCCTTTACTAAGTAATTTTAATTCATGACTTCCAATCATTTTTCGAATAGTTATTTTCCCAATTAGACCACCTCCTTTTTATTTTTCACCGATGGGGATTTGCGGCAACAAAAAAACCTCTCGCCAAATACTCAGCGAAAGGTTTGAAAAAGCATATTAAAAAAAGCTTCTCAGATCTCATCGTTGAGTTTTGACACTGTACAACGTAAAAAGCAGATACCTGCTTTTAGCTACCTTATGAAAAGCCTTATCTCGACAATTCCTGTTCTACCCATTGGCGTCTCTCGACGTTTTTGGGCAGTAGCCTATGTTTGTATAGGAGCCTCACCTAACAAATCTTATTCGGTTTTCCTTCGTTAATATAACAACTAAAAAAGAGGATGTCAAATCAATTTTCCATGTTTTTCATACTTTTTTTAAAATACACGCGTTATATTCCTGTCTCACGCGGTTTTATTTGTCTCATTTTCCACCTCCCGCTATAATAGAAATATAGTAGGAAACGAGGTGCTGTTATGGAAAGAACACTTGTTATTATCAAGCCAGACGGCGTGAGACGCCATTTAGTCGGAAGCATCATCCAACGTTTTGAAGCAAAGGGACTGGCCATTGCTGAAATGAAGTTTGAAACTATGACTCCTGAATTAGCAAAAGAACATTATCAGCACTTGACTGAGCGCAGTTTTTTTGATGAACTGATCGATTACATGACTTCCGGTCCTGTCGTTTATCTTGTCCTGGTCGGCGAGGAAGTGATCGATATCGTCCGTAAGATGGTTGGAGCAACAAAAGCTGCCGATGCTGTTCCAGGTACGATCCGAGGAGACTACGCGCTGCCGGGGACTGAAAACATTATTCACGCTTCTGATTCCCGTGATGCTGCGGTAAAAGAGATCGCCCGCTTTTTCCCGCCATTCGATATAAACAAACCGTCTGAAAAAGCGGCGAAGTGATACAAATTCTAAACTGCTGGTCTAGTTGCTGGGTTCAGCAATGGCCAGCAGTTTTTTCTCTAAGGACCTCCGTTGATTCTTTCCTAACATATATTCGAGCACTGTGAAGAATTCTTGGTAGTCTTTCGTCTTTTCTTCCCCTAAAGCAGCAGAAATCAATCTTTGATAATAATCTGCCATCAATGTTTCATAGATCACTGTACTTCTTTCTTTATGTGCTAAGCTCCGTTTCATATCTTCATTCACACTACGTGCCTTTTTCAACCGACCATTTTCTATATAAAACGAAGTCAGGTTCATTAAAAAAGTAAAGAGATACTGCTCATGATTGTTCAACTGTGCTAATCGTCGCATTCTTTTTTTGATTTTCAAATAATTGTTCTCAATGAACCGATCACTGAATATCCAAGGAAAATCAGCTAGAATAGATAGTTCAAATTGACCATAGTCTGGTATCTGCATCAAGTATTCTTCAATGATTCGGCATTCATAACTTAAAAATTCAAATTCTGTCTCAGATACTTCTGTTTTTTCGACCATGTGAAGATTCAAAACCAAATAATACAGATCTTCTGTTTTCTTAAAATGCCTACGGTTATTGCTGATCTCTTTATAAGGATCAAAGCTGTCTTCTTGTACCCGATCTAGCATTCGTCTTTTTTTCTTTAACTTTATTGGTTCATCCAGCTGGTTTCGCATCCATTCATATTCTGCAAGTGTCATGTTCATTCGCTCTAAAAATGATCTCAATGTTACAAATGACATTTTTTTCACTGAATTTGTCTCAATCCCGACTAGAGAAGTCTTAGAACAGATTCCTTCCGCTAATTGGGACTGTGTCAACTTCTTGTTGACTCGAAGTTTCTTGATCAATTCACCATCATACATAATAGTTCTCCTTTTTAATTTAAATTTTTCCGCATTCAATAAATAGATACGTTAAAAAGGAAAAATACACGAAAAAAATAAAAAAATGTTTTTTTCATAAAAAATACCAACCTTCAAGCATTAGAATGTTGTCTAACTACTGAAGGTTGGTTTGATTGTTTATTGATTATCTT
The DNA here is from genome assembly GCF_051711525.1 of Enterococcus sp. DIV0901a. NCBI lineage: Bacteria > Bacillati > Bacillota > Bacilli > Lactobacillales > Enterococcaceae > Enterococcus > Enterococcus sp. DIV0901a. The sequence goes on along the minus strand of NZ_JBIOMW010000001.1, from coordinate 627,966 downwards.
TTTGCTGTTCAACGTCTGTTCTTGTTACTGGATATAAGTTGGTTGTTGTTTTATTGCCATTTTTTGAAAAGACACTTGTCGAATGTTCGCCTTTTTGCTTTTCGATTGCTTCATTACGTTCCGCTTCATTTTTATAGTCATATTTTTTCGGATCAATCGTCTCAAATCCGTTTGGCACATAAAACCGCAAGAGATTTTCCTGATTCAGCTTATCTGAAAGACTTAACGCAGTCTTGACTTTTTCCTGATCTTTGGAGATTTCCTCATCGATTCCTGCTGCTTTCGTATCGATGATTTCTCCTGTCTGATTATTGTAAGCTTTTCCTCCTAGGACGGTGTATTTGGGTGTCACAAAGTTCCCATTTCGAAAAGCAACTACTTGATCATGCTGAGAAGATAATAAGTCTGTACCAAAATGAAGATAATCTTTATCATCGATTCCCAAGAGATGAAGTAATGTCGGCAAAACATCGATTTCTCCACCGTATTCGTGATTGACTGACCCTTTAGTATAACCAGGCATATGAATCATTAATGGCACACGCTGCATTTGTGCGTTGTCAAATTCATTCCATGTATCTGGGTCTTTTCCAAGAGCACTTGCTAAGTCTTTATTATCTGTATTTGAGATGCCAAAATGATCCCCATAAATCACAAAGATCGAATTTTGGTAAATACCGGATTTTTTCAAATACGTAAAAAATTGTTCCAATGATTGATCCAGATAATGTGCCGTTCGAACATAATTATCTACTGTGCTATTGCCAGTATTCAAAGATGGAAAGTCGAAATTCTTGTCATCCGTATAATAAGGCGTGTGGTTGGTTACGGAAAGAAATTTCGTGTAAAACGGCTGTTGTAGATGCTCAAGATATTGGGCAGATTCTCTGAATAAATCTTTATCTAATATCCCATAACCTAACGTTTCGTCGGATTCATCAAAATAAGATCGATCAAAGAAATTGTCATAACCTAAATTTTTATATACATGATCTCTATTCCAAAAACTAGCTACATTCCCATGGAAAACAGCGCTTGTATAGCCTTGCTTTTGTCCAAGGATCGCTGGTGCGGCTTGAAAGACATTGTCTGACCCAAGCTCTGTGAATAATGAGCCTTGAGGTAAACCAAATGTGCCAGTTTCCAACATATTTTCAGCATCACTTGTCTTTCCCTGTCCTACTTCATGAAAGAAATTGTCAAAGCTGATCGTTGCTTGATTCTGGAAAATACTATTTAAAAACGGTGTGACTTCTTGTCCGTCTACCTTCATATTAATCAAAAACTGCTGGAAACTTTCTAAATGGAGAACGATCACATTTTTCCCTTTAGCGATCCCAAATGTTTCGGGATTTGGCTCTGCATAATGTTTCTTTGTATAATCTAAAACTTCATCAATCCCATTACTGCTTGCATGCGCGCGAACACTGCTAGTCATTCCTGTTTTGATTCCGTCATAAATAGTATACGCATCGATTCCTAGATATTTGACAATATATGAACGGTCAAATGTTCGCTGCAGCAATTGTGGACGGTTGGCTTCGCTCAGCGCTAGATTTCCTGAAAAAATAAGCCCTGAAAGACAGGTAACAGCGATAGCCATCGGTTTGCCGACAGGTTGACTTTTGATAGGTATTTTCTTGACCTTCAACCAAACCAGTAGCCCAATGAACACAGCGATATCCAGCCAGTAGATGACATCATGGGGCTTCATCAAAGAAAAGGAGCTTCCTGACAATCCTTGCGACACTTTCGAAAAGCCTAATACAGATTTGACTGTAATGAAATCTGTGAATTCCCGATAAAAAATAATATTCAAGTACAACAAAAGCGTATTTAAAATATCAATGATCAAAAGAATAGCTAACGCTGGCTTTGGCTTTTTAATATACAAAGAAAGGCCAAAAAACAATAAGGTAGTCGCAATTGGGTTGATCCACAAGATAAAGTACTGGATCGTACCTTCCACACCTAATGAAAAATCTGCATAGTAGGCAATGATCGTCTTCAGCCAGAAAAAGAAAACAGCTGTCAAAACGATTGCTAAACGATTTTGGCACAATTTTTTAAGTTGTGTCACGTATATCACTTCTCTCTATTCACATTTTTTCTTATTTTGCTCCTGAAAAATGAAAATTTCCTAAAAAAGTTGTTATCTTAAGATTTTTTTATTCTTTCTAAAGATTATTCCGTCCACTTTTCACAGCATAAAACCGCTGCGATGTAAGCGATTAAACTAATGAAGAGATAAAAGTCTTGTGGTGACCGCTTCACTCCACGGTATTCAAAAGCCAGTTTCTCGGTATTCGTACAAAAAAAGAGGCTGTGACAAAATTCTTGTCGCAGCTCCTTATTTCTTGATGCAGGACAGCTTTTTCACAACTTCTTCTTTAAACGGTGTTCTCCTGCCAACTCCTCGGCCACAAGTCACAATATTTATAAAACATGAGAAGCTGTTTTTTGAAATTGTTCCTTGTGGCTCAGAGTTAAACGGCAGGCTCAAGACCTCTTGGTAAACGGTGTTCAAAAGCTTGCATCTGCGGTAATAAGCCCAACCAAACGAAAAATATAAGGAGCTATTTTTTGAAATTGCTCCTTGTGACTCAGACTGAAACGGCAGGTTCACAACCTCTTTCTTAAACGGTGTTCAATCAGCTGACCTTCGGTATTAGCTCAAAAAACGGCAAAATATGAGGAACTATTTTGCCGTTTGTTTCTCTAATACTCAGGTCAAAACGCTGATTTCACAACCTCTGTTTTTCATTGCCCATAAGTTTGATATTGTCCTTCTGATGACTCATTCGTAATGATTGAGGCTTGATTTTCTTCATTTCCCGTTATCGTTTGCCCACTGCCAGAATCTGAAGGGCTTGTTCCTGTCGATTCGTTTTTTTGAGAAGAGATAGTTGTTTTCTTGACTTGTTCATTTGTCTTTTTCCATTCCGCTAATCGATCGGCCACCACTTTTTTGTCCACTTTTTCAGAATAAGCTGTGACCACTTTTCCATTTTTCAAACGAGCTACCTTGTCGCCATCATGAGTCAAAAGCAAAACGGTCAAATGTTTGTCTTTGAATTGATATTGTCTGAGAGAAATCGCACTAAGTACGTCATCGATATTGATAAATTGATTTTCTTCTTTTCCTTTCGGCAAATAGATATCCAATTCACCTTTTTCGTAATTGGCAGTTAATTTATATTCCTCCCACCAATAAGTTGAGAATTCTTTTTTGAAATTATCTACTGATTCTTTGCTTGCTACGATTTTTTCTGTTTCTTTCTGAGCAAGATCTGCTGTCATTTTTCCTGAAAATGCTGCGGATAAAATAAGCAGTAAGAAAAAACCGAATAACCAAAAGAGAAGAAACGGTCTTTTTTTCCTCATGCTTTCCTCCACTCCTATTTAATTTTGACTATTCTATTATATACAAAAAATGAAATAGAAAGACAAAAAAGTTGAAAAAGATCGTAAATAATTGAACTTCTTTTTCACAAAATGGTAAGAATGGAGAATTTCACGCATTTGCTCTCAACTATTCTTTCTTAAGCCTCAAATCCGTTTTTATCTGATACGTCTTTGAACCAATGACCCGATTTTTTGATTGTTCTTTTTCCATCTTGTGCTAAGTCTACTGAAATAAAGCCATATCGATTCTTATATGCATTGGTCCACGACCAGTTATCCATACATGTCCACATATGATAGCCTAAACAATTGGCACCTTCTTGAATGGCTTGATGGACATATTTCAGATGAGATTGGACAAATTCGATCCGATAATCATCGTGGATCATGCCATCTTCTTTGATAAATCGTGCTTCGTTTTCTACACCCATACCGTTTTCAGAAATAAAGCAGTCGATATTTCCATAATGATCTCGTACATTGATCAAAATATCATAGATTCCTTGTTCATAGATCTCCCATCCGCGATAAGGATTCATTTTACGACCAGGCATTTCATAATTGTCGAAATAATCCTCAGGCATTGGACCGTTTTTAGTATCGATTGGTGTTTCTTTTGCTTTTACCCGGCGTGGCTGGTAATAATTGATACCTAAAAGATCTACTGTATTTTCTTTGATAACCGTCAAATCCTCTGCATGGATCACAGGCATGAGATCAAGTTCTTTTACTATCTCAATCAATTCACTTGGAAACTCGCCTTTTACAGCTGGATCAAGGAATGAACGATTGAAGAACGCATCTGCTATTTGCGCTGCTTTAACATCTTCAGGGTTTGATTCGTCTCTTGGATAGCTTGGTGTCAGATTCAAGATGATACCAATAACACCACCTTGCTCCATTTCATGGTAAGATTTGATGGCTAACGCTGAAGCCAACGCTTCATGATAGCCAACTTGGATCGCTTTTTTCATATCTGACTCTTCTGGATAATGCCATCGATATAAATAACCTGCTTCGACTGGAACGATTGGTTCATTATGAGTAAACCATTTTTTTACTTTCGAACCAAACAATTCAAAACAACTTTTGGCATATTTTTCATAGGCTTCAACCGTTTCTCGGTTCAACCATCCGCCTTTTTCTTGCAGATACACCGGCATATCGAAATGATACAGATTCACAAAGGGTTCGATACCGTTTTCAATCAACTCATCAAAATAACGATGATAGAAACGAACGGCTTCTTCGTTGATTGTTCCAGATTCATCAGGTATCAAACGGCTCCATTGGATAGATGTTCGAAATGAATTATGCCCAGTCTGTTTCATCAACTGTACATCCTCTTGATACTTCGTATAAACTTGTGAAGTTTTTTCAGGTCCTACTTGGTCAAAGAACTTTTGCGGTTCTTTTTTGTACCAATAATCAAAAATGTTCTCTCCTTTTCCATCACCTGAAATCCTTCCTTCTGTTTGTGGGCCACTTGCTGCAGAACCCCACCAAAAATTTGCTGGAAATTGATATTTTTTCATCAAAGCACCTCTTTTTCTTTTTTAGTTCGTTTTAGTTGATTCCATGTATGATATTTTCCATCACAATCACTTTTTCATTTTCTTCCTCTTCTTTTTTGATTCGTTTCAACAGCTGTTCTGCGGCTTGTTCCCCAATTTTATCTGTTGGTGGTGTAATCGTGATTTTCGGAAGGATGCTCAATTCGTTTTTATCCAAATAATCATAATGACTAAACGCAATGTCCTTCCCGATTCTGATACCTTCTTGATTGAAACATTCGATAGCACCGATCGACATATTATAATTGCTGACAAAAATCGCTGTTACTCCTTTTTCTAATAATTCTTTTGCCCCATAATAGCCACTTTTTCTAGAATAGTCTCCTGTAAAGACCTCTAATTGGATCGATGGATCATTTTGTACCGCTTCTTTGGCTCCTGCTAAACGTTCTCTTGCTACGTAGTCTGTTTGAGTGGCAGCAATAAATCCGATTTTTTTATGTCCTTGTTCACCATGATGAGCGATCACTTTTGCTACACTTTCTCGATCATTCACTAATATTGTATCAATACCTGCTGGCCCTTCTGGACAATTCAATGCGATAACTGGAATACTCATTTTTGTGAGCATTTCAAATCCAGACCACTCTTCTTCGGATAAGAAGACAATCAGCCCATCGATCACATGCTTCATCAGGTATTCAATTTTTTGTTCAATTTTTTCTGGCTGATCGGCAAACCCGCTTAATAATAAGCTATACCCATTTTCTTCAGCTACTCTTTCGATCCCTGAGACAACTTCCGACCCAAAACGGCTGGAAATCCCGTTTATCAAAAGTCCAATAGAGAAGCTTCGATTATTCTTCAACCCTTTAGCAATGATGTTTTCTTTATAGTCCAACGCTGAAATCGCTTCTGCTATTTTTTTCATGTTCTTTTCCTTCAGTTGCTGACCATTCAAGTAACGGGAAACTGTTCCCACTGAAACACCAGCCATCTTAGCCACGTCACGGATCGATGCCATACATTCTCACTCCTGCCAGTTACATTTGATTTCTCTTTCTTGTTGTTCGATTATGATGACCGCTTTCTTTGCATAGTGTTGCTTGTCATCAATATCCATATAACTAAAGTCTTCAGTAGAGCAACTTCCTCTCACTATTAATTATACTTAAACAAGTATTTGAACCGGTTCATTTTTAATATAGCATTTTTTTAAAAGATTGCAACACTTTTTTAAAACGCTTTCTGAAAGTGGCGGATTTTTTGCCTTTTTAAAATTTTATTCTAAAATTTACTCTATTTGTGGGTGTTTTGTGCGTTTTTCTCTTCCATCCGTTTGAAGTTTTACTTTCCAATGGTATAATTTCTTTATCCTATCAAATGGGGGAAGTATTTTGAAGAAATTAATCGTACTATTTATTTTGTCTGCGGGACTTTTGACATTGACTGGCTGTAATTTGTTTGGCGGCTCTGACCAATCCTCGGATGAAACAACCGATTCTTCTGTCTTAAAAGCGGAAAAAGCAGATATCACTAACAGTGTATATACGCTAAAAGTACGTAAAGATATGGATTTATCCGCGGGACAGTTGACATTTACAGATAAAAAAATGGAATGGACACGCACGTATCAGACACAAGGAACTGATTCTTCTGAATCATCTGAAGAAAAAACAGTGCTGACAGATATCAAGATCACTACCAAAGATGACGAATATATTATTTCAGGAAAAGAAAATAAAAAAGAAACAACAGTCATATTTACAAAAATCGGTAATTACCGTTTGAAGGATGAGGATGGCAACATCTACAGTCTATAGTGCCGTCTGTTGGATCTTCTTTTGTTTCTCCCCTTCTTTTCTGCTATAGTAAAGAAGCAAGATGATTGTAAAGGAGACGAAATGGATGATCGATAGTCCTGATTATTGTACATGTAATAACAACAAAAATATCCATACAGAATTTAATGACCAAGGAAGCTTGAGCATATGCGACAACTGTCACAAACTAGTCAAAGATTCATTTAAAACATTTGAATCTTATCCTGTTCAAAATTATGTAAAAAGTAGAAGAAGATAAACAAAATCAAGCAAAACTCACTATGGCTGATTTTTATGAACTTCAAACTCAGCTTCTTCCTTTGATCAAGCTTCATCAGTAAAACAAACAGTGGATCATTTCAGTTTACAAATCAAAGAGTAAAGATTTATTTATTTCAAATATTTGAATATAAAATAACCAAACGACAGAAAGGCTTATTCTACATCACGTAGTAATTTTTCTTTCCCGTCGTTTGGTTTTTTATTTTTAGCCTAATTCTTGACCTTTTGCATGCTGGTTATCCGTAAAATATTTTCCAGCAGGCTTTCCTTCCAATTCAGCTAATTTTTCTTGGATCTGACGGATCACCTTTTTTGCATCTTCTGGATTTTCTACAAAATCGAATGTATCCCCATCCACTTGTATTTTAGGACATACATCAAAATCTTCATACCATTGATTATAGCGGGTGTTCAACATTTCGTAATAGGTATATAACGTTTCATCGCTTTCTAGCTGTTCATAATCACGCCCACGTTTTTTGATACGTTCTAGCATCGTGTCCAAAGAAACTTTGATATGGACCATCAAATCAGGCCGTTTTTTTGGAGCAACATCATCTAACTCGTTTAGCATCGTATCTAATAAGCTATCGTACTGCTGTACTTCGATATCCGTTACCCGACCTAAATCAGCGTTTAGATGGAACAACAGGCTATCTTCATAGATGGATCGGTCTAGCACATTGTCATCGTTCACTAAAGCATTTTTCATTGCTAAAAATCGCTTGTTCAAAAAGAAGATTTGCAATAAAAATGCGTACTGCTCAGGATTTGAATAAAAGAGCGGCAATACTTCGTTATCTTCGACATTTTCATAAAATGGTTTAGAATCAATCTCTTTTGCAAGCATATCCGTCAAACTGCTCTTACCTGCACCAATCGTTCCTGAAATCAAAATCACTGACATACAACCCTTCCTCTTCTATAAGTACTCGCCTACGTAAGTTTCAACAGGCAATGTTTCAAAATCATATTCACGTACAGCTTGGTCTGATTTTAAATACGTATGGAGACTTTGTGTAATCATCAAGTTTGTAGGTACCGTCTCTTCTTGTACAATGATCATCGGTTTTTTCAACATAGTTGCCACACCTAATTCGTAAGCCGTTCCTGGATCGATTGTTTGATGCTCAAAGTCAAGGATAGCAACAACAAATTCTGCATTTGTCAGTTCTTCCATATCTTTTTCGTATACTTCCTGCGCCCATCCAGCGCTGAATAGTTCATAATTGCTTTCTTGGTGATGACGTGGAGAGTAGAAACTTGTGACTGTTTTGTTTTCCTCCAACGCTTTTTCGATACGACTTACTCGATCGATTTGCTCCTCTGAAAAAAATGGTCCTGCTAAATATATTTGACTCATTATTTTGCCTCCTTCAATAATAACTGATTTTTAATAGATACTGCTCGTAATTCATTGACCAGTTCCAATGGATTGTTGGAAAAGATTACTTGATCCAACCATTTTTTATCCATAAAATCCTCTTTTGCAAAAGTTTCTAATAATTGTTGCAAGCCGCTGTAATAACCGCCAATATTCAATATTCCGATTGGCTTGTCAGGCGTCAGACCGATTGCTATCCAAGAAAGAAGTTGTGAGAATTCCTCCAATGTACCTAGACCTCCAGGGAAAACGAGGACAGCATCTCCCTTTTCAAATAATAATACCTTTCTTTCATCGATCGTTTCTGTAGGAATAAATGTAGTAACATCTTTTCCAGGCAATTCAGTTTCAAAAAGCCCATTCGGATAGATACCTGTGACTTTTCCGTTATTTTCCAGTACTGTTTTACTAATCACTCCCATAATCCCGGAGTATGAACCACCGTAAACCAGTTCGATTTCTTCTTGTGCCATGTATTTTCCTAACGTTTGCGCAATAAATTTGTAACTTTCTTTATTACCAAAACGGGAACCGCAAAAAACAGTAAGTTTCATAAAAAAACACTCCCTAACTCAAAAGTCTATCTTCATTCTACACGTGTTTTTTTAAAATAAAAGACTAGATTTTGTAGTTTTTTAGTGGTATATAGGATAGACACCACTATATATAGTATTTATAAAAAAATCATTTTTCAGCTATTTTATAGATAAAACAAAAATAAATAACGTGTTTTCATCGATATGAAATGACTTACTTATAGAAGATACTGGGATTTCGTCCTATATGCCAATAACGTGTATTATTTTAAACAACAAATACTTGTTTCTTTTATTAACGAAAAAATCATTTTGTTCTCGTGTTATGTTTCACTGATAAATGATGTTTCTCTAAATAAAAAAGCCGACGAACTAAACGATCAAAATTTGATCATTTTTGTTCATCAGCTTCTCCTAAAAATCTTTTTGTTAACGATAAATAGCTGGATTTGTAAAAATATCACTTGAATCGTCACTGCTGGAAGAAAATTCAGTGATAACCGCACCTGTTGCGCCTGCCTGGAACTAGTGTTTGATATTGGGCTCGATCGTGTACTGATCTCTAGCATGAAGAATAATTTCTTTTTTTACTGTATAATAACTTTCTTTCCTTTTTGGAATAGTATAGGAAAGTTTTTTTGTTTCCTTTCCTTCGACATAAGGTATACCAGACCTTTTCGACAACGAAAGGTTCTCATTTTTCCTTCATCGTCATTTCAAGGAGGGTGCCGATGCTCTGGACAGTTTCGATCGCTCCTAAACCAAAATCTGTATATTCGATTCTTTCTAACTCTGATTCTTTCATACCATTCCTGCCTCAAGGTACATCTATTGTACTTTTTTCTTGTAATCCATTCTGCCTCTCCTAACTAATTGTCAAATCATCCCAAGATATGTCTTCTTCCTCTTTTTCTTCTTGGATGATTTCTGCATTCGGATCTACTGGTTTTTTCAATAATAAAATGGTTATTCCTGTGACAAAAGAACCAGCTAACAATGCACCAATGAATGCCCATGGTCTGGTCATCGTAGCGACTGCAAACATTCCCGATGCCGGAATACGGCTATCTGCGCCCCAAAGCATGCTTAATCCGCCACCTACTGCCCCACCGACTCCCGTTGCTATGACATTGCGTGCCAAGTCGTTCAATACGATAGGGAAACATCCCTCTGTGATCTGACAGATCCCCATAGGAAAAGCGGTCTTCAATGTATCGATTTCTTGACGATTGAATATATTTTTACGAATGATTTTCCCTAAGAAATAAGCGATCGTCAAGCCGAATGGGGTTACCATCGAAGCTAAAATCAATACAGTGATTGGTTCATAGATTCCTTCTGAAAACAAAGCAAACACAAAAGCAAATACTACTTTGTTGATTGCTCCACCGTAATCGATTGATGATAATACTCCAATTACTGCACCATATAAAAATAACGAAGAAGTATCTAAATTACTTAGATAACCTGTAACCATCTCTGTAATCCAATTAATAGGTGTCCCTATCACGTAATACATGACCAATCCTCCAATGAAAGAACTGAGAAATGGTAAAACCAGAGTCGGCATTAGACCATCCATCCATTTAGGTACTTTGATTCCTGCCGTTAGTCCAATAACAACTAATCCAGATAAATATCCGCCAACCATTCCACCTAAAAATCCCGCTCCAATCCCACTAGCGGTCATCCCAGTAATCAAACCAGGGGCAATACCAGGCTTATCTGCTATTGAATAAGAAATGGCACAGGAAACAATCATTGGTAATAAACCTAAACCATATCCTCCCATCGTTGTCATCGTATCTGCAAAAGAAAACCCATCTGTGAATGATTCAATAGTGACTCCATCCATCATATTCCCGATAGCTAGCAAGAATCCGGAAGCGACGACGATAGGTAAAAAGAAAGAGATCGCCGTCATTAAATGTTTTTTGAAGCCTATTGATTTCAGTATCTCCATCTTATTCCCCTTCCATTCTTTCATTCAGCATCTCTTCTAATTTTTCGATCAGCTTTCTCGGAGATTTGACCACTAAACTAGTTGGTACCTCGACTACTTTTTTTCCACGAAAACGCTCTTTTCCGTTTACCTTGATATCTGCTGCAATAAGCACGACATCTGCAGCAGCAATGCACTTTTGTTCTAGTGGCTCTTGTGTTCCAGCAAGACCTTGTGTCTCAATCCAGATTTCATGTCCAAGGCTCTCTGCTGCTTGAAGCAGTTTTTCCTTTGCGATATACGTGTGTGCAATCCCCGCGGTACAAGCTGCGATTCCTACGATCTTCATTTTGTTGCCCCCTCACATATAGTATTTTGCTTTGCCATCTGATTGGAATAAATAAATTTTATCTAAAGCAACCTGTTTTGCAGCTTCCATACAAGGCGGAAACAGCATATTCGGTTCACGTATCTCTAAATCTCCTGAGTTCAAGATATCTCGGAGTTTTTCTGCGAATGCCATTTTGATATCACTGGAAATATTGATTTTATTTATTCCTAATTCTACTGCCTGACGAATCTCCTCATCTGGATTGCTTGATCCTCCATGAAGGACTAAAGGAATAGTAGTCAATGATCGAATTGATTCTAAAATATCGAAGCGAAGCTTGGGTTTGAGTTCTTTAGGATAGATCCCGTGGGCTGTTCCAATAGCGATCGCTAAACTGTCGATTCCGGTCTCCTCAATGAATACTTGTGCTGTTAACGGATCCGTATAAATAATCTCGCTGACACCGCCTTCTACAGTATTACCTGTGTCTCCGATCGTTCCCAGTTCGGCCTCTACAGAAATACCAACAGCGTGAGCTGCTTCTACTATTTTTTTAGATAACATGACATTTGTTTCATACGATTGATGGGATGCATCGATCATAACAGAAGTAAAACCTAAGCGGATGGCATGAATAATTTGTTTGAATTCATCACCATGGTCTAAATGGATACATACGGGAATATCTGTCTGCTCAGCTGCATATTTCACTTGAGCGATGAAACTGTCTGCCAAAAATTTCAGTTCTTCTGGATGGATTGCAATCATAACAGGAGATTCTGCTTCTTCACAAGCTTCTATCACTGCGTTCAATAATTGCCCAGAACCTGCATTAAAGGCAGGAACGGCAAAGCTTCTCTCTTTCGCTACGGCTAGTATTTCTTTTCCTGTTACTAACATAAGTCATTATTCCTCCTGGTCATTTTGTGTCAATAATATATATAATTCCTCGATTGAAGCAGCTTTTTTCAGTTCTTTGATAAACCTCTCTCTTGCCAAAAGTACGGCAATCTTTTGCAAAAGCTGAAGATGCCCTTTATTTTTGTCACCTTCTTGTACAGCAAATAAAATCACGATTTCTACAGGACGATCATCTAATGTTTCCCATGGAATCGGATCAGCTAAAGTAGCAGCTGCGATCACTGTCTGCCGGACACTTGGTGATTTACCATGAGGGATAGCAATCCCTTGTCCGATTCCTGTTGCTCCTTCTGCTTCTCTTTGATAGACATCATCCAAGAAACTTTCTGTATCAGTTATTACGCCTTTATCTGTCATAAGTTTTGTTAATTCTTTTAAGATTTGGCGTTTCGTTTGTGCTTTTGACTGAATGATCAGCAACTCTTCATAAATGACTTGAGTCAATTCCAGCGGTATTTCCTCCCTTCAAAAAAACAGGCTTGACGCATTCCGCTGAAGCGAAATGGGTCAAGCCTGTTGAACAGTGACTCCCCGATTTTTAAATTTTTTGATAGACACTTTCCACATCTCTTTCATTGATTGGATCCCCGATCTTGCGTCCAAAGCCTATTCCTTTTTTGATCAACACCCACTCCCCTTCCTCTGATTTCGCAATGATAGCATTGTGATTCAAAATAGCGATCACTTGCATCGGTTGCTCCTCTCCTTTCAGCGATAGAAAACAGCCAAATAAAATCTGCTTCCATAATAAGATACGCAAAGGCTAGTTCCTTTGACGAAAAAACATCTTTTTACACTGACCGATTCTGCTGGCTATAGCTCTATTAAAAGCACAAGAGATCTTCGAACAGAGCAGTTTTATCTTCAGGTGTATGTTCAGACAAAAAAGGTATTGAACACAAACGTCCAATACCTTTTGCTCAGCAAATAAAACGCATACATTTTGTTAAAATTTCTCCTCTAAAGGGTAGATTTCTCCTTTTAGATTCGATACAATAAACAAGGTTGATGTATTTACATTGACTATGGCAAACTTGGACGGTCACGTGTGATGACTTTTCAAGGTCTCTGCTTCTAGCTGCCACTAGAAGCAGAGGTGCCTTTTTTTATTTGGCTGTGTCTATCTGCCATTTATGATACTGATAGCGCCATCAGTAGTCAAGAAAAAACGAAAAAATACGAAAATGTGTACTGTTTTTCGGTCAGGTTTTTGTAAAAACAATATTTCTTATTCTTTTACGATCCATTCACGAAATACACTTGTTTCTAGTGCCCCTTCTCTTTTTTTCTTTCTTCTAACAGTCTCAAGATGAGAGGTACGGCATTTCATTCATCCAAAACTTCTGGTGATCATACTTTTTTAGCCAATCCTTTTCCTGATTCTTGGCTACACCTTAAGTCAAAGCGCTACTGATAAGGACCTGCTTTTTTTGCTACATAACAATTTTTCTCCTCTTATGCAAATCTTATGCAAACATCGTAAACAAGGAAAAGTGTCGTGTGTTTAGCCATTTTGTTAGCTCCCCTCACAGTTTATAAAAAATTTATTCGCAAGAAACTTCAAGAGATACGTCTTAAGCTCCCTAAAGCTAATATTGTTAATGAAATTATAGAATTAGTGATTTATAGCTAGTCAGCACTCAACTCAGTATGTTGAAAAAGTATACTGGTATACGAACAACTTGATTATTTCCAAGAGTGGTCTATGATTAGGTTAAACGAACAGATAATGATCTTCTCTGCTAACTGAAGATAACTATCAAGTTCAAGAGTATTAAAGTATATACTACATTACTTATATTATATAGACACAATAAAAGTATTAAGGAGTGAAAGGTATGAAAAAGCTGGTATGGATTTATTCGGTAAACACAAGAGGGGGAATTCTTAAGAGTAGCGGAGCCGGTATGATCTGGAGTAGATCAAAGAAGCTTCAGGAACAATTACGTATAAAAGTTGAACCCGAATGGGACCTTTCAATCATTAGCTACGATATTACTACTGATATTCCCCAAGCTGATTTGATTATGTACAATGAAATGGATCAAGCTTATATGAATGATGAGATCAAAAAAAATGGGCTTTCCATCCCTTATCAGGATTTAGCAACAGCTGACGTAGATAGTATTTTCGATAAGATAGAAGCCTTTTCGAAATATAATCATTACAAATTGAATGATCCTGTGTTATAGATCTTTGAGTTTATTACCACCATAGCAAACAGCTATTAATTTTTAGGGAATATTTGCTACGTTACTAAAAAACGATTATTACCAAACTACTATTTAACAATCCTTATGTAAGTTATATTGACCAGATCCATATACTTATTTGAAAAGGAATATTGTTAGATACGGATTTTCTTTTTGAAAAATATAAAGAAAAAATACACTGCGTGAAAAAAAGAAAAAAACCATTAACTACATTAAAAGAAATGGTAGATGTAAATGAGATCCCTATTTCCAAAATCTATAAAGATCATCTTGAAATGTTAAAAACCAATGTTGTTAACTCGATTTATGTTCGAAAAGAAAAAACAATAGAATTTCACCTATTTTATGTAGAAGACAACTTAAAAAGTAAAATATATTGTCAGTCATATGCAAAAAATCCAATCACACTCCCTAGGTTAAAGAAAGGAACAATTTATATTATATTCGAAGCGTCACTGGGGATCATGGAAACAAATTGCAGTTTATTAGCTATTGACTTTAGAATCCAGCAAGGAATCGAACAGGAACATTTAGATAATAGAGATATTTATTTTTTAGATTATGTTTCAAACTTTGAAAATCGACATCTCTTTGAATCATACAGAAGACCGTAGTTCTGCTTGCAGTGTTCTCCTTTCATAATGGATGGAGGTTGTGACAGAAGTGGGCAGCTTCAAGAAATAAGAAGGAATTTACGAAAATTGCTTTTCAAATTTTTGTGAAATTTCGGCTTATTTTTCGAAGAAGTTACTTCTGGAACACCGTGTATCAGAGGTTGTGAAAAAGCTGCCCTGCATCAAGTAATAAGAACAGCCAAACAAAAATAGTTCCTCATATTTTACGTTTGGTTGAGCTTATTACCGCAGATGCAAGCTTTTGAACTCCGTTTATTCGGAAAAAGGAACTGCGACAAGACTTTTGTCACAGTTCCCTCTTAGCGTCATACTTTACGTTTATCTTTAAATTGATTTCTTTAGATTACATACGCTATATATCTACATGGTTGAGTTTTGTATGCTCTTATTAATAAATGATTTACAATTTTTGGAGACTTAAAAACTTACTTTATATAAAGTAAGGCAATATAGTTGCTACTAGCAAAATAATATAGAGAAACAGTCCAAACAGATTTCTAGGATTGATAGTATACCCAAATCCCAGGCCCTTTTCAACGAATACCTCATGTTTTTTCGAAGGTTCTACGTTTATGAAACTAACAATAAGAATCCCTAATACAACAATAAATGAAATCAGCGGAAGAAAATCAAATTGGCTGTTTTTGAATATTGTATGTCTTAGAACTAGCATAATGAATACAATAACAACCAAAATACCTACTAAAAGATCATTTGCTTTCATTCCTTTGAGTTTCTTTTTTTTATTTTTCATTTTTTCTCCTCTTTTAATTAAGAATTTTATATCTTACATGGATTGTTTCAAATGGTTTTCTATTCAAAAAGGGAATTTTAACACTTTCAATGATTTCATCATAGTTCTCTGCGTTTATTTGATGGCAGACTTAAATCTCCCCGTAAGATATGTGTGTTGATAAGTATATTCTAAGCTTACGATACTTTAAATCATTCCATTTATCCACCTCGATAATTTTTATAGTCCTCATTGTAACTATCAAACATTAATTACCCATGAATTTTGTTTAAGTTTACAAATAAGTTGGTTTGTTATCTGTATCGGTGTATATCAAAAATCTAACAGGGGGAAATTTGACTTTTTCCTATTTTAGTAAGATAGTATCAAACCTTCTCGAGTGTTTTCTTAGAATCTTCCAGCATACCTAGTGTAAAACTTTATGGTTACGGACCTCATGTGTCATGTCTCTTTTTCTGTACTCTTCGTTATATGATTTTTTATTTGCAAAGACTCAAATAAAAGAAAAAACCCATGACCAAAATTCGTCATGAGCTTTTTTGATACTCGATGTAAGATAGTTTTTCACCTTGTCTGATTGGCATACTTAACGGATCAAGTCTGTTTCAGGATCATTCAGCAGACGCTCGACTTGTACTCTTGTCGTTAACGGAACATCTCCTTGGATCGAATGAGCTAATCGAGCATTTCCTAAGGCAAAATAAACGGTCTTCTGTAAGGACCACTTCTCAGAGAAACCGAGTAAGATTCCAGCAGCAAATGCATCTCCTGCCCCGATTCGATCAAGTACATCCAAGGGATAAACTGTTGTTTTCTCTGCTTCTTGTTGTGTGATCAAGTAACCACTTAACTGTTTTCTTCCATCCACACTTTCTCGCCTCGTCCCAGCAAACCACTGGATATCGTAGTGATTCATAAAGGACTGGATATAAGAAATAGGATCATGTTCGTTTTCTACATTGTCTGTTTCCTCCCACTGCACCAGTTCTGTCAGATCTCTAACTGAGCCAAACAAGATGTCGCAATAAGGTAACATTGAATGATAACGCTTCTTCATCTGTTCTTTTTTTCCATCTTCTTGATTCAAACTAGGACGATAATTGAAATCAAAACAAACTTTTTTCCCTGCTTTATGTGCTTGTTCTGCTAACTGGATAGCTGTTTCAGCCGTCTCATCAGATAAGCTTAAACTGATCCCGCAGATATGGATCAAATCGATCTCATCAATAAATGCTGCACAGTCATAATCCTCTATTACAGATAAACCAAATGAGCTATGTTTTCGGTTTTGATAAGTGACTTCTGTCGGACGGACACCATACCCCATTTCTGCAAAATAAGTCCCGATGTGTTGATATTGATGGATCACATACTTCGTTTGGATACCTAGTCCGTTCAAATTAGTGAGTGCTGCTTTTCCTAGACGATTGTCTGGCAGAGCCGTCAGTAAATAACTTTCAACACCAAAATGGGCAAGGTTCCCTACTAGATTTACGCCAGTCCCTGTGTAAGCCATGCGTAAGGTATGGGTTTGTTCCAGCATCAAATGTTCTGGAGGCGTGAGTCGCAGCATGACTTCCCCAAATGCACCAATTTTCATTCTTCTCACCTTATTCCACGATTTTTTTCATCAATTGCAACAGTTGGCGTACCTCTTCTGGGCGTGTATTACCTGTATCCTTGTCGATAATTGCACTATATACATGAGGAATGACCTTTTTCACTCCTGCGTCTATTGCGATCCGTACGATTTCTTCCACATTATCAAGGTCGATCCCACCAGTTGGCTCTAAATAAAAATCATTGGCAGCACAAGCTTCTGCTAAGGCTTTATATTCTTTGATATGAACAAGTCCCTTCATAGGAAAATATTTGATTGAGCTGCCGCCCATATCTTTCAACAATCGAATAGCTGTTTCAAGTGTCACGACTCCTGCAGGTCCTTGTGAACTTAAAGGACCAGTTGCGATATTGACATATCCTTCTTTTCCCGTGGGAGAAACCAAACCGTTGATGACCGTTTCTGTCTGTTTCAATACAGCTCGGGAAGCTCCTACTCCTGTAAAGACTTGATTGACATGCTGAGGCTGCAATACTTCGGCTAAACGAGTGACCATCTGGCTCTGGTTTGGGTCTCCCGCGCCTAGACCGATGGATAAGGCATTATTTGTTGCTTGCTGGTATTTTTTCATTTCTGCAATAGCTGTTTCGTCGTCAGAAAAGTTCTTTGAAAGAACCCCTAAAACAATATGGCCTTCCGCGGCCTCATAGCATTCTTTTGCGTTTTCTACAGAATTTGCTAACACATTTAGACATATCTTATCTTTTAAATAATTGGGACTTAATCTCATTCCTTTTTCTCTCCTAGTTCTTCAAGATTTCTTTTAAGCGATCGATGATTTTCTCCATCTCCTGTTGATTGACGGAACGGATATCAAATTCAATGATGCCGTTGTTTGCCTGGTATTCTCTTGTATAGATGGCAGGATTTTTTTCTTTCAATGCTTTAATCACTTGTTTAGCTGATTGATCTCCTGAAACTTTCACACTTGCTCGATAGATTTCTCGACCTGCGCTATCTTGAACGATTTTAGCTTCCAAACGATCGATCTGATTGAGTTGTTCGATGAACGGTTGTAGTCTTTCTTTCATTGTAAGGCCAGACTCACTGCCTTTATTCAAATAGTCTTCCACTGCTTGGACAAAACCGAGAATATTTTCCTTTCCGATTTTCATGGAACGTCCGATTCCTTTTGATTGCATCCGAACCCATGAAACATAAGTTTTTTTTCCAATCACCATTCCGGCGCTTGGTCCTTCGATCGCTTTTGCCCCTGAATAAATAACTAGATCAGCGCCCAACTGCACATATTTTTTCAGATCTTCTTCTGCCGCAGCATCAACGATTAACGGAAGCTGGTGCTTTTTGGCAATCTGTGCTGCCTCTGACACGTCAAGCATACTTTTTTGTACCGTGTGATGGCTTTTTATATAGAGAATCCCTGCTGTTTCTTCTGTGATCATCATTTCGATCTGTTCCGGCGTACACATATTAGCGTAACCTGCTTCGACTACCTGACCGCCTCCTTGCTGTACCATGATTTCCACAGCCGTGCCGTAATCTACATTGTGTCCTTTTGGCAAAATGATTTGTCGTTTTTTGATGGATTCTGCATAAGGATGATAAAGGGGATATAGTTCTCCTTTACCTATAACAGCAGCTACCGATTGAGCGATTCCTGCAGATGCGGATGAAACGATCTGGACATCTTCTACTTCTAACAAATCGGCTAAATATTTTCCTGTTTGAATGCTTAATTCTTCCATCTCAAAAAAATGCTGGCCGCCAAAACGTTGCGCGTCAAGAACTGTCTCTGAGAGGGTCGAGACTCCTAGAATCGTCATTCTTCCTGAAGCATTGATTACTTTTTTCAGCTGAAATTTCTCATGATTCGCATGCATAACTTTTTCCTCCGATAATCGTTTGTACTGGTTTGATTTGCTGATTTGACTGTCTTTTCTCTCCATTGGAATCGATTAGTTCCTTAGGTTGATTGATCAATTCAAAAACAGTAAAATCAGCGTCAAAGCCTTCTTTGATTTGTCCCTTCGTCTTCAAGTGAAAATTCTGTGCTGGAACTTCCGTCACCTTTTCGATGATTTCTTCCCACGTATATCCGACAAGCCGCAATTTTTCCATTGTTGTGGCCAAATCGTAGACTGGACCGTTTTTACGATTACGAATATAGATGTCTGTGCTGATCGTATCTGCTTTTATCCCTTGATGATAGGCGGTTTCTGCAACTTGGAAATTAAAACTATCCGTCCCGTGTCCAATATCGAAGATGATTCCTCGATTTTTTGCTTCTACAGCTATTTGTTTGATTTTTTTCGTTTCCTGTTCCAAGATCCCGTTTGTTTTTCCATTGAAACAATGAGTCATAATATCTCCTGATTCCAGTAAAGCTAAAATATCCAACAAATTTGGCGGAGCAGAACCGATATGAACCATCAAAGGAAGCTGATGGTTTTCTTTTTGTATCCTTTTTGCTAGCTGTAGCGGAGTGATGCCGTTTTGTCCCACTACGCTCTTGCTCATCCGTGCTTTGAGACCAATAATGAAATCCGGCAGTTCCTCGATTTTTTGCTTTACCATATCAGCTTGGATCTTGTTTAGGTCTGCTAGTTCATCTTGTGCAATGATTCCCCATTTTGAGATATTCAAAAGCGCATAGACATTTGTTTTTGCCTGTTTGGCATGTTCATAAAAATCAGCAATGTTTTCTGCCCCAGTCGTCCCCGCATCGATGACTGTTGCCACACCTTTATTCACGCCAATTTGATCTGGATAATCATAATACAGGGTCATTTCTTCAAAACAATGAACATGATCGTCGATCCAACCAGCCGACAAATATTGCTGAGGGGTCAAGCTGATTTTCTGACGAGCTTTTTTTGTGATGAGAGGTGCAATTTCGCAGATCTTTCCTTTGGTTATCCCGATATCGAAGGTCATCCCGTTAAGCTTTCTTGCATTTTTAATGACTAAATCATACATAATCATTCCTACTTTTCTATAAATTTGAATTTAGACCATGGATGAATGAATGGCAGCAAGATCAATTCTTCTTGAATAATATGCCCTACTTTATTCTTTCGCGGATCACTGTGGGGCTCTAAAACGATTTGCAGTTCGTTTTTATATTTGCCAAAACGGTCATTTCCAACGACAACATCTCCTACGACAAATTCAAACTCGGTATCATGTGCTTTGTTTTCATATTTTTGATATTTTTTTCGAACTTCCGTTGATCGTATCACTTGATCTGTGATGTCCCCTCGACGAACATGCTGCTCTTCCAATACGATTTGCCGTTCCACCTCATTTATATTTGCAACAAACTCGACCCTAAAAACAGTCTGGTAACGATCCAAATGCCCTAATGACTTCAATTCTTCTTCACTTGCGTATGCGTTTCCAATAATTATATCATCAATTAGATTTGTGGCAAACAAATGCTTAGCTGCTGTTTCTACAGAGAAATGGCGATGCATTTCTAAAGTAGGCAGTCCATCATTGATATCCCATGGTCCGATTCTACCTGATTGTGAGGTAATGAATGCTGCCGTTCGAATACCGTTTTTTTTGAATCGTTCACTACTAGATTGGAAAAAATGATACGGTAAACCGGTTCCTTCTTGCGGATAAAAATTGTGACAGCCATATAGAAAAGATGTATTCGCCTGATGTGTCAAGATATTTTCTAGATAAGCGACATCGTTACTCATATTCAACTCGATGGCCAATTGATAAGGATTAAAAGTCAAAAGTGCTTCTTTTTTTCCATCAAATCCTAAGTCTAAACGAATACCATCTGCTCCTAATTTATGGAAGAATCCTAAATCGTCATAAGAAATATTCAGTTGTTCAAAAATAGCGGGCGAAACATCTAATATCGTTTCAAATCCTCTCTCTTTTGCAAAAAAGATCAATTGCTGGAATTTTTTCTGAACAACTTTCGGATCTTCCGAGATTTCAAGCATACTCATAAAAATCCTGCTGAATCCGTATTGATGGGCTGTTTCGATATACTCACGATCTTTTTGAGGATCACTGTGGTCTGGGTAAAGGGAAATGCCTAATGAACGTTTCATGATTTGTTCTCTTCTTTCTTTTCAATTATAGTCGTTCTTCGGTGACGCCATCTGTCAGAGTGAGATCTGCTTGCTCTTTCGCTTGCTCCTCTGCTTCTCTGGCTAATTGCTGTTTTTCAAACACTTTGAAGAATGGATAATAAATAGCCAAAGTAATCAAGAAATTACCAATAACCAATAATCCTGCTGCAATACTCCAGTTCGTGCTCATCCAAGCAGCAATCGGCGCAGGCATCGCAAACGGCAAACGCGCAACCATCATTGGCACGACACCACTGACAGTGAGAATATAAGACAGAGTCGTCGTCACAAGAGGTGCAAGAATAAATGGAATTCCTAAAACTGGGTTCATCACTACTGGTGCACCAAAAATCATTGGTTCATTAATATTGAACAAACCCGGCAGAATGGACAAACGTCCTAAGCTTTTTAAATACTTGGATTTAGAAAACATGAATAAGACGACTAACGCAAGAGTGGTTCCTGCTCCGCCAATCCAAACGAACCATTGTAGAAATTGTTCAGTGAAAATATTCGGCATGGCGTTAGCACTTGTCCCTGCATTAAACGCATCAATATTTTCAGCAATCGAAATATCCCAAAACGGACGAATAACCGGACCCATGATCGCTGGGCCATGGATTCCTAATACCCAGAAGAAACAAATCAGGAAGACAGTCAAAAGACCGCCAAACAAGCTGTTACCCGCTAATACACCTTTTAAAGGCATAAGTAGTTGACTCAAGAATCCATTTAAATCGAACCCAAGCATATGGCGGATGATCCAAAAGAAAATCAAGATAACTGCTCCTGGTATCAATGCCACAAAAGAATTTGTTACTTCCGGCGGTACACCATCTGGCATTCTGATGGTTATTTTTTTCTCAATAAAAAACCGGTAAATTTCTACTGAAATAATTGCTGTCACGATAGCTCCAAATAATGAGCCCGATCCTAGATTAGCAATGTTGATGTAACGTCCGGCTGTGACTTCCCCCATATCTTCTAAAATACGTGTAGGAGGAGCTGCCACGATCAGAAAAGACATTAATGCCAAGATACCTGCTGTTAGGGAATCGAGTCGATAGCTTTTCGCCAAAGAAGAAGCTATCCCAAATGTCGCATAAAGAGCAAGGATACCAACAGTATAGCGAAAAGGAATATCTAATATCTCACGGTATGGCTCAATGACTGCTGCAATCGATTCAATTGGGATGTTCAGTAAAATTGTAAAAAATGATCCTACGATTGTCAGTGGCATAGTGGCAATGATTCCTTTTCTAATGGCAGTCATATGTCGCTGAGTACCAATACGATTGGCTACGGGCATGATTTTTTGTTCGATAATTCCTATAAATTTATCCATCTTCTTTCTCCTTTTATAACATTATAATGTTTACAAATGAATAGTAACACACTTCTCTGTTAATTGTAAACGCTTTTCTAAAAATCTCTCCTTCTTTTGCTGTTTTCTTTTTAGAAAGAAAAGGAGATATGACAAAAGTCGTGCCACACCCCCTTATCCAGAATAAATGGTAATCCAGAAACAGCCGTGTATCTGCGGTAATAAGCCTAACCAATTCAAAAACATGAATAGCTGTTTTTTGAAATTGCTCCTTGTGACTCAGAGCTGAAGGGCAAGCTCACGGCCTCTTGGTAAACGGTGTTCAAAAGCCAGTTTCTCGGTATTAAGCCAAATTTATGCAAAAATGTAGAAAGCCATTTTCACAAAATTTTTCTTAATACTCGAAACTAAGCGACTTTTTCACAACCTCTTCCTTAAACGGTGTTCAAAAGCTTACATCTGCGGTAATAAGCCTAACCAAACGAAAAATATGAGAAGCTATTTTTGTTTGGCTGTTCTTAGTACTTGATGCAGGGCAGCTTTTTCACAACCTCTTTTTTTATTTATGTTTCATAATCAATATGGTAAGGATGCAGATCCGTATGGTAGACCGCCTCCGAATATTCAATCATTTCCCCAATTTGCGTAGACGATTTCCGTATCCGTTTGATGCCGATCTGTGCGTCTGTTTTCAGAATTCCTTGTTCTTCTTCTGTTAAAAATACTGCAGAGAAATCATCAGAAAATGAGTCAATAGTATATCCTTTTTTCGTCAGCAAACGATACAAAGATTCTTTGCCAAATTCTTCTCTGCTGAATTGCATCATTTCTTGTGGAAGATAATGGACAAAATAAATATAAGGCTGATTGTTCAAATAATATAAGCGCTTAAAACAAACAGCTTGCTCACCGAAAAAGGAAAACAAAGGATCTTCCTTCTTTATATGGACCAATTGCAAATCGAGCGTTTCTTTCCGGACTTCATATCGGGAGTTCTCCAAGATTTGCGTAAAGCTTGCCGCTTTGGATAATCGATTGTAAGGACGATTGCTTAGAACCGTCGTCCCACGACCACTTTTCTTTTCGACATATTCATCTGATGCCAGCAGTTCGATTGCCTTTCGGACAGTGATTTTGCTGACTTGAAACAGTTCTTCTAATTCACTTTCTGTCGGCAACATCGAACCGACTGGATATTTTCCTGAGAAAATATCTTCTTTAATTTTATCTGCGACTTCCAAGTATAGTACACGTGTCCTTTTCATAACGTCACCCTTTGCTTTACTATTACTAAAAGAATAGCACATAAAAAATAAAAAAAGAACACAAATCACATGTGAGAAGTGTGTTCTTTTTCATTCAGCTGCTTTAATTACAAGTTTACGCCATTTGAGGCAATTACTTCTTTATACCAATCAAAAGATTTTTTCTTTGATCGATTCAGTGTCCCATTTCCTTCATCGTCTAGATCCACATAGATAAAGCCGTAACGTTTACTCATTTCTCCTGTTGATGCACTGACAAGATCGATACATCCCCAAGGCGTATAGCCCATCAAATCTACACCGTCTGCTACTGCATTAGCCATCGCTTCGATATGACGACGTAAATAATCGATCCGATAATCATCAATAATCGTGCCATCCTCTTCCATATGATCAATGGCTCCAAGACCGTTTTCAACAATGAATAATGGTTTCTGGTAACGATTGTATAATTCATTCAATGCGATTCTCAGCCCTTCTGGATCGATCTGCCAGCCCCATTCACTTGCCTCAAGAAACGGATTTTTTACTCCTCCCAGCAAGTTCCCTTCTGAAGTTGCTGCTTGTGGATCAGTCTCATTGATTGCCGTAGACATATAATAACTAAATCCGATGTAGTCCACTGGATATTCTTTTAGCAACTGGAAGTCTTCTTCCGTTTGCTCTAATTTTTCCGGATCGACTCCATATTTTTTATGGGTACGCGCTGTGTATGCAGGGTATTCTCCACGTACTTGGACATCCGTGCAGAAAAAATTGAATTCTTGGTTTTGGATCATTGTTGCTGCCTGATTGACTGGATTGGCATCGATGCTGTAAGTTGTTGCATAGATAATCATGCAGCCGATTTGGATATCCGAACGCAATTCGTGGCCGATTTTTACGGCTTTGCTACTTGCAACGAATTGATTATGCCATGCTTGGAAAATATTTTGGTACTCTCCTGCTCCATTGCTTTTTACTAATCCTTGACTTAAAGCTGGAAAGTGAAAGGCCGAATTGATTTCATTGAAAGTCATCCAATATTTGACTTTACTGCTGTATCTCTCTAATACTGTCTGAGCAAATCGTTCATAGAAGTCGATCAGTTTCCGATTTTTCCAGCCACCGTATTCTTTTGCTAAATGAAGAGGCATTTCGTAATGAGAAATCGTGATCACAGGTTCAATATCATATTTTAAGCACTCATCAATCAGCTGATCATAAAATTCTAATCCCGCTTCGTTAGGAGTACCTTCGTCTCCATTTGGAAAAATTCGTGTCCAGGCAATCGAAAAACGATAACATTTGAATCCCATTTCCGCAAACAAGGCAAGATCTTCTTTGAAACGATCGTAATGATCGATTCCTCGATGATTCGGGTAAATATATTTTTCTTGATCAATCGTCCAGTCAAATTCTTCACTGCCGATAATCGCAAAGCGCTGCTTACCTCCAGGCATAGCATCTGCAACGGATAGCCCCTTTCCGTCTCGATCATAAGCCCCTTCTAATTGATTGGCAGCAGTTGCTCCACCCCATAAAAATTTTTCTGAAAAACGTGATTGCATCCTGATTTCCTCCTTATTTTACAATTGCTAGAACATCTTCGTTTGCAATAATCTCTTTTTGGTCTAATTCAAGTATATCGGCAAATGCATCAGTATTCGTAATGACAACTGGAGTGATTACGCTATAGCCAGCTGCTCTAATTGCTTCGATGTCAAAACGAATCAATAAATCTCCTGCTTTGACGAGATCCCCTTGTTTGACTAAGATCTCAAAGCCATTCCCATTTAATTCTACTGTATCCATCCCGATATGAATCAAAATCTCCGCTCCGTCAGTCGTTGTGATCCCTACAGCATGTCCAGTTGGGAAAATAGTCGTTATCTCTCCGTCTGCAGATGCAACTAGTTCTCCTACTTCTGGATCAATGGCGATACCTTTTCCCATCACGCCAGAAGAAAAAACTTGGTCTGGTACTTCACTCAATGGCAGTACTTTACCCGTTAAAGGACTTTTTAAGGTATGCCGTGCTGAAGTAATCGGTTCTCCTGCATTCGCATGTTTGTTTTCTAATTGATTGTCTTGTGTTTGTTCGTCAAATCCTAAAATCAATGTACCTACGAATGCAAGAACAAAAGCAATTCCTGTAGCTATTACTGCTACTGTCACATTTGACTCTACACCATCCACCGTACTAATGAAAGTCGGAATCGTCAATAAGCTGACCAAACTGCTGGAGAAAGCTTTTACTCCAGAAAATCCGATAATAGCTCCACCAATACCTCCAGAAATACAAGCGGCAATGAATGGTTTCTTCAAAGGTAATGTCACACCATACACAGTTGGTTCAGTGATTCCAAATAACGAAGTCACTGTAGAAGAAATCCCTAATGCTCGAAGTTTCGTATCTTTTGTTCGCAATGCTACAGCTAAAGCAGCCCCACCTTGTGCCAAGATGGCTGGAAGAAGCATTGGCATCAATACATCAAACCCATATTGTTCGATATTCAAAAACATGATCGGTACGAATCCCCAATGCATGCCGAACATCACGAATACTTGCCATAAACTTCCCATGATTAGACCTGCTACGATTGGACTAAATCCATAAATCGAGTTGAAGAGACCGCCTAAAGCATTACCGGCAACCGTCCCGATTGGTCCTAAAGCAAGAAATGTTAATGGAACCATCACTACTAAAACGACAAGCGGAACTAAAATCATTTGCAGAAATTGCGGAATCACTTTTTTTACGAATGGCTCTAATTTACTTTGAACCCATACGGCTAGAATGATTGGTATGACAGAAGAAGTATAACCAGATGGTGAAAGAATCACTGGGATCCCAAAGAAACTGATAGCTTCTCCCGCACCAGCAACTACTGTGATAGCTGGGTACACAAGTGCCATAGCAATTGCTACTGCTAAAAACTGGTTGGCTTTGAACTTTTTAGCTGCTGTAAAAGCAAGCATGACAGGTAAGAAGGTAAAGACACCATCTGCTGCAGCAAACAATATTTGATAAGTACCGCTATCAGCTGTCAGCCAGCCCATCACCGTTGCCAATGATAAGAATCCTTTCAATACCCCGGCGGCTGCCATCGCCCCTAGAAAAGGTGTAAATATACTAGAGATAATATCGATCAGACGATTCAAAATATTTTTGGACTCTTCTTTTCCATCCTCCGAAACTGCAAGACCTTCCTCATCCACGATCGATTGATAAACATCTGCTACATTACTGCCAATCACTACTTGATACTGACCGCCACTTTGGACGACTTGGATCACGTCCGGGTCTTCTTTTAACTTTTGCGTATCTGCTAAAGATTCATCTTTTAATCTGAATCGCAACCGCGTAGCACAATGTACTAAACTTTTGACATTCTTTTGTCCTCCTACCGCTTCCCATACACGACGACCAACTGCTTGATTATCCATTGTTTTTTCCTTCTTTCTTTTTTATTTAAAAAATAAAAACCCAGATTGAAAAAAACAGTCACAAACATTCGTGAACCTATTTTTTCAATCCAGGTTTTGCCTGCCATACAGTAACAATCCTTATGATTGGATGCTTTTTTTCTCACTTACTACTCTTTGAATATGAATCGTTAAATAAATCTGCTCTGCTATTCCCATTTCCTGTTTTTGCGTTTGTCGAAGGTACTCATTGATCCGTTCGACACAATGAAACGCTTTTGGATATTTTCCTTGAACTAATGCGTAGAGAAACTCATCTTGTTCGTCAGATCCTTCCCCTTTGAGATAACGCTGGGCAAAAAACTGCAGATGAGTAATGATACGCTGATAATTCAAAGATTCTTCATCGAACACGATGCCGAAGAATTTACTGATGATACTCAGTATATCTCTTACCATTGTGGTAGCGGTCATCGTCACTTGCATGTCTTCGTTTCCTTGTTGGCTATTCACAAAATGAAAGGCAATAAAACCGGCTTCATCCTCAGAAAGTTCCACACCAGTCTTTTGTTTCACGAACAAAAGAGCCTCTTTCGCTGCTTGATATTCTTTCGGATAAAATTTTTTTGTTTCAAATAATAATGGATTAGGCAGTTGGATATTTTCTTTTGCTCGTGTGATCGCATAATGAAGATGATCGGTCA
The DNA here is from genome assembly GCF_051711525.1 of Enterococcus sp. DIV0901a. NCBI lineage: Bacteria > Bacillati > Bacillota > Bacilli > Lactobacillales > Enterococcaceae > Enterococcus > Enterococcus sp. DIV0901a. The sequence goes on along the minus strand of NZ_JBIOMW010000001.1, from coordinate 599,849 downwards.
ACGTCAGATAAATATTAGGCGAAAATTCAACTTTTAGTTTATCTTCAGCTTGTTCTACTACTTGCTTGACCCATTCGATCTCCTCTGCCGGAATATCAGCCATCAGCTGCTGGAATTGGTTTTTAGCAAAAGAATCTCTTAAAACAAATTCTTTTTGGACAGCTTCTGGCGAAATCTCGTCCCCAATCTTTTTTTGAAAGGCTAGTCCTTTTCCCATACAAACGACTTCTTCCCCGAATCCATTTTTCGAAATGACGACGTTGTTATTCAAAATTTTATCAATTTTCATTTTGCTTCGCCCTCTCAAGAAAAATAAAAAAACCTAGAATTCGCCTACTGTTTCTTAGCTGAATTCTGGTTTTGCCTGCCGTACAGTAACAATCCATTTCTTATTCAAAATCATCATACCATCGAATTTTTATTTATGCAAGCCTTTTCATATAAAAAATAAAAAAACTGGAACACAAGTCTATCTAGAGAACAACCAAATCAGAGATGCACCTCTTTGCGTTCCTCTTTTTTTCAGCAAATTGGTTTTTCCTTATCGATTCATATCCTTTGGCTGTTTTTAATCTGTAACGACTTATGTCCCAGTATCCTAAAATGTTTTTGTCTCTAGATTGAAAGCAGATCTCATATCATCTGTCGCATCTTTTATCGGTGTAACACTTTCCAGTTCTCCTTGTACAACTAGTCGCGTGACGGCATCCATGTCGCCACAAGTAATTAGTGTGACAATTTCTTTTCCCTCGACTTCATTCAGTAATTGGGTATCTGTAGGAGCAACTTTTTCTTTAAAAAATGTTTTGTATGTATACACATTTTCTAAATCTGTCAAATAGATCTTGGCACCCATCTCTAAATTTTCCAGCGGTGTAAACAACAATTCAGGGTTCGTTGCACGATGGCTTGCTAAGGCATAATTTCCTTTTCCCATTTCTTGATCTGGAGATAATGTTCCTGCTCCGTAAAGTAGTGACGTATTATCCAAGCCTTTGAAAATCGGTAAATTGATTGAAACTGAAGGGACTGCGATACTAGCAATCACTGGTAGATCTGTTCCTCTCATCTGCGACCTCATGACCCCTTCTGTCGTCATTGGTTCTACCGCATCAAAGTCAAAACTGACATCTTTATCGTTATTCTTTTTCAGATCTTCTTTTGTTACATTCGCTATAGCATATTTATCTCCTGTCTCTCTGACAAGATAATCCTTGATCTGTTCATTGAAAATCAAAGCTAGTCCTACTAATAACAAGAGGAACAAGAGGATATTGACTAGCCATCTTTTTGCTTTTCCTTTTTTTTTCATTTTCTCTCCCTCCAGACTCATTTTACTGTTTTTCTTTTGCTCTTTCCAACAGCCGAATGACACATTTCTACAACTCTGTGTATTTTTTTCGTACACCTGCGCTTTTTTCTACAGGATATTTCAAATTATTTTTGATCAATTTTTCTTCAATGATCTCATCTAGATCCAGCTGAAGGTTGTCTGCCATCATGTATGAATAGATCAATACATCTGCCAGTTCTTCTTTGATTCGTTCTAATTGTGTTTCTTTTACTTCTTCCGGCGTTTTCCATTGAAAAAGTTCTAACAATTCAGATGCTTCCAATGAAATAGAGATAGCCAAATCTTTTTCGTTATGAAATTGTCGCCAATTACGTTCATCTCTAAACTGGTTGACTTTTTCCATGCTATTCATTTGCTTGCCTTCTTCCAATCATTTCTTACTTGATTAATCATACCATTTTTTTACATAAAAAATAGATGATGCTTTTAAAAAAACTCCTGTTTTCTTTTATTTAAAATAAATGTCATAGAAAATCAGTAATTTAGGTAGCCACCATGTGTATGCAGTAATGTGACTTCTTCCCCTGAGGCTTTTTGTTTTTCGATACGTTCTTCTCCCCAAACAGACATCGCTACTAGAATCTCTCTTAATGATTTTCCTTCTTCGGTGAGCGAGTACTCTACTTTAGGCGGGACTTGGTTATAGACTTTTCGATGGACAATGCCATCTTGTTCTAACTCTCTTAACTGCTGGGTCAGCATTTTTTGTGTGATCGTAGGGATTTTCTTGCTTCTCCACGCCTAAAATAAGCGATATTGCTCTTCCCTTTATCTGGTGTAAGCAAAGCAGTTAGCATTTTGACGATCGTGGGTTCCGCTTTTCACTTCTTATCTACTTAGTATCATGAAGTATACTTTCGTACTAATACTAAGTAGCGAAAGTGTCAACTACTTTGTTTAACTACATAGCAAAAGAAACAGAAGGGTGACAACGGTCATCACGCTTCTGTTTCTTTTGAATATGCTGTGTTGTTGTCTCTATCTCCGTGTAGACTTTCCTCAAGCTTATCCTTTGACAGTAAGTCAGTAGGCTGATTTGCTCTTTCTAGATGCCAGATACATTTCTACAAAGAAACAGTGATTCTGCTTTGAAAAATCGATTTTTAGTTCTGCATTTTCGTAAACATCCAGCATTTTTTTCGCACTGTATAGACCTAACCCGCCATTTTTTTTAGAGGTTTTTCCTCTTTTGACCATCTCCGATAGCGTCAAATTCGTTGGATTTGCCTTGTTCGCTATACTAAAACGTAATCCCTCTTTTTCTTCCAGCAGGTTGATCGTAATCGGACTCTGATCGGCTACACGATGATCGAATGCGTTAGAAATAAAAATAGATAAACAGCGAATAAAAACAACCAGATCAATCGGGATTGTTTTCACTTCGACAGGAATAACTACTTGGATCGGGATTTTCTCCGATTCTGCTTTTTCTAGAAATTTTAAAAAGACACCCCTGACAGCTGGGGATACAATATTTGTTAGCTGTTGTATTTGCGGTTTTTCAAAAATAGCTGCAGAATGATCTTCTAAGATTTCTAAAAATTCCAACGTTTCTTTTTTATTTTCCTGAAGAATAATTTTTAATGAAAACAGTAGACTTTTATAATCATGTTTGAATTCCTCTAGATGATGGTAATATTCTTCATTTATTTGATACAGTTGAAGCGATTCCTGATGTTGTCTTTCTTTTACTTGGAAACTGATCAACATAATGGAAAAAAACAAAGAAAAAAAACTGATGACTATCGACAAAAGAGATAGAAGCAGATAATTAGATGAGCGGAAGTGAACACTTCCCAATACCAAGTAAATCACGCCCCAGCTTAATAAAATACAAATACCTCCAAAATAGTGTTCAGTTGGATAAGTAAAAAGCAAGTTGAGAAATCTCGTCTGTTTGTCTATACTTTTTACTAATAGATAGAAAATAAATGCGATAAGTAGTGCAAAAAAACTTGCTGTTCCAAGATGTCTCTTTCCTAAATAATCCATCAGATCAAAAACCAGAAAAAAGCTGAGTCCAGTGATAGCAAAAAAAAGATTACTGATCAAACAGCTGATAAACAGGTTTTTCGTAGTAAAATAAAAAAGAAACATCAATAATAAGCCAACTAGGTAAGGAAAGCTCACTTTAGGGATAGGAAGTAAAAGTGTCACCACCATCAAAGCTATACAACCAAAGCTGTTTTTTACTAGCAGTTGTTTCGAAAAGAATAAATAGATACCTAAATCTAAAATCAAAGTAAAGGTCAAATAAAGTGTCACTGTTGCGACCATCTTATTCCTCCATTGTTTTGTTTCAAAATGTACACATATTTTTTTAATAGGAGCCTGCATATGAAAAAGTATTTTATCATAGAAGATAACCAGTTTCACAGCGAATGGATCATCAAAGAATTGGTCAATCATCATATCGAGAATATCGTGCAGCTCACTTCTGTCTCTCAAATCAATCAGTTGATCCAGTTGGGCACTATTGATAATCACGATGTTTTCTTTATCGATATCGACTTGAAGCAATCACTCACAGGTATTGATGTCGCCGAACAAATACGTAAAAAAAATGCACATAGTAATATTGTTTTTTTCACCGCTTATACGAATTTTGCAGTAGAGATCATCAATCGGAAAATCCTTCCGATTGGATATATCAGAAAAGACAGGAATTTATCTGAACAAATTCGTCAAGTGCTAGAACAGATCAATTGGAAAGAACAGCAGATCGTAAATGTCGATAAAATCTTTATTGATCAAAAAGGTGGAAGTCTCGTCCTGTATCCTCGGGAAATTTTATATATTGAAAGTATCAAAGGTTTGAAAAACCAAGTTATGGTCAAAACAACTACAGAAGATAAATTAGTGAATACTTCTTTAAAACAATTGAAGACAGAGTTAGAAAAGTATGCTTACTTTTTACTATTAAAATCTTACTGTATCAACTTATCGCAATTGCAGAAAATTGATTCTGCTCATTATGTGTTAGAATTTTTCAATGGTGACTCCTTACTCGTTGGTCGAAAGATCTTTGAAAAGACAAAGGAACGTTTCCATGACTTCCAAAAAACTGCTTCGAGTTGATGAATAAGAGCTGAGACGTAAGCATAGCAGATTTCAGGGAGTAGGCCTTGAATCGGCTCCACTCCCTGAAGTCATTGATTTGATTTTACGCTTTCCCTTCTGTAGGAGCATCTGTTAACGACCATGTGAATGTTGAAACGTAGTTGTCTACGGCATAATTGGATACAGGAACAAATAATTCCACTGATTGTCTCCCTTGTTCCACATTCTCTCCTAATGAATAAATCCATGTGCCAATCCCTTCATTTGCTCCTGCAGTTACTAGATCTACTGCCTGATCTGCTGGGATCTCAATTCCTTCAGCGCCAGTACCAGAAATAGTAGATGGCGTTCCACTGCTATTAGTTGCGCTATTTCGAATCACGGCGTTTTTGAATTTCACCTTTGAACCAGTTAGTTTATTCGTATCAGATGTTGTACCAATAAATTCTGTTCGTTTGACTGATAGTTTCCAACCAGCATAATTTCCGCTTTTATCCGTTACTTGTACGAAATTCTGTACTTGTGTTGCTGTCCCTGTACTGTCCGTTCCGTTTTGTAATGCAGCATATACTGTTTTTGCTGTACCTAACTTGATTGTTCCAAAATCAAGATCTGGAGCTTGGTCAATCGTCAGTAATCCGGATGTTCCCTGATTTGGTTCGTCAGGTGTAAACGGCGTATCGGGATCATTTGGATCAACAGGAGGAACTGGAACAACGTCTTCAGGATTTGCGGCATCTGGTTTTGTTACAGAAATCGTTCCTTCTGTAGTGGCTGAGCTCTTATTCTCAGCAAAAACACTTTGTGTACATAATAATAGACTTCCAGCTAGAACGGTACTTAATGCAATTGTTTTTTTCATTTCTTTTTCCTTCTTTCTTTTAAAATAAATAATCCAGCAAATAAGCCAATAAGAATGACTCCAACAAATATCAGCCATCGCCAGTCAAATGTTTCTGGCTGATTTTTTAAATCAATATCCTTTTCATTCAATTGGTCCGCTGCATCATCAGTTATTTCAAAATCGGTATGGAGATTCCAGCGTTTTTCTTTCCAAGCACCCTTCACAACCGCTTGATAATGTCCCGGAGCTAATTTTTTTCCTTCTAATGGGACAAGTAAATCAAAATTTGTATTGGGTGCTACATCTATTTTTTCTTTTTTTATTGAAAGGTAAGGCTCTTTTGTTTCTTTTTTGTAGATTTCAACCGATGTAGTCAAGCCGAACATATAAGAAGCATTTGGATTTTGAAGATTCGCCTTAATCACATTTCTTCCATCGCTTTGATCCGCATAAGCTTTTTTTAATTTCAAATCTGGGGAAGACTCTTTTTCGCTATTTCGAATCAAGATTGCTTTCACTTGAGAAAACTGATTGACGACACCAACTGTACTTTTGTTAGAAACGTTCTCTTTTTTTTCTTGAAACGTGATCCCTCCTGCGACCACACCAGCCAGCTCTTTTTCTGGCGCTTTCAGTGAAAGTGTCTCAGTGACCGCACTTTGAGGAGGAACAGTTATTTCTCCCACTGTTTTTGCTAAGTTTTTCATATCATAACTTAATGTTTCATCAAATTTACTTTTTGATTCTCCATATTCGATCACACCGTTTGAATTCGTCGTAGCGGAGTGGATCAATGTCTCAACTGTTACTGATTTATCTGTTCGGTTAAAGACCGTGTAGGGGATTTCCTGTGTTTTCCCAGGCTCCATCCTTACATTTATATATGTTTTGTTCTTATCAATCTGATTAGCCGGTAATTCAAAATCTACCGCAAAATTGAATTCGGAGGCATGGACAGGTGTCTGCCAAAGGATGAATCCAAGGAGAAGGATCAGAAGTAAAGAGCAGTTGTTTCGATGACTTTTATTCCATATTCGATTCATCAATCATCCTCCTTGATCTTTATTCTGTCGGCGCATCTGCTAATGTCCATGTTATCTCTGCTGAGTAATTACCAGCTATCTGATTTTCTTTGGTTAAGACAAGTTTAAACGCCCGACCGTTATTTAAATATTCTGAATAATCTGCTTGCACATTCGTTGAATTTTGTCCTCTGACAATTTCCAGTTCTTCTTCATTCACTAATTGATACTCCTCAGCTTTCTTGAAATATAGGACATCCTGCATAGAAAATCCTGCATCATTTGTGAAAGGCTGAGATAATTTTATCGTTAAGATCCATGGACTTTTTGTTTCTCGCTGATCATAAATCCATAATTTTTCCTGCCCATCCATTTGGCCAAATGCTTCTTGTATCAAACCAGTTGCTTTGATCTGACCAAAATCGAGTTTGGAAGGGGCAAGAAATGAGAGACCACCTTCTACTACGATCTTCGTAGCAGGTGCAAAAGGCGGGGCATCATGATAAACAACTGGCGTATCACTTGGATTGTGATTCCCAATTTCATCGTTGGTACTTGGCTTGTTCTGCACACCCTTAGCAGCAGCTTCTCCTGCTTGGTCGTTTAATACAATTTCTAATACATCTCCTGCAAAAAGTTGATTTTCTGGGATAGAAAGAACAAATTTCCCTGTATCATCAATAGTTGTTTCGGACAAAACAGCTTGATTTTTTTTCAATGAAACCAAAGCTCCTGCCTCACCTGTACCTGTGATCGTGCGAGAAGCTGCATTGATCAATGTGGTACTTAAATTAGCAGGTTCAGGGGGAATCACATCGACTGTCGTTTTGGAAGAGTCCAGTTCTGTCACTTCTTGGCCGCCTCTTACTTTTTTAGCAGCAACTACTTGCACTTGATCCCCCGTTGTTAGTCTTTCTTCGTTGGGTACTTGAACTTCAAACAAACCGCCTTGTTCGCCTTCTCCCCACGGATTATATCCTGCCCCTTCATTTTCATCTGTTTGTCCTTGTGTGAGAGCAGTAATTTCTACAGGTGATTTCGTCGTATCTGCATAAGTAATACGTAAAGTCACTTCTACTTCGCCTGTCCAAGCATCTCTTGGCTTTGCCTCGACATCTTCGGGAACAACGACATGCCCATAGATTTTTTTATCTGCATTCGTTGGTACTCTTAAGGATTCAATCATCGGAAGCTGGTTATTGGCACTGATTCGATTATAATTTTTCATTCCGGCACCTGTCTGAGCAAATTCATTTGTTAAACCTGCACTAGGGCTTGATACAAAATTACCTAAGTCGGTTCCATTGATCGATAAGTCTGTCATATCAGAAAAATAATCCGGATCTTTTTCAAAGTTATCGAACGTTGCTCCTGCCTTTCGCCATAAAGCAATTTCTGAATGAGCGATCTTCAATGAAGAATCGCCATTTCCTTGAAATACCCAGCCACCTATGCCATTAGTCTCGCTTCCGATCCGTTTGTTTTGGAAATCGAAATAGGTAGGAGATTCTAAGTCTACATTCAACACATCCCCACTGATGATGCCAGTCTTATCTTCCCCAGTTTTCCCGACCATGACTAAATAAGTTTTTTCGCCAGCCATAAAGTTCAAATCAATATCTCCAGTTGTATCTACGGTAGCTCCGGAATCTGCGCGTATATCGATATTTGATTTTTCTCCAGTAACCGTAAAATCAGCTGACCCTGGACTTTCTAGAAAACCAGAAGCGTCATAAAATTGGATCGCTTGGTTTCCTTGATTGAGTCTGTTCACATAAGATTTGCCATCCCCTGCATTTCTTACCTTCAGTGAGCCTCCATTAGTTACTGTTAGTTTTTGCGTACCGTTCTCAAAACGAACTGCGCTAGAACGACCACTTTGCTTATCAATATCGATGACTGATCCGGCTCCTTCTACGATCAAAGAAAGTCCTTTCCCTACAAAACGCATCCCATTGTTTCCAGGTTGGTCGCCATCTCCAGCCATTTTAACCGAGATTTGTCCACCACTTGATACATGGATTTGACTAGAATCTCCTTGCAGGCGAAATCCGCCAGTAGTCGCTGTATTGATTGTGATTTTCCCATCATTCGACACAGCGACTCTTGATCCTGAGCCTCTCATTTGGATAATTCCGCGATTGTTGTCGTTGGTAATATTGATCTTTGTATTTACCGAAAATTCACTTCCTGAGCCACTGACTTCAAATGTGACATTCCCGGGTAGCGTATCGACAGCCTCTCCTTCATCGCTGACGCCATCTGCCCGATCATAGTCAAGAGAGACCTTTGAACCACTCAAGATATGGAGTCCTGGTGCTGTTTTTCCACTGCCCGTCTCATCACCTGAATCTAGAAAACCATAGAATTTTCCTAGATATGGTCCATAAAGCTGACTACCATTGATTACATTTAGCTGATAGCTTCTACAAAAATAAGCTTTACCCGGAGCGGCATTCATCCCTTCTTTCACTGGTTGGACATCCAATACACCGGAAACACCATCTAATGTGACAGTTGCACGAGGGGCGTAAATCAGGCCTAATTTAGAACCATCATATAAGTCAAGTTTCCCGGTAAATTTTATTTCTCCCGTAAAATGATATCTGTTTCCCCAAAAATCGGACATATAAGCAATGATAATGGCATTTCCATCGATATTTGGTATCAACCCACCTGGATGAGCTGCCGTTCCTTTAAAATTCTGAAACTCGATCGACTGAGGTGTCTCATTGATATAGATGTGATGTGTGCCGAAATTATGAGCAAGTCCGCCAAAATCGATAACGATATCTCGCTTGATCTCCAATTCCCTGTCTAAAGTCAAAGGCTGAGTTAAACGAATCTTAGCTACTGATTCGTCTGCGAGAAGCTGCGTCAGTTCTTCTGTTGTGGCAGCTTCGCTGTACCCATCCGCTGAAACAACTCTAACCTGTACCTCTTCACTGCTATCAGACGTTTGTTCAGCTACTTCTGAGGTCTCACTTGTCTTATTTTCTTCTTGCCTTGTATTAGAAGTAGGCGCCTCACTTTGGGATTCTGTAGTTTCAGAAGTAATTAATTCTTCTGAAAAAGTAGTCTTGTCAAAACTTTGATTCTCTGATTGCGTTGATTCGCTTGTTTTCTCTACATCGGCAAAAACGGATGTCACCATCAAGAGAGGGAAGACAAACAAAATCGACGCAATCAGCTTTTTTACATATTGATTCATTCTCCACCATCCTCTCTGACGTTTTGACAATTTTATTTTAACGTTTTAATTTATTTGTAATTGTACTTTCATATTTAAAATATGTATGTTTATGGCAAATTTTTCTGTTAGGTGAAAATTTCTTTTTTGTACAAAAAAAGGCTGTGACAAAAGTCTTGTCACAGTCCCTTATTCCGAACAACCGATGTCCTCCTGACAACTCTTCGGTCACAACCTCCATTTTAACAATAAACCTGTAAATGTGAGGGTAACACTTTGATTGTCACAGGTAATTTATCCCCTTCATCTCCATCAACATTCGTCGTCAATTCTTCCTCATCAGCTAATGACACAACTAATTGCTCACAAGTAAGATAGGCTAGATTTTTCGTAGATTCATCTACTCCTTTTAATAGGTCTGGCAATGTTTTAAGCGTATCGATCAAAGAAGAATCTTTTAAATAAACCAAATGGAGCTTACCATCATCCACTTTTGCATTTGGAAGTAATGTTTCAAAACCGCCGACTGAGTTAGTTAGTCCTATCAGCAAGGTACTGCTCTCAATTTCTTCCTTCTTTCCATCAACTTCTACGTGAAACGAGTAGGATTGTGTGGAAGCTAACTGTTTGATTCCTGACATGAAATAAGCTAGTTTTCCAAATTTCGTCTTCTTCTCCGCATCTACATCATTGATTGCTTCAGGGATAGAGCCAATTGCGACGACATTCATAAAATAGTCGTCATTTATTTTTCCAATATCCAATGGCTTGACTGATTCAATCGAAAAATGATTGATCGCTTCCTCAGGTTCTAGCGGTATCCCTAATGCTCGAGCCAAGTCATTCACCGTACCCAATGGGAAAAATCCGAAATTTGGCCGATGTTCTTGTTCAGCGATTCCACTGATTCCTTCGTTGACTGTTCCATCTCCGCCCATGACAAACACACTATGATACCCTTCCGTAACCGCTTCGCGAGTAAAGTTTTTTGCATCCCCTGCTTTTTTTGTATGCAAGACGACCACTTCATCAAACACCGATTCCAATTTTGCTATCGCTAATTGCTCAAATTCCTTTGCTTGTTCACCGCCTGAACTGGGGTTTACCACTAATAAAACTTTTTTCATCACTTTCTTTCCCTTCTGATTGATTTCTTTAATATAACGATAGCATAAAGAAAAAAATTAGGCTGTGATGAAGTACTGTTCATGAAACATTCATTTATTTTTTGACAAGATAAAACACCCATACTATGAAACTGAGGAAAATTAAAACAATGATATAGGAAATAAAAGAAAATGATAGGCATTGTATACCTAATAAAGTAAAAATTTTAGGTGGCAGATAAAAACACAAAAATAGCAAGAAAATGTAATAGCGTTTCTTCCACTTTTTGTTATCAGACCTTATAGCGATCAGAGGAATACCAAATGCATAACTGAAAAACTCTTGATGTACTGTTAATATGTCACGACCTTGAATAATAAATGCGACAATCCCCGCTATAATTAGTGTGCCTAACACCAAAACGGAAAATTGATGAATATATTTTATATACAAATGATCCATTGTACTTCCTGCCTTTTTATTTGTGAGAAAAACAAATCCGTATACGTGAATAACTTCTAGAAATAAAAGAAATTTGCAAAACCACTCCATTTATCTACTTCTACGTGCATTTTTTGATATTGTTTTCTTTATTTAAGATTATACAGAAAAATATCTAGGGTCGCTGGATTCTAAGTAAAAAAAATTTTTAAAATAAAAAGAACTAAATCAAGTAGTAATTAAACTACTGTTGATTTAGTTCTAATAAAAAGATTTAGATGAACAGTTTTATTGATTTAAATAGTTCATATTTTTTATTTATACCGCTTATTTACTACTTGCTGTACTAGAATCTGAAGTGAATGTACTCAAAACATTTTCAAAGTCTTTGTCTTTGATTTTTACATTAGCGTCTTTCAATACTTCGCCAATTACTTTATTCTGGAAGGTACTGTCACTTAATTTTGTGTCTGTTGCAATTTCTTTCAATTCTTTTTTGTATTTATCCATGTCGTTGCCTTTGTTTTGGTTTTTCACCATTTTAACCACATAATATTCCGTAGTATAAGTTGAAGCATTGGTAGAAGTGATCACATCAGAAACTTGACCATCTTTCAACTTAAAGGCTGCTTCTTTGACTTCTGCCGGAATCGTTGCAGTAGTTGAATCAAACTTCACTTTTCCGCCATCTTCTTTTGTCGTAGTATCAGTTGACTTGTCTTTGGCTAATTTAGAGAAATCGTCTCCCTTATCAGCAGCTTTCTTCACATCTTTTGCATCATCTTCACTTGCTACTTGGATAATTTGAGCTTCCACTTCTGGATGGAAAGATTCCCAAGCCGTTTTTAAATCTTCATCGGTCAATTTGATATGTTTCTTTAGACCTTCTTGGAAGGCTAAGCTTTGTTTGATACTGTCTTTGAATGTTTGTTCTGTGTAACCTGCAGATTTCAATTGTGAATCAAATGAATCACCCAATTGTTTCTTTGTTTGATCATATTGGGAATCGATTTCTTTGGTTGATACGTCATCTCCATATTTATCTTCAAATACTTGATAAACGATCAACTGTTGCACAGCGGAATCTGCTCCTTGCATTTTTTTCAAGCTATCCATTACTTCTTGTTCGCTGATTGTACCGCCTTTATAACTAACGGCTGTTTTTTCACCGGCATTCGTACAGCCTGACAATAAGCCAGCGCCTAGTACGATGGCAAGTGCTAAAAATCTTTTTTTCATTTATCATTTCTCCTACTTTTCGTTTTTTGCGAATTGCTAAAAACAAAGGTGTTCAAGATGAAAATCATCAAGAACACCTTTACTAATCTGCTCGATACGTCCTGAATAGATATAAGGCTACACAATCCAGAAAGTTCGCTCAGCAGAATAAATGTCAAGTAGCACATCACACCTTAATATACTACTTCTTTTGTTACCGTTTTTCAAGTCTATCTTGCGTTCCGTATTTAACGTAACTAATTCTTAGAACAAATGTTATCGATTTTGTTTTTCTTCTTCCGCTGTTGGGATATTCAAATCAGACACTTTTATGTTCGATTTTCCAGACATTTTTTTGTTGTTTTTATTGAAAAAAATTTGATTTTTCATTTGTTTTCTAAAGCATGATCTTCTTGTTTCCTATTTTGGTCAGATATGGATCATGCGTGACCACGATAACTAACGTACCTTGAGAAGCCTGTTGCGATAAGATTTCAACGACTTGCTCCTTATTTCGTTTATCTAATGATCCAGTTGGTTCATCGGCTAAAATGATTTTGCTATTCTTCAATAAGACTCTCGCACAGGCGATTCTTTGCTTCTCACCACCAGATAATGTGTAGATAGGCGTACTTAGTTTCTTGTTTATATTTACTTTTTTCAATGCCTCATACTTTGCTGTTCGCTTATCTGAAACATTTAAATTCGAAAACTTCAATCCAATATCTAAATTAAAATCGATTGTTTCATATTCAATCAACCCAAAATCTTGAAAAAGAAAAGATATGGTATTTCTTTTTATCAAGCGCTTCTCTCTTCCAGTTAATTGTTTCGTCTCTTGATCGAACAAATAGAATTGTCCTGAACTGAACCGATCATTCAATCCTAATATATTCAATAACGTACTTTTACCTGCTCCACTTTCTCCAACAACAGTCACAAGATCCCCAGCATCCGCAATGAAACGATCCAAATGAAGAATCGTTTTGTTTCGAATGATTTTTTTCGCACCTTTTATCACTATCAACGGCTCCAATTGTTAACCTCCATTCATCAACAATAACTGACTTTTCTTTTCTGTAGACAAAATAAAAACAACTGAAAGAATAAAATCAATGAAACTAAAGAAAAAAATATTAAAAAGATATTTAGGCTCTCTTTCTATAAGAAAAAGGAAGATTACACTTGTCGTCCCCCATTTGATGAGATTCATCATGAAGAAATCTTTATACGTTTCAAAGAGCGAATAACCACTTGAACGAAAGATAGCGATTTTCCGACAATTGTAGACAAAATATATGCATAACATGACGTAGCTCAACAAGAAGAAAGAAAAGAAAGTGAGAAAACATATCTGTATCAAGTAATGAAATGATCTGCTTAACACTTTGACAGCTATCTCTTCAGTCTGAGTATACGGAAATGATAACTGCAAGTTATCACGTAACTGACTTTCTTCAATCAGCTCAAATAACCTTTCTTTCGACAAAGAGCCTATCTTGATCTTTAACGGTGGATAGATTTCTCCGCTGAGAATATTCCTTTCCCAATACGTACTGTTTTTCAATGTCAGTATTTCAACAACCGGATAATGTTCGATCCAGGGGATAGAAGGAATAAATGTATAAATGGGTTGATTGTTTTTTATAAATAGAAATTCCGGTTCTTTTTCACTGATTTCTTGATAATATTCTGTTATTTGCGCCAGGTCATTTTTTAAATCTGTATGTCTATATCGTTCAGGGATCAATATAACAGGGTGCGTTTCTTCTTCGGTTATTTGGATCATCCTTCCAGAGACATCAATCAAAGGAAATTTCTTAAGATAATTCAGATTTATTTTTATCCCTCTGCCAAACTGTTCGTTATCTTCATTCAAGTAATCTGATACATTGACTAATATACTTCCGTTTTTATTCAAAGTTTCATATAATTCCTGATCTGCTGCTGATGCAAAACGATTGGAATAAATAAAATCCACGTGGTTTTTCCCGATGGTTACTGGATAAAACACATAATAGTCTTCATCAGCGATTTCTTTTGGAGGTTCATGGGAAACAGCTAACTGTGAAGAAGAAAAAACAATAGTTGCTAATTCGACATTGGCAACGGTCAAAAGAAGAGAAAACAACAATCCAAATGTAAAAAGAATGTATTGGATATAGTTGAACGCTTCTCTTAACGAAGCGATTTTTTCAACTAATAAAAGAGAAATCAAAGAAATACCATATATTCCGCTGAACAAGAAAACGTACATCTGGAACAAATAAAGAAATTGCTCCTTATAATACATAAAAATAAAACCACCAATGATTCCTGCAATTATGAATGTAATAATGATTTTCTTTTTCCCCAATAAACACCACAATACTTGATGTAATGAAAAGCCATTATTCAACAATAAACTGATTTCTTTATTCATCAATAAGAAAAAGGATGATAACAAAAGGAATAAAAGAATCAATCCAATAGTTAAATACACTCGATAATTATATACGTCTGTACTTGAAATAACCGAATACGAATAGCTATTTTCAAAGTCTTCAAAAATATTAGTCGCATAATCAGTGTGAAATGCTTGATTGAATCGTTCAGTGAATAGTGAAATGAACCGTTCATATTCTTCTTTTTCTCTCGTCATCAAGAAAAATTCACCTTCAAAATCTTTTATTTTGATCGATTCTTCAATGGACGTTACGCGAAAGGAGGTATTAGAATAGGGTACCTTCTCGTGAGAAGATTTGACATCCCCTTGATAATACAATGTCATTTCAAGCTTTGGCTGTATCTTGAAGTTCCAAGATGTATCTACTTCATTGGATTCATTTACTGTTTTTTTCATATAAGAAAGCTCAGTTTCTGATGAGACATTTTCAAATACCATGATTAGCTGCTCATATTCTTCTTGCCCAATAAAATGTTGTGGCAATCGAATCGGAGTATAAGTATCTGTTTGATGGAAAAATTCATTTGTCCGATAGAGTACCTGTTTATTTATACTAACCAAGGCAAAACCACTCATGATACCGGTCACTATGATTGTGAGTAAAACTGTGAACTTTTTTTTGATTATCACCACTCTCCCTTACTTAAATGATTCTTTGATAAAATCATACCGTTTTTCATCAAAAAAACGTATCTATCAAGTGTATAGGTCATGTAGAATAAATCTATATACTGTAGAATCGAAAGGAGAAGAAGATGAACATCGGAGAAAAAATACGAACTTACCGCAGAAATTGTAACCTTACGCAAAAAGAATTAGGCGAAAAAATTGGTGTTTCCGATAAAACGATTTCTAGTTGGGAAAATTCTCGTACAATGCCAGACCTTGAAATGCTGTCACTTTTACATCAGACTTTAGGTCTGCTGATTGATTTTCCTTCTATTGAATCAGCTACCGAATCAATAGAACCAACATTGCCAGACGAACCTCTTGTTATCAAGAAATCTTATTCATCAAAACAACCCTTCTCACTCAAAAAGACACTATCTTTCTTTCTGCTCGTCTTTTGTTTGGTCTATCTTTTTCTTATCAATTATCAATACAAAAATGAAACGATTGATCGATTCAATCCTTTTTTGAAACCACAAATCGGCTATACCACACTCCCTGTAGGATACGTGGAAAATTCCATCGAACATTGGGTATGTAATGATATCTTTGGCCATGGTACATGGCTGTCTTTTCACGCTGGAGAGGTAGAAAAAGAGAAAAACCATGCTGTAATCAAACACAAAGGAAAACACGTCATGAACGTTCGCCTGCTCTCTTGGGAAGCCATTCCCTCAGATTACCAAGAAATCCTCAGCCAAGACTATGACGACGCCTTAAAAAGAACCCCTCAGGAGCCAGATAGGCATTAAGTAGGAGATGAACGTAGAGATAGAACAATGCACATGATCTTATCAAAAAAAACAAGGGTACAAATTAATTGAAAAAGCTTTGAGATGAAAGTTCCTAAATAAAAAAGTTCAGAATGATAGGTAAAAAAAATGACTAACTATTCTAGTATTAGGCTATTTGTATTATTCTTCTGTCCTTTTTCTATCAAAAAAGCCAGAAATAACTAGATATAGGTATTTCTGGCTTATAATATAATATTTACGCCACAGCCACCCAATGATTCTTTTTGGAATCATAATCAAGGACGGACATACACAAAAATATTTTGCCCATTCGATCCGAATAGATTAACGACTAATCTAATAAGTAATATAGATTGGTACGTAGTCAAACCAGCAAATGGAAAAGTTATTTAAGCAATTAATTTTTTCTGTTTAAACTATGAAGTTAAGTTCATTGATTAATTTTCTGAAGATATTAGCTTAATAAAAAGTTGTCTATTCCACCCCAAGGGCTTTAAAGACAGCATCTTCCGGCGTTTGATAAAAAATCAAATTAAAGGTACCCATTAATTCTGGGGGTACAGTTCCAATATCAGCAGCGCTTATCATAGGTACAAGTACTTTTTTCGCTCCGGCATCTTTTGCTACTTGTAAACAGTTAGCTAAATTATCTACCTTAATCATAGATCCACCAATTGTAATATCACCTAAAATAACTAAACTTGGTAATACAGGTTTGTTTAAGGAAACTGAACATAAAGCTATTATAGTTGGTAATGATAATGTTTTTGTCATACCAATGCCATTCATATCTTGGACATGTACGACAAAGTCTTTTGTCGTCAAACTAATAGACTGGCTAACACTTCCATAATTGGCTCTTAAGTATCGATATGCCGAATCCATTGCTTCTCTTGCTCCAGCATCTGAATTGATCCCTGTACGTTCAAACTTTCCATTTCCCGAAGTCATTTGTGTTTCCAATTTATAGGTACCTAATTGCCCAGTTTTTCCATAAGAGACCGTGTATAAATGTCCTGGTTTACCTAATCCCTCAGGAATCAATGTTCCTCCACCTTGTTCAGGAACAGAAACATACTCTTCTCGCTCTTCTTCTAAATCAATGTATGAAAAATTGACATCATAAAATTCCATTCCACCAATTTTCTTTAATTGTTCTTTTACACGACGACGCATTTCAAGTGCAAATCGCAAGACTTCTTCGACATCAATTTTTTCAAATCTACCATCAGGATACAATAGTTTCATCATCCCAGATACAATCCGACGAACTGCAATAGTATCCCGCTGATTTAATTGGGAGCCAAGTTTGAAATATTTATCAAAACTATCCCCAAAACTAACTTTTCGAAGTTCCCGCATGACTTCAGAAAAATAATCTGTAATGAAGCCATAGTCATTTGTAAAAAAATCTGGTCGATATTTAGGAATTTCCCAACCTGGTAAGTAACAATGCATCCGATCCAAAAAGGCTGAATCTGTCCCCATAACCTCCGGAAATGGCTCAAATAAATTCGAAGTTTTCAATATTACATCCACGCTTTGGTTAATATTTCCTACAAAAGCCATTGATGCTGAAGCATTCTTTTCTTCTTTTCCTCTAGCAAAAGATCCTGAAGCCATGTAATCTTTCATGATTTGAACGCCATCATTATCCTTAAATTTAATCCCAGCAACTTCGTCAAAAGCAACACAGTCCCACATACCTACAAGTCCCATTGTACGACTAGCCATATTATAGAAAAGGTTTGCTACTGTTGTTTGACCACCGGAAACAAGGATTGAGTTTGGTGAAATTTCTTTATATACATGCGATTTACCTGTACCACGCGGCCCTAGTTCACAGAGATTAAAATTATTTTCAATTAATGGAATAAGTCTTGCTAAATGAAGCCATTTTACCCTTTTATTAAATTGTGTAGGTTCCATACCAATGGACCGTAAAAGTAAGTCAATCCATTCATCTGTAGTAAACTCTTTGCGAGCCATCTTGTAAGCCTCAATGTCTAAACCAGGCATTTGGATTGGATCAACCTTTTTTGCAATAAAAGGGCTATTCCAACGATCATTCTCGTCATACCAATATTCCATCGAAACAATACACCAGATTCCCCCACCTAATAATCGATCAAATTTTTTCGGATATTCTTCACTAATTTGAACGTTTTTTAATCCGAGGTTAGAGAATTCTGCTTCATAGCAATCTTTCTTTTCATTTAAATGTACAGTTACTTTATCAATAACTGTATAGCCGCCCAATTCACGAATTTTAGCTTTTACTTTTTCTGCTTCATCAGGACGCACATAGTTTCGAGCAAGAATATTTTTAACATTTTCTACACCTTTTTCAACCAATGTTTCATCCAATGATGAGGCATACATACCAAGTAAATATTCCAATACATAAACAGGGACATTCGCACCTTCTTTAATTTTCTTTGTTAAATCTTTTCTGACAATCTTTCCGGGAAAGAATTCAGATAACTTTAAAATTTCCTGTTGTTCCACTAGAATTCCTCCATGTGTTCAGTCATTATAATAGCAATTAAAGTATATCATATTTAACCAGTAGGCTTGATAATACAAAATAAAAAGAGGTTGTGAAAGAAGTGGGCAGCTTCAAGAAATAAGAAAGAATTTACGAAAATTGCTTCTCAAATTTTTGTGAAATTTCCGAAGAAGCTACTTCTGGAACACCGTTTATTCGGAAAAAGGAGCTGCGACAAGACTTTTGTCACAGCTCCCTCGTTTTTATATATCAAAATCAAATGATTCTGCAAAAGGATTATCTATAATGAATTTTATTCGCTCGGTCAAATCATTTTTTTGATTTTTTATCACTAAATAATAAGTATCTTCAACTGTATATCGACGATTTACAAATTCAAAAACAAATTTAGTAAACCGCTGATTCGCATCTTCTGCTTTTGAATCCGCAACATAGATTTCTTCATTTGAGATACGTTCACCATGTTCATCTTCAAAATAAAGCCAGAAAGATACTGGGTCATAAACATCACTAATTGCATTTTTTTGATAGAATTCTAACGTGGTTGATAATCCTGTAATTCTGCGGTTGCTAGTCATTAATTCAATTGCTACTGGTTCCTTTGCATTGCTACCTTTGGCTACCGTAATTTCTAGAATAGGGACTAGCATTTCTTGAATAGATGACCCTCCATGAACGTAGTTTTGTCCCCCGCCAGCTTTCTTAAAAATACTTGAAGTAACCGGGACACAAATGTTTCTAGTGTCATCATTTCCTAAAGAATCTCCCAAAGAGTAATTTTTCGTACCAATTATTTCGTATTCTTCTTCACTAAGAATAAAACGACGTTCTACACGATCTTTTTCATTTCTAGATGGATTTTCAATCTTATCTACTTCTTCAACGTGGCTTCTTTTATAAATAAATCCATGATCAGCCGTAACTATAAAACGATAGATACTTCCATCATTATGCAAGCGATTAATAAGTCGGGAAATTTCGCTTATCGCTAAATCACAGGCATCAAAAACTCGATTTTCATTCGAGTGATCACCTGTTCTATCCACTTGATCGTGATAAATATAAATGACTGATTTGCCATTAAATACTTCTCGTATCTCAGCCTTATTCATCTTAACCACATCATCATAATTTAAAGCTACAGCATTTGCATCTCGTTGCTGGAGAATCGCATTTCGATTGGATAAACCATTCGTTTTTTTCCCATCAACCAGTACTTCTGTTCCTTCATTGTAAGTTAGTTGATTGTTTGGTAATAAGGCGGCTTTACCGAATTCAGTAACTGAAGGTAATACAGAAAGAAAGCTAGCCATATTTGTTGAATACTTCTTTTCTCTAACTAACTTACGTTCTAAATTCATCCCTAACTCATATCGAAAAGCATCTGAAATAATAACTACAGTTTTAACAGAGCGTTTCATTACGGCTTGATTATAAAATTTCCGAATGGATGGACGATTCTTAAATTCAAAAGTTTGATTCCAAATTTGTCCTGATTGATCAAGAAACTTCGAATAATTTGCTTCAACTAATCGATACAATTGGTCATATTTTTGCTTTTCTTCTATATGATCACTATTCCAAATAAATTTCCGATAATGCGTATCAATCCAATACATTTCCTTCTCATATTGAGTTAGCAAATTATCCATGTTCATCGGCAAGCATAATCTGTTTTTATCCACAAGATAATAAGCATGTTTCAATAATTGATACTCGTAAATATAATCCGATGCGAAATGCATTTTTTCGCGCTGCTTTAAACTATCAAAAATTGTTTGTCCTGCAATTTTCGTTGTAGTGTCAGAAGCCTTTAATCGTTCTGCATAAAACATTAATATTTTTGCATGAATCTCAGAAAATACGTCTGCTTCAATTAAATCATCAATTTCTATACTGTCTAATAATCCATCACCATCAATAGTCTGATATACTTTTTTAGATAGCTGTTCAAAGCTTTCCACGTAACGTGTATCATTCATAAACTGATCCATGAAAGTAATAATGTTTGCTTTCAGATGGAGTATTTCAAATCCTTTGAACTTCTTCGGCATCTCTTGATCAATTTGATAATAAAAATAGTTCAAATAAAGACACATCGTCAGCTTTTCCAATGTAGGCTGGCTATCCGTAAAGCCAAATTTTATTTGAATAAATTCCCAAAATTTAGCTGTTAACTGATACTTATCAAGTTCCTTTAAAGGATTCTCCCTACTTTCTGTAAAGCTTTTTAGAACTACACGCAGTAAGTCATTTAATCGAATACTTTTCGATTTCAACAAAACAGCCATTATCATTAATTCAATCGTTTCCGATTTATTAATTGTCATATGCGTACTAAATTCACCAAAACTTCTCATGCGATCCTTTGCATTAAAGAAATTACGATACTGTTTAACTGTCTGATGAAATCTAAGTGGAATAGCCAATTCATTCATGATAATCGCTAAGCGGTCTGCACTAAATTCCTCTGAATAATTCAATACACTCAACAAATGATTATCTTCATCTTTATCATCCCAGCGAGGAAATGGTGCATAGATTAAATAGTTAGTTTCGGGATCTTCATATTCCAATAAACGCTTAGTTTTAAATTGTGCGTCCTTTTCTAATCGATAGATTTTTGCATTTTGAATGACCAATGAGTCAATTTCTTCAAGAAAATCCTGATTTGAATCAAACCAAAAAATGATTCTCCTACGTCCATAATTAGGAAAACGTTGATTTAATTTTTCTTCAATTTGTTGCATATTTATATCTGTCATCAATCTCACCTAATCGTTCTCTTTCTATACCCCTTATATTGACATAATTTGGATAATTTCGCACGCAATTTAAGAATAAAAAAGAAAGTTGTTAGAAAACAACTTTCTCAAATAACTATTTTTTAGGTTCTTTGACCCCTTTTGTCAGAATTTGGAATTTCTCGCCGGTTTTAGGATCACGCTGCAACTTATCATAATTGACAATCACACCATCATCTAGGTCTAATTCAATTCGTTTTAATGCTAAGTGACCCAACTTCTCGTCATACTCACGAACTTCTTTTAATTGCTTCTGAATCTTTGCAATTTCTTTTGTCATTACATTTATTTTTTTTTGGTTATCACTTGTTGAAATTTGCTGCTGACGCAATTCGATTCGATTGTCATACGCTTTTTGTAGTTCGTGTAGGTATTCAGTACGTACTTTTCCTAATTGATCTGGTGTATAGCGATGCAAGTACATTAACGCTTTAAAGCCATTTTGTTTTCCTGAGTCCAATTGCCAATAAATTGGTCGATTGGAGTATGTTTTTAAATGGTCTTTGTAAAAATCTTTCAAAAAATAGCGACGTATGATTTCCTTTGGCTCTCCTTTTCCACCTAAAGTATCAGCAATGAATTGTAAGTTTTCTTCTAGAGTATCTTCACCAAAAGTCACCTCAACAAAATCAATAAAGCGATTGACAATGTCAATTTGGCTATCTTTGAAATACTCATCATCGGTGATGAGTAAAACATTATCAGTATCAGGTTTAAATTTTTGATAACGAGAAGGATCCCATTCGCCGCCAGCGAAGATGAGACCATCTTCGTCTAGGGAGTAGCGACCGAAGATACAACCTATTGAATAAGAAATAAAATCCTTAATTTCCCTTTTATTATTTACTATTTTTAATGAAAGTGGTTGATGTTCAATTTCTATTGATAACTCTTTATCCATTCCATAAGAAGATATAAAATGAGTATTAATTTCTCTTTCTATATCCCTCATACGTGAAATATTTGTTATTAACGTTTCATTCCTTATCTGGATGGAATTCTCTATTGTTTTAAAATATCCAAGTAATGAATTTTTTCTAAAAGTATACCAACCTTGTTCATTATCAATCCAATCATTTTTACTTAATCTTATTGCTTCTTCTACTAATTCTGTGACTTTTTTTCTGATATTTTCGTTTATTATTGTTGGAAAAAGAGAAACATATCCAATGTGCATATGGATCGTTGGGTTTAAAATATTAAAAATATAATTCGCGATTGGACTATTTAACAATCCAAGCAAATATAGTTGATCACTTTTATTTTCTGTAAAAGCAGAGTGTCCTGTTGAATCAAAAATACTCCCACTAGGTCTATAACGCATCGAAAAGGCACCACTTGTTACATCGGACCATGTTATAGATTCTTTAAAATAAAACTCTGTGTTTTGAGGCCTAGACCTAACTTTTCCATTATTATCGACAAAATTTCTAATTTCTTGACCGTCATTTTCCCAATTAACAATGTAGTCATAATTTCCATACCATCGACGAAAAGATCCTCCCTTATTGTAAGGGAACCACTTCTTCCTAGAATTTTTAGCATCCTCTAATGTTTTAGCATCAAACTTTATTTTATTTATATCTACCTCCCACCATAAACGTAAAAATTTATCATTATCAGCTGTAGCTAATCCTTGCTTAGGTGTTACATAATCAGAAATTGGTTTTCCTTTTTCAAAAGCAGTGATAATTGATTTGCTTGCCCAGTAAGCAATCGGCATTCCAGGAATTTTTTTGAAGTTGCTTTGATTAGTACTATAAAAATAATCGCATTCACAATGCTGATGAATAGCTTCTAGCGTCTTAACTTTTTGAACTTCCATTCCACCTTTAAAATCTGATAATTTGATATAGCTTCCCTCTTGTTCATTTGAATTTTTTATCGTAAACGTACAAATTGGAACGGTTGCTTCTTCAAAAGCTGAATACTCCATTTGAATCAAACTAGAAATGTTTCTTTCATTAATTAAAAATGAGCGTAACTTTTCATAGCTAGAAATGAACATCCAAACAAATGGCGTCATAAAGGAAGCATATCCATTATCAATCAGCATTTGGCTATTCAATTTAATAAACACAGAAAATAGATCTTTTTTGACATCAGAATAGTTATCATTTACATATTTTTTTAATTTCTTATCCATTTTATTAAGATAAGGCGGATTAGTGACTACCGCTACATATTTATCAACTAGCATTTCAGCCACGTCAAGAATGTGCAAGTATTTTTCTTGTATTTCCTTCATCCCATAAAGAATATCCATATTCGTAAATTCATTGAATTTTGATATATACTCTCTTACTTTTCCTAAGTATTCTTTAGTTATTGCCTGATTATTTTTATCGACTAACTTAATGATTGATCCAAGTTCTTTCCCATTTTCAAATTGATCAAAAATTAACTCTTTGTATTCATTCCAGCGTTCACTATCCTTATCATTGTTCAATTCACTAATACGCTCTTGATACTCGTCTGTCACTTTAGGAGAATCAATAAACTCTCTTAAATTCGGCGATAGACTTTTTTTCAAAAAAAGACGATCGTATTGACGCCCTTTCATCATAATTGCAAAATAAGACAACTGATACGCTCTCTTATCGATCTCAAGTCCATATAAATTGTATTCAACGATTGCACGTGCAGCATCACGCTCAGAATATCCTAACGTAAGATAAATTTCCATCAATACATCGAAGGCGTAAACTAAAATATGCCCAGACCCCATTGCGTTATCGATAATTTTTAGTTCTTCTGGTTTTAAATTACTTACAGATGTTGCTTGTTTAAAAGCATATTTATCAGGAATTAAGTATTTCAACTTATTTCTTAATTCACTATTGGGATAACGATCTAACCAATACTTTCCTAAACTATTGTCAACCATATAACGAACGACCCAATCTGTGGTAAATAGTTGAGTTGCTGCCGGAATATCTTGTTTTTTGACAATCCCTTTATAAATATTCACCACTTTATTATGTGGCTCACTATTATAGTACTGATACAACCACCCAATAATCTCTACCTGTCCACCAGCTTGAACATTGAAATCATCCTCTGGAATACTTAAAAGATCAGCGATTACGCCATCTTTTTTAATATAAGAAGCTGTAAACAAAAGTTCTGTATAATCTTCTACTTCTTCAAATAGCTCAGGTAAGTAATCATTCAATTGATTACAGATTTTTATAAAAATCAATTGATACAGCTTGTCCATTGCTTCTGCTGAATTATCTGTTTTCCAAGTTCTGACTTGTTGCTGTTCATTACTAGATAATTCTTCAAAGATATCGGCATCATAAATATCTGTAATAATATCTGGCTCAATTTTCCCACTTATTTCACTAGATAATACACGATACGTGTCAGGTAAATAATCATTTACCTCCATAAACCGAATGGCAATCAATCGGTTAAACCACGTATAAGCAACCTCTTCGATTAACTCTTGAAAAGCTTCTGAATAAGAAGTGACAGAAGCACGTTGTTTTAGTTCTGCAATCAATTTGTTTCTTTGCGCTATTTCTTTTCCTTGAATTCTTATTCCTGATTTTTCGATTTCTTGTAAATTGCTATCAATTTTCTTCACATCTTCAATTTTTGATTCATCAATTCCTAAACGTTTTGCTTTAGTCATTACTTCATCAATTAATTTTCTACGGGCATTGACCGCGAAATTCTTTATCGCTTTCTTATCCATTTTTCTTTCCTTTCTATATGTAACCTTTGAAAAGACAGGCACCTTTTTATGCCTGTCTTTTCACTAGAATTGAATCGTGATTTCTGTATTTTCTTGAAGTTGTTCCTTCAGTTTTTGATTAATTTCAGCTGTTAACTCATCAATATCTGCTGCTGACTTAATAGTTTTAACATGAACGTTAAGTGTTCTCATTGGTACTGTTTTCTGTCGAATAGTAGGTTTTACTATCGCTATTTCTTCAGCTTCTGCTGCAGAGTCTATTTCATCTTTTTCAGTTTCACGAATCAAGTTTGCTGCTTCAATTTGTTTACGTGCTTGTTCTTCTTGACGTCTGCGATTTTCTTCTTTATCGAAACGTTGATTAAAGATCGAATACTGTTCTGCTACGTTTAATGATAAGAAAACAAGATCATCTATAGTATTCGCTTGTTCAATTTTTGCTTTCAGTTCTTGAAATTCTTGGTCAACTATTGGTACAAATTGATCTTTAAAATCTTTTCCTTCTAATAATTTAAATGTTGCTTGTTTTTCTTCCGTTAGCTTATTTAATATTTCCTGACTTTCCAACTCTAACAGTTGGTTATATTGTTCGATAAATTCTTGAATCAACTCATTTAGTTTCATCATATCTGAATAAGGATCAGCCTTTTTCAAAATGGTTTTCATCTCATGAATCAATTGATCAATTTCTTGGCTAGAAGTTTGACGCCGACTTTTTTCGATTAATCTAATTTTATCTTGTGCATTCTCCCAGATTTTTTTCTGAGTACTATTTTGCTTGTGGAAATTTTTAATTTTATCATATGTTTCAGCCCAGTCGAATAATTCATCGCGATATTTTTTGATTGTATAAAAAAAGTCTTCAACATCTGACGTTTGAACAATTACTTCAAGATATTTTTTTATTTGCTCATATTCATAAGCACTAGGGTAGGTATAAGTGTTTTGTAAATCAAAATAAGAGCGTAAATTGTCTAATTGACCTTTTAAATGTTTCTTGAAATTTTCCATTGTATGTTCATTGTTATTTTCATCAACAATATTACGACTTTGAAACAGTTCTCTACCGATTTCGTCAACCAATTTTTTTGCTTTTGGCGAAATCACCGCGCTTGGTTCAATTTTTATCTTTTCACTTTCTCGTCGTTTTTGAATAATCATTACAATACTATTGGGATCATCCATCCGTGAAATTTGTACATTGTTATAAAGTAAATCAATTTTACCAGACATGAAAAGTTTAGCGATGCACCATTCCACATCAAGTTCTGTGAATCCATACGGTTGTTTTGTTTCAAAACGATCACGAATTGTTTTCATCGTAATCGTTAGGTGATTTCTCTTTTGATCATTGATAAAATTGAAAATTTCCTGAACTGCTTGCTCATTTGATGGATCTTCAATAATTTCATTTTTGCTTTCTTTCACTAAATATAAGATATCTTCTTTTTCTTTAGGCGCATCAATTTGGTTTAATTTATGGTATACTTCTTCAGCCATTTTCTGAAGTGCTGATTGGAATTTTGCTTTAAAGTCGGAGCCTGTCAGTTGAATTTCTGCACCGTTATAGAAAAATTTTGCAGATTTCAACAGTTCATTTAATTGATCGTTGATACTTGCACTTAGTTCCTGTAATTCACCAGATTTTTCCGAACGAATCGCGTCAAAGTTCTTTACTACACTCGAATAAGTCGTTGTTAAATAAAGATTCATTCTAGCATACATTGCTATATCATCTTTAAATTCTTTATCTGATGGCAATTCTACGAATAATAAGTTACGGGAACTCTTAAGCGCAAGTTCTGCCTCTTGACCTGCTAAATCAGAGTATGGTGAAATAAAATTAACTGTCATTTCAGCATTTCCAGCTTGCTTGTATGGACGTTGATCTAACACTTGTGCATAAGTAAACGTATACCGGTTTTTAAATTTATTTCCACCTGACATGCCTAATTTTTCATAGGCAAAACTATTTCGGTCTAGAACGCCGTCAAAAATTCGTTTAGATAGTTCTACGATCAAATCACTATCTGTAATATTTTGATTTTTAATCTCACGAGTAATTTCCTGTTCTTCATCAGTTTGGAAAATATAACTATCTAAGTTCTTCCGCACAAAGTTTTCCTTAATTAAAAGGTCCAATGCTTCTTCTACTCGTTTTTTAGTTTCTAGGCGGTCTTCGTTGATATTTCTTATCATCAAGCTCGTAATATTTTCAACATTTGGTTTGATGGCTTGATCAACATATTTAATCATGAATAAAATTCGTAAGACATTCACGTTAAAGTCATCTATATCAGTTGGCCTTTGAATGTGAGAATTATTTGTAGCTTGTGTAATCACTCGGCTAATTGCTGTATCAATCCAACGTTCTAACGAGTAATAAAACTGATCTAAAGAAACCAAACTGGTTGTATCATTTTCCTTATTTCGTTCAGCGGCTTCTTTAAACATTGCTAGTAATGAACGTTCACCAGACGATAAGTTTGATCCTTGATAGCTGTGATTACGAATCTCGGTTAGAATTTGCCCCAATAAATTGAATTGATATGGAATAAATGGATAAACTTCTGCGTAATTTTCAGCATCTTGGAAGAGCTTTAATTCAGGGCTATCAACAAAGAGTAATTTATTTTTCAATTCTGTTTGAACAGTTTCAAATTGTAAAGCTAAAGAATCATTGGCAGACTCTTTTTTCTTCAAAATACGTTCTTTAATTACTTCATCGGCATTTGCTGAAGATAAACTCACAGTTGTGGCAAAACGATCCTTGATTTTAGAAAAATCATTATCAGAATTGTTATCAAAGTTTGTTACGTGATCAATCGCTTCCTGACTTGTCACTAATACCCAAGCCTTACCTTCACAAATTCGACCCAAATCTTCCACAACGGTTTGTAACTGCAAAGTCAACTCACGATTACCGCCGATATATTGTCCGACCTCATCGACTAGAAAGGCAATATGATGGTCTGCTTCTTTGGAATCAAGATAGCTTTTAACTAGATTGGCAAAATCATCAATGCTTATTAAATAATTTCCTGATGCTTTTTCTAAAAAATTATCAATAGCGGCTTCACTCATAAAATCGATTTTAAGTGCCGCTTCTTTGATATCATCTTGAATCCAATCAAACTCATGGCGCTCTTCTTGCCATTTTGCCCCATTAATCTCTTCAAAAGCAGCTTTGAATGCATCAAACTTTTCTTCTTTAATTAACCGACGTTCAAAATCTGCTAGATGTGGAATCGTGCTTAATCCTTGCATTTCGTTAAATACTTTTAGAAAAACATTTACGATTCCGTTTTTATCTTTTTTACCACCTGCATCACTTTTTGAATCAATATTAAATAGAATAACATCTGTATTTATTTGTGAGCACCGTTCCATCGTTGCCAAAGTCAGTGGATCTTTGATTTTTCCATCTTCTTTGAAGTAATCAATGGCTTTCTTGTCATTTATTTCTCGATTTGCGAGCAAGTAAGAAATAATTTTTAAGAAATGAGATTTACCCGAACCGAAGAACCCCTGAATCCAAACACCCATTTTATCTGTTGGCGTATTGATACTTCGTTGATAGGCATCAAAAATTGTTTTAAAGTGTTTTTGTAATTCTTTCGTAACCACGTATTCTTCTAATTCTTGTTGAACATTTTCATCCTTTGCTTGACCGACTTTAATAACTCCTTGAATATTTCGGTCAATTGGTTTTGCAAAAATATCTTTAATTAGCATTTACTCTCCTACCTTCCAATCCAACTAAACTCTAAATGCTCGATAATAATTATCGTCTTTATTGGTATTAAGAATCGTTAAACTTAACTCATCATATTCCCCTGGATACATCATCACAACTGGTACGCGATCAAATACCTGATGCATTTTATTTAAAATGGAGTGCGCTCTAATTAACGGATACAATTCACCAATTCCTGTCAGGAACACAACTGATTTTTCTGGTGTGTGGGTATCCACATATTCAAAAAATACATTTTCTTCCTCAGGTAAATCCATTTTCAATAAACGACCAATGCTTTCCACTAATTTTTGTAAACCACGTCGTTCTTCCATCTTAATCGCTTTTTCAGTGAAACCACGTTTTTCTAAATACTCTAACATAATCACATAGAGATTATAAACTTTCACTTCATAATTATCACCAACAGATGTTCCAGATATATCATTAATATAATCTCTTACAATTAACTCGTCTTTTGGATCGTAGTCAAAGATATAATAGCCTACTTCATTACCTAAACCACGATTCAATAAAAAATCTTCTTTTTGGATTACTTCGTCCAGTTTTTCTAAATGCTCTTGAATCGATAATGACATTATAAAATTCCTCCCAGTGCTAGTACAATATCTTTACGATTCTTGTCAACTAACCATTGAATCAATCGTTTATCTAATAATATCGGGGTCATTCGTCCGTATTCTTTTTCCCCTCTGACTAATCCTGTTTCAATTAGATTCGTTTGATAAGCGGCAATAAGCCGTTTAATCGTATAATCTTTCCATTTTGAAATATCTTCTGAACTTCTCCGCTTCTCTGTAAAAAAAGAACGGTAATCAACTGGTGTTAATTGCAAATTTCCTTTACGTAGATTTTCAGCATATACCTCAGTCATAAATTCACTAAAAAGATCATCAATCATAAGGATGGAAATCAAATTCACTAACTTTTGATTATCTATATTTAACTGATTGAAAAGTTGCAATCCAGCTTCATCCAGTTGACTAACTCTCCTTTTCACGTTCTGATAGATTTCTTTTTGACGGTTACTGCTCACTGCCAAAAAAATATTTTCATGTTCATTTTTCTCTTTAATTTCTATATCTGTATATCCTTCTAGTCGTAATTGAATATATAACTTGAACTCTGAAAACCAAAAGCGTTTAGAAACTAGACCAGCAGAATATTTTTTATTCAATAGATTGCCTCCTAATCATCTATAATTCAATAAGTAAACAAGTGTTTTTTGCTCATCGTTAGCATTCATTTTTTACTATCTACTATACAATACATATTTATTATAGTTTTATTTTTTATATCCATGTATGCAACCTAAACATCTAATTATAAAAATTACATTCTCAGAAACTTTCTTGTACACTTGGCTTTCCTTAAGAATAGCACATAATTTAGTTAAATTTTAGTTCTTTTTTATATTTCTACAGTCTGTTAATAAGTAAAAAATTTACTTTTGTATAATGATTTATCCCCCAGACCCTTCCAATGACTCTTTTAGGAATCAGAGGAAAGGAATAGGCTTTGCAGAGATATTTGATTTATCAAATTACTATAGACTGACGGTATATATTAGCAGATACTATCATCGGGAACGTAACCAATATCGTAGCCAAAATAGCAGGTAGAGAAGTTATTTGGGGAATCAATTTACTGTTAGGTTAGCTCCTAGTGTCTACTTTTGACAGTAATTCATTCATGAAACAAATCCATATTCTCAAATACAGTTAAAGATTATATATCTTGTAATTCAATTAACCATGATCATATAGATGAAAAAATCTTATTACTATTTCCCTTAATAGGATTCGTTACTCATTATTACTAATATATTTTTTGTAAATATATCCTTCATGATTGAAAGATTTTTTTAATTATTCAAAATTTCTATCCTTTGATTATCTTTTCTTTCGGGCATCTATTGATAATAAATGAGCAAATAACTATAGGCGGATTGATTGCATTTAACACTATTGGTGTAATGTTTTTATCTTCTTTATTATCAATAGCTAATAGTTATAGTCAACTATTGATGGTAAAATTTATTTAGATAGATTGTTGGATATCTTAGAAACTAAAAATGAAACACTTACTAGTGGAGACCAAGAAATGAAAAGCTATACGGGAGCAATTAGCATGGATTGAATTAGTTATCGATACAGCCTATTTTCAGAGAATGCAGTTTCGGATGTTCGATTGAAGATTTGTTCGAATGAAAAAATAGCGATTGTTGGCGCAAGCGGTTCTGGAAAATCTACATTATTGAAGATCATATCATGCTTATATAAGCCGACTAGTGGTGAAATCTACTATGATTATTTGAATGTGAAAGATGTTCGATTGCATGATTTGAGAGAACACATAGGCATTGTTTTACAAGAGAATGTTTTATTTAATGGAACTTTTAAAGAGAATATCTTAATGGGAAGGAAATATTCAGATGAAGAAATTATGGAAAGCATTAAAGTAGCGAATTTAGAGGAGCTGCTTTCATCATTTCCATTAGGTTTGGAAACAAGAATTTCAGAAAGTGGGCATAATCTTTCTGGTGGACAAAGGCAAAAAACATCTATTGCTCGAACGATTATATCTGATCCTAAAATTATTTTTATGGATGAGCCGACTAGTGCATTAGATAATATTTCTGAAAAAATTGTTATGAATAACTTATTTAAAGTTTGTTCAACGATGATTGTTGTAGCACACAGATTGTCTATGATTCAACATTTTCATAAAATCATTGTTATGGATCACGGGAGAATAGTTGCAATAGGTACGCATAGAGAACTGATTGAAAATTCCTTTTATTATAAAAAGCTATATGAGAAAAATGAAAAGGAATAGCTTCTACTATTTTCATTGATTAATGAATATAATTTTAAAGACCAAATGAGAGACTAGAAAATTGAGTAAACTATTACTCAACATAGTTAGGAAGGAGATGGCTTCGTGAATATAGTGCTTTTAGCGATAGGGAGTATAATGATATTTTTGTTTAATCTATACATTCATGAACTAGGACACTTAGTTTGTGGCTTTGCAACAGGGTACAAATTTCATAGCTTTCAAGCAGGATTTTTTATGTGGATTAAAGAGGAAGATCGTATAAAGTTTAAGTTACTAAAGTTTTTTTCTATGGGAGAATGCTTGATGATTCCGCATGAAAATAAAGAAGTGTTTAAATTTTTTTGGTATAATTTTGGTGGAAGTCTTTTTAATCTATTAAGTGCTATTGCATTCCTTCTTATTTATAAAAATTCAGAAGGAAGCATTTTATATGAGAATCTTTTAATTGTTGGGATTATTGCGGGTATTATGTTCTTTATTTCGAACTCTTTTCCAACTCCAAGAGGAACTAATGATGGAACAAACATTTATGCGGCATTAAGATCTGAAGAAGCAAAAAGGGGGATGCATGCTTTCTTTTATCTTCCACCTACCATGGCGAAAAACGGCAAAAGATTCAGAGATTTACCTCATGAGATGTTTAAAGTTGATGAAGGAATTAAGCTAGATAATCAGTTTATCATTTATCTTCTTTTATGTGAAGCAAGTCGGTTACGAGACATGGGTGAATACAATCTTGCAATAGAAGAGCTTAACCGATTGGATTTTAAAAACTTGCCACCTTCATTTAAAATATTAGTAGCTCTTGAGTTTTTAGATTATCATATTATTCATCGCCCTGATTTTGAAAAAGCGAAGGGCATATATGAAGATAAAGAGGTACAGTTATTTTTGAAAAATGATCTGCCTTCTAACACTAGAATTTTAGCAACATATACTTATTTTGTTTTGGATAATGTAGTGGAAGGAAGGTATCTTTTAGAAAAGGCTAAAAAACAGCTAATAAACTTTCCTGATCGAGGATATAGAAAGATGGAAATTGAATATGTAGAACGTTTGGAGAAATTAATGTAATGTATGGGATCACTTATGTTGCGAATAAACTTATATTAAACTTATTTTTTGATTTTAAATAATCATGAACGTATAAAAGGAGATTGTTACAATGGATTAAGATATTCTCCTGCCTGATATTGTTCGATTGCACCTGTTATGAGAACCATGATTACTGGAGTTAAAGCCGCCATAATAGAAACAGGATAAATCCCAATAAAAAATAGTAAAGCACAAACAAAGGAAACGAGGATAAAAGTAGTTGGTGATTCTCCTAATTTCATGATTGGAGCGCCAATAAATTGATTTATTAAATCAAAAATATTTACATCGGTTAAAAGTGAAAGTCCCATCTGAAATAATGCAATCACGATAAAGATAATGACTCCTATTGCTAGTGGTTCAAAAGACTGACTAACCATTGGTGGTACAGAATCAGGGAATTTGATTACTAATTTATCAGTTTTGACTGACCTTAGATAAGGCATTGAAATTAAAACTGATACAATCATTGTAACAAATAAATCAGAGCTCCCTAAATACTTTTGTTGGAAACCTATAATGACTTCTTCGCCATTTGGAATAGTCTGTGGCATTGAACATTGCTGTAAAAATTGGTGTTAACCCTACTGCTAAAAAGAAATCCGCAACTGATTGCATTGGAAAATTTGAAAGTAAAGAGTCTAATAAATCAGAAAACATGTTAACTTGATAGACATTTTCCTCGCTAAGTAATTTGTAGACTGTCTCACTAAAGGTATCCATAGCCATCAAATCAACCATAAATTTTGGTTCTAATTTATTATTTCCAACAATAAAAATCGGTAGTCCTATATCTGCTAATTCCGTAAGCAACTGTATTGTTTTGGTAGAATTTCTATCTTTAGATTGAACAATCAATGCTTTGCAGCCTATACCATTCGTTGACACATGCCCTTTTTCTATTTTAAATTCTAACAATAAATCAGTTGAAACAAATTCATAAGAAAAACCATGATCATTTAATATGGAGTTATCTTTTACTAAATGTTTCCCGTAACTTCCCTTTTCAGAATTTAGGTATTCATCTCTTAGAATCGCTAGATCAATATGATGTTTTTTCTTCTTTCTTTGATTAGTTTAATTTGATGAGCAAATATTTTTTCTTGATTATCAATTCCTTTATTAGACATTTTATTTTTCCTTTATGCAAATCCCCAAAATTTATAACGTCATTGTAATCGTTATCAAAAAAATATAGGCTATTAGAGCCTTTTTTTGTATTAAAAGGACAATATTATACTTAAAATCCAAATATTTACCGAGTTATTTTGGAAAACAGATTAATTTCAAAGATTATCTAATAATTAGGTAGATGATCTCCCTTAATCAGACTGAACTAGAGATTAACACTCCGAAAATTAAAAAACTAAAATATGAAACATCAAAAAAGATAAATTCTTTGAAAATCAGAAAATTAAGTCTAAAAACCTGATACAAATATCAATCAATTTGTTATTAAAACAAATCAGATAATGCAACGTTCAAAACAAACACTCCATAATGTTTAATCATATTTGAAAAATGGACATTCTACACAAATTGTTATCAAAATGATAAGAAGAGTAAAGCCAACTGTTCTAGTTCCTTCAACTTTTTGTTAATAGACTAAGGAACAAAAGTTACTAAAGAAGGGCTATAAGTACGAAATTAGGCGTGTTTAAATTCCTTTTACTTGTTCAAACTATTTCTAGAATAGTACAAAGAATGTTTGATATTTGGAAAGATCCATCAGAGGTACCGAAAAAAATCAAAGTATTCCAAAGAACAAAAGCGAG
The DNA here is from genome assembly GCF_051711525.1 of Enterococcus sp. DIV0901a. Classification (NCBI taxonomy): domain Bacteria; kingdom Bacillati; phylum Bacillota; class Bacilli; order Lactobacillales; family Enterococcaceae; genus Enterococcus; species Enterococcus sp. DIV0901a. The sequence continues at coordinate 565,259 of NZ_JBIOMW010000001.1, read as the reverse complement.
AACTGTTAATCATTAGGCAGTGTTATATATAAACTATTCGTATACTTAGTTATCCAAATAGTGATACCTGTCGCAATGGCGTGAAGAAATAGCAGCAACCAAGGCTAGAAAACTTTGGAAAAATACGGAAAAATTAACCAAAAAATTATAAAGAGGATATGTTGAAAAATTCTTTATCTCCAAATAAGCAGAAAAAAGCCAACTGAAATTGGCTGACAGATAATTTTGAGTTTAGAATTCCCGCAGAGAAAATTCATTTATTACTACTTGTTGATTATCGCGATATTGCTATCATTAGTTAGTCCATTAAATTCAAGCTTAATGCAGGATCAGTAAATAATATGTTAAGTGCTAGACTCGCTACCCGCCAAGTCAAAGTGAATCCAATCGTTCATTCTAATCGTGATACTCATTACCGACGGCCCAATTAGTTCGAACAAATGGAAGAAGTGAATTTATCTCGCTCCATTTCTAAAAAGGTTACTCACCAGCAAGTTCAGCCTTCGCAAGTTTGTTTGGCATCATATCAACGAATAGGATTATATTGAGTGCTCAGTCCTCTCTAATAATGGAAAAGAATGTATTTAGTAAAAAGGGAAGAGAATTATACCCATCCCCTTTCATACATTTTATTATTGTCGTTCGCACTCAAAGTAGTGACTAAAAAATGTTGCTTGAGCTACTACTAGAATTTGAACAATCTAGTAGTAAACATTCAAGTCTTTAGATTCATCAGACAAATGGATAATATTAGCTGTTCAGTTCATTATTTCTGGACGGTCGTTTGTTTTAAGTTAATATACTGATGAATAAAAAAATGCTCGAAACGCTTTAATATAAACGTTTCGAGCAATGAATTAGTTGTTATCCAACAGACCCTTCCATATAGATTTTTGAATTATACACTAGTTTAAACTAAAACAAACAAGGAAAAACTTACCATTTAATCAAAAAATTAGCTCATATGAATATATTAAAATATAAAATAGACTGGTCAAAATCTGGTCAAAAAAGAGGACTAATACAGGTAGTCCTCTTTTTTGTTATTTTGATGTTCTAAATCATTTTTTATTGGATTATTCCCTTGTTCGATATAAACGCACATCGCACTATCAATAAGTACCAAACTGAATCATATAAAGAAAGACAAAAATTGACTTGTTAAAAGACCATCAAATATCATTTACAATCAATACAATGGATTCAGACACGGATTCAAAATTCTTTATAGAGAATATAAATATTAAAGTTTATCCCAAATGTTGTTAAGAATAATATTATATGTCTTATTGTGATTAATCAACGCTGATCTAGTTACATCTACTATTTCTGTAAAATCTCTTTTTTGGCCTTTAATTCCATTTTCATCTAGAGCTCTCAAAAGTGTCTCAGCAGTTTGTAACTGAAGTAATTGTCCATTATATGTTTCTAAATAAGTAGCTCTTTCACTTTCTTTACATTGATAATATAAACAATTTAAGTAATGTCTATGCGAATGCTTCTCACTATAATCTGATGATGAGGGCAGCTCTCCTTTAAAAAGCATATTGCTAAATTCACTTTGCATCGATGGTGGGGGCGAAATTATCCCTAATAAGTCTTGTTGATATGCAATATCTAAAAAAGCTAATTTAAATTCAGATAATACAGCAGGAGCATAGTACCATGTTGAACGTTTACTTGGATTATTTTTATCAAGCGTTTCAAATCTCTCTCTCTGAAACCATCTAACATTTAAAAAATTACCAGAAGCAATTGCATCACATTTAGCTGAAGATAAACAAAGCATTTGATGGCTAGCGTACCCTACTACAACTTGCTTATTTAATCTTTTTATACCTGTAACTAAATTCATCAGGTTTAATAACCATAGAGGTTTATCAACTAGATATAACTTATCAGGATGTTCACAAACTAAATATACGCCCTTTACAGGAAGTTTTTCTAATAAAGAAATGATTTTTTCAAGTTCTCCAGCATCTTTCATAACATCTTTATCTAAGGAAACGGTTAAAAGCAATTTATAATCATTTACATGTTTCAAGGCTTCATCTACAATTTTTTCTTGCACCTGCAACCAGTTTGAATCAATTTTATTAGTTGTATAGGATGGTAAAATGATGGCTTTTGATCTTATATTGGAATTTAGAGAGACAATTTCTTCTACTAATTTTTTCGCATTCTTCATACCATATTGCCAATAGTCATATTTTTTTAAATTTTTGTGATACTTTTCAGGAAAATACATTTGAGGATCAAATAAAACGTCCCCATTAATATTGTTTATTTTTTCACAAAAATTTTCAAGCTTGTTTGGATCAATATTAACTGGACTGACGATTACCGTACCGCCGCCCCAATTTTTTATTAACTCTTGACACATCCCTTGCATGCCATGCCCCATCTGAATATAAAAATCCATAGTTCTGCCCACCTTTATTTTATAATTGTATTTCGTGCCGATTGAAGGAATAATAAAGCTTCCTTGGCATTAGAAGGACGTTGAGAAGGAAATTTAGCCATCATAACATTTAATAGTCCTAAAAATTGCCTATTTTCGTCTCCTGGTATGGTAATAAGAGTAGGAAGCATAGTTTTTGTTCTATTTTCAACTTCAAATCTACTTATTGCATTCTCCACAAATGGATTTTTTCCTGTTAAACATTCATATACAACTACTCCCAAGGAAAATATGTCAGCCCTAGAATCAATATTATCTTTAATATTATCAATTTGCTCTGGAGCAGAATATCCCAAGCTATGTGGTCCTTTGACAGCTTCTGTCATCGTTAACGATTGCATGTTTAATACACGTGCAATCCCAAAATCTAAGAAAAACAGTTTTCCTTCCGAATTTATCATTATATTTTCAGGTTTTATGTCTCTATGAACAATATTTTTTTCTTCCATTGATTGGATAAATTGCAAACCTTGTTCTAAGATATCTATTGCTTTTTCAATATCTATTGGTGCATTCTCATCAATAAATTTTCGTAATTCAGTTCCTACTATTTTTTCTTCTACAATATACATAGTATTATCACCATAATATTGAACTTCTCCAAAATCAAATATTTTTGGAGAATTTTCAAACCTGCCAGTGGTGATGATCTCTATTTCTCTTTCCAAACGTGGAGACTTATTTTTACATATTTTCAGTACTACAGCTCCGTATAAAGGATGCTCTGCCGAATAAACAACTTTTTGACCGCCACTTGCAAGCTTCTCTATATTTTCGTATTGTTCTAACAATGTCTCAAACTCCAACATTTTTTCCTCCTCTTATCATAAGTTCAATGACTTTCCAATCCACTCATTAAATTGCAATGATATGTAGCTTGTTGGTAAGCTCATTTTTTTTGCAGGTATGATTTTACGAAACTTATCAGATTTCGTATACAAGCCTAGCCCTTTTTCGTAAAACATATCCTTCGTTTGATCATGTGGGTTTTTAGATATAGTAAGAGCATAGGACTCTGACGCAAACCAGGTGTTCATTAATGTTTGTGAATATACCGATTTAATATCGGATATTTTAGCTTCTACTGCTATTAATTGCTTAATTCCAAAATAAGAATCTAATCTACGTGGTTTCCACTGTTCTTTAGAACGAAAAACCATCTCACAATCAATTAATTTTTCAAGTGATTTTAGAATTTGATTATCAGAAAAGCCTAATTCAGACAAATATTCACTCTTGCATCCCTTATTTTTTATTAATATTGTAAGTATTTTCAAATCTTGCGTGTTAATAGTATTACGAACAGATTTCCATTGATTAAAAGCCCCATCATCATAAGAAGCTAAAACAATATCTGGAAAAGCAGATTCGATTTTAGGTTCTATAAATATTGCTAATTTTTTTCTTTTATTATATCTAAAAAAATACTCTCTGTAGTATGAAATAAATTCTAGCACAAGATCATATTCTTTTCCTAAAGTATTAGTCCTTGTATACAGTCCTATATCTTTTTGGTTTTCATCAAATATTTGTATCTCATTCATCTTATCCATCCCTTGTACTATTTCATATCCATACTGTATTATACTATATTTTTATTTGTAAAAAAGTAAGAATTGAATGATCATATTTCAAATATAAATGAAATGTTTGCATGTATAAAAAAGTTAAAAAACAAACACTATTTAGTAGTATAAATTAGACTTTAATTGCAAATATTTATTTTCAAAAAATTAGTAAATGAAATGATAAAGTCCATATAATTGTGTAAAAGATAAAAGGCCATGTAACAGCCCTTTTACGGTACAATGTTTTTAACCACAAAAACATACCCAGGAGGACGTTACATGACCCAAGTACATTTTACACTGAACAACGAAGAGGTTCAAAGTATTATTGAACATTCGGTAAAAGATGATATTTCTAAAAATATTTTAACCACTGTTTTCAACCAATTGATGGAAAATCAACGAACAGAATATATTCAAGCCGATGACTATGAACGTTCAGAAAGTCGTCAGAGTCAAAGAAATGGCTATTATGAGCGAGACTTTACGACTCGTGTGGGTACACTCGAATTAAAAGTGCCTAGAACACGTGATGGTGAATTTTCACCGACGGTGTTTGAGCGTTATCAGCGAAATGAAAAGGCACTGCTCGCTTCAATGCTTGAGATGTATGTTTCGGGCGTTTCGACACGTAAAGTTTCAAAGATTGTTGAAGAGCTATGTGGAAAATCTGTATCGAAATCTTTTGTTTCTAGCCTGACTGAGCAGTTAGACCCGATGGTCAACGAATGGCAGAACCGTTCACTCTCAGGTACGAATTATCCTTATCTGATGACTGATGTTCTCTACATAAAAGTCCGTGAGGACCATCGAGTGCTTTCTAAAAGCTGCCATATTGCGATCGGGATAACAGAAGGTGGCGACCGTGAAATCATTGGCTTCATGATTCAAAATGAAGAAAGTGATGACACATGGTCCATCTTCTTTGAATACTTAAAAGAACGCGGCCTAAAGGGGACAGAACTCATCATTTCTGATGCCCATAAAGGCCTAGTGTCTGCGATTCGTAAGTCATTTACCAACGCAAGTTGGCAGAGATGCCAGGTCCATTTTTTAAGAAACATCTTCAGTTCCATTCCAAAAAAGAATTCAAAACCGTTTAGAGAAGCAGTAAAAGCGATCTTTAAGTTTACGGATATTGAACTCGCTCGAACAGCTAAGAATGCCTTAGTCGGTGAATATATCGACCAGCCTAAATATACAAAAGCCTGCGAAATATTGGATAATGGCTTCGAAGATGCCTTTCAATACACGGTTATCGGAAATAGTCATAATCGGCTAAAAAGCACCAACCTTCTTGAACGACTGAACCAGGAAGTCCGCAGAAGAGAAAAGATTATTCGGATTTTTCCCAACCGAACGTCTGCCAATCGATTAATTGGAGCTGTCCTTATGGACCTTCATGACGAATGGCTCAGTTCTACAAGAAAATATATTAAGTTTGATCAATGAGAGACCGGTAAAACATTGTATAGTATTTTACACAGGATTATGGACTTGACTAATGAAATGCTCAAACACTTGATATAACAACAAATTTAACATTTTTTATCATTTCAGATACATTTCACTTAAGCGGATTCCAAAAAAACAAAAGAAAAAGGAACCCCTAGTTAGCCTATGCTTTCTAAAAGTTCCTCTTGAGACACGGTCATATAACAACGGGGGAGGGTAATGAATAAAAAGATAGAAAAACCATTATTCAATGACTTTCTTAAATACTTCGTTGTAATCAGTTACCTTCCCCAGACACTCTCCTAACATTGTGGCTTACCGTTTGACCACCTTTAGCAAACATCGTCATTATCCCTTCACTCTTATTAGAATACTCACTGTATCCTGTTTTTCAATGGAAACTTGATCGTATTTAACACCTGCATATTCAAAGGAAAAATAGGCGTGTAACAACATATGACACAACATGGAAATCTCCAATATAGAATACTACCTGTTCTTCTAGTACTTCTATTCCAAATCCTTTATTATTAACCTTCCAATCTCCTAGTAATTCATCTGGTGTAGTAGTTGTTATCTGATTATTTACTTTTATCTCCAGTGGATTGGAGGTCTGCTGACTCTCGACTGTACTTGTTGAAATACTGCTAATGTCCTCATTATGATTTTTACAAGTTGTTAGAAATATTAATGAAAGAATCACCAAATATTTCTTCATGCTTTTTTACCTGTATGATGGTGCTTTACGGCATAGCCCGCTACGGCTAGGCCAATTAACAAAAACAACCAGTTTTTACTACTTTTTTAAGCATTTCCCAATGAGCTTTCCTCTTTTGTTGTTTTATAAAGTGTAGATACACCACTACTTGTAAATTTTTGTTTCTCTAAAAAATTCATTATTATGTTCAATCTCTCGTAATTTTTAATAATACTGAAATATTAGCAACAAATTTGTAATCGATTTATTAACATTGGTATAGTATTCTTTATTTACAATGAGTAAAAAGGAGCTTCAATATGAAAGACAACAATTCAAATCTAAGCACATATGCAGAAAGACTTCTAAAGCAAGTCATGGACAATTCCGAAGCAACTGATTGGGATAATGCCGTTTTGGAATGGGATATTACCGCTTGGGATGAAGATGATGAGCTTGAGACATCATGTTTGTGTGGTAAAGAAAACCTAAGATACCTCTTTACAATTACAAATAGAGAAAATGGAAATGAATTAGAACCGATTGGTAGTCAGTGTATAAAGAAGTTTGAAAGGGAAGACTTAAATGAAGAAACTGCAATTTTTGAAAAATTATTCAAATTGCAGGCGGCACTATCATCAAATAAATACATTGGACTCTCTTCCGATTTTTTCAGTCGTAAGTTGCTTGATTATTTTTACGAACAAAATGTGTTCAACTATAATGATCTTGTTTTTTTAAAGAAAATGTTTAACAAAAGAGACAAAAGTAAGATCACATCTAAACAACAGAAAAAAATCAATTTCCATATTATTGGTCAAATAATCCCATATTTACGTACTATCCTATCTTAGTATTCCCCTAAAGCTAGAGAGTATTCTCCGGCTTTTTTGTTTATATTTCTACATAGTTATCTTTAGAACCGTTTCAGATACATACAAAACAATTACATGTGTTTTTTTCATAAAAAACAGTACTATTTAGTAGTATAAAATATACAAATTTCTTAAAAAAAACTTTACTAAAACTACTACCTGAAACAGTCTAAAACACTTATATATCAACATTTAATAAACCTATCTCCGTTTCATTTCAGATACAAATAAATACAGTCGGATTCCAAAATCCAAAAAAAAACACCCCAAGTAGCTTATCCTCAGTACTGGAGGTGTATAAGTACGGTCATATAGCAACGGGGTGGGGTAATTAATAAAAGGATAGAAAAACCATTATTCAATAACTTTCTTAAATACTTCGTTGTAATCAATTACCTGTCCGTTCTTAAATACCACAGAATAATCTTTTTTCCCATTTTCAAGTAACCGAAGTGGAATATCTTTACCAACTTGCTCTGTCACTGCATTACTGATACCTGTTAGATTAGCTAATAAATCTGATAAAGATTGAGCATCTGTAGAAATCTCTGTATCAGTATTTATCGTGATTCCTTTATCTTCATTTACAAGTTTCCAAGTAGGTGGTATAGCTGTGTATGTTTCTACAAATGAATTAAGTTTTTCATTAAGTGACTTCTCTTTTATATTTCCATCTAAAAACTCTGTATATATGGCTTGAGCCATACTAAAACAAAGCTGACCTTGTTCCAATAATTTTACATCGTTAGTTAGTAAAGCTGTGTTCACTTTATCTATCGCTTCAAGAAGAGTATCTTTGGTGTCCCTAACAGCTTTAGGCGTGCCTTCTGGAATTTCTCTACTTGATACCTCGTCCATTTTATCTTCCATAAAACCCTTAAATTCGTATCTTTCTCCCAAATCCATAAAATTTTTTGATAAAGTTTTCATTTCTGAGTCTATTTCTTCAATAATATTTAACATGTCTGATACATATTGTTTAGGCTGATTCGTTTTTAATCTATATGTGGTAAATATCTCAATTCCTCCAATTATCAATAAAATTGCCAAACAAATCCATAATAATTTTTTCTTTTTCATTTTTCCTCCTATACACTGCTGTTATAACAGTGACTAATGTAAAGATTTTCCCAGTAATCATCAGACTATTATTTACAGGGATTCAAAAAAACTCCTTAGTAAGCTTACACCTTTAGGAGTTCCTGTTTGGACGGTATGCATAATACATTTAAATCAATTTAACATTAACACCTCAGTATATGGTATCTCTACATATACACGGTCTTTTTTTGGATAGTACTCGACATTTATATTGATAGCACTTCCATTGTCTAACGTAGCTTTAGCCCGGTACGTGTTATCACCATTATCATGAGTGATCGTCACATCATCACATGACCGATTTAAGTTATACTGTTCTTGTAAAATCTGAGTTACCAATGGTACAGATGACTTCTCTAGTCCAGATGAACCCGTCATTCTTGAAAAAATTATACCTATAATAGCCAATACAACGATACCTATAATGACAAACTTCTTGTTCATATTTACTTTATTCAACTTTTTATCTCCTATCTCCAAAATAATTTGCTCTTATCCCTCTTATCAGTACATTGACATCCCTAAAAGTACACCAAAGATTGCTCCAGCTACCCCTGCTATCATCAAAATCGTACCCATTTTCTCATCTTTTTCTCGATATAAGTAGCCCATAATAACAGCAACAGCACCAAATACAACAGGAATAAATGCTAACGATACTACCATAGAAATCCAACCAATAATCAAATACAGCTTCCCTGTCTCTTGTCCATGTACGATTTGTTCCTTCATTTCATTAATTGTCTGCTCAGTACTTTTCTTTACTGTGTCTACTTCGGTTGTCTCATCTGTTTCTTGTAATGCTCCGCAAAACTGGCAATACTTACTTTCATCTGTTATTTCTTTGCCACATTTTCTACAATACATGTCTTCTCCTCCTAAAATCATTCAATTGCTTATGAGTTAACTGTTTACTTTATTAAATACATCAGAAAACAGCTCATTTATTGGTACACTTAATATCTCAGAAAGCATTTTCATTTGATAGGGTTTAGGAATCGTTCTCCCTGTTTGCCACGAACTTACGCATTGCTGTGTAACATTCATTTTTTTGGCTAACTCCGTTTGAGAAAATCCTTTTTCTTTTCTGTATCGGCTGAGATTACTTACTTTTTTCATGATTCTCCCCTCCTGTTTTATTATATACAACAATATGATGTATTTCAACTCGTAAAATATATAAAAACTTCAAGTATCATTACAAATACAACAACTTGTTGTACTCTACTGAGAAGGGGGTGTATTAATGAAACAGAAACAATATGCAAAGGTCATTAGAGAAAAGCGAAAAGCACTCGGGTGGACACAAAAAGAATTAGCTAAAAAAATCTTCTCTACACAACAGGCAGTAGCAAGATGGGAAAATTCTGTGACAGAACCTAACCTCGATAGCTTAACAGCTCTTTCTAGAGCCCTAGGAACCCCTGTAAGCCATTTTCTAGACAATGTTGTCGTAGATTATGAGGAAGAGTTTTTGGCTCTCTATCGCTCTCTTAGCACTGAAGATGCAATTCGAACAATTGACTATATGAAGCTATTAAAAAGGCAAGAAAATGAACGCAATCAGCTATTGAAAGATTGAAAAATAAATAACCCACCGAACTTTAACGGTGGGTGTATTGAGATGAAATAAGATTAAGAGCTATGGATAACCTGTCTAGGTTAATACAATTGGGTCTCTTCTATTCCTTACTCTCCGTCCATCATCTCTTGTTACACTTGTAAATTGATAAAGAGGAACTAATTCAACACCAGATGCTATCAATTCTTTTATTACTTCATCTATCCCTGCCCCTTTTGCTAGATAAACTAAAAAACTACTACTTGCTTTCACATTGTATAGTCTCTTAATATCCTTAGAAGCTCGTTCAAGAGTGAATCCTTGTTTAACAAAGTAGCCTCTGTTTTCTATTAAAGCATTTTTCACGCTGTTATACTCAACATTTCGTAAGCGTTCACAAACAGTGTTAATAAGTTCTTTCTCTGTCATTATATATGTTCCTTGCCACGATAAGCCCTGTAAAACTTCATGTGCCTCATCTAGAATCAATTGTTTTTCCTTGCTGAGTTCTGACCGAAAATTTTGAGGAAATACTCTTTTAGCCTCTTTTTCGTTAAAACATATCTTAACCCATGCATAAGAAAAATATTGATATGTAAAATGAAATTTTTTCAGAAGTGGAAGGATGTCTTCATTCAATTTTTGAATCACACAAGTTGCATTAAAAACGTCTAATCGATAGACATTGCTTCTCTTATGATTAAAGTTTCCTAACGCTTTCTCTTCCTTTAACCTATTTAGGTATTCGAGCATCTTCAAAGGAACATCTTCATCATCTAATTTTTTTATCAATCCTATAAATGTCATAAATGATAGTAACTTATTACATTTATCTATGCCATAAGCTTTACCATAGTAAGAACTCATTTTTTTAGCTAGTTGTTCTCCCGACAAAATACAAGTCACACTTTCCTTACTATCATCAAAAAAATTAACATCAGAAAGCAAGACATCATAGACATGTCGCATTTCCTCTAGATAATTCTTTACTGTCCTGAAAAGCTTGTCTTCCATAGATTCAAGAGTGTCAAAAAGTACTTTTGATTCCTCTTTCAATTTTCGAAAATGTGTAGGATACAAGTCCAGGTTCTCTAATAGCCAATTGAATGTTTCTACCCGACTGTCTTTCTTTAAAATTAGCATCACAACTCCAATAAAATTTTCACTGATACTACAATTACTGGAATGACAATAAAAAATGGAATGCCCAGTTTTACTGGAAAAAATACTAGCAGATGGATTATGGTCGTCGTGAAACAGACATCTTAAGTTTTTACTTGACTTAAGTAATTTATTCATATCAATAGTTAGCAATCTTTCATAAATCTCATTGAAAGACATGTCGGAGGAATCAAACAAGCAGTCTTTAAACCACTGTTTCATTTCTTCTTTGTCATCATTTTTTATCAACTTAACAAAATCAGTTTCATTGACTAGTTCATACTCTCTCCCTGAATCACTTTGACAATTTTTAGAACATGTCATGGTAAAATCAATCGGAAGCTCAGTAATATCTAACATGTTGTCTTCATTAATTATTATCACTGCATCTGACTTATATCCTCCAAAAAACATTCTATTCGAAGCATTTACATTGTCATCACACCCGGGTATGATTTTTTTCAAGTATTCGTAAACAGCAACCATTTTACTATAGTCAGTAATTGCTTCTTTTAATAGAAAGACAATCTTGAATTTTTCTAGATTTTCAGAGTACCGAATACTTTTTTGTATCGCAAACGCAGAATTATGAACTAAATTGATAGATAAAGCCTTTTCTATGCTTAAGTATCTACTATCATCTTTACTTAAATCTACTACCTTCCCCTTCTCATCTTTAACAGTGTTATCGACATCCAGAATAATAACTCTAGTTTCTAAAAAGTCTTCATTTTTATTGCCTTTATTCTTTGTCTTACTTGGAATAAATGATTGTGATGAATTTAGTATCTCTAGAAACTCATCTATTGTAACTTCTCTATAGTTATCTAAACATCTTTCTCTTATTTTCTTTTTTTCATCCTCTATAACTGGTTTCTCTAATAATTTTTCTTTATCTACATAAATTGGGATATTAATCATTGGTGTTTCCATTGGTGTTTCCTCCTTATAAAATTCTGTTAAAGACTAAAACATACAGATAATAAACACAAACTCTTTATTACTATATGTTTTAGTCTTATTTGTTTACTCACCTTTATACCGTTCCATGAAACTATCAATATCAGATTTTTTGAATCTAATGACCGTATCAATTTTTATGACAGGTAACCCGTATTGAGAAACATATTTTCTAATCGTTCCTACTGATACGCCTAGATATTCGCTTGCCTGCTGGTAGTCCATATACTCTAGAGTAACTCCAGAAATAATGTCTTCTAGCATAGGCTTTAGCACTGTAATTATCTCTTTCACTTGTTGTTCAACTTGTATAGAAACAATACTATCAATGATTTGTAGAGACATATTTCCCCCTCCTTTCGTGATTACTTGAACAAATTTTCTAAGAATTATCTTCGTATTCTTTGCTCAAAATAAAAGTGCTTTGTTGTTATTAACCGATTAATCAAATAAAAAATGATTACCAGTTCATCGACATACACATAATACCTCGATAAAAAAGGGGTGTCAATATGTTATGTAAATTTATTTACAACACCCCTTTTTTTGGTGTATACTAATTTTAGGAGGTGTGGTCAATATGATAAAGCGTCCACCAATAAATTATTTAGAACGGAAAAAGATACTCGGAACAAAAATAAAAGCTATAAGAAAGAGTAAAAAATTAACACAACCAGCATTTGGTCTTATGATTAACAATGGTCAATTGATTGACAAAAAAACTATCTACGAATGGGAGAAGGGAACCTATTTACCAATACCAGAACGATTATCCCGAATTGCTGATTTAGGAAATATAAGTATAGAGGAGTTAGTTTGTGGCAGTGTAGAAGAATATATTTTCGGAATTATTCTTTATGGAGATAGCATTGTGTTAGATGGTATAACATTTCCGAATAAAAACCTGTCACAGCATCTTTATCAACAGTTTCCACCAGTACACCCCGATTTAGATAAATGGCTGAATAGATATTCCAAATTAGAACCAGAGACGCAAGAATTTATTGCTAACAAAACTTGTAATAAAGTTAAAAATGAAAAAATTAGTCTTTTCAATATCTTAAAAATAGAAGAATTATTCATCAATGCTATTGTAGAAGAATTTGACAATAACATTCTTTTCCTCACTAGCAGTATAGAAGAACAGCTAAAAATAATGGTAGATGAATGGCTACCTAGTCAATTGGAAGACATGACTTATCCCGAAGAAGCTGTGAGAGAAATTTTTGATAATATAAACAAGCTAGAACAAACGATTTCATCAATTGGAAAAAAATACACTAAGAAAAAAATGAAGGGAGGTGATACCATCTAGTGGTAAGTACTCCTTGTAAATTAAGAGGAGATGATATAATGGCAAAAATATCAAAGTACAAAAAGAAAAACGGTCAAGTGGCGTGGATGTATAAAGGACACATTGCCACCGATCCACGAACTGGTGAAAAAATAAATACTACTAGAAGGGGTTTTAGTAGCAAACAGGAAGCTCAAAAAGATTATGACGAATACAGACATCAAATATTATATGGTGTTAAAAAGAAAGAACCTGATATGACATTTGAAGACCTGTATAATGAATGGATCGCTCATCAGCGTATCAGTGTTAAAGCTTCAACAATCGCAATCTCAGTAAGATACGCAAATAATCAAATACTTCCAGCATTTGGTAAGCTTAAATTATCGAATATCTCTGTCCCATATTGTCAAAAAGTGGTAGATAAATGGCACAGTGAATATGAAAGTTACGACTACATGAGAAAGCAGACTGCACAAATTTTACGCTACGGGGTTGCAATGCAATATATTGACAATAACCCTATGGAAAAAACACTTCTTCCACGAAAAAAAGAGTATGAGAAAAATCGTAAATTTTACTCAAAAGAGGAGCTTAATAATTTACTGGATGCTTTTAAAGATTTTGGTAACATGAAACAATACGCCTTCTTCAGATTATTGGCATACACAGGTATGAGAAAGAGTGAAGTACTCGCTCTACAGTGGAAAGACATAGACACGTTTAATAAAGAACTACATGTCAATAAAACTCTTGCTGTGGATGAATTTGGTAAAGTTATAATTCAATCTCCGAAAACAAGAGCTTCTAGACGGGTTATCTCTTTAGATACTGAGACTCTTTCTATCCTCAACAACTGGAAATTACAGCAAAAAGAAGAGTACTTTAAACTTGGCTACAATACTAGCTCTAAAGAGCAACATGTTTTTACAACACTTAAAAACACTCTGTACATTCCAAACACTGTTAATGATTGGTTAAGATATATTTTGAAAAAGTATAACTTGCCTCGTATTACACCTCATGGGTTTAGACATACACATGCTAGTTTATTATTAGAAGCAGGTGAATCTGTCAAGGTAGTTCAACAACGATTAGGGCATGAAAATAGTAAAGTGACATTAGACATCTATGCACATATTACGAATAATGCACCTAAGAAAACAGGTCAAGACTTTGCTGATATGATGGCTCATCAGTAAAAGAGCTGGTCAAAAGCTGGTCATTTCTAGTATACAGACAAAATAAAAAAGCTAGAACCCTTATATACCAAGGATTCTAGCTCCTATAACAAGTTTATCCTACACTGCCTTCCATCTCATAACTGATCAATCGGTTGAGTTCGACTGCATATTCCATTGGAAGTTCTTTGGTGAATGGTTCAACAAAGCCCATGACGATCATTTCAGTTGCTTCAGATTCGGTCAGGCCTCGGCTCATCAGATAATAGAGTTGTTCTTCTGAGATTTTTGAGACTTTGGCTTCGTGTTCTAAAGAGACTTGGCTGTTGTGGATCTCATTAAATGGGATCGTATCGGATTTCGACCATTCGTCCATGATGATTGTGTCACATTCGATATGAGAGATCGAACCCGCACTGTTTTTGGCGAAGGTTACTTGTCCTCGATAGTTTACTTCGCCGCCGTCTTTTGAGATTGATTTAGAGACGATAGAGCTAGATGTATTTGGTGCATTATGGATCATTTTTGCACCCGTATCTTGGATTTGGTTTGCTCCTGCAAAGGCGATGGAGAGCATGGTGCCTCGTGCGCCTTTTCCATCTAAGTAAACACTTGGGTATTTCATCGTTGTTTTTGCACCTAGGTTTCCGTCAATCCATTCAACGGTTGCGCCTTCGTATGCTTTTGCTCGTTTGGTTACTAAGTTGTACACATTGTCTGACCAGTTTTGGATCGTGGTGTAACGGCAATACGCATCTTTTCTTGTAAAGATTTCTACGATGGCGGCATGCAGACTATTACTTGAATAAGTAGGTGCCGTACAACCTTCGACATAGTGGATGCTTGCTCCTTCGTCAACGATGATCAGCGTACGTTCGAATTGTCCCGTGTTTTCCGCATTGATCCGGAAGTAAGTTTGTAATGGAACATCGACTTTGACACCTTTTGGCACGTAAATAAAGGTGCCACCTGACCATACGGCTGAATTCAGCGCTGCTAATTTGTTGTCAGTTGGCGGTACAAGTTTTGAAAAGTACTCTTTGAATAATTCAGGGTATTCTTTCAAAGCAGAGTCAGTGTCAGTAAAGACGATTCCTAACTTTTCGAATTCATCTTTCATATTATGGTACACGACTTCTGATTCATATTGTGCGGAAGCACCGGCTAGATAAGCTCGTTCTGCTTCTGGGATACCAATCTTTTCAAATGTATCTTTGATTTTTTCTGGTACGTCTTCCCAGTCACGAGCGGGTTTGTCACTTGGTTTTTGGTAATATTTGATGGCATCGAAATCGATGTCTGAAAGGTCGGGGCCCCATGTTTGCATTGGCATTTTATTGAATGTTTCTAGAGATTTCAGACGGAATTCAAGCATCCATTCTGGTTCGCCTTTGATTCTTGACATCTCACGGATCACTTCTTCTGTCAAGCCTTCTCCTGTACTGAAAACCGGTTCGACATCATCGTGAAACCCGAATTTATATTCTTCTAATTCTGGTACGCCCATGTTCTCACTCCTCTTCCTTGTGGTAATGATGGAAAGCTGCGGTACCATCGTTTTCCATTGCTTTTCCTAGTGCTTTCCAGGCAAGTGTCGCACATTTGATCCGAGCGGGAAATTTAGCTACACCACCAAGCATAGCAGCATCGCCTAATTGGTCGGGATCTTTGACTTCTTTTCCTTGGACAAGCTGTAGAAAGTCTACAGTTAAATGTTCTGCTTCTTCTATTGATTTTCCGATGACGGCGTCTGTCATCATCGAGGCACTTGCCGTACTGATGGAGCAGCCACTGCCGTCAAAGGCGATATTTTTGATGATTCCGTCTTTTACATCGACTTGCAATTCGATCACATCTCCACATGTGGGGTTGTTCAATTCGATCTTGCTTGTCGAGTCAGTCAAGCTTCCACGATGATGCGGATGGGAAGAATGATCCAAGATCACTTGACGGTATAAATTGTCTAATTTAGATAGTCCCATGTTGGAAAAACTCCTTTGTTGCCATGATTGCTTCAACTAAACGGTCGGCGTCTTGCGTTGTGTTGTAGAAATAAAAGCTCGCGCGAGCAGTCGCTGATACTTCAAGGTACTTCAATAGCGGTTGCGCACAATGATGACCTGCTCTGACGGCTACCCCTTCCATGTCTAAAGCTGTCGCGACATCATGAGGATGTAACCCATCCAAATTGAATGCAACGACCCCTGTCCGAAAATTCGGGTCTTGTGGACCATAAACAGTCAATCCATCAATTGCTTGTAATTTTGGCAACACATAAGCGGCTAGTTCTTCTTCATATCGATGGATATTGTCCATGCCGAGTTCTTGCAAATAATCGATTGCATGGCCTAATGCGATAGCGCCGGCGATATTTGGTGTCCCTGCTTCGAATTTCCAAGGTAGTTCTTTCCATGTACTGTCGTATAATTCGACAAAATTGATCATTTCGCCACCAAATTCAACAGGTTCCATTTCTTCTAACCATTTTCGTTTACCATATAAAACACCGATACCTGTTGGTCCGCACATTTTGTGTCCGCTGAAAGCAAAGAAATCACAGTCTAGTGCTTGAACATCAATGGTCATGTGCGGGGCAGATTGAGCACCATCTACTACGATGACCCCGCCGTTTTTATGGACAAGTTCAGCTAATTCTTGAACAGGATTGATGACACCTAAGACATTGGATACATGAGCAATGGAGACGATTTTGGTTTTGTCCGTAATCTTTTTCGCTGCATCCTCCATATCCAGGAAGCCTTCTTCTGTTAGTTCGATATATTTCAAGACAGCACCTGTTCGTTTTGCCAACTGCTGCCACGGGATAACATTAGAATGATGTTCCATGTAAGAGAGCACTATCTCGTCTCCTGCTTTGATATAGCGGTCGCCGAAGCTTCTGGCTACCCAATTCAAGCTTGTCGTCGTACCACGAGTAAACAGCACTTCTGCTGTTTCTTTTGCATGGATGAACGCCCGTACTTTTTCTCTTGCTTGTTCATAATCATGGGTCGCGCGTTCTGCTAACGTATGGACACCGCGATGAACATTGGCGTTATCGTGTTCGTAATAGTGCGCTAATGCCTGGAGTACTTGTTTTGGCTTTTGGGTCGTCGCTGCATTATCCAGATAAACTAAAGGTTCATCATTGACGTCTTGAAATAAGATAGGAAAATCATTGCGTAGCTTTTTAGCATCGATCATCCATTCAACTTCCCTTCGATTACTTCGACTAATTCTTTCCGAACTTGTTCTACAGGGATTGCTGTTAAGACAGAACCGAGGAATCCTCGAATCACTAAGCGCTCTGCTTCTTCTTTATGCAATCCTCGACTCATCAGATAGTACATTTCTTCTGGATCAACTCGTCCTACACTGGCAGCATGTCCAGCAGTTACTTCGTTTTCATCGATCAAAAGAATAGGATTCGCATCACCACGTGCTTTATCAGAAAGCATCAAGACACGACTTTCTTGTTGGGCATCTGCACCTTTTGCCCCTTTCAAGATGTGGCCGATACCATTAAAGGTCAATGTTCCTTTTTCTCGGATCACTCCGTGTTGCAAAATATGCCCGATCGTATGAGGGGCTTTATTGGTTACTCGCGTATCGATTCCTTGGATTTGTCTGCCCGAGCTGATTGCCACGATTTTGACTTCTGCGTGTGCACCTTCTCCTGCTAAATCTGAGTCAAAGTCAGCGATCACATGACCGTCATTCATGACACCAATTGCCCAGTCGACAGAAGCATCTCGTAAAATGTGCCCACGGCGATTCATATAAGAAGTAATATTTTCTCCTAATTGATCTACGGCTGAATATTTGATTTTTGAACCAGCTTTAGCGATGACTTCCACGATGATATTACCTGATGATTTTGCTACTTGTTCTTTGGTTGTCTGGAAACGTTCCAGATAAGAAAATTCACTATGTTCATCTGCCACGATCAACACATGCTTGAAGAAGTGCTCATCGGATGCGCCATCTTGAATGAATAAGGACTCGAGTGGTTCATCGATCACGACATTTTTAGGCACATACAGGAAAATACCGCTGTTCATAAAAGCTACATGGAGTGCAGTCAATTGGTCTTCGTTCATGTTTACTGCTTTTTTCATATAATATTCTTGGACTAGTTCTGGATATTCGATCATTGCAGTGAACAAGTCGGTAAAAATGACTCCTTTTTCTGCTAATTCCACAGGCAGTTGTTCAAAAATCGTCCATGAACCTTGTTGGACAAGCACAGGATTGTCTTTCATTGCATCAAATGCCGGAATCGTGCCTGTTTCACTGATGGTTTGTGTTTCTTTCACATCAAATAACGACCAGCGATGGAATTTCACCCGATCGATATGCGGCAATGGCAGTTCATCTGCTTTCGCTAGTGCGTCTTGACGGAAGGTTCTCATCCAATCAGGTTCGCCTTTACTTAAAGAAAAATCATTTACCGCATCAAGATAATCGAGCCAGTTTTTTTCTTTCATTCTTGCTCCCCCTTACGCTTCTTCTTCTTTATAGTCGATTCCTAATTCTTTACTGATACCAGCGTAGCCTTCTGCTTCCAGACGTTTAGCTAGGTCAGCATTCCCTGTCATGACTACTCGGCCTTCCATCATGATGTGAACGACATCAGGTGTGATATAGTTCAATAATCGTTGATAGTGGGTGATGATCAATGCACCGAAATTGTCTCCGCGCATTTCATTTACTCCTTTAGCAACGACTTTCAAAGCATCGATATCCAGACCTGAATCGATTTCGTCTAAAATTGCAAATGTTGGTTCTAACATCAACAATTGCAGGATCTCATTCCGTTTCTTTTCTCCGCCAGAAAAACCTTCGTTCAGATAACGTTCAGCCATTTCTTCTGGCATATTTAGTAAAGCCATTTTTTCATCTAACTTTTTCAAAAATGCCATAACAGAAATTTTGTCGTTTTCATCACGTTTCGCATTGATCGCTGCACGCATGAATTCCGCATTCGTGATACCTGGTATCTCACTTGGATATTGCATAGCTAAAAATAAGCCAAGTCGCGCACGTTCATCTACTTCCAAGTCTAAAACATTTTTCCCGTCAAACAAAATTTCGCCTTCTGTTACTTCATAGTTTGGATTGCCCATGATAGCGGCAGATAAGGTAGATTTTCCTGTGCCGTTAGGTCCCATGATGGCATGGATTTCTCCGGTTTTCATTGTTAGGTTTACGCCTTTAAGGATTTCTTTTTCCTCGATCGACACATGTAGATTTTTTATTTCTAAGACAGACATGCATTATACCCCCAAATTCTCTTTCGTTCTCACTCATTTTAGACTAATTGAGAATGAAGCGCAATGACCTTCCTTACTAAAATCAAATATCTTTTATTTATTATTAAACAATTTTGATTTCTAAATTAGAATAGGTATAAAAAAGATGAGAAATAAGCCATTACAGACTTATTTCTCATCTTTTTTGTTCCATACCTTATTTTGCATCAGCCTTTACTGGTTTAACAGAGCCACCCCATTTGTCTGTGATCCATTCTTGGACTTCTTTGCGGTGAAGCACTTCAATCAGTTTTTTGATTTTGTCACTGTCTTCATCACCTTTACGAGTCGCAATAATATTCACGTAAGGAGAGTTGTCCTTTTCAAGCAATACGGCATCTTCTAATGGATTCAACCCTGCGCCGTAAGCGAAGTTTGCGTTGATTGCAACTAGGTCACCTTCATCATTTTGGTACGTAGAAGCTAAAAGTGATGGGTCGATCGTATGGTTGAACTTCAAGTTCTTAGGGTTTTCTTCAATATCATCGAATGTTGCTGTTTCCAGATCTACTCCATCTTTGACTTTGACTAAGCCAGCATCTTGTAGAATTGTGATGATGCGTCCCCAGTCTGATTCAGAATTTGAAGTAATGATTGTTGCACCATCTTTTAATTCGGAAACATCTTTGACTTTTTTAGAGTACAAGCCCATTGGTTCGATGTGGACAGCACCGGCATTGACAAAGTCATATCCTTTTTCTTTGATTTCTTTGTTCAAATAAGGAATATGCTGGAAGTAATTGGCATCAATGTCGCCTTCTTCCAAAGATTGGTTCGGTAATACATAGTCATCGAATTTGACGATTTCAAGATCGATTCCTTCATCTTTCAATAATGGTTTCACATGTTCCAAAATCTCTGCGTGCGGTGTCGGTGAAGCGCCGACTTTCAATGTCGTGTCGTCTGCTTTATTTGCTGAATCTTTGCTGTCGCTGTTGTTACCGCATGCTGCTAATCCTACAGTCAGCAAAAGCGCTGCTGCAAATCCAAAAATTTTCTTTTTCATATCCTACATCCCCCTATATCCTATTATCTTTTGTCTGTTTTCTTAGTTAAGAAATCACCGATTCCTTGAACGATAAATACGATTAGTAAAATAATTAAAGTCGCAACGAATGTCACTGTCAGATTACCACGCTGGTAGCCTTCCTGCCAAGCAAGACCTCCAAGTCCACCTGCGCCGATCGCGCCGGCCATCGCAGTAAATCCGATCATCGAGATCGTTGTAACTGTTAATCCAGAAATCAATGCGGGAATACTTTCAGGTATCAAGACCTTCCAGATGATTTCCCAGTAACTTGCTCCCATTGCATCTGCTGCTTCCAGTACACCAGGGCTGACTTCACGAAAAGCAATCTCTACTAGACGGGCATAAAATGGTGCTGCGGATAAAACAAGAGCTGGAATGGCTGCTTGCGCACCTAGCATAGTGCCTACGATTGCTTTAGTAAATGGAATGATCAAAACCATCAGGATCATAAATGGCGTTGACCGGAAAATATTACTGATGATCGATACGATTCCATAAATGATTCGAGCATACGGTTTGTTTTTGCGTCCAATAGAGTAAAGGATCAATCCCAAAACTAATCCGATGATCGTCACTAAGACCATTGAGATTAATGTCATATATAGTGTATCAAGGATAGCATGATTCATCGTTTCCGGGTTGATTTGTTTAAAATCTAGATATGTTTCTGAAAAGCTTTTATCCACGATGGATCACCTCAATTCCTACTCCTTGTTCTTTGATGAACACTTCTGCTTGATCTAATTCTTTGGTTTCACCAGTCATCAAGACAGTCAATGAACCAAAGGAACCTTCTTTCACTTGTTTGATCTTTCCATACACAACGTTGACATCGATGTTATAGCGTCGAATCGCTTGGGAAATGACTGGCTCGTTGGCATTTCTTTCGCTAAAGGTCAAAGTTGCCAAACGGCCGCTTGGATTTTCTTTGATGAGTTCAGCTAATAGTTCTGTCGAATCAGCTTCTGGTTCGATGTCTTGTTGTACAAAGCGTTTGGTTACTTCTTTTTTCGGTTGTCTGAAGACAGTCAATACGTCTCCTTCTTCTACGACTTTCCCCAACTCCATCACAGCGACTTTGTTGCAGATTTTGCGGATCACATTCATTTCATGTGTGATCAAGACGATGGTCAAATTCAATTTCTTATTGATCGCTAACAATAAGTCTAATACTTCTTCTGTTGTTTGCGGGTCCAATGCGCTAGTAGCCTCATCACAAAGCAGGATCTCAGGATCATTTGCCAATGCTCGTGCGATACCGACGCGTTGTTTCTGTCCGCCGGAAAGTTGTGAAGGATATGCTTGTCCGCGTCCTTCTAACCCGACTAAACGCAACAGTTCTTCTGCCCGTTCTTTACGTTTGCTCTTTGGTACGCCAGCTAATTCCAGCGGCAGCTGGATATTTTCAAGTACAGTTCTTGACCATAACAGGTTGAAATGCTGGAAGATCATACCGATTTTCTTTCGGAATGTACGTAATTCTTTGTTTTTTAATTTTGTAATATCTTGATCGTTTACGATCACTTCGCCGCTCGTGGGAAGCTCAAGTCCATTCAGGAGACGGACTAATGTACTTTTTCCTGCGCCAGAATAGCCGACGATTCCATAAATATCCCCTTTTTCAACGTTTAGTGAAACGTCATTGACGGCTTGGATGTTTCCGTTTTTCCCATTGAATGTCTTTTTGACATTCGTTAGTTGGATTAATGACATGCCATTCACATCTTTCTCTTATGATTTTTCAAACAAAAAAGCCTTCGCCCTCTTGCCTTAAGCAAAAGGACGAAAGCTTGAACTTCCGTGTTACCACCTTGATTTACCGTTACTTCGCAATAACAGCCTCTTCCAGTACTTGGACTTAGCTTCTTTCCGTATACTGTCGCGCTGTAACGGGCACTCCCGTAGTAAGTTTGCTTACGCTCGCTTACTCTGCTCTAAGACCATCTTCCATCTCATTTTCGTTACCCATTTTCAGCAAACAGGGCTCTCTTCAAACGTCCGTGACATGTACTCTTCTTTTCAAAGCTTTCTCGTTTCATATAGGATTGCTTATGATTATAGCAACTGGAAGAATCAGTGTCAACTTTTTTCAAGTGATTTTCTGATTTTATAATTCGTCAAATTCTTTTGGATCAACATCTTTGAAACTTAAGATCCACGCATTCATTTCATCTGAATCATTCAAGATATTGATATCTTCACCGATTTTATCATTAACAGAAGAAACTGTACCCGTTAGCGGGCTGGCAAATTCATTGACCGCTTTTTCCGCTTCAACTTCGATCAGAGGTTCATCTTTTTTTAGCGATTGTCCTGCTTTTGGCAGATTGGCAAACGTGATGTCTCCAAGTTCTTCTTGCGCTTCATTTGTCAAACCAACACAGTATTCTTTTCCATTAAATAAGATCCAAAGGTTGTCCTTTTTCTTCAAATGCTTGCCTGCCATTTTATATCAGTTCTCCTTCATAAATTTTTTCATTGAATCCAATTGCAACAAGCTGGTCCTCTCGTACGATCAGCGGACGCTTGATCAGCATGCCATCTGTCGATAAGACTTGGCTTGCTTTTGAAGTCGTAAACTCGCCTACTTGATCTTTCAGTCCAAGTTCCCGATATTTCATCCCGCTTGTGTTGAACAGGCGACGGATTGGTACTTGACTCGTTTCTAGCCAAGTCTCAATCGTTGAGGCCTTCGGTACTTCTTTGATCATATCAACAGTTTGATAACTAACGCCATGCTGGTCTAACCACGCTTTGGCTTTTTTGCATGTTGAACATTTCGGGTACCAGTAAAAGGTGTACAATTTTCTTACCTCCTTGAAGATCTTGCAGGTGCTTCATTTTGGTATCTCATCGATAATATCAACCCGATACCGATCATGTTCCCTAAAATCGAAGATCCTCCTTGGCTAATGAAAGGCAATGGGATCCCTGTTAAAGGAAGTAATCCGATATTTGCTCCAATATTCTCAAAGACATGGAACAGCAGCATCATGATCAAACCGCTTGCGATATAGGCGTAAAATTCATTATTCGTATCGAAACACACCCGAATCATACGATAGATTAAAATAAAATACAAGAAAATGACGAATGCACCACCGATAAAGCCGAAGTTTTCACCGATAACGGTAAAAATCATATCGGACTCACGAACAGGCACATAAATATTGCTTACGTTGAATCCTTTACCAAACAAGCCACCGGTACCAATTGCCAAAAGTCCTTGGGCCGGCTGATAACTCATTCCTGACGTATCATGGAAAGGGTCCAGCCATGAATCAATACGTGCAAACTGATAAGATTTGAAGCCAACTTTGTAAAGCAAGTCTCTTCCGCCTTCAGTCGTAACCAAGAAGATCGTTCCTGCTCCAACGACTACTGCCAAGATTACTACAGGTGCGATGATGCGCCAAGAGATTCCAGACATCAAGAAAATCCCGCCAAAGATCGCAAGAAAGACAAGCATCGTTCCAAAGTCATCTTGGGCCATGATCAATGCTAAAACCGGTATTGTCACGATCAAGAGCTTCCCAATCAGCCAAAAGTCCGATTTCATCGTCCGTTCTTTTACTTGCGTATTATGTTTAGTTACGATCAGTGCCATCATCAAGATGTACGCAATCTTCATCAACTCTGCTGGCTGGAAAGTAAACGCACCGAATCGAAACCAGTTTTTAGACCCTGTTGAAGCAGCTAAATTCTGATCATAGAATTTGAGCAAGAGTCCCATTACCACTAACCCCAAACCATAAAGGTAAGGAGTCAGTTTCCAGATCCATTTGGAATTCAAATGCATGATGACAACGATTGCTGCCGCTCCAACTAAATACCAGACAACTTGCATCCCTACGCCTTTCAAGACTGCTGGATTGTTCGGATCATGGCTAAGTGCTACATATAATGAGAGCAGACCAATCAAACATAACAGAAAGACTGGTAAAATCACGCCATAATCAATACGATTATCGTTCGAAGCTTTTAATTTTTTTTCCATGTTTCATCCCTTTTCTTAAAAACCATACTGCTGATTATTATAGCGGTCCAGTTAGATAATGGAAAGTCTTTCCATAGACATTTGGGAAAAATTAACTTTCCGTTTGTGCAGTTGCTTGAGCAAATGCAGTACAAAAGCCTACTGCTTATCTTTAGTGTATCATAGAACTTTTTTTGATACATGCAATTATCTACCAGCTGAGATTCTCCTCGCTGTGAGAAGTTTCTGTGCTTTCATTGTATCGAAGGATCTCTTCGGCAATCTCTAGCAGCTGATCAGAAACCAGATTGGTTCGTTGGATGAAATAAAAATACCGATGGAAATTCAACGGAGTCATTGGCACATTTTCTGGAACAGAGCGCTTAGACAAAATCGAGCGACCGATTCCTTCCTTCAGCAACGCAACAATTACATCGTTACTTTTCACGATCATCTTCTTATCTTGGATATTCATCTCTTCAAAATAACGCTGCGTGTAATGAAAAACACCAGAGTTTGCTTCTCTTACAAGCCACAATTTGCTTTTTGGGTCCCCAGCGATGACTAGCTGGTCTTCCATCAAAGAGTATCTTTGTACGCCGGAAGTCTCTAATGGCTTTTCGATAAAACCAAAATCGGATTCATGTTTCGCTACTTGTTCTAATGATTCATGAGAATTCGCGATTTCGATCTCAAAATGCACTTTAGGAAACCTTTTGATCAGATGTTTCATCAACTGAGGCAAAAGATAGACAGCAAAGGTGTGGGAAGCAACGATCCGACATACTTCTTCTTCATTTTGTTCATTGAGCAATTTTTGCTGAGTTTCTTCCCATTCTTCTAACAAAACCAGTGTCCGTTCATATAATAAGTCGGCTTGCTTAGTTGGAAGCATCTCTTTTCTTCCGTTACGTTGAAAAAGATCGATATTCAATTCCCGCTCCAACTGTTTGATTTGATTCGAGACTGCTGGTTGAGATAAAAACAGTACTTCTGCTGCTCTGGAAAAATTTCTTGTTTCATATACTGCTCGAAAAGTCGTTAATAACTTAAACATGGCACCACTTCCATAACTTTTTATGATAATTACTATAAAAACTATTTGATTTAAATATACAAAAAACCATCTATAATAGAAATGTACAACAAAACAGTTGCTGATCCAACTAGTAACTTAGATGAAGACAATCAGCTGTCTGCTTGCTCGTAATCATACATTCCTATTCATTTTACAATGTATTCGTTCATCTTGGTACTAAAATCTATTAAATAAAAAGGAGAATATTATATATGAAGAACTTTTTGAAAATTATTCCGATCCCGATCTGCGGGTTGATCCTTGGGTTAGCTTCCCTTGGAAATCTGTTTAAAGACTATCACCATGTTGCTTTAGGCAATCTAACTGGCGGTATCTCTATGATTCTTATGATATTCATTTTTGTTAAATTGTTTATCTTATTCGAACACACGAAACAAACGTTGCATGATCCAATCATCGCCTCCGTTTCACCAACTTTTACGATGTCACTCATGGTTATTTGTACTTATTTTGTTTCATATGAAAGTATTGCACCAATTGTCAAATTCATTTGGCTGTGCGCTGTTATCTTCCAAGTGATCCTTGTCTTTTATTTCAATTATCACCATGTTATCAAAGCTGATCTTTCAATTGAAGCAATTTATCCAAGCTGGTTTATCATTTACGTTGGATTTGGGGTCATCACTGTAACTGCCGGGAACTTCTTCCCGCTTATTGGAAAAATTTTCTTTTGGATTTCATTGATCTGCTATGCGTTCTTATTGCCGATCATCATCAAACGTGTCTTTTTCGTAAGAAATATGGCTCATCCGACACGTCCGCTGATTACGATCGTTGCAGCACCTGGTTCTCTTTGCCTAACAGGTTATCTTAAAAACTTTGCTGAACCTAATTTTTATCTTGTCGTAGCATTGTTCGCTTTATCTCAAGTATTGTATTTCGTTGTGCTGTCTATGCTTCCACGTTTGTTCAAGCTTCGTTTTTATCCAAGCTATGCAGCCTTTACATTCCCGCTTGTTATCTCTGCAACAGCTATATTTACTACTGTTCATTACTTCAACAGTTTAGGTATCTATAGTAGCGTATTGGATTTCTTAAAAGTTGCGGAATGTCTGTTTGCAAGTGTAGTTGTCTTCTACGTTCTTGCTCATTACGTACGTTTCTTAATTAAAGAACATAGCAAACATGGAAAATTTGTTTCTAAAAAAATCGCTTAATAATCGATTCAATAGGTTGTGAAAAAGCTGTTCTGCATCAAGTAATAAGAACGGCCAAACAAAAACAGCTGTTCATGTTTTTGTACTGGTTGGGCTTATTACCGCAGATGCAAGCTTTTGAACACCGTTTACCAAGAGGTCGTAAAAGAAGTGGTCAGCTTCAAGAAATAAGAAGGAATTTACGAAAATTGCTTCTCCCTGAATAATTCATACTTTTAATTAAAACCATGTGAAACTGCCTCACGGCAGCTTACAATTACTTTTTCATCTTCACCCGTTAAGTGATGAAAAAAGAACCCCTTTCTGCTATGGTTAAAGTGACTAAACCAACCAAAAGAAAGGAGTTCTTTTCATGACTAGCTTACACAAAAACCAAGTAAAATTCAATTCAAATATCACTATTTCTCATACAGGTGGTCAATTATCGAGTGATTCGGGTCTCGTCCTAGTGAAAGAGCTAATGAACATCTTTGGTTTTTCTGAACTAGCTAAGCAACACATTCACATTGAAGACGAACGAGCGTATTTTACTCATGACAACTTATCCATACTTGAGCAGTTCATTATGCAATTAATTGCTGGTTACTCAGCTGATTCTGCAGCTAATCTCCTGAGACAAGATCCTGTGTTTAAAGCTGTTTTAGATAGGAAAGAACTCGCTTCTCAATCTTCACTTTCCCGATTTTTAGATCGACTATCTGAGGAGAATATCCATGAACTTCAAGCTTTGAACCAAGAACTTATCGATAAAGCACGCCTCATCCGTAATGATACGGAGTTAATCATTGATTTAGATTCGACCCATTCAGATACATTTGGTCACCAAGAACAAACGGATTATAATACACACTACCAAACCTATGGTTACCATCCATTGGTAGCTTTTGACGGATTGACTGGTGACTTCTTAAAAGCTGAACTACGTTCAGGAAATCAATATACATCAAAAGGCGTAAAGGAGTTTTTCACACCTTTATTAGAGCACTATAATCACTCTCTACCAAACACTGACATCTTGGTTCGTGGAGACAGCGGGTTCGCTACACCTGGTGTGTATGATTCGTGTGAATCAAAAAAGAGTCATTATGTTATTCGACTGAAGAATAATCGTAGACTAGGTCAAATAGCTGAGAAATCAGTACTTTATGGCGATAATCAAAAGTGGGAAGAACGAGAAGTTCAGTACTTCTCGACCACTTATCAAGCACAATCCTGGTCACAAAGTCGTCGCGTGTGTATACGCTCAACACGTGAAGCGGGCGAACTACTCTTTCGACATGAATTTATCGTGACGAATCTATCAGAAAATGTTTCTCCTGATACCATCTTTTCTATCTATGCCAAACGTGGCACAATGGAGAACTTCATTAAAGAAGCGAAAGCTGGCTTTTACTTTGACAAAACAGACAGTCCTCGCTTTTTGGAGAATCATGTCCGAATGATGCTCAGCTTGATAGCTTACAACTTAGTCAACTTCTTAAGAACGATTGGCTTTGAAGAAGTCCAAAAGGGAATGACCATTCATTCTATTCGATTGAAGTTTCTGAAAGTTGCTGGGAAATTAGTCCAAACGGGTAGACGAGTCTATCTCAAATTATCTAGTTATCATGTGTATCAGAATGAATTCTACAGGGTCTTTGCTCGCCTGAGGCGAGCCAGTCAATGGATCTAATCCAACAATCTAACGATTTTTTTACTGGGAAGTTATCCAGGGAGAAGTATGCTCAAAATGCCTTACACCCAAAATTTATTCCTCAATATTTTTGAACAGTGAATGTTTGAAGTAACTTTTTAGTCAAAATCAGTTGATAGGGATATTAGTGATACATATTTCAATAAAATGTGCCAAAGAATTAAAGCTATGAATTATTCAGGTTCTCAAATTTTTGTGAAATTTCGGCTTATTTCCGAAGAAGCTACTTCTGGAACACCGTTTACCAAGAGGTCGTGAAAAAGCCGCTTAGTTTCGAGTATTAAGAAAAATTTTGTGAAAATGGCTTTCCACATTTTTGCATAAATTTGGCTTAATACCGAGAAACTGGCTTTTGAACACCGTTTATTCGAAACAAGAGGTCGTGACAAGACTTTTGTCACGACCTCTTGTTCTTTTGTCAAAATACTGGTTTAGTGCTACTATGTTCGAGTATGCTTTTAGTATTTATTGACGAAAGGAACCGATCAAATGAAATCATTGTCACATCCAATAAAATCTGTAAAGGATTCAGCGGTCCGCGAAATCTTACCCGGTTTACTGCTTTCTTTTGCCATCGCTGCCTTCAGCAGGCTTCTTGCTATTTATCTGCCACAGTTAGGTGGAGCGACTATTGCTATTTTATTGGGTATTTTATTAGGAAATACTTTTTTTAAACAGCCTGTTCTAGCAATCGGCACAAAATTTGCTGAAAGCAAACTATTAGAATTCTCTGTTTTTTTACTAGGTGCAACTGTCACAGCTCAAACGATTGCTCAAATTGGTATAAAAGGAATTGTTTTTGTGTTACTGCAAATGTCAGTCACTATCATCGGTGCTTACTTGATTGGTAAAAAACTGCAATTCAGCGATACTTCTTCTTTGATGATGGCTGGAGGAAACGCTGTTTGTGGTTCTTCTGCTATTGCTTCGATCGCCCCTTCCATCCATGCGAAAGAGGAAGAAAAAGGACAGATCATCACACTAGTCAATCTACTGGGTACTGTGATGATGTTGACTCTCCCTTTTCTTGGATTACAGTTGTTTGGTGGAAATCTCATTGAAAAAAGTGCACTTTTGGGTGGCACACTCCAATCTGTTGGTCAAGTAGTCGCTGGGGCAAGCTTACTTGACAATTCTGTTGTCGAATTCGCCATGCTATTTAAGATTCTACGTATTATGATGCTCGTTGTTGTTGTCTATCTGTTTGAAAAATTCATGCACAAGAAACAACCAGCTCTGTTTGAAACGCCAACTGATACGCAGAAAAAACGAAAATTACCACTTCCTTGGTATGTATTAGGGTTTGTGATCTTTTGTTTGGTCAACAGCTTGTTTTCTTTACCTGTAGTTATTGACCAATCGGCACATTTTATCAGCAGCTGGTTTGAGATCACTGCTTTAGCGGCAATTGGTCTGCGTTTAGACTTTGCAAAATTCATGAAAGAAGGTACACGCTTCTTATTTTATGGATTAGCTGTCGGGCTTCTCCAAACAGTGATGGCTTTACTATTTATTTGGCTGATCAAAGTTTAGAATGAACATGAAAAAACAGTTGTGATTCTCGCATGGAACAATGTCCGAATCACAACTGTTTTTAATTTTGCAGATATCCTTCTAACAACAACAATTGGCGTTTGATTTCAACCCCATCTATTGCGTTTCCCATATATCCTGTCAGTTTTCCATTTTGCCCGATCACTCGATGACAAGGAATAACGATTGGCAATGGATTGGTTCGATTTGCCTGCCCAATCGCTCGCACAGCTTTCGGACTATCAACAGCAACGGCTACTTCTTTATACGTTCGGATTTCTCCATAAGGAATGGTCGACAAAGCTTTCCAGACATTTTGCTGAAAAGGCGTACCTCTCTTTATAGATAAAGGAACATCAAATTCTTTTCTTTTTCCCGCAAAATATTCTTCAAACTGTTCTTGTGTGCGCGTTAAAATTTGCTGATTCGCTGATTCGCTTTCTGAAATTGGCTGAAAAGATACAGCAGTCAATCCGGATTCATCTGCATCTAACCATAAAAAGCCGATAGGTGTGTGTATTTTCATTTTGTTTGCTCCTAGTCAATAGACTGGAACTTCCTCCTTTTTCTCTATCCAAAACTACTTGCCAACTAATAAAAATTGTTCTTAAAAGTTTGATAAACCGAGGAAACATGGTAAACTAAATACGTTAGTTTACAAAAAGAATACCTGTTCTTTTACGTAAAATCAAATTTTAAAGGTGTTATTTAAGGTTTATTAAATTTTGAATGTAAACCATATATAAACATACGATTGAAAGGATAGAAACGATGAAAGTATCAATTGTTGTCCCATGTTTTAATGAAGAAAAAACTGTTCCTCTTTTTTTTGATGAGGTTGAAAAATTCAAAGGTGCCCATGAGTTCGAATATTTGTTTATTGACGACGGATCAAAAGACGGTACGTTAGCAGCAATCAAGAAGCTAGCCTCAGCTTATCCTTATGTCCGCTTTGTCTCATTTTCCAGAAATTTTGGGAAAGAAGCGGCTCTATACGCTGGATTGCAAGCTTCTACAGGAGATTTAGTGACCGTGATGGATGTTGATCTGCAAGATCCGCCCGAACTGCTTCCTGAGATGATCAACCGGATCACTACTTCTGATATCGATTGTGTCGGCACCCGGCGTTCGACTCGTGAAGGCGAGCCTGCGATACGCAGTTTCTTTGCGAAAAAATTCTACCAGTTGATCAATAAAATCAGCGATACAGAAATGGTCGATGGCGCTCGTGATTTCCGCTTGATGACTCGTCAAATGGTGGATGCCGTCCTAGAATTAACAGAATACAACCGATTTTCAAAAGGATTATTTAGCTGGGTCGGGTTTAAAACAGAATATATTTCTTATGAAAACCGCGAACGTGTGGCTGGCGAAACATCTTGGTCCTTCTGGAAATTATTCAACTACTCGATTGATGGTATCGTGAACTTCTCGGATGCACCGTTAACGATTGCTTCATTTATCGGCGCTTTGTCTTGTGTCGGTTCTGGTATTGCAATTTTGTTCATTATTTTGCGGGCATTGTTGTTTGGTGATCCTACATCAGGATGGCCTTCCATGGTCTCGATCTTCCTGTTCATTGGTGGAATCCAATTGTTATGTCTTGGAATCATCGGGAAATATATCGGGAAAATCTTCTTAGAAACGAAACAGCGTCCTGTTTATATCATAAGAGAAACAGAAAAAGTGAAGCCAAATGAATTGAAGCCTCACCAATAATATACGTCAAATGAAGTAAACATTTTTTTAAATGAAAAAGGACTGTGACAAAAGTCTTGTCACAGTCCTTTTTTCCGAATAAATGGTGTTCCAGAAGTAGCTTCTTCGGAAATAAGCCGAAATTTCACAAAAATTTGAGAAGCAATTTTCGTAAATTCCTTCTTATTTCTTGAAGCTGACCACTTCTGTCACAACCTCTTTCATATCTTATTATTTCTTCATTGCCGCTTTTAGTGCTGCTGCTAATGGGCTTTCTTCTGGTTCTTCTGCTTGTGCATATTTTTTCAGCAAGCGTCGTTCTTCATGTTTGGTCATTTTCTTCTTCTGCTCTTTTTTATCAAGCATTTTTTCTGTCGTTCCATCGTATTTACAACGGAAATAAGCACCGTTTTTACCTTCGATGATTTCCATTTTCCGGTGACATTGCGGGCATCGATGATTAGAGACTTTTGGATCTTTTCTTCTGCGGTAGTTGCAATCTGAATTGGTGCAGACATAGATTTTGCCGTCACGTGTGTTTTTCTCGCGCAGATTGGCCCCACATTCTGGGCATTTCTTTTGGGTAATCGAGAAATCTTGATATTCTTGTTTGCTTGATTTGATCTCATTCACCAAGCGTTTTGTTTCTTTTTCGATTCCATTCAAGAAGGTTCCTGCTTGTTTCTTTCCTGCAGCAATAGCTTCAAGGTCTTTTTCCCAGCTTTCTGTCAAATCTGGTGTTACTAAAGAGGGATTTACCAATACTAATAATTGCTTACCTTTAGGAGATACTTGCAGTCCTTGAGGGATACGTTCCATCAGTTCAGATTTGATTAGTTTCTCGATAATCTCTGCACGCGTAGCTGGGGTTCCCAGACTGTATTTTTCCATTTGACCAAGCAAGCTTGCTTCTGACAATGGTTTAGGCGGTGCAGATAGTTCTTTTTTGATGGCGAAATCGGGATTGATTCTCATTCCTTTTTCCCATTTGACTGTTTCCGTCTCAGTTTCAGTTTCGCCTTTCCATCCTGCTTGGACGACACGATTTTGCCGAAAAATGAATCGTTCTTTACCAAATTCAACCGTAACTTTTGTTTGGCTGACTTTATGGGGTTGAGCAAACAGTCCTAAAAAACGAGAGACAATCATTTGATAGATTTTTTGCTCTTCATTACTTAATTTTTCATAACGTGCTCTGTTTTCAGTTGGCAAAAGTGCATGGTGATCGGTCACTTTACTGTCTTGGAATACTTTTGTCTGTTGGACGATGGCTCCGTTTTTCAAATACTGCTTGACCTCAGGAGCAAAGTCGCTGACTGCTTGCAATCGTTCTTTCATCGTACTTTTCATGTCATTTGTCAGATATTTGCTGTCTGTACGCGGATAAGTAACGATCTTATGGGTCTCATACAAACTTTGTACAAGATTTAATGTTTTCTTTGCAGAATAGCCATAGCGTTGATTGGCTTCTCTTTGGATCTCTGTTAAATCATAAGGCAATGGCGCAGATTCCGTTTTTAATTTTTCTTGGACTTCTGTGACAGTTCCTTTGCTTGTACTGATCAATTGAACAAGTTTTTGTGCTTCTTCTTGTGTTTTTAAAGCAAATTGATTTTTTTGAAGCATTTTGGCTTGTTCTTTTCCAGCTTGCAACGTGATCGTGAAATACGTTTGTGGACGGAACTGCTCGATTTTCTTTTCTTGGTCTCTCACTAATGCTAGTGTCGGTGTCTGCACACGGCCTGCTGATAAATTATCCGCGTACTTCACAGTTAAGGCTCTGGTCACATTCAATCCTACCAGCCAGTCCGCTTTTGCCCGGGCAAGAGCAGATTCATACAATGCATCATATTCTTTCGCAGGTCTTAGTTGCTTGAATCCAGTTTTGATTGCTTTATCTGTTTGAGAAGAGATCCATAACCGCTTCACTGGTTTATTGAAATGCACATACTCTAAGATCCAGCGAGCAACAAGTTCCCCTTCTCTTCCGGCATCTGTCGCAATGACTGCTTCTGAGACATCTTTTCGCTGAGCTAGCTGCTTGATTGCTTTTAATTGATGTCCTGTTTTAGGAAGTGGTTTGATTCCTAGTTTTTTAGGGATCATTGGCAACGTGTCCATTTGCCAGCTCTGCCATTCCTTATTCAGATCTTCCGGCATTTTCAATCCTAATAAATGACCAAGGGCCCAAGTAACGATCACCTTGGGTCCTTCATAATAATTTTTGTGCTTTTGATTAGCACCAAGCACCTTGCTTAGGTCTTTCGCAACGCTTGGTTTTTCCGCTAGAATTAGTTGTTTCATAAAATTCCTTTCCGCTTTCTACTGTGATGGGCTGATGATTTTTCAACAACGCAAGTCCTTTGTATTGCTGTAAATCATCGTCACACTCTTCACACCAGCGCTCATCTCCGTCATTCCAAAAGGCGCTGAGAAAGTTACTTTTTGCATTGATATATTCATAATTTTGATGGATTTCGTTCCATTGTTTTTCGTACGCTTGTCGTGCTTCTTCGAAAGACTCGAATGTTTCTTCTGCTTCAATATCTTCTTCCCAGTCTTCAAAAAACCACCAAGGCTCATTGTCCCCGAACATGGTAATTACTTGATACATACTCGTGCTCCTTCTTTCAGCTTTTCTAGACTCATCTTAGTCACTTTTCAAGAAAGTTGCAAGAATTTTCTCTTATAAAAGGGTCATTTAATGAACATCTTAAAATTGTTACAAATGAATCTGATTGTTTAAGGCAAAGTAGCGATAAAGTCATTGATCATCCAAAAATAGCTGTCTTCTGGATCGATTGTTGGTTCTTTTGTAAAGTATCCTAAAAAACGTAAGGAAAGATAACCGTGGATCATACTACGAAGTTCCCTGCTTCGATGAACTTTTTCTTCTTTCGTTAATTGAAAAGCCTCAAATATCTGCAAAATGATCTGATTCGTTTCATGGATTCCATCTAATAAAACAGCTTCATTGGTATGCGGTACACTGATCAGTAACTCATACACTGCTTGATTTGAAAAAGCAAAGGATCGATAAGTTTCTGCATAGATCTGCAGTGCTTCCTGACCACTTTTTCCTACAAGAGCCCGACGCAGCTGGTCATTAAGTTCCTGCAGAAGTTTCGCTGTTAGCGCTGTTTTGACATCACGAATATTTTTGAAATGGTTATACAGCGAGGGAGCCTTGATATCCAAGCGTTTGGCTAAATGCTGAAAGGTTATTTGCTGAACATCCATCTCTTCTGCTAGTTCTCGAAAGCAGTCGATGATTTTCTCTTGAGACAGATTTCTTTTTTTCATTTCCATGTTTCCTCTCATAAAATAAATCCTTCACTCTTTCAGTTTACCACGAAAAAGAAAGAGAAAAAAGAGACTTTCATTGATAAACTACATATTGTAGTTTATAATAAAGAGCTGTAGATGAAAATTTTCAGAAAGAAGGAGTCTAATTGGCTGCAAGAATAAAGGAAAAATTATTTAGGAAAAGAGAAACTTGGGAACAAAACTTGTTTGTCTTATGGTTTGGAACATTTATGGCTGGTATCGGATTTAGTTTAGTCATGCCTTTTATGTCACTTTACATAGATACGTTAGGTAATTATAGTACGTCACAATTGAACTTTTGGAGCGGATTGACTTTTTCATCTACTTTCTTGGTGACTACGCTGATCTCTCCTTGGTGGGGAAAATTAGCCGACCAAAAAGGAAGAAAATTGATGCTGTTGCGTGCTTCATTAGGAATGGCAATCGTCATTTCTTTGATGGGTTGCGTGACTAGTGTGTATCAATTAGTCGCATTGCGTCTGCTTCAAGGGATTTTTTCTGGTTATATCAGTAATGCCACTGCCCTTGTCGCAACTGGGACGCCAAAAGAAAAAAGTGGTCAAGTTCTTGGAACCTTAGCAACTGGTTCTGTTACAGGAACATTACTTGGACCGCTTCTTGGCGGGATCTCTGCTTCAGCGTTTGGCTATCGCCCTACCTTTTTCATTACAGGGATCATCTTATTTTTCGTCTTCTTGTTGAGTTTGTTTTTCGTCCATGAAAAATTTGTCCCAGTGAAAAAAGAAAACATGGTTTCTGCCAAACAGATTTTCAAAGACTTGAAATATCCACACGTCGTCATCGGTATGTTCGTCACAACGATGATCATCCAAGCATCCAACAATTCCATTAGTCCAATCATCAGTCTGTACATTCGCCAATTGCTGCATGGACATGGGAATGTTACGTTGATCAGCGGAATCATCGCTTCGATACCTGGGATTGCCACTTTGATAGCCGCTCCAAGATTTGGTCGCTTAGGTGACAAGATCGGGAGTGAAAGAATACTTGCGATTGGTTTGGGTTTTGCGATTCTGGTTTATATCCCAATGGCATTCGTCACGAATGTTTGGCAATTAGCTGCCTTACGTTTTTTGATTGGTATCTCTGATGCTTGTCTGCTCCCTGCTGTCCAAGCATTGATCACAAAATATTCGCCTCATCAAGCTGCTGGACGGATCTTCAGTTATAACCAATCTTTCCAAGCAACTGGTAACGTAGTAGGGCCTATGATCGGCTCCAGTGTTTCCAGTGCATTTGGTTATCGTGGCGTTTTTCTTTCGACTTCTCTTCTTGTTTTGGTCAACTTCTTGCTTGTACGACACAATACACAAGAAATCCATCAGCAAGAAACTGCAGAAGAAAAAGCTTCAGGAGTCTCCATATCTTCAGGGCACTCTCCTTCTCATAGACAATAAGCGTAAATGAAAAACACTGCTTGAACAGTTGTCACAGACTGTCCTTGCAGTGTTTTTGTTTAGGCCTGTTTTTTCAAGAACTCAGATAAGAGGAATAATCCCTTTTCCAAGGTTTCTTTTTTACAACAGTAACCTAGTCGGGCATGCTTCGGTAAATCAAAGGCACTTCCTGGTACTAATAGTACTCCTGTTTCTTCTAATAAATTGATACAAAATGTCTGGTCATCTTCTTCGATGGCTAATTTAATGAAAGAAGTAGAGACGTAATTGGGAGCGACAAGTTCAACTTTCGGTTCATTGGCTACCCATTGTTTTAAAATCACAAGGTTCTCTGTAATGATCTTTTTGTTTCGCTCCAATATTTTTTCTTTATTCTTCAATGCATGTACAGCAAGATCATCTGACAGGACTCCGCCGCAAATCATCGTGTAGTCTCGATACTTTCGAAAAACTTCTGCCAACTCAGGTCCAGTAGCTGTCCAGCCAATACGAATACCTGGAATGGAGTAGGTTTTGGATAGGGAATTGGTTGCTATACCTTTTTCATAGACATCTACGATCGACAAGAATTCACCTTTATCCGTTAAAGGCGCATATACTTCATCTATCAATACATATGCATCTACTGTACGAGCAATTTCTGCGATTTTTTCTAAAGTTTTCCGATCTAGCAATGTGCCTGTAGGATTGTTTGCACTATTCAAACAGATGATTTTTGTTTCAGGTTTGACTAAGGCTTCTAGCTGTTCTAAATCAAACTGCCAATCTTCTTCTTCCTTCAAATGAACAAAGTCAACAGCGGCACCTAAAGATTTGGGGATGTCATATAATTGCTGATAAGTAGGAAGCATCGAAACAACATGGTCTCCTGCTTCCACTAACGCGTATAGAGCTAAAAGATTAGCACCAGTCGCTCCATTCGTTTGTAAGATGTTTTCCGGATTGACGGTTTGATAAAGAGAAGCGACTTCTTGTTTGAAAACATCTGATCCTTCGATCCAGCCATAGTCCAATGGTTCGTTTTTGCGTTTTTCGAAAAATTCACTTACGCTAGTCCCATCTAAGCCAACGAGTTCGTCTAATGTCAATGCTTCGATCGAGCTTTGTGCAATATCATATACCGCTTTCTTTTCCCATTTATTTAGCCATTCTTCTACACCGAAATTTGCGATTTTCATGTTTCTTTCCCCCTTATATCTTGATCCAGCCTACAGCAAGCAACCCGATTGAAAGCAGTGCGGCCACACAAATCAGCCCAATCATTACTTTTTCTTTTCCCGTAATTTGATGTTTGGTTTCACGACAAGCGATCCAGTAGAAGCAAAAACCAGGAAGATAGGCAATACTACATAAAAGGACATAAGAAAATCCTGCTAAAATGATGCCCATCAATTCAAAAACTACAGCAATCCCACCGATCACTACTTGTTTTTTGATTCCTTCTTTTAAAGAAAACTGGACTTGATAGATCCCGACAAGTAGATAACAAATCAAAATTGCCGCTGTACATAAAGAATAGGCAAATTGATAGGCATAATCAGTAACTAAGAAAGTCAATAAGAATAGATTAGTCAAGATTGCAGTAACAACTAACGAATAAGTTGGGGCATTTTTTTTATTCGTTTTTCCCCAACCTTTCGGCAACAGACCGTCTCGAGCCATCAACATCGTTGTTTCTGCTGGGAGCATCGTCCAAGACAACCAAGAACCAATGATCGAAATAATCAAGCCGATATTGATCAGCGCTGCTCCCCAATTTCCCACGATTCCTTTTAAAATATTTGCCATAGCAGGTTGTGAAATAGTTGCTAACTCTTCTTGAGATAAGACGCCGTATGGCAAGATCGAAGCAAGGATATAGATAAACAATAAACAAAGCAGACCAATGATCGATGCTTGCTGGGCTTCTGAACGTTTCTTCGCGCGGTTGGCTAAAACACTTGCGCCTTCGATCCCTACAAAGACCCACATCATAACCATCAAACAACCTTTAATCTGCAACCAGATCGTTCCTTGCTGCCCTGTTCCATTCACTAGATTATCAGATACGTTACCCCAAAAATCAGCAGTGAATATATTCACTTTAAATGCGATAAATACAAATATTAAAAATAGGAATAATGGCACTAATTTACAGATCGTCACGATTGTATTGATGACGCTCGCTCCTTCAACTCCATTGTTTACTAATAAAGTCAGACCCCAAATAAAAATACTTGCAAATAAAATAGAAGGAACATTTTGTCCACCTTTGAATATCGGGAAAAATTCTCCCATGGCGCTCATCAGCATCGTTGCAAAAGCAACATTTCCCAGCCACGCAGACAACCAGTAACCCCAACCACTGATGAAGCCACCTAATTTACCAAATGAAGCTTCCGCGTAACCGAAAATACCACCATCTAGATCTGGACGTTTTTCTCCTAAATGATTCAGCGATAATACCAAAGCTAAAATACCAATCCCAACGATTATCCATGAAAGGATCGCTGGCCCTGGAGCTGCAGAACTAGCCAGATCACTTGTGATCCCAAACACACCGCTTCCGATTGACGAACTGACAACCAGAGCAACCAGTCCCCATTTGCTAATACCCGTCGATTTCTTTTCCATTTCCATCACCCTCACTTATAAAATTGAACAAATCACTTGCAAAAGATTCCCTTCTATTTTGCAACTGCTCTTGCTTAACAAAAAGCAACTTTATTCATATTATTGGATATTATGAACTTTTTACACAAGTATTTCAAGTATAAAATGAATAAAAATTAATTTTATTGCAAAAAAACAGCTATGCTATCCAAAAGAAAAGGTGTTTCTTTTGTTAGCCATAGCTGTTTTGATTCATTTAATATCGCTTAAACGTATTGTAAAACTTTTGTTTCTTGATATGCGTGGTCGATCAAACCACCACCCAGACATTCCATTCCATCATAAAATACAACTGCTTGTCCAGGAGTGATTGCACGTACAGGTTCGTCGAATACGACTTCTGCACGATTATCATCCAATAAGCGAACTGTCACAGGAACGTCTTGCTGACGATAACGGAATTTCGCTGTACACTTGAATTCTTTTGGCATTGGTTCATTCGTCGTAAAGTGGATTTCACTTGCATCCAAGCTTGTGGCATACAATGCAGGATGATGGAACCCTTGCCCCACATATAATGTGTTTGTCGCTAGATCTTTTCCTACAACAAACCAGGGTTCTTGCGAATCTCCTCCGCCACCGATCCCTAGTCCTTGACGTTGACCAATCGTATAATACATCAAGCCAGCATGTTGTCCTTTGACTTCACCATCAAGAGTGACCATATTTCCTTTTTTTGCTGGCAGATAGTTGCTCAAAAATTGTTTGAAGTTCTTTTCACCAATAAAGCAGATTCCCGTTGAATCTTTTTTCTTAGCAGTCGCAAGGCCTGCGCGTTCAGCAATTGCCCGTACTTCTGATTTTTCCATGCCGCCTAGAGGGAACATCGTTTTTGAAAGCTGTTCTTGTGATAATTGGCTAAGGAAGTAAGTTTGATCTTTATTATTGTCTACTCCACGAAGCATGTGGACCACGCCGTTTTCATCGCGAGTGACTTGCGCATAATGTCCAGTAGCTACATAATCGGCGCCAAGATCCATTGCATAATCCAAGAATGCTTTGAATTTGATTTCTTTGTTGCACATCACGTCTGGGTTAGGTGTACGTCCTGCGCGGTATTCGGCTAGGAAATATTCAAATACACGATTCCAATATTCTTTTTCAAAATTCACAGAGTAATAAGGAATCCCGATTTGAGCAGCTACTTTCGCTACATCCTTATAATCTTCCGTGGCCGTGCATACACCGTTTTCGTCCGTGTCATCCCAATTTTTCATGAATATTCCGATCACGTCGTATCCTTGTTCCTTTAACAAAAGTGCTGTTACAGATGAGTCGACACCGCCGCTCATCCCTACGACAACGCGTGTTTTGCTGTTGTCTGTCATGATATCACCATCATTTCAATTAGATTCTGAAACATCTACGAGTTGAAGGTCGCAACTTTTCAGTATTTTACATTATACGTCATATTTCTGAAAATTTCATCCCTTAATTATCAAGTCGTAAAAATACTGTTCTACTGGACCTATTCAGTACACAAACATGATAGTCAACCAAAAAATCACTCATCTTTTGAGCATTCGATATAAAAAATTGGCATACTCATAAAAAGGGCCAGCCTTTCGGCAATAAGGAATAATTTTGTAAATTGTGAAAAACTATTTTTCAAAATTGCTTCTTATCGCTTAAAGCTGCACGTCTCATTTACAACCTTTTCTTTTTAGATGTTATGAGTTGCTCAGATAAGTGATTTTGTTTACTCTAAGAAAAAAGGGAGGCAAGAGATACATGAATTACTTTACCAGTGATATGCACTTTTTCCATGAACGCTTATTAGGAAAAAACGACTTTGCTCCGCGGCTCTTTGCAAATGTGGATGAAATGAACCAACAGTTGATCACTAGCTGGAATGCAGTAATAAAAGAAACCGACCATGTTTATCATCTAGGCGACCTTGCTATGCATCCGCAATATGAAAAAGCAAATGCAGAAATTTTGGAACTGGTCACTCAACTGCAAGGAACAATCCACTTGATCAAAGGGAACCATGACAGTCGTGCTTTTTTCCGTTATTTAGAAAAAAATGATCCTAGGCTTACTGACGGAAGTCCCAAATTTTATTTTTATGATGTAGGTGCCATCGTTAAATTCGACCATCAACAATATTACTTGACTCATTATCCGATGTTGCTCGGGCCTAACGACACTATCCGCAATCTTCATGGACATATCCATCATTACAGCGTACCTATCGAGAACGATGTCAATGTAGGCGTAGACGCACCGGAAAGAGAACTCTTAAAGGAAAAACTACCATTTGGCACTCCGTTATCTGAGCAACAAATCAAAGAAATCTATGAAGCAAAGAGGAAGTACGATAGGTCGTGAAAAAACTGCCCTATATCAAGTATTAAACAAATAAAGATAATTACTCATATTTTTCATTTGAGTAGGCTTATTGCCACAGGAACATTAGGATCAGAAATGGAGTTGTAACAAGACTTCTGTCACAACTCCATTCCATACTATTCGTCTTTTTGCTCATGGTGTTCTTTTACCAATTTTTTCTGTAATTCTTTATCATAATTTCGAGCAGCTGACGTTAAAAATAAAACGATTCCGCATAATAAAATCCCGATTCCAGAAAACAAGAACATTTTTTCTACCCCTAAACGATCAGCTAATGGTCCTGCAAATAATAATCCAATTGGACCTGCCAGGTTCATCAAAGAGTTGAAGTTCCCTAAGACACGACCTAAAACATTCGATTCATAACTCTGCTGGATCATTGCCATCAGCAGTGTATTGAAATATGGCGTTGCACAACCTGCTCCTGCATTCAAGATAAGAAAGTACAAGAACCCTTGACTATCGTTTGGAACCAATCCGCTTGCACCGATCGTCAGGCCCATAATGATGTAGGCTATAATAATAGGTTTCATTCGGTCTTTCCATGTTCCTATAAAACTGATCAGTGCACCGCCTAAGAGCATTCCGACTGCGTAGACTACTTCCACTGCTCCCGCCTGTCCAACGGAACCACCAAAGTAATCTAGCGTCATCAATGGATACAGACTGATTGCTGGCATGAACAACAGCATCACAAATGCACCATTGATCGTTATGTACCATAACCCTTTGTTATCCATCAATTGCTGCAGCCCAAATTTTGCATCTTTAAAAATAGTAAGCGGAACTTCCAATATTTCAGGAGAAACTTTTGGGATCTTCACAAAAATCAATAAGCCGACACCAAAAACTGCCCCCAATACATCTAATAAAATAAGGTAATTGACAGGAACGACTGAAAACAAAGCCGCACCTAGAGCTGGCGCAATGATGAAATTCGCTGACTGGACCATTCCTAACTGTCCATTCGTCCTTGTTATGTGAGAAGATGGAACGATTGTCGGCATAATCGACTGGATCGTTGGCATTTGGAATGTTTGTGCGACCGAACGCATAAACAAAGACACAAAAACTAGCCAAATCGGGAAGGATTCTGAAATCGTTCCGACTACTGCTAAAATAAGCGCGAAAATCGCTACAATAATATCCGTGACAATCAAAAGAGCTTTTTTATCCCAGCGATCCACTAGCGGTCCTACAAATGGGCTTAGTAAAACCATGGGAATCATTCCTAGTAAAGTAGCAAAACTCAAAATTGTCGCCGAACCGGTTTCTCTTGTCAAATACCAGATGATCGCATATTGGACAACCATACTAGTGATTCCTGACAAAAACTGTCCCGATAAAAAGAACAAATAATTTCTCTTCCAATTCGTTAAAACGACCGACTGTTCATTTTCCATAAACATCCCTCTTTTCTTTTTCATTTTGTATAGCGTTTGCACAACAATCATTATACGGGATTCTTTTTTCAAAAAATACCTTTTTCCCTAAATAACAATCGTTTCAATTTAAATTTCTTTACTTAGAAACAATAAATCAGCAAAATATTAAAAATAACAACATGTGTTAAATTTAAAAATAAAAAAGACAACTAATTTGCGTCGTCCTTACAAAGTTAGTCATCTAACAATAGGCCGTTTCAAAACTAGTTGTCTTTTTATATCCACAGATCATTCGACTTTTTCGAATAACCCACGGCTAATCATCCCATCCATCAGAAAATAAAATTTATCTTGGCTCATTTTCTGTTTTGGATCTTTGAAAATATTGACTGCTTTCAATCCATTTGCTGTAGTGATCGACATTTTCAATGTTTGAATATCTTTTGATACAGTGATTTTTAATTTGAATCCTTCTTTGCTTTGCGGCGTGGCATCTAATGGTCGGATTAATTGATAATTGCCTCCGTTTGTTTCTGTAAATCCATTATCGCGCAATGTATATCTTTTTGCATCAGGATGCAAACGATAGCTAATTGGTGCGCCCAGTACCGTTGCTGTTGTTTCAAATGCCATGATTTTCACCTCGATAAAATTAGTTTCTCTTTATTATAAAAGTTTATCCTGATTTTTACTAGGTTTTTCAGTTAAGTTCCCTAAAAAATGAAGGCGTTCTCTCAGACATCTGTTCATATAAGAATGACTTCACTAGTTATTTTTTGACAGCACGAACTAATTGATCAAGGAAATACTGGATGTCGTCTTCGGTATTTCCCAAACCAAAGCTGATACGGATGGATTCTTTTAGTATCGGTGTATCTTCTCCATACATTGCTTCTAATACGTGTGAAGGCTCGATATTTCCTGCTGTACAAGCTGAACCAGTAGAAATAGCGACCCCATTAAGATCAAGCTTCATCAGTAGCAAATCATTTGCTTCGCCAATTAAGCGAAGATTCAACACATGAGGGAGTTTATTCGTTAAATCACCATTTACTTGATAAGGGATTTCGTTTGCTTCTAATGTATCAAGAATCAATTGCTGGAATCCTTTATATTTGTTGTTACGTGCTTCACGTTCTTCAGGTGACAGCAGTTCAACTGCTTTTGCCATACCCCAGATCCCTGCTAAATTTTCTGTACCTGCACGCCGCTTTTCTTCCTGCTCCCCGCCTAAAAGCAATGCAGGGATATTTACTCCGTCTCGTTTATATAAGAAACCGACGCCTTTTGGCCCATTGATTTTATGAGCAGAGATACTTAATAAATCGATTCCTAATTCTTCTGGATGGATCGTTTGGTTTCCGTACGCTTGTACCGCATCTGTATGGAAATAAGCTGGATGATCCGCTAAAAGTTCACCGATTTCTTTGATTGGCATCAAATTTCCGATTTCATTGTTCCCGTACATCACAGAGACCAAGATCGTATCTTCTCGTAACGCTTTTTTGACCTCTTCGATCGACAGATTCCCTTTTTCATCTACAGGCAGATATGTAACGTCAAACCCCTTTGTCTCTAAATATTTCATGGTATTAAGAACAGCAGGATGTTCGATAGCTGTAGTGATTAGATGTCTGCCTTCTTTTTGACGCGAGAACGCTGTTTCTAAGATAGCTGTATTATCCCCTTCTGTTCCCCCACTGTTAAAGATGATCTCGTGAGGTTTTGCTTGCAGACTGTCTGCAATGATTTGTCTTGCTGTTTCCAATTTTTCATGCGCGTGGCGACCAAATCCATGTATGCTTGAAGGATTTCCAAACGTGTCTTGCATGATTGCCGTCATCGCTTCAATTACTTGTGGATGCATGGGGGTAGTTGCCGCATGA
This sequence comes from Enterococcus sp. DIV0901a, assembly GCF_051711525.1. Classification (NCBI taxonomy): domain Bacteria; kingdom Bacillati; phylum Bacillota; class Bacilli; order Lactobacillales; family Enterococcaceae; genus Enterococcus; species Enterococcus sp. DIV0901a. Next base: position 520,427 of record NZ_JBIOMW010000001.1, on the reverse strand, counting down.
TCCAGATAAATAGTTTTCACTTCATTCATCCCTTCCAAATTATTGCTAGGCACATTCTAGCATAAAATAGCGAACAAACCAAAGAAGAGCTCATTTTGTCTAGAGGACGTTTCATGGGCATAGAAAAAAGGGTTCTATGATATTTGGTGTTGTTACTCAAATCGAGTAAGGACACCAAATATTTTTTTATAACAAAAAGACATTTGATTCCTCTATAATTAAGTCGCTGAACCACTTATAGAAGGAGAATCCAAATGTCTTTACCTAAGAATATCAAAATAAAAGATGAAAATACAGACCAAATGATCAAAGAATTGTTAAATATCAAAGATTCAAACATCGCTTTTCCCAAAGATGCGCTGACCAAAGAACGGGTCCATGGCCGAATGGCCAATGTCTTTACGGGAATATTGACTTATAAACCGCACCACTGCGAACTGTGCGGCTTTGAAACAGTGATTTATCATTCGTATAAAGAGAGCTTGATCCAGCTGATTCCTTATCAAGAAGTTCCTTCTTATCTTCGTTTATTCAAGCAGCGCTTTTATTGTAAACATTGTCGACACACATTTACAGCCAAAACTGATTATGTCGCTGAAAACTGCTATCTTTCGCAACCATTGAAATTTGCGATCGCTATTGATTTAAAGAAGAAGATCTCCATGAAAGATATTGCGGCTCGATACTTTGTATCGACCAAAACGGTCGAACGCGTACTAGACTCTTTCTTTGAAGAACCACAGTTAAAACCTGCTTACTTACCGAAACATTTGATGATTGATGAATTCAAAGGAACCAAAGATTGTGAAGGCGCGATGTGCTTTATTCTCAGTGATGCCGACACTGGAATGATTTTTGATATTTTAGATGATCGGAGAAACTTTAAATTAACCGCCTATTTCCAACGCTTCACCCTAAAAGCAAGGCAAAATGTGACTCATATCGTAATGGATATGAATGCTTCTTATCACGTAGTGACACGAGCTCTTTTTCCGAATGCCTGTGTATCGATCGACCGGTTCCACATAGTCCAACAATTGACTCGTGCCTTCAATAAGCAACGAATCCAAACCATGAACCAGTTAAAGAAAAACAATCCTAAAGCAATGAAAGATTATCGTAAATTAAAAAAATACTGGCGAACGATCTTGAAGAAAGAAACAAAAATCAACTATACTTCTCTTCGACAATTTCCGCTTTTCCAACGGAAATACGTGACCGAATCAGAGGTCCTAGACTATCTGCTCTCAATCGATAAGCACTTACGTGAAAGTTATGAAGTCTATCAGGAATTGTTGGCTGCTTTGGAAACAAAAGATTTTACTGCCTTCTTCGAGTTGATCGACACATTACCAGTATCATTGGATAAAGGATTTAAAAAAGCGATTCTTTCGTTAAACAAATATAAAAAAGGCATCATCAATGCTTTGAAATATCCCTATTCTAACGGCAAATTGGAAGGGAAAAACAATTTAATCAAGGTCATTAAACGCATCGCGTTTGGCTTTCGGACGTTTCGACATCTGCGTATGCGAGTCTTGATCCAACAAAATCTCTGTGAGATTATTTAATAACAAAAAAAAGAGGAAACGCCGAAACGTTTCCTCAAGGTGATTTAATTAAAACAACACCATTTGACAATGAGCCGAAAAAAGGAGCTGTAACAAAAGTCTTGTCGCAGCTCCTTGAAGCTGCTCACTTCTGTCACAACTTCTTTCCCTCTTTTTTTTGTTTATTCGAATTCTTTTTCTTCCAGACGGAATAACGGACTCATCGGTGTATTTTCATGGATGCGTTTGACCGCTTCACCCATTAATTCTGAACATGTAACGATTGTTAAGTTTTCTGGATGACGATTTTCTTCTGTGAAAACAGAATCAGTGATACAAATATCTTTGATTGGTGCATTGTCTAAAATACTTTTCGCATGATCGGACAATAATCCATGTGACGCACAGGCATATACTTCTTTTGCGCCGTTTTCTTTTAATACATTTGCTGCTCGTGCAAGCGTTGCTCCTGTGTTCAAGATATCATCTACCATGATACATGTCTTTCCTTGAACATCACCAATCACATAACCACCCTCAGTTGAAGCATCATCTGCATGATCTACGATGGCTAATGTGCTGTTCAAATATTCTGAAAGACTACGTGCACGCTGAACACCGCTGTTTTTTGGCGAAACAACTACGATGTCATCTCCCGTCAGACCTAATTGACGGTAATAATGAGCAAACAACGGCATCGTAAATAAATTATCTACAGGAATATCAAAGAATCCTTGTACTTGAACCGTGTGCAGATCTAAAGTCAGTACTCGAGTTGCCCCTGCTTCTTCGATCAAGTTAGCGATCAATTTCGCAGTGATCGGTTCATGAGGTTTCGCCGTGCGGTCTTGCCTAGCATACCCATAGTAAGGCAATACGACATTGATCGTTTTCGCACTTGCTCGCTTCATTGCATCGATCATGATCAGTAGTTCCATATAGTAGTCATTGACAGGTGCATTCGTTGATTGAACGATATACACATGATCCCCTCGAATACTTTCTTCGATATTGATGGAAATCTCGCCATCACTAAATTGCTTCACGACGCTTTTACCTAATTCTGTTCCGAACACTTTCGCGATTTTTTCAGCTAATGGACGGTTGCCATTCAAACTAAAAATCTTCAACGTGTCATCCTGATACTTATTACTCATGTAGTCCTCCCCAAAACTTCTCTATTCTTCGATAGTTTAACATATTTTTCCAAGATTTTCTGTTAATTTCAGCAAATTCTTAAGGAAGTGAAACTGTTCCGTTACTCCAACTGGCAGGAATGACTTTATGATAATCGCCCCAGTTGTCGTGTACTTTGTAATAACGTTCTCCTGTTTCAGTTTCAAAATAAGCGTACGCTGTCACCCAATGATTGCCATATGTACTGCCAAGTACTTTCAAAATACCAATCATCACAGGTTTGCCTTCACGTATACGTTTTGTAGCTCGCTGCCATGAACCTAGAAGAGTTGCTCGTGCACGCTCATGATTGCCATTCTTCTTTAAAAAACTAGAAATCCCTGTACTAACCTGAAAAGGAATCGTAGGAAGTCCTAGTGGTTGGATCTGGCTACGCAATGCCTTCGTCAAAACCAACGAATCAGCCGTATTTTTCTTGCGAATCTCATTTGGAATCATCCACCCCTTACGATAGTCTTGATAATAGGCAAGGAGAACTGCTGCCGCGTAAGTACCACAAAGATAGCCTGAGGGGGTAGCCCATTTCTTATACCTCAAAAAACGTTCTTCTGGCAATCCCACCCAGCAATTTGTGAGTTCCTTTCCTGACCTTTTTTCTTCGATCAAAACGGGAATATCTTCTTTTCTGTTGATCCATCTAGATAACTCGATTGGCTCTTCATTGATCAGCTTCCATTTTTTACAAGAAAGACCCTCTTGATAAGTATATTTTGCTGGAGAATATTCTACCGGATGTCCTGATTGATCGATAATCACATAACTTTGATCTTCAAAAACCAGAGCTAAAAAAAGCAATTTACTTTTTCTTGACTGCAGCTGCTGAGTGCTGGCTAATTTTTTAATTTTTTTATCTACTTTGAAATATAAAGGTTTATCCACTACTTGATTCAGTTGGGATCGCCTCCTTTTTTTCATTATAAGTGAAGGATTGAAAAAAACAAATCAGTTTGATTGTTCGAATTTTCAATTTTTTATGTTCTATTTGTTAATTCCTTCATTTTGTAAGATAATGGGCACACGAAACAAAAAAGGAGCGATCGATGAATGAACAAAGAACGATTGAAACAAGATTTCTATGAAGCAGTCAATGAAGAATGGCAAAAAACAGCAAAAATCCCTGCAGATAAACCAGCTACAGGCGGTTTCCAAGATTTAGTTGACGGGATCGACCAACTTTTGATGGGAGAAACAGACGATCTGCTTGCCCATCCAGAAAAAGTGTCTTCAGAAAAAATGAAACATTTCCTTGCATATTATCAACTGGCAAACGATTATGACCGAAGAAATGAGTTGCATGCTCAACCACTTCAACCTATAATCGAAAAAGTTGAATCATTGCAGTCTTTCGACGAATTGAATGAGCAATTTCCAGAATGGCTGTTGGATACATTACCATTGCCATTTAATCTGGATGTAGATGCAGATATGAAGAATGCGCAAACGAACGCCTTCTTTGCTTATCCGCCTTCTTTATTCCTTCCAGATAAGACGTATTATGCATCAGACCATCCCAACGGTGCACAACTAATAGGCGTTTTCTTTGATATGGCTGTTCAGTTATTAGAGCTTGCCGGCAAAGAAAAAAGTCAGGCAGAAGCAATCACGGAACAAGCAGTGCAATTTGATAAATTGATTGCTCCTCATGTAAAAAGTGCAGAAGAAAACGCAGATTACAGCAAAATGTATAATCCGCAATCTTTTGATACATTTATTCAATACACAGATAAACTGGACTTGAAAAAACTTGTCACGGGTTTGATTGGGACAACTCCAGATAAAGTGATCGTAACTGATCCAGTGTACTTCGATCATTTGAATGACATCCTGACAGAAGCTCATTTTCCGTTATTCAAAAGCTGGATGATCATTAAAACAGTACGTTCTCTTAGTGGTTATCTATCAGAAGAATTCCGCCAAGTCAGCGGAATCTATTCTCGCGTATTGTCTGGAACAGACGAAGCAATGCCTCAGAAAAAAGCAGCGTATTACCTTGCCTCTGGACAATTCGATCAAGTAGTTGGCGATTACTACGGAAAAAAATATTTTGGCGAAGCTGCTAAAAAAGACGTAGAACAAATGGTGAAAAAAATGATCGCCGTTTATAAAAAACGTCTAGAAGAAAATGACTGGCTTGGGGATGCAACAAAAGAAAAAGCCGTCATAAAATTAAATAACTTAGGTATCCAAGTAGGCTACCCCGATAAGATCCCAGCATTATTCGACCAGTTCAAAACAGTACCTGCAGATCAGGGTGGTACTTTGCTTTCAAATACTCTTGTTTTCAGCAAACTCACATTAAAAGATCGTTTCAGCAAATGGAACAAACCAGTGGATCGTTCAGAATGGGAAATGAGTGCTGACACGGTCAATGCTTATTATCATCCATTTCGGAATGTGATCGTCTTTCCGGCAGCGATCCTTCAAGCACCATTTTACAGTCTAGAACAATCAAGCTCTGCTAATTATGGTGGAATCGGAGCTGTTATCGCTCATGAGATTTCCCATGCATTTGATAATAACGGCGCTTTATTTGACGAATATGGCAACTTGAACAACTGGTGGACAGAAGAAGATCTTACACAATTTCAAAACAAAGCACAAGCAATGATCGAAGAATTCGATGGTCTGCCTTTTGCTGACGGAAAAGTAAACGGAAAATTAACCGTTTCGGAAAATATTGCTGATGCAGGCGGTCTAAGCTGTGCATTGGAAGCAGCAAAAACGGAATCAGATCTTTCTATCGAGGAATTCTTTGTCAATTGGGCAACGATTTGGCGTACAAAAGCAAAAAAAGAATACCAACAACTTTTACTGCAAATCGATGTCCATGCCCCTGCTAAACTCCGAGCAAACGTGCAACCAAAAAACCTTGACGAATTCTATGAAACATTTGGTATCACGGAACAAGACGCTATGTATCTAGCGCCAGAAAAAAGAGTGCGAATCTGGTAAGAGGTTGTGCCAGAAGTGGTCAGCTTCAAGAAATAAGAAGGAATTGGGGGAAATTGCTTCTCAAATTTTTGTGACATTTCGGCTTATTTTTCGAAGAAGTTACTTCTGGAATACCATGTATCAGAGGTTGTGAAAAAGCCGCTTAGTTTCAAGTAGTAAGAAAAATTTTGTGAAAATGGCTTTCCACATTTTTGCATAAATTTGACTTACTACCGAGAAACTGGCTTTTGAACACCGTATATCAGAGGTTGTGAAAAAGCCGCTTAGTTTCAAGTAGTAAGAAAAATTTTGTGAAAATAGCTTTCCACATTTTTGCATAAATTTGACTTACTACCGAGAAACTGGCTTTTGAACACCGTTTATCGAGAGGTTGTGAAATCAGCGTCCTGACCTGAGTATTAGAGAAAAAAACGGAAAAATAGTTCTTCATATTTTGCCGTTTGTTGAGCTAATACCGAGGGTCAGCTGATTGAACACCGTTTAGTGGAGAGATTGTGAAAAAGCTGTCCTGCATCAAGTAATAAGAACAGCCAATCAAAAGCAGCAAGGAGAACCTCATCTATAAAAAGATAGAAGGAAGTGAGACATCTATTGGTCTCATTTCCTTCTATTTTTACTTTCCTCAGTCAATTGTTTTACATCATAAAAGGAGAAATTCCACTTATTTTTTTCGCTGTTTCATGACATAAACAACTACACCGATTAACAAAATTCCTCCAGCTAATGCTAGCAACGGGTTATTAAATTCTCCCGTTTTTGGGAGTCCTTGAGTGCCATTTTTTTCACTTTCTTTTGCTGTCCTATCCGGATGAGAAGGTTTTCCATTTGGTTTTCCATTTGGTGATTCATTTCCTGGATTTTCTCTTTCTGGTTTGTCATTTCCCGGGGGCACATCGGCAGTTTCTCGCACAGTGATCGCTTTTTGCTGGGTAACAGATTCTGTATGAGCAGACCATTTTTCCCCATCAAATATTTCCGAACGATAAGTGACTTCTAGCGTATATTCTCCTTTTGAAGGTGCTGAAAAAATAGCGGTATGATTAGAAAATTGAGCACTTGACTGTGTTTCAACGATTTGGATCTTTTCTGGGAAATAACGCATATCTTCAAAGACAGGCGTTCCTTGATTTGGTGTGAAAGTTGACACAAAAACTGTAAAAGGCTTCAGTTCAATGATATTTCCTTCTGCATTCTCCGCCACACCATTTGCTTCTTGTATAATAATCGGATTATTTTGTTCGTTTGGTTTTGTCTGATTTGGTTCTTGTACGATTGCATATTCTGGATACTCCGAAGACGGTGAGGTTTCTCCGTCAAAAGTAGCACCTACAGATAGTGGAAGACCATCTACTCTTCCCTTTTCTGTTTGACGATTCTCCGGTTTGATTTGCATCAATCCATGGACATGGATGCTTCCATTCGCATAGCGAGTAACAGGCTGCTGCCCTTCTTGCGAATGTGTATTTAGAGATTCGATCCAATCTTTTGATACGGTATGTCCAAGAGTATTTTCTGATTGTTTCTCTCGTTCATTCCAATAGTAGTTCAACGAGTGATAGATTTGATCTTCGTTTTGATTCAATGGGCGGATCTGCTCTCTCATCTCAAGATTTTCTGTTCGGAAAGATAAGATACCAGAAGCATGGAAGTCTGTGTTTCCTGCCGAAGAGGTATAAAGAGCCACATTATATGAACCGTTATTAAAACTTGTACTGCTATTGACGATAATATCTGTTCCGCTATTGGAATCGATTCCTTTTGCAAGATTTTCGAAAGACAAACTATTGATCAATTCATGAGGGCCCGATAAAGAGGAACCACCCATTTTGAATCCATTACCGTTCCCTTCTCCTTCAACTCCCGGTACCCAACCGTTTCGATAAGCAACTGAGTTTTTGATGACTACTTTCCCGATTGAACCTGTTTCATTTTTAGCAAAAAGATCCCAACCATCATCTGCATTATGATAAGCGATACAACCGTCAAATACATTCCCTTCTCCTATTGTCAGTTTGGCCGCAAATCCATCGGCATCTTCAAATCCTGGATCGGCATTTTCAAAAGATGTACAGTTCTTGACTAAGTTATGCGCTGGCCATGCTTCGAAAGGATCATTTGAGCTACCACTGATTTGGATTCCTGTATTTCCATTCCGATAAGCATGGATCTCTTCAATCAAATTATGGTTTCCAGAAATCTGCAATCCTTTTTGCATAGCGGCACTATTTGTAACGTCAAACCCACGTAAAACCCAGTAATGACTAAACAGTGTCATCCCATTTCCAGTTCCTTTAAAATCAAGTACAGGTCGCTTGTTTTCTGGATTTTTCTCTGCAATCAATTGAATCGGGTTTTCTCTTGTCCCGTTAACTCCTTTTGGAATCGTCAATCCTCTTTCAAAGGAATAAGTTCCAGGAGCCAGGACGATTGTCTGCCCAGCATATGCGTATCTCAATGCTTGCGTCAGAGATAACGGATTTTGTCTGCTTCCGTTTCCTGTATCTGACCCTTCCGGTGTTACATAAACTGTCGAATAGTTAGGTTTACGGTAGTCAACTGTATGAAGAATCTCTTTTGTTTCATAACTAGTCATCTCTACGTATTCTTCTGGCGGATAGTTTTTATCTGGCGTAAAACTGAAAGTAAATTCGTTCGTTCCTTCCATCAGTTTTGTCTGATAATCAAATTCCCGATTCGCAGTGATAGCCAAGTCTTTTGCGTTCTTAAGCACCTCTCCTGTTGCTTTATTTTTAATTGTCAATAATCCGTCAGCATTTGCTCTAAAGGACATAGTATGATCTTGGTTTCCTGAATGATTACTAGAGGTCACAGTGTAAATCGGATCAATCAAGCGAGTAGGTCTTTCTTGCCCAGGAGGATCTGTCGCAGGATCTGTCGCAGGATCTGTCGCAGGATCTGAGTAAGCAACTTCGATTCCTTCTACCTTGATCGTCATATTCCTTGCTGCAGCAAATCCTGCATAAATAACCGATTCATCTGAAGCGTATAATTTTTCCCAGTCATACATGATGTCAGAAGCCATTTCTTCTCCTGTTTCAGGATCGTAATAATATGCCTCTAAACCAGTATTCGTTTTTTTCATCTCTACGTCCAGTTTAGTAATCGAGTTCGTGGCCGGAAACAGATTCCCATGACCGTTTCCGAATATATTATAAGAACCTGTTTCTTTTTCCAAGAACCCTGCTGAAGTCTCTAAAGGTGTTGTTTCCACTGAGACACTCCCAGGAGCTGGCGCAGCTTGCGGATCTTCAGATGATATTCCTGTGATTGCCCGTGTCCCTAATCCAAGTCGCATCGTATATTTGCTGCCGCTCGTGTTGACCACTTCTTGTCTATCCGAGTCCCAGACATATTCGATCCGACTGCCTAGTATGGCAAATGAATTTGAATAAAATGCCTGCCCAAACAAATGATCTTTTGGTACTGCGTCTCTTACCATTAAAGCAAATCCTTCTTGGGCATTCGTATAGGTCCAAGATTCTATTTCGATCGTCGCCCGCATCCTAAAGTTGATGTCTTTGGGGATTGCTTGATAATAATAGGTCATTCCATCTGATCCGCTTGACTGGAATTTTCCGCCGTTATTCGTGGAAGAGAGCCGCACGCCGTCTTCTAATGGTTCAATGGCATACCTACTAGCACTTGTGCTTTCTCCGAAAACAACCCCTTTCCACTCTTCATTTGCTTCTTCAGATTGCTTTTTTGTCTTTTCATTTTCTGATTCTTTCATCATAGGATCATTTCCTTCTTCCGTATCCATATCTTCACTAGTTCTTGGTACTTCCTCCATTGTTGACATCCCTTCAATGTTCACGTGTGCATTTTCTTCGTTCACAGACTGTTGTTCGTTAGCAGCAACTTCAACGACAGAAATTAAAACCGGGGTACTGAGCATAAGGAGATTCATCATTAGCGCACTGTATTTTATACGTTTTTTTAACAAGTGTATTCCTCCCGTAACAAATTAGAAAGCGTTTACTTAAAGTATTACCTAATTTATTTTCACTGTCAATAAAAAACAAAATTATAATAAGTGTATTTTATAAAAAGAAAAAATATAACTTAAGTTGTTGATAATAAAGAGATTTATTAACGTAAAAAGAATAATATTTTTTTTAAATAACGTATAAAAAAGAGCGTAAAACAAAGTCGTTTGTTTTATGCTCTTCTTTTATTATTTTGTGCTTTTTATTTTATCAAATCACTTTGTTTTTTTATAAAATTTCTGCGCCTAGTGTGGATTCAAAATGTCTCAATGCCCATTCATGTCCAACGGGATCGAAACTTGCCACGGCATCTTTGAAAATATGGAGTTTGTATCCAAGATTATACGCATCGACTGCTGTATGCAACACACAGATATCTGTACATACGCCGGTCAAATAAATATCTGTGATCTGGCGTTCTCGCAAACAGATGTCTAGATCTGTTCCACTAAAAGCGGAATAATGCCGTTTGTCTATCCAATAAACATTTTCCTCTTGCTCATAGTCTTGGTATAAACTTTTTAAAGAGCCGTACAATTCCCGTCCACCCGTTCCTATCACATTATGCGGAGGAAATAAGCGGTTCTCCGGATGAAAGGAATCTTTTGGATCATGCGCATCAATGGCAAAAACGACAAAATCCTTTTGATCAATAAACTTCTTTGTATGAGCAGTCAGCTTTTTTTCAATTACTTGTCCTGCTGTCCCAGTAGTCAGCTTTCCATCCTCTGCAACAAAATCATATGTGTAGTCAATCGAGATCAATGCGTTCATCTTAGTCCTCCTTATACGAGATGTTTGACAAATTCGATCACCATTTCTGCTGATCGTTTGCCTGCGTCTTCGATAAATTCGTCAAAGCTTTGTGTCGCCGAGTGATCTGCTGTGTCGCTCATTGCACGTACGATCAAAAATGGGATATTGAACTGACGAGCTGTTTGTCCAACAGCGGCTCCTTCCATTTCGCAAGCTAATGCTTCAGGGAAATTCGTTAAGATTTCTTTGATTTTATCTGGCGAGTCGACAAATGTATCACCTGTAACGATCAATCCTTCTTTTGCGTTCAAATTCGTTGCTTTTGCTGCTTTAACCATTTCACTGCGCAAATATGTGCTTGCTTCATAATATAGAGGCATTCCTGGTAATTGTCCTGGTTTGTAGCCAAATCCTGTTGCATCTGCATCAAAATAAGCTACTTTGTCTGATATAACGATGTCACCTACTTGTAAGCCTTCACCGATTCCGCCAGCTGAACCTGTATTGATCACCATGTTCACGCCGTATTGTTGGATCAACAGACTTGTGGTAATAGATGCTAAGACTTTTCCTATACCGGAACGTACGACGATCACTTCGTGGTTACCTAATGAACCTGAAATAAATAAAGCGCCTGCGCGTTCCCATGATAATGGTTCGCTTAGGTTCTCTCTCAAAATTTTTACTTCTTCTTCCATTGCGCCGATAATACCGATTTTCATCTTTTTAATTCCTTCTTTCTATATAAATGCGATTGCTAAAAAAACCACACATAACATTAGGATAACAATAATAAGAGATTTCATCAAAAAAGAGTTCCATTTGGTCGTCTTTTCCCGTTCGCTGATCCTTGTTTTCGTGATTGGTTTATTCTTTTTGCTTTCTTTACGATAAAAGCTAGCAATCTTTTTTTCTTCTTGCTGATAAGCTGTTTCTGCTTTTCGCTGTTTTTTTAATGACTCGCTTGCTTGTGCTTGTTGTCGCTTGCGAAGTTCGCTTCGCGTAATAAGCGGTCCTTTGGCCATAAGCCGATCCCTCTACTTTCCTTTGGTCAATAGTTCCCAGTATTGAATCGCATAAATCGTCTTTGCATCACAAATCAACTGATCTTTCATCGCTTGTTGCGCCTCTTCAAGAGTTAGATGATACAACTCCAGTACTTCGTCTTCATCTTGTGCTAAAGGATTCTCGACCTTCTCTACCCCTTGTGCATGATAAATATGAAGGACTTCATTAGCAAAACCTGGTGAAAGATACATCGAAGTAAGATGGCTCAGCGACTTCGAACGATAGCCAGTTTCTTCTTCTAATTCTCTAGCTGCTGTCATTTCGGGATTTTGTCCTTCTCCTGGATCGATTTTTCCAGCTGGAATCTCCAAAATCACTTTTTCTAAAGGTTTTCGAAATTGTTTGACAAGAAGCAGACGATCTTGTTCGTCAAAAGCAATGATCCCGACACCGCCAGGATGAAATACCAGTTCTCTCTTCGAAGTTCCTCCATCTGGCAAACGAACTTCGTCTACAGCAACATTAATAATTTTTCCGCTATAGATTTCTTTGCGACTGATTGTTTTTTCTTCAAATTGCTCATTGTTCAGCATATCTTCTCCTGCTTTCTTTGTAATCATAACTGCTTTTTTTTCATTTTTCAATTTTTCTCAAAAACTCCTTATTAGTTTACCATAGATAAACCTTAGATTTTCTCTAAATATAGAAAATCCTTCTTTAGTCCGATACTCTTTCTAGTAGTCCGTATGCTAAAATAAGTATGTAATCGAATAACGAAAAGAATTCAATACTCAACGATAAATGACATGGAGGGTTTATTATGATAAAACGAAATTGGCCGTGGCTTCTAGCATTGGTCTTGCTATTTCTCTTTGTCCGAAACAATAGTTTTTCTTTTGTTCTAGGACTTTTATTGATAGGTGTAGTTTTAGTTTTGTGGGGACTCTTTGGTTCGCGCAGGAAAAAGGGAAAACAAGAAGAAATTCCTGCACTGACTGACGAACTTGAAACTCACTATGAAAAAAGCGGTATGACAGCGAATGAAATTTCATTTTTTCGACAAACAATGAATCAAACAAAAAATGAGATCAATCAATTGCAAATGAATATGCAGCAGACAGCCAAACTTAAAGCAATCGATCTCCGCCATGATCCAGTCAAAGCAGCAAAAGCTTTATTCAAAGAATTGGTGAAAGAACCAAACCGACTGCATGAAGCAAGTCAGTTTCTTTATACGCATCTGCCGAATCTAGTTGATTTGACAAATAAGTATAATGAGATCAATGACCATGAGATCAAAAACAAACAGACCTATGAAAAACTAGAAGAAAGCGCGCAGATCATCGACCAGCTGTCAGCTTTAATCGCACAAGATTATCAAAAATTCGTTGCTGAGGATCTAGATGATATCGATGTAGAGATATCTGTTGCGAAACAGAGCTTAAAGCGTGATAATAAATATGAACCAGAACAAAAGGATTAACTCTTTTGTTCATAAAAGAAGACTCGGAACATTCAGATGATGTCTGGCTGTTTCGAGTACTTTTTCTAAAGTAGAGACATTCATGTAAGAATCGAGAACAGATTCAACAAGGAGGAATTTTTTATGGATCATAAACCGACTGAAACAAAAGATGTTACACCAGTTAACGATACACTTGAAGATTTATTGAACAACCCGTTTTCAACTCCAACAGATACGCTGACCACTTCACAACAAGCGGAGATTGATCAGCTCCAAGAGCAACAGACAGCTGCTCGTTTAATTGACAAACTACCGGCGGAACGCCAAGAACAAGCTAAACAGTTAGCAGCAAAAATCGATGCTAATGATGCACAGTCTGTCATCAGCTACGGATCGGCTGCCCAAGCAAAATTAAGTGAATTCTCACAATCGATGTTGAATCATGTGCAAGCACAAGATATTGGTCCTGTAGGAGATTCCTTAACTGAACTGATGTATCGTCTCCAAGAAGCCAATCCTGACGAACTGCGTGCCGGAGAAGGGAACATCTTCCAGCGTGTCTTCGGGAAGGTCAAACAATCGATCTATGAAGTGACAGCAAAATATCAAAAGATTGGTGCACAAATTGACAAGATTTCAGTGAAATTAGATAAAGAAAAAGACGGTCTGCTAAAAGATAATCTGATGTTAGAACAGCTTTACCAGAAAAACAAAGACTACTTTGATGCACTGAATATTTATATCGCTGCTGGAGAATTGAAAATGGAAGAACTTCAAACAACGATCATTCCAGAAGCGATGAAAAGAGCAGAAGAAACTGGCGATCAGATGGATGTTCAGATTGCCAATGATTACACGCAATTCCTAGATCGTCTGGATAAACGTACGCATGATCTTCGCTTAGCTAGACAGATCACGATCCAGCAAGCACCACAAATCCGTTTGATCCAAAACACAAATCAGGCCTTGGCTGAAAAGATCCAAGCATCTATCGCTACAGCCATTCCGCTGTGGAAAAACCAAGTCGTGATCGCATTGACCTTGCTTCGTCAAAAAGATGCAGTAACTGCTCAACGCCAAGTCTCTGAAACAACAAACGACTTATTGAAGAAAAATTCAGAAATGCTGAAAATCTCAGCCATCGAAACAGCGAAAGAAAATGAACGTGGAATCGTGGATATCGAGACCCTTCAAACCACTCAAAATGATTTGATCGAAACAATCCAAGAGACATTGCGTATCCAAAAAGAAGGAAAAGAAAAACGTCGTCATGCAGAAGTAGAGCTTGGACACATGGAAGAAGATCTGAAACAAAAACTGTTGGATTTAACCCAATAGATCACCTTTCGCTTGTTACTAAAACAAACGCCCAACAACAGTTGTAATAAACTGTTGTTGGGCGTTTTTCTTATCTTTCTTCTAACTTCTCCATTGGAGTCTATTTCTCATTCATCTTGCTGTGTCCATAGCCATAGCCAAAATAAATGATCAGTCCAATAACCATTACGATACCGAACACGATCCATGTCACAGTTTGCAGACGAAGCATCAATACAATACAAGTCAAGATGGAGACGATTGGCAATAGCGGAACGAATGGCACTTTGAATTCTCCAGCTTTTGGTTTGCCAAACATTTTTCTCAACTTCAGTAAGCCTAGACTAACAAGCATCAAATAGGCGAGCGCCATGATATTCGTTAGTTCCGCTAATACATTCAATGGGAAAAATCCGGCAAAGAATACAGCTGCCACACCAGCGGCATAAGTCGCTTTTTTCGGTGTACGATGCTTTTGATCGATTTCTGTCATAAACTTAGGAAGTAAGCCATCCTTGCTGACAGCAAACAGTAAACGAGCAAGTGAATACATCATCGAGATCGTTACCGTCAGTAGCGTTAAAATTGCCCCTACAGCGATCACCGCGCCCACTGTTCCATGTCCTACATACCTCATTGCAAAAGCCACTGGGTCATTGACTCCTAGTTCAGTATACGGAACGATTCCTGTCAAGATCAGCGTCACGATGATGTAAAGGACAGTAGCAATCAGTATCGAACCAATGATTCCTCTTGGCACATCTTTTTGCGGGTTTTTGACTTCCTCGGCTGCCATTGCAACGGCATCAAATCCCAAGAAAGCAAAAAACACAAGAGCTGCACCATCTAGCACACCGGAAAAACCAAAAGGCATGAATGGCTGCCAGTTATCAGGTTTAACGAAAAATATTCCTACAATGATAAACAACGCGATGATACCAAATTTGACATATACCATGGCATTATTCAAACGTAATGCTTTCTTGGCTTCAAGCGACACGATGTAAGTGACGAATATCACTACGAGCACCGCAATCAAGTCAATGTATGTACCATTTTCCGGATTGTACCCGCCAGTTAATGCTTGTGGAAGTTCGGCCCCTAAACTTTTCAAAAAACCTTGCATATAGCCAGACCATCCGGAAGCAACAGAGGAAACCGCTAGTAAAAATTCCCCGATCAACAACCACCCTGTCAGCCAGGCAGCAAATTCACCAAATACAACATACAGATAGGCATATGGCCCACCAATCACTGGCACTCGCGAAGCAAATTCTGCGAAACTTAGTCCAGACAAAATGACAACGATTGCAGCTAAGACAAATGAAAGTGACAGTGCTGGACCAGCATTTTGATTGGCCGCAACCCCTGTCACCACAAATATTCCCGTACCGATGATCGCACCAATTCCAAGCATGATCAAATCAGACGTTTTTAGTTCTTTTTTCATCTCACTCGTATGATTGAGATTGATCTCTTTCTTACGAAACAAATCCATTGAAGTTCCTCCCCATTTTAGGTTGGAAAACAGCGATTAAACTGTTTTCATATACCCTAAAAGGATACCACCTAAAATGACTAAAAGGCAACCAACAATAACATAAATGAGCTCTTTTTTCGTTTTTCTTTCGCCAAGGATGAAAATCCCACCTAAAGTAGAGATAATGATCCCCATTTGTGAAAGTGAGAAGCCAACAGCTAAACCAAGTGATTTGACTGTTAGAAGCATGCAGATGTTTCCTAAGCCCCATAATAATCCACAGATCATGTTTTTCCACACAAACTGATCGACTTTAACTTTACGGAAAGCAAAGAAGCTTGCGCCTAAGATCATTCCGATACTTTGAGGTAAGATAATTGACATCGCATCCAAATTCGCCCAGTTGACGATGATGGTATATACACCATAACCAATCGTAGAGAAGATCAATGCTCTAAAACCCTTACCAAAATCAAGCATTTTATTATCTGTATCTATTTTTCCTTCGTCATCTTGTCGGGCAGTCAAATACGCACCGCTTACAAGAAGAGCTAAAGCAATAATACCGTATACATAATCTTTTGTTTGTGTCCATTCATGGAAGAAAACGGCTCCCGCAATCGTATTCAAAATTAATTGAAAACCAGTAGACAATGGTAACCCTACAGAAACACCCATGTACTTCATTCCATGGAACTGTCCATTTTGTCCAACACTCCAAGCTAAGCCGGATAAAAATCCGATCAAGAAAATCCAAGGGGTGATTACAGGACTAACAACGAAAAAGACAACTAAAGAAAACAGAAATGCACCGATCGTCATTCCTAGTGTTTGTTGATTGGCATCGCCACCAATTTTACCACTTACTAAACCAATACTACCCCATGCCAACATAGGGACTAATGCTATTAAAATTTCCATAACCAATCTCCTTTTATTTCACATGATAAGAAACTTATCAGCGAAAACGTTAACAACACAAGCACTTTTTTTCGTTTCTAACGATTTTCTAACGTTTTTCATTATAAAAATTTAAGATTGGGAAAAATAAAGTCATTGTTGTCCCTTTTCCTTCAGTTGATTCAGCCGTCAAATGGATACCTAATTTTTCGGCCAGATTTTTTGCTAAATAAAGTCCTAATCCTGTTGAATGTGTTTTGCTAAGTCGACCATTTCTCCCAGTAAATCCCTTATCAAAGATCCGTTTCAAGTCTTCCGCTGGGATACCGATCCCTGAATCTTTAACTGAAAGGCTGACTCCTTGTGCTTCCTTTTCTATGCTCACAATGATGTTTCCGTGATCCGGCGTATATTTGATGGCATTACTAAGCAATTGGTTGAAGATAAAAGCGATCCATTTAGCATCGGTCAAAACAGTATGATCCTCACCAACAATCTCGTAGCGAATATTTTTTTGGATAAAATAATTTGCCTGACTGCGTATCACAGGCTGAATGATTCCTTTTAGTCCATATTCTTGGATGAGGTAGTCCCGCGAGAAACTGTCGAGTCTTGCATAATACAAAACTTGTTCTACGTATTCATCGATTTTTGATAATTCATTTTCTAGTAATGTATACTTTTGATCGTCAATATCGAACTCGATCGAACGAACTAGCAATTTAGAAGCGGAAAGTGGCACTTTGATTTCATGGACCCATGAGTCAATATAATCTTTTTGGTCTTGTTGATTACTGATTGCTGATTGCATTACTTCTTGGTGTTCACGGATCAGCTGATTGATATATTCTTCCACAAGTTTTTCTTCTTCTGTTCGTCCACCGCTCAAATAGTTTTGCAAAGGGGAAGTTTTTTGTATGTCGGCTAATTTTCCCCACCATCTTCTCTTGCTCAAGTAACCACCCAGCAGATAAAAAATCAGAAAGACGCCCTCAATCAAGGCTAAATAAGCAATTGTGCTCAAATCCACTTTGATGTTTGGCGCCAGCCACATCACAAAGATCGTCAATGCAATAAAAAACAGCCATCCCAAGATCAATGTCCACTGATCTTTCAAATATTTAAAAAAATTCATCTTAACCGCTCATCCTTTCAGGGAACGATATATCCCTGTCCTACTTTTGTTTCGATATATCCTTGGATACCTGCCTGTTCGATTTTTCGGCGTAACCGATTTATGTTGACTGTCAATGTATTGTCATCTACAAATCGTTCGTCATCCCACAGTGCTCGCAGCAATTTTTCCCGACTTAAGATCTTTCCATTGTGCTTCATCAAAATAAATAATAGACGATATTCATTTTTGCTCAAATCAATGATCTCTCCGTTGATTTCCATACTTCCGTTGTCAACATTCAACGTAATGCCATTGTGGCTCATCATTTCACTAGATAATTCTGTGTAGTTGTAAGAACGGCGAAGTAATGCATTGATTTTTGCAATCAGTACATCGATTTGGAAAGGTTTTGTCACAAAATCATCTGCCCCCATGTTCATAGCCATGATCATATCCATATTCGTATTCCTGCTGGAGATAAAAATGATCGGTACTTTCGATACTTCACGTATTTTTTGACACCAATAATAGCCATCCAAAACGGGAAGATTAATATCTAGTAATACAAGCTGTGGTTCTTCTCTTTCAAAGTCTGAGAACACTTGATTGAAATCGGTCGTTCCAAAGGTTTCAAATTGCCATTTCTCAAGTTCCTCCATGATCAATTGTCGAATGATCTCTTCGTCTTCGACTACCATGATTTTTGCCATAAAAAATCCCTCCATCTTTCTTCTTGCTACTACAATATCAAAGAAGCCCTTGTGAAACAAGTTGGCTTACCTGGAAAATGTCATTTTAGCAAACGTTAAAAAAAACTGGAAATATGCGATTTAATCGCGTTTGTCTCTTCCAAGCAGCTTAAATTTATTATGTTATTCTTAATAATTGGTCTATTATCTGTTATTTTTCCTTAGTTGTTTTTGTCTTTTAAATTTTCGATAACACCAATAACCGAAAAGCGTTAGCACTAGCAATATACCTAGAAGGAGTATAAGTAATCGATAAAGATGGTATTTTTTTGTCTGTTCTATCTTTGAAGAGACTTCTTCTGTAAAGGGAACTCGCCTTCCTGTCACTAGTAATCGGTGAGTGTTCACGGTGTAAGGTGTACAAGTGATAAGTGTGACTAGATCCTGCTTTTCTCTGATTGCTAATGTATTTGTTTTTGTTGGAAGGACAACAATTTTCTCAACGACTTCATAAGCGAGCATCCGACCATACACTTCAAGATAGAATCGGTCATCTTGCTCCATTTCTTCAAGATCCGTAAAGAGTTTTTTCTCAGCAATACCGCTATGGGCGGTAATCACGGAATGTGTACTCTCTCCTCCAGTTGGAAAAGAGGTGCCTTGCAGGACTGTCGCTCCTCTATCTAACAAAAGATCATTCGTTTCATCAAATAAAGGCAAGCTAACATTGATTTTCGGAATATAGATGGCTCCGATCATATGTTGTTCGTAATATTCTTTTCCTGGATTTTGGACATTTCTAACCGCTTGCTCAAAAGGATCTTTGACTTGTCCCATTCCTGGGATTACTGATGTATGAGCAAGCGTCTGATTTTTCTTTTCATGCACTGCTAATTGTTGCTCATGTTTTTCTTCTTTATCGCGTTCAAGCTGCTTTTGATAATTCTCGATCCTTCTTTGATCCAAATAATTGCTGAGAGCATCTGCTAAAAATGGATATGTAAAAACTGCAGCTCCGGCAAGAAACATCACTGCCATAAATAATTGTAATAAAAGACTGATTTGGGTTTGAGGTCTATTACCTATTTTCTTTTTCATTTTCTTCACCTTCTTATTTAAAAAAACTGCAGCAACCTTTATAAAACCGATTGCTGCAGCTTATTTTTGTTGCTTATACTTCAGACTTCATTTTAGATTTACGGTACCAGCTGTACGCTCCAATCATCAAACTTATTCCGATTAGTAAGAATGCCAAGAGCCCGTTCCCACCAGTAGCAGGAAGTGACCCGCGTTTCATATTCGGTACTCTTTCTGGCCCTGGATTTTCTACTCCTACGATCTGAATTTCTTCATTATAGCTTCCATAAGAGATGATAAATTCAGTAAAGGCTGCCTCACCTGTTGGAAGTACATAACCTTCTGGCGCCATGGTCTCTTTCATTTGATAGGTTCCATAATCTAACCCTTGAACCTCAAAGTATCCATTTCCATCTGCGACAAATTCTGTTGCTTGTCCGCTTGTTGCCCACTCAATTCTATCTGCTCCTGATTCATAAACAGCTAAAGGCGACTCCCCTTTATAAAATATTGCGTATTCAGAACGGTCTTCATTCCACAATTCGAATCTTGCATCTTTAAGCAATTCACTGCTTGATGCATCATATTTTTCAAACTTTCTTCCACCTGTTGTGACTTTCTCTGGCGGCTCTACTCCTTCTTCATAATCAAATTCATCATTTCGTCCGATTTCAATAACCGCTGTGTTGTTATGGAAATCATCCGCTTCTAGTTCTGTGGAAACCTTCAAATTATACGTGATCGTTAAATCTCCTCCACGTGCATCTGCTAATCTACCTAAAGTATCTACTTTGGCTACTCCATTTTCTTCTGTCAAAATCGTCACGACAAACCCGTTGTTTACTACTTCTACTATATAATCTTGTCCTTTTGTTAAAATCGTCTCGCCGGCTCGCACTTCTATTTCCTGATCATAATAAGTTAGACCAACTGTAGGCGTATCTGTGATTTTGTAATTTTTGATAACAGCGCTTCCGTTTCCAAGGACAGAATCGATGAAATAAGGAATAGGTGCTGTGATCGTGTAAGAAGCCGTTTTTCCTCTTTCTAGATCAATATAAGAAATCGTTTCTTGTTCTCCAGCTTCATTAATAATCGTTACTTGTCTAAGGTCGCTTTCCTCTACATTCATCTGTTTATCTGCTTCTCTGATTTCGTTTTTCGGATACAAATGCACATCTGTATTGTATGTGTCTTTCCATGTAGAACCATCCCACACACCATCCACCATATCAGGCATCATCACTGGCATCATGACAACCATTGGAGACGCGATTCTGGAAATATGAGCTGGCGAATAAGTTTCTAAGAAAAGATAGACTTTATCTCTAGAAGAAGGTG
Organism: Enterococcus sp. DIV0901a; assembly: GCF_051711525.1. Classification (NCBI taxonomy): domain Bacteria; kingdom Bacillati; phylum Bacillota; class Bacilli; order Lactobacillales; family Enterococcaceae; genus Enterococcus; species Enterococcus sp. DIV0901a. The sequence goes on along the minus strand of NZ_JBIOMW010000001.1, from coordinate 499,571 downwards.
CTTCTTCCGTCACTTGGACGGTAGAGAATACCGCTTCTCCAGCTTCATTCGTTGTTTGTTTGTCAATACTTGTCAGTCGATATTTTAAAAACCAACTTTCTGTGTGCCGTTTTTGAATCCATTCAATCGCTTCGGCAGAATTAAGACCGTCTTCTCGTTCCGGTGTTAAAGGATTATCTCGAATCAAATCGTAATATACTTCCGTTACGTCAAACAAATCAAAATCGACTCCTGGAATATTTTCTTCACCAAAATCCGTAGAAACCAATCCGCTATTCGGTCGTTCTTCCGGAACAGATGAGAAACCTTTTTTGTGTAATGTAATCGTCACTTCACTTGGTTTTTGTGCGACTTCTTCGGCTTTGACTAGTTTTCCGTTCCCGAAAATCCCTATTCCCGCAGTAACGAGTAACAGTACACTCATTCCCGTGACAATCATTTTTTTATTCATTTTTTTCTCCCCGTTCTTTTTTTATTAATAAAACAGCACCTAACAATAAAAGAATTCCTAGTAAAGAAATCAACGTTCTTGCTTCATTCGTTTGCGGGAATACGGACCATTTTCCTGATTGACCTGGATTGCTTGGACCACTCGGCTCTTTCGGTTTGTCCGTTGTTTCTTTTACGGTCTCGTTATAAACACGTGGTGTTGCGGATTCATAGGCAGAGACTGGAACTTTCCCGGATTCTAATTCAGCCATCTCCTGTCCGTTAACTACTACATATTGTGGTTGGCCTTTTGCATCCACCCAAAATTCAGGGATGATGACCTCGATTCTCTTACTTGCTTCATCCATCTCGTAACCTTCCACACCTTTTAATTCTTCAAAATAATAGGTGCCAGAAGGCAAGAAACGTTGTCCTGTCGTAACAAGGCCCTCTTTATCCGAAATGAATTTGCTTACATTTTTGTCATTCAAAGGATCATTGTCTGCTGGTTTGATCCATTGATTTTTCAAGTCATTAGCAGGAGCCATATCTAAATAATATTTCTCCCCTTCTATCATCTGATATAGAGCAAAAACAGCACCTTCTAATGGTTTTCCTTTTTCAGTTGTTCCTCTTTGACGTCCATACTTGAAGAAGTATGGATCTCTTAGATAACCGACATTTTTAGGATAGATATGAATCTCTTGCAGTTCCTCGGTTGATTCTGTCGGGTGATAAATTGGCAAAATAGCAGCAATTGGGATGGCTGTCTGATCGATATCAACATCCAATCCAACTTCTGGATCAATCGATTCTTCGAAAATCAAATAAACTGCATCCCGATCTTGGTTTTTCTTAGGTGCTTTGATACGTGCAATCCCGTCTCCTAATCCGCCAACCGTATCTTTCCCAGTTGTTACCGAAGTCCCTATTTGGACAAGCCTTTCTTCTGTGATTAGCTGACGGATATTGTTTCTGTTCGTTTCAGCGATTTGCTGGACGAATTCTTTAGGAGTCATGTTTTCAGCAGCTTTTTTTTCATGATAATAATCGGTCATGTCGTAAATGGCAAATGTCGCTCCATTTAGTGGCACCGTCTGTGAAATGATATCTGCTGTTTCCCCTGCTTCCTCAGAGATAGCCAAGCCATCATTTTCATGGTATTCAAATTGATCGTTATAATCGATATCTCGAATCATCCGTTTATGCAACACGAATTCCACGACATCTTCCCCTGATTCTTCTGCCGACATCGCCTGTGGAAGAAGGACTGCTGCAAGCGGTAGTAAAACAAGTAATTGAAGCATCAAACACAACAGCTTTTTCATTACCTTGCTCCCTCCTTTTTAGATTGTCTGACAAACAAACCATAGGCTGCTCCTGCAAGCGCCATGAAGAATGCAGCAAGCAGGATATAGAATAATCGTCCGGATCCTCCTGTAGCAGGCAACGGATTTTCAGGATCGTTCCCGACACTAAGCTGTAATCTGATTCGATTTGTCTCCAAAAGTTCATATTCTAACTCTTGCTGTAGATCAGGCGTCTCTGCTTCTTCGTTTGGATAATACGAAATCTCAACTTTTAGTGTACCCGCTTCTTTTCCTGGAACTACCCGATCATTTTCTATGTCAGGTTCTTCTCGATAACTAATTTCTAAAATAAAGTAACCTGGAAGTTTTCTATAGCTGTCAGGTGACTTCACTTCCTTGATCCGATAGACCCCTTCCAACAAGTCTGAAGCATTGAATAGGGAAGAATCGTTTGGATCTGGTGCCAAGCCTCCCTCGATGATTTCATACTCTCCTGCACTATTTTGTTTCTCAATTGAAAATTCTGCGCCTTCAAGACGTCGGCTATTCATACTGTCAATTTTCAAAAGTTCCAAATCGATTGGCGCTAGTTCATCTTCTAAGGTTACTTGTAGTACACCATCGATGATTTCATAGCCTTCCGGCAAGGGAGCAGTTTCGTCTTCGATGACCGTATCTTCAATGATAAACTTACCTTCTTCATTCAGTGCAAACTGGAACACTTGATCAGATAGCCGATACCCATTTGGTGCGACAGATTCCGAGACCTCATATTCACCGATAGACAGATGCAGAGGTTGGTCGTAATTTAAATCGACATACTTTTCTACTCCTACGGCACGAGAATAGAAGTATCCGATCCCAGGCAAACGTTTCGATTCTTCTGGTTCTAACGGATTACCAGTGTATGCTCGATACAGCGGGAAGGAAGAATCCCCCACTTTCCTGATATCGAAACCTGCACCATCTAATGTATGGCCTTCATGGTCTAATTTTCTCACTCGGATCTCCCGATAATCAAACGTATTGTAAGCAGTGAATGCTACCCATAAACGATCCTCTTCATCTGTTGTATACGTGAGATATTGCCAATTTTCTTCACCTGTTTGCTTGAGCTGGATAGTCCCTATACCATTATCGTAAAGTCGCAAGATCCATGTGTCATTTTCGTCAGGTTCTTTGAAACCTTCTGGGTTCTGGCTCTCAATGATTTTGTATTCTGCATAGTTGGTAGTTTCTTCACTATCCTTATAAACAAATGAATCTGGCTCTCCGATTGGATGAATAACTTTCTCACCATCCACGATTACATATTTCCCGTCTTCATCTACTGAATAGAACGTGAGTCTCCCTTTCTCTTCCTCTACTTCGTTCACACCAGAAAGCCCTTTCGCTACTGGATATCCGATTTCCAGTCCGTTACCATCTGTTTCATAAAGTTCAAACTCTGCGCCATTGATTGGCATATTACTGCCTTCAATTAGTTTATTGATATTCATGTGGATTGGCTTGAATTCATTTCGCATTTCCAGTTTGACATACAACTCATCATACTCTGTGCCTTCTATGTTGGGCTCTTGTACAACAGAAAGCTTGTGATATTCTCCTTCATAATAGGAATTCGGATCTTTACCTTCCGGTCCGCCGACTCTCGAACCAGATGTATATTCATCTACAAGCTCGTAGTGACCTAACATCTCATCTTCGTTGGCTGCATATTTTTTGATTTGGAATTGATATGTCTCATCTACTAACTGATAACGTGGTGGTCCAGCGATCTCTCTGATCCAAAATATGTCGCTGACTGCTCCAGTTTCATCTCCTAAAATCGGCATCTTCGTTTCAAAGATCGCTATTCCGTCCGTGGTCGTTTTACTTGTTTCGATTGGTTCGGCTTCCCCACTCTCTGGATTTTGGTCATATAATGCAAATTCGACTCCAGCCAACGGCTCGCCATTTTGACCCTTCTTGCTGACTTGGAAATTACGGCCTTTATGTTCGTAACGAATGGAAGGAGATGGGAAATACATCCGTCCAGTAGTGATATCATTCTCATAATCCTCCAGGTTCTGAATATAGGCCATATTGTTCACTGTGTAAAAATTTCCGTCTTGAGCTCCCGCATCAAGTTTTACTTGGTACTTGATCCTGACCATTTCCCCTTCACCTAAAGAAATCGGAGAAAATTTATAAGCTTGGTTTTCCCGTCCGACATACGTTGTCGGAGTCGCCACTACTTCTGGTGGGGCTTGTCCATGACGTTCTTCATCCCATATTTCTGGCTCTTGGTACTTCATGCCGTTTTCTCCTGGATCTAGATGGTAAAACTGAATATCTGCCGATCTGCCAGCTCCAAATGGTGAGACATTAAAACCAGTTTCATCATAAAGTGTGGCTTGCTGGATCGTTCTCTTGAAGGTAGAAGAGATATCCTCCAAGGCTGTAACAATGTCATTCTTGTTGTTCGCATTGTAATATCGCGGTGTTACGCCATCTTCTTCTAAATCAGCAATATTTTTCAATACATTTCGTCCAATAGCATCTAGTCGTTGTCTCCCGCTAACGTTTCCATCGATTCCTAAACCAATGGAGAAGATACTTGGCGGGTTCTCTTGATACTTGTTTTTCAGCCAATGATGATAAGCAACTGTGTTGATCGCAGATGACTTTTCTTGCGAAGTAGGACTGCCATTCGTATTGTTATTAGAAGAACCATCACCAACCCAGTGAGTCGCTTTATTATCTCCTTCTTTTACCTCTCCATAACGATAGTGTACATTTACTTCATCTTCTGGACGGTTAAAGTCAGATGCATAGGTAACTGGATGAGTAAACCCTGCATTAGAAGTATTCCCAGAAAACTCCTCAAAATTTCTGAACAAAACGCCATTATCTTCAGCAATCTTATCTTCCATCACAGTCCAGTTGCTCCAAGCTCCATTAGTGCTCGTACGATAACTTGACTGAATCGGTGCATAACTGAAGGTCGGTGTCCCATCTCCCACAACGATCAGGATTTTTTCTGGATTTCTATTTTCTCCGCCATTGTCTTTATACAATGTTTCATAGCCATTTTTAAGCCCTAGTGTAAGCGGAGTTCCTCCGATTGGTGTACGATTTAATGCTGTATTCTCACTTCCCGTCAAACGATTGATATCATTTGTCAATGGAAAGATGTCCGAACTGATTTGCTCATGGTTATTGATAGCTGTACTATTATGGTAAAAATTCACCATACCGATTCGAATATCCAGACTCGGGTCAGAGAGCAGATCTTTACTCATTTCGTTTACTGCCTCAATCAACGCAGCATTTTTAGTTTGACTATTGGTCCCAGCGGTTAATTCACTCATACTCGCTGACTTATCTAGAACAAAAACGATATCGATTGGACTGATTTCCTTTTTCTCGCCCCCGATGACATCTAGATAGACATTGTAAAGGGTTGTTGCATCTTCAGGATGTAGATCAGATGCTGCGGTGCTTGGCAGAACAGGTTCTACCCATTTTTTGATGTACGCCCCGTTATAATCCAAGTAACTGTTTTCAAAATTCCGTTCATTTCCCCAAAGCTGAACGGTTTGAGCTGGAACGTTTCTATCTTCTTCGCCTGCAGTTGATCCATTATTAGTAGCATAGTCGTAATTTCGCCAGTTCGCTCCCCCGTTTGTATAATCACTATCATCGATCAAGTTCTCTCCGTCATATGGCGAGCCTTTGTCTCCTTGATAGCGTTCATTGCTTTGTGTCCAATTTCCTAACACTTTTGTATAGTCATTCGTTGTAAATTTCGGGTAGCGATGCTGTTCGTTTTCAACTTCTCCGCTAGGATAGATATATTCATAGGGGTCTTGCGTAGCTGTTGGCCCAAGACGCTCCAAAATACCGTTGAATAACTGGCGTTGAATGCGCTGGAGTGCTTGACCGCTGGGTACGATTGGTTCGTCCAGCTTTTCCATCTCATTTTCTTCGCTACGTTGAATTTCAGCGGAATCTTCTGTATCAGTTTCATTTTCTTGTAATTCTTGGTTATCTATTCTTTCATCAACCACCACTTGAAGAGGTAGTTCCCCTTCGTTCACATCGGGGATCTTTTCTGTTTCAAAAATCAATGTGCCGGTTTCTGCTTCTTTTGAATAAACTTTTCCGACATACCATTCTTGACCATCGATCGTCTCGACTTTTAGGTCTTCTCCATCTTCATCATAGGAGGATAGACCTGTTCCACGAACGTTTTTTACGGTACCAATCCCGGCGGCTGCCGCATCGATTGCTAAACGTATTCTACCTTCATTGGCACTTTCCTTTTTTTCAAAAGCCAGATGCCATTCAAGGGTTTCTTCTTTTTCAATATACTTCCCTTCAATTTTTGCATAGTCCTCATCTAAGAATACCTCATCCTCCTTTGTTTCTGTTGACTCAGCAGCTACATCCAGTGTCGTCATATGATAGACTGACTGGAAATATGGTCCAAATAGCAAACTGACAGTTACTAACTGCAAAAGCTTCAATTTTAACCCTTTCACATCCTTATACTCCTTTCAAAAATATTTGTCTTCTTTCACAACAATCAACAAAACAATGCCCGTCTAATTATAATTTAATTTAATTTTAATTTTAAATCAAATGATATCCTTTTTAGTTAAAAAACACCAATTATACAACGTTTATTATTAAAATTAAATTATAAAATTTTATAACGTTCTCATTTAACAAAACTTAAGTTATTAAGACAAATGAATAAACAACTACGCTTTCCTCGAAACAAAAAAATAAAGCACAAATGCGCATTTACGCACTCATGCTTTATTCGTACAATTAATTCAGATAACGGCAGCGCATAGGATGCCAATAACACTTCCTAAAATAGCTCCTCCTAAAATGTCAGTAGGATAATGTAAAAGTAAAAAAATCCTCGAATAAGCGATCAAACAAGCAAATAAAAAGGCTAATATTCCTGCAACTGGACTTAATTCGAACAACGCAGCTACTGATAAAAAGGCTAGCGCTGTGTGTCCTGAAGGAAAAGAAGAAGTCTTCGGTTTACTTGTGTAAAGGACAAGCCGACGATTTTTTTCATAAGGTCTTTTCCGTCTTGTCGTTTTTTTGATAAAAAGCAAACCAACAAAAAAATAGATCAAACTGCCGATAAGAATGGCTAGACCATATTCTCTAGTATCAGGTATCAAGACTAAAACAGCAGCAAGGAGCAACCAAATAAAACCACCATTAGAGATATTACTGATAAATTTCAAAAAATTGATTTTTCGACTATCCGTTTTCCGTTGCTTGGCGAACTTGTTGATAATACTATCATCGATTTTAGCAATCAAACGCAACATGTTATTCCTCCTTTTTAAGAACCTTTTCTTGCGTACGATGGATAAAAAGCAGGACTTGAAAATAAAACAAGAAACTGAAACCTAATAAAGCAAAATAGATTGGTCCTGCAAACCAGAATGCGACAAGAAGGATCAACGTGCCTGCCAAATAGAAAAGCGCGCTTTTGAAATCATTAAAAAACAAGAAAAATGCAGTAATCCAAGAAGCTTCTTTTTGTTCCAGTTGAAGCAAGATTTTGTAACTAAAGAGAAGCGCGCTTAATAGAAGCAAAAACAACGTAGTATACATCAATGTATAGCCAATTCCCCCACCCCAATAGCGGAAAATCCGATAATCGATGAATAAAAGAAGAAAATAACTACTTGCTAAACTATCTTGCTTTCCATAAAGAGAGAAGTTCTCACGAAACTTTTTCCAGAATAGTGAACCGAGCTTTTTCTCTTCATTTTTTTTGTAATGATAAATCATATACAGAACTGTTCGACTTGCAGTTCCTAATGTGAAAACAGGCAAGACACACAGGAACCATAGTAGCTGTAAATGGATAAGACGTGGAATCCATTCAATGATTTCTAAGAAATAATCATTGGCTTTTTTACCAATCGATCGATTCATCATCCTTTTGAACCTCCTGTCAAATCCATCCCTTCAATGAAATAACGTTGTGCAAAAAAGAACAGCAAAATCGTCGGGATCAAGACAAGTGTTGCTCCTGCCATCAGATAATTCCATTGTGTCGTTGCTTGGTTCTGAAAAACTTGCAAGCCAATCTGTAACGTGTATTTTTCTTGATCTTGGATATATAACAGAGGACCTAAGAAATCATTCCAAGCTGCGTTGAAGGAATTGATCGCAATGGTAATCAAGGCAGGTTTCGTCAATGGAAGCATCAAATGACTCCAAATGTACAAATGATTCGCTCCGTCGATTTCAGCAGCTTCGATCAATTCATTATTGATCGATAAGTAAAATTGACGCATCAGAAATATATTGAACGCATTGCCGAAGAACGATGGAACGATCAGGGGCAAATAAGTACCTACCCAGCCGATCTTGGAGAATAATACATATTGAGGGATCATCGTTACAAACCCCGGGATCATCATCGTAGAAAGAACCAAAGCAAACATCAGCTTTTTCCCAGGAAAATCAAGCTTCGCAAATCCATAAGCAATAAAAGAATTTGAAAGGACATTACCGATCACTACTAGCACAGTGATGAATAATGTATTTCTTGCATAGCGCCAAAAAGGAAAGGCGGCAATCGTATCCAGATAGTTTTCCCATACGATTTTTTCTGGGAAAAAGGTCGGAGGATAACGAACGATTTCTTCCATTGGTTTCAATGAAGTAAACACCATCCAAAGCAATGGAATGATCAAAATGATTCCTATTACTGTCATGAGGACATAACTTAGTATTTTTTTTGTTTGCCGATTCACACTGGTCTTTTTGAAATAATCCATCATTTGCCGTCACCTCCAGAATAATAGACCCACTTAGGTGCAATCTTCAAATTGACAAACGTCAGAACCAACACGATCAGAAACAGGATCATTGACATAGCCATCGCATAACCCATATCAAAAGCTACGAACGCCTTGTTCCACATATGCAGATTATAAAAAAGCAAAGAATTTGCAGGTCCGCCTGTTCCATTTTTCGTCATGACATAAGCTTCTTGAAAAATTTGGAAAGAACCGATCGTAGAGGTGATCACATCGTAAAAAATAATAGGAGTGATTAATGGCAAAGTAATACTTTTGAACTTTCCCCAAACGCCTGCTCCATCGATTTCTGCTGATTCATATAAAGATCTAGGAACATTTTGTAATGTAGCTAAGTAAAGTAGCATTGCTCCTCCAGAACTCCATATTTTCATCAAAATCAACGCAGGTTTCGTCCATTGTGGATCAAACAGCCAAGCTGGTCCAGGGATATGGAACCAGCCCAGAAATGTGTTGATCAATCCTGCAGATGGAGAAAGCAGCTGCATCCATAAGATGTAGACTGCTACTCCTGATAAGACTGCCGGTAAATAGAAAGCTGTACGGAATACACTGATTCCTTTGATTTTTTGATTGAGTACTGTGGCTAAAAACACACTGAAAATCGTCGTCAGCGGTACATTGAAGATGACGAAATAAACGGTGTTGTATAACGATTTCCAAAATAAATCATCGTGAACGAACATTCTTTTGAAATTTGCTAGACCAATGAAATTCATCTTGGATGTCAAATTATAATCGGTGAAACTACCAATAACTGAAAAAAGCATAGGCCCTAGCATAAATACCAAGAACCCGATAATAAAAGGCGAGATAAATAAATAGGCCCATCTTGCTTCTTTTTTCTTTCGGATAGATAAACGCTTCAAATTTTCTTGCCTCCTCTGTACCTAGACAGTCAAAAATGGATTATTGATTTTGCTTGACTAAGTTTTCTACTGCTTTTTGTGCATCTGCCAATCCTTCTTTTGGTGATTTTGTTCCTAAAAGAATCTGGTCAATCTGTTCATTCACTAATGTCGTGTAATCCGGAGCATCTAAAGGAACTGGTGTGATCACCGTATTTTTAAAGTTTTCGTCCGCCATTTGATAGATCATTTTTCCTTTATCCGTTAGGTTGTCATTATTCACTAAATTCTCATTGGCTGTCTTGCTCGCCATGATATCAAAACTTTTTTCGCCGAATTTTTCTTGTACTTCTGGAGAAGAAAGATATTTGATGAATTCATAAGAGGCCTCAGGATCTTTTGCTCCGTATGGTACTTCCAAGACGAATCCGCCACCCCACGACCAATGGCCTGAACCTTCTTCTTTTTCTGGGAGCTGCATCACGCCAAAATCAAAATCATCCGGTGCATTTTCCATCAAACTAGAGTAATAATTGATATTTTGGGCACGCATGGCTACTAATCCGGAAATAAATGGATCAGATACACCAGACCCAAATTCGGCTTCTAATTTATTGATCGTATTTTTCCCATAATAATCTTGCCAGTCTTGGATCCACTCCAAGGCTTCCACTTTATTTTTAGTATCAATCTTGACTTTTTCATCTTTGTCAAACCAACTAGTCCCGTTATCTGCGTTTAGCGCCCATACATCAGCCCCTAAATTCCATAATGGATAAAAACCGATGCGTGTAAATTCTTTTCCTTCTTTTTTATCTAGTTTACGTGCTGTTTCTTCTAATTCATCCCAAGTTGTCGGTAGATCTTGTTCATTGATTCCAGCTTCTTTAAATAACTTTTTATTATAAAAAATGACTTGTGTATCTGTATTGAATGGGATCGCATAAGGATCACCTTCATATTCTACTGTATCCCAAAGCTGCGGATAAAAATCCTTAGAAGTGTCTTTTTCTACATATTTGGAGAGATTAGTTGCTTGCTGTGCTTCTGCTCTTTGGGCAACGGAATTTATGTCCTGTACAATAACATCGGGTGCATTTCCAGCTGTTATTGCAGATAAAGATTTAGTCCAGATGTCACCCCATGGCTGATACTTATAATTTACATGGATCTCGTTTTGTGATTGATTGAAATCCTCAATGATTTCTTCGATAGCTTCTTTTCGTGCACCGGATCCCCAAAAGGACCAGAAATCAATATTTTTTCTTCCATCACTTGTTTTTTCAGAAGAATTTGCTGCACTTGAACTGGCATCGCTTGCATTACTTGATCCGCATCCTCCTAATAAAAACAATGCTGAACTTGCCAGCAACCCTGTAAACAATAATTTTTTCATATTTTACCTCCAAATTTTAATGTAACCGATGTCGGTTTTAATATAACGATATCATTTTGTTCTGAAAATAACAATTTATAAGGTATGATTCTAAAAAAATTATTAATGATACCAATACTTTATATAATTCGCGAGCGTTTTCTTTGAATTTTTTAATCTTTCGTAGCAGAATGAGAATGTATTAAAAATAGATTAGGAGGAATTTTGATGTTTAGACACCAGAAAGAATTGCAGTTTGAAGCAAAACCAGATCGTCCGAATCCATTAATCGCGAAATATCTGCAGGAGCTGATCGGCGGCCAATATGGCGAGATGAGTGTAGCTATGCAGTACCTGTTCCAAGGCTGGAGCTGCCGAGGAGAAGAAAAATATAAAGATATGCTGATGGACATTGCAACAGAAGAAATCGGCCACGTGGAAATGTTGGCGACAATGGTTGCTCGTTTATTAGAGGGTGCGCCTGTTGAAGATCAAGAAGCAGCGATGCAAAAAGATCCAACAATCGGTGCCATTATCTCTGGAATGAATCCACAGCACGCGATCGTAGCTGGCTTAGGACCTCGTCCTGCTGACAGCGTGGGCAATCCATGGAGCGGTGCCTATATCATTGCGAGTGGCAACTTGTTAGCAGACTTTAGAGCTAATTTAAATGCCGAATCACAAGGAAGACTTCAAGTAGCACGTATTTACGAAATGATCGATGATCGTGGCGTAAAAGATATGCTGTCTGTTCTCCTTGCAAGAGATAGCTATCATCAAAATCTATGGGAATGTGCAGTGAAAGAATTAGAAGAAAAAGAAGGTTCAATCTTAGTCCCAAGTACTTTCCCGCGTGACAAAGAACGAAAAGACATTGCTTATGACTTCTATAACTTCTCAGAGGGAGACCAAAGTAGTGAAGGTTCTTGGGCTAGTGGCAAAGCACTGGATGGCGAAGGCGAATATCAATGGTTGAAAGAACCTAAGATCGAAGGCGCTGCACCAAAATTAGAACCAGTAACACCAAAAATGTATGGGACACCTCCATTCAAGAAATAAATATCTACCCGTAGAAACACCCGTTTTTTGTTCCACACGCTTTGTGAGCAAAACTGACTAAAGTCATTAATCATAACCACCCTTCAAAAGGGTGGTTTTCTCTAGAGCTATAAGCTCAAATCACCGGCCAGCGCCTAAAGACGCTGGCTTTCATATTTTATGTTCAAGCCATATTGCCTTTGCCAGTTTTGCCCACCTCTTAAAAGGTTTATGTACTACTCCTTAGCCCTTAAAAGGATCGTCTTACTCTCGTACACTCAGCTTATCTAACGCACTATCATGTTTTTCTTGTTCTTGAATGTACTTTTTGATGGTCGCTTCATTTTGTCCTACTTTTGTCACATAGTATCCTTCCACCCAAAAGTGTCGATACCCAAATTTATATTTTAGATTTGCACAATCTCTTGATGATCTCCTGAATATTGGCTCGATATTGATTATAAATTATTTTTCTTCTATACTTTGGTGTGAATACAATGTGGTATTTACACATCTACTTTGTACGGGCTAAACTATTTCCCTTTATTGCTCCACCCGCATAGCAAGTGGTTTTGTATTTCACTCGCTCGGCGCGCTCAATTAGGTCTAAAGACAATAAATCTAAAAACCCGCTGCTTCACTGACAAAAACAACGGGTTTTCAGAAAAAAATGAAATGAAAAAGATCTCTTACGGCAATCTATTTTATTTTTTTGATTTTTTATAAATGGAAAATGCTTCAAGAAGTCCAAGAAATAAAGCCGTATAAAAACCAGAACCTATGAAATCTTTATTTATTAGATATTCAACAGAAATCCCGATAACACTAGCCAACAATATATTTATCAGAAGTGTAAAATAAGGATGCTTTTTATAGAATAGAACTAGTGTTGTTTTCATAGACTCTCCTTTCTTCATATTTCCAATTAATCACAAATTCACGGCATTACTAGAAAAATTAAAGGGGCGCAGAAGTGGAAAAATACTCTTCGACTTTCCCTACAAACCAGGCCATCTTGTGTTTAATAACTATACCAAATCTAAGGTACCTCTAAATCTAAATTCCATTTGTGGCGGTGACCTCCAATTTTTAACTCTTCTATCTCCCATCCAGTATACATAACCTTGATACTTCGACCACTTATATATCGAACACACCAATACCTATCCATTGCAGGAGTACCACCTAACTTAGTTGCTACTTGCATCTAAATAACAGCTGAAAAGATAGGACTTACTCTTAGTAAAGTATCTGAACTATTAATTTTTAAACTATCATTTTTATCCTCAACTACATGCACATCTGTTGCAACTTCAATTTCTGTCTCATCCAGATAAATGATTAAGGAATCGGGAATTGCAATATCTTCAGCTGACGCTGGAATAGTTGAGCTAAATTAGTCATTATATCTTTATTATAAAATAACCAACAGCAAAAAATACAATGAAAAACAAACTTGGAACTAATGTATCATTAATAAATGTTGAAAAATTCAGCAACTCATTACTGTATGATTTTAGCAGCCCAACCAACATATACCCTATAAAAGCTAATAAGATGGTTAGGAATCCTTTAGAATTTTTACTCATTCATAGACACTTCCTTAAATAACTTTTATTATAGAAGGTATTGTAAATAATAATATTGACAAAAAGTGACTCCAAATAAAAAAACCTTACATTATACTGGAATGAACTGTATTGATAGTGTACCTAAAAGCTCTACTGACATAAGATCGTGTAATCGGCAAAGTAATTTTATTAATTATACGGGATGTAATCAATTAGAGAATAAACTAATCATAAAAGGTACTTTTACATTCATAATTGTCGCTTTGAGATTCTACTTTGGTTCACTATCTGACCCAATTGCACATTTTCGAGCATTACAAGTATTGGTGTCGTTAGAACAACTAAATAGAAACTAGCGGTAGATTTTTCAGAATCTATGCTAATTTCTGTACGGATGTTCCAGTGATGGCAAATTTCTCTTTTCATTGTTTTTCTTGTCGCATGATATGCCTTTTTGTGTTATTCAGTTAAACTATAGAAATTCTTTCCTAGACAGATCTTGATCCCAAATTTTACGTTTTTAAGCATCGATATAGTTTAAAATGACATTACTCATATCTAAAGAGTTTAGATTTTTTAGGACTAAAACTGTCAGTTGTTCTTTTTCTTCTTTCTGTTAAAGTATTGTCGCGACTTTTCGTATACGTTAAGATATGTCGTGAAAAAACAAGTTTTGTGACACAAAAAAACGAATGACTTGAGGAAATCACCTCAATCATTCGTTTAAAATGCTATATATTCTTTAGTTTAAGATACGGAAATTAATGCCATCGACCACACTAGTAGAATGAACGACATTTACTTGGCCTTTTTTTAATTTCGTTATGTTTAGCATATAAAAATATTATAGAGTTTACTTACAATGCTTAAAACATATACTGTATAATCTGATCAATTTTAGCCATGTCTTGCAATGGTAAGTTTTCTATTTTTTTGAGTTTTCGTTCCTTAAAATCAAGAGATTTTAATTGTGAAATAATTACTTGTCCTTTTATATCTAGCTCTTCAGGTAATGAGTAACGTGTCGGTAAATTCTTTATAGTGGAAGTAATTGGACATATGACCGAAAACATTGTTTTACGGTTAAATTCATAACGAGAGACGACTAGTCCTGGTCGTCTTTTTTGAATTTCTTTTCCTACGGAGGGATCAAAATCAATCCATACAATATCACCTTTTTTAGGAATATAAATTCTTTCTTCTGACACTATAAAATTTCTCTCCCTTCAGGAGTTAAATCTTCCCATTCGTCTTTCTCATAATACTCGGCCTCTTCCCCACCACTAAATGGATCTTCAATTTTTGGAACTAACGTAATTGTTCCATCATCAGAATACACAACGATATATTCTTGGTTTTCTGAAGGTTTCTTTCCGTTATCAGAAGGTAAAGTTACCACTACAGAACTTCCTTGTAATCTAGATTTTGTAACAAGCATTATCATCACTCCCTTAATAAAAGTATACTATATAACACTAAGTAACGCAAAATTCCCCTTTGTAAACTATCTAGAAAATTGTTTTGTTTAAAGTATATCTTATTGGATATAAATAGAAATAAATTGTAGCCAGTTCATTTTTTCTTTAACTAAAAAAATAATCCAAGAAACATTGAACCTATGGATCCAAAAGCTACCCAAATACTATAGCTAACCCCCCCGCTACCTTCAATTTTGCAGATAAAACGCTTTGGGAGAAAATCGCAAAGACGACAGGCCATCCTATCATGCCCGATTATAAACAAAAAGCTGGCTATTCCTTTTGCTCTGACAAATTTCAATTGGGAAAGTTCACGAAACTAGCAGGTGAAGAAGTTTCAACTGTTCGGATCAAAGAATGCCCGCTTCAAATAGAAACATTGGTTCAACGAATTTCAACTAGACAAGACTTTGCTATTGTAGAACGTGAGATCGTAGCTATTTTTGTAGAAGAAGGGATTTTACATGATCCAACTCATATCAATGTGGATAAATGGCAACCTCTTATCTATAAATTCAGAGAATATACAACTGCCAACCAGTCGTTAACTTTGAATTTTAGATTCCAAGAATTCAAAGAGTCATAATGATAAACCTCGTTAGGTATAAATAAAAAAGACTCGCAGCACGAGTAAAAAACAAATAGAAGCTATACATTAGAAAGGTCGACTGTGACCCTATAGATGCAGTATATGCAGCTTATGAGCATTTCTTCTGTTCTCTTTGTTTTTGGGATCTGTGCTGAAGTCTTTTTCGTTTTTTGCCGCTCTTTCTTTGAAAAATCGATTATGTTATACCTTCTCCATTACTAATTCAGGCATCTGCTGAGTAATGATTTTTCGCGCAAAAGAAATATCTGTTACCCAAGGTTCGATTTGTTCTTCAGTCAAGACAAGCGGCATTCGGTCATGGATTGGTGCGACTGTGCGGTTAGGTTCAGTAGTCATTATGATTGATTCTGCCATTTTTTCATCCTGATGGCTACGATAAAAACCGCCAATATACACTATTTTTTCCTTATTTGAAAACATAAATTTGTCTTTTTCTTCATTCCACTCATAAAAGCCACTCATTGGGAAAACACAACGATTTTGCAAAAATGGTTGATGAAAGGTCTTTTTTTCTTCTACTGTCTCTGCACGGGCATTGATTATCAATTGTCCTTTTTTAAATCCGGTAAATCCCCACTTCATGATTTCCGGAGTGAGGATGTTTTCTTCCTCTTTTCTTAACGTAACAACAAGATTTGAAGGAAAAACTTCTCCAGCTGCTAATTCTGCTGCCTGCTCCGGTTGTTTCTTCTGGGCTTCTCGATAATAATTCTGAAGGAGCTCTGACTCTAGATCAAAAAAATAACGACCACACATCCTAATCCCTCCCAATCTTTTTTTCTATCATACACTGCAACAAGAAGTTCGCACCAACAAAACGCTTTCAATTTGTGTAGAACTAAAAAAGTTGTGACAAGTGACAAACTCTCCAGTGAATGGTATTCTCCTGCCAACTCCTCGGTCACAAGTCACAATATTCAACAAACATGAGAAGCTGTTTTTTGAAATTGTTCCTTGTGACCCGAAGTGAAACGGCAGGCTTACGACCTCTGGGTAAACGGTGTTCCAAAGCCAGTTTCTCGGTATTAAGCCAAATTTATGCAAAAATGTAGAAAGCCATTTTCACAAAATTTTTCTTAATACTCGAAACTAAGCGACTTTTTCACAACCTCTTCCTTAAACGGTGTTCCAAAGCTTGTATCTGCGGTAATAAGCCCAACCAAACGAAAAACATGAGCAGCTATTTTTATTTGGCTGTTCTTATTACTTGATGCAGGGCAGCTTTTTCACAACCTCTCCACTAAACGGTGTTCAATCAGCTAACCTTCGGTATTAGCTCAAAAAACGGCAAAATATGAGGAACTATTTTGCCGTTTGTTTCTCTAATACTCAGGTCAAAGCGCTGATTTCACAACCTCTAATACACGGTGTTCCAGAAGTAGCTTCTTCGAAAAATAAGCCGAAATTTCACAAAAATTTGAGAAGCAATTTTCGTAAATTCCTTCTTATTTCTTGAAGCTGACCACTTCTGTCACAACCTCTAATTATTAAAGAACCTTTTGCGAAGTTAACAATCTTTCTTTGATCAATTGAAAATTTTGTCTAAGTAGTGATAGATCCTGTGTGACTTTCAACAATAAGATACTTCCCTGGATTTCAGCAATCAACGCTTTGGCTTGACGGTCTGCTTCTTCATCGGACAGTTTTTCTTCAGAAAGTGCCAGGATATTTTGTTTCGTATACTTGACCCATTGATTGACTAATTCTAGTAGCAACAGACGGTATTCTTCATCCACTGTACTCAACTCAATAATCAAATTACCTACAGGACAGCCATGATAAGTGATCTGTGTCTCATGATCAGCAAAAATCCAGTCCAACATTTCTTCTAATGCTTCTTCTGGCTGTTTTCCAGCATTTAAGATGTCTTCGAACAATTCTGTCTGCCACACGTCCATATGCGCATGGATCACCGCTAGACAAACTTCTTTTTTTGAAGAAAAGTAATAATAAAATTGACCTTTTCCTGTATCAGAAGCTGCTAGAATATCTCGGATTGACGTTTCATGATAGCCTTTTTTATAAATAAGATCTTTGGTCGCTTCCAAGATCTTTTCCTTTGTTTTCAATGATATTCTCCTTTTTCATTTCTCATAGTCCTATATTATACAATAAATTCATCATTTTTTCTTCTTAATCGTTTAAAAAAGACTGTGCCAAATTATCTGACGCAGCCCTCACTATAAAACTGTTCTCATGTGTTCTCATATAGCTAGATGTTCATTGATTCAAGAACTGCGAGGACAAAAGCAGTTCCTATCTTATGATAGTTGCTCTAATACTTCCTCTGTTGTCATCACTTGATCTGCAATAAAGCCAAAGTTCGTCAACGCTGCATCCATTGCTTCTTGGCCAGGAGCACCAATTGCATCTGTCGCTACAACAACATTGAATCCACTCTCTACCAATTCACGCATATGGGAATCGCTACACAAGTTTCCGTTCATTCCACCGAGAATTACTGTGTCGATTCCATTTTTTCTCAATTGAAGCGCCAAATCATTGCTTTCTGGTCCAAAGATTTTATGAGGAGAGCTGATGATCGTATTTTCATCCAAATATGGTTTCAATTCTTCGATAAAATCGGCTCCTGAACCTTCTTCGACTGGTTCATATTGACTTTTTCTAGCAAACATCTGCTGCTCAAGCATCATATGTTCTCCTGCACCGCCAAATTGCCATTTATGGTCATGTGGATAAAAATAATGAGGAGAAATAAAGAGTTTGTATCCTTTTTCTTTTGCTTGTTTCACCATTTCGATCATATTTTCGATCGTATTGTATTTTTCTAAGATATCTTTTGTCAAACCAAAGCCACCGCCTGCTGGTTTCAAGAACTCGACTTGCGGGTCAGTTAGAACTACTGCTGTATTTTTGTTGTTGAACATGATAAATTCTCCATTCGTTATTTATTTTAATACATCATTTAGAGCTTCACTCATTGTTGGATGAGAATAGATTTGATCTCTCAATAACGTATAAGGAAGTTTTCCATTCATAGCTAGCGAAATCAAGTTGATGACTTCATGAGAATCTTCCGCATAGATACTTGCCCCTAGAATCAAGTCAGTTTCAGGGTCGACTAAAACTTTGAATACCCCTTTAGGATCTTCTAATACTTGTGCTTTAGGAACACCGCTTGTCATATACTTGAATAATTTGTAATTGACGCCTTGTGCTTTGGCTTGTTTTTCTGTTAATCCTACATTGGATAAAGTTGGAGTGATAAATACACTGTAAGGCACAGCTTTCCGGTTATTCGTTGTTCGTGTATTCTCGCCTTTCAACTGATCCATGATAATTCGATAATCATCTAGAGAAATATAAGTGAACTGCAATCCGCCTTTGACGTCTCCAATCGCCCAAATGTTGTCTGCATCTGTACGAAGGTATTCATCCACAGCGATTGCTCCGCGATCTGTTAGTTTAACATCTGTATTTTCTAATCCAAGTGATGCTGTACTTGGTTTTCTTCCAGTTGCAGCCAAAACTTTTGACGCTTGGATTGTTACTTCTTGGCCATCTTCTGTAAAGGTGACGGCAGCTGTTGATTCTTGGTCTGCTACTTGATCTACAGATACACCTAGATGGAATTCGATTCCCGCATTTGTCATGTCTTCTAAAATCATTTGCGCGATATCTTCATCTTCACGAGGAAGAAATTCAGGATGGGCATCAAGAACGACAACTTTAGATCCGTATTCATTGAACATTGATGCAAATTCCAAGCCAATATATCCAGCCCCGATGATCACTAATTTTTCCGGTAATTGTTCCTGATCCATCGCTTGCGTAGAATCAATCAAGTAGCGACTTGTATTCAATCCTTTGATTGGTAAAATGATTGGTTCAGAACCAGTATTGATGAAAATCCGTTCGCCTTCAACAATCACTTTTTCACCATTATTCGTCACTTCGATTTGATGGTTAGAAAGAAAACGTGCTGTACCGTCCATCACTGTCCCAGTTGCCTCATCGCTGATCATATGATAATTTTTGGCTCGAAGCATGCCCGTCAATTTTTCTTTCCGAGCAACAGCCTCTGTAAAGTCGATTCCTCTTTCTCCATTGAAAATCAATGATTTAGAAGGAATACAGCCGATGTTGATACATGTTCCGCCATACATACGTGTTGACTTTTCAACGACTAAAACCGATTCGCCTTTTGAAGCTAACGCCTTTGCTAAAGTCTTACCGCCCTTTCCAAAACCGATCACAATATTTTGATATTTTTCCATCATTTTTCCCTCGCTTCTTTTTTACCTACCGATTGGTACAAAAATATGATAACCGATAATCGTCTATTTTCCAAATCATCTGCTTTATTTGTCAAAAAAAACCAGACAAAAAGCGGTCCTTTCACGTTTTTAGTCTGGTTCGATTTCCTTTATTCTTCTAAACAATCGTTACTTCTACATCGATATTTCCTCTAGTTGCTTTGGAGTAAGGGCAGAATTCATGCGCATCTTCTGCAATTTTTTGGGCTTCTTCTTCGCTGATGCCATCGATATGCACTTCTAACACTACACCGATCTGATAGCCGCCATCATCTAAATTATAAAGAGAGACACGTGCTTTTACTGTGGACTCTGCTGTCATTCCTGCTTCTTTGATCATATGTTGTACCGCCCCATTGAAACAAGAAGCATAACCTGCTGCAAATAATTGTTCTGGATTTGTTCCTTCTGCATGGATTCCTGGAGGAGTGATTTTCATATGCATCGAGCCATTTGGTGCCTCGACTTCTCCATTGCGCCCGCCATGGTTGATCATTGCTGTTTCGTATGCTTTTTTCATTGTACTGCTCCTTTCGATTGACCATTTGCTACTTGGCTATAATTATAGTGTATGACAAGTAAGGCGCTTTCTACAAAAATTCTGCTTATTCGAATACCAGAATGCCGTCTTCTACTATTTTTCCAAAAAACAAAAAAATACTACTCGTGAACAACAGCGTCATATTTGTTCCAAAATAAATAGCAATCTTTTCTACATAATCTTTTATATGATTGATTTTAAGATACATATATACCAGAAAGTTGACCCCATAAACCAATACTGTTAAAAAAATAACCATATTCGTTACCATTTTTTCCTCCTTTTGCTGGTCTCCCTACCAGCATTCGATTTAACCATACCACTTTTTTTGCCGTCCAAGCAACTAGCCTTTCAAAAAGACTGGTTTATTCTGCTGTTAATGATTCAAGATCAGAAAAATGTCCGAATAATTTTGCTAATTTTACTAACGCCAACTTGTTCTTTCCGAATTCATCATTTTCTATCTGTAATACTAGTAACGGCTCATGTAAGCTTAAACGGATCAAAAACCAGCCGTTTCCGTATGGCTCTTCTAGATCATACCGAATACCTTCTTCATTTTCCGGGTCGAAGTTCATCCCTTTTTCTTCTTCCAACAGTCGCTTCATTTCTTCTAATATCTTGTTTCCTTGTTCGCGTGGTTCATCGCTGAACAATTTTAGTCGGATTTCTTGTACTTCTACGGGCTGTTTCAACTCTTTGATTTGTTCATCTAATGTGATACCTTTTCTTTTTAATTCTGGCAAAAGCATCAGGATCTTTGCGATGACATATGCACCATCATCCAGAAAATAATTTTCCTTGAATGCAGCGTGTCCGCTTGTTTCGATGGCTAGCTGTGTATCTTTCCCAAGACGGTTAAGTTCTAATGCTTTATTGATTACATTTCGATAGCCGGAAATATAACGAACTTGGATGCCTCCTTTTTCTTCAATGAATCTTTGTAGATGAGAAGAAGTAGGGGAATTCGTCACGATTCTTGTTCCTGGATGCTCTTTTAATACGATTGTACTTAATACTGCGATCAAATTATTTCGATTGATCACTGTTCCAGAAGCACTGACAACTGCAGAACGATCCACATCTGTATCGAAAATGATCCCAAGATCTGCTTCATTTGCTAAAACAGCCTGCTTGATACTTTCCATCGCTTCTTTATTATCAGGATTTGGGATATGATTAGGAAATCGGCCATCTGGTTCCAAAAATTGGGAACCTGTTGAATCCGCACCTAAGCTATTCAATACTTTTTCAGCAAAGAATCCACCAGCACCATTTCCGGCATCAACAATGATTTTCCAACCATTTAGTGGTTTGCTTTCTAGTGTTCCAATCCCCTTTTTAATTTTTGTGACTAAATCTTGCGCATAAGGTGTCAAAAGGTCTGCTTTTTCTACGCTTCCAGTTTGTTCGCTTTTTATTTTTTGCTGCTGTGATAGGATAAAAGCAATATCTTCTTTTTCTGCTCCTCCTTCTGAGGTAAAGAATTTTATTCCATTATAATAATAGGGAAGATGGCTAGCAGTCAGCATAACCGCAGCATCGCACGAGAACTGTTCAAATTGAGTGGACATAAACATAGCAGGCGTAGTAGCTAATTCGAAATCGATGACATGTATCCCTTGTTCTTTCAGACTTTGGATCAACGCCTCTTTCAGTGCTGGTCCGCTTATCCTACTGTCATGACCAATCCCAATCGTCCATTTTTTATTTGGATCGGTTGATTTCTTCTTTTTCTTTATCCAGTTTGCTAGTCCCCAGCCGATCTTTTTTACCATGTCTGTCGTCAAGTTTACTTCATATCCTTCAACTGGTAATGCGATTCCTCGAATATCCGATCCATTTTGCAGCGCTTTCATATCTTTCATATAAAAGTCCTCCTCATTTATTCCCTCATTTTTTCCAGCTTTTCTGCAAATCGCTGTGCTTCTTCTTCTGAGCGGCAAATAATAATGAATGTATCTACACCGGCCATCGTTCCGACAACTTCAGGGTAAGCCACTTCATCTAGCCAATTCGTTACCACATCGGCACCATTTCGTTCAGTCAATACGATGACCATGAACTGAACAGACTGGATACGCAAAACCTCGCGTCTAATTGCTGTACGCAAACGTTCTTCATTTAAAGAAACAGATGGCTGGTTAAATAATGTATAGCGTACTATTTTGTTTTCATTTTGACTTTTTACTAACTTCATTTCTCGAATGTCTCGAGAAATCGTTGCTTGAGTCACATCGGCGCCTGCTTCATGCAGCCGCGCAAGCAGCTCTTCCTGTGTCCCAATAGGTTGTTCTGTAATGATCTGGCGGATCAGTGCTTGTCGCTGTTTCTTTTTCATATTAGACACCTCTCAATGTTGATTATAGCAAAAGATAAGTAATATTTCTTCATATTTTGGTATTTTTTACTTTTATTTTTTGTTTTCATTCAGGTTGCTAACCTTTTTCTATTTTAACACGCAAAATCGTCTTCATTTTTTCAGGTGCTGATTTTCTTGGATCGCTGATGTAAATCTCTTTGTGTTCTTTAGAAGCTCTTTCATAGCCTTCTTTTGCGATGAATGCTTCTAATTTCTCAAACGTTGCTGGTTCTTCGTCATAGGGCCCGACGTGTAAGATTTGGGCACAAAGACCTTCTTCCATCTTTTTGAATACTACTTGTTCTTTCAAGTCTTCCGGAAGTTTGCTAGAACGCTGAATGGCTTCTTGTGCTATCGCTTCTGTAACAAAGTCAGGCTGTCGGATCATCAATTGATAAGAAAAATGTTCTTTTTTCATCACTGGTTCATGCAAATACTTTTCTTGCAGTCCCCATTGTCCTTCCAGTGGATAGACAGTATACATCTGATAATCAGGAATCAGCCAATTTTTTTTAGGCGACATGCGTATTGCATAGCTGACTGCATATAGACAGGCTACTCTTCGTTTAAAGTCTTCCTGATTCGGGTCGCCGATCCCTCTGATGCTAAAGAATGGTTTTTTAGGAACCTCTAGTATTTGCGGGCTTTTTTTCATACTATAGCTCTTGTCTTTACGCCATTCAATTTTTTCCATTTTTCTTCCTCCGCGAAATTCCATTTAGTTATTTATTATCATACCTCTTTTTGAGTGACTTGGCTAATCGTGTTGACACTATTTTTCAGTTTGTGCTAGAATAAGTGAAGTAAATAAATCGTACAGATAACACGTTTCGGCGTGTCGAGAGAGAGGCGGTTTCTATTTTTATAATAGAAATCACTCTCTTTTTTTACGAAATTTTTTAGAGGTGATGTAAATGACAAAACAAAAACAGCTGCTTTTAGTACCTGCAGTAATTGCAACAGGGATGATGTCTTTTGCGGGCGTATTGATCGAGACGGCCATGAATGTAACTTTCCCAACTCTTATCAGACAGTTTGATTTAACGACTGCACAAGTCCAATGGGTAACAACGATTTATCTTTTGATGATTTCGATCATTGTTCCGCTGTCTACTTATTTGAATCGCAATTTTAGTCTCAAAAAACTCTTTTTAGCTTCAAATCTGCTTTTCTTGGCAGGTATAATGATCGATTTCTTCTCTCCTACCTTCATGGTCCTATTGTTTGGTCGATTGCTCCAAGGTGCAGCGACAGGTATCGCTCTTCCGTTGATGTTCCATATTATCTTGACATTTGCCCCCCTCAATCGACGAGGCGCGATGATGGGTGTCGGTACTTTGACAACGGCCATTGCTCCAGCAATTGGTCCCACTTATGGAGGCATTATGACTTCACATTTTACATGGAATCATATCTTCCTGTTTCTTGTGCCCGTTTTGATTCTTTCTTTGATTATCGGCTGGTTTGCTATTCCCGAGATGGCAGTACAAAAAAGTGGTTATTTGGATTGGATAAGCGTTTTAGGAATTTGTCTTTTGTTTAGTGGAAGTCTAACATTTTTGAGTACGTTGGGAACAGTTTCCAGCTGGATTGCTTTAATCATCGGCGGTATTGGCTGGTTCCTTTTTTACTATCGAAGTAAAAAAGTGGAGCATCCGCTGATCCGACTGTCTATTCTTTCAAATAAAACATTCCGCTTGTTTTTGATTGGCTTCTTAGTTTATCAGTTTTTATTACTTGGTGTATCTTTTGTCTTGCCGAATTTCCTTCAGATCGTTCAAGGAAGTAGTCCTTTTGTCGCTGGATTAGCGATGCTTCCCGGCGCAGCGGTTGGTGCTTTGCTTTCTCCTTTTTCCGGGAAAATGCTGGATCAATATGGTCCGAAGAAGCCAATTTTTGCTGGGCTGATTCTTTCTTTGATTGGTTGGCTAGCATTATTCCTACTCATAGGACACGCTTCAGTGGGTGTATTGATTGCTTGTCATGTGTTTTATATGATCGGTATCGGATTATCTTACAGCAATATGATGACCACCGGAATGAATGCACTGAATGAAAAACTACAAGGAGACGGGAACGCAATGTTCAATACCTTGCAGCAGTTTTCTGGCGCTGTGGCTACTTCATTAGTAGCGGTCATTATCAATTACGTCCAGCATCATACTTCCCATAACTATGAAGTGTCTACTACATTAGGATCAAAAGCAGCATTAGGCGTCTTGTTGCTGTTGCTTCTCGTAAGCTTTGCTCGATTCGCCTATTATCTGTTCTTTGCTAAAAAAGCGTAGATTCCATATACGGCAGGTGTTGCATCTGCCGTTTTTTTGTGTGAAAATGGTTGTTTGTAAAAGGAGGCTTTTTTATGGAAAAAATTGCCATTATCGGTGGCGGGATCATTGGTATGACCCTAGCCAGTTACTTAGATACATCAAAATTCAATGTTGCTTTATTTGATGAAGGGACAGGACAGGCAACTAAAGCTAGCGCTGGGATTATCTCCCCTTGGTTGTCGAAACGCAGAAACAAACAATGGTATCGTCTGGCTAAAGACGGCGCTGCTTTTTTCCCTAAACTTATAAAAGATTTCCAACTTGATCAAACGATTTACGCACAATCAGGGACACTTTTGCTTCGACCTGAAAAAGATTTAGCTGAATTGGCTGTTCTTGCCGAGAAACGAAAAGAAGAAGCGCCAGAAATTGGAAACATCGAATGGCTTTCACCTGAACAAACATCTCAAGCACTTCCGTTATTGAAACCAGCAGTTTCACTGCGTATCAGTGGTGGTGGTCGTCTGGATGGAAAAGCATATTTAGAACATCTTGGTCAGCGTTTAGCACAAAAACAAATGGAGCAGATCCAGGCAAAAGTCACTTTGCATAAGAAGAGCGATTCTTGGCTCATCAAGGGACCGTTTGGAGAATACACAGCTGATCGTGTAATTTTGACACCTGGCCCGGCACTTAAGCCTTTATTACAAGAATTAGGCTATGCTGCAGATATACGTCCGCAAAAAGGGCAGCTCTTAGCATTTCAGACATCTTATAAGATGAGTCAAGACTGGCCTGTTGCTATGCTTGACGGAGAAGCTGATTTCATTCCTTTCATGGATGGAAAGATCCTTTTAGGTGCTACCCATGAAAACGATCAAGGCTGGGATTTGGCTCCTACTAGCGAAGCTTATAAGGGATTGACTAAGAGTACAGAACAGTTCTTGACTGATCCAGATCAGATAAAAAACTGGCCATACGAGTTCCGTGTAGGTACCCGTGCTTATACGTCAGATTTTTCCCCATTTTTCGGCGTACTGCCAGATGATCCAAGCTTACTGGCTGCTAGCGGTCTAGGCTCTTCTGGCTTGACCACAGGTCCTTATATCGGCTATCTATTAGCCAACTTCTTAAATACTGGTCATTGGCCTACGGAAGATTATCAAAAGGACATCTCCACCTATATTACGAAAAATCCATCATAGAAAAACAGCTTTTTCAAGTAAGGATCCCGAGCGATATTGCGCATGGATTACTTCTTGAAAAAGCTGTTATTTTAGTTCAATTTCTGAATCAAATTCTCCAAACTTTCTTTTGCTTCATCTGGCAAGAGATCTTTTCCTATCTGAGCTTCAATGAATCGTAAACGAATATCAAGTCGTTGTTTCACCAGATTTTTATAGGACGTATCCTCAAAAGAAACAGGAAAATCTGGTATAGGTAAATAGTGGATGTCTTCAAATGGACCAAACGACTTGAATTCTGCCGTTTGTTGCACGATTCTTTCAACGATTGACAATGTCGTTTCAGGTTTGATTTTTTTATCATCGAAATATCCAGTATTCAGGACATAGCAGGCTGTTTGCTGTTTCAAAAACAACTCTCGAAAAGCTTGATAGTCTTCCCTAAGAGGATAGACACGGAAAGGATTAGCAAATGGTTCAATGACTAGCTCATCTAGCTGTCTTTTTGTAGTGATATTTTCCGCGTCTGATCGTTTTGTTGCTAATGTTGCACCAAAAGACGCTGCTAAAACCGGGTCATTGATCTTGATAATTGGCGGAAGCGAATCATCTTTCATGATCCAAAAAACAGCATCGATCTTTTCGCTAAGATGATCGACTCGGTCGGGTGTCGCATAACGTGATTTGACTGTCCGCCCATTTCCGTTTCGTATATCTCCTGTTACTAGGACTTTTTCTCCTTTACTTGTACATGTCACGCCCACATTCTGACAAGTAAGGAAAGAAGAAATGGCCGGATCATCAGACGGATAGTCTTGTGTTTTATCAAAGTAAGAAGGTTCCAAGGCAGTAGCAAAACCATTTTTTCGAGAAATAACGAAAGCATCGTCATGCAAGATCGAAACAGAGTGACCTTCCGTATGTTTTGCTAAGGTAATCGTTGATTTTCCAGAACCGGACAACCCAAATACAGCCATCGTATAGGTCTGGTCATTACTAGCATATTGTTTCATCCCACCGTGGCAGGCAATAAAACCATTGCGATTTCCCAATGCCCAAGCAAGCGTCAAAGTCGCTTTTTTTAATTCTCCAAAGTAACGTAATCCTAGCACAGCCGCTGTATTATGGAGAGCATCAAACAAAATGAGTCCATTGGGAAATGTTTCATGTGTCCACTCGGGATCACAAAAGATATAAAGATCTCCCTCATCAAAGGAAACAGACTTTTGATAAGTCTTTAAGATCTTCGAATTCGCTGGCTGAAAATTCAGCAAATAAGAATATAAATTGTTCTCAAATCCTTCTGGAATCAGCA
Organism: Enterococcus sp. DIV0901a; assembly: GCF_051711525.1. Taxonomy (NCBI): domain Bacteria; kingdom Bacillati; phylum Bacillota; class Bacilli; order Lactobacillales; family Enterococcaceae; genus Enterococcus; species Enterococcus sp. DIV0901a. Next base: position 472,112 of record NZ_JBIOMW010000001.1, on the reverse strand, counting down.
AATGACTTTGCACAGAAAATTCTTCAGATAGGCCAACGATTACTTTTGTATGGTAAAACTGGCGTTTGCGACTTTGATACACAGCTTCTCTTAAAATTTTCTCGTATTTGCTTTGTTCCTTGTCTAAGTCCTCAAAGATCCGCCGAGCACTTGCTGTTCTTCCCACAATGCTTCCATCATTGAATACTAGTGTCCTGACATCAGCTGGTAAATCTAGTTCTTCAGCATGTGAGATTGTTAAATCTGTGATGATCGTTCCTGGACTCCCTTTTGCTAGTTGATAAGCTGTCTTCCTGTCAAAAACTTCATGAACATTATTACCGTAAAATGTCGTTTCTACAATCGATCGAATACTGGATAACAGTGGATTTCCACTTGTGATTTCGTTTAATTCGAGACTCTCTTTTGTACTCATGGCTCCTCCTCATTCCCTAAACAAAAAAACGTTTTCTTTATTATACATTATTCGAGTTTTTATTTGTACTGCTGCGCTGTGGGAAGCAAACGAGTTATTTTTCACACAAAAAAACCGAGAACTTGAATAAACAAGTTTCTCGGTTTCATCATTTTCCTTTTATCGGCTTAGTACCAGCCGTTTGCTAACCAGAATGTTTTAGCAGCATCCCATGAACCATAACGAGATGTTACATATTGTTCTGCTACACGTTCTTGATTGGCAGCTGAATAGTCGCCGTTTAAGTATGAAGCATCTAATTGATAACGGCCGATGTAACGTCCGTTAGTAGCTGTGTATGAACCGCCTGATTCTTTTTGTGCGATCCATTCTTTTGCAGAGCTTGAAGTTGGCGCTGTTGCAGCAACTGGGGCAGCAGGAGCTACTTCAACTGTTTCAACAGGTGCAACGTATGTATGTTCTTGCGTTGCTGTTTCAGTTGTAGATGCTGTATTTTCTGTTGTTTTGTTTTCTGTTGTTGCTGAAGAATCATTTGAAGTTGGGATTGTTAATTGTTCACCAACATAAATGCGGTTGATGTTTGCGATCGAATTTTTTTCAGCAATTGCATCGATCATTGAGTTGTCTCCTGCAAATTTTTGTGAGATCTTAGATAATGAATCACCTGATTTTACTGTATAAACTTCATCAGCGTGAGCATTTGTAGTTCCTACAAACATTGCAGTAGCACCAGCAGCAAAAGTTGTACCTAAAACAATTTTCTTAAATGAATTCATATTAAACTCCTTTTTTTCTCCGTTTTTTATTCTTTCGACGCTATTAACTTTATCATTTAGAAATATTTCATAGGTAAAAGAATCATGACATTTAATGACAAAATGACGAATTATTTAATATTTGTAACATTTAAACAAATATTTTTTTGATACAAAACCATAAAATCCTTGTTGTATAAGCAAAGTAATCGTTTTTCTATGTTTTTTTATTTTTGAATGAAAAACGTAGATTCTGTAACATTTACTGCAATAATCCATAAAAAAAAGCAAAAAAATTTTTGATTTTTATCAAATTCTCTTAAAAAAATGTAAAAAATACAAAAAAACCAGTAATTGTTACAACAATTACTGGACAAAAACTTTGAATAATGTTAACTATTTTTTTATTTTAACTTTCTCCGCAATAATTTCTGGGCATGTTCCAATTCGTTTATAACGACTTCTTCTGTTTCTTTAGCTAATATTTCATCTAATACATCAAGCCATTTTTCCGGTTCTTTTGTTCCTAGACGTCCAATAGCCCAAGCTGCTGTTCCTCTGATGACAGGGCGGACATCTGTTAAACATTCTGAAATCTCAGGCAATGCCGTTCGATCACCTAGATTAGCTAAAGCAATCAATGCGTTTCTCTGCAAAGGTTTCTTCCCACGCCATGAACCAGCTAAATGCCCAAATTGCTGTTTGAAGTCTTTATTAGACATCGAAAGCATTGGCTTTAATTTTGGATATACTTCGTCTACTTTTGGTTCCATCTCTTCATGAAAATGAAAATCTTTTCCTTGATTGTAAGGGCAGACTAACTGGCAGATATCACACCCATAAATGACATTTCGCATTTTTTTACGATATTCTTCCGGCATCATCCCTTTTGTCTGAGTTTGATAAGACAAACATCGCTGGGCATTCATTCTTCCGTCACCAAGCAATGCTTTTGTCGGACAAGCAGTCACGCAGCGCATACAATCACCGCAACCAAATTCTCCTGGTTTATCAGGCTCAAATACAATATTAGTAACGATCTCACCAAGATAGACAAATGAACCGAACTCTTCAGTGATCAACAATCCGTTTCGTCCAATAAATCCTAAACCAGCTCGCTGTGCTACAGCGACATCGATCAGTTCTCCAGTATCTACTTGCGGAGCTAGACGCCATTCCTCTTCTTTTTGCCATTTTTCTACTCTTGTTTGGATGAATTCGATCAATCGGTTCAAACGGTCTCTGAGTATATCATGGTAATCGATCCCCCAAGAAGCACGAGCAAACTGCCCGCGTTTTTCATCCCTAGGCACTTCTTCATGGATCCTAGTAGGATACGCAAGTGCAATGGAAATGATCGATTTCGGCTGATCAAATGTCATTTCTGGATAAAGACGCTCATCGATATTTGGATGTTCAAAGCCAGAAGTATGGCCAGCTGCTTTTTGTTCTTCCAACGATTCTTTTAATGAATCAAAAGGTTCCGCCGTGGTGAACCCGATTTTGTCAATTCCTAATCGTTTGCTTTCTTGTATGATTTCTTCTTTTAATGTCATGGTCTTCCTCGCTTGCTGTTAACGGCTGTATAACCCATAATATAGTTTTTCTTTTTTCAGCTGGACAAACTGGATCTGCTGATCGGCAATCTTCTTTTCTTCCATCCATTTTTTTCTTGCAGCAAATACTTCCCAATAATTTGTTGAAATTAATTTTCTTTTGTTATCTAATGCATTAAAAAAATTCAATGAAACTGGTTTTGTACTTAACAGTTCATGGAGCCTTACCTCTTCCCATGGCGAAAACTCAGACAGATCGCGGGAATACAATACTTCTTCATAGAGATTTTTTTGCTGTGTGTACGTGAATGTTTGCGGGATTTTCCCAGGCCTAGCAATTTCTACTAGACGATTATAAAACATATTCATTAATTTGCTGTTGGCAATAAATTGACTTTTATAATAGGCCGACTGGATCTTTTTGATTACTCCTTCTGCTTTGATGACTGAAAATAATGCAGGCCATGCTTTGACGGTTATTTCGTCGTTTTGTTTAACTAATACGCCAGGTGTGAAGCCGACTGGAGAAAGGAACACAAAATAACCGATACCGGTATTTTCATCTAAAGGCTGAAATTCATCAAACAACCATTTGCCTATGTACAGCTCTTCATCTGGTTCTGTTGTCTCATTTTGATTTGCTATGAATAATTTAGCTAATTCTGCTTCAAGAAATTGAAGGTCTTGATCCTTGTCGGTATTTTCCTGCTGGCTGATCAATCGAAAGACTTCTTCTTTAATCGTATATTTATCTTTACGTGTAAAATTCATAGCCACACCTTCCTTCCTTACTCTAACTATAACGGAATTTCTTCAAAAAAGGTATCTGTACGCCGAAAAACAGCATAATTTTTTTCATATCTCTTATAAAAAATGCAAGGCCTGCTCCTCAAGCTAGACCTTGCACTTTTCAGCTTTCTTTTATTTGTGACAAACCTTCATGGATCGTTTCAATATTCCATTTCATCATCTGATAGTAAGAATCTCCTTGTTCTCCTTCTTTTGCTATGGAATCAGTGAACAGTTTATCATAAATTTTCAAACCCGTTTCTTTTGCTACCCGTTCCATGCTTCTTGAGTCTACACTGGTTTCCACGAATAAAACCGGTACTTCTTTTGCTCTTATCTGATCAATGATCGCTTTCATTTGATCAGGCGTACCTTGACTTTCTGTATTGATCTCCCATATATAAGCTGCTGGCAAATCATATGCTCGTGAAAAATACTTGAATGCCCCTTCACTTGTTACTAATAATTTTTTGTTCTCTTCGATAGAAGCAAAACTTTCCTTCGCTTGTGTATCTAATTCTTTTAGTTTTTCCACATATGCTTCTGCATTTTTTTTATATAGTGTCGCATTTTCTGCATCTTTTTCAGAGAATATACGTGCGATTTCCTCCACATATTTTATTCCGTTAGATAGGTCTAGCCAAGCATGGGGATCTGCTTTTGTATGTTCTTCACCGCTAGTTAAATAAAGAGGTTCTACATTTTTGCTAACTGCAAAATAATCTTTTCCTTCTTCTTTTTTAGCCGTTTCCATCAAGTTATCGAACCAGCTGTTACCTGTTTCAAGATTCAAACCGTTGTATAAAATAACATCCGCATCGCTTGCCTTTTTGATGTCTTCTGGTAGTACTTCATATTCATGCGGATCTGTTCCGACTGGTACGATACTGTGGATATCTATTTGATCTGTTCCGACCTCTTTTGCCATGTCCGCCAAGATCGAATTGGTAGCCACGACTGACAACTTTCCTTTACTTCCTTCATCCGCTTGGTCAGAAGCCTGCTTTCCGCAACCGGCTAATACCAAGAAACTAACTGCCAAGATTAAAAAGAGTGATTTTTTTGTTTTCATCTATCTGCTTCCTTTCTGAAATAAAATTCCTTTTGTTGGAGAAAATAAAAAAGCAAGGATAAAAAATGCGGTACATGCTAACACGATCGTAGCTCCTGATGGCCAATTGTAACTATAACTGAAAAACACACCGACAACTGCACTTAGCATACCGATTCCTGCAGCTGTAATGATCATTTTCAGTAAATGGTTCGTTAGCAAGTAAGCCGTGGCGGCTGGTGTGATCAACATGGCAATCACCAAGATTGTTCCTACTGTCTGTAAACTGACTACAGCCACTAATGTCAAAAAGAACATCAAAAGATAATGGATCAGCGATGTGTTCAGCCCATAAGCTTTTGCCATTGTCGGATCGAATGATGTGATCTTCAATTCTTTATAAAAGAAAAAGACAAATATCAAGACGATTCCACTAACGAGTGCTGTCAGCAACAAATCGCTTTCCCTAACAGCTAAGACATTCCCAAATAAAATATGATACAAATCTGTCGCACTCTGGGCATATGAAATCAAGATAATCCCTAATGCAAAAAAGGAGCTAAAGACAATTCCAATCGCTGTATCATTTTTCAATCGGCTCCGCTGAGTCACGAAACCAATCACTGCTGCTGTTAGCATCCCAAAAGCAGTGGCTCCAAAGATGTAACTAAAACCAAACATATAAGAAATGGCTACACCTGGAAGAACTGCGTGAGAGATAGCGTCTCCCATCAAAGACATCCCTCGTAAAATAATAAAAGAACCGATGACTCCAGAAGCAAGTCCTACAAGCATGGAAGTGACCAAAGCGTATTGCAGGAATTGATAATTCATTAATCCATCAATAAAGGATTGGATCATTTTTTCTCTCCTCCTTTTACTAAATGTCTGATGATCTCACCATAGGCCAATTGAAGGTTCTTCGATGTAAAGACTTCTTGTACTGGACCGGAAGCGATCAGCTGTTTATTTAAAAGAATAACCTCATCGAAATATTCTTCTACTTTATGAAGATCATGATGGACGATCAAAATCGTTTTTCCTGAATTCTTCAATTCCTGCAAGATGTCAAAGATCTTTCGTTCACTTAACGCATCAATCCCTACGAATGGTTCATCTAAAAAGATCCATTCTGCTCCTTGGGCTAGAGCTCTTGCAATAAAAACTCTCTGAAGCTGTCCACCCGATAGTTCGCTGATCTGTCTTTTGGCATATTCTTCCATCCCTACTTTTTTCAAAGCTTGTCTTGCACGTTCTTTTTCTTTTTTCCCAGGTCTTTGTCCAATTCGTAAAGATGGATATGTTCCTAAAAGTACAACGCCTAATACATCAATTGGAAAGGAAAGATCCAATTCACTTCGCTGTTCCACGTAGGCTATTTTTTTACGGACTGAGTTTACCGGCTGTCCAGAAAAGGTGACTTTACCAGTAGTAGCTGGTATCAACTCTAGCAAAGATTTCATAAATGTTGATTTTCCTGCACCGTTTGGTCCGATAATACCGGTAATTTTTTGTGGATTTATCGTCAAGTTGATAGTTTTCAAAACAGTTTTCCCTTGATAAGCGGCTGAAAGGTCTTGAATTACAATGGCCGTACGTTCCAAATCTTACACTCCTTTTTAGGTTAACCTAACTTTTTATTTAAATATAGTTTAACTAAAATGGAAAGCATTTTCAAGTAGAATGATGAAAAAGTTTTTTTCGAATTTTCCTCGCATTTTATGAAAATTTTCTGTAGAATCACATCAAGAGTTCAATAAGGCTAACCTAATAATGAAAAACATGTGTTGAAACGTTTGATTATTTTTTCTTGTTGACTCAACAACGAAAGGAGTTTTTGTATGGAAGAAGAAAAGTTAACTCGAAGTCTTAGTGCCCGTCATATCCAAATGATCGCACTAGGTGGAACGATCGGTGTCGGTCTGTTTATGGGTGCCTCCTCAACCATACGCTGGACAGGGCCCTCAGTGATGGGAGCCTATGCGATTGCAGGATTCTTTTTGTATTTGATTATGCGTGCTTTAGGCGAAATGCTTTACGTTGATCCTTCGACTGGTTCTTTTGCAAATTACGCGAGCGAGTACATCCATCCTGTGGCTGGCTACTTGACCGCTTGGAGTAATATTTTTCAATATATTGTCGTAGGAATAAGTGAAGTGATTGCTGTAGGATCTTATATGAATTATTGGTGGCCTGATTTGCCGGCAATTATTCCCGGGATCATTGTCGTCTTGTTTCTTATGCTGGCAAATCTTATTTCTGTCAAGGCGTTTGGCGAATTAGAATTTTGGTTTTCGATCATCAAAGTCATAACGATCATTTTGATGATCATTGCAGGTCTTGGGGTAATCTTATTTGGATTTGGTAATCATGGTCAGGCAGTAGGGATTTCAAATCTTTGGAAAAATGGTGGATTCTTCACTGGAGGCGTCAAAGGATTTTTCTTTGCATTATCGATCGTTGTTGCTTCCTATCAAGGAATCGAACTGATTGGAATGACTGCTGGTGAAGCAGAGAATCCTAAAAAGACGATCATTGAAGCTGTCCAGTCCACTATCGGTCGAATCTTGATTTTTTATATTGGTGCTATTTTTATCATTGTGAGTATCTATCCGTGGAATCAATTGAGTGAGATTGGTTCACCTTTTGTACAAACTTTTTCTAAAGTCGGCATTACATTTGCTGCAGGACTGATTAATTTTGTCGTGATTACAGCGGCATTATCAGGTTGCAATTCAGGGATTTTCAGCGCAAGTCGTATGGTCTATACACTTGCCATGAATGGAAAGATGTCTAAAAAATTTCTGAAACTTTCTCGTCACGGCGCGCCTTTTTATCCTGTCGTAGCAATCTCAGGTGGAATCTTAATTGGTCTGATCTTAAATTATCTTCTACCAATGTTCATCAACCAGTCAGAAAATATTTTCGTTTTCGTATACAGCTCAAGTATTTTGCCTGGTATGGTTCCTTGGGTAGTGATTTTGATCAGCGAGATTCGCTTCAAAAAGAAGCACGCAGATAAAATGCATGATCATCCTTTTAAAATGCCACTATCTCCTTATACGAATTATGTGACACTTGCTTTTTTAGCTATCGTATTGATTTTCATGTTTATCAATCCTGAAACGAGAATCTCATTGATTATTGGACTCGTTTTCTTGCTTTACATGACGATCCATTACTTTGTACGCGAAAAAAGAACCGGAAAATAAAAAAAGAACGAAGCTTCACCTTAGTGGAAGCTTCGTTCTTTTTTATTGCTTTTATCAATTCAATTTTAGCGTCTCACCGGGAGTCAGGAAATAATTCTCCATGCTCATCCCATTCAGCGACAAGATCGTTTCTACTGGTACGCCAGTTCGTTCGGCTATTTGATTTGGACCTTCTCCTTCCAAAACTACGGTTGTCGCAGCTTGTGAAGTCGCGCTGTTGGTATTAGTTTCAGAGGAATCTGTTGTGTCTTGTGTTGTTCGAGCTTGCATTTCAGAAGCTTCTACCGACTCTGCCGTCTCAGAATCAGAAGATGTTGTGTCTTGTGTGCTTGTTGACTCTGCTTGAAGAGAGGCGCTAGTCTGCAAATAAATATCGGAAATCTTAGCTACATGATTCGTATAATTAGCCGATAATTGATTGATCAAAGTATCTAAGTCTACACCGTCTTTATTTTCTGCTGCCTGATACGCTGCACGTAATTTTCTGATCCCTTCGTCGGAGATTGCTTGAAGCTCACGTGCTTTTTGGTTAGCAACTGCTGATAAACCAGCTATGCCCTCTTGATTTCCCTGAATTTCTGTCTGGTATTCTTCAATCAATGCAGGCGTCTTTTCTTCGATCTTTTTCGAATAATCATTTACGATTGCTTGAAGTTGCTCTGGCAAACCATTTGCTGTTTTTTCTTCAGAAGTTTGTGTCTCTTTTGTTTTAGTTGATGACTCACTTGTTTGTTTCGTCTCTGTTTTCTTTGTCGTTGTTTCCGTTATGGTCGTACTTTTCGCTTCTGACGAATTTTTTCCATGAAAATATAGACCCGCAACTCCTCCTGCTATGATCAAAAACACGGCAACTGCTGCCCCAATCATGATCATCCGCTTACGAGCTGCCTGTTTTTGCTGTCTTCTTCGGGTCATCCGAACATTTTCTCCCCACTCATTTTCATCATACATTTTTTTCACCACCAATTTTTATGTATAATAGCGTTATCAAACGCTTCATATTCTTATTGTAGCAAATAATTGCCGCTGTGCACATTTTTATCTTTGTTATTTATAAGAAAATTTCACCAGTTGAGATGATTCCAAGATTGTCCGTCGATTTCTCCTTGCAGCTGCATTGTTCGTTCGTCTATCTCAGCCATCAGTTTCTTTATTTCATATAAGAGCGCACGGTCTTGATATTCTGATTTTTCGCTTAATTCATCTAATTGTTGGATCAGCCAATCATTTGTCATAATGAAGTTCCTTTCATTTCTTGCAGTGTAAAGGTCAAGTCTTCGATCTGCTCTTTTGCCTCAGTCAGTGCTTCTACGATATATGCTTGTTTTTCAGATTCTTCTTCCTGCATTTTCTGATTTTCCTGTACTCTTTGAATAAACCAGTCAATCCGCTGAGTCAGCGATGGTTTGCCTTCCAATGAGAGATACTGCTGATAAGCAATTAGCTTCTCCCAACGTTTTTCCTGGGATAAATACATAAATTGTGCTAAAACGAATGGCGGAAGATAGGTCATATGGAATTTATTTGCGATTCGCTGATACGGCCTCAAAAATTCGGAAATCGTATATTCTTCTTTTCCTCCAGCTTGGTATTCTTTTTCCGCCACACCTGTTGTCAATACGATTCCTAGTTCTTTCCCTTTTAATACATGTGCTGCTCGTTCCAAAACATTATCTTGCCAAATTTTTAAATGAGCAGGAGAACTATACCAGTAAAACGGAAACTGGAAAATGATCCGATCATGCTGGGCCAAGAGCTGTAGTTCAGTCTCTATATCTATTTTTCCGTCTGGATAACTTGATTCCAAATGATGCCAAGTAGCTGGTAAACCAGCAGAAGCTTCTTTGAAAAATTGCTGATTTAAAGATTCTTCGATCGTTGGATGGCTAATGATGATAAGTGTACGCATCCCTTTTCCTCCTTTTTAGTCTTCGCTTTACAGTGTAGCATAACCGCCACAAGTTTCTTTTGCCGATGCTTGTCATTTTAACCAGACTAATCAGGTTGTCCAAGAAACTGCGGTTTGTTTTTCCAACTGTTTTTTCAAGGTATCCAAAGCAATATTCTTAAAATTTTCGTTTTTCATACGTTTACGATAGTTCGTAGCCGTTTCTCCGGTACTCTTTTTGAACATTCGGCTAAATACGACTAGACTATTGAACCCTACTTGATAGGCAATACTTTCCACGGATTCATCCGTCAGAGAAAGAAGAAACGCCCCTCGATTGATCCGTACCCCGATCAAATATTCCTTGATACTGGTACCCATATGATTTTTGAATACTCGCGACAAATGGCTCCGATTGACCGCTAAATGCTGGGCGATTTCCTCAACAGACAATTTTTCAGCATAATGTGCCTCGATGTATTTGACTGTCTCAACAGCTAAAGAGGAGTGAACCTTTTGTACACCACCGCTGACCTTTCCGCCATCTTTTAAAAGGACTGATAAAAAACGGTAGGTTAATGCTGTTAACTGTAATTCATTTTCCAAGGTTTCTTCCGTATCTTTCATGCATTCTAAAATAATGTCGATATATTTTTGTATGTCAGAAGAGACCATCGTGTATTGGTCTTCTCTGAAAAGCGACTGCCGAATGATTTCTTCTGCAGCACTCCCACCAAATGAAAGCCAGCAATACATCCACGGATCTTCTCCATCTGATAAGTAAAACGTCGAGTCTCCTGGACGAATCAAGAACAGATCACCTTTTTTCAATTGGAATTGTTGATTTTTCACATGATAAGATCCTTTGCCTTCCATCACGACATGCAGGATGTAATCATTGCGAATAGCAGGACCAAAAGAATGAAACGGCATCGTTTTAGAGAAACCACAAAAATCAAAATACAATTCTTTTTCTACTTGTTGATGTTCCTTTTTTAAAAAAATCGATTGCTCCACGTCTATCCCTCCTTACTTCTTTAGTATAATGCAACAAAAAGTTAAATAAAAGTCACAGAAATATATTAAAAAGGAAGCGATTTCTTGTTAAGTTTAAGTCATTAAAAGATCTTTGTTATTCGTTGTAACCGGTTTACTTAGTATTATATATTGAACAGGAGAGGAATACAGATTATGAAAAGCAAAATGATCCAACGTGTGTCCTACGCTTTAGGCGCTTTTGGACACGACACATTCTATGTTACATTAAGCACTTATTTTATGGTATTCGTGACAAGCCAGATGTTCGCAGGAACAGATAAGGCAACGAATGCAAAAATGATTGCTACAGTTACAAGCTTAGTTGTAGGTATCCGCTTAGTTGAAATTATTTTTGATCCTTTGATTGGTGGCATCATCGATAATACTCGTACAAAATACGGTAAATTCAAACCATGGTTAGTTATCGGCGGCGTTGTTAGTTCCGTACTCTTGGTAGCAATCTTTACCAATTTCTTTGGCTTAGCTACTCATAATACGACTTTATTTATCATATTGTTTGCAATCGTTTTCATCTTATTGGATAGTTTTTATTCATTTAAGGATATCGCTTTTTGGTCAATGATTCCAGCTTTGAGTACGGAAACAAAGGAACGTGAAAAATTTGCTACGTTTGCTCGTTTCGGCTCTTCTCTAGGTGCAAATGGTACTACTCTAGTCGTTGTCCCTATCGTTACTTTCTTTACCTATCTTGTTACTCATAAACATATTGAAGGCGCTTCAGGCTGGTTCTGGTTCGGTGTGATTGCTGCTGTGATTTCAGGCGGTACTGCGATTATCACTGCCTTGGGCACAAAAGAAGTCGATACTGCGATCCGTCAGCAAAATGAAAAAGCTGGGATCAAAGATGTGTTCAAAGCAGTTGCTCAAAATGATCAGTTGATGTGGCTTGCCCTTGCTTATATCGCTTATGCGATTGCCAATGTAGCAACAACTGCCGTATTATTCTACTTCTTCAAATATGTACTTGGCCAACCAACTGAATTTTGGATCGTTGGTCTAGTTGCTGCCTTACTTGGTTTAGTAGCTGTTCCACTATTCCCAATGCTTACACGCGTCATCTCTCGTCGCTACGTTTACCTTGGAGGGATCGCAATGATGATTTCTTCTTACTTTTTCTTTACGATCGCAGGTTCAAGTTTGCCAATCGTTATCATCGGGCTAGTATTGTTCTACTTCCCTCAACAATTAATTTTCTTATCCGCTTTGATGACGATCACAGACTCTGTTGAATATGGTCAATGGAAAAATGGTATCCGTAACGAAGCTGTTACTCTATCAATTCGCCCTTTACTAGATAAAATCGCTGGTGCTTTGTCTAACGGGATCGTAGGGTTTGTCGCTATCGCTTCTGGGATGACTGGTAATGCTACTGCTGCTGATATCACTGCTCATGGCGTAACGACTTTCAAAGCTTATGCATTCTATGCTCCTGCTGCTTTGATGATTTTCTCCGCTATTATTTTTGCTTGGAAGATTACATTGACAGAGAAAAAACATGCACAAATCGTTGAGGAATTGGAAAACAAATTGGCTCCAGCTGATACAATGGAAGATGAACTTCACGATGCAGTAGTTCCTTCCCATTAAGAAAGGATCTTGAAAATGAAGATTACAGAAAAAGATTTTGGCCAAGGTTATCACTTGATAACCTTGGAGAACAAAAACAAGCTAGCACTTTCTATCTCTGATTTAGGTGCTAGAATCGTCAGTTTAAAATCAAATGATCGAGAATTAGTTTTGGGATTTGACACCGCTGAAGAATATATCGAAAAAGATCCGTATATCGGTGCTTCTATCGGTCGCACCGCAGGGAGAATCGAAAATGGCCGCTTTTCTCTCAATGGAAAAACTTACCAATTAGCCACAGATCCAAAAACTGGACATAATCTGCATGGTGGTGCTCCTGGATTTGAATTAAAAAAATGGTCTTATGTCATTTTGAATGGCGAAAATGAAGCTTCTGTCATTTTTACTACTACAAGTCCCGACGGAGAACATGGTTTTCCAGGTACAATGGATGTGGAAATCCGCTATACTTTGACACAAGATAATATCTGGCGAGTGACCTCTCGCGGCACCAGTGACCAAGATACTTTATTCAATCCGACAAATCATGTTTACTTCAACTTGACGGGAGATGCTTCTCAGTCAATCGATCAACATGAGCTTTGGCTCAATAGCGAAGCTTATGCTCCTTTGCGAACAGATAGTATTCCTATAGGGGTAAAAGAAAATGCTGCAGGAAGTGCTTTCGATTTTCAAATACCTAAAAAATTAGCGTCCGTTTTTGCTAGTGATTTGGATCAAAAAAATCTTGTTGACGGAATCGATCATCCATTTTTCTTAAAAGAAACCGGCTTGGATAAAGAAGCCGCTCGCTTGACTAGCCCCGATAAAAGAATCCAAGTAGATATTGCTACAGATGCTTCTAGTGTGGTTATTTTCACTGCAAATTTCGGCACAGAAACACCAGAAATGCGCAACCGAAAACTGGCACATCATGGTGGCATCACATTTGAGACTCAAACAGCTCCAGGTGCAGAGCGCTTCTCAGCATTTGGTTCGATTCATTTAAAAGCCGGATCAGTATTTGAAACAGTGACAGAATTCAAAATCAAAACAAGAAAGGAATAACTCATCATGGAAATCAAAAGAAGCTTAAATACAAAATTTGCCGAAACATTCGGACCTAAAAAAACTACACAATACTTCTCACCAGGACGCATCAATTTGATTGGTGAACACACAGATTACAATGGAGGCCATGTCTTCCCCGCTTCCATCACTTATGGAACGCAAGGTGTAGCAGCACCTCGAGACGATAATAAAATATTAGTTTATTCCACAAACTTTGACGATATCGGTGTCATTAGTTTTACTTTAGATGAGCTAGAATATGATAAAAAAGCAAACTGGGCAAATTACGTAAAAGGAATGGTCCTTAAATTAAAAGAAGCTGGACACTCAATCGATCATGGGTTTGAGTTGTTAGTGGAAGGAACAATCCCTAATGGTGCAGGACTTTCCAGTAGCGCTTCATTAGAATTATTGGTAGGTGTTGTATTAGAAGATCTGTTTGATTTAAAAACAGATCGCTTGGAACTAGTCCAAACAGGTAAAAAAGTAGAAAATGAATTCATCGGTGTCAATTCAGGTATCATGGATCAGTTTGCCATCGGCTTCGGTGAGCTAGATCATGCAATCTTATTAGATACAAATACGCTGAAATACGAAATGGTCCCAGTGAAACTAGATGGTTATGCAATCGTCATCATGAATACGAATAAGCGGCGGGAATTGGCAGATTCAAAATACAATGAACGTCGCAGCGAATGCGAAGAAGCCTTGGCACGTTTGCAAAAAACTTTGCCTATCTCTTCTTTAGGAGACTTAGATGAAGAAGAATTTGAATCAACTATTGACCAAATCGGCGATGATACATTGATACGCAGAGCTCGCCATGCCGTTTCTGAAAATCAGCGGACTTTGAAGGCAAAAGCTGAATTAGAAGCTGGGAACTTAGAAGCATTTGGTCAACTGTTAAATGATTCTCACCACTCTCTTCGCTATGATTATGAAGTAACTGGGATCGAATTAGATACACTAGTAGATGCTGCTCAAAAACAAGAAGGTGTCTTAGGTGCACGAATGACAGGAGCTGGATTTGGTGGCTGTGCGATTGCTCTTGTCAAAGAAGAAAATATACCTGCCTTCAAAAACAATGTCTATGATGAATACATGAAAGTTGTCGGCTATGCTCCGGAATTTTATGTTGCACACATTGGAAATGGGACAACAAAGATCGATCCAGAAGCTGTTCATGTTTGATAAAAAAATCAACGATCTCAGCTAAAAACAAATAGATAAAAATAACCTCTCAGCAATTTCCAAATGTGAGCCTTTTGCTCGTATTTGAAAATTGCTGTTTTTTATTGACACGGAAAGAGAACATGTGTTCTAATTGTGTTGAAGAGGTGATTGTTATGTGGGCGAATCAAAATCCGGTATTTGTTTATGAAAAAGAACCTTCAAGAGATATTTTATGTATTGACTGCAAATCTTTTTACGCCTCCGTAGAGTGCGTTGAAAAGGATCTTGATCCCCTTACAACTAAATTAGTAGTCATGTCCTATCCGTCCGATTCGACAGAAACACGGGGTAGCGGATTAATCTTGGCTTCCAGTCCTGCAGCAAAAAAAGCTTACGGCATCACCAATATCAGCCGTGCCAGAGATCTTCCCTTCCCCTATCCAAGTGATTTATATATTGTTGCCCCAAGGATGGCCTATTATATGGAAAAGAACAGAGAAATCAATTCTATCTATAAAAAATATGCAGACGAAGCGAACCATCATGTCTATTCCGTCGATGAAAGCTTCCTTGATGTAACAAATAGCATGGCACTCTTTGGTAAAACAAATGCGTACGACATGGCTAAACTGATCCATAAAGATGTGTTTAAGCAGACCGGAATCTACACGACTATAGGAATTGGCGATAACCCGCTACTTGCTAAACTAGCCTTAGACAATGGCTCAAAAGACGGAAAGCAAATGTTTGCTGAATGGCGTTATGAAGATGTACCAGAAAAGTTATGGAAAATCTCAGATATCACTGACTTTTGGGGAATCGGCAAACGAACAGCAAAACGTCTGAAACAAATGGGTATACATTCTGTTTATGATTTAGCTCACGCGGATTATTATCACTTGAAAAGCAAGCTAGGGGTCATCGGTACTCAGCTTTATGCCCATGCTTGGGGGATCGATCGAAGTTTTTTGGGACAAGAATATACACCAAAATCAAAAAGTATCGGAAATAGTCAAATCCTAGATAGAGATTATACAAGACGAGAAGAAATCGAGATCGTTATCAAAGAAATGGCCGATCAAGTCGGCACTCGCTTGAGACGATCTGCAGCAAAAACACAAGTAGTCAGCTTATGGGTAGGATACTCTTTAGGCTATCTTGATCCAAATGGCAAGACCGGGTTTCACCAGCAAATGAAAATCGAAGCGACAAATGCTAGCAGAGATCTAGCAGATGCTTTATTGACCATTTTCCACCAGCATTACCACTACCAGGATATTCGGCGTGTAGGCGTGAACTGTTCCGACCTCGTATACGCGACAGGTTTACAGCTTAACCTTTTTGAAGATCCTGAAAAGCAGATAAATGAAGCGAAAGTTGATTTTGTTGTCGATACGATTAGAAAAAAATACGGCTTTCAATCAATCATCCATGCGCATAGTCTCTTGCAAGGAGGACGCGCCATCGCACGTAGTTCTCTCGTTGGCGGGCATGCAGGTGGTATGAGTGGATTAGAAGGTGGAAAAGATGAGACGGACAGCAAAAAAATTCATTGACTATAACGAGTATCGAGATCGGCCATTTGGATTAAAATGGGGGACTGCTTTTGCGATGGAAGAACTAGTCAACGGTATCAAAAAAAATGAAGAAGAAGCACGCAAACAGCCTCTTCCTAAACAACAAATGACATTGCAAGAAATCGATAGTATACTGACAGAAGCCTTTTTATCTCGTAAAGCAGTAATCATTCAGCTCAATTTAAAAGATGAATTTGGAAGACTCTTGGATGAGGTCGAAGGGCACTTCATTGGTGAAGCCTATGAAGATTACTTTATGATTGACCATCAGCCGATATTGTGGGAAGACGTACGGTATATTGAGTTAAAGGAAACAAAAAAATGGTTTGTGACATGAGAGGTTGTGACAGAAGTGATCAACTTCAAAAAATAAGAAAGGATTTTTCGAAAATTGCTTCTTAAATTTTTGTGGAATTTTGGCTTATTTTTCGAAGAAGCAACTTCTGGAACAACGTATATTAGATATCAGAGGTTGTGAAAAAGTCGCTTAGTTTTGAGTAACAATCCAAGGCGCTGATTTCACAACCTCTGTCTATCCATCTATTCGGTAAGATTCATGCATGACGTCTTCTTTATTTAGTATGTAGAGCCCTTTTTCTTCTGACCATTCAACATAAATCAGCTGTTTTACATCTGCATAGCCTTCTTTCTTCAAGTTCTCCATAAGCCATGATTCAGTCAATTGATTGGACTGAAGCACTTTATGCTGAATTTGCCCTTCATCTACAAGCAGGATCGATAAAGCTTTGTCTTCATCTGATTTTTTCAATACACTCATTTGACCGGCATTCTCTAGGATAACATGTTTGGCATTTTCAAGAGAAAAGCATTCCTGCTGTCTTAAGATTGCTCGCAACTGCTCCATCTCGATATGGTTATTTGTCAACTCTGTCATGTTGATGACGCCGTCTTTGATTAGAACAGATGGCTCGCCTTTGACCCAACGATTGACCTTTTCATTTCTTTGGACGATACGTTCGATACCATAAATCATTACTGCCCAAAGCGCAATGGCAAATAGGACATGCCCTACATGGACATTGTCATCATAGGTTGATTCTTCTAAGATCCCACCTAAAACAAGCGTATAGACTAAATCAAACGGTGTGATTTCTGACATGGATTTCTTCCCAAGCAAACGTACCACTAATAATAAACCGATCAACCCGAATACCAGTTTCATTGTAATTGAAAAAATCATTTTTTCTCCCCCTAACTATCTGTTAATTAAATTATATATGCTTTCTCACGAACACGCATGGAATATACAAGGAAGAAATGTATCCTTTTACTAAAAAAAGGACTGTGACACTGTAGTGACCCCCAAAAGTTAGACTTTTTTGGAGTGGAGAAATCCACTCCTTTTTTTCATGCTCTAAAATGATATTTTTACACAACCGTTACGGTTGTTTTACGAAATTGGACGAGACTTTGCCAGTTTAATTTCTGTTTTATCCGTTCATTATTGTAGTAATAGATATAGCTATCGATGGCTGATTTTAATTCCTCGAAACAGTTATAAACTTTCCCGTGAAAAATCTCTTGTTTTAATAAGCCAAAAAAATTCTCCATAAGTGAATTATCTAAGCAGTTCCCTTTCCGAGACATGCTTTGAAAGATTTTGTACTCCTTCAATTTGTTTCTATAAGCTTTCATTTGATACGCCCAACCTTGATCTGAGTGAAACGTACGACGATAGGGACAATCGTTAGTGGTCTGGATAGCTTCCTCCAAACCTTCCATTACCGCTAATGCATTGGGCTTTTCAGAGATACGATAGGATAAAATCTCACTATTGAACATATCCATAAAAGGATCTAGATACAATTTCTTTTGACGGATAATGCCTTTGGCATCCACTTCATGGTATTTAAATTCAGTTGTATCCGTCGTGATTTTCTGATGGCAGATACTGGTGTAGAAACGACGATGGATCCGATTTTTGGCTACTGCTCCAACTTTTCCTCGATAAGAATTGTAGCGACGTGATTTACGCGTGTATGCCGTTACTTTTATTCCTAGCTTCTTGATCAAGCGCTGAACTTTCTTTTTATTGATAGAGAAACCGCGGTTTCTTAGTTCATTGGTCATCCGTAAACAGCCATAATCCTTGTGCTTCTCCCGAATTTTAAGCATTTCCGCTTCAATCTCTTGATCTGGATTTTTACGGTCCAATCGCCTTTGCCATCCAAATAATCATGAACGATCTTTAATTTAAGTTCAAAAGTATATTTAACCATAAAAAATACCGACCTCCAAAAGTTAGATTTTTTGGTCTAACTTTTGGGGGTCGGTACACAAATCGTGTCACAGTCCCTTTTTTGAAAATAAACGGTGTTCAAAAGCTTGCATCTGCGGTAATAAGTCCAGCCAAGTTAAAAACATAAGAAGCTGTTTTTACTTGGCTGTTCTTATTACTTGATGCAAGGCAGCTTTTTCACAACCTCTTTTCAAATATTTCGTTTTCTTATTCTACAAATGGTTCTTCTCCTAACGCTTGTTGAGCGGCTAGATTCAACATGCTCCATTGTCGGTCAAAGCCTGGCTGGAAGAAGAAGTCAGCTTCTGCTAGTTCTTCTAAAGTCAGTTTGTTTTGGATCGCTAGTGCCAATACATTTCCTTGACCTGTAACATCATAGGTAGATAATACTGCTCCTCCTAGCAATTGATGGGTCATTGGATCCGAGAATAATTGGATGGACACTTTTGGATTTCCTTGTTCTTCTGGTACATATTTTGGTCTTAACGTATCTTCATAATAAGACACTCGTACATCTACTCCTGCTTTTGCTGCTGTAAAGCTATTCAATCCGCTTGCTGCAAAATGATAGTCAAAGACACTTAATGCAGAGGAACCTACGACTCCGCCGAACGGTTTGTTTGGTACTTCTTCAAAAAGATGTTTTACTACATAACGTGCTTCTCTACGTGCAACAGTCGCTAAAGCGATCGGCATTTTTTTGCGTGCTGGGATAGAATAAGCAAGTGTAGCATCTCCTACTGCATACACATCTGGAAGATTCGTTTGCAAGTATTCATTTGTTTGGATCCAGCCACGTTCATCTAAGTCGACGATCCCTTTTAACCATTCTGTATTTGCCTTCACACCGGCAGCTTGAATGACTAGATCTGCTGGGATTTCTTTTTCACTTGTTTTGATTGCCTCAACTTTTCCGTTACCAGTAAAAGCTTCGATTTTTGCATTTGTCAAAACTTCAATACCGTTTTCATTTAGGTGTTGTTCTAAAATATCTGTCATCTCAGCATCTAAATAAGTGCCTAAAGGTCTATCGATCACATCAAGCAATACGACTTCTTTCCCAGCTTTTCGGCTTGCTTCTGCTGCTTCGATCCCAATGTAACCCGCACCTACGACAGCGATTTTTTTAATAGCCGGATCATTTAATTTTTCTTTGATTTTGGTTGCCCAATTGTATCCACGCATCAAGTAGACATTTTCTAGATCTGCTCCTGGTACTGGCAGATTGTTTGGTTTGACACCAGAACTCAAAATCAATTTGTCATAAGGATATTCTTTTGTTTCGTTATCTGATGCGCTAGTAACCGTTACTGTTTTTTTATCGGCATCGATCGTTTTTACTTCGTGATTATTTAAAATATGAACATTGGATTGCGGAAAGTTTTCTGGTCTGAAATTACGTACATCATTTACATCTGTTACCTTGTCTTCTAAATACAGCTCCATACCACATGACATGAAGGAAATATAGTCTCCTGCTTCAAATAGCGTGATATCTACATTTTCACCGTATCGTGTCAATAGTTCCAAGATCGATTGATGCCCTCCATGAGATGCACCTACAATGACAACTTTGATTTTTTCCATTGATGAAACCTCCTTGAATATTCTTTTAAAATCATTCTAAACAATTTAAACTTAACATTACATTAGTTATGAATCAAAAGAAACGCGTTCATTTGAACTAAATTTAAAAAACAATCGTCTCCTTGCAGAATATACCGCAAAATTAACGATTGTTTTTTTTGATAAAATCTATGAATCACTGTTCTGTTAAAAAGTCTTTGATCCGTTTGCAGGCCTCATGTAATTTTTCCATGCTGCTAGCATAAGAAATCCGGATATAACCTTCTCCTTCTGGGCCAAATGCAATTCCTGGGATACACGCAACTTTTGCCTGTTCCGCTAATTCTACACAAAACTGCCAAGAGTCAGTTTGAATGGCAGCTGGGAGTTTGCAAAACAAGTAAAATGCACCGTTTGGCTGGGTCACTTCAAATCCTAAAGGCGCCAATTGCTGGACCAGATAGTCTCTTCGTGTTTGATATTGCTCTTTCATATTCTCGCTATCTTTCACCCCATTTATTAGCGCTTCAGCCGCAGCTTTTTGCGCCATCGTTGTAGCGGCAGTCACCAGATATTGATGGACTTTAATTAGTTCGTCAATAAGGGCTTTTTGAGCAAAAATAAAGCCCACTCGCCAACCAGTCATCGCATGTGACTTGGATAACCCGCTTATCACGATTGTTTGTTCTGGAAGATAAGTAGCTATGGACATATGCGTTCCACTATAAGTCAATTCAGCATATACTTCATCACTTATAACAAATACCGGATATTTTTTTAAAACCTCAGCGATTGCTTTCAATTGTTTTGCAGACAATGTCGTCCCAGTAGGATTGTTAGGATAGTTTAAAATGACTGCTTTGACAGCTGATCCATATTGTTCAAATGCTCGTTCAAATTGTTCCGGCTGACAGACAAACCCTGTGTCAGAAGTATCTATCGGGATCAATTCAGCACCAGCTAGTTCCACTAATGGCTGATATCCTGAATAAGCAGGCGCTGGAATAAGAACCTTGTCTCCTTCTTCCAAAACAGATAACAATGCAGAGGCAATCGCTTCCGTTGCACCAACCGTCGTCAAAACTTCCGTTTGCGGATCATAAGTTAGTCCATAACGCTGCTGCTGAAACATACAAGCAGCTTCCCGCAGTTCCTCCAGTCCTCTCATTCCGGTATAGTGAGAAAAGTCTTCTTCAATCGCTGCTATTCCGGCTTGTTTGACATGCTCGGGAGTTGGAAAATCCGGTTCTCCCAGGGTAAGTTTGATCACATCTGGTATCGAAGATATTTGCTGATCGAATTGTCGTATTTTTGATACTTCTATTCTAGAAAGCCTGGGACTAAATCGATTGGATAAATTCATCATTATTTACTCGCTCCTCTTTTGAACTGCTATCGATTTTTACAAGAAGATTTTCTGTAAAAAGAATCGTTTTGTACCATTCTACACCATTTTCTAAAACATCCATATCAAAATCGAACGTCGGATCATGTAAAGCAGGGGTATCACCGACACCTAAAAAGAAAAATACACATGGATATTGTTGCGTATATATGCCAAAATCTTCGGCTTGAAGAACTGGAGCATCTAATTCATGTAGTTTGTTTGAATCTAGCAGTGCTGCATATAAGCCTCTATGGTTGATTACAGCTGGATAGCCGTCATTATAGTGAAAAGAAATAGTAGCTGTAGAGTGAAACTGTTCTGCTAAATGGTCTAATCCCCTCTTCAAATAATTTTGCATATCTGAACTGTAAGAACGGATACTTCCGGATACAATAACTTCTCCAGCTAAAACATTTCGGATCGTTCCACCTTGGATTTGGCCAAATTTCATTAGATGATTCCACTCTGCCGGTAATTGCCGGTCAAAATCATAAACATTCTTCAAAAATCGTACAGCTGCCTCCAGACTATCGATTCCTTTTTCACTAGAAGCAATATGTGCAGACTGGCCTTTAATGATAATGTCTGTTTCACTGCTTTGTGCCATCAAAGGTCCTGGTCGAGAGAAAACTTCTCCCTTAGCTAGTCCAGGCCATAGATGAAAGCCAAATATTGCTTGTACTTCATATTTATCCAACAATCCTGACTGAATAACGCTTTGTGCGCCACCGGAAATTTCTTCTGATGGCTGATAGATCAGTACTACATTATAAATAAGATCCTCAATGTGTTTAGTTATAAAGTCAGTCAACCCTAAAAGCATCGCCATATGTCCGTCATGACCACATGCATGCATATACCCTTCATGCTTAGAAGCAAAAGAGAGATTCGTTTCTTCTTTGACTGGCAGTGCATCGATATCTGTTCGAAAAGCAATCGTTTCTTCTTGTTGATTATCAAAATAAAGGAGTAGTCCTGTTTCGCCGATTTCATGGATAACGGCCCCGCTGTTTTTTACTTGTTCATATAAATATTTTTTTGTCTTGAATTCATGAAATCCGATTTCAGGAATTTGATGGAGTGCCATTCGATATTCTTTCAGCATCCGTATTCACCATCCCTTCATAGATACCCTTCACTACTGTTTCATATTGATTATTCGGTACACCGATGATCAGATTCAACTCCTGTGCTCCTTGTGATAAGATCGATGTGCGAATTTCTAATTTGTTCAATATCGATAACACTTTTCCAGATAAACCGATCAATTCTTTATGCGGTCCGCCAACGACAGAGATCAAAGCTAAGTCTTCAATCACGACGATTTCTTCCACGCCAAGTGTTTCTTTTAATTCTTTCGTGATGAGAAATAATTTATCGGCAATCGCTTCTGCTGAGACGATCACTCCGATATTGTCGATCCCTGAAGGAATATGTTCGATTGATATCTCATGTTTAGCAAAAATGCTCATTGCTTTCCAGATAAACCCGATTTCATCGGACATATGACGTTTGAATAAAGTGATGGAAAGAAAATCCTTGCGTCCAGCTATTCCTGTCAGTCCATTTTCCTTTTCTATTTCGTGATTCGATATTTTTGTCCCTTGAGCGAAAGGATCATTGGTATTTTTTATTTGGATGGGGATATCAGCCTCTTGAACTGGGAAAACAGCTGCTTCATGAAGAACGTTAGCCCCCATATAAGCCATCTCTCTCAGTTCTCTAAAAGAGATTTCCTCGATGATTTTAGGATGATCGATGATTCGCGGATCAGCCATCATGATTCCTGAAACATCCGTCCAATTCTCATAACTTTCCGCTTGCAACATCTTCGCCAGTATCGCGCCGGTAATGTCGCTTCCCCCACGGCCCAATAATTTTTCTTTTCCTGCAGGGTTCGCCCCGTAAAACCCTGGAACAACCATTTTCGGATATCTTTTAAATGCTTTTGTGATTTCCTGTGCTGTTTTTTCCTGATCGATTTTCCCATCATAGTCAAAGAAAATCAGGTCTTTTGCGTCAATAAACTGGTAACCAAGATACTCAGCCATCAGTTGAGCAGTCAGATATTCACCTCTACTTACTAAATAATCTTCAGTTATCTTTTCGTCTTCCAGTTGTTTCTGTATGCGTGCTAGTTCATCTTCAATAGGTAACTGCAGGGCAAGAACATCTCTTACTTGAATGAAACGATCACAAATCCTTTTCCAAAGGGGTGTCCAATCAACATGATGCTGAAGGTAAGCATAAATCAAATAAAGTAAGTCTGTTACTTTGTCATCATCTGACGTACGTTTGCCTAAAGCAGAAACAACGATCACTTGGCGATTGGGATCTGAAAGAACAATTGTACGGACTTTTTTGAATTGCTCTTCATGAGACATCGATGTTCCGCCGAATTTCGCTACTTTCAGCGTATTACTCATCTTGCCACCTCCGCTATTTTCTGCATTAAAGCTGCAGCAATCTGTACGGCATTCGCAGCGGCTCCTTTGCGTATGTTATCGGCAGTCGTATAGAACAACAATCCGTTCTCTAAAGAAGTGTCTTTTCTGATCCTCCCAACATAAACCATATCTGTTCCTCTAGCAAGAATGCTCGTCGGATATTTATGTGCTGCTAGATCATCTTCTAATTGAATCCCTGGAAACTGGCTGAGACACTCTCTAATTTCTTCCGTCGTAAACTCTTTTTGCAGTTGAACTGCCACAGAGACTCCATGTCCATTTTCGATTGGCACACGTACGCAGGTTGCTGATACTGGCAAAGCAGGCTGATGCAGAATCTTACGGGTCTCATTTATCATTTTCTGTTCTTCTTTTGTATACCCATTTTCCAAAGGCTGATCGATTTCCGGAATCACCGTTTGGCTAATATTATAAGGATACAAAACTGGTTCCTCGTCATTTTGCGTACGATGAAGATCTTCAATGCCTTTTTGCCCGGAACCAGAAACTGCTTGATAGGTCGAATAATTGACTCGCTGGATACCAAAGGCTTCTTGTAAAGCTTTAAGTGGAAGTACCGCTTGAATGGTTGAACAATTTGGATTTGCAATCAGCCGATTCAATGTATAGTCTTCCAGATTGACCTCTGGAACGATTAATGGAATATCCGAATCTTCCCGCCATGCTGAGGAATTATCTATGACAAATAGTCCCTGACTTCGTGCGATTGGCGCAAACTCTTTGGATACAGAAGCACCTGCAGAAAATAGCGCTAAATCATATCCTTCAAATGAAGTTTCTGTCAATTCCTGTACAGTGTGTTTCTTTTTCTTGAATACACAAACTTTACCGGCTGAACGTTTTGAAGCTAATAATTTCAATCGTCCTACTGGAAAATCATATTCTTCTAACACTTTGAGCATCGTTTGGCCGACTAATCCGGTTGCCCCCACAATACAGGTATCTATTTCGCGCATTTTTCTCCATCTCCTCTATAATTCGCGTAACGCAGCAATCAATGCTGTATTTTCTTTTGTCTGATCATCACTTATTTTTAATACACGTGCAGGTATTCCACCGACAACAGTGCCTGCTGCCACATCTTCTAAAACCACTGCTCCTGCTGCCACGACTGCATCTTTTCCGATATGGACACCTTCAACAATCACTGCATTCGCACCTACCAGTACGCCGTCTTCTACGATAACCGGTTTGGCCGATGCTGGTTCGATCACACCTGCTAAGACAGCTCCTGCACCAATATGGCAGTTTTTGCCCACTGTCGCTCGTCCACCTAAGACAGCACCCATATCAATCATCGTGTTTTCACCGATTACTGCACCAATATTGATAATCGCTCCCATCATGATCACGGCATTGTTGCCGATTGACACTTGATCTCTGATAATAGCACCTGGTTCGATACGAGCATTAATTTTTTTAATATCTAGCAAAGGAACTGCGCTGTATCTTGCAGCAGTTTCGATTTCGATTTCAATGATTTTTTCTGATTCAGCTTCTAAAACCGGAGCAATCGTCTCATAGTCACCAAAAACAACGAAGCTGCTTCCTTCACCAAAAACTTTACTTTCTTTAAATTCGATTGGCTCGGTTACATTCAGATAGACTTTCACAGGCGTCTTTTTAGATGCCGTTTGAATGTAGCGGATGATTTCTTGAGCTTCCATGTTTTTTACACCCCTTTGTCCATTAATAAATCTTCTAATTTGTAATAACCTGGTGACTGATCTTTCAACCAGTCCGCTGCTTCTACTGCGCCTGCAGCAAAGATTCGATTAGAAAAAGATTCATGTTTGATCGTAAATATTTCATCAGTAGCAGCAAACAATACATCATGTTCACCAGGTAAAGAACCTGCACGAATACTGTGTACACCAATTTGGTTTTCTTCTCTTTTTTTCCCTTGCCAGTTGTATACGGGCTGCAGCTTTTGCACTTCTTGGATTGTTTGAAGCAGCATATTTGCAGTACCAGATGGTGCATCTTTTTTACGACTATGATGTTTTTCAATCAGTTCGATCTGCCAGCCTTGCAACATTGCAGCTGCTTGCTTGATTAGTTGATTCATCACCATGATGCCGAACGAAAAATTAGCACTATACATCACAGGTACATGTTTGGCATGTTCTTTTATTTCTTGGAACTGTGATTGTGTATAACCTGTCGTGCCAATGACTAACGGAAGTTGATATGATAAGCTATACGAAAGGATTTTCTCTAAATTATCTGGATGAGAAAAATCAATAAGCAGTTCTGGCAGTTCCGTAAAAGCAAGCGTAGTTGCTTCTTTAGGTGCCGTCCGTAAAAGAAGGACCGTATCTCCTCTTTCTTGTGCAACTTCTTCGACTCTATTTCCCATCTGTCCACTGCCAATCAGTCCGATTTTCATTTTTCAACCGTCCTTTCCCTTAGCAAAAGCTGAGCTAATTGTTTCTTTTTCTCTTTTGAAAGAGAAACTAAAGGCAGGCGTAGAGGTCCGGAAGGTAAGTCTAATAATGACATGGCTGCTTTGACAGGAATAGGATTGGTCTCACTGAACAAGGCATGGATCAGTTCAAGTGCATTTAATTGCTTTTCTTTTGCTTGCTGCCATCTTCCGTCCTGCGTATCTTTTACTAATTCATGGACTATTTTAGGTTGGATATTCGCCCATACACTTATTACACCGCTTCCTCCTACACTCATTACTGGTAGGATCAAATCATCATTTCCACTGTAAAGGAAGAATTCTTCTCCAATCAACCGAGCGGCATCCATCACATAAGCCATATCTCCTGAGGCTTCTTTCAAACCAATGATATTAGGATGTTCTGCTAAATTTACTAATACATGAATTGGAATCGACATGCCTGTTCTAGAAGGAACATTATACAAAATAAGCGGAATCGGTGAGGCTTCTGCAATTGCTGTAAAATGAGCAGCTAGTCCTGCGTCACTTGTTTTGTTGTAGTAAGGGGTGATGACCAAAAGTGCGTCTGCCCCCAAAGAAGCAAAATGCTTCGCTTTTTCAATCGTTTCTTTTGTATTATTCGTTCCAGCTCCTGCAATCACCGGCACACGGCCAGCCACTTTCTTTACTGTCAGTTGAAGGATCTGCTCCTCCTCAGATTGTGTGAGCGTAGAAGATTCTCCTGTTGTACCTAAAACTAATAATCCGTCTGTTTGTTCATCTAAATGGAATTGGATCAATTTTTCCAAACCAGCATAATCTACTGATCCCTCTTCATTCATCGGCGTGATCAGCGCCACGATCGAACCTTTTATCATCTTCATTCCTCCAATATTCTTGTCCATTCATGAACTGCTGGGCCAGCCATTTGTATCGTATCCTCACCAGAGATCATCAAGTCTCCTTGTTCCAAGTGAACAACTACCTGATCTGCTGAAATTTTCCCAGTTTCCTTAGCAACTACATAAGAGGCACAGCAACCTGTACCGCAAGCAAGTGTCCAACCTACTCCTCTTTCATAGGTACGGACGATCAATTCTTGTTCATTGACTACTTCTACAAAGTTGACATTGGTTTTTTCTTTGAACAAAGGATGATGACAGATCAGTTCACCTCTTTTTCTCCAGACTTCCTCACGCGCGTTTTCAACAAAAACAACGGTATGAATCGTT
Source organism: Enterococcus sp. DIV0901a (assembly GCF_051711525.1). NCBI lineage: Bacteria > Bacillati > Bacillota > Bacilli > Lactobacillales > Enterococcaceae > Enterococcus > Enterococcus sp. DIV0901a. The sequence goes on along the minus strand of NZ_JBIOMW010000001.1, from coordinate 444,698 downwards.
CCTAAAAATAAACTAGTGATCGTTACTTTTTCACCATTGATCTCTATTTCCTGGTTTTTTATTGGATAAGTTTGATTAGCTTTGATTTTTTCCGGAGAATCATCTGGCACTCCCATATCTACGCTGCAATAAAAAGGTGAGGGATCCAACACCGTAATTTTTCTTGTGCCTGCTAATGTCTCTACGTTGAATTCCTGTTCATTCATCATGTTCTGATCATTTACGTATCGAGCAAAACAGCGAATGCCATTTCCGCACATCGGCGCGCGGCTGCCATCTTTGTTGTAATAGATCATTTCCAACGGATCGATTTTTACGGCGATCAATCCGTCTGTATCATATTTTTCTTTTGTGCATAAAGAAGCGGCTAATTGACTATAATCTGTGTCTTCTGCGTAATCTAATAAGATAAAATCATTTCCGCAGCCATTATATTTATGAAGGATCATAGGAAACTTCCCCCCTTAGTAGATCAGAAAATGCTTGTCTGCGAACAATCAGTCTTGATTGGCCATTATTGACAAAAACAACTGCTGGTCGTGTCGCTCGATTGTAGTTGCTGCTCATCGAGTATCCATAAGCTCCCGTGGAATAAACAGCTAAAAGATCACCCGATTCTGCTTTCGGCAAATAAGCTTCTTTAATTACCACATCGCCTGATTCACACATTTTTCCTGCAATCGTCACTTTCTCTGTTTTTTCTTCCGACAGTTTTGCTGCTAAATCACAATCGTATTCTGCCTGATACAGAGCTGGACGGATATTATCTGTCATCCCGCCATCTACAAAGTAATATTTTTTATGTGGTGTCTTTTTGATGAAACCAATCGTGTATAGTGTTGTACCAGCTTCTCCAACAATACTTCTACCCGGTTCAATCAGTAATTGACGAATGGTCAGTTTTCGTTTTTCCAAAGCTTCTTCCGTATATTCAATCAGTTTTTTTAGTGCCTCTTCGACTGGGATTGGCTGATCATTTTGTGTATAACGAATCCCAAACCCTCCGCCAAGATTCAAGGAAAGAGGTTGGTCAAAATCGGTTAAGTAATTCGTCAATTTGTCGATTTCAGCTAACCAAGCAATAACATCAAAAATTTGTGACCCGATATGAGCATGAAATCCTTCTAACTCTAGATAGCTGCTTTCTTTTATCAACTGAAGGGCTTGTTGGCACTCTTTACTTTCATAGCTCATGCCGAATTTTGAATCAATATGCGCAGTGACGATATATTCATGAGTATGTGCTTCTACTCCGACATTCAACCGAAGCATGATACAGATTTTTTTTAAATAGCGTTGGCTTAATTCTGCTAATAATTCAACTTCCATCAAATTATCGGCAACAATATGCAACAAATCATTTTCAAGTGCATAGATCAGTTCCTCTGGCGTCTTGTTGTTACCATGGAAGTAGATAGTATCTCTAGGAAAATCAGCTTGCAAAGCGGTATAGATTTCCCCACCACTGACAACATCTAGCCCGAATCCATATTCACGAACTAAATGCAGCATCTCAATCGTTTGGAATGCTTTAGAGGCGTAAAGTACTTTTGTATCAAAACGTTTCGATACAAAGCCTCGCTTGAATGACAGCATCGTTTGTCTCATCTTTTCTTCATCATACACATACAGAGGTGTCTTATACTTTTCTGCCAATGTGCTTGCTGTGACTCCGCCAATTATCAATTCTGTCATTTTTTCATTCCTCTTTTCACTTTTTTTCCGTTTTTATTGGAATTTCATTTGATAAAGATTTGAATTTTATTGGAATAATATTAAACAAAATTTTCTGAATTGTCTAGTATATTTCGAAATATTTTTTAAAAAATAAGAATAAAAATGGTTATAAAAACAAAATACCCGAACTATTAGAAGCTATTTATACATAAAAACATAAATTCAACACTATTTAGTGATGAAAAAATATTTTCGCTTCAATATAGTTCGGAATAGTTCGGATATTTTCAATTTTATGAATCATTTCAATTTCTTCATAAATAAGTGCAGTTTCTTCTTTCTCTAGCTTTTGCCATTCATCTTTCAAAATATAAATAAAATCAAATACTTTTTTATTTTTCAATTTGCTGATTCCACAAAAAAACCTCTTGAAAGGCAGATCCGATGATCCACTTTTCAAGAGGTCAAGCTATGTTTTTCAACTTCTTATCAATTCGTCAGCTCATTATTTTGATGCACGTTTTACATAAGAACCTTCTGCTGTATTGATTTCCAACAATTCATCTGTTTCGATGAAGTCAGGAACATTGACTACTAAGCCAGTTTCCATTGTCGCTGGTTTACCTGAACCAGTGACTGTTGCACCTTTGATGGAAGGTTGTGTTTCCACAACACGTAATACGACAGTTGTTGGTAATTGAACGCCGATGACTTCGCTACCGAAGAATTGGATTTTTACTTCCATGTTTTCTAGGATATATTTCATTTCTTCTTCTACTGTTTCTACAGGAATTTCATATTGCTCATATGTTTCCAAATCCATGAAGAAAGCTGTATCATCCATCGTGTACAAATATTGTACAGGTTTTGTGTCGATATGTGCTTTTTCAAATTTTTCTTCTGGTCTGAACGTTGTGTCGTATGTTGCACCTGAACGGACATCTTTCAGTTTCATACGCATAACTGTATTTCCTTTACCAGGTTTATGGTGGCTTGCATCCAGAACTTTAATCAGTTTGCCGTCTTGTACGAAAGTCATACCGGCTCTTAAATCACTTGCTGAGATCATTATTTTTGCTCCTTCTTTTCTTTATCATAATCAACTTTATTGTATCAGACAACCGGCCAGAAAACTAGAGTATTCTCTATCTTTTAAGGTCTCATGCCTATTTGTCAGAAAAATAAACACGGGTAAACGATGCTATCGAAATATTTTTTTCTTTCAAGCCTTTGACTTTTATTTTTTTTCATGCTATCGTTAATAAAAATTTTACTTGGAGGGATACACATGACAGTCAGCAACCAAAAACAATTGAATCGTTGCTGTTGTATGGTGCATAAAAGCAGCATACTATTTGTCATGTCTATTAATTGCCCTTCATAGAATGAGTACCAGGTAACTTATCTTTTTATCTACTCAATTTTTCTCTATGTCTTTCAAGGAGCTGATTTAATAGTCAGCTCCTTTTTTTATTATCTTTTTTAGGAGGCCCATATGATTATCTCGACAATTACAGAAGCTATTGGTTCCACACCGCTTTATCGCTTTGACAATCAGCACTATTCTATGCCTAAAGGTTCTGCTATTTATGCAAAACTAGAATATTTAAATCCTGGAGGAAGTATCAAAGATAGATTGGGCAGTTATTTGATCAAAGAAGGATTTGCCCAAGGAAAAATCAATGAAAAAACGACGATCATCGAACCAACTGCCGGAAATACAGGAATTGGGATCGCTCTGGCCGCACTCACATACAAATTAAGAACGGTTTTTGTTGTTCCAGAGAAGTTTAGCTTAGAAAAACAACAATTGATGAAAGCATTGGGAGCAAAGATCATCCATTCTCCTAGTGAGCAAGGAATCATCGGTGCCATCAGCAAAAGTAAAAAACTTGCAGAGGAGATATCAAACAGCTATCTGCCTCTTCAATTTGAAAATAAAGATAATCCTGCTGCTTACTATCATACGTTAGGGCCAGAAATCTTTCATGAAATCAAAGAAAATATCCATAGTTTTGTAGCAGGAATTGGGAGTGGTGGAACCTTTGCTGGAACTTCTACCTTTTTGAAAGAAAAATATCCCGACATTCGAATAATCGGTGTAGAACCAGAGGGCTCTGTGTTAAATGGTGGTGATCCAGCCCCTCACGAAATTGAGGGTATCGGTGTAGAATTCATTCCGCCGTTTCTTTCTCCCCTTTCAATCAATCAGATCGAGACAATCTCTGATGTAGAAGGGTTTAACCATACTAGGCAGTTAGCACGAGAACAAGGACTATTAGTTGGAAGTTCGAGTGGTGCGGCTTTTGCAGCAGCATTAAGAGAAATTCGTCGTTTACCACCTGGTCATCGTGTCGTTACGATTTTTCCAGACGCAGCAGACCGCTATTTATCAAAAAACATTTACTTATAGGAGGAAAGAAACATGCACATTCAAACAAAATTGATCCACGGAGGCATCAGTGAAGATCCCACAACAGGAGCTGTCAGTGTACCTATTTATCAAACATCCACTTATCGGCAAGATGGCGTCGGCCAGCCTAAACAATATGAATATTCAAGATCTGGTAATCCTACTCGTTTTGCATTGGAAGAACTGATTGCTGATTTGGAAGGCGGTGTTCGAGGATTCGCTTTTTCTTCTGGTCTTTCTGGGATTCATGCCGTTTTTTCTCTTTTTCAAGCTGGCGATCATATCTTATTAGGAGATGATGTCTATGGAGGAACATTCCGTCTATTTGACAAAGTTCTTACTAAAAATGGTCTCGAGTACACGATCATAGATACGAGTAATCTTGATAAAATAGAACAATCCATCAAACCCAATACAAAAGCACTTTATCTTGAAACACCTAGCAATCCGCTTCTAAAGATTACTGATTTAGAAAAAAGTGCCACTCTGGCTCATCAACATGGATTGATAGTTATTGCTGACAATACATTTGCTACTCCTTATTTTCAAAGACCTTTAGATCTCGGTTCTGATATCGTTGTCCATAGCGGTACCAAATATCTAGGCGG
>NZ_JBIOMW010000001.1:0-435000 GCF_051711525.1 Enterococcus sp. DIV0901a | reverse complement strand
TTGGGTTTTGATCCTTCTTCTAGCGATAGAAGTTAGATCAAGAAAATAAGCAATTGAACTTATTAAAAAACTCTATCCAGCTCACAAATCAGCCTGTACGGCAAAAAGATCGATCGTCTCATAAAATCAAAGATTTTATATAGCCGTCCGCCTATTTTGCTTCAGGCTAAACAATTTGTTCAGCTTTCAAATTCAACGCGGTGTTCTCGGTTTGTATTACTTACATTTACTTCAAATATCCAGTTTTCAATGAACAAAAGTGTTTGAGAGTAAACCTCTCAAAACTGAACAAAGTAAAAACAAATTGTGTAGTCTCCGTAATATTCCTTAGAAAGGAGGTGATCCAGCCGCACCTTCCGATACGGCTACCTTGTTACGACTTCACCCCAATCATCTATCCCACCTTAGGCGGCTGGCTCCAAAAAGGTTACCTCACCGACTTCGGGTGTTACAAACTCTCGTGGTGTGACGGGCGGTGTGTACAAGGCCCGGGAACGTATTCACCGCGGCGTGCTGATCCGCGATTACTAGCGATTCCGGCTTCATGCAGGCGAGTTGCAGCCTGCAATCCGAACTGAGAGAAGCTTTAAGAGATTAGCTTAGCCTCGCGACTTCGCGACTCGTTGTACTTCCCATTGTAGCACGTGTGTAGCCCAGGTCATAAGGGGCATGATGATTTGACGTCATCCCCACCTTCCTCCGGTTTGTCACCGGCAGTCTTGCTAGAGTGCCCAACTGAATGATGGCAACTAACAATAAGGGTTGCGCTCGTTGCGGGACTTAACCCAACATCTCACGACACGAGCTGACGACAACCATGCACCACCTGTCACTTTGCCCCCGAAGGGGAAGCTCTATCTCTAGAGTGGTCAAAGGATGTCAAGACCTGGTAAGGTTCTTCGCGTTGCTTCGAATTAAACCACATGCTCCACCGCTTGTGCGGGCCCCCGTCAATTCCTTTGAGTTTCAACCTTGCGGTCGTACTCCCCAGGCGGAGTGCTTAATGCGTTAGCTGCAGCACTGAAGGGCGGAAACCCTCCAACACTTAGCACTCATCGTTTACGGCGTGGACTACCAGGGTATCTAATCCTGTTTGCTCCCCACGCTTTCGAGCCTCAGCGTCAGTTACAGACCAGAGAGCCGCCTTCGCCACTGGTGTTCCTCCATATATCTACGCATTTCACCGCTACACATGGAATTCCACTCTCCTCTTCTGCACTCAAGTCTCCCAGTTTCCAATGACCCTCCCCGGTTGAGCCGGGGGCTTTCACATCAGACTTAAGAAACCGCCTGCGCTCGCTTTACGCCCAATAAATCCGGACAACGCTTGCCACCTACGTATTACCGCGGCTGCTGGCACGTAGTTAGCCGTGGCTTTCTGGTTAGATACCGTCAAAGGATGAACAGTTACTCTCATCCTTGTTCTTCTCTAACAACAGAGTTTTACGATCCGAAAACCTTCTTCACTCACGCGGCGTTGCTCGGTCAGACTTTCGTCCATTGCCGAAGATTCCCTACTGCTGCCTCCCGTAGGAGTTTGGGCCGTGTCTCAGTCCCAATGTGGCCGATCACCCTCTCAGGTCGGCTATGCATCGTGGCCTTGGTGAGCCGTTACCTCACCAACTAGCTAATGCACCGCGGGTCCATCCATCAGCGACACCCGAAAGCGCCTTTCAAATCAAAACCATGCGGTTTTGATTGTTATACGGTATTAGCACCTGTTTCCAAGTGTTATCCCCTTCTGATGGGCAGGTTACCCACGTGTTACTCACCCGTTCGCCACTCCTCTTTTTCCGGTGGAGCAAGCTCCGGTGGAAAAAGAAGCGTTCGACTTGCATGTATTAGGCACGCCGCCAGCGTTCGTCCTGAGCCAGGATCAAACTCTCATAAAAAGTTCGAACAACCTTGCGATTGTTAAGCTCAATTTGTTTGCTAGCATATTGCTTGCTTGTTAAAAATGTTTGTTGTCTTGAATTGAATCAAGACGCCCTACACATTTGGTTTGTCTTACTTTGTTCAGTTTTCAAAGGTCTACTTCATCGAGAGTGTTTCCCGATTCGTTTTTGGCTGCCGTAGCAACTTTTATATCATATCAGAGAGACAAGCGATTGTCAACTCTTTTTTAAAAGTTTTTTCGATTTCGTTTTTCGAAATCTTTCAGCAACTCATTTATCATAACTTATCATTTGTTATTTGTCAAGAATTTTTTTGAAGTTTTTTTCGATAGAATCAAGCTTCGCAAGTGGTTCTTTTTTAACGACTCAGTTATCTTATCATGTCATTTCTAACATGTCAACAACTATTTTATATGTTTTTTAAAATACTATTTTATTGCTTTGCTACTTAAAACAACAGAAATGAATATATCATGTAAATTTACACATGTCAATATATTTTTAACTCTATATCCCCACCTAGATTTGAATTTTGACCACATAAATTGAGCATGTCTCTATAGTAGAAAAATAAAGTCAAAAAAAGAACACATAACACGCTTGATGCTAAGTGTTCGACTGTTACAACTGTATGAAATGCTCAGTGACTTGATTAAAACAGTTAAAGTCTATTTATTTAAGATAAGCTGTTCCATCAACTGCTCATTGTATCCAATAAATAGAACTTCATCGATAATAATCAAAGGACGTCTGAGGAGATTGGTATGTTGTGTGCATAAAAAAATCAGTTGTTTTTTTCCTACACAGGAAAGGTCAATCGCAATGTTGTGAAAAGCCTCAGACCAAGTCGCAAATAGCTGTTCTGCTTGCACTTCTTCAAAACTGCATAATTCTTCTGCTTCTTCTGTACTTAGATCGCGTTCTTCTAAGTCAACAAATTGATAAGGCAATTGATGGTGTTCTAACCATTGTTTCGCCTTCAGACTTGTTACACAGTGCGCTGATCCATAGACTTTCACTTCCACGAAGGCTCCCTCCCTATGAATTTAAGATGTTATTGTTTTGTAAATAGATCAGATTTCTGGCAACACATCGAATTTCACGAGGGACAAATGACCGGATCTCATCTTCATTAAATCCGATTAGTATTCTTTTTTCATCAATCAAAATAGGTCGTCTCAATAATGAAGGATATTCTTTGAATAAGACGATCATTTGCTTTAAAGTTAATTCGTTAAAATCTATGCCCAGCTTTTCGTAAATTTTCGACCGAGTGGAAATAATATCTTGAACTCCTCCTTCAGTCGCTGCCAAGATCTTTTTGATCTCACTTTCTGTTAACGGTTCGGCAAAAATATTCTTCTCTTCAAATTCAAGTTGATTCGCTTGCAACCATGCTCTTGCTTTTCTACAGGAAGTACAGCTAGGCGAAGTATATACTTTTATCATTTTCTCACTCCTTTTTAATTATAATCCAATTCTACAGTAATTTCTTTTAAAATACCAATTATTAGCTAATAAAATATAAAAAAAAATCAAAATAACTGATTATTTACGTTTGAATAATGAGAATTATTCTATATATTCTCTATTTTGATAATAGTATTCTCATTTTCAAAATAAATAAGGGAGGTGTGACAAAATTCTTGTCACACCTCCTTTTTCCGAATAAACGGTGTTCCAGAAATAGCTTCTTCGAAAATAAGCTGAAATTTCACAAAAATTTGAGAAGCAATTTTCGTACATTCCATCTTCTTTCTTGAAACTGACCACTTCTGTCACACCCTCTCTTCTATCACTTTCCTTTTTTCACACGACTCCCGGTTTCTTTGATAAATCTCGATACTTTCAATTTTCTTGAATTTTTCATTTGAGGTACACATAGATACAGACGATTTCTTGCTCTAGTCATCGCAACATAAAATAGTCTTCGTTCTTCTTCTATCGTCGTCACTGGTTCTGCTTTTATTTCATTAAAGTCGATTACTTTCTTTTCTGTCGCTCCGTTATAAGGCAAACTTCCTTCGTTACAACCAATCAAAAAGACATTTCGGTAACTAAGACCTTTACTTTTGTGAATGCTCTGGATACATAGCGCATCAAGTTTTCCTTGTCTGTAAGCAATCAAGCGGGTTTTTAATTCTTTAGCTGTCGCTTGGGTTTCTTGCGATAAGGCTTGGAGTCTTCTGAAAGTAGCATGCTGCTTTACTTCTTCTCGTATCCATTCTTGATCACTCTGGTCGATTTCCTTAGCTATACGTGGCAGATGAAGATAGCTTTGAACAAGCGAATAGATTTCTTGATGCTGGTCTGTTTTACGCAACGCTTCCTCAAACTCTCGGATTTCTGCAGATTTCGATTTTAAATTGGGGCTTATCGACAAAATATAATCTGCAACGGCTATATTTTGATATTTAGGAGAAAAGTATTGATCGCATTCACTTTTTTTCAGGTAGCAGTCTGCCATCAGCTGCCGGAGCAATTGCTGGTAGGCCTGATTTTTCTTTTGCAGATTCAGTGCTGTTTGCCAATGAACAATTTTTTGATAGAAATGTTGGAAAGACTTGATACCAAAGATACCTTCATATGGACTATCTGCTTCCAGTACAAAAGGAATATTCGTTTTCAGCAGAGATTGGACAAGCTGCTGCGTTTGTGAAGCTGATCGGTATAATATGATTGATTCCTTATATTTCCCATTTTTTTGAATAAATGTCTGAATTTGTTTGATTAGCCACTGACTTTCTGCTTTAGTATCAGAAAACAAATAGGCTTCCATAACGCCTGCTTCTTTTTGTGCTGGAATCATCGCCTTTGGTATCCGATCATTTTTATTATAGCTGATCAATCTATTTGCTCCTTGGACAATAGCTGCCCGAGAACGATAATTAGTTAATAAGAAAAGAGTTTTGGTAGGATATTCTTTTTCAAAGTTCTTGATGTATGCTGGCTCTGATCCTCTGAATCCATAGATACTCTGATCATCATCTCCAACAACAATCAACTTGATCCTGTTTTCCTTTGTCATCCGTTTCACGATTTCCCATTGAAGTGGATTAGTATCTTGAAATTCATCAATGAATAGATAATCATATTTTTGGCCGATATAATGCTGGATTTCCTCATTCTCCAAAGCGCTTTTCAGATTTTGGAGTACATCATTGAACTCTAGCAATTGCTGGCTTCTTTTTTGTTCTTGGAGTTCCGTGAGCAATCCATACAGTCGTTCTGATATCGGCTGTCGTGCATTCTTATCAATGGAATCATATTTTTCTTTAACTAACTGAACCATTTCTTCTACTGAAAGGTTCATATTCTGCCAATAGTCTAACCGAGAAGCAATCGTTTTTTCTCCATATTGATCAAATATATAAAGATTATATTTACGTATCAGCTGTTGCAAAACAGCATTCACTTTTTGTGCAGTATCCTTTGAAAAGTCTCCTTGTATTCCTTGCATTGCTACTTCAGGAAATTTTCGACAAATTTCATTGTATATCCTAAAAAAGATACTATGGAATGTTCCGATATGGACAGCGGTTTTTCTCTGGCTGAAATTATCTACTCGTTTTTTTAGTTCATTTGCAGCGTTCCTTGTAAAAGTGATCATTAGTATGCGTTCTTCGTCTACTTGTTTTTGCGTCATCAGATAAACAGCTTTTGCACAGATTGTTTGCGTTTTGCCGCTCCCAGCTCCTGCTATGATTCGAAGATGTTTCTTCATATCATATGTGATAGCTGCTTTTTGTTCTTGATTGAAGCGATTATAGGAACGTTTCTCCATCATTTTAAAGAAAGAGCTGTTTCCTTCACTTTCTTTTACTTGTACTTCTTCCTCAATAAGTCCGGGTGCTTCGCCATAAGCCGCTTCATAGGTAGCAATGATTTCTTCTTGTAGCCGAAAGACTTGTTGAAGCTTTTTATACTTGTTCTCCCAGCGTTTCAATTCTTTTTGTAATCGGAGAATTTCTTTTTCATTCAACTGATTGATTTCCTTCCCATCTTTCTTCTTTGAATTTGTTTATTTCAAGTTGGTTATTTAAAGTTTCGTTGTCTATTTTTTCTTTATACTAACAGACCTTTCTAAAAATGAAAATGGGAAGCGATATGATTTTGGTTTTCTGAAAATTTTTCCTTTTTTTCAATCGTTTATGCTAAGATAAGGAAGACAAAAATATTCATAAAAGGTGATGAAAAAAATGCAGACTTCCTTTCACGAGGGGCGTACAATAGGACTTTTGCTGACATTTATCGGAGGAGCCATGGACAGTTATACTTATATCCAATATGGTGCTTTTGCCTCTGCTCAAACTGGCAATATCATTCTATCGATCATTCAAGCATTTGACGGAGAATGGCTAAGTGTTGGTAAAAAAGTATTGTCTACCCTTTTCTTTTTCTTAGGGATTCTTCTAACAAAGTATCTAATTGATTATTTTAGAAAAAAAGAAAAACATTTCTGGCGCTTGTTTGTTCTATATTATGAAGCAGTGATTTTTTTCTTTGTTAGTTTGACACCCGTCCATGAGCATCCCGCATTAGTAACGATTTTGATTGCTTTTACTGCATCGATCCAGTGGGTAGCTTTTGATAAAATCAACGGGCGTGCCTACACTAATTTATTTACAACTGGAAATTTAAAAGGGGTAGCAACGAACTTATATGATTATTGTATTTCTAAAGAAAAAGCAGATTTTGATCGATTTTTCCACTATCTAAGTGTCGTTCTTGCCTTTATCGCAGGAGCTATTGTCCTTGTTTTCTGTCATCATCTGTTTGGCGCCCATTCGATTTTGATCGTTTCCATTTTATTTTTGATCATGGCCCTCACTCAGACATTTCATTTATGGCAATTTTATCATACGAATCGGTTCACTATTTGATCTCAATGAATCAAAAAAACTAAGCAAGATGCTGCTCACAGAGAAATATCTGCGAGTGAGCAATTTGCTTAGTTTTTATATTATTTAGTTGTAAAGATACCCTTTGCTTTCGGGTTATTTGTAGTGTAGCGGATCGACTGGGCATCTGCCTCTTCTGTCATTTTCTTTGCCCGCATCTTGATTTCTTGTACGATTTGTTCTCCACATGCCGGATCGGCTACGAAATCATATTTGTCCCCATCAATCACTATTTTGGGACATATATCAAACTGTTCATACCACTCTTCGTATCGTCGATTGAGTTCTTTATAGTAGGAATAGAGTTCAGGATCTTGTTCTAGCTGTTCATATTCCCGGCCTCTTTTTTTGATTCTCGCTAACATAGTTTCAAAGGATACACGAATATAAACCAGTAGATCTGGTTTCTTTTGTGGCGAAATTTCTTCTAACTCCTTCAGCATCGTTTCTAAAAGACCTTCATACTGCTTTACTTCTACTTCAGAAACACGCCCTAAATCTGCATTCAAATGAAACAGCATACTATCTTCGTAGATGGAGCGGTCTAGTACATTGTCATCATGGCTGAAAGCATCTTTGATTGCCAAAAAGCGTTTGTTCAAAAAGAAAATCTGTAATAAAAAAGTATACTTTTCTGGATTAGAATAAAATAGCGGCAATACTTCATTATCTTCCACGTTCTCATAAAAAGGTTTTGTTTCTAAATCTTGGGCAAGCATTTCAGTCAGTGTGCTTTTCCCTGCACCGATCGTTCCTGCAACAATGATCACAATTATCGGCATCCTTCCTGTAATAAAATCTGTTCTTCATTTTACTACTTCATTTATAGAAATAAAAGCCTTGACTTTATCTGCTCCTTAAAAGCTACTTCTCTAAAAGTAGCCAAAAGTAACTCCTATTCATGAAAATAAAGGCTGTGACAAAAGTCTTGTCGCAGCCCTTTTTTCAAATAAACAGTATTCTCCTGCCAACACCTCGGTCACAAGTGGCAATATTCATAAAACATGAAAAGCTGTTTTTTAACATTATTCCTTGTAACTCAGAGCTAAACGGAGACTCACAACCTCTTTATGCTCTCAACATTTTATCTGTTTTTATTCTTCTATTGTACTTGATTTGCGTACAACTAACTGCCAGTGCAGATTATGAGCGGTATCATTGTCTTCTACTGCGCATTTCATGACACGTATCATCACACTATTTTCATAGATTTTTTCTATTTTTCCTTTTATTGGTGATTCAAATAAATCAGATTTAAATGCATATGTTTCGCCGACTTCAAACAATTGTTCATTTTCCATAAGAATCCCTCCATCACCTTTTATAAGGTCAGTAATTTTTTTAACATAAATCACTCGAAAAAGCACAAACTTGTCATAAAAAGTACTTTTCGTATCAAAACTGTCACTTTTTTTGGTAAGGTTCTTGGAAAACGAAGATTTTTTTAGGAAATCATGACGGTTTTGATGTCAAAACCACTTTTTATGAAACAAAAGACGTTTTTTATTTTTTTTAGCATAAAATTTGTGGTGGAGGTACGTATGAGATGAAAGATAAAGTTGTGAACAAATTATTAGAAGCCTTATTCAGCGGAGACAAATCGGAAGAAGATATGGTGTATGTCCAAGTAAAATTTGCCTTAGAAGTTTTATTGAATAATCTTGGAAAACTAGCGGTCGTTCTAGTCTTTTCTCTGGTGACAGGCTCATGGGCGGAAACAGGAATCACCTTTCTTTCTTATATATGCATCCGCAGATATGCTTATGGATTGCATTCCGACTCTGAATTCGTTTGTCTGCTGTGGACACTACTTTATTTATGGGGCGTTCCCTTGGTGATGAAACATCTGCAATTGACTATCTCCTTCCCAATGATGGTCTTTTTGTTAATCAGCTGCTTTTTGTTACTGCTTCGCTATGGATCAAGAGGTACAGCAATCAATCCCATTGAACCCGAGAAACGTCCCCCATTATTAAAGAAGGCGATCAGCATGTTTCTAATTTTTTCTCTCATTACTTTATTTTTCTCAGCTTCTTACTTTTCTACCTATTTGCTACTTGGGATTGTTTTAGAAATAGCTACGTTGCTTCCTATTACAAACTACTTGATGAATTTTGGAGGAATCTTTCATGAAAAAAACAATCATTAAACAATTAACTAACTTATCTGACTTTTTTGTATCTGGCTGCTGCTTTGGTATGAGTTCTGAATTCAAAATCCCTGAAAAATTAAAAAAATAATACGCTAATTGTGCTATAATTTGGTAAAAATCAATGGGAGCTGTACTTTATGTTTTTATGGTCCATAGCGTTGCAATATTTGATTTACACAATTTGTATCTTATTGATTGACCATCACATCCGATACAAATATCTGTTTGCGGGAGTCATTCTGATTTCTTGTATTTTGATTGGATGGGTCTATTCGATTTTAGGGATTTTTACTGCTCTAATTGCTATAGGAATGCTGATGCTTACTTTTTTCTTCTTTTCGACTTCGCGTCAACAATTGGTTTACGCGCTTCCTTTTGGGTTATTGACGTCGCTTTTAGGAGATCACTTAACAAGCATCGGCGATTTTTTTGTTTTGAAATCTTCGGTTATTGAACCAGGAGATTCATTGCAGTATTTTCACATTGCCTTATCCGCTTTTTTATCTGCTTTATTAGCTTTTTGTTTTAAAAAATCGTTAGAGACTTGGTTTCACACTGTGGACCGCCGTATGATCGGTACGATCGGGACATTGATATTATTTACATACTATATCATTATTTTTTATACCCGTTTTTCTGGTGAAACACCTGATGTCTTAGCTTTGAATACGAGTTTTTTCATTCTATATCTGTGTGTTGGCCTGATCATCTTGGTTTATTATTGGAAAATCTCTAATAAGAAATTAGCTGATCAGTTATTAGAGCAACAAGTCAGGATGCAACAGGATTATATCAAAGATCTAGAAAAAAACTATCAAGACTTGAGAGAATTCAAACATGATTACCAAAATCTGCTTTTTTCTCTTCACAGCTATATTTCAGAAGGCGACTTAGAAGGATTACGGTCTTATTATGATCAAACGATATTACCTACACGCCAGATGATGAACCTTTTTCCGGCCAATCTAAGTATGTTGGATAATATGAAAGTTCCTGAGATCCGTAGTTTACTGTCATTAAAACTCATGATGGCACAGGAAAAAGGGTTGGTCGTCCAGCTTCATTTTCCTGAGCCAATCGAACTGGATACGAAACATACGGTAAACCTTGTACGTATGCTTGGTATTATCTTGGACAATGCGATTGAAGGAGCTAGTGCTGCAAAGAAGAAAAAAATCGAATTGACCATACTCAAGAAGAATCATTCCGTGATGATTCGTGTGATCAATACAACAACAAATACATTGCCGTTAAACCAGTTGAAACAAAAAGGGTTCTCAACAAAAACAAATCCAAAAAACGAAGGCCTTGGCTTGTTTATCTTGGATGAATTGACAAAGACCAATCCTTATCTTTTCCTTGAAACATCAATTGAAAACCAGCGTTTTTCTCAAACGATTTATATACAAATAAAATAAAGGAGTAATGATATGATTCCCATTTATATTTGTGAAGACGATCCAAAACAATTAGAAGTTTTATCAACGGTGATCAAAAATAGAATCATGATTGAAAACTTAGACAGTTATGTCCATATTTCTACCTCTGATCCGGAAGAACTTCTCAATGCAGCCAAGATCAGAACTTCTTCTTTTGGTATTTACTTTTTAGATATCGAACTAGAAGACAGTGAAATGGATGGTGTAGCGATCGGTAAATTGATCCGTGAATTAGATCCTTTAGGAAAAATAATCTATGTGACTTCCCATACGGAAATGTCGATGAAAATCTTAAAAAGCAACATTGAACCGACTGATTATATCGTCAAAGAGGATCTTTATGATTTAAAAGAAAATGTCGAGCATATCCTGAGCAAAATTTTCGAAGATTTTCAAATGTCCCAGATCCAAAAAGATATCTTCAAAATAGAGTTTAATGATGAGATCAAATTTTTACCGATCAAAGACATCCAATATTTTTCTACTTCGCTAGGAGCACCACATAAACTGGAAGTCCATTTGACTCATGCCCAATTACAATTCTATGAGAAGATCAAAGAAATCGAGAAAATGCATCGGAATTTTATCCGTTGTCATAAATCCTATGTTATCAATACACAAAATGTGCGGTCGATTAATAAAAAAACCAGAGAAGTCACGTTGGCAAACGGCGAGACTATCCCAGCCTCTATCCGTGGATTAAAGAAATTGATTTCATAAAAAGAACCGAATAGTTTGGACCGACTAAATGACCAGCCGATCCAAACCCTTCGGTTCTTTTTTGCCTATCAGTGCAAAAGCATTTCCTGTGCAATTTCACGTCCATCCATTGTATCTGGATAAAATGTTGGCCAATTCTCCATTTCTTTCAGCAATGCTTCTTGACTTTCATTTCCTGCATATAAATGAAAATGTTCGGAGTCAGCCGGTGCAATCGTGTGATCACTGAATTGAATATATCTAAAAGCGCCACTTTCCTTATCTTCTGCTTCGAATAGATACCTTACGCCACGGTTGCCTGCCTCGTAGGACAAGATTTCTTTCCCTACATAACGATAATTTGAACGTTTCGTTGTTCCATCCTTAAACGTAAATGCCATCTCTTTCTCACTGATCTTGATTGAAGCAATATCTGTTTGATAGCCCTTCGTATAATATTCTTTATATTCTTGTGCTGTCTTATCCTGATTCAATTTTTCTTTATATTCAAAAACAGGATCAAAAGTCCCATCTTCTACATACGTATCTACTGTCTGCCAAGTTCCTGCCCAATCTGAAAGAGAGCGATCTTGTACATCCTCGTCTTCGAAATAACCGTTATAGACGCTCTTTTCTTTTTTGGGGGTCAAAGTATCTTCTAACGGGTTTTCTGTCTCTGTCGTTTTTTTCAACGCTTCGAGGTTTGATTCCATGATAGAAAGATAGTTTTCTCCATTTTCTATTTGTTCATTCGTCAATCCTTCCAAAGGATTCAATACTTCTAAAGATACACCTGCTTCGTTTGCTAACGTTCTGGCAATACTATCTTTGGCGTTTTCTTCAAAATAAATATAGTTGATTCCATGTTCTTTAACAAAGTGTTTCAGTTCAGCAATTCTCGCCGCAGACGGTTCTTCACTAGAAGAAAGACCAGCAATCGATACTTGATTCAATCCATATTCTAATGCCAGATAGTTGAATGCAGCATGTTGCGTGACAAAAGATCTTTGTTTTGCTTGCTTAAAGGTTTCTTGATAAAGCTGATGGAGTGCTTGAAGTTTCTCGGTATAGGCTGCTGCATTTTTTGTCCATACTTCCTGTTTTTCTGGGTAAGCTTCAATCAGCTGATCACGTATGTTTGCTACCTGCTTGATTGCTAAACTTGGAGCTAGCCATACATGTGGGTCTAGCTCATGTGTATGGCCTTCTTCCCCGTGTTCATGGTCATGATCATGTCCTTCTTCACTTCCCGGAAGTAAAAGCATACCTTCTGTCGCTTTTATCGTATGGACATTGCCTTCTTGTAATGTTTTTTGGATTGCGGGGACCCATGTTTCCATGTTTTCATCATTATAAACAAAGATATCTGTATCTTGGATCTTTGCCATGTCTTTAGCAGAAGGTTCATAATCGTGGGAATCAGTCCCTGCTGGAATCAATAACTCTACTTCTCCTTCATCCCCGACGATTGCTTTTGTAAAATCATACATAGGATAAAAGGTCGTCATCACGCTCAATTTTTCTTTACTGTCCTCGGCTTTCCCACTTGCCCCGCCGCAAGCAGTTAACATACCTGCTAAAACCAGCATGGCCAATATACCTATCAATCGTTTCATTTATGACACTCCTCTTCTCATCTTCTTTCATTTGAATGTTCCGATTCGCCTTTTACAAACCGTAATAGTTACGTTTTAGCAACAGGATTTAATTTATCATATGGTTAAAAGAACTGTCAAGCGTTTTCTTATTTTAATTGATGAGAAAGTTTATATGAATGATTGACGATATTTTTGCAATCAACCTCTATCATTTTCCTTTTATACCCGCTTTTGTCTATAATGAAGTTATAGATAAAGGAGGAAAAAGAGTGAAAAAAGAAACAGATACAACGAATCGTTTGATCCGCTTTTTAGGAGGAAAAACCTCTTACTATGTTTTAGGAATAGTTATCTTACTTGCGCTGATCATTTATTTTTTCCATCAGATCTCGTTTATATTCAAGCCTGTCGGAATCATTATCGCTACTATCTTGCCCCCATTATTGTTTGCACTGATCTTGTATTATCTTTTGGAACCAGTCATCAAACGTTTGAGCAAGCACCTTTCGAGGAACTTGTCAGTCATTATCGTTTATGTGATTATTTTATTTTTATTGGGGCTTGGAAGCGTATGGCTTGTTCCTTTTCTTGAAGAACAGGCAAAGACATTGATCAGTAGTTTGCCAGATTTGTTTCAAGATTTTCAAGAGAGTCTCCGACAATTTTTAGAGAAAACACCTTTTGCCGATTCATTTAATCAATTTTTCGCTTCTATTGACGACGTGACGTCTGATATAGCTGGATTTATTGGAAATTATTGGGAAAGTGGCGCACAACGGATCAGCAACATTTTTTCAACTGTTACAGCTATTTTTATTACTTTATTTACTGGTCCAATTGTCGCTTTTTTCCTTTTGAGAGATCCTCAAAAATTTTATCAGTCAGTTTTAGCGATTGTCCCACCAGCATTTCGTACAGATTTTAAAAATTTGACAAAGATTGCTAATCAACAATTGGGTTCATTTCTAAAGGGGCAAATCATTGCTTCATTTATCCTTGGAGCAGTCTACTGGGTTTGTTTCTTACTGATCGGATTAGAATTTGCTAGTGTTTTAGCTATTTCTGCTGGGTTGTTATGTATCATTCCATATATTGGGCCGTTTATCGCCTTCTTTCCAGGTTTGATCATTGCATTCCAAGACTCTACTTTTATGGCTGTCAAATTTGTCATTGTCTGGTTTGCCGTACAACTTCTCCACGGTGACTTGGTGATTCCTCGAGTAATGGGTGATCGTTTACAGATCCATCCGATTACGATCTTAATCGTTTTACTTGTCATGGGTGATCTAATGGGAATTGTGGGCGTTATTTTTGGTATTCCTATCTATACGTTAGTCAAATTACTCGTTACTTTTATTTTCCGTAAATTCAAACAACGCTACAATAAATTTTATGGCGATAAAGGAGAGTATGAAAACTCTTCATTTTCTGAAGAAGATTATTTTAAATAAAACACAAAACGTCGATCTTACGAGAATAGCTCGTAGGAACGACGTTTTGTGTTTTTGTTTTAATTTTTCAGCAAAGCAATTGCCTGGTATGGTTTTAGCTCCAGACTTTGATGAAGAACAGTATCGGAATAATTATCGATAAGAATATTGGCTTCTGTGAATCCTTCTGGGATGGTGATCCTTGTATCTTTATCATAGAAATTTGTTAATACAAGCAGCTGCTGTCCTTCAAATTGGCGAAGAAAGCCATAAACTTCCGGATGATTTGCTTCATAAGCATGATAATCTCCTTGTGCAACGATTGGATATGTTTTTCTCAGCCGAATCAATTTCTTGTAATAGGACAAAATAGAATCTTCAGAAGATAGTTCTTTTTCTACATTAATCTCTTCTAGCTTGCCTCCAACTTTTAACCAAGGTTTCCCTGTAGTAAATCCTGCTTGTTCTGTGTCTGACCATTGCATGGGTGTTCGAGAGTTATCGCGAGATTTTGCTTTGATCCGACGAAACGCTTCTTTTTCTGTGAATCCTTGTTCAAGGAGTAACTTATAAGCATTCAAACTTTCTACGTCAATATAGTCGGAAATCGATGAATAGTCTGGGTCGATCATGCCGATTTCTTCTCCCATATAAATATAGGGCGTCCCACGGTTCAAATGGATCATGGTTGCTAGCATCTCTGCTCCTTGTTTTCGATACTGATCGATAGCTACAAATCGATTGAGCGCACGTGGCTGATCATGATTATTAAAAAATAGAGCATTCCAGCCGTTACCCTCACTCATCTTTTCTCCCCATGTATGAAATAGTCGCTTTAATTCTGCAAAATCAAATGGAGGAGTAGACCATTTATTCCCATTTTCATAATCGACTTTCAAATGATGGAAATTAAAGACCATTGATAATTCTTCTCTACTAGGTTCTGTATACAAGATACAATTTTCGATCGTCGTAGAGCTCATTTCACCGACTGTGATGATAGTGGAATCCGTCCCAAACGTTGCTTGGTTCAATTCTTTTAGATACGTATGGGTGATTGGTTTGTCCGTATATTCAGGTTTGCCATCATTTTCTTTATTATTTTTCAATTGTTCGTCTTTACCGATAACATTGATAACATCGAAACGGAATCCTTTTACCCCTTTTTCCATCCAAAAACGAACAACTTTGAATAGTTCCTCTCTTACTGCTTGGTTCCGCCAGTTCAAGTCAGCTTGTGTCCGATCATATAAGTGCAAATAATATTTCCCCGTATCTCCAAATGGCGACCAAGCACTTCCACCAAATTTTGATACCCAATCCGTTGGCTCTTCTCTTAAAATGAAGAAGTCCTGATAATGCTGGTCCCCTGCTAGTGCTTTTTTGAACCATTCATGTTCTGTCGAAACGTGATTCAGCACCATATCGAGCATGATTTCTATCCGGTATTTCTTTGCTTCGGCTATTAGCTGTTCGAATTCCTCCATCGTACCAAAGATAGGATCGATGGCTGTGTAATCAGAGATATCATAACCGTTGTCTTTTTGAGGGCTTGGATAAATAGGGTTTAGCCAAATCATGTCGATGCCTAGATCATTCAGATACGGGAGTTTTTCTTTGATTCCTTTTAAATCTCCAATTCCATCACCATTACTGTCTTTGTAAGATTTGGGATAGATTTGGTAAATGACTTTGTCTTTAAATGTCATGGATATTTACCTCCATTCAACTGATTTATTACCTACCGCAACTTATATATACAAGTTATCATTTATTATTATAACTGAACCGAAAGCGTTTGTAAAATTTATCTTTATACATTCTAAGAGGTCTGTTGCCCAATAAAAAACAAGAGATCAGACATGTATTTGTCTATCCTCTTGTTTAAAATAGCAAAATATTCTTGTTTCTTCTATAAATGGTGTTCAAAAGCTTTTATCTACGGCAATCAGTCTTCTCAAATGTAAAACATGAGGAGCTAATTTTATTTGAGTATTCTTTTTGCTCGATGCAGGACGGCTTTTTTACAACCTCTGATTCATGGTGTTCAATTAGCAGCTGTCCTTCGGTATTAGCTCAAAAAACGGCAAAATATGAGAAACTATTTTGCCGTTTGTTTCTCTAATACTCAGGTCAAACCGCTGATTTCACAACCTCTGTTTTTATTCATTCGATTTCAACGCATCAATCATATCGATATGCTTTAATTTGAAATGGGTAACAATCATCACAATAACCGTAAATACGATAGTTAATCCTGCTGATAAGACATAAGCCCACCATGTGATCACTAATGGAAAGATGACATTCTCCATAGACGCTTGTTGCAAGATGAAGTCAGTCAATATATATCCTACACCAAATCCTCCGATGATTCCTAAAAGAGTAAAGATGATATTTTCTCGAACAATGTACATCGTGACTTCTTTATCAAAAAATCCAAGGACTTTTATTGTAGATAATTCGCGTACACGCTCGGAAATATTGATATTAGTTAGATTATACAAGACGATAAAAGCCAGCAGTCCTGATAATACGACAAAGATTAAGACAACCGAGTCTAAGTTCGCCATTGATTCTTCTTGCGTTTCGATTTGTTTGGACATGAAAGACGTATTTGTCACAGCGTCTGTGGCAAGCAGTTTCTCGGAAAGCATTTCTTCTTCTTTTGTTGTCATCTTATCTGTACGCAGCAAAAATGCATTATCCATCATCGATTGATCAGTAACTGAAGCATAATATTCAGGGGACATATAAATAAAGCTACCTAGATAGTTTTTCACGATTTCTTTTACTTCGACTTTCCATTCTTTTTGATCTTCATCATAAAGCGAAATATGATCTCCTGTAGATAAGTCAAATAGTTCTGCTGCTTTTTGCGTAATAGCGATTCCTGTTTTAGGCAAGGAGCGTGGGTTCTCTTCAAGATCAGTTAAATGGATAAAACGATCCAAATCAGCTGTTTTACTTGGTACGATCACTGTCAGACTTTGCGAAGCATGTCCTTTTTTTCTCAATTCTACGGTTTGAGTATGAATAGCTAGGATCTCATTTACTTTTTCTTGCTTCTGCAGCATATCCGCTGCTTTTTGACGACTATCTTCCGTGGATGAATCCAATGTAACGATTGCTTGATAGTCAATGATCGGTCCAAATTGTTTGGCTGAGACAGAACTTAGAGAATCTTTCAATCCCACGCCTGCAACCATCAGCCCGGCACATCCAGCAATTCCGATAATCGCCATAAGCATTCTTGACTTATATCGGAAGAGATTTCGGTAACTGATTTTTTGATTAAAGCTAAGGCGTGACCACAGCGGAGTGATGTATTCAAGAAAAATGCGTTTCCCTGGCTTCGGTGCTTTCGGTTGAAGCAATGCAGCAGGCCGTTCTCTTAAATCTTTGAATAAAACGATCATTGCAGCGCCAAATGCGGCAATGAAGAATGCGGCAGCTGCTTGTAAAATCGGCGACCAGTCATAAAAAATAAGCGCACTCCCAATATCATACCGCTCGTTAGACAGCTCAAAAATGATCCTTGGCAAAAGATTCGTTCCTAATATCGTTCCTAAAACAATGCCTATCCCTGAGGCTAGACTTGCATAGATTGCATATTTTTTTGCGATTTCAACTTTCGTATAACCTAACGCCTTTAATGTCCCGATTTCCCTGCGATTTTCTTCTACCATACGTGTCATTGTCGTAAAGGTGATCAATGCGGCAATAAAGAAAAAGAAAACAGGAAAAACATTGGCAATCGCAGCGATACGATCAGACAGATCACCAAATTCTTGAAAACCGACATTTTCTGAACGTTCATTGTATAGGTATGATGGTTTAGTTAAATTTTCAATTTTTTCTGCATTTCGATTCAATTCTTCCTCTGCAGAGGCCAGTTCACGTTCTTTCTCAACTAATTGCCTTTCTTGTTCAGCAAGTTGAGCTTCTTGTTGAGATAATGTTTGAACAGCGATTGTTCGTTGCGCTTCAGGAAGCTGCTGGATAGCTGCTGACTGTTGCGCTAACTGTTTTTTAGCATCTTCTAACCGTGTTCTTGCTTGCGTTGTTTGTGCTTTGCCATCAGCTATTTTTTGCTGTGCCGGTTCTAATTCTTCGTTGGCCGATTTTTTCAGCTCTTCTAAGCGTTCTTCAGGGCGATCTTGTAAATACTTTTCTATCTTTTCTTGATTTTGCTCCATTTTATCTTTGTAAGCTTTGCTGTACGTATTCAAATTCTTTACGTTTGTAAAATCAAGATATAAGACAGAATAAATATCTGTTTTAAAAACGGATTCAGGTAAATAGACAAAATAATCGACGCTACCATTTCCGACGTTCGCGTATCCTCTCTCCAAATTGTTGATGAACAATGGAGAACGGACAAAGCCCGTGATGGTATACTCTTTTTCTTTCAATTCATCTGAATCAATCTGATAAATATCACCGATTTTATACCCTTCATCTTCCGCTTTTTCATCCAATACAAGCTGGTTTGGTTTTTTCGGGAGTTTTCCATCAGTTAATTGTAGCTTGTTCTGCTTGTTATTTTTGTTATAAGAAAATATTTGAATCACTTCGTTTTTGCCAGTATTGGAATAATAGATCTGTTTTCCTGTTTCTACTTTTGCATCTGGGATCTTTTCTGCTTGAGCAATATCTTTTTGTGTCAAGCCACCAGTAGAAACGATTTGCAAATCAGAAAGTCCTGCTGTACCAACATAGTGATCCATCGTTTTTTGCATGACAGGTCCAGCAGTTTTGACACCTACAAATAAAAGTGTTCCTAGCATGACAATAAGGATGATTGCAATGAATCGTCCTTTAGATTGCCGAATTTCGCGAAAACCTGCTTTAAGATATGTTCTTGTTTTCATAAAATCCCCCTACCATACAATCTCATCAATGGATGAAGGATGATCATTTAATTCAACAGACCTTACTTTAGCATCATTAATGTGAATGACTCTATCAGCGATGGGCGCTAAAGCAGAATTATGTGTAATGATCAAAACGGTATTGCCGTGTTGTCTGCTAGCGTTTTGCAATAATTTCAATACTTGCTTGCCCGTTTCAAAATCCAGCGCGCCTGTCGGTTCATCACATAAAAGAAGTTTGGGATTTTTAGCTAGTGCACGAGCAATTGAAACCCTCTGCTGTTCGCCTCCTGATAATTGGGACGGAAAGTTATTCAATCGATGAGCTAGGCCCACTTGCCTCAATACCTCTACAGGATCAAGCGCATCAGGAGAAACTTCCGTTGCCAATTCCACATTTTCTTTTGCTGTTAGATTAGGAACGAGATTGTAGAATTGGAAAACGAACCCTACATCTGTTCGTCGGTAAGCAGTAAGCTGTTTATCTGAAAATTGCGCAATATCTGTGTCATCAATAATGATCTGACCTTCATCAGGTGTATCCATCCCACCTAAAATATTAAGAATCGTTGACTTTCCTGCTCCACTTGGACCAAGTATAATCACTAATTCGCCTTTTTCAATTGAAAAAGAAATATCGTCATTTGCTGTAATGGTCGTTTCTCCCATTTTGTATCGTTTGTATTCATTTTTTACTTCGACATACTTCACTCTGATTCCTCCATTTTCACGATATTTCTCGCTATATCTATGCATCGAATGCGTTTTCTCACACTTATTTATTTTACCACTGAATTTCCCTAGACTAAAGAAAGGAATCCTTTATTTAGTTGACAAATAAACGATTTATGATTTACTTACATAAAAAACATTGTTATTTGAAAGAAGGAACATCATGAATGATTTAAAGGAAAATATGATTTTTGATTTATCAAAAACTGCTTTTGTCGCGATCGACATGCAAAAAGGGATCGTAAATAACGGTACACTCTCTCCACACACTGCAGCATCTATTCTGACAAACAATGATTTGTTAGTAAGAACATTGAAACGTACTGCTGCCTTGAAAGTTTTAGTGAATGTAGACATCACTACTTTCTCTTATCTAAGTCATCAGACAGATGCTGGAGGAATATCTGCTTTGTCTGCTCCGGCAGAATTCACTGACTTGTTGTTGAAGGATTCCTTGAAAGATACAAACAATATGTTGACTATCACAAAATACAATCCAAGTGCCTTTTTTGGTACTTCTCTTGATCTTCAACTTCGCCGGCGTGGAATCGAAACTATCATTTTAAGCGGTGTAGCGACAACAAACGGTGTATATGCTACTGCATTAGATGCCTTTCAACATGGGTATCATGTCGTACTTGCTGAAGATGCTTGCAGTGATCGTGACAAAGAATCCCATCAATTGTTCATAAAAAAGATATTTCCGAAAACTGCACGAGTACGCTCAACGAAACAAATAATCGAAGCTATCCAACAAAGCAAATAAGTACTGGCACACGTGATTTTCATTTACTTCTTTTTGATTTCATGGGAAAATAACCACAGGATTTAGATAGGAGTATGAACATGGTGAAAAAAAAGATCACAATCAAAGAAGTCGCTAAACTTTCCGGCGTTTCAATCACAACTGTCTCCTTGATATTAAATGGAAATACGGAGAAATTCAGTCCGAAAACTGTTCAGAAAGTTTTAGCTGCCAAAGAAGAATTAGGCTATCAGCCTGACTATTTTGCTAGACAAATGATTACCAAGGAAACGAAAACAATTGGTGTACTCGTTCCTGATATCACGAATCCATTCTTCAGTACACTGATGCGAGGAATTGAGGATATCTTGTATAAGCAGAATTTCGTCACGATATTATGTAATGCTGATTCTGATCATCAAAAAGAAATCGAATATCTAGCCGAGCTCACACGTCGAGGTGTGGATGGATTCATTATCGCGACTTCTGCTGTCTCTACAGATGCAATCAACGAAAATTTGAAAAAACAAGGCCGGCCCTTCATTGTTTTGGATCAGAAAAAATCTGAAGGATTTAGTGATGCCGTACGAACAGACGATTTTCGCGGTGGTTACCTAGCGGGCATGCACTTGCTTAGTCTAGGACATCAAACGATCGCCCTTGTCTATCCTGAAAATCCACCGGAAAATGTCCACGCTCGGATTGAGGGGTTTAAATCTGCTCTTGATGTTTACCAAATCCCTCACGACCAACTGATCCTCTTACCTACACAGTTCTCAAAACAAGGTGGCTACCAGATCACAGCAGAACTTCTTGATTCTGCTGCAACTGGTGTGTTTGCTTTAAATGATGAATTAGCTTTTGGATTATATCGCGGATTAGAGGAAGCTGGAAAAAGCATCCCTGAAGACTACAGCATTATTGGCTATGATAATATAGATATGTGCGAGTATATCAAGCCGAAACTGACAACGATCGCACAACCAATCTTCGAATTGGGACAAACATCTGCCAAATTATTGTTAGATCGGATCCAATTCCCAGAAAAAGAATGGGAAGAAAAAAGATTACCTGTACGATTAGAAAAAAGATTTTCAACTGCACCCTTGAAATAGCTTTCAAGGTGTGCTATATTTTTATCGAACTATTAAAACGTTTTACTAAAACGTTTTAAAAAATAATTTTCCCATCAAAATAAATGAGATAGTTGGAGGTTTGTAAAATGAACACGGTTACAGTAATTGGAAGTATTAATATGGACACTACCCTTCGTTTAACCAACATGCCCAAGCCAGGCGAAACGATGCATGCGCATGAGATTTTTCACGCTGGCGGAGGTAAAGGCGCCAACCAAGCAGTGGCAGCCAAACGTTCAGGCGCACGGACATCTTTTATTGGAGGCGTTGGGGCTGACAGCGAAGGACAACAGTTATTAGATCTACTGACAAAAGAAAACATCGATACATCTGGGATAGCTGAAATCCAAGGCGCCACAACCGGACAAGCAATGATTATGGTAGACGCAGCAGGAGAAAATAGTATCTTGATCCATGCAGGTGCAAATAATGCTTTCCATGAACAAGAAGTCCTAAAAAACAAGCAACTGATTACAAACAGTGACTTTATTATTGCTCAGTTTGAAAGTAGCTTAGATGCGACGATCCTAGCTTTTTCTATTGCAAAAGACGCAGGAAAAACAACGATCCTGAATCCTGCACCAGCTCGTGAAACGATCCCTACTGAACTACTTGAAAAGACAGATATCATTATACCAAATGAAACAGAAACAGAAATCATTACAGGAATCAGAGTGACAGATCATAACAGTTTGGTCGCAGCAGCCGAAAAACTCCATGAATTAGGTATTGGAACAGTAATCATTACACTAGGCAGTGCCGGCGCTTTCTATCATACAGAAAAAGAACACGGTATCGTCCCTGCTTTTAAAGTGGATGCCGTTGACACAACAGCCGCAGGTGATACATTTATTGGCGCATTAAGCAGCACACTTCAGCCAGACCTTAGTAACTTGAAAGAAGCGATCCTTTATGGAAATCTAGCCTCTTCTGTTGCTGTGCAGTCTTATGGTGCGCAACCTTCTATCCCTTACCGCGAAGCTTTAGAACAATCAGCAGTCTAAAATTAACAATGAGAGGAAGAAACAAACATGAAAAAAGGAAAAGTAATCAATTCAGATATTTCACGAGTAATCGCACAAATGGGGCACTTTGATAAATTAAGTATCGGGGATGCAGGCATGCCTGTCCCCTTTGGTACTGAAAAAATAGATTTGGCTGTCTCAAACGGTCTTCCAAGCTTTTTATCTGTTTTAGAAAACGTTTTAGAAGAACTTGAGGTACAATCGATTGAATTGGCGGAAGAAATAAAGACAATGAACCCGGAAATATTGGAAAAAATCAAATTATTGTTACCAGATACACCGATTAGCTTTATCCCACATGAAGAAATGAAAAAAGAGTTGAATAACTGTCATGCATTTATTCGTACAGGCGAAATGACACCTTACGCCAATATTATATTAGTGAGTGGAGTGGTCTTCTAATGGAAACGACAATGAATCCTGAACAGATGGTACTGTCCGAGCAGATTCATATGCTGATTGAACAGTTGGGAGGAAAAGACAATATTGATTCTGTCCTTCCATGTGCGACTCGGCTTCGTATCAAATTGAAAAAACAGCCAGTAGCCAATGCAGAAAAATTAAAACAGCAAATCCCTTCCATTAAGTATTTCATTTTACTCGATAGATATGCAGAAATAATCATGGATCAGGGATTGGCTCCTGCTTACAAGGAATTGACACGTCAAATCGATCATTCAGCTCCGAAAGAAAAGCTAAATCCGATCGAAAAACTATTTGGTTTGATATCGGAAATCTTTACGCCGATCATTCCGCTGTTTGCCGGTTCTGGTATATTAAAAGGTCTGGTTGTTTTAGCGACTACGATTGGCTGGCTTAGTGAAACAAGCGGAACTTATCATATTTTGTCTGCTGCGTCGAATGCCGTCTTTTATTTTCTGCCAATCTTTCTTGCTTTTTCTGCTGCCAAAACGTTTAAAGTGAATGGATATATTGCGGCTGTCATTGCTGCAGCACTGATTGAACCGAATCTGACCTCTTTACTTTCAGACAGTGGCAAAGCAGCTACTGATTTTCTGGGGATTCCTGTAGTACTGATGCAGTATACGTCTACTGTCATGCCGGCGATTTTAGGTATTTTCTTTTATTCTTTTGTTGAAAAATTCCTCAAAAAATATATTCGCGAAAATATGCAATTAGTATTTGTACCTTTACTTTCATTAGTTATCACGGTTCCTTTGACGTTAATGGTATTCGGGCCTGCGGGTGTTTACCTTGGCGAAGGTTTAGCTGCCGCAATTACTTGGATGATGGATATTAACGGACCGATCAGTGGCGCAATCATCGCTGGTGGTTGGAATATTTTGGTAATATTTGGTATCCAATGGGCTGTAAACCCTGTCATGATCAGTAATATCTCTGCTTATGGGTTCGACCGAATCGTTCCGTTGACAGGAGCAGCCAATTTTGGAATGGCTGGTGCAGCTTTAGGTGTATTTCTACGAAGTAAACGTTCAAAAACTCGTTCGATCTCCGGTTCTGCTTTTGCTTCGATTTTACTTGCGGGAGTGACCGAACCAACTGTTTACGGAATTGCGATCCCATTGAAAAAACCATTTGTTGCTGCTTGCATTGGTGCAGCTGCTGGTGGAGCTGTAATGGGATTTGCCCAAGTGAAAGCGATCGCTTTTGTATTTGGTAGTCTGACCACATTGCCTGCATTCATTTCCGGTACTTTTTTCTGGTACTTAGCAGGACTGGCTGTTAGTCTAGTCGTAGCAATGATTACTACTCTCGTTAGCGGGTTTGATGAAGACCTAATGTCTTATGAATAGTTAATGAAAAAGACTGAAGTATGAGATGTTTATCACATATTTCAGTCTTTTTCTTTTTAGGATCATTATTTTTATAAATTTTTGTGATACTTTCCAAACTTTGGTATAATTTACATATGCATAACCATTTTTATCCCCACTTGTTTATCCCCAAACAAAGGTGGTCTATGCAATAAAATGAACGTCAAAGAAAAACGAATGAATGCTCGTTGCTTATTTACAAATTGTTTTATTTAGAATACACAGACAGATTTATGAAAAGAAAAAGCTTTTCGACACGATTATCTGTTCCAAAAAATGTCTAATGAATGCTGAATAAGACAGAAAATCAATGAAAGGAAAAGGACTAGTTTATTATGAAAAATAAAAAAACGATACGTTTGCTAGCTGCTACTTGGCTGATTGCTCCGTCTGTTTTGTCGACCAATACCGTATTTGCCGTAGATAATCAAACAGCTGATCAAACAGTCACAACAGATACGACTACATCCAGCTCAGCTACTAGTGAAACAACGGATTCTTTTACAGAAGACCCAACTGGAACAACTAACTCAACAACAGGATCGACCGAGCCAACTGAAATTGATCCGGCTGATCCATCAGAAAATGAAAAGCCAGCCGAGACATATTCCCTTACAATTGCTCCTTCTTTGATTGGGAAGATCCAACTGACTGCTTCGACAGCGGATTCCCCTGAACAGCAACCTTTGGATATTACGGAAAGTGGAACGGTAGAAGGTTTATTAGCGGAAACGCAGGTAACTTACACTATTACGCCAGCTGAAGGTGAACAAATTGCTTCAGTCGCTGTTAATGGTGCCAAAGAAGTAAATTATGATGCAAAGACCTTCACAGTAGGTACAAACAATTTATCTATTACTGCAGAATTTGAACCTGTACCGGATACTTCAACAGAGAAACCAACTGATCCTAGTGAAGAAGTCCCTAGTACACCAGATCCGGAAACGCCAAACAAACCAGATGTGGGTAATAACAACAATAACAACAATAATAATGGTTCAAATAATTCAAACAATAATAACAATAATTCGAACAGCGGGAATTCTTCGAATCAAACAAACCCATCTGGATCGAATAACAATGGAAATACTCAGAGAGAACCAAACCATCCAAACAATGGTTCATCAAATGGCGGAACGAACAATGCTTCATCTCGTCCAAATACAGCAAATCAAAGCGGTATAGAGAATCCATCTTCTGCTTCTTCTGATTTTGTTGTAAAATCACCAATTGATGCTGTATTGCCTACAAATACAACGAATGTCCAACAAGCAATCGTTCGAGAAGCATTCAAGCATCTTGGAAAACCATATGTATGGGGAGCAAAAGGTCCAAATACTTTTGACTGTTCTGGTTTGACTTATTACGTATATATGAAAGCAACCGGTCATTATATCGGTGGCTGGACAGGCGAACAGCAATATGCAGGTACACAGATTCCAGTAAGTCAGGCCCAACCTGGTGATCTCGTCTTCTGGGGACCTTCTTCTGGTGTTACCCACCACGTAGGTATCTATATTGGGAACGGACAATTTATCCATGCGCCTCAACCAGGAGATAAAGTTCGAGTAACTTCTATTTCAGATTTCACGCCTGATTTTGCTGTCCGAGTAAACTTAGCAGGTTTACCTGCTACTTCAGGTTCGCTGACAGGCGGCTCATCTATTTTAGATGGATTAGATGGCTCGTTCCATTTCAGTCAAAACCAAACAACTGATCAGTTCTTGAAAAAGATTGCAGATGATGCACAGGAAATCGGGCAAAAAGAAGGAATCTACGCATCAGTCATGATGGCTCAAGCTATCCTTGAAAGTGGATCTGGAAACAGCTTATTATCAAGCGAACTAAATCATAACCTTTTTGGTATCAAAGGATCATATAAAGGAAGCAGCGTGACCTTCAATACACTTGAACAAGATAGTTCCGGACAAAGCTACCAAATCCGCGCACAATTCCGTAAATATCCTTCTTACAAGGAAAGTTTGGAAGACTATGCCGACTTGATCAAAAATGGACTGACTGGCAATCCTGATTTCTACAAACCAACTTGGAAGTCGGAAACAAAAGACTACAAAGAAGCAACCAAATATTTGGAAGGACGTTATGCTACAGATCGCCAATATTCACAAAAATTGAACGCGATCATCGAAGCGTACGACCTGACAAAATATGATGAACCGAAAAAAGAAGCAGCAACAACTGAAGAAGCAAACGCTGAAATCCTCAATATGTCTAAGCGATTCGATGTGCCAATCAAATGGACAACAGATGGCGTGCCAATCACAGGATTAGAATTTTCAACGATAAAACGCGTCAACAACGCTTCTTCCATCTTCCGTGTCGCTTCAATCTGGGATTTGTGGAACAATTTTACGGCAAGACAGATACCAGAAACAACTACTCGTACAGTTAAAGCTGCAACTGTTCCTGTACTAACCTTGTTAAGTTTAGACAAATCATTCTGGCTTGATCTGCCTTTAAAGAAATAGAATAAATTAAAAAGGGGATGTGACACTGTCACACTCCCTTTTTAATTTATTCTATTTCTTTATATTTATTTTGTATTCCGTTACAAACTCGCGTACTTGGTTAGGTTCCAGAGTGACATCTCCAAAACTTTCAAGTCGCTCCGCTCCTGGCAGTTCTTGAGTCTCAAATGTGATACCGCCATGATTTACTAATTTATTCCCGCGCATTTCCGGTCCATCTTCTCCAAAATTTGCTGTAAAAATCACGATTCCTGAAGCATCTGTTTTTACTTGGATCGATACTTTTTCATCTGGGCTTGTCAATTCCGCAGCATTTAGTAAACCAGATTGTTTTTTCAACAAAAATGGATGATCGATACCGCCCACTATCATTGATTGGCGAAAATCACTGGCAAAGACCTCACCTAATTTTTTAGGACGTTGGAAGTCAAATGCTGTGCCACTTACTGAAACTACTTCTCCTGTAGGCGTTGTATCTTTATTGAGCGTAGCAAATAATCGGCTATTCAACCAAAGTATATGTTCGTCGATTGACTGTGCTGGATCACCGGTTAAATTGAAATAGACATGATTTGTAGGATTGAATACTGTTTTGCGGTCACTGATCCCTTGGACCGTCACTCGCCATGTATCATCGTTCGTCAGCGTATACCGTACTTCTACATCTAAAGTTCCAGGAAATCCGTTTTCCATGTCTGGGCTAGTCTGATAGAAAATGACCGATGCTTCGTTTTCACCATTGATGACTGTATAATGCCACTGCTTGGCTTCAAAGCTAGGTGCACCACCATGTAAACAATGACCAGTGTCCGAGTCTGTTTTTACTTCGAACGTTTCATCATCTAATTTGAATGTGCCATTCGTAATCCGTCCAGCCATACGTCCGATTGAAGCACCGATATAAGGGTCTTTTTCTAGATATTCTTTTGCTTCATCAAAACCTAAGATCAACTCTCGTTTTTCATTATCGATTATTGTTTGAAAATGAACAACCCGTGCCCCAAGATCACTGACAGACAAAGATGTCCCATTTTGATTCGTGATCGTAATCAAGTGATAGTTTTCGCCAAAATTTTGTTCATTGATTTCCATGTTCCTTGCACCCTCTTTTCTTTCATTTGCACTGATTCCAGTATACATGGAAACCGTTTTCTTAACAGCTTATTCCGTGAGTAACGAGAAAAAATTTACTATATTCTAATAAAAGACCGTGAAAAAAAGGTTGTGACAAAAATATTGTCACAACCTCTTTTTCCGAACAAACGGTGTTCAAAAGCTTGCATCCGCGGTAATAAGCCCAACCAAACGAAAAATATGAGGAGCTATTTTTGCTTGGCTGTTCTTATTACTTGATGCAGGACAGCTTTTTCACAATCTCTTTTTCAATACGATTCCAGTATATAACCATGTCGTCAGTACATAGTAGATGAAATACAATACGAAGAAGATCGTAAACGGAACCCAAATATCTTTGTATGGATTTTGCATGAATAGACCAAACATTTGTAATCCGAATAAGACATGGACTACACCTAAGATTCCTGGTGCTAAGAATAACACGCCTACTTCTCTACGGATCGATTGTTTAAGCAACCCGCGTCGTGTTCCTATCTTTTCAAGCATTTCATAACGAGCAATGTCACTCTTGCTTCCTGACAAGATCTTGAACATCAAACAGCTAGCAAGCATGGTCAAGAAAGCTAAACCTAGGAAGAATCCCATAAATTCAAAACCAGAGAATAGACCATTATACACTTCATACATTTCATATTTCTGGTTGCTGTACTCTACTTTTTGCAAAGATGGATTGTTCATTTTATTTTGAGCAACAAGTGTTTCGATTGGTTTCAGGTT
Source organism: Enterococcus sp. DIV0901a (assembly GCF_051711525.1). NCBI lineage: Bacteria > Bacillati > Bacillota > Bacilli > Lactobacillales > Enterococcaceae > Enterococcus > Enterococcus sp. DIV0901a. Next base: position 406,235 of record NZ_JBIOMW010000001.1, on the reverse strand, counting down.
TGCTTGGAAGTCTTTTACCTGAACTAGCTGTAAAGTGGATTGTGGCAAGTTCAGTTGATCAAATTCTGATTGACTGACTACCTTGATTTCTTTTTCTTGCTGTTCCGGCAATTCATAGCTTCGAAGTTCCTCTTGTACAGTCAGTTCATTCATTTTTTCAGCAGGAACTTTTTCTTTCGTGATCTTCGGCGGTGTTCCATCTTCATGTTTTATCATGATCAATGGTTGAGCCGCAAATTCACTTGCATTATAGTAAATCGTTCCCGCATCTTCTTTTTGAGTATAAGAAGCAGAAAGTGTTGGTGAAAGTTCTTTGATTTTTTGCTGATCTTCTGCCCGAGGATTATTCATCACTAGATCATATCCAGAATTGTTTTCTGTCAAGTCTGCAATTTCATTTTTAAAACCTAATCCTACCGTCAAAGCGCCCAGTGCCAAGGCAAACAGCATAGCGACCATTGAGAGCATTTGTGTATATTCACGAATACGAAAGTTTAACTGTGACAATGTGAAATTGTTCAATTTTTTCAATGAAATCTGTTCTGATTTCTTTAGTAATGATAAAAAGAAAATGATCACAGAATGGAAAATGAAATAAGTTCCTAATACGATCGTAACTAAGGCTACTCCTATACCAAAGACTTGATAGGTCCCCACGTGTTTCATCATATAGTAACCGCAGCCTAGAAAAGCAATTCCCAGTACTACTTCAAGGAAAAACAAGAATTTATGCTGCTTGATTCTTGTTGGTGTCTGATCCGCACGAATCAATGCTAATATCGGTTTTTTGACAATCGAAAAAGCATTGACAACAGCAGCTAATAAAAACAAAACAGCAAAAAACAAAACAGTGATCAACAACCCGTGAATACTAAAAGGTGTAAAATGCGAAATATTGAGATCTAACTGATCCACTAATAATCGGTGGACGATACTTGTCAATCCTACACCGACAGCTGAACCCACTAAAGTAGCTGCGATCCCTACTAAGAATGTTTCAGAAAAAATCATCTGTGCGATTTTTCTGCCTTTTGCTCCTAGCATCATAAACATTGCATAGTCTTTTTGCCGCATCGTCATCAAAAAGGAATTTGCATATAAAATATAAACGAATGTGATGATCCCTAGTAAAACAGAACCGAATCGGAAAATGATAACTGTAGCCGCAACGATCGTATTACTTTTCAAAAAAGCTTCGTTGCTTGCCATTGATTCAAACATGTAAAAAATAGCAGATGCCATAACTAATCCTGAGAATAACACCAAGTAGTCTCTTAAACGGCTCTTGATCCCAGTAAGTGATAATTTCCAAAGCATAGTCAATCTCCCCCTACTGTTCCAAGTTTCCAAGAATAGATAGTATTTCTCGATAGAAGGAATCACGGCTTTGATCTCCACGTTTCACTTCTTGATGGATACCGCCATCCTTGATGAATAAAATACGTTGGCAATAACTTGCAGAAAACGGATCATGCGTCACAAGAAGAATCGATACATGATCTTTTGTATTCAATTCATCCATCGTATCTAAAAGATCCCGGGCACTTTTGGAATCCAGCGCACCTGTAGGCTCATCCCCTAATAGAATCGTTGGTTGTGTGATCAATGCACGTGCGGCGGCGACCCGTTGTTTTTGTCCACCGGAAATCTCAGAAGGATAGCTTTCCAAAATATGAGAGATGGATAAACGTTCTGCAATTTTTTGGACACGTTGCTTGATTTCTTTTGGTCTGACGCCTTGTAAAGAAAGAGGAACAGCGATATTTTCTTGTGCTGTCAAGCTTTCTAATAAATTGAAATCTTGGAAAATAAAGCCAATCTCATTCGCACGAAAATCTGCTAGTTGATTTCCTTTTAATGTGGTCACATCTTTTTGATTGATTCGGATATGCCCATCTGTTGGTTTATCTAATGTGGATAAAATATTCAAAAGTGTCGATTTACCAGAACCAGAAGCGCCCATGATCCCAATAAATTCGCCTTTTTCTACATCGAAGCTGATGCCGCTTAATGCTTGCGTCTTTTTCTCATTGTTTTTTCCGTATACTTTTGTTACATTCTGTACTTCGACTATTTTGTTCATTTCTTTCCCTACCCTTTAATTAGTTTTTCCAGTGCTGTTTTCGGCACGTCTTTTTTTTCGACTTCTTCATACGAAGTGACACCTTTATTTTTGTTCCAGGTGATTTTTAAATATGCTCCTTTACGAAGCGGTCGAGTCAATTGTCCCTTGAAGTCCAGTTCTTTTTCCTTACCCTCTTTCGTATAGCCAGGCAGGATATATCTATAGTTGACTGTTTCTTGTCCAGAGTCTGACTTTGAAACTGTTTTTGTACCATCTGTCGTAATTTGTACATAGTATTCTTCTCCACCCATAACTACGTAATCTGCGATTTTCACCCCTGCAAGTACCACAACGATGAAAACAAGTAGACCGATCAGAAGTTTTTTCACTTTTTCCCCTTCTCTCTTACTTTATATACTGATTATAGAAAAAAGCGAACAATTCTGCCTTCGAATCAACTATCATTCTTCTTTCAATTTTGTCATTTTCTTTAAAACAACTAAAAAAAGAGTTCAAGACAATAATCCGTCCTAAACTCCTTCTTCCTATCTTACAAAAAGTATGTCACTTACGGTCTTTCATGTCGCCTGTATTGATAACAGGTTGCGTTCCTTTGTCTGTAATGATTGAGACAAGTAAATTATTGATCAATTGGACTTTCCGATCATCGGTGAAATTGATTTCTTGTCCATCTTCGATTTGCTCTAAGGCCATTTGAGTGATTGTGACAGCTCCTTCAACAATGGTTTGTCGAGCAGACAAAATGGCTTTTGCTTGTTGACGTTGGAGCATGGCACTAGCGATTTCTGTTGCATAGGCTAAATGGTTCAAGCGTGTTTCGATTACTTCGACACCTGCTACTGCTAAACGCTCTTGCAGCTCTTTTTGCAACTCGTCAGACACTGCCGTCGTGTTTCCTCGAAGCGTCAAATCATGCTCATTGAATGTATCATACGGGTATTGGCTAGCGATATGCCGAATGGCTGTCTCACTTTGGATTTCTACAAAATCTTGATAATACGCTACATCGAATAATGCCTTTGCTGTATCAACGACTTTAAAGACTACTACTGCTGAGATTTCGATGGGGTTTCCATCCAAATCATTGACTTTTAAAACAGAACTATTGAAATTCCGAACTTTCAACGAAACAGTCATTTTTTGTGCCAAAGGTATCGTAAGGAAAAAGCCATTTTCTCGAATCGTACCTAAATATTGTCCAAAAAACAAAATTACTTTTGCTTGATTAGGACTGACTACAGTTGCCGAACTTAACAACAATAACGTGATCAACCAAAGAAAAATACTTAAAAAAAGTGCCCAAACTTTCGCTTGCCACATGCCTAAATAGAAGAAAAACAATCCAACTAAAGCTAATACGACCAATCCGACAATCCCTGCATAGCCATTGATATAAAATGCTCTTTTTTCTCTCATGCTACTTCCTGCGCTCCTTTATCCTTCAATAAATATCTAATGTTACTTTTTTAATTTTTTTTTCGAATACGCGCCATTACACCTTCTAGTTCTAACTCTTTGTCTTCAGTGATGTACCAACCGCTTGCCTGTGTCCCTCCGGCTGCCTGCGGTAAATAATCCAATTTTGTTCGAACCCAGTGCTTTTCTTCTGTAAAATAGTCTTCTACCAAGATCTCTAGATCCATCCCTGCTGAAAGAGGCAAATCTTCCCGAACAGATTTAAAGATAAATCGTTCCTTCTTCCCATCATACTTCAATATTCCTGTATCGATAATCGGTAAAGAATAATAATCCAGCTCTTTCTTCACCGTCAATAAATGTTTGAAAACTTCATGGTATACTTGCTCTAATTGACGACCTTCTGAATTGTTCGGGTAATTAACCATCACTTTTTCTTTGTCTGGATCATAGAAGGTTTGGCTTAGTTGAGTGATATAAGTATGTAATCTTTCCATTTCTGTCTTTAACTTTTCTCTTTGACCTTCTTCTACCTTCATATACTCTTTCACCCTGTTTTCTTTTTAGATATTTTCTTTCTTATTTTACTATAGTTATGTGCGTTAAGCGATGAAAAACAGCAAAGATTGGAAGGATCTTTGCTGTTTTTTCTTAAAATATCCAGTTGAGTACAGGATCAATCTGTTTCATTGTCCTCTTGATCCGTCGTAATATTGATCGATGTGTCTTTAGCAGTGATCTTTAGCTTTTTCTGTCCTTGTTCTAACAAAGTATTTGTTATTGGCTGGTAGTCTTTTTCAATATAAGATTCACCAGACGTTTGGATAGTATAGCCACTGTTTTCCATCTCATGCAAAGATAAATTACCACCGTTTAGGATGACTTTTCCTTCTTTGCTGATCAAACTGTCTTCTAGATGGAAGTTGCTGTTTTCACCTGTGACGATCAAGTTATCCACATTGGCCTCATCTAGTCGAAGTGAGCCTAATTCATCTTTCGCAGTTATTGTTCCTCCTGTAAATTCATTGAACGATACCCAGCCATCATGTGTCTTAGTATTCACTTTTTTGATTGATACTTCGTTGATATCAATTGCACTATTATTCCCTTCGATTGTCAATTCAGATAATTCATGATCTGCAGGGACAACAATAGTGATTTGTGCACTTGTGTCTTCTAAACTAATGATTGCACCTGTTGATTTTTTGACTGCATTCACAGTCAACACGCCATTTTTCTCCTTTATTTCTGGCTTTTCTGTCTTATCATAAGTCGTTTTTATCTCAAAATCCAATCCGCGTATGACCGAAACTGTTTGATTTTCTGCATGGATGACGATTTTGTTTGCATCCTTGATTTTTTTTGTCTCAGTAACCATATCGATCAACCGAGGACCATTATCCCAAGTCAGACTTTTTTGAGCGCCTAATGTATAAGTTGCACCTGCTAGGAGGCCACCAGTAAGCATCAGACCAATACCGGTAATCAAAAAATGTTTCAATCTCAATTTATGTGTCCTCCTTCAAACGCCCGCTGAATGCAGTTCTCTTTTTGTAATAAAACGTCGTCCCATCCATTTAACAAAGTTCATCATGACATAAAAAAGCCCTTTTGTTCCTTTCAGCAACAGTGGCGAAATAAATACTGCGCTTCCTGTGGCGAACAGACCGACACCGATAAAGAATAATCCACTCAGAATCGATTGTCCAAACACACTTATTCCTGATATGATCATGAATAGGCCAACACCTAAGATACTGATACATAAAACATAGATACTAAAAATGAGCGCTAGTAAAGCAACCAATAGTCCCCCAATAACCAATATAAACCCCAGTGCTAGTGGAATGAGGACAGGAGAAGCAAATAAACCGATAATGATTAACCAAATCAGGCGAATTTGTCTTTTTGGATTTTTCACTAACTCGTTTTCTGCTTGTTCTTCTTCTGAAAAGTAACTGATTTTTAATTTTAAGGCAAACTGCTTTGGTGTACCATATTCATCAATGATCTGATCTAATGTTTTTCCAGAATCTAAAAAATATTCCTCATAATACTGGATCAAATCAAAACGATCGTCTTCAGGAATTTCTTGAAGATGATCCACAACTTCATTCAAATATTCATTCATTTGTGCTCTCCTCCAATAACCGGTCTAAAGAATCTCGAAAAACAATCCATTCATCAATAATTTCTTCTAAATGACGACTTCCCATTGGTGTCAACGAGTAATATCGACGGTTTCTGCCTTCAAAAGGTTCATCATAGGTCTCAAGATATCCTTCTTTTTTCAATCTTCTCAAAACCGGATATAGTGTAGATTCACTGACAGAGAGACTTTCTTGTACGATTTTTGTTAAGGCATACCCATACATATCTTCCTTGCTTAATGCTGCTAGCACAGTACCATCAAGAAGAACAGTTGGAATCTGGATGTGCATTACGTCACCTTCTATTCTCAAGTGTAATATTTTATTTCAATCTATATTATACAACATATAATATAGTTTCAAAATCAGTTTGTCAAATACAAAAAAACTGACTAAAAGATTTGATCCTTTTTAGTCAGCAAAAAAATGGCTTCTCTTTGATTTTTATTATAACAGTGGCATAATCCAATTTGTCCACATCCAGCTCAGTGGCATGATAACGATCATTGCAGGTATCATGTCAGCTACTGGGAACATTTTCACGTTGATCATTCTAAAACCGGTAGCGACCATCAAGAATCCGCCGCAAGCTTTAAAATCTAAGATCATGTCTGGTGTAGTCAATGGATAAATAAATTTTGCCAATAAGAACAAAATATAAAAAATAATGAATTGGGGAATTGCTATCACAGAAACGACATACCCTAAATTACACGCAAAAATAGCTGCTGTGAAAAAATCAAGGACAGATTTAGAAATCAAAATCGTACTGTCTCCTGTCATCCCAGAATCTAAACTTCCATAGATCCCCGTACCACTTGCACAAAATAGAACAATGACCGTCACTAATGTACTGATAAATTCATCGTGGGTCATACCAAGCTTTTCACTAGGGAAGATTTTAGAAATAGGTACTTGCATCAGCGCAGCCCCCTTATTTATCCCATTACCTAAATGAACAATCAGACCAATCGCTGTTCCTATCACTAAAGCAAAAATAACAGCCGGCATATTTTTCATCGGCGCAATGGAATAGATTCCCATCCCCATCGAACACACACCAAAAACCATCGTCAGCTGTGCTTTAAAATGTTCACTTAATTTATTTCCTACTAATCCGCCAATTAGTCCGCCAAGCAAAACGGAACCTACATTGATCAAAACTCCAGTTGGCATCAAAAAACTCCTCTCTTTTTCTACGAAGCGAAAAAAATCAGAAAAATTTCTGTAATTATTGCTTTCGCTGCAAGAAAGATTGTACCAGACAGAGTAGGTTACACCAATTCATTTTTTGTGTTAAAGTATTCTTTATTGGAATAAGTAGGAGGAATATGATGGATATCCATAAATTTGAAGTTTTTCTTGATTTAGCCGAAACAATGAATTTCACCAAAACTGCTGAACGACAATTCACCACCCAAGGAAACATTTCTAAACAGATTCTTTCGTTAGAAACAGAACTAGACGTCAAATTATTCGAACGTGCCCATAGAAAAATCGAGTTGACCGAAGCTGGAAGCTTGTTGCTCCCTTATGTAAAAAATGTCGTAGAACAATACCATGCCATGCAAGAAGTGCTTGAAACCTATACGCAAGAAAACAATCTTTCATTAAATATCTTAACGATACCAACCATGATCAATTACCAAGGCTTTTCCAAAATTACCGAATTTTTGAAACGCCATCCTGAATTTACGGTCCAGTTGAAAGAAGTGGAAAGTATCGAACTGACTTATGACGATACAAATGAACATAGTGATACGATCCACTTTGCCAGAAGCTTTCAGGCCCCACCAAGTTCGATTGAGTGGTTGCCTACTGAAACAGACGATTTTGTAGCAGTTCTACCTAAAAATCATCCTTTAGCTAGTAAAAAGAAATTGGATCTAAGCGAACTGAAAAAGGAGAATTTTTTGGTTCTTGGCCCTACTACGAACTTGTATCAACCTGTGCTGGACTTGTGTCGCGAAGCTGGATTTGAACCGAGAATCTCTTATAAAGGATCAAGGATCGACTTGATCATCAATATGATTGCAAATGACATGGGGATTGCTATTGTTATGGAAAAAACAGTCAAAAATCTGTTAAAAGAAAATACTGTGATCCTCCCCATCTCTCCAACAAAAGAAAGTTATCTCGCATTTACGCGTAAAATCGGTGAACATTCTTTGGCTTCAGACACATTTTGGGAGTATTTGAGACAAGAAGAGAACTAAGCCCTTCATTTTCTATCTATCCATCAAAAAAGAGAGCGACTCATGACTTTCGCTCTCTTTCTTGCATCATGTCCTTGTTTCAATGACACCTCTAACATTTCTCGTAGTTCAATAAGAAAGCAGCGATTTTTATGCCAAAAGAACCGTAAGAACATTTCCCTAATCACAAAAAAACGACTAAAAACCCCTAAAAACCTTCAATAGAATTTTTAGGGGTTTTATTCTTTTTCCTATTGTTTACTTAACCGTATCATTGCTGTCGTTCCTACTCCTTCGATACTACTATAATCAATACGTCCATCATGCAGTTCTAGAATTTTTTTAACCAGTGAAAGTCCTAGCCCATTCCCAGAAATTTGACGACTTGTATCTCCTTGATAAAATTTTTCAAACATTCGATCTCTGGTCTCTTCATTCATTCCTACACCTGAATCGGTCACTTCCAGTACAATCTCTGTGGCTGTCTCAAATAGTTTGATATGAATCTGTCCATTGATTTGATTGTACTTTATGGCGTTATCCATGATATTCAACCACACTTGGTACAAAAACTCTTCATTGCCTGTGTAATTTACTGCAGCAAGTTCGATATCCAATTCTAGCTGTTCTTTCTCCCATTTAGGCTGCAAAAAAACGATTACTTCTCGAATTTGTTCATCTAATCGGTACTCTTTCTTTTCCAGTTGGATACGCTGGTTTTCCAGTTTGTTCAATTTTAAGATGTTCTCTGTTAATTGTGAAAGCTGCGTGATACTTTCGATAATCCGATATAAAAATATTTGGCGTTCTTCGTCAGAGAGATTTGGGGCTTGTAACAATTGTACATATCCTTGGATCGTTGCTAATGGTGTTTTGAATTCATGGGATACACTGGACACAAAATCATTCCTCAATGTTTCGATACTATTGAGTTCTTGGACCATAACATTGAAATCTTTATACAGTTGCTGTACTTCTGCTACTTTCTGCTGTTCATCCATTCGAATCGAAAAATCTCCCGTTGCTACCAGACTCATATTTGTCCCTAGCGCACTGATTGGATGCAGGATACGCCGCCCAACAAAAATCGATATTCCTGTACCCACGACCATACTGAACCCCGCAAAGACGAATAACGGGTATAACGTTGGTTTTCCAGCCGATTCAGCAGGCGAGATAGAATGTCGAGACAATAAGAAAATAAAACCAAGAAAACACAGCAGTGTTACTAAGATCGAAATAAATACGATACTAGCAAAATAGATCCATAATTGTGAAAATAGCTTCTTTTTCATCTTTAAATAACCGCCTTATAGCCTAGTCCCCGTACTGTGATGATTTGAAAATCTTCTGTCTTTTCAAAACGGGTCCTTAAACGTTTGATATGTACATCGATCGTTCGTTCTTCTGTATTCGTGTCTAATCCCCAAATATCGTCCATCAACTGCTGGCGAGTGAAAATCTTGTTTGGATAAGACAGTAATTTATACAGAAGCAGAAATTCTTTTTGAGGCAGAATAAAAGAATGCTGATTTTGTACCACAGTATAAGTATCCAGCTCTAATTTTGTTTGCCCAATCGTCAAGATACTGCTGTAATTGATTTTTGAACGTCGAAGCAATGCTTCCACACGCAGGATCATTTCATTGACATCGATGGGTTTTGTCATATAATCATCTGCACCTAATTTGAACCCACGTTTCTTGTCCTCGAAATCAGCCTTTGCTGTAATCATCAGAACTGGCATGTCGAATCTGGCGTTACGTAATGATCCTACCAAGTCATAGCCATCCATTTCAGGCATCATGACATCTGTAATGATCAATTCTATATGTGTCGCTTCTAGTTTTTTCAGCGCATCCTCTCCATTCAGTGCGGTGATGACTGAAAAGCCCGCTCGTTCCAACACAGAACGGTAAAGCAACTGTAATTGCGGATCATCTTCTACTACTAAAATACGATTCATTGATCTCCCTCTGTTTTTTGAAAAATTTCTAGATTTTTTCTTGTAGTTCATCTTCAGTTAACATTTATTTCGTATACTACGATCATTGTTCTGATATACTTATTAGTATACCGAATATTTCAATACGGGAGAAGGGTGATTATGCTTCAATTAAAAGATATAAAAAAATATTATAAAGTCGGCGAAACCACCACCAAAGCATTGGATGGTGTGTCTGTCGCTTTCAGACAAAAAGAATTCGTAGCGATTTTAGGTCCTAGTGGTTCTGGTAAAACGACTATGCTGAATGTGATTGGTGGACTAGATAATTATGATTCCGGTGATATGGTAATCAACGGAAAGTCTACTAAAGACTTTAAGGACAGTGACTGGGATGCCTACCGAAACAACTCTATCGGTTTCATTTTTCAAAGTTACAACTTGATTGGTCATCTAGGCATTATTGAAAACGTTGAACTTGGGATGACATTAAGTGGTGTTTCTAAAGACGAAAAACGAAAACGGGCAGAAGATGCATTGCACCGGGTCGGCTTGACAGATCATATGCATAAAAAGCCAAATCAGTTATCTGGTGGACAAATGCAGCGAGTGGCCATCGCTCGAGCACTAGCCAATGACCCAGATATCCTTTTGTGCGATGAACCAACCGGAGCGTTAGATACAGAAACAAGTATCCAGATCATGGAATTGATCCAAGAGTTATCGAAAGAAAAATTAGTGATCATGGTCACACATAATCCTGAACTGGCCCATCAATACGCAGATCGGATCATTGAATTTTCTGATGGTAAGATCTTAACAGATTCCCATCCTCACATCGAACGACCAAAAGATGATCAATTTAACTTACGCAGAACAAAGATGAGTTTTTGGACAGCGTTGAAGCTTTCCTTCAACAATATCCGAACAAAAAAAGGACGTACTTTCTTGACCTCCTTTGCTTCCAGTATTGGGATCATCGGAATCGCGATCGTTCTGTCCCTTTCTTCTGGATTCCAAAAACAAATCGATAACACGCAAGCTGAAACGATGGCGAAATTTCCGATTACTATTTCTAAGGTAACGACTAACCAGACTCGTGACGATGCCGGATTGGGTGCAAGCAAAGCGGATTATCCAGACAGCAAAACGATTACTGCAAAAGTCAGCGAAGAAGATAAAGCACAGCACACGAATAAGATTGATCAAACATACGTCGATTACGTAACAGACATCGATCCTAACTTAAGTAATAATATCGGATTTACCCGTACTACAGGAATCAATCTTTTACGTGATGTAAATGGCAAAGTACAGCCTGTCAGCTTCTCGAATCAAAATCCTGATACGGAATCTCTTTCTTTATCTAGTACGATGTCAGCAATGACAGGTGTGGGAGTGTCAAGTTTCCCTACACAGCTTGACACTAGCAAAGAAAACTTTTTAAAAGACAATTATTCTTTACTTGCCGGAAGTTATCCAGCCTCAGCAACAGATGTCGTGCTGATCGTAGACGGCAATAATAATACTAATATCAACGCATTGAAGAATCTTGGATTTGATGTGAAAGAAGACGAAAAACTTGATTTTGATGATATCGTTGGTACAACATTCAAATTAGTAAACAACAATACTTACTATACAAAACTTCCAACTGGGAATTTTATCCCTAATACAGATTATGATGCGATGTATCAGAATGCTTCTGATGAATTGAAGATCTCGGGGATCCTACGCGTGAAATCTTCTTCTACAATGAATCTCTTATCTCCAGGAATCGCTTATAGCGATCAATTAACGACTCAAATCGTCAACGAAAACAAAGAATCAGAAATCGTCAAAGCTCAAAGAGACAGTGATGTAAATGTCTTAACTACTGAAAAAGTTGACGAAAATGCCAAACAAACATTGCTTAGTTATTTAGGTGGAGACAGCTTGCCTTCAAGTATCATGATTTATCCGAACAATTTTGAAGACAAAGAAAAGATCTTGGATTATCTAGATGATTACAATAAAGGCAAATCAGATGAAGATAAAATCATTTATACTGATTTAGCTGGAACGATGACTGAACTGACTGGCGGATTGATGGATGCTATCACTTATGTCCTTATTGCTTTTGCAGGGATCTCTTTAGTAACAAGTATGATCATGATCAGTATCATTACTTATACATCTGTGATTGAACGGACAAAAGAAATCGGTGTACTAAAAGCTTTAGGTGCACGTAAAAAAGACATCACTCGCGTATTTGACGCAGAAACGTGTATTTTAGGTATTTCTTCTGGGATATTAGGTGTGTTTATTGCATGGCTAGCTACGTTCCCTATCAATAGCATCTTATACAACATGACGGATCTAAAAAATGTTGCTCAACTAAATCCTGTCCATGCGATTATTCTAGTGATCGTCTCTACTATATTGACGATGCTTGGCGGTCATCTTCCTGCACGAATGGCAGCGAAAAAAGACGCCGCTATCGCTTTGCGTGCAGAATAAGGTTGTGACAACCACATTTAGATTTGAGTCATAAGAGCGCTGAAATAGTAGAAAACAGCAAGAAACGAGGAAGTAATATGTTCCTTGTTTCGCGCTGTTTTTTTTAATTATTTTTTATAATTCTGGTATACTTTTCTTTCCTTTGTACCACAACTCTTCTGGCGTATACCTGTCTTTTCCATTTATGAATACTGTTCCATCTGCTTCAATCGTTACTTCAGTCCCAATCCACATATTACGAGAAAGTGCGAGAAGATTTTTTCTTTTTCCTCTTCCTTTTTTTCCAAATTGCAAGGCATCGGTTATCTCTTCTGTCCAATGAGATTTCACGTATTTTACTTCTCCGTTTTCAAATGTAACTTTCAAAATATTCGCTATATTTTCCACTTTTACTGCTTTAGGAAATGACTCCTCCATTTTTTTCACTTTCCTTCCTCCAACACTAAGTATGCGCTTTCTTTTAGTGATAAGTATATCATAGTTTATTCTATTATCAAAAAACGCATCCATTCCATTGTAGAATACTTTACCGAACAAGTTGAATTGTTTTCCTCTTTTTCACCTTTTACTATAGATAGGTAAAGACAACTAAGGAGGAATCTCTCATGACAGATCAACCGTATGATTTAAGAAAAGTCATCGAAGAACTAAAAACACTTCCAGGTCAATATCACGAAACAGATATTGAAATCGATCCTGAAGCAGAATTATCTGGTGTTTACCGTTATATCGGTGCTGGCGGTACAGTAAAACGTCCGACTCAAGAAGGACCAGCTATGACTTTCAACAATATCAAAGGTTTCCCCGGCACACGTGTGAACATCGGAACAATGGCCAGTCGTAAACGTGTAGGTGAAATTTTGCACCATGATTATCGAACACTTGGTCGTTTCTTGAAAGACGCTGTAGAAAATCCAATCAAACCTGTGAAAGTAGACAAAGCAGACGCTCCAGCACAAGAAGTCGTTCATCTAGCTACCGATGCAGACTTCGATATTCGCAACATTTTGCCTGCACCTACAAATACTCCTGAAGATGCAGGTCCATACATCACGATGGGTGTAGTTTTAGGATCAGATCCAGAAAAAACAATGAGCGATGTAACGATCCATCGTATGGTTCTAGAAGACAAAGATACGATCGGTATGTACATCATGCCTGGTGGGCGCCACATTGGTCACTTCCAAAAACAATTTGAAGCATTGAATAAACCAATGCCTATCACTATCAATATTGGTTTAGATCCAGCAATTGCCATTGGTACGACTTTCGAACCACCTACCACTCCACTTGGCTACAACGAACTATGGTGTGCAGGAGCTTTGCGTAACGAACCTATTCAAATCGTTGATGGTGTAGCAGTCGATGAAGTGGGTATTGCTCGTGCTGAATTCATCATTGAAGCAGAAATCATGCCAAATGAAACAATGCAAGAAGATATCAACACGAACTCAGGAAAAGCAATGCCAGAATTTCCTGGCTATACTGGGGATGCTAATCCAGCTGTACAAGTAGTGAAAGTCAAAGCAGTTACTCACCGAAAAGACAATCCAATCATGCAAACAACGATTGGTCCTAGTGAAGAACACGTATCTATGGCCGGTATTCCTACAGAAGCAAGTATTCTTGCCTTGGTTGATAAAGCTATTCCAGGAAAAGTAGTAAATGTCTACAATCCTCCTGCAGGTGGCGGTAAATTGATGACCATCATGCAGATCCGTAAAGAAAACGAAGCGGATGAAGGTATTCAACGCCAAGCAGCTATTCTTGCTTTATCAGCCTTCAAAGAATTGAAGACAGTCATTTTAGTCGATGAAGATGTTGATATTTTCGACATGAACGATGTAGTTTGGACTTTCAACACTCGTTTCCAAGGAGATAAAGACGTCATTGTGATCCCAGGAATGAGAAACCATCCATTGGACCCATCAGAATTACCAGAATATAATCCTGGCTCTATTCGTTTCCGTGGGATGAGTGCAAAAACTATCTTTGACGGTACAGTTCCTTTCGATATGAAAGAACATTTTGTACGTGCAAAATTCCAAGAAGTAAAAGATTGGGAAAAATATTTGAAATAATGAATGATCTGCAACTGTTTTGACATCATAAAAAGGAGTGCGGAAAATGGAACAATTGGCACAACGGAAGAAAAAAATCGTGATTGGTGTAAGTGGCGCTTCAGGCACCATTTATGCCATCAACCTAGTGAAGAAACTAAAAGAATATCCGATGATAGAAACACACGGAATCATCAGTCCATGGGCAAAACAGAACTTAAAGCTGGAATCCGACTTATCACTAACTGAATTCGAAAGCCTGTTTGATTACCATTATTCAAACAAAGATTTAGGTGCTGCTGTCGCCAGCGGATCATTTTTGACCGATGGAATGATCATCGTACCGGCAAGTATGAAAACAGTCGCAGGTATCTCTGTTGGTTTAGGCGACAACCTGATTGCACGTGCTGCTGATGTAACAATGAAGGAGCAACGAAAGTTAGTCATTGTTCCTCGTGAAACGCCATTAAATGCCATTCACTTGGAAAACTTGACTAAATTAGCACGACTAGGTGTGCAAATCATACCACCAATTCCTGCTTTTTATAATCAGCCTCAAACGATCCAAGATCTTGTTAATCACCATACAATGAAACTTTTGGATCAATTTGGAATTGTAAATGAGCATTCAAAACGTTGGCAGGGTGATTAATATGGAAAAAGAAACGATAGTTGAAGTAACCAAACTAGGTTTCACGATCCAAGCTGCTGTTAAAGTAATCGGTAAAGACTTATTGATCACTTTAACAGGCGGAGATACACCACATATCGGAACAGTCACTACATTTTCTCGTGATACAGAGATGCAAACTGTACGTTTCCCTAGCCACGATGGTCGGTTCCATAAAGACGATGTCTTAGCCGAAAAAATAGCTGTGATCATCAAAACTGCCGTTCCGGGAAGTTGTACGATCACTTCCGGTATCCATGTTGACCATATCTCCAATGCACAAATCAACGCCTCTTTTCCGATGTCAGAAGAGTTAGGTTACAAGATTTTAGATTGGTTGGAAAAAATAGATTTCCATATCAAAGAACCAGTTTATTATAAAGATGGTGAAAAACCATTATGAAAGAAGAGGTTGTGAAATCAGCGTTATGACCTGAGTATGAGAGAAAAAAATGGAAAAATAGCTTCTCATATTTTGCCGTTTTTGAGCTAATACCGAGGGACAGCTGATTGAACGCCGTTTATCAAGAGGTTGTGATAAAGCCGCTTCGTTTCGAGTAGTAAGAAAAATTTTGTAAACATGGGTTTCCACATTTTTGCATAAATTTGACTTACTACCGAGAAACTGGCTTTTGAACACCGTTTATCAAGAGGTTGTGACACGTCTTTTGTCACAACCTCTTTTATTTTTGCTTCACTGTAACTGCTACAATATCACCGATTTCTTTACCGATGTTTTTACGAATATCTTTTCGTAGTCCAAGGATGTAGCAGACTGAACCATCTGGATTTTTCACACCCATATTCACGATACTGCCTTCATACGGCACATTGTCAAAAGTTGCTTGGACTTTAACTCTTCCAGCACCGAATTCTTTTCTTATATCATACGGAAAAATAATATATGCCCCGCCCTTGCCGACTTCGGAAGCATAGATTTTTGATTCAAAAGAATAAATTTCCCTCATTTTATTTCTCCTATTTTTTACATCTAGTATAGCATAGCAAAAAAAAGAAGGAACTGTGACAAAAGTCTTGTCGCAGTTCCTTTTTTCGAATAAACGGTGTTCTCCTGCCAACTCCTCGGTCACAAGTCACAATAGTCAACAAACATGAGAAGCTGTTTTTTGAAATTGCTCCTTGTGACTCAGAGTTAAACGGCAGGCTCACAACCTCTTCCTTAAACGGTGTTCAAAAGCTTGCATCTACGGCACTAACCCCAATCAGATGAAAAATATGGAGTGCTATTTTTATCTGATTGTTCTTACTGCTTGATGCAGAGCAGCTTTTTCACAACCTCCTACACGGTGTTCAAAATATTATTCGCCTTTTGCTTCTTTCACTAATTTTGCGAATGCTTGTTGTTGGAATTCAGCAGCTAAGGCTTTCGTACGTTGTTCTTGCTCTGCTTTGCTCATTTTTGGATTTTCAGTCATTGCTTTTACCATACCGTCTTGAACATAAGCTTTTGCTTCACTTTCCATCGTACTTTGCTGTTTCTTCACTAATTCAGCTAACTTGGCTGCTTGGTCCGTACTTAATTCTACCCATGTCTCTGGGATTTTGAATGTATTCACTCGGCTGTCATATTCGTGATTGTTATCAGCAATATTGAACCAGAATTTATACATGTCGTTTTTGTATTCCCAATAAGTAGTTTTCGTCACTTTTTCAGCATCGCCGTCTGTCTTTTCTACTTTATTTGTTTCGTTATCCGTACCAGTTGCTTTTGGTTTTTCTTGTTTTTCATTTGTTCGGTAAAGATACACTTTTTCTTTTCCATTCCCTAAAGCTTTATACAAAAGCATATCTGCTCCTTGGGAATCAGCACTGGAAACAATTTTTTCTGTTTTTGTTTCCGTTACTTTTTCCATTCCAAAGTGATTGGACAAATTAGCGACGATCAAACTTAGTGAAGCGACGAAGATTAGTCCGAAAATCAAAGATAAAAAGGTTTGCCATGTTTTTTTAGCGAACACGTTCGTTAAAGCAAAAGCAAGCAAGCTGACAATCAAAACTCCAATAATCATGCATTATCCCCCGCTTTCGTTAGAACAGGTTCTTTTTTCTTCAATAAAAAGGCAATAATAAAGCCAAGGATCCCAAAGATGATCGCTACGATAAAGGCGGCATGGTAACCTGACAGTGTGGCATTGATTGCCTGATCTTTATAAGCTAATGGTGTATTATCCAATACAGATTTGCTTGGGATATTTGCTTTTGTCACATTCGTCAACACACTGATCAAAATAGCTGTACCAATCGAGCTTGCGATTTGACGGAATGTATTATTTACCGCTGTCCCGTGACTGATCAAGTTATTTGGCAATGCATTCATACCAGAAGTCGTTACCGGCATCATGACCATGGAGATCCCAAACATACGGATCGCATAAAGGATCACGATATATAAAACTGGAGTCGTTTTTGTCAAGAAAGCAAATGGTGCAGTTGCGGCTGTCAAAATGAACATCCCTGTGATGGCTAAACGTTTCGCGCCATATTTATCGAAAATCGCACCCGTAACAGGCATCATAGCCCCCATGATCAATGCACCCGGCAACAACATCAAGCCAGAATGGAATGCTGATTCTCCACGAATATTTTGAATATACAATGGTACGACCATTTCTGCCCCTACCATCGCCATATTTGTTACACCAGCTAAAACAGCGGCAATCGTGAATGTAGATGATTTGAATACGCGAAGTTCCAAGAATGGATGTTCCAAATGTAATTGACGCCATGAAAACAATGCGATGAAAATCACACCAACAACTAAGAAACCAATTACTTTCAAGCTTCCCCAGCCGTCATCTCCTACACTAGAAAATCCGTAAAGCAAACTACCGAATCCAATCGTTGATAAAATAGCGGATAAAATATCAATGCTAGGATTTGACAATGGAATAACGCTCTTCATTAGGAAGAATGCTAAAACCAAGACAAGAACAACGATTGGCAGTACCATACCAAACAAGTCACGCCAATGGTAGTTATCAATGATATAACCAGATAATGTAGGGCCTAAAGCAGGAGCAAGTCCAATAACGATCCCTGACATCCCCATTGCTGATCCTCTTTTTTCTGGCGGGAAAATAGATAGCATGATATTTTGCAATAATGGCATCGATACTCCCACACCGCAAGCTTGGATCAAGCGACCGATTAGTAATGTACTAAAATTAGGTGCTGTAAAGCAAGTAATTGTTCCGATCAAAAAGATCGTCATGGCAGAAAGATATAAATTTCTTGAACTGAATTTATTGATCAGCCATGCTGTTATTGGGATCATGATCCCGTTGACTAGCAAGAAACCAGTCGTTAACCATTGCACATCAGACGCTGAAATATCGAAAGCTTTCATCAATGTAGGAAAAGCTGTCGTCAATAAGGTCTGATTCAAAACGGTACAAAATGTACCAATTAATAAGACAACAACTAAAAGTGTCCGATTATATGGTTTTCCGTAAATATCTACGGGTTGGTTGTTACTCATATTTCTCCTTCTTTCTGAATTTTTTCTGAAACTACTAGAATACTTTAGTCCTAAATTCGCTATTTGTCAACCTACTTGACACACAAGTTAATACGGATATAATTAAGGGAAGCAAGAGGACAAAAGGAGTGACAAAAATGGTTGGGGCTTCCCTTAAACGTTTGTTGGAAAATGATCAATTGGTTGTTGGCATCAGTGAATTAAGTGATATCGTAGGTGTGTCTCCACGTCAATTAAGGTATTGGGAACAAAAGGGATTCATTCGTTCGATCGAAGCTGATGCGAATTGTCCTAGAAAATATCGTTTACCTACAGTCATAAAAGTAGAACTGATCAAAAAATATTTAGATGACGGATTTACTTTGTCAAAAGCTGCAGAAAAGGCAGAAATCCGCCAAAAGAAAATGCACCATGTCCGTAAAGTTTTTTCAAAAGCAATCAAAGATATCGAATTGATCGACGAACGCTATACGATTTTACAAATCGGTAACTTCAAAGAAGAGAATGCTAAGATGTACATCATTCATGACAACGAGACAGACGAATTAACTTACAAGCTCCTTCCTGTCGATGAAAAAGCTGACTACGAACAGCTGTTAAAAGAACTCTAAACGCCACTAATCTCCTAAGTACCAAGCTTTTTAATAAGTAGATGCTACATAAATACTTGAAAAAAGGCCTGTTTGAACATAAGAATATCCGAACGGTGATCTGCGTTTCTTTCATATAGAAAGGAATTCTCCATCACTGTTCGGATATTTTTTTATTTTTTTCGGTTACTTTCTTCTAATACATCTGTTAGCCAATTTGCATATTCTGTTTCCCGATTGATCGCATGCGCTAAAATCAGGTAGTGTCCGTAATTTTCATGTTTTTCTTTTTCAGTAGGAAAGATCGTTTTTTTTCGCTCTAATAGATGAAGTCGTTTTTCTTCATGAAGGTCACGCTGCTGCTGAATAATTTCTACTAATGCCGGATCATTCACGTCTTTGACGAAATACAATTTCAGAACAAATTCGTCTCGATTAACCGGTAGTTCATTGGTGGGTGTATGAATCCACTCTGCCAATTGTTCCTTCCCTTCTTCTGTTAATTCATAAACTTTCTTTTCCAATTTTTCACCTGTGATCTCTACTTGATGCTGAATGATTCCTTGCTCTTCCATTTTTGCAAGTTCAGGATAAATCTGACTATGTTTTGCTTGCCAAAATTCTCCTATTTCATTTTTGAACGATTGATTCAATTCATATCCTGTCATCTTCTTCTTACTTAATAACCCTAACAAAATATATCGAAGTGTATTTTTTCTTGCCATCAGTTTTCCCTCCTTGACAAATCTTTAAATCCATTCTATCATAAATGAGTAATCGAAAACATGTAGTTTATTACATGTTTTAATTTATAAGGAGATGCTTAAACATGAAAGAATTTAAAGAATTGGAAGATTTTATTGGAACTCACTTTATCTATACGTATGACAATGGTTGGGAATATGAATGGTATGCCAAAAATGACCATACTGTTGATTACCGTATCCATGGCGGAATGGTCAAAGGCCGTTGGGTAAAAGACCAAGAAGCTGATATCGTTAAATTGACGGACGGCGTATTCAAAATCACTTGGACAGAGCCAACAGGGACAGACGTGGCATTGGACTTTATGCCAAATGAAAAGAAACTTCACGGAATGATCTTTTTCCCTAAATGGGTTGAAGAACATCCAGAAATCACTGTTACTTTCCAAAACGAACATATCGCAGAAATGGAAGCAGCACGTGAAAAATATGAAACTTATCCAAAATTACTTGTTCCTGAATTTGCTACGATCACTTATATGGGTGATGCAGGTATAGATAATGAAGATGTTATTAGCGAAGAACCATATGATGGAATGCCAGATGATATCCGTAGCGGAAAATATTTCGATGAAAATTATAAACGAGTAAAATAAGGTTGTGAAAGAGAGGTTGTGAAATCAGCGTTCTGACCTGAGTATTAGAGAAAGAAACGGAAAAATAGTTCCTCATGTTTTGCCGTTTTTTGAGCTAATACCGAGGGTCAGCTGATTGAACACCGTTTATCAAGAGGTTGTGAAAAAGCTGTTCTGCATCAAGTAATAAGAACAGCCAAATAAAAATAGCTCCTCATATTTTTTGTTTGGTTGGGCTTATTACCGAGAAGCAGCCGTTTGAACACCGTTTATCAAGAGGTTGTGAAATCAGCGTTCTGACCTGAGTATTAGAGAAAGAAACGGAAAAATAGTTCCTCATATTTTGCCGTTTTTTGAGCTAATACCGAGGGTCAGCTGATTGAACACCGTTTATCAAAGATTGTAACAACTGCATATTCACACAGTTAAATTAGTGACTTCAAAATGAAATAATGCTCCCAGCAAAAAATTAGGCTGGGAGCATTATTTCGTTATTCTGTTCATCAAAAATCAGCGTTTTGATTCCATTTCATCACAAGTTCCTCCTCATTTACTGCTTCATCTTTTTGCTGTGTTTGAATTGTAAAACCTTGTGAAAGATAGAAATGAATAGCTGATTGATTTTTTTGATAGACTGTCAAAGTCAGTGTTTTATTGGTTTCTTTTATTTTTTTCATTAGTTGCGTACCGATTCTTTGTTGCCGGTATTCCCTTTTCACAAAGATTCCTGCGATAAACTGATCAATCACCCCAGCAAAACCAATAATTTCTTGATCTATTTCTGCTAAGTAAATCACTGCATCTGGTAAAGCTTTCCTAACAGATTCTACTTGATTCTCCCAATAAGTTGATGGAATGAATTCATGAGAATCCAAGTTAGCATGCAGCCAAATCGATAGAACAGATTCCAGTTCTTTGGCAGACAATTTTGTTGTTGTGCGGATCATTTTTTCTCTCCTTACTTATTCATTGATTTTAAAATAAAAACCATTTTTTTGAAGCTCTTTTACAAGTTTTCGCCCCTCAAAAAAGTATATCTTCTCTTGTTTTACTTTTCTAATACCAAAAGAAACAGCAACTTTAGGATCATCAGCTGAAACGATTCGATAAGTTCCACCAGGCAATTGATCCAGCTTGACTTTCCCATGATGGTCGCTTTGTACTGAAAACGGCACACCATTTCTAGTAAGTGTTTTTTTCTTATGTTTCAAAATGAATGAACTACCATTTACCGGTTTCCCTGACGAATCACTAATAATAAATGAAAAATCAAGCACTTTTTTACTTAATCTATACTGATAGATTAGTCGTCCGATAAACACTAACAGTATGACTACAGCTATTATCGTTCCTGCAAGAATAAACCATTGCCGCATGGTTCTTTCCTGATTTCCTTTTCCTTCTTCTTTTTTTACCGATTCGTTATAAGGAATCCGATGTCCTGTCACTAGCAAACGATGCGTGTTGATCATATACGGCGTACATGTAAGCAAGGTAACTAAGTCTTCTCCTTCTGAAATCGTTAGAACAGACGTGTCATCTGGCAGTACCACTTGTATATTTTTAACTTGATAAGCCAATTTCTCCCCCAAAACAGTCAAAATAAACGTGTCTCCGTTTTCTAAACGATCTAATTCGGTAAATAACCGTCGATTAGGTAAACCGCTGTGAGCAGAGATCACTGAATGCGTCGAATTTCCACCAAGCGGGAAAGAGGTTCCTTGCAAGACGCCTGCTCCATTTTCAAGGATCCTACCATTGAGCCGATCATAAAGTGAAATATTTAATTGGATCTTAGGTATATTGATACTTCCGATCAGCCATTCCTCTAATTGGCTGGATGTTGTACTTTCATTTCTGTTCTTTTCATTGAAAGGATCAGTACCAGGATTGAATCCTTGGTCAGTTAATCGTTGGTTTTTCTCCTCCATTTTCTTTCGCTGCACTTCAATTTCAGCTGCGGTCCGTTTTTGTACTTGTTCGATACGTTTTTGATCAATAAAACTATTTAAAGAATCCACATAAAATGGATATAAAGCGATCAGTAACCCTACGACGATACATATTAATAAAAACAAACGAAACAAAAGTCGACGAGACTGTTTTTGCTTACTCTGCTTCACATGTGTCCTCCCTTGCAAGTTTTTTTGTTCTTTCTTTTATTATATGGGTTCAGGAAAAAAATAGAAAATGAAAGCCGATGAGGTTGTGAAAAAGCTGTCCTGCATCAAGTAATAAGTACAGCCCAAAAAAATAGCTACTCATATTTTTTGTTGGGTTGGGCTTATTACCGCAGATGCAAGCTTTTGAACACCGTTTAAGGAAGAGGTTGTGAAAACTGCGTTATGCTTTGAGTAATAAGAGCGCTAGTCAGAAAATAGCTTCTCATATTTTCTAGGCTAGTGAGCTTATTACCGAGAAGCAGCTGATTGAACACCGTTTACCGAGAGGTCATGAAAAAGCTACTTTGTTTCGAGTATTAAGAAAAATTCTGTTTCAAAACAAGGAGATGCAACAAAACTTATGTCGCATCCTCTCTCCTTAGAACTTTCACTTATGTTTTTCTTGTAAAATTCATAAATATTTTCATGAATTTTCTAATTTCTTGCCTACCTCTCGCATAGGATATATGATGAATTTATCTAAAGTTTGCAAAGGAGTTCGACAATTGAAAAAATATGGCCCATTTTTAGCAATTTTTTTCATTGCTTTGGCATTTCTCATGCCTCATTTATTCACACATAAACTAATTTTGGGTGCTGATGCCCCATTCCATTACAATCGGTTCTATGATGCCGCGCAACAAATTAAATATGGGGATTTCCATTATTTTCCTTCCCTTTATGGATTCCAGCAAAGTGGCAGGATCGTGAATGCCGTTTACGGCCCATTTTTCGCTTATTTACAAGGATTGATCGTGTTGCTTGCAGGTAGCTGGTTTCATTATCAGATTCTTTCAAATTTCATTCTTTATCTTATTTCAGGATTTTCTATGCTGATTTTACTGAGATATGTCAATGTTCGAAATTGGGTAAGTGTACCAGTAGCCGTTTTATTCATGAGTACGTATTCTATTCAATACTGGTCTATCAACCAAGGATTCACTAGCTGGGGGACTTGTTTTTATCCTTTATGTATGATCCCTATTGCTGATTTCGTCCTTCATAAAAAGTTCCCTGTTATCAAAGTCGCTGTCTCAGTGGGACTTATGACACAGATCCATTTACTGTCTTCGATCATGTTAGCTTTGATGTATATCCCTTTTTATCTTTATTACTTTTTTAACCAGACTGAAAAAGGAAAAGCACTGCTTCAACTGATTAAGTCGGTCTTGCTTTATTTTGTTCTGACAGCAAATATTTGGGCAGGATTAGCTATTGTTTACAGTGGGAATAAGATTCTTCCTCCCTTTGTTAACAGAGAAATGAGTCAAAAGGCGATAGATCTGGATGGCAGTTATTGGCTCCATTACCCTAAGGCCTTTCCTATATTGATATTATCAGGTTTTTTGCTTTTTATTTTCTTTCAACAAAAGAACACCTTATTCCAAAAAATCGTGTTGTACACAAGTCTTGTTTTCTTTTTTCTTTCTACTAGCTTGATTCCATGGACGACATTGATCGAAAAAAATGTGCCTTTTATTAGTTTGATCCAGTTTCCATTTCGATTTTTCGTGCCATTTACGCTATTGCTTCTACTTTACCTTGCCCTTTCACTGAACCAGTGGTCTGAACAAAAGTGGTTCCGTCTTTTAAGTATATTTGGCATTCTTATTTTTTCAGCACAGACGATCCAGAACTTATACCAGCATCTGGAAAAGTGGGAAAATGAAACATTTGTCAGTCGACATACTTATCTATTCGATACGCCGGAAGAAGCAAGGAAAACATTCTTCAGCAAAGATATGTCTACCAGCTTGTTCGTTTTCCAAAAAACCACACCTGACTATCTGCCAATCTATAAGGAGACAAAAGACAATAAATACGACCGGTATAACGAAGAAATACTAGAAAACGAAACAACTTTTATAAAAACACATCCAGGCGGTCTTTTGACAATCAAGTGGAAAAACACTGGGGACAAAACTGTTCATATCCCTGTTATCGTCTACGATCGGACTGTGCTACAGCAAAATGGAAAAACATTGACTGATTATGAAGTAACAGATATCGGGACCCCAATCGTGAAGCAGCAAAAAGGAATCAACGAGCTCACGCTTCATTATCAAACGCCAATCTATTTCTATTTCATTCTTTCTCTTACTTTGATTGGCTGGTTTACCTTGCTATGTTTATTTATTTATCATAGATACAAGCTTTTACGTGCTTAGGCAAAAGGGATAAATACATCCGATCAAAAAACTCTCCAAACGGTATAATCGTTTGGAGAGTTTTATTTTAATCAGTTTTTTTATGTTATATGTTATATTTTTTATTCGTTCACATCTAATTCGATTTCCACCCCGTAGTGATCACTGATGATTGGACTATCGATCCCATCAAAAATCCGTTGATATTTTTTAACCTGCATTCCTTCAGGGACGAAAATAAAATCTATACGCAATTTTTCTGTATTTTGTTCCCAACCATCGATTTTCTTTTCCACAGTAGCTGCTTTTCCTTTTTCATTCGCGACAACATACGAATCTTGAAGAAGAAGGCAACTTTCTCTTACAGTATAATAACCTTGAGAGTCTACTGGATTATTGAAATCACCTAGGAAAAAAAGTGGTACGCGAGTTTCCAAAAAGTAGTTTTCCAAGTTTTTCCACTCAAAATAAAAGCCACTTTTTTTATCTGTCCACCAAGAAAAGTGGCAGCTCGAGACAAAAATGTCCTGATCATCTATCTTTGTTTTCCCAATCAAGATCTTGCGTGTCTGATAATCTTCTTTCTTTTGAGATTGGGAGACGGTAAGGACCTGACTTTCCAATGTTTTTTTCGTAAGCAGTGCATTTCCTTCTTCATATT
Organism: Enterococcus sp. DIV0901a; assembly: GCF_051711525.1. Taxonomy (NCBI): domain Bacteria; kingdom Bacillati; phylum Bacillota; class Bacilli; order Lactobacillales; family Enterococcaceae; genus Enterococcus; species Enterococcus sp. DIV0901a. The sequence continues at coordinate 380,816 of NZ_JBIOMW010000001.1, read as the reverse complement.
TATCATAACCGATGTGGCTCATTTCCCAACTCCAAAAATACTCTTTTCCGTGTTCCTTTAAAAGCTGAACTAAACGGTAGGCAAAATTATCTTTACGGATAGGTACTTGATTCTTTACCGGACAGAACTTCATTAGCTTCGCAGGTTCTACTTCTTCAGATTCCAGTAATTGGTTGATTTCTTGTAAAGCAATCACTTCATAATCTTCTAACAGGATCTTATCTGCTAATTCTTGCAATTTTTTCTCTGGTTCTGGCTCAAGCCAGCTATGCGTGTTGAGTGTCATGAATTTCATTGGTTTTCTCCTTGTCTTCATTTCGAAACAAAAGGGTTGTGACAAAATTTTTGTCACAACCTCTCCAGCAAATAGTGTTCTCCTGCTAACTCCTCAGTAATAAGCTCAATGGACCAGGAGCTATTTTTTGTTTGGCTGTTTTTATCACTTGGTGCAGGGCAGCTTTTTCACGACCTCTCCACTAAACAGTATTCAAACTGCTGCTTCTCGGTAATAAGCTCACTAGCCTAGAAAATATGAAAAGCTATTTTCTGACTAGCGCTCTTATTACTCAATGCATAACGCAGTTTTCACAACCTCTTCCTTAAACGGTGTTCAAAAGCTTGCATCTGCGGTAATAAGCCCAACCAAACGAAAAATAGGAGGAGCTATTTTTGTTTGGCTGTTCTTATTACTTGATGCAGGACAGCTTTTTCACAACCTCTCCTTACATTTTAATGGAGCCGATCACTTTACCAGCTGTCACTGTACCTAATTGCTTGATCACTACTTCTTCTACTTTATCGTTTGTAAATACGATCATGATCGTTGGATCTTTTTCTTCGTTTTGGATCACATCAAGATCCATCTCAGCTAATTTCGTTCCTGTTCCTACTTCTTGGCCTTCTTTGACAGCAATCTCAAAAGCTGGCTGATTCATTTGGACTGTATCGATTCCCATATGGATCAAAACTTCGATACCATCTTTCGTTTCCAGCCCAATTGCATGTTTGCTAGGGAAAATACTTGTCACTTTTCCAGCGATCGGCGCAACAACTTCTCTTGATGTTGGAATAACAGCAAAGCCGTCACCCATCATTTTTTGTGAGAATACCGGATCTTTTACTTCAGATAAAGGAATCACTTCTCCAGAAGCTGCGGAAACTAGTTCTTGTTCTATACCTAAGTATTGCTTACTACCTGCTTGTCCATTTCCTGTAGAAACCATTTCTGGCTCTGGAATCTCTGCTCCTGATTGCAACAGATCTTCGATATCTGATTTCAAGACATCTGCTTTTGGTCCATAAACTGCTTGGACTCCATTGTCTTTGACGATCAATCCCATCGCCCCTGCTCGTTTCCAGGCTTCTTCAGTCCCTACTTTTTCTCGATCATTTACACTTACGCGTAACCGAGTCATACAAGCATCGACATCTTTGATATTTTCTTTTCCTCCCAGCAAATGAATGATCTGGACCACTTGCTGATCTGCTGTTCCTGTTCCGCTGTTAGATACAACGGTTTCTTCACTGTCATTGTCGTAATTTCCGTTACGTCCCGGTGTAGCAAAGTTGAATTTTTTGATCAAGAAATTTGCTAAGAAATACGTAACAACACCAAAAGCGATCACACACAACACGAAGTTGATAAGATCTCCACCTAGACCCGCTTTGATAGCTAACGGTGTCCGAGTCAGCAATTCGATATTCCCAAATGAATGGACCCGCAATGGCAAGATATCTGCCATCGCAAATGCAGCCCCTTGGATCACTGAATAAATGACATATAATGGCACAGCAGCAAACATAAACATGAACTCCAATGGTTCTGTTACACCTGTTAGAAAGACAGCCAACGCTGCTGAAAAATACATTGATTTATATCTTGCTTTCTTATCAGGATCGACATTACGATACATCGCAAAAGCCATTCCCATCAAGATACCTGAAGAACCAATCATTTGTCCTACTTTGAAACGAGCCGGCGTCCAGTTATGCAACACAAACTCATATTGCGACATATCCCCTGCACCTTTAAGATTCACTAAATCAGTGGCCCAAGCCAACCATAACGGATCTTGCCCAAATACTTGTGTCCCCGCCTGTGCGCCTGATAAAATCTCATACGATCCGCCAAGCTGTGTATAGTTGATAGGAATCGTCAGCATATGATGCAATCCAAATGGCAATAGTAAACGTTCTAATGTTCCAAATAAAAACGGTGCTAGAATCGGTGCGCTTTCTTGTGATTCTGCAATCCATAAACCAAAATTATTGATTCCAGCCTGTACGTTTGGCCACACCACAGCAAGAATCAATGCCACGATTGTTGACCATAAGATAACAACAAACGGAACAAAGCGCTTTCCATTGAAAAATGACAAAGCATCCGGCAATTTTCTATAATTATAGTACTTATTATAAGCCATTGCCCCGACAAATCCAGCGATGATCCCTACGAATACTCCCATATTCAAAGCTGGTGCTTCCAATACACTTGTAAAAAATCCTTTAACCATGATCTTCGTACCGAACAGAGTGTGGGTAAATGCATCTTCATTCGCAAGCATGTCACTTGTGACACCAAAGATAGCCCCAGTGATCCGATTGATTAAAATAAATGAGATCCCAGCTGCAAATGCTCCGCCTGCTCTTTCTTTTGCCCAACTTCCTCCTATTGCTAAAGCAAATAAAATATGAAGATTACCAATAATTGCCCAACCAATATTTTCAATTACTCCGCCCGTTGTGACAAGCGGCGTCCAATCAGGATTGATCAAGGGAATTGATTTCCCTATACTGATCATCAACCCAGCTGCCGGCATAACTGCTACCACAACCATTAAAGCCTTTCCAAATTTTTGCCAAAACTCAAAACTAAATATCTTTTTCATTCCGTTTAGCTCCTTTACGCAATCGGTTTCGTTAAACGTATTATAGCGTGCGTTTTCTTTTTTGTAAATGCTTTATTTTTTATTTTTCTGTCTATACCATTCTATAAAACCTATAATACGTGTGTTCCCTTCTATAATTTTCTCCTAAAAATTTATTTTTTTAAGCTTTTTTCTATGAAATATTTTCTTTTGTCTATTGACTTGTGCAATCGGTTGCGTTTATTATGAACGTATAAAACAGCTCATTAGGAGGAGAAAAATGAAACAGATCAAACGACTATTTGCTATTGATCCATGGAAAATCAGCACGACACAATTAGATAAAAAAAATCTTCGACTGCAAGAATCTTTAACAAGTATTGGAAACGGTTATATGGGGATGCGCGGGAACTTTGAAGAAACTTACTCAGGGGACCACCATCAAGGTACTTATTTGGCGGGTGTCTGGTATCCCGATAAGACACGTGTCGGCTGGTGGAAAAATGGTTATCCAGAATACTTTGGAAAAGTGATCAACGCCTTGAACTTTATCGCGATAGATATTTCGATCAACGATCAGCTGATCGACTTGGCTTCTTTGGAACCAGAAGACTTTTACTGGGAATTAGATATGAAAAATGGTGTATTATCTCGTACATTCACAATCACTACTTCTACTAATAAAGTACGCATTTCCTTCGAACGTTTTCTGAGCATTGTCAAAAAAGAATCAGCTTATATCTATTTAACTATAGAAATGCTTGAAGGTAGCGGAACAGTCAAACTCGTATCAAAATTGGATGGAAATGTTCAAAACGAAGACAGCAACTATGATGAACATTTTTGGAATGAGATTGATCGTGGAACTATAGAAGAAATCGGCTATTTGACGACTAAAACTATTCCAAACAACTTTGGGATTGAACAATTTACTGTTACTGCAGCAATGCGCCATTTCGTTAATGGAAAATCAGTCATCCCTGACTATCACGAAGATACTTTAGCATTACATGGTTGCTTGTCTGCAGAATTATCTCAAGGTGAGACATGGTCAGTGGAAAAAGAAATTATCGTTCTTACTAGTAGAGATATTCCAGAAGCGCAGCAAGCAGAAAAAGCTGTCTCAGAATTAACGAACCAGACAAACAATTATATCCAAGCAAAAGAAGAGCAAACAGCGGCTTGGGCAGAACGATGGAAGCTTGCCGATGTGGTCATCGAAGGAGACGAAGAAGCACAACAAGGTATTCGATTCAATTTGTTCCAACTATTCTCTACTTACTACGGCGAAGATGAACGATTGAATATCGGCCCCAAAGGATTCACAGGAGAAAAATACGGCGGAGCCACTTACTGGGATACAGAAGCGTATGCTGTCCCTCTTTATCTTGCTTTAGCCAAACCTGAAGTAACTAAGAATCTGCTGAAATATCGGCATAATCAACTGCCGCAAGCAATCCACAACGCTCAGCAACAAGGATTAAAAGGCGCGCTTTATCCTATGGTCACCTTCACTGGTGTCGAATGCCATAACGAGTGGGAAATCACATTCGAGGAGATTCACCGAAATGGCGCGATTGCCTATGCAATCTACAATTATACGAATTACACCGGCGATACGGAATATTTGAAAAATGAAGGACTGGAAGTTTTAGCAGAAATCGCACGCTTCTGGGCAGACCGTGTCCATTTTTCAAAACGAGCAAATAAATACATGATCCACGGTGTGACCGGCCCAAACGAATATGAGAACAATATCAATAACAATTGGTATACAAATACGATCGCAGCTTGGGTCTTGCGTTACACGCGAGAAAATTATTTAACTTATCAAAAAGAAGCTGCTATCACTATCAGCGAAGAAGAACTAGCCAAATGGAAAGATATCGCAGAGAACATGTACTTCCCAGTTGACGAAGAATTAGGAATCTTTGTCCAGCATGACACATTCTTAGATAAAGATCTCATGCCTGTATCCGATATTCCCACAAGCGATCTTCCTCTGAATCAGCATTGGTCTTGGGACAAAATCCTTAGATCTTGCTTCATCAAGCAGGCAGATGTACTACAGGGGATTTATTTCTTCAATGATACTTTTACAAAAGAAGAAAAGCAAAAAAACTTTGATTTCTATGAACCAATGACTGTCCATGAGTCTTCCCTTTCGCCAAGTATCCATTCGATTTTAGCAGCAGAATTAGGAATGGAAAGCAAAGCTGTAGAAATGTACCAGCGAACAGCTCGCTTGGATTTGGATAATTACAATAACGACACAGAAGACGGCTTGCACATCACTTCCATGACTGGTAGCTGGTTGTCGATCGTCCAAGGGTTTGCTCAAATGAAAACTGCCCATGATCAGTTGAGATTCGCACCATTTCTGCCAAAAACTTGGAAAGCTTATTCTTTCCATATCAATTATCGCGGACGTTTATTGTTCATCTCAGTCACAGATGAACAAGTTACTTTCGAGTTATTAGAAGGTTCTCCTCTAGAAATTTACGTCTATGAACAGTCTTATTCTTTAGCGGATCGTCTAGAAATAACGCTAAGAAAGGAGGAAGCAAATGTTTAAAGGGGTATTGTTTGATTTAGACGGTGTCATTACCGATACTGCTGAATTCCATTATCGTGCTTGGCGAAAGCTTGGTCAGGAAATCGGCATTACGATCGATCGTACATTCAACGAACAGCTAAAAGGCGTCAGCCGAGAAGACTCACTCTCTTTGCTTTTAGCTTATGGCGGAAAAGAACACTCTTTTTCAAAGGAAGAATTTGCAGAATTAGCGAAAAGAAAAAACGATTATTATTTAGAGATGATCCAGACGATCGAACCAAAAGATGTCTTCCCCGGAGTCGTGCCTTTACTGGATTCTTTAAAAGAAGAAAAAATCAAGATTGCTCTTGCTTCTGCAAGTAAAAACGGGCCATTCCTACTTGAAAAAATGGGTCTTACACCCTACTTTGATGCTATTGCCGACCCGGCAGAAGCAACAAACGGAAAACCTGCGCCAGATATCTTCCTCCTTGCAGCAAAAGCTGTCGGACTAAAAGCAGAAGAATGTATCGGGATCGAAGACGCGCAAGCCGGTATCCAAGCCATCCTCTCAAGTGGCGCTCAACCAATTGGCGTGGGACGTGCTGAAGACCTTGGAGAGGAGATCCCGCTTGTCCCTGATACGACTTTTCTTACGATCGATTACTTGAAAGAAAAGTGGCATGACCATGGATAATCCAGAAATCTCCGTCGTACCAGTTCCAGAGACTGAAATAAAGAAAATCACATTGAAGAACGACTACTTAGAAGTCGTTCTTCTCAATTACGGTGCCCGCCTGCACCAAATCTTCGCACCAGACAAAGAAGGAAAATCAGAAAATGTTTTATTGTCTTACGATCGTTTCGAAGATGTTCTAACAGACAAAAGCTTTTTTGGAGCAACTGTCGGACCTGTAGCCGGAAGGATCCGGGATGCTTCTTGGGGTGAGCATAGATTGGAGAAAAACTGCGGATCACACCATATCCACGGTGGCACGAAAGGCTGGTCTTTCCAATTTTGGGAAGTAGAAGTTTTCAAAACTCCATCATCAATAGGTGTGGTCTTTTACTTAAAAGATGAATTTTCTACCTATCCAGGACCAATCACTGCTACGATCACTTACCGTTTAACAAAAAACGAATTAGAGATGACAACCTCTGCTAGTAGCCTTGTTGAAACCATCTGCAATCCGACCAACCATGCCTACTTCAACCTTTCAGGAAATGGAACAAGAGACATCTATGAACATCAGTTAACGGTCTTTTTAGATGGTGTGCTTGAATTAGATCAAGAAAAACTGCCTACTGGAAATTGGACAAAAAAAGAAGAACTGCCAATCGACTTTAGAAAATCCCCAACACTGCAAGAGATCCTTGCATGTTATCCAGATGGACTAGATGATGTATTTCTTTTGCATCATCCTAGGCTTTCCAAAACTTCCTTACAATTATTCGAGAAGCATTCTGGTCGCCAAATGACTATAGCAACTTCTAATAAAAGTATGGTATTATTTTCTACGACTGGATTCGAAGCTGATTTCTCTGTCAATGGAAAACAGATGCATTCAAACTACGGATTAGCAATCGAACCGCAAGAAATCCCTGATATCGTTCATTTCCCCAAATTTGGATCGATCAACCTCCATCCTGGTCAAGAACGGATCAGTCAGACGATTTATCGGTTCTCTGCACAATAACAAGAGAAAGGTGTTTTTATCATGGCTATTACCGTAAAAGATGTGGCGAAAAAAGCCGGTGTTGCCACCTCGACCGTCTCTCGTGTCATCAACGATCATCCTAGTATTTCCGAGACAACAAAGAAGAAAGTCCGAAAAATTATGGATGAACTAGGTTATGTTCCTAACATGACTGCCCGCAATCTAGGAAAACGCATTTCCAGTGCCATCGGCGTAATCTTACCCCCTCTTGATTCAAAAGAGCGGATCGGTAACCCATTTTATCTTGAGATCATGGAAGCAATCAACGAAGAAGCGCGGAATTATGATATGACTACAGCAATCGCTACTGCTAAAAATTTTGAATTGCTGTTAGAGAACGTCCAGCGTATGCATTTACAAAAACAAGTAGATGGTTTTATTCTAGTGTATTCAGATAGTCAAGATCCTGTCATTGATTATTTATACCAAAACCACATCCCTTTCACTTTGATCGGACAGCCTTATCATCATGAGAACGAAATCGTTTATGTAGATAATGATAACCAGCTTCTAGGTAAACAAGCAACAGAATTTTTGATCCAGAATGGACATAAGAATATCCTGTTTGTGACAAACACGACTCATGAAAGTTTGTATTTCGAACGATATTTCGGTTATCAAAAAGCAATGATGATGGCTGGTCTTCCTGCGTTATCCAGTGTAGTACTAGAGCATCCGGAGGATTATCTGTCCTTTGAGAAAACGTTGAAAGAAAACGAAGCCACAGCATTGGTGGTCATTGACGATATCTTCGCCCTTCGCACGATGCAGTTGGCGCAAATGTACGGCTATGTCATTCCAGAGACACTCTCCGTCATTAGCTTCAACAACTCGATCTTCTCAACATTAACACACCCTTACCTTACAAGTATCGATATCGATATCTCCGAATTAGGACGTGTCGCTATGCAAAAGCTGCGCGAATTGATCCATGAAGAATTGAGCAGTGGCGTACGTTTGGTCATCCCTCATCGCTTGATCAAAAGAGAGACAGTCGTTCCTTTAGAAAACCCATACTAAATAGCTGACTCACTAAATACGCTGACCATTTATCCTATGGTCAGCTTTTTATGTAAAAGAAGATACTACTTCTAACACATTGTTTATCTGTAAAAAAGAGCGTGGGACAAAAGTAAAGAACACTTTTGTCTCACGCTCTAAACACGTATAAACGGCGGAAGCAGAAGCAACTCCTTCGGAAATAAGCTGAAATTCACAAAAATTTAAAAAGCAATTTTCTTGAGTTTCTTCTTATTTCTTGGAGTTAAACGCTTCTGTCCCAGCCTCTTTTTTCCTTCCTTCAATTTTTTACACGTCGACGATTCAATAAAAAACCGCCTAATATTGTAAAGACAGGTGCAAGAATCGAGAAAAAGGCGAATGGCAAGTAATGCAACGCGCTAACTTTCATCGTTCCCATAATGAATGTGCCGCTGACTCCCCACGGTACGAGAGAATTGACGGTCGCACCTGAATCCGCTAGTGTTCGTGTCAAATAGGTTTTTGATAAGCCAACGTCATCAAAAGAACGCTTGAATGTTTCTCCTGGAAGAATGATGGACAGATACTGTTCTCCAACGATCAGATTGATTCCGATACAGCTCAAGGCAGTAAACCCGACTAAACGAGAAGGTCGGTCCATCTTTTCTTTTAATTCTTGAACGATGGTATCAACGATCAGATATTTGATCAGTAACCCACCTAATGCCAATGCAAGTAAAATCAAACTAGCAGAACCTAACATACTCATGATCCCGCCTCGAGAAAGCAGTTCATCTAGCTTTGGATCAGGTGTATTTGCGACATAACCATTCATCAAGATGTCTGCTGCTTTTCCGACCGTCAAACTTTTCTCATGGATAAAAGAAAGAACGAGAGCAGCTGTCGATCCCGCTAGTAATGTAGGGATAGCTGGAATTTTTTTGATTGCCCCCCCAAATAAAATAACTAGTGGAATCAATGTCCAAGGAGAGATCCAAAAGCTCGCTTTCATGTTTTGGATCATTTCATTGATACTAGCTAGATCGGCTGAATGACTGTTATGTCCTAATATCGTATAAAAAATCAACGAAAGGACGAATGCTGGGAAATCCGTATAACGCATACCAGCGATATGTTCGAATAGATTAACTCCTCCAATACCCGCTGCCAAGTTGGTCGTATCTGATAAAGGCGAGCAGTTATTCCCTAAAAAGGCACCGGAAACGACTGCGCCTGTAGTCATTGCATCATTGAATCCAAGTAAATGACCGATCCCCAAAAAAGCAATTCCAATCGTCGAAATCGTTGTAAATGAACTGCCGACAGTCACTCCGACAATTGCACAAACAAGAAATGCTGTCGGTAAAAAGAAACGCACAGAAACAAGTTTAAATCCATAAACCATAATCGTAGGGATGGTTCCAGATAAAATCCATGAAGCAACTAAGACACCAATCAAAAGAAAAATCAGGATTGGAATGATCCCTGGAGTGATTCCTTTGATGATCCCGTCATGGATCTCATCCCATGTGAACTTTTTAAATCTGCCATAAAACAACAAACACATGAAAGCTGCAAGGATCGGGATATGTGGCGAGAGCTGGAATCCGATGATCAGTACTCCTAGGAGTGCCAACAACACGATCAATACAGCGATACTTTCTTTTAAAGAAATATTTTTATTCATCGTCGATCTCCTATTTCAAATGAAAAGGCCCTGCCATGAAAAAACTATTCACTTGGCAGGACCTCCTACTAAATCAGCGACAAAACGTCGGCTGAAAGACTTATTTTTTTATTTTTCTTCTAAACTTTTTTCTACCTCAATCCCCCAAGAATCTTTCTTGAAGTGATTGATGATCAATGGAATAACGAACATGACCACTGTGATAGCTGCTACTAATAATGCATCACTCAATGTCGCTGTACCTAATGTAGCAAATACGACAACGATGATAGAGAAGATCAGCATGCAGCTGACTACCCAAGCTAATCCGTTTCCGTTTTTACCAATTCGGTAAGGACGTTCGAATTCTGGATGTTTCTTACGCATTTTAAGCAATGAAACAGCAATCAAAATGTACACGATACAATAAATAACAGTCGTAGCATTTGTAAGTGTCAAGAATACAGCACTTACGTCATCCATTACACCATAAAGCAAAGCAAATAATGAAATAACGATTGATTGTGTTAGAACGACATTTCTAGATACGCCGTATTTGTTTTCTTTATGGAATCCGAATTTTGGTGGAAGGAATCCTTCACGAGCTACTTGGATGATTGTTTTTGATGGTCCAGTAACCCAAGCTGATAATTGTAAAAGCACACCAATAAATACCATGAAGCTGAAGATATTTCCGATCACTTCTGGTAAGCCTAGGATTTGACAGTCAATCAAGATAGGCTGTGTGATATTTGCTAATTCCATTTTTCCATCTGGTACGACATTTGCTACAAGCATCGCATTGATGACATTCAATAAAACTAATCCGATCAAAGCGATAAATACGCCTTTTGTATAATTTTTTGTTGCGTCTTTCAAACGAGGCATGTAAACAGAACTCATTTCGATCCCAACAAAAATAAATGTGATACCAGCTAAGTATTTCAATGAATCAATATGTTCCAAGTCAGGGAAAGCTTTTGACCATGAAAAGTCACCTAGATAGCCGTTTGAGACTAGTCCGACTTTGAAGGCTGCCAAAACACCTAAAACGAACATGATGACTACTGGGATATATACCCCTAGCCATACACCGATGTTCCCGCCGACTTTTGCCATATCGAATTTCAAGTTCAAGATCGTGATGATCCAGTAGATAACTAAAATACAACCTAAAACGAACCAGTGATTATTGCCAAGTTCTACATTACCAAATGTGTTTCCTAACAATGGTCCTAAAGTAGAAGCGACCATTACCATACCTGGGAACATTTGCACCCATAATAGCCATGCAACGACAAATCCCCATTTGCTGCCCAGTGCTGTTTTTACCCATAACTGAGGACCGCCTTCTTGAGGAAGCATCGTTGAAAGCTCACCGGAAACCATTGATATCGGACCGGCAAAAAACAAAACTGCAAAAATTGAATAAAAAATCAATGTCCAACCGACTGCGGCTAACGTAGGAATACTCCGAACCGTTGCACACAGTGCCATTGTCAGACCGATAAAGGTCCCAAGACCCATTTTACTTACTTCAGATTTACTCACCGTTGACACTCTCCTTGATTTTTTGGATAAAATAACGGTGTCTTTGAAGTAGTTTCAGCAATAAACGAAACAATTCAGCGAATATTTGAGGGGATTCTTTGAGTCTATTGCTTGAAGGGTTTCTTCAAAGACAACCTCAAAACAAAGGGATCGAAGAGCTTAGGTCTCCCCTTGCTCTTCAGATCCAAACATGCGTCAGAAACAGTTAGTATTCAAGCTGTTTTCTAACATGATTACCTTGCTTATTTTGCTTCGCTTGCCAATAATTGGTCTGCGTAGATTTTTTCCAATTTTTCTTGAAGAGCTGCTTTGATTTTTTCAGCATATTCTTCAAAGTGTTCTTCTTTGTTCATGTATGGTGTCATTACGCTGGCACGCAATACAGTTACTTTTCCGGCACGGTTCCATTCTTCATCTGAGAATCCTAGTTGGTTCACAAATTGTAATGGGCTGTTGCCATAGTCTGGGATAGCAAAGTCAGTATGTGAAGTTAAGAACTCATTACCGTAAATGCTTCCTTTCACGTATGAAGAATAATCATATACGTCATGGTTCAATTTATTCATTGCAACTAAGTCATCGTTGCCTTTTTCTTTGAATACATAGTCTACCATATTGAAATCTGGATAAGTTAATGGATGAACTTCGATTTCTTTGTCTCCTACTTTAAATGACAAGTCATTCAAGAAGTTGTAGAAACGATGTGCACCTTCGATTGATGCACCCATTAATTTACCATATCCTGTGACATTCAAAGGTAAGACATGGTGTGCTGCCCAAACGCTGGCTGCTGTTGCCCCTGCTTTTGAACCTTCCAAGATATAAGCCCCAAGTAATGCTGGGATATCTGCGCCTTTTTCAAATACATATGTCGCAAAGTAAGAGATAACGTCTCTCATGCGGATATCTTTGATGACGATACCACCGGCAGAATATGGAACATAGCCCATTTTATGTGGGTCAATCGTTACAGATTCTGCTTCTTCGATTGCTTTATATGCACTGTGTACTTCTTCTAAGATATAATCTTTGTTTTCTGTAAAGACATTGTATTTGTAATGAACATCTTTTAAATCTTCAAATGGAATGAAGTTGTTGTCTTCGTCTAAGAAAATCGCACGGCCGTATCCGCCATAAGCAGCATCTACGTGTAAGTAGAAGTAAATACCGTCTTTTTCTAATACGCGACGCAATGCAACGATTTTATCGATACCGTCGATTGCTCCTTCTTCTGTTGATCCTACAACACCGACTACACCTAGGATTGGTGTTTTTTCAGCTGCTAGACCACGAACGATTTTTTCAAGTTCGTTGATGTCCATGCGATAGTTGTGGTCAACTGGCACTGGAATCACTTGGTCTAAACCGATACCGATGATGTCGGCAGCTTTTAGCCATGAATAGTGTTTAGTTTGTGGAACCAACCATTTTCCTAATTTTTCTAAATGTTTTCCGCTACGTGCTGAGTGAGCTTTGATTTCGTCGATTTTTTCTGGGACGCTGTCTAACAGATTCATGATTTCTTCTGTTGACAAGTTCATTAATTCCCAATCACTTTTTCCAGCAACTAGTTCAGGTGTCACTTCTTTCATTGCAAGCGGCAATGATTTGATGTTGCGGGCATACCAAAGTCCTTCTAAGTTTGCTAAAGAACCATCAGCAACGATGTGGCCCCAGCCATCTTTATAGCTCATTAATTTTGCAAATTCCATTCCTACTTCTTCTTCCATTTGGCTTGTTGCAGGAGAAGATTCATAGGCAACGTTATTACCATTCCATAGCATAGCAAAATTGTACGCTAGTAAAGATGGCATCAATGTTTCAGAGTTCATATGACCCCAGTAACGTCCGGCATTATGCCAAGGAACGGAATGGGTACGCATCCGCGCTGAAATTTCTGATAGAACATCCTTTGTTTTATTCACAGTGTGTTCAAAACTAGCACTGCTTTTTTCTTCTGGCGTAATAATAGGCATGTCTTGAGGCATGTAGTTTTGACGCCAGCCTAAATGTTCATCCACCAATTCATTCAACAAAGCTTTATAGATTTGGCCGTTCTCAGCTTTGTCCCCAATGAATAGGGCATTTAGGTTTAGATCTTTCGACAATGATTCACTCATAGTGAAACCCTCCTAAAAAAATATTTAAATTTTGTCGAGCCCTACATTACACCTGTTCTTCTATTCTGTAAACTAAGTTTTGGCCTGATTTTTAATCATATTTTAATATGTATCAATTATCCGAATTGTTCACACTTTTGAAATAATTAAAAAAAACGAGGGAATTTACAAATGTAAACTCCCTCGCAAAGATTGTATTAACGACAACCAGCGTTCTATTTTAGGATGGGTTTCAAAATTGGAATGTTGTAATAGTATTTCCCTTTTTCAAGGTAAAAACTTACTAAATTCTAATCAATTACTTTGGCCAAAAAGTAATTTTTCTTACCTTTTCGAATAACCACAAACTTACCATCGAATTCATCGGATGGATTTATGACAAAATTTAAATCGGTAACGCGGTCACCGTTAATACTTATAGCTCCGTTTGAAACATCTTCACGTGCTTGACGTTTAGATGGTTCAATTTTTGTGGAAACAAGCAGTTCCACGATATTTTCAGGTGTGCTTGAAATTTCAACGTTCGGCATTTTACCGAATCCTTGCGCGATTTCTTCCGCATTTAGTTCTTTAATATTTCCAGAGAACAATGCTTGCGTTATTTTTTGCGCTTCTTTCAAGTCTTCTTCACTATGCACAAATCTTGTAACTTCTTCTGCCAAACGGCGTTGTGCTTCACGTTTCTCAGGTTCTGTCTCTACTTTTTTCGCTAAGTCTTCGATTTCTTCTTGAGACAAGAAAGTAAAGAATTTCAAGTATTTCACTACATCGCGATCATCTTGATTCAACCAGAATTGGTAGAACTCAAATGGTGAAGTTTTCTTCGGATCAAGCCAAACGGCACCGCCTGCAGTTTTTCCGAATTTCGTTCCGTCAGCCTTCAGCATCAATGGGATCGTTAAACCGAACGCTTCTGCTTCTGGTCCTTCTAATTTTCGGATTAGGTCTAATCCAGCTGTGATATTTCCCCATTGGTCTGCTCCACCGATTTGCAATTGCACATCGTATGTTTTATGCAGATGCAAAAAGTCGATAGATTGCAGGATTTGGTAAGTAAACTCTGTAAATGAGATTCCTACTTCCAAACGGCTGGCAACGATATCTTTTGCTAACATCGTGTTGATGTTGAAGTTTTTACCGTAGTCTCTCAAAAATTCAAGTAAAGAGATTTTTGACAACCAGTCGTAGTTGTTCACAAATGTGATATTTGCATCTTTACCAAACAATTTTCTCATTTGATTGGAAAGTGCGTCCACGTTATGTTGCACTTGTTCCATCGTTTGCAACACACGTTCTGTTTTGCGGCCGCTTGGGTCGCCGATCGTTCCTGTTCCGCCGCCAATCAGAATATATGGATGATGGCCTGCCAATTGGAATCTTTTCATCATCATAAATGGAATCAAATGTCCGATATGCATCGAATCACCAGTTGGATCAACGCCGCAATAAAGTGAAATGCTCTTTTCTTCAACGAGCTCGCGAAGTCTTTCTTCGTTTGTTTGCTGATTAATGGCGTCGCGCCAAGTTAATTCATCAATAATATTCATTTTACTGACCTCCGTGTAGTTTTTTTATGAAAGCAGGAACCTGCTAGCATGTGTAATTAATTATTTCTTCAGGATAGGATAGGAAATAAAAAAAGTCCCTTGGCATATAAGCCAAGGGACGAAATCTCGCGGTACCACCCAATTTGTATGTCTAGATATCCAACATACCTCTCGAACATTTAACGCTGTCGCGTGGCAATCACTGCCAAAGACTCCTGAAATGTAATTCGTTTTAAAGCATGTACTGGTTTGCAGCGACCACCAGCTTTCTGAAACATTGGCTTTAACAACTACTTCGTTTCGATCTTCGTCTTGTTATTATTAATATGTGTCTATCATAGAGCGCAACTTTTTCTTTGTCAACAGAAAAAGGATATTTTTTTTAAATTCCTCATTTTTTCTTTTTTGAATCCGCTCTAATTCCGAACATTTTATTTTCAATTATTGTTAAAAGAAATAACTTTTTCTGTATTTTTTCTGCAATTTATCGAGAAGTCACTTTACTTTGCCTCTTATTCTTTCTTCGTTACAATAAGGAATGGGACAAGTAAAAAAATGAAAAAGCAAGGGACGAGGTATATGGAAAAAAAGCAAAAAATTATTTTAGGAGCCACTTCTGCTTTAACTATCGTTATTTTAATTCTAAGTTTGTTTTTTGTCATCCGATCATCTACAAAAAAAGAACCAATCATTCCTGAAAAAAAAATAACAGAAAAAGCAAAAGAACCGACAGATGATAAGCAACAACTAGTTACTCAAGCAAAAAATCTGGCTCAAAGCTACGATTATGACCAAGCGATTGCGTTATTGGAAAAAGATAGTAAGAACGGATCTACTGAAACACAACAGCTTCTTCAAACACTAAAAAAGGAGAAAGAACAACTGATCGACTGGTCTGATCCTACTCAGATCTCTCATGTCTTTTTCCACAGCTTGATCGTGGACCCGCAAAAAGCCTTCCACTCTCAACAGGCACAAGGATACAAAGATTATATGGTGACTGTTGAAGAATTCAACCGTTCGATCGAACAACTTTATCAAAATGATTTTGTTTTAGTTAATTTGAATGATTTGATCCAAAAAGACGAACAAGGAAATCTTTCCTTTAACGGGCTTGCGCTACCTGAAGGAAAAAAACCATTGGTTCTTTCACAAGATGATGTCAGCTATTATGAATATATGGATAATTCCGGTTTTCCTAGCCGATTGGTCGTATCAAATAACAATGAAATCAAAAATGTCTATAAAGAGAAAGATAAAGAAGAAATCGGTGACTTTGACATGGTTCCTCTGATCGATGCCTTTGTCAAGAAACATCCTGATTTTTCTTATCGAGGCGCAAAAGGTACCTTGGCCCTGACAGGTTACAACGGAGTTTTAGGTTATCGAACATCAAAATCTCAATATGGAGACAATGAAAAAACAAAAAAAGAGATTAAAGAAGCTAAAAAAGTGGCGGAACAGTTGAAGAAAGACGGCTGGAGCTTTGCTTCCCATACATGGGGTCACTTGAATATGACTCAAGCTTCACTAGAAGATGTAAAAAAAGACAATGAATTGTGGCAGCAAGAAGTTGCACCTATCCTAGGAAAAACAAATATTCTGATTTATCCATTTGGTGCAGACATCAGCGACTGGCAGCCTTATTCAGCAGAAAATCAAAAATTTGCTTACTTGAAGAGTCAAGGTTTCGATATTTTCTGTAATGTCGATGCTTCTACACCAGCTTGGGGACAATTAGGTACGGATTTCTATCGAAATGCTCGGATCAATATCGATGGCATTCGTTTTCAATCTGATTTAGACGGAAAAAATCCTATTCTTGATCCATTCATCAATGTCCATGATGTCTATGACAAAGAAGCACGCGAATCTGCTTGATTTTACGTCATTTATGAACCAAAAAAGCCGAACTGACATTTTATCGTCAGTTTCGGCTTTTTTATGCTTTATTTCTTCTTCGGTGCGATTCCCTTGATCAGGACTTCTGTCCATTCTGCTGTATATGGAAGCAGTTTTGCGTATATCTCCGGCTTAGAAATTCCTTCTACCATTGCTTGAAAATAGAGGATCAAGAACTCATCCGAATATTTCAAATCCACTTTTCCTTCTTTCCGCCCTCGATGGAAAAGATCAAGCATGATACTGAAACTTTCTTGCGTATACGCATCCATCGCGTCAGAAAATTCTTTTTTTTCTTTTTTTGTATAGTATGTCATCAAATCGATATAAAATTGTTTGTTCACTCGATTGAGATAACGGATTTTGTTTTCACTCATGGCAATCAGTGTTTCTTCAAATGGAAGATTTTCCGCAATCAACGCTTTCGCTTCTTGCCCTAAATCATTCATAAATGCAAAAAATACTTCATAAATCAGCCCTTCCTTGCTGCCAAAATATTTAAAAATCGTCGCTTTACTTACCTGAGCGTTCTCAGCTACCTTATCCATTGTCACTCCAGCGGTTCCTATGTCTGTGTTCATCAAGTCAAAAGCTGCTTGTAAAATCTCCTTCTTTTTCTCTTGTGCTCTCTTTTCAAAACCGTTCATTTGTAGAGCCTCCCGTAATTTTAAACTTTTATAATATATATAGTTCAAATTTATTCTGAGGTTTATTATAACTATCTATTGAGAAAGTATCAAGCTAGCAATTCCTTGTTTATGAATTCATTGACAGAAATTTATAAAAAGAATATTATGTACTAAAATAATAAAAAAAGTTTTATAAAAAGGTATAAAACCTTTTTATTAAACTATTTAATCTTGTTTAGTATATATTTTTAGAAAAAGGAGTGGGGTTTTTATGGCAGAAATCGTCAAAGTCACACATTTGAAAAAGAGCTTTGGTCGTTTCGAAGCTTTAAAAGATGTCTCTTTCACCGTACATTCAGGTGAAGTCGTTGGATTTATCGGACCAAATGGTTCTGGAAAATCCACGACGATTCGGACACTTTTAGGGATTATAAAAAAAGACGGCGGAACGGCAACGATTTTTGGGCAAGATGTATGGGAAGATAGTTTATCTATCCATGAACGTCTTTCTTATGTTCCAGGCGATATCTCTTTGTGGGGAAATTTGACTGGAGGAGCGATCATCGATCTCTTCATGAAGCTTCATGGAAAAGGGAGTGCTCAAAAAAAAGATGAACTGATTCAACGTTTCTCTCTTGATCCTAAGAAAAAAGCAAAAAACTATTCAAAAGGAAATCGCCAAAAAGTGGGCTTGATTGCTGCTTTGGCTGTTGATTCGGATCTCTATTTATTTGATGAGCCTACTTCTGGTTTAGATCCTTTGATGGAAACGATTTTCCAAGAAGAAGTTGAAAAATTGAAAGAACAGGGCAAATCCATCCTACTTTCTTCTCATATTCTCAGTGAAGTCGAGCGACTAGCGGATAAAGTCGTGATCATACGCGAAGGAACAGTCGTAGAAGAAGGAACACTCGATGAATTGCGTCATTTGACTCGTTCGACCATCACTATAGAAACAGAAGCAGAGAATAGTCACTTAGCACAATTGAACGGTGTCCATGACTTTGTGCAAAAAGGTCACCTCGCTCAATTTGCTGCTGATAACGAAGCTTTCGATGTGATTTTAGCTGAAGCGTCTAAATTAGGTGTGAAAAAATTTGAATCTATTCCACCGACTCTTGAGGATTTATTCATGAGACATTATGAAGGATGAGGAGGAAGCGAAATGACTGATAAATTTTCACGCTGGTCCACCCTTTTTTCTCAAAACCTTAGCCGTGACTGGAAAAAGATCCTGATATGGCTAGTCGGAGTCACTGCTTTTTCTGGTGGCTTTGTCCCCGCATTTGAAGAATTGACTTCCGGACAAGGATTAGCTGGATTATACGAAACCTTGCAAAATCCAGCAATGATTGCAATGGTCGGACCAACTCCAGCTTCGAATGCTGCTGAGTATACTTTAGGAGCGATGTATGCAAATGAAATGTTGCTTTTTTGCAGTTTGTTTGCTGCTGTGATCTCTGTTTTACACGTGGTGAGCCAAACGAGAAAAAAAGAAGAACTTGGTCTGATTGAACTTATTCGTTCCTTTCGAGTCGGACGTCAAGCAAACTCTTTAGCTGTCATCGCTGAAAGTATTCTGATCAATTTGCTTTTAGCAATATCGATCAGCTGTACGATGATTTTTTTCCAAGCAGATTCGATCACTGCAGAAGGTGCTTGGCTTTTTGGGCTATCTGTAGGTAGTATGGGGATTTTGGGGAGTGCCGTTGCACTGTTTGCTGCACAACTGATGCCAAGTTCAGCCAGTTCGAATGGTCTGTCTTTAGCGTTTTTAGGTGGACTTTACCTTCTACGAGCAATAACAGATGTAGCTGATTCCTCCCTTTCGATGTGGAATCCTTTAGGCTGGTCTTATTTGACCTATCCATTTACATCTAACAACTGGATTCCTTTGCTTTATTTGTTTTTGTTCAGTCTAATCTTGATAATCAGTTCATTTGTTTTAGAGGAACATCGAGACTTGAACACCGGCTATATCCCCGAACGTGAAGGAAAACCGTATGCTAAACGTTCTCTTTTATCCTTGCGTGGTTTATTATTCTATCTAAATAAAGGGATGACAATCAGTTGGCTTATCACTTTTGGTTTGATGGGGGCGGCATACGGCTCTATCTACGGGAATATGCAACAGTTTTTAGAAAGTAACGACTTAATGAAACAGATGTTTATCCAATCTGGCGTCTCAATTGAAAAAAACTTTACAAGCACGATCATGGTCGTCTTGATTTGTCTAGCTGCTATTTTACCAATTGCTAGCATCAATCGTTTATTTACAGAAGAAACCCACGGACGTATGAATCAGCTGTTCGCAACAAAAATTTCTAGGAACCAACTTTATTGGACCAATATGTTACTAGCTATTCTATTTGCTATATTGGCAATCCTGATTAGTTCTGGTGCACTAGGGCTTTCTGCTTTGGCTTCGATGAAGGATGCGAAAGACATGGATCTATTGATGTTTCTTAAAGCCGGGTTCAATTTCCTGCCTGCCGTTTTAGTGTTTATCGGAATTAGTGGCTTTCTATTCGGATGGCTTCCTCGAATGGGTAAACTTGCTTATATCTACTTAGCTTACTCCTTTGCACTCAATTACTTTGGCGGAATTTTGGATTTACCAGAATGGTTTTCCAAAACAGCTGTCCCTAGCTGGGTTCCACGGATGCCAAACGATTCTTTTGATCTTTCCGTGTTCCTTACGTTATCATGTATCAGCCTTGCACTGTTCGTCCTTGGTTCTATTGGTTATAGGCGAAGAGACTTACTAGAAGGATAATAAAAAAGCATGTACAATTTCATGCTAGCCTCCAAATCTGGGTCAAAAATCCAACATTTGGAGGTCATTTTTTTATTTACAAGTCTTCTAACTGCTCTTTATCAATGATCCAGACTTCTCGATTCTTTCTTTTTACATAACCATTCTCCTCTAATAATTTAAATTTTCTAGATAAAGTTTCGGGGGTCGTACCGATAAATGCAGCAAGTTCTTTCATTTTCATTGGCAGGAAAAAGTGATCCTTCCCTGTCGCTTTAGCTAAGTCAAGCAGATAGACAGCGACTCGTTCTTCTACTTTTTCCATCATCAAAAAAGTTGTCTGCTGCTGTACTTTTGTTAATTTCTCAACGTTGATTGCTAAAAGTTTCAGACTAAGGGCGGGATAATGCAGTAAGAGTTCCGAGAAATCTTTTTGTCTCAATACGCAAATTTCCGTTTTTTCTAGTGCTTCGCCAAATAAAGACTCATTTGGAACGCCTAGCAACTGGCTCTCTCCCTCATATCCGCCCGGCTCTATTACTCGTAAAAGCTGTTCCTTTCCGCTAGCAGATAATTGATACACTTTCATACTGCCGGAGGCCACGATCACTAATTGAGGTTCTCCATTCGGCGCAAGAATCTGTTCTCCTTTTTCCACATAGTGATGTTTGACAAGTGCGTGTACTTTTTCTTGATCTTGCTGTACTAAGTGATTGAACAAAGGAACAAATGAAACACATAAATGATCATGACTCATAATCTCTCCTCCTTCTAAACAGCTATTTCTAATAAAGAAACATAACTTCCCTTATTCCAACTGATAATTTTCTTTTATCATAGCATAAACGTCAAGCGAACCAGATACCAGCAAATAGAGTGGATTTCTTTTTGTCCCTTGCTTTATTTTCCTTCTTTTGAGACCTTAAGTAATTGATTCCTATCAATTTTTTAAATATTTACTTTTTGAATAATCAAAAACAAACCTTCACTCGCAAGCCGAGAGTAAGGTTTGTTTTTCGCATTGCTTATTTCGTGTTGCCTATTGAAATTTTTCCGCACCTAGCTTTTGATATAGTGGTGCTAGTTCTTGTAAGGTTTCAGCGGTTATTTGCTCAACGTGTTCGATTTCTTGCGGATAGAAGAATAGTTTACCCATTTGAAAGGTTCGGTCTCTCATCGCTTTTTTCAACTCTTCTTGTTTCTTTGTATCGGACAAATAGTCAGACAAAGCTAAGTGGTCGTCAAGTTCATGTTCTGGTTGCGGCCATATGTAATAATCCTTGATATCGACTGTTTTGCTCCACTCTTTCAGTATCGCAAGCAACTGGTTATACGCTGCAATGCTACCATATCGTTCTTCGCTTTTATAATGTTGGTACATCAAATAGATTTGGTATTGTTTTTGATTCAACAAAACTGCTAGACAGGCATTCTCGTCTTGACGAGATTCGCTTCGGTACGCGCTCCAAAAATGACTGCGTAAATTCCAGCCATTCGTCCAGCTTTCGATTTTAGGTTTGCTCATGCCGTACATATCAGGCAAAAGTGCAGCTGTCTGGAGCTGAATCTCTTTCCATTTTTGCCAGTGTTCTTTATATTCTTTCTTGATTTGTTCGATCTTATCTGTTGGATGGCTCTCTTTGAGCTGTTTGAATGCGTAGATTGGTCGATCAAACAACTGATAATCTGATTTTCCAAGCTCCATTGTTTCGCCTCTTTCCGTTATCTTTTGTATTCTACCTGAATTTTGCGATATGGACAAATAGAGGTTGTGAAAAAGCTGTTCTGCATCAAGTCATAAGAACAGCCAAACAAAAAACTGCGATGAGCATCACCGCAGTTTTATTGAACTTAAGGTTGATTGATCACATCTAAAAGCGTTGAAAATAAAATGGCACTAGAAGCAGCTCCTGGGTCGATATGTCCGATTGCACGCTCTCCTAGATAGGAAGCTCGTCCTTTTTTAGCTACCAAGTCTTTGGTGTGTTCTTTTGCCTGGTCAATGATTTCTTTTGTTAAATTCCCTGCCTTCAATGCCTCTGTGACTGGCAGCCAAACATCTAACATCGTTTTATCGTCAGCTTCTGCCTTTCCTCGGCTTTGAATACCCGCTGTTCCCTGCTCGATCACTTCTCCTAATTTTTCTTGAGAATCAATAGAATCGACCTCTTTTGTCGCTTTCATCATGTTCATGAATGCAGATCCGTATAACGGACCAGAAGCCCCACCGACTTTCGATATCATCGCCATAGAGAATACTTTGAATGTATCGCTGATTGTTTCAGGATGATCGGCTTGAAAAGCTTCTTCATAAGCTAAAACCCCTCTTCCCATGTTATTTCCATGGTCTCCATCGCCAATCGGGGTATCTAGATCACTGAGATATTGTTTGTTCTGATTGATTGCCTCTGCAAATTGCGTGAGCCATTCTTGGATTTCTTGAACGGTTAGTTTCATATTATCACCCTTTTATCTTGAGATTTTTTACCATGAAATCGTCTGTACATTGCTTTCTAAAGAATCTTTCCATTGTGTCTCCGTCAAGTCGATCAGTGTTAGAGAAAGACCTTGCATATCTAGTGAGGTCATAAAATTACCGACTTTTCGGAAAACTACATTGACGCCTCTTTCTTCCAACAGAGCTAAAACATCATTCATGAACACGAACTGTTCCATCAAAGGCGTCCCGCCCATTCCGTTGACTAGTACACCTGCTTCTTTTGGTAAATTCGAGTAATCATCTAAAATCTTAGTAACAAGTTCCTTTGCCAGTACTTTAGAAGGCTGCATCTTTTCTCGACGATAGCCTGGCTCACCGTGGATACCAACACCGTACTCAATCTCATCTTCTCCCAGTTCGAATCCTGGTTTCCCTACTTCTGGTACAGTTGCTGCTCGAAGCGCTACACCGATCGTCTTAGTTGCCTGTACGACCTTTTCTCCCAGTTCTTTCAACTCTGCTAGGGAAGCACCGTTTCTTGCTGCATCGCCCACGATTTTGTGTACAAGAACAGTACCTGCGACTCCGCGTTTTCCGGCAGTATACGTACTATTTTCAACGGCGATATCATCATCTACGATCACACTTTCTACTTCAATATCGTCCATAGCAGCTAATTCCTTTGCCATATCGAAGTTCAATGCATCCCCTGTATAATTCTTAACGATCAGCAAAACTCCTTTTCCACTATCCGCTTCCTTGATAGCCGTTTGAATCTGATCTGGAGTTGGAGAAGTAAACACATCACCAAGCACTGCTGCACTTAACATCCCTTCCCCTACAAACCCGGCATGGGATGGTTCATGTCCGCTTCCTCCACCAGAAACCAAACCAACTTGTTCCGCTTTCTGATTCTTGGCTACAACACGGGAAGATTCTACACGATGAACAAGTTCTGGATAGCTTTTTACTAATCCTTCCAGCATTTCTTCGACAATATTGCTTGGATCATTCATGATTTTTTTCAATTTATTCCCATCCTTTCTTTCCGGCATTTTGTGCTTCTGTTAAGATTTGCTGAGTATCATCTGTTATACCAGCAGTGATGGCTGCTGCAAAAGCTCCTTCCACTAAAGGCGCATCCACCAGATGATAACGTTGCTGCTGTTCTTCTTCCAACATGTCTTTTGCCAGTTCCGAATTCAATACCGCGCTGCCGATATCCGCAAAAACAAAATAACTAGCTGCATCACTTGATTCATTGACAGCTTCTACGATTTTCATCGGGTCTGATCCGATCTCGCCATTTATTCCGCCGAGAGAAAAAATTTGCACCTCTTCGGATTTTTGCATCTGCTCAATCATTTCTTTAATACCATCTGTTACTTTTTGACTATGAGAAATAAGCAAAATACTTTTTTTCACAAGAATCTTCCTTTCTTTTACATAGTTGCTAACGATTGGTTTCGCTTTCATCAATGAACAATTCAAGTATATAATAAATTTCTAATTTTGGGAAAATATGTGTAGTGCTTCTTGAAGTTTGTTATACTTTAATTAAAAGAGAGGAGTGATCGAATGATTACAACAACAACGAACAGTGTAGAGGGAAAAGCCGTAGTAGCTTATAAAGGGATCGTTTTTGGTGAGGTCATTACTGGGATCCATGCATTTAAAGACTTGGAGGCGGGGTTGCGAAATATCTTTGGCGGCCGCTCAAAAAGCTATGAAAACGAACTAATGGGTGCAAGAGAAGAAGCACTTGCCGAAATGGCCGAACGTGCAAAAGCATTAGGAGCTGATGCGATCATTGGCGTAAAAATGGACTATGAAGTATTAGGCAGCGACAATGGCATGCTGATGGTCACATGTAGTGGAACAGCTGTCTCCACGAGATAAGTAGGGGACAGCTGTTTTAATAACTAAAGAGAGATGGGACATGTAGTGGCACTCAAGAATTAGATTTTTCAGTCTAACTTCGAGGTACTCTACCTTCCCATCCTCTCTTTTTTATTTCTTTTTGCGGATGATTCCGTAAGCTGCTGCGACTAACACACCCGCCCCTGCTAAGGAATAACTGACAGAAGCTGTTTTTTCATTTGTTTTTGGCAAAGTCTGACTTGTTGATTTGGATGGCTCTGTCGTTTGCTGAACTGTTTCTGTCGTGCTTCCAGAGGTCACTGATTTTTCTCCTGCCGAATGCAAAATATCTTTTATTCGTTGGAAACTAGCTGCTAAGTCAGCTTTTTTTGCTTCAAAATCATTAGCAACTGTTTGCGCTTCGCTGATCTTTCCATGGATCGCTTGACTGGCCGCTGTGATATCCGCTTGAGTTTGACTTAGCTTTCCAGAAGCTGTTTGAGCAACCTGATCTAATTGTTGATTGAATTCTTTTGCTTGTTGGATCTTCCCGTCAAGATCTGTTTGGACAGCTTCCGCTTTTGCTTTCGCTTCAGCAAGCTTTTTCTCAAGTTGTGCACGGTCATTTCCCGCTTTATTTTTAAGATCAGCTAAATCTTGATCGATTGCTGCTTGGTCTTCTTTCAATTTGTTTTTTGCAGCCTCTAATGCTTCTTCGAGTTCTTTTCTTTTATTTTCCAAGTCTTGCAAATGATCGATTGGGTCAGAAGAGGTAGAACTATTCGTTGATGTATCTTCTGAAGACGAAATCGTTTCTCCTGAATTATCTGTCGGTACATTGGAAGTCATTTCTGTTTCCGAGGCACCGTTCTCAGCACCAGAAGAGCTTATAGTTGTTGAAGGCTCTGTTTGAGCAGGTTCAGAAGTTTCTGCAAAAGCTGTGTGTCCGAAGAAGAAAATACCGGAAACAGCAATCGGCCAGATTAACGGCTTCATTCTTTTTTTCATCACTTTTCCCATCCTTACTACTTTTTAACTAATTTCTTATTATAAGCAAAAATGTCTGGAAGAACCATAAACACAACAGGCTGTTTGTCTAAAAAACGGTGCATCTTTTATTTTTTTGTACGTTCCGGACTTTTCCATGTCCCGCTTCCATAACCTAAAATCGTTTTGACTGCTGGAATGAAAGTCGTCACGATCGTTATCGCGTTCACTATCCAGAACAAAAGCATATATAGTGGTGCGAAAAGAAGGTATTTCAATTTTCTTCGTCGATCATCTACAATCAGCGAAGCTAGCAACTGGAAAAATCCTGCGACCATTTCAAAGCAGATGAACACAAAACTGAATGTAAAAGTAATATAAATCTGTTCGTAGTTTCCTTGATATACATAATGCCCGATTAATCCAGCAAAAAGAACTACGGAAATACAAAAGAATATTGACCAGACAATACTCAATGTTTGATCAATGAAGATGATCGTTCTTCCAATATGTTTAAAAGGATGGAGCATCACTTTTTTGAAATTCGTCAGCCAGACTTCTGTTCCACCTTTTGCCCAACGTTTTCTTTGTCGATATAGCATCTTCAACGTCACAGGTACTTCCATGAAAAAGATAATCTCAGGAGCAAAAACAGATAACCAGTCATTTAACTGATGATCCCAAGCAATACTGATGTCTTCCGTCGCTCGATCTTGTCTGAATCCGCCCACATCGATCAAGGCTTCTTTTCGATACATCGTATTTGCTCCACTGTACGCATAAAGACCACCGAAAACAGCTGACTGTGTTCGTTTAATGATGCCCACGATACTTGAGAATTCAACCGTTTGAGATTTTGCAATCAATTTGGTACGATTTTGGACATCCATATTTGCAGTGACCGCAGCAATATGTCTTGCACCAGGGCGAATGAAATAATTCACATACCTAATCAGTGCATCTGGCTCCGGTACCGTGTCTGCATCATTGCTTAAAATCAATTTCCCTTTTGCAAAGGCAAGTCCGATATTAAACGCGTGGGCTTTTCCTTTATTTTTTTCGATCCGAACCACACGAAGATTAGCGTATTTTTTCATCAGTCTAGCTAATATTTCTGGTGTTTGGTCCGTTGAACCATCGTCTGTCACTAATACCTCATAGTTGTGATAATTCAATTTCGTCATCAAATACTCGATTGTATCTTCGATCACAATTTCTTCATTATGGGCTGGCACCATGATCGTGATGAACGGTTCGACACTCAAGGGAACATCTACCCATTCTTTTTGCTTATGTTTGTATAAAAACACATAACACCAGACACCAATAAACCATACAAATCCGCCTAAAATCGGATAAGAAACGAGAAAAAAATACATAATAGACAAACAAGTATCTAAGAATAAATTACCTGTATGGGTGATTGAGATCATTTCAGTTCCACCCCATTTTCTTTATACAAATCTGCAATGAATGTCGTATCTAGATTTTTCTCTTCGGAGACAGAATAAAAACGGACCGTTTCTCTCTCTTCTTTTGTTCCAAAACGTTCCGTATACACTTCTTCAAGTAATTCTTGTCTTTTTTTCAATTTTTCATCTTCATATTCAAAAGATTTATTTACTTTTTTGTATAGATTTCGATTGTTCCACCTAGTCAATACAAATGAGGTAATCAGGAAACTGAAAAAAATCAATACAAAAAAGCCGATTAAGAAATACAGCATTTTCTTTTCTGATAAAAAAGCGTACAAGGAAAAATCCTTGGCTCTTTCTGGTCTCGTTAATGGGAAAAACACCCATATAAAAGGAAGAACAACGATCATCCATCCTAAAAGAGCCACTAACGTTTGCCAAATCTTTAACCAGTAATTACCTTTTGAAAAATACTTATCTTTCACCAAAATTGATGCAACTTCTTCTCTTGTTACTTTTTTCATATCCTCACCTCACGTTTTTTTGTTACGACGTAGGAGTTTACCATACATTTCATTTCTTTTCACATAAAGTGTTCCTAAATTTTTCCTAAGAAAAAGAACAAAACATTTCTCATCAGCAAATGAAAAATATTTTGTTCTTTTTATCAGTTGTTCTTTTTATTTTTTATCTCTTAATTATGTTGCTCTTTCCAATACGACAATGCTTTTCATTCCTCTAGATATCGCCGTGTACATTTGTCTGCGTCTTCTTTGCTCATCTCCATCGTTTTCAAATGGATATAAGATTACATGATCAAATTCCAGTCCTTTTGCTAGACTCAAAGGAATGATTTGGCAGTTTTCTAATCCATATGAATTTTTTTTAATCGATTCTTGTAGCGTTTGGGTTTCCTCTTCTGTTTGGGTGATAACTGCCGCTTTTTCTCCTTTTAGAGAAACCAAAATCTCAGCTAGTATTTTCAACAATTCTTCAGAGGATCGAAAAGAGCGGTATTCGGGTTCTTTTCCTTGCGGTCGGATCGATACGATGTCGATCTTCTCTTGATCCACAGCATAGGTTTTGAAAAGCTCTGTGATTGCTCCGCTAGAACGGTAACTATTTCTAAGATCATACCGATGGATCGGCAGATGGTAGTCGTCGAAACAACGCATAATATCAGCAAAAGTAGTGGAAGAATTAAAGATTGCCTGATTCTCGTCACCTACTAAAGTAAAGTGAGTTTTTGGAAATAATTCGATCAATAGACCTAATTGTGCCAGGGTATAATCTTGTACTTCATCAATCAATAGATAGCGAAATGCTGGTACATTTACCTTTTCAACAAGTAAATGACGAATAGCTAATATAATGACTGCTTCATCAACAGTACGTGTGGGTTGCCAAGCATAAGCTGAGCCATATCGCTTTTCATAAATTCTTTCAAACAACTGGTGCTCAGCCACCCATGCCATTTCTTCGATTTGTCTGGTTATTTTTCGATATTTTTTTTGTAAAAGTTTCCTTGCATAAGCTGCAATACTTTGTTCCGAATCATCAGAAATCAATTTACCGAATAATTCCAACTGCCTATCTTCTGTCAACGAGAGTACCTGATTCTGCACAGCAGGACTTTTTGCTTGTTTCAAAAGATGATTCTTCCATTCGCTCATCAGTGCCTTTTTCGTTGCTTGAAGCCTATCGATCAATTTAGGATGAGCAGGAACTTTCTCATATATTTTTTCGATCGTTTTTTTAGAAAGGACTGTTTTTCCATTTTTAGTAAGTCCACGGATAAAATTCGGATGATCTAAAAACAAAGGATCTGATTGTTTTAGATTATCGATAAACTTTTTGCTACGCAAACGTTCTGTCTGCTCCGATACATTTTCTCCCGTGATACGTTTGAAATAAGCCTCTTCACCTTCTATTTCCTCTGCTGAAAGCTGTGAAACCAGCTGTATGATGGTTAGATTCAGTGGATTTCTTTCACCTAATGATGGTAGGACATTCGAAATATAGTCGATAAACCGATGATTAGGTGATAGAATCAGCAAGTCATCGGATGTCATCGTATCTCGATATAAATAGAGCAGATACGCAATACGCTGCATGATAGCAGAGGTTTTACCACTTCCTGCTACGCCATTTACCAAGATATTTTGACTTTTCACATCCCGAATGATTGTGTTTTGTTCCGATTGGATCGTAGCAGTGATAGCCTTCATTTCATTGGTCTCATCTTGACCTAACACTTCTAATAACACATCGTCTTGGATAGCTACAGACGTATCAAAAAACTTGACCAAACGATCTCTTTCCAAAATAAATTGTCGTCTTTCTTTGATAACCGTATCGATTTTATTTTGCCGAACCGTATAAGAAGACGGACCAATCATGTTATTGTAAAAAAGTTCGGCAATTGGTGAACGCCAATCATAAACAAGATTTTCATCTGCATCATCTGTGAAATTTGCTGTACCGATATAAAAGGATTCTTTTGGCTCATTATCCAGAAAGTCTACAACGACTTTTCCAAAGTAGGGACTTTTCAACAAACGTTCGATCTTTGCCAGCTGATTTTCTGCGTTTTTCTGTTTGATATTCATCTGATCGATTTCTCTATTTTTCATTTCAATCATCGAAAAAGTATCCAAATTATCTAAATAACTGTCAAAATTCAATCGAAGATCGCCAGCCATTTCTTTCAGCGACTGGTTTCCTTCTATTTTTGCCGTATCCATCGATTCACGCAGTTCGTTTTTTTTATCGAGTAACTTTTGATACACGTTCTTCAGATATGCTTCTTCTAACTGCTTTTGTGTGTTGACCATACACATTCTCCTCTTTTTTAAAGTGGTGGAACCGATTAGTCTACCTCTTTTAAGAGTCGAATGCAAGCTTTTTAACGAGTATTATTTGTTAGGATATATCAGTTCTTCTGGTCGGACAGTTTGATATAAAGAAAATGCACCATCAAGGTTTTTTACGTGGTAGCCAGACTGCTTCAAGATTCTTTCCGCTAGATAGCTACGTAATCCACTATGACAGCTGACGATATATTCTTGCTGGCTGTCTAATTCATCTAATCGGTCCCGAAGTTCATTCAAAGGGATATGTTTGGCTTCCTTGAATTTGCCTTTTTCCAATTCTTCTGCTGTTCGCACATCTAATAAAATTTTTCCTTTTGCTAATTCTGTCGGCAATTCATGCCATTGTACGGTTTCACTAAGCCCTTCTGCAATATTCATTGCTGCATATCCTAGCATGTTTACTGGATCTTTGGCTGAGCCAAATGGCGGTGCATACGTCAATTCTAATTCCGGTAAATCGAAGATCGTCAAATGCCCTTTGATTGCTGTTGCTAAAATATCGATCCGTTTATCCACACCTTTTGCCCCAACACCTTGTGCACCATAAATCTCGCCAGTCTCTGGATGGAAGATCAACTTCAGTAAAATATCTGTTGCTTCTGGATAATAGCTTGCATGATCTTTTCCTGACACATGAACGACTTCAAAAGACAGCTCGTTTTCTTTGGCTGTTCTTTCACTTAATCCGGTGGATGCGGCAGTCATTCCAAACGTTCGTATAATTGCTGTTCCAATACCGCCTTGATTTCTTCGAGAAATTCCGGAAATCGTGTCCGCAACTTGTCTACCTTGACGATTGGCTGGTGAAGCAAGAGAAATAAGTGCATCTTTTCCAGTGATTTGCTGTTTTACAACGATAGCATCCCCCACCGCATAAATATCAGGAATATTCGTTTGATATCGTTCGTCTACTAGGATACCCCCGCGTATACCTAATTCGATTCCAGCAGTCACTGCTAGCTGGTTATCAGGACGAACACCAATGGATAAAATAACTAAATCAGCAGGGATGGTATGCCCATCATCCAGTCGCAATCGTTTCCCGTGGTCTTCAAATCCAGCGACAGCATGAGAAGTAATCACTTCTACTCCTTGATGAGACAATTCTTTTTCTATAAAAGCTGCCATTTCTTCATCCAGTGTCGGAAGAATATGTGGTGCTTGTTCGATCACCATGACTTCTAAACCTATTCTTTTTAGGTTTTCTGCCATTTCCAATCCGATGAATCCTGCACCAACGATCACGGCACGCTTTGGCTGTTTTTCTAATGCATGCATCACTTTATCGATATCTGGTACATTTCTAATAGAAAAAACATTGTCGGCTTCTGTTATCCCTGGAATCGATGGAACAACTGGTTTTGCACCAGGAGATAAAACCAATGCATCGTACTGTTCAATGTGTTTTTGACCCTCATGTACGACTTCTACCGTTTTGTTTTCGGGAAAGATGGCTGTCACTTCATGATTTGGACGCACATCTAAACAAAAACGAGCGGATAATGATTCTGGCGTTTGGACAAGAAGATTTTCCCGTTCACTGATTTCTCCCGAAAGATAATAAGGCAAGCCGCAATTTGCAAAAGAAACATACGGTCCTTTTTCAAAAACAACGATTTCTGCATCTTCCATTAATCGGCGAAGCCGTGTAGCAGCAGACATTCCACCTGCTACACCTCCGACAATAACGATTTTCATCTTATTTCCCTCCTACTGTTCGATCAAACCATTGATTCATGCCACCACGTACATTCACTACATCATAACCAGATTTCTTTAATTCTTTAGCTGCTTGTTTACTCCTCATCCCTGATTGACAAATCACATAGACGGTCTTTTCTTTGTCTCCATCATATCTGTTTATACTTTGTAATGGAACATTTTTAGCTCCTTTTATATGCCCACCCCGGTATTCTGCAGGTGTTCTAACATCAAGTAACGCTGGATTTTCCAAAAGCTTTTCCTTTAATTCTGGGACTGTTATCGATTTTATTGATTGAAATAGCAAATTCATTTTCTGCACCTCATTACATTTTTATAAATACCTCATGGGGTATATTAAACAGGAGCTTTATTAATATGTCAACCAGAATGACTCTTCATTTTTTTCACTACTTTTTATATTTGCATAAAATACCGATAAGGGGTATTATCTAATTATAAAAATAGAGGAGAATGTGTTATGGAGATTGATAATAAAAATATCCTGAACCGTTTGAAACGTACAGAGGGACAAATTCGTGGTATCCAAAAAATGATCGAAGACGAAAAAGAATGTATGGATGTCATCACTCAATTAAGCGCTGTTCGTTCTAGTATTGATCGCGTAATGGGCATGATCGTTGCAGATAATCTGAAAAATTGCTTTGAGAAACCTGATAGTAATCCAGAAGAACAAGCGGCTAAACTAGAGCAAGCGATCAAGATGATTATTAAAAAGTAAAGGAATGATTTCAATGAAAGTCGTTTTCCATATTGATGAATTAGAAAAATGGTCAGAAACAGGGAAAAACGTAAAAAACCTGATAAAAGCTTCTCCAGAAACGACGATTGTCGTATCTGTAAATGGCATCGCGATTACCGGTTATCTAGACTCTGCCAATGCAGAATTCTTAGATTTGCAAGGAGTCGTTTTTCACGCTTGCGCCAATGCTATGCGTGCTAATCATATTTCAGAAAGTTCTTTACCTGAACAAGTAATCGTTGTACCAGCAGGTGTCCTTGATTTAGTTGAACTGCAATCCCAAGGTTATGCTTATATCAAGCCTTAGTCAGTAGAGGTTGCGACAGAAGTGATCAGCTTCAAGAAATTTCGGCTTATTTTTCGAAGAAGCTACTTCTGGAAAACCGTGAATCAAAGGTTGTGAAAAAGCTGTCCTGCATCAAGTAATAAGAACAGCCAAACAAAAATAGCTTCTCATATTTTTCGTTTGGTTGGGCTTATTACCGCAGATGCAAGCTTTTGAACACCGTTTAAGGAAGAGGTTGTGAAATCAGCGGTTTGACCTAAGTATTAGAGAAAAAAACGGGAAAATAGCTCCTCATATTTTGCCGTTTTTTGAGCTAATACCGAAGGTCAGCTGATTGAACACCGTTTAAGGAAGAGATTGTGAAAAAGTCGCTTAGTTTCGAGTATTAAGAAAAATTTTGTGAAAATGGCTTTCTACATTTTTGCATAAATTTGGCTTAATACCGAGAAACTAGCTTTTGAATACCGTTTAAGGAAGAGGTTGTAAAATCAGCGGTTTGACCTGAGTATTAGAGAAACAAACGGAAAAATAGCTGCTCATATTTTGCCGTTTTTTGAGCTAATACCGAAGGTCAGCTGATTGAACACCGTTTACCAAGAGGTTGTGAGCCTACCATTTAACTCCGAATCACAAGAAATAATTTCAAAAATAACTTCTCCTGTTTTTGGTTTGGTTGGCTTATTATCGAGAAGTAGCTACTGGGAGTCTATTTATCAAAAAAAGGAGTGCGACATAGGTCACACCCCTTTTTTATTTTCTTTGAAACATCTTTCGGTACTCGACAGCATACAAGACAAAAGATTGTAAAAAACCGTAAGTGATGACGGCAAAAATGACTCTCACCCACAGCATTGGTAATTCTGGGAAAAGCAGCAAAAGGATCATGCCAACATAGATGACAGCAGTCGCTACTTTGCCATACCACTTCGCTCCACTTAATTTGATATTTTTAGATAGCCCGATTAATCCAGCTACAAACATAAAGCCTTCTTTTATCAAGAATAGACCAAACAACAGCCAAAGCCACGGTCGATACCATGCCATAGACAAAATCAGAAAAAGTTGTGTCAATTTATCTGCAAACGGATCAAGCACCTTCCCTAAGTCTGTTACCTGATTATATCTCCGAGCAATGACCCCATCTAGATAATCAGACAAACCTGAGACAACAATGACCGCTCCTGCTATATAAAATGACTGTCTCAGCACAAAATAAAGATAAATCGGCAGCAAAAAAATACGGAATATCGATAAAAGATTCGGAATCGTTTGTATTTCTTTACGCCAGTCTGTGCTTAATTTCATTTTATCGCCCCACCTCCTCAGCACTCTTTTCTTTTTATTTTAGCTTACACGGGGAATAAAACCAATGATTTCACTGTTTTTATTTTTCTTTACAGCCACTGATATTATGAGCTAATTTGAGATAATCACTTGCTGTTTTCATCGTTTACTCTTCTTTCTTCCTGTCGTTTGCGCATTTCTTTTACTAGTACTTTATGAGCTTTTTTTGATCCTCGCTCTAGGTCACGCTGCCGTTTACGTGTTTTATAATCGATAAACAGACTGTCTAAATCGTAACCTGTCGGGTACAGATCTTCTGCTGAACACACCAGACGAACACGCTGACGAGGCACGTGGATTATTTTTTTGTCTAAATATACATCAATCGTATCTTCACCTATATCTTCATAAACTAACGCTTCTTTTTGGTATTCATTGACAAATATCCGATCACCTTTTGCAAAGAGCTGGCGTTCTTTTTTATTCTCCTTCCTATTTGTAACTGCTGTCTTAGGAGGAAATTCTTTTTTCTGTGTCCGATAGGCTTTTTCCGCCAAGTAACGCTCTGCTTGCTGGATCAATTTTATAGACATATCCATTTTATGAGCAATCCATAATGCCTGGCTTTCTCCTGTTTCTCCAACCCGCAATTGATATTTAGGCTGAAGTGCTTCCCGATCGAAAGCCATAGCAGCCGGCACAAAATCTTCATGATCTCCGGCGAATTTCTTGATTTCTCCATAATGGGTCGTGGCAATGATCAATGCCCCTTGCTCATACATAGATTCCATGATTGCGATAGCTAGTGCAGCCCCTTCATTTGGCTCTGTTCCACTACCAATCTCATCCAAAAGTACCAATGTATTCCTTTTTATCTTTTTCAAAATAGCAGCGATGTTTTGCATATGACCAGAAAATGTACTCAACGCATTTTCTAAATTTTGGTGATCACCGATATCGACGAAAACCTCATCAAAGACTGCAAGCTCCGTCCCTTCTTTTGCCGGAACTTGCATGCCGAACATCGCCATCAAAGTCAATAAACCGACCGTCTTCAACACGACTGTTTTGCCGCCGGCATTTGCTCCGGTGATAATCAAGCCTCGATAGTCTTTACCGATTTCAACATCCAATGGTACCGCATGATCAGGTAAAAATGGATGTCTGCCTTGTTTGATGACGATATGTTCTGATTTATTGATTTTAGGCGTGATCCCATTGA
Organism: Enterococcus sp. DIV0901a; assembly: GCF_051711525.1. Lineage (NCBI taxonomy): Bacteria > Bacillati > Bacillota > Bacilli > Lactobacillales > Enterococcaceae > Enterococcus > Enterococcus sp. DIV0901a. The sequence continues at coordinate 345,713 of NZ_JBIOMW010000001.1, read as the reverse complement.
TTTCTCGGCTAAATTTTGCCCGAGCAAAAATGATATCTAATACCGTCATCGTTTCGATCAATAAGTCGATTGCTTCTTCATTTTCTGCAATAGCACCAGTCAATGCAGCCAGAACTTGATATTCTTCACTGATTTCTTCAGCTTTTAACAACTGATAGTGTTCATTCAATTTAGAAATCACAGTTGGTTCAATAAAAACCGTCGTTCTTTTATTTGATTCATCGATAATCGTTCCATCTATTTTATTTTTATAGCTGGCTTTGATAGGAATCGTATAGTATTCGCCTTTTTGAACAATCATTGCTTCTTGGATCATTTCTTTGTTTTTCGGATGACGCAAGAATTTCAGTAATTTTGACTGGATTTCTTTTTCGATTAGTTGTAATTGTTTGCGTACTTTACGCAAATTACGTGACGCGTCGTCACTGACTTTATTATTTTTTATTTTCTGGTCAATCAACTCTTCTACATTTATCAAATCAGGAAGATGTTTGCTATAAGCAAACAACAAGGGTGTCTGGTATTGATTCTTATCAAAAAACTTTGTGATCATCCGACTGCTTCTAAGAAAATCCGCATATTCGATCAAATCGGTTGGCTGCAGAATCAACCCTTTTTTGACTTGTTCTGTCAGTGCATCGATCCTCGGCAACCCCATAAATGGAACATGCTGACTGCTTTCTAAGATCAAGCGTGCTTCTCTTGTTTCTTCTTGACGATCCAAGACAGTTTGTAGGTTTGTCGAGACCGTCATATCGCTGATTCGTTTTTTGCTATAGTTTCCAATTGCTCTTGCTTGGATTTCCTTTTTGATCCGATCAAATTGTAATTGACTAATCATTTCGTTGTCCATATTCTCTCCTTTTCTTGAAGAGATACCTGTCCCAAAATAAATAAGGGCCTAGAGATAAATAAAAGGATAGAACACAGCTTAAAAAAGTCATGTCCTATCCTTATTAGAATACAAAGATATTGTTTTCCTGACAGGTACCGTTTCATAAGCACACCAAATAAACTTTGTTTATTGGCTATTCGACTTACTGATTAGATACCAGCTACACTCACAAAACATACCCCATTCTTCTAGGTCTTATTTATTTTCCACTTAACTATAGCAAGACACATTTTGGTTGTCAAACTTTAGTATGTTTTATAGATTTACACCATTAATGAATAGACACCTACCGCGATAATTGCTCCGATCATTGGACCTGCGATTGGTACCCATGAATATGCCCAATCTGAAGTTCCTTTATTAGCTATTGGCAATACCGCATGTGCTAATCGAGGACCAAAGTCCCGAGCAGGGTTGATTGCATATCCTGTTGGCCCTCCTAATGAAAGACCGATGGCTAAGATCAATCCACCTACAGCGAATACGTTCGTTCCAGGTGCAAATTCGTTTTGTCCAAAAGCTAGCAACCCAAGAACTAATACAAATGTACCAATTAATTCTGTGATCACATTTGCTGGATAATTCCGTATAGCAGGACCTGTTGCAAACGTTCCTAAAATCGCGCTTTCATCTTTCGTTGCATTCCAATGTGGCAAATAAGAAAGCCAAACAAGAATGGCCCCTGCAAAAGCTCCTAAAACTTGCGCAATGATGAAAGGAACGACAAGATTCCAACTAATTGCCCCTGTCATCGCCATAGCTAGAGAGACTGCAGGATTCAAATGAGCTGGGCCCATGAATCCAGAAATATAGACAGCCATTGTTACAGCGAGTCCCCAACCAAATGCGATGACAATCCAGCCAGAAGCCTGTGCTTTACTTTTGTTTAAATTCACAGCCGCACACACACCATCTCCAAGCAAAACTAGGATCAGTGTCCCAATAAACTCCCCCATGATTTGAGTCATATCACTGTTCATTTATTTCTCCCCCTTTAGTTCCCGCAGATCTGATTCTGCAATCAATGCTTCTAAACGTTTAGTCTGTTGCGCCTTCTCCTCTTCTGTCCATTCAAAATATCCAGCAATTGCATCGATCACAGGTTGCTTGATCTCATCAAGCTGATCTCGTTCAAACAACAGATGATTTGTACGACGAATGAGATAATCGCCTGGGGCCAAAACCATTTCTTCTTCTAAACCATAACGTAACCGAGCTGACTCAGCGAGACTCAAACCAGGATAAGGTGCCATTTCTTTTGCTAATTCAAAGATACGTCGGGCATTAGTCCCGTAAAAATCAGCGATATAAGTAGCATCTTCTTCCTCTAAACCGGCTGCTACTCCTTCTTTTGCTAATTCTGTCACTGTTTCTTCTAATTTAGTTGGATCGAAGTTTCCACCTGAAATCTGATATTTTTTAGAGTCGATTTCTTTCGTCTCTATTCCGTATTCTTCTTTTAATAATTGGCGTATCAATCGCAAAGCTCCTTCTGCCATCTTACGGTAATCGGTGATTTTCCCACCAGATAAAGTCAGCAAACCATCTGGTTCTCTTTCTAAAGAACTACCTCTGGAAATCGTAGAAGGTGCTTTTTCATCACGGCTGTTTTCCAAATGGTTCAACACGTCTTCTACTTCAGCACGAGAAACTTTGTTTTCCTTATATTCACTTACTGTATCGACAACTTTATTGAAGCTCTTGTCTGAAATCGATCCATTATCTCCACCATTGTAATCAGAACCAGAATTACCAATCAACAGTGGACGAAGTCCTGCCCAGCTTGCTTCGATATCATTCAATGTGATATTTGCTTCTGGATAGCGATGATTGATCACATCCAATAGATAATCTACATCTTCTTGTGTGACTTTCGGATCCGTAAAATCTCCTTGGTAATCCGTATCTGTCGTACCAAAGTAAGTCTTGTTTTCTCTTGGAATAGCAAAAACCATCCGCCCATCTTGCTTTCCTGTATCGAAGTATGTGGGTTGCGGTACAGGCAGTTTTTTCGCATCTACAACTAAATGGATCCCTTTAGTTGGACGCATTTTAGGAGAGACTGGACGCGTAAAATTCAAGTTTCGTACTTTATCTACCCAAGGACCACTCGTATTGATCACTAATTTTGCTTTGATTTCGATCACTTCATCTGTCAGCAGGTCACGAGCTTTGACGCCAACGATTTGATCGCCATCATATAAAAAGCCAACCGCTTTCATTTTACTTACTAGATAAGCCCCATCTTCGGCAGCCTTTTTGATATTATCAATCACTAAACGGGCATCATTGTTGCGGAAATCTAGATAGACACCCGCGCCTTTTAGCCCTTCTTTTTTCAAAAACGGTTCTCTTTCCAATACTTCTTCTGGTGTCAGCGTATAATTCTCATATTTGGTTCCTGTCACATTTGCCAGTTTGTCATAAAGGTCCATTGCTACTTTGACCGAGAACATATTGAAGGTTGTTGCTCCTTCGCCCTCATAGATTGGCAAAAGCATTGGATCTGGTTTTGGGATGTGTGGGGCAATACTTTGTACGACTGCACGTTCACCAACTGTGTCAGCTACTACTTCCACATCAAATGTCTTCAGATAACGAATACCGCCATGAACAAGTTTGGTCGAGCGAGAGGAAGTCCCTTCTGCAAAATCCTGCATTTCGATCAATCCTGTTTTGATTCCTGATGCTGCTGACTGGACTGCCACACCGGCACCAGTGATTCCGCCACCGATGATCAACAGATCCAATTCTTCTTGCTGCATTTTTTGAATGCTATCTTGTCTTGTCTTGTTTGAAAACATATGGATTTCCTCCTTATTCAAATGCTTGGGTAGCTTTTACTGCTTTTTTCCAACCGTTGTAAAGTTTTTCTCGGCGCTCTTCCTCCATTTGAACTTCAAATAGCTTGCCAGCTTCATAAAATTCGCGGATCTCGTCTGTATCTTTCCAATAACCGACAGCTAATCCTGCTAAAAATGCTGCCCCTAGCGCCGTTGTTTCCAAGTTTTCTGCTCGTTGGATCGGTACATTCAAGATATCTGTTTGGAATTGCATCAGATATTCATTGTTTGCTGCACCGCCATCTACTTTCAATACAGGAATCTTGATTCCAGTGTCATCTTGCATCGTATCGATGATATCTCTCACTTGATAAGCAATCGACTGTAAAGTAGCTTTAATGATATCTTCTTTTGTCGTACCACGTGTCAAGCCAAACATAGCCCCTCGTGCTGCCTGATCCCAATAAGGAGCACCTAGCCCAACGAATGCAGGAACAACATAAACCTCATCTTCGCTTGTAGAGCGTTTCGCTGCGTCTTCTGAATCGCTAGCTTTTTGCAACATTTGAAGTCCATCTCTCAGCCATTGAATCGAAGAACCAGCCACAAAAATACTTCCTTCTAAAGCATAGTAAACCTTTCCATTTATGCCGTAACCAATTGTCGTCAATAAATTATTTTTGGATAATTGCGGTTTTTCACCGGTATTCATGACAATAAATGAACCTGTACCATAAGTATTCTTGACCATGCCTGGTTCGAATGCCATTTGTCCGAATAATGCGGCTTGCTGGTCTCCTGCCATCCCTGAAATTGGTGCTTCGCTTCCATAAAAATGATAACCTTGCGTATAACCATAAACTTCTGAGTTAGAAGTGACTTTTGGTAACATCACTCGAGGAATATTTAGTAAATCTAAAATCTCCTGATCCCAATCTAGCTGATGGATATTGAACAACATCGTCCGACTGGCATTCGAGTAATCAGTAACATGTGCTTGTCCATCGGTCAGTTTCCATACTAACCAAGAATCGATCGTTCCAAACATCAATTCGCCTTTTTCAGCTCGTTCTTGCGCGCCTTCTACATGATCAAGAATCCAGCGTATCTTCGTTGCTGAGAAATAGGCATCGATCACTAACCCTGTTTTTTCGTGGAAAAATTCTTGATAGCCTTCATTTTTTAAGTTATCTGCAATTCCAGCTGACTGTCTGGATTGCCAAACAACTGCATGATAGATTGGACGTCCTGTATCTTTTTCCCATATTACTGTTGTTTCACGCTGGTTCGTTATGCCAATCCCAGCAATCTGATTTGGTTTGATCCCTGATTCGATGAACGCTCCGGCAATAACTGACTGTACAGAATTCCAGATTTCATTTGCATCATGTTCCACCCAACTTTCTTGCGGGAAATATTGCGTGAACTCTTTTTGAGAACTGCCGATGTGTCTTCCTTTCTTGTCAAAGATAATTGCTCGTGAGCTAGTTGTACCTTGGTCAATCGCCATGATATACGTTGATTCTGTCATTGTGATTCCCTCCATTATATGCAAACGCTTTCTTTAACTACTCTTATCATACTACTGTTTTAAAAAAAGAAACTGTCAAAATTTTATTCTTTTTTTCTTTTTTTGACAGTTTTTTATTATGAAGCTATTTTTTAATCAATTCTTTTCTTTTTTCAGCGTCTCTATTCTTCTTTTCAATCGAATAATGTCGTAAGGTGACGCAAATTCTGACAGATAATATTCACACTGTTTTTTGTTTCTCTGGCAAAATGTGATCACCAAATCATATTCTTTACCTTCTTCATAACTTCCAATCTCAATACCGCCGATTCCCCTCAGTTCTCTGATCAGATATTGTTGAAAAGCAATACGATAAATCGGCAGACTTTCTAAATCGATTCCAATCACTACTGGTTTTGCAATATAAAAATCGATCATCAAAAGAACATTGGCATACTGGATCATCAGGTAACTAAGCTCACTATCTTCAGCTCTTTTCCTCGGCAATTGCTGCACCGCTGTTTCCTGTAATTTCGCCAGTAACTGTGTTAAGGAATGCCCGAGCATTTTCTGCTGCTGTTCCAAAAGCCGATCACGCTCATAGACTTCGATCTTTCCAACAAAGAAAAACCATTCATTGTTGATCTGGGAAATTTGGTAGCCTACTGCCTTTTCTTCTTTGATTTTCAAACGACGAGGACGATAATGCCATAACATCGTTTCCCGAATGTAAGTATCTAAAACAGCGGTTGGTAACTTTTTGCTCCGTGTCAAATCATACTGATAAAATATTTCTTCGTCTACTATCGAAAAAGAAACAAAAAAGCTGTAAAACATCATTGTTTCGTATACATTCAGTTCTGCTGCTGTTCGACTAAGATGCATCACGATGATTGGATCGATTGCTTGATAAAGCCGGTCCGACTGATAGAGTAATTTCTTTTCTTTCAAAGTTGCGTACGTACTTTTTTCATTCAATAGTCTTTTTTTCGTAATCCCGAGCCAGCAAGCAATCTGTGCTTCTGCTGATGCCGTAAACGTTGTTTCTAATACACGGTCCAATCCTAGAATGAACGGTCTTTTTTCTGGTGTATTTTGCAAAAAAAGCGGTCGCTGATCTTCCGGGATATATTGGAATAGTTCATAATAAAAATATCGTATCTGTAGCTCTTCTCCGTATAATTGACCGTTTTTGATTTGTAATCCAAATTCCTCTAAGAGCTGGTTCAATTCTTTGATCTTTCGAAAAACAGAAGACTCACTGATATTAAACGCTGTCGCTAATCGAACGATGGATACTTGCTGATGTTCTAATAAATAGACGAGCATCTTAAACTTCAAGCTTTCTTGCAATAAAAACAATAGAATTTTTTCCAAACTTACATCTTCGTCCAACACAAGCAGCGCCTGATACTCATTTCGCTGTACTTCTACTTTTTTTTCCATCATTCGGCCAATCAATTCAATATCTTCCAAATATTGATCAAACGAGGCTTTTGACAGTTGGACATGCTCTCTCAAACCATTGATAGAGGCTGTTCCCCCTTGCAGAACAAGGTTTCGCAAAATCAGGATCTGTAACTGCTCTTTTCTTTCTAATAATGCTTCAATCTTCATAGGCAGTATTCGCCACCTTTGACCACACCATATCTGGCACACGGTATTCTGGCTGGAAAAATAGCTCATGTTCTTCTAACTGTTCAAACGTCCATCCTTCTTCTACTGCAATTGTCAGTTGGTCAAGAAGGTGGAACATCTCTTTTTTGCTTTGGAGCTGTGCTCCAAGAATCTTTTTTTCAGAATCAAATAGAAATTTGAGTTTAACTTTGCTTTGATTTATTGCTGTAAGCTTGTATTCTACGTATCCTGTTTCAATTTTTTGGGGATAAAAAATGCTCTCTTCTTCTGTCAAACCTACGCTTCCTAAGAAATAGCCAAACCACTGATTGCCGACTGGACGATAGGTTCCCTGATCCTTTGTCTGTGAGCCACTAATTGTCTTGCTGACATTTCGTGCTGTACGGACAGCGTTATTTACTAGAGAAACATACATTTTTTCATTTGTTGGACGAAAAGTTACTTGGATCGCATCGCCAATCGCATAGACGTCTTTTTGAGACGTTTGCAAGTAGTCATCTACCCAGATCGTTCCATCATCATTCAATGTTAATTGTTCTTCCCACATCTGATTGTCGGGGCGAGAATGATTAGCCAGCAAAACAAGATCATAGTTCTCCTTTCTTTTTTCCGTCTCTACAATAGCGGTTTCATTTTCGGTCAAAGACACAACTTGTTCTTCTAAAAAAAGTGAAAGCCCTTGATTTTTCATTTCCTTTACTAACGGTTCTGTCATTTCAGGATCTAGATAACGAAAAAGAATTGACTTTCGGCTTTCGTAAAGATGGATTTGTTTTTTTCTTGATGCCAAACCTTCAGCTATTTCGATTCCTGCTTGTCCTGCACCAATAATTGCAATTTTCTTTGCATTCATGATCTTTTGCTGAAGAGCCGTTACGTTTTGTATCTTTTTAACTGGGTGAATAAGCGTTGATTCTGCAGAAATATTTCGAAACTTTTGATTTGAACCAGTCGCTAGAATCAAACGATCAAAATCCAATTTTTTTCCTCCTGCTAAAACGACTTTTTTTTCTTTCAATCCTATTACTGTCTTTTCTGTGTAAACATGGATTCGATAGCGGTCAGTCAGTTCTTCTTTCGTGATCCAAGAAAGTTGTTTTTCACTGGTAACCTTTCCTTTTAATATCAAATTGAACCCGCTGGGAATCCATCCTAACTTCGATTGCTTTTCAATCAAATATATTTCACTTGTTGGCATCAATTGGCGAAGATAAATAGCCGCATGAATCCCTGCAAACGACCCGCCGACAATTACAATGTTCATCTGCATTCCTCTTTCTTATAAGGTGTTCTACTGCTAACTTCTCAATCAGAAAACACAGTATTCATAACTCGCTTTCAACCTTGTGATACATAGCGATGCAGCAGAATCAACCCTCTCCATCATACCGTGTTCTAGGTCTGCTTCTTAATAATATACTAGTGGACCTAATTGAAGAGTATCATTTCTGAAGAGATGTTTCAAAAAATGTACTCTTATAAAAGAAAAAAACTCGCCTTTTACGTACCTCTGTCCAAATAGGAAACAGAAAAGAACGAAAAGACGAGTTTTAGCGTGTGTAATGTAATAGTTAGAATAGACACATCATTTATTTTTAATTCTTTAATGCTTCAACAACTGCTTCGCCTAATTGATGAGCAGATTGAGGATTTTGCCCTGTAAGAAGCCGCCCATCAATTTGAACCACTTCTGAAAAAGCTCCACCAGACTGATAGTTTGCTCCTTTTTCTTTCAAAGCATCTTCTGCTAAGAATGGTACTTCATTCGTTGTACCATTTGCTTCCTCTTCTTCATTACTGAACCCAGTCACTGTACGTCCAGCTAAAATAGATTTTCCAGACTCATCTGTAACTGGCAACAATCCTACAACACCGTGACAAACAGCTGAGACCAGCCCTTCATTTCGATAGATTTGTGAAGCGACTTTCCCAAGATCTATTGCTTCTGGAAAATCCCACATTGTTCCGTGGCCACCAGCATAATAAACCGCTGCATAATCATTTGCATCCACATCATCAGGACGTAAGGTATTTCCCAAGGCCCGATTTCTGAAATCTTCATCTTTATAATAGGCCCAATCGATTTCATCCATATTCAAAACACTTTGCGGTTCTAAAGGTACATATCCGCCTTTAGGACTGACAAAATCTGCATCGATCCCATTTTTTACTAATACATCATAAAAATGAGTCAGTTCACTTAACCACAAACCTGTAGGACGCTCGATTTTTTCGTACTTTTCTACATTTGTTAATACGATCAATACTTTCATTTTCCCATCCTCTTTCTATAAAAATTGCGTTATTGATAACGTGCTTTCAAGAAATTATATAATGGACTTGGCAAATAAAGCTCTTTATATGCTTCTTCGAAGGGTTTCGTTACAAATTCATCCTCACGGTTTTCCAATAATTTCTCTGCCCAGTCAGGATCGACGATCATTTGCTGTCCAATTGCTGCAAGTTCTGCATATTTCAATACCTGCTCTACATCTTCGCGATTGCGGATCCCACCGACACCAACTAAAGGGATCTTTCCTTGAATCGTGTTATGGACCACTTCAAGAATCGATTTATCGTTGTATTTATCAGAACGAGCTATTCGATCATACATATTTAATGAAACATGCAGATAATCTAGTTTTGACTCACGTAATCGTTCAAGAAGCCAGATCGTGTCTTCAAAACGGATACCTGGTGTTTCATATTCTTCTGGTGAGAAACGATACCCTACGATGAATGGTTTTTTAGCATATTGTTCAACCGCTGAGAAAACCGTTGTTAATAATTCTTCAATAAAACGATAACGACTTTCCAAGCTACCGCCCCATTGATCCTCTCGTCTATTCGAATGCGGAGAGAAAAATTGTTGGATCAAATACGTATTTGCTCCATGCAACTCGATACCATCAAATCCTGATTCAATCGCTCTGCGTGTGGCTTCGCCAAATGCTTGGATTGTTTCAACGATTTCTTCTTCACTCATTGCTCGTGGTGTTTCCGCATCAGGACGTTTTGCTGCAACTGCACTTGCAGATACAGGCTGTTCTCCAGATAAAGTTGCTCGACTTGTCATTCGTCCACCGTGGAAAATCTGAATAATCGCTTTTGCGCCTTCTCCTTGGATTGCTTTCGCTAGCTCACTTAACCGAGGAATCATTTCATCATGAGCGATGCTGAGTTCACCTGGCCAGCCTTTTCCGATATCTTGGACATTTGCAGCACCAGTAATAACAGCACCAAGACCTTTAGAACGTTGTTTATAATAAGTGATCTCATCTTCGGTGATCACTCCATTGAAAAAGCTGAGTTGTGTCGTCATAGGCGACAGCATCAATCGGTTCTTCAATTGAACTCCTGAAGGTAAAGTAATTGATTGATCAAATTGTGACATTGTCATTCCTCCCATAATTCGCTCTGATTAACCTATCGAGAATCATCTATCATTAAACCACTCGATTAGTTGTACATGCAACTAATTTGCTTAAAAAATTTTATTTTTTTTGTAACTTATCTGTTGCATCATTCATTGTCTGGGCTAATTCTTTACTTGCTTCATTTCCCAAAACTGCTTTGTATGACTGATGAAGTTCTTCCCAGCTACCATCGACTTCCTTAGCAAATTGGCGTCCTTTTTCTGTAAGATAAACTAATGACAAGCGACCTTCGCTAACTGTTTTGACGTATCCTTTATATTCTAATTTTTCAACAAAACGAGCAATCGTTGATGGGGCGGAATAGAGCATTTGTGCAATATCTTTTTGTGGTATTCCGTCTTTTTCTTTTAATATCAATAAAATAAAACCATAAGTTGGTGCCAGACCTGTCCTTCTAAACGCTTCATCAGCTAATTTATTCAACATGCGATCTAGCTTTTTCACGCTAAAGAAAAGACATTCATCTAACGCTTTTTCAATTGGCTTTTCCATTTCATCCCCTCCATTGGCGTACATATCATAGTATGATTTTTATTTTTTGTCAAAAAACTCGTAATAATGTCCGCCTCCTCTGTTTAGTTTTGAGAAAAAGAAGTTGTGACAAAAAATGTGTCACAACCTCTCTGTAATACGTTTCAATCAAATAAGCTTTTCTTTATTTACTTCCACCACAAATGCTTCATATGGTCGTAACTCGACTTTGCCGTCTGGTAACTGTTTCAGAGGATAATTTGACACAATAATCCTTAAAGCTTCACATGGAACAGTGAACACCTGTTTTTCACTGGACATATTGCAAACAACGAGCCATCGCTGATCTTCATATATGCGAGAATAGGCAAAGACATGCTCTGGCGTCTCTTCTACTAATTCATAGTCTCCCCAGACGATGATGTCATGTTTTCTACGCAAATCGATCAATTTCTTGTACATATAAAAAACAGAATCTTGATCTGCTAACGCTTCTTCTGCATTGATTTCTTTATAATTTGGGTTGACTCGAAGCCATGGAATTCCAGTAGTAAACCCAGCATGTTCACGGGCGTTCCATTGCATAGGCGTCCTAGCATTGTCTCTTCCTTTCGCATTGATTGATTCCAAGATTTCCTCTTTTGTAAATTCAGAAGAAATCCTTTCGTTATACATATTGATTGTCTCAATATCTTTTGCTTCCGCGATATCATCAATTGGGCAATTCGTCATGCCTAATTCTTCTCCTTGATAGATATAAGGAGTACCTTTCATCATATGAAGCAAGATAGCAAACATCTTGGCACTTTCTTTTCGATACACATCGTCATTTCCCCAACGAGAAACAATTCGCGGAAGATCGTGATTATTCCAAAATAAACTATTCCATCCTTCATCACCTAAAGATGTTTGCCATTTGGATAATACTTTTTTCAGTTCAGAGATACTCAAGGGTTTCAAATCCCATTTGTCTTTGCCTTCTTGCTGATCTAATCCTATGTGTTCGAATTGGAAGACCATGGATAATTCATTTCTTTTAGGATTGGAATAAAGTTTAGCGATTTCGGTAGTTGCTCCCCATGTTTCGCCAACAGTCATCAGATTTTTGTCACCAAAAGTTGCTTGATTCATTTCCTGAAGATACTCATGCAGTTTAGGTCCATTACTTGTGATTTCTTTATCCGGTTCTTTGCCAATCATATCGATCACGTCCATACGAAAGCCACCAATACCTTTATCGATCCAGAAATTCATCATTTGATAAATCTCTTGGCGAACCTGTTTATTTTTCCAATTCAAATCAGGTTGACGCTTGCTATACAAGTGCAGAAAATATTGCCCCGTTTTTTCATCCAACTGCCAAGCAGAACCACTGAATATTGAGCGCAATCTATTAGGCTCTTTTCCATTGACCGGATCACGCCAAATATAATAGTCCCGATAAGGATTTTCTTTATTTTTACGGGCCTCAATGAACCACGGATGTTCATCAGAAGTATGATTCACCACCAGATCCATGATGATACGGATATTTCTTTTCTTTGCTTCTTCAATCAGTTCTTCCATTTCTTCCATCGTACCGAATTCTGCCATGATTGCTTGATAATTACTGATATCATACCCATTGTCATCATTCGGAGACTCGTATACTGGAGAAAGCCAAATTGCATCAATACCTAAATACGCCAGATAATCCAACCTGGAAATAATCCCCCGCAAATCTCCAATACCATCTTGATTTGAATCTTGAAAACTTCTTGGATAGATTTGATAAACAACTGAATGGTGCCACCATTTTTGTTCCATGATTTTCCTCCTATAAATGGATGTTTCTATTTTTTGCTTAATCATTTATTTTAGTCTCTCTCACTAAAAATTGTAACGCTTTCAAATAGCTATTGCACCTTGTTATCGGTAACAGAATAAAACAAAAAAACAGCTGAGGAAATTCCCTCAACTGTTTTTTGAAAGGATTGATTTATGCAGGGAAGAATGCTGATTTCACAACTTCTTTATAAACGGTGTTCACTCAGCTGACCCTCGGTATTAGCTCAAAAAACGGCAAAATATGAGGAACTATTTTTTCGTTTGTTTCTCTAATACTCAGGCCAGAACACTGATTTCACAACCTCTTTATTTCACATTCAATATCCACATGAATCCCACGAATACAAAGAACAGACCATACATGATTGGAGATACTTCTTTTCCTCTTTTAGCTGCTAACATGGTAATTGGATAGAAGATAAAACCTAATGCAATCCCATCTGAAATGCTATAAGTCAAAGGCATGCCGATCAAGATCAAGAATGAAGGGATCGCAATCTCTAAGTTTCCCCATTCGATTTGTCGCAAAGATTGTGCCATCAATACTCCTACCATAATCAATGCTGGTGCAGTTACTTGTGAAGTAACAACTGATAGTAATGGAGAAAAGAACAAGCCTAACAAGAAGAAAATCCCTGTAGTAATAGCTGTGATACCTGAACGTCCTCCAACGGCGATACCAGCTGATGATTCTACAAATGCACCAACAGGAGAAGTACCTAATAAGGAACCCGCAAGCATAGCTGTTGAATCAGAAGCTAAAGCTTTCCCTACACGAGGCATCTTGTTGTCTTTCATGAAACCTGCTTGGTTTGCTAATCCAACTAAAGTTCCTGCTGTATCAAAGAAAGTCACAAGTAAGAATGTCAGCACTACGACCCACATTTGAAGAGAATTGATGTCCCCTACATGTTTTAATGCAACTAAAAATGTTGGTTTCAAACTTGGTGCTGCGGCAACAATTTCAGAAGGCATTGGAATCAAACCTGTGACCAGACCTAAAATCGTTGTAGCTGCCATCCCGATGAAGATGCCACCTGGTACACGCCGAACAAGCAAGATAGCAGTTACGACTAATCCAAAAATCGTCAACCAAGTAGAACCAACGTTGAGTGATCCTAATCCTACTAATGTAGATTCATTCGAAACGATGATCCCACCTTCGCTCAGACCAAGGAAAGCAATAAATAGACCGATACCGCCAGAAATCGCATATTTCAAATCTGCTGGGATCGCATCAATGATCATTTCCCGCAGCTTGAAGATTGTGATCAAAATAAAAATCAAAGAAGCAACGAATACGCCGGCTAATGCTGTTTCCCATGGAATCCCCATTCCTAAACAAACAGAATAAGCAAAAAAAGCATTGATCCCAAGAGCAGGTGCCGTTCCAATTGGATAACGGGCTAATACCCCCATTAAAATACAGCCGATCGCACTGGCTAATGCAGTCGCAGTAAACACTGCTCCTTCATCCATTCCAGAAGCACCTAATACAGTTGGATTTACAAATAAGATATAAGCCATCGAGATAAATGTTGTAAATCCTGCCAGTACCTCACGTTTTACCGTGGTGTTCAATTTTTCTATTTCGAAGTAGGAAAGTATTTTTTCCTTCATCTTCCATCCCCCTAAATCCGAACATTATAAATAAAGTCCGTTAAAATTTCGATTTATTAATAAAACAACGTGTTTTATCATATACTAAAACAAAACATAAGTAAACAAAAAATTCGGATTTTAAGCAAAATCCGAACGTTCCATCTGATTAAATCCCTTTATCTCAAAGTTTATGAACATTCACTTTGGATTACAATAATTTCTTTATTGTGTTAATAAAGTTTCTTCATTCTAGTCTCAAAAATCAATAGTGTGATTTGATTTTACCATTTCGTTTCTTTTCTTCTTTGATGAATTCTTTTGTATCGACAGGATTCAGATTATTTAGTCCGCCAAAACCTGTATCGACCATTTTTCCCCAGCCTTTTGTCTTCTTTTTTCCTGATTTGAGATTCTTTGCTCGAAGCTTCTCACTATGTTTTGCTCGCCGATACTTCAAATAACCTTCTAATCTTCCCATTAGATCCACTGTTTCTCCTCCTTTTTATTCAATCAGACGACTCAGCTTTTCCTATAACAAAATAATTGCCTTCAGGGTCCGAAAAATTGAAAGTCAAGACGCCATTGTTGTCTGTGATTTCTCCTGGTTCTTCCATGTTCTCGTAGATAGTTTCAAATTCATCCGTAAAAAATACTAAAGAAGGCGGTGGTCCTAATACCTCTGGTGAAAACTTCTGCACAAATACTTTTGGGAATACGCCTAATTCTAATTCTTTTGAGATGCTGAGTACAATACTCTTAAATTCTTCTGGCAATTCGATTGTTTCAGAAATTTCTGCACCAATTTTTTCTACAAAGAATCGGCAAATCATCTCTACGTCATTGACATAAAGCATCACACGTGTTTTTTGTATCATCGTTTGACCCTTCTTTCTATTTGATTTTCTTTCCTGTCTATAAACTGATTCCATTATATCACGAAAGCGCAAACACCTTGTGTTTGATACTATTCAAGAAAAATAAAGCAATAGTTTCTAGGGTTGCTTTCCTCCACAAACTTTTTTTACAAAAAAAAAAACGGCAATGAATGCCGCTCTTCTTTTTTCGATTCTTTTATAATTCTGCTTCTGATTCATCTTTGGTTAGTGTGTGTCTAACACTAGTTACGCCAAATGTTTGATCGATTTTTTCCTTCAACGCTTCGATTGCCTGTGCGCCACGTGCCGCTTGTTCAGCATTGATGGATTCAATGACCAGCACCGCTGCTTGTGTTTCTTCCGTCAGCATCGTTCTTTGGGCTTCACGCCAGTTGAGACAGCGACAGATCGCTCCTTGTTCATCATAGTAGATGATTTCTTCCGGAAGTGCCGGAGCATCGGAATCTGCACCTAAAGGCAGGAATGATTCGCCACCTTGGGCTTTTCCTAAATGCAGATTTCCTGCGATCTTTTCGATATCTTCTCCGCCGCAAGGTACGCCAAAAGACAAGGAAATACTATTATAGATATCTACAAGCGGATTGATTGGGAAAAATTCCCGTTCTTGATTTGCACGTTTCAGTAAAGCTTCAATAGAAGAACGTGCACCTTTTTTAGTCTTGAATGTGGTAAATGCCTGACGCCACTGAGCAATGACTTCGTTTTGGCTGAATGTTTCTTCTGTAAGGTAATTTCTTGCTTCTTTTGCTGCCTCATTCAATAATTGATGATACGTTTCTTCACTTTCTTTTGTTACGTGGTTATCGATACCATTTACGGATAAGATTTCGATGGTTGCTTCAGGAAATACTTCCCAGAAATTGGTATCCACTATTACTTTTTTCATATGTTCACACCTCTTGATTAGAATAATTGCTTGATGAATAGATAGTCTGTTTGGGGATCATCTCCCATATAAAAAACATGTTCGCTGTATTTGATAAATCCTTTTTTACGATAAAAAGCGAGCGCAACATCGTTGTGTTCCCAAACACCGAGCCAAATGGCTGTTTTTTGCTTTTCTTTTGCTTTTTCAATAGCTGTATCTAGTAAAAATGTACCGATACCTTGATGTTTAAATTTTTTTCGTACATAGATTCGCTCGATTTCTAAAAAATGATCAGCCATTTCCTCAGATTGACTCGTTCCTGTATTTAGTTTCAGGTAACCCGCAGGCTCTTGATCGATACTCACTAGGAAAAAATCGGTTTCTTTATCTTTTAGCTCTTCTGTAAGTTTTTCTAGTGCATAAGCTTGTGTCAAGTAATCAGCTAAATGCTCCGGTGAATTATCTTTTCCAAATGTATCTGTAAATGTTTCGATACTAATTTGTTGTAGTAAGTCTACATCTGAAGGCGTCATTTTTCGAATTTCGTATTTATTCACGGCTTCTTCCTTTCAATAGATCCTTTTATTGCCTTTTTTGACAAAATTCCAATCTTCGCTAACATTCTTGCATACTTTATTTAAAAGATATTCCAATTGTTTTGCTTCTTCGTCAGAAAGACCATTTAATGCGACTGCATTGGAGTAGTTGTTTTCTCGAATGATGAAAGGATAGATTTCTGCTCCTTTTTTAGTCGGATAGAGTTTCTTGATTTTTTTATTTTCTTTATCTTCCAAACGTTCGATCATCCCATTGGATTCTAATTTCTTGATTGCTCGGGCAGTCGTTGTACGATCTACTTTGATCATTTCTGCTAGTTTTTCTTGGATGATTCCAGGATTTTCGCAAATACGTACTAAATAAAGATACTGTCCTCTTGTTAAATCGACTTCTTTGAATTCGATATTGCTGATAGAATCTAGCGCTCGGGCAATCATTCCGATGTCTCGAAGGATTTCAGCCATTTCATCCCACCTTTATTTTGTTTGTAAGACTAGTTTACCTCTTTTTGTTGCAAATGCAACTATTTTCAATAAAAAATCAAGTTCTTTTTTAATAACTAGTAAAGTATATTCTTTTCTTCTTTTACGAAAAAGCTCAATCACAATAGATCTGGTTTTTGTTTTCTAAAATAAGTAACTGTTTCTTCGTTGTTCGCTTTTCTGATAGCTTTGGCAACTCTTCTATACTAAAAAATCCCATGTTGGAAGTTTCATTATTCTCAATAAACTTGGCCTCTTCACCGTGGATCGCACAAGCAAAAACAAGTTTATAATACTGAAAAAGCTGTGGAATATCTTTTTGTTTATTCGTATCAAAAACTGCTCGCAACTGAGTAGTTTCTACTGTTAATCCTGTTTCTTCATAGACTTCTTTACGCACATTTTCTTCAGGAGACAATCCTATTTCAGCAAATCCACCAGGAAGTGACCATTCTTTCGCCCGTTTATCTTCGATTAGTAGGACCTTGCCATCTTTTTTGATATAGGCACGAACATCTACTTTTGGTGTTGGATGTCCTTCTCCAATCGTTGTGAGCGCTTTTATTTCTTCGAAAGTTTCTTTTCCTATTTCACTGATCAGTTCCAATGAAATCGTCCGGATCTCCTCAAAACGCTCTTTATCAAATACATCTTTTCCATAATATAGACCAGCTTGAGAAAGTGCGAGTAGTCTTTTGTATTGAGCCAACTTCTTGTTCATTCTCTTCCCTTCTTTTTTAGCAAATGTATGACTATGTAATCAAGTATAGAAGACTGGTTTAATTACGGCAAATAAATATAATGAAATCTGCAATAAATAAAAGAATGTTAAAAAACTCGAGAACAAAAGACATTCGACTTCTCTGGGGCTGTGAATAAATGGCGTTCAAAAGCTTGCATCTGCGGTAATAAGCCCAACCAAACGAAAAATATGACGAGCTATTCTTGTTTGGCTGTTCTTATTAATTGAGGCAGGACAGCTTTTTCACAACCTCCCCACTAAACGGTGTTCAATCAGCTGATGCTCGGTATTCACTAAAAAAACGGCAAAATATGAGGAGCTATTTTGCCGTTTTTTTAGTGAATACTCATATTAAAACACTGACTTCACAACCTCTTCCTTAAACGGTGTTCTCCTACCAACGCCTCAGTCACAAGTCACAATATTCATCAAACATGAGAAGCTGTTTTTTTGAAATTGCTCCTTGTGACTCGGAGCTGAACGACAGGCTCACGATCTCTCGGTAAACGGCGTTCAAAAGCCAATTTTTCGATATTAAGCCATTTCTTTGTTACTTATTGTCATTGATTTCTTTTTCTAATTTATCCAATAGTGGAGTGTAATCCACTTGAGTATAGTCTGTTACATCAAATTCATATAGTGTTCCTAACTGGAATTTGTCATATTTTCGGTCGGCGATGATCTTTTTGAATGCTTCTTTCGTAATATGATTGGTCCCTTTCGTTCGATCTTCCAATACGTCACCATAGTGATAATGATCCATGATATAGCTCAAATGACGATCTGATTCACGATCACGTTTGTACCGACGTTGCCATAACACTTCAAAGTCTGCTGTTAGGCGAATCGTGATCACCTGATATCCGTATCTATCTGCTAATTCTTGGAGTCGTGCTTTTTGCTTATCACTAAAAGGATACTCGGACACAATCACTTTCTTTCCTGCTTCCATATACAAATCAAGTGCTTTGTAATAGAAAGGATAAACTTTCGTCCTTTCTTGTTCCGCCCGTTCTTCCAAATTGTTAAACCCGATGGATTCTGCATAGTATTCCTTGATTTCATCGAGCGTGATGGCATACATATCTGGAAATCGTTCCCGTAGTTTATTCATAAGATATGTTTTTCCTGTACCAGGACTACCAGCCAGAAGAATGAAATACTTTTTCATCTCATTTATTTCCTAAGTTAATTGGACTTTCCAAGTTCATAAACAGTCCAATCTTATGCTTGACAATTTCTTTTACTGCTTCATTTGCTGGAATCACATTATGGCGAAGAGACTTGTTGATTTCTGTTTCACTAAAGGTTTCTTTAGCTACTTTCGTCCAGTTGACTAAAAGCTCCGTTCCAACATTGAATTTGCGGATCCCGTTATTGATCAATTCAGGATAATCTTCTTCTTTCACACCTGTTCCTCCATGGATAACTAGGGGGACATCAACTACTGCATCGATTTCTTTCAGCAAGGGAATGTTTACTTCTGTTTTTGATTTGAATTGTCCATGATTCGTACCGATAGCAATAGCTAATGCATCCACGCCTGTAGCTTCTACAAATTTCACTGCGTCTTCCGGTCTTGTATATACCTTGTCATTTTCAGCGACATGGATTCCTTCTTCTGTACCGCCGATTGTTCCAAGTTCTCCTTCTACGGAAACACCGTGCGCATGGGCATATTCTACTACTGCTTTTGTCTTCAGGATATTTTCTTTGAAAGGCAGATGGGACCCATCATACATGACAGAAGTATATCCGCTGTCGATTGCTTCTTTGATATCATCAAAGTCTCGGGCGTGGTCTAAGTGCAAGACTGCATCAACCATTTCTTCTTCTGCAATAGCTGTCATTACATTGACTAACACATGCATGCCGATATATTTAGCGGTATCGACACTTGTTTGAATAATGATTGGCGAACCCATTTCTTTTGCTGCGCCTAGCATGGCAGGAAGCATTTCTAGGTTATGCGTATTAAAAGCTCCAACTGTAAAATTCAACTCTTCTGCTGTTTTTGTTACTTCTTTCAATGTTGTATACATCTTTTATTGCCACCTTATCTTTTTATTTGTTTCCTTTGATCGTTACTTGTTTTGCAATTTGTCGCATCTCATCCATTTTGCCCATGTAGTAATCGATCCCTTGATCATCACCAGCACGAGCAGCATCTGCACGCTTCTGGTTATAGAGGCTCATCAGTTTTTTATACCCATCTCCGATCGTCTGTTTATTTTCCAAGCTCTTTTCTAAATATTGGATGGCTTGATCGTTCTCATGCAATTCAGAAAATTTAAGTCCAACTTGTTCATAAAGTTCCGCTAATTTATGCCTATCTTGGGTAGTGGAAATCTCTTGTTTCAATTGTGTAATCTCTGATTGAATCTTTTCGGTCGCTTCTGGCGATAGGGCTTTTTCTTCTTTTGCCAGAACTTTTTTCGGTTCTTTTTCTTTTTTCTTAAAAAATCCAAACATCATTTTCCCTACTTTCAATTAAAATGCTTTCAAAACTGGGCTTAAGATCCAGGCATATAAGAGTGCTGCGGCTACTGTATCTACATCGGTTGCTGTAGCATTGATGAATCCCATCGAATTAAAGATCGTTACTAGCAAAGCGGGCAATAATGTAATAAAGAAACCATGAGCAATACCGCCAATGATCGCTCCTCGGCGTCCGCCAACTGCGTTGCCAAATATCCCTGCTGTCCCTCCGGCAAAGAAATTGGTTAGCATACCAGGTAAAATCATCGCTAAGCCGAACATGGGCAAAGTAAACATGGCAATAATCGTACCAATCGTTGTCGTAATGAAACCTAAAATGACGGCATTTGGGCTATAAGGAAAGAAAACTGGACAATCTAAGGCAGGGATCGCATCAGGAACTAATTTCATAGCTATCCCTCGAAATGCCGGCACGATTTCACCTAACAGTAGACGTACACCAGCTAGCAATACATACACACCCACTACGAATTGGATGGCTTGTAAAAAGGCAAACATGATATAGTTTTGATCTCCTGATAATTCAGAAGCGAATGGTTCGCCTGCAAATAAAACAGTGATGATATATAGCGGGACCATCACGACCATGACAGACAAATAAGTATCTTGCAGAAATTCGAAATGTGTCGGCAACTTGATATCTTCGATCGACTTTTTATTTTCGCCTTTCTCACCAAAAAGCTTAGCAACACCGGCTTCAAATAAGTACCCGATCGTACAAAAATGACCTAAAGCAATATCATTTGATCCAGTGATTTTACGAATGATCGGTTGCGCTACTGCCGGCATAGCAATGGCGAAACAAGCTCCGATAAAACCACCGACCAAGATCAATACGATCCCTCGCAGACCGGCAAAATAGCCAAAGACTGTCGTCATCGTTGCCATCCATAAAATTGCTTGACCAGTTAAAAAAATGTACTTCCATTTTGTGAAACGAGCCAAAATAATATTGAATACAAAAATGGCTAAGAACGTCAGTGCAATATCTCTACCTAAACCCAAATCATTCATTGCTTGACCATTGATAGATTCAATAGAAGGGATGATCCCTTGCATATGAAATCCTTCAGTAAAGATTTTCCCGAAATAAGTTAAACTTCCAACGATGATGCTCGAACCGGCACTCAACACTTGAAATCCTAGGAGTGTCTTTAACGTGCCAGAGATGACTTGTCCTGCTGATTTCTTCTGCAGTAGTAGACCCAACATAGCAATCAATGCAATGGTGATCGATGCCTGAGTCAAAATATTTTCGATGATAAAATTGATAACGCCCATGTTTTTACCCTCTTTTCTTTTTGTATTTAGATAACTCCCTTATCTTGCAGAACTGGGGTGATTTTTTCTTCAATTTCATTTTTTGAAACAATATTTTTCAAATAGATCATCGCCGTTTTAGGATCAACTGCGAACTTTTCGAACTGCGAACGAAAATTTTCTGCTGTGATGATCACATCTGGTTTCATGGAAACTGCGGAAGAAATATCACAATGGTCCAGTTTGGCTTCTACTCCTAATTTGTTCAAAACATCCTCAGCAGACATCTGTGCTGCAAAACTACTTCCTAAACCTGCACCGCATACGAATAAAATGTTCAATTTGTTCATCTTTGTTCTCCCCCGTATCATTTATTATTTCTCAACTACTGAAAAAAGCAGTTGTTTGAAATCTTCGATATTTGTGCATTCAATCAATCGATCCAACTTCTCTTCGTTGTTGATCAATTCAATTAGTTCTTTCATGATGTTCAGATGCGAGTAGGAGTCTACTGCTGCCAAACAAAAAATAATCTTTACTGGATCCATTTCAGGATTACCGAAATCGATTGGTTGCTCAATCGTAGCTACGCTGACTCCTAACTTATTGACCCCATCTTCTGGTCGGGCATGGGCTAGTGCCATGTGTTTGCCAATCACGATATACGGTCCGTAATCATTCACTGCACGAATCATCGCTTCGACATAGCGCTCTTCGACAATGTTTTCTTTAACCAATGGTCTAGCAGCTAGTTCAATCGATTCCTCCCAAGTAGTGGCTTTTTCTTTGATCATGATATTGCTGTCCGTCAAAATATCTTTTAACATAGGCTGGATCTCCCTTTTGTTGATTTCTAAATTGTTTGTTTCGAATAATTTTTCTAACTTGCCATAGATGATTCGATCTACTCGGCCACCACTTTCTTTCATGACATCTATTATTTGAGTGAATAACTCCGTCGATTCATGACTGTTAGGCTCTAACCGCTGTAGTTCTTCATTTCTTTTCAAAAAGTCTTCTATAACCAAGATATTCGTCTCAGTTAAAATCGGATCGACAACTAAAAGCGGCTTATTTCGATAATTCAATTGAAAGGTGCTGAAAACCAGATTGACATCCAATTTATCTACTAATTCGATTTCTTTTGAACTTAAAACTGCAGTAATCTCGATCTGAGGAAACTTTTCTTTCAGATTCTCTGCTAACAGATTTCCAGTAGCCATCCCATGGTTACAGACAACGACTGATTTATAAACATAATTCAAGTCTCGCTTGATTACACTGGCGATCGTCGAAAAGTGGATGACAAGAAAAGCTATCTCGTCCTCCAGTATCTTGCCACCAATTACTTCTTCGATCGTAGGAACAAAATGAGTGACTGCGCGGTAGATTGGGAAATAATTTGTTCGGATGTTTTCTTTCAATGGATTCATGACTTGGATATGATTCTTGATTCTTACAATCAGTGCAGCCATGTGCTTATAGAGATTTTCGAATAAAGCTTCTTCCTTTAGATGGAAAGGTATGTGTGTCTCGTTCTCTACAAATTGGATCAATTGGATCGTTAGTAATTGAGCTTGTACCCACTCGATTGAATTGGAGATATCTCTAGCATTGAACGTCTCAATAGTGAAACGAAGATAATTTCTTTCTACTTGCGGGACATTGTCCAATTGAAATTCCTCGATCATGTGGTCAATAAATGCAGAAAAGCTACTGTCTTTTATTTCTGTATTTTTCCAATTAATGGCAGAGATAAATTCATGTTTCCTGATTCGCTGGATCCAGATCAATGTAAAAAGCAGGATTTGTTTTTTATAAATATCATCTTCTTGTTTCAACAACTTATTGGAATAGATCTCCTGTATTTTTTTGATTTCCACCAAAGGAAAATAATGGAGAAAGATTTTTTGAGCCGGTGTTAATTGTGCATCTTGATTCATAAAGAAGTCGGTCATTCCCAGATTCTGATTGATAAAATCATAGATCATCGTACGGATAGATCGTTCTGAACCTTTATAAACCAGTCCTTGCTTTCCATAACTGACGATCTCTATCCCATAACTGACCAGTGTTGCTCGTAACCGTCTCATATCTTCATCTAATGTACTTTTAGAGATTTGAAATTCTTCTTCTTTTTTGTTTAGATGGATCGGGATTCGGCTGTAAGCAACGGCTAAAACTAGATCAAAAATACGTTCGCGCCGATTCAAAAAGCCGTCTTTCACATCTTTTATTTCAGTTTCTAATCGAGCTTGCTTTTCCTTTTCCAGCTTCAACAAAAAACCTTTGTTGCGAATTGTACGGATCTCCGGAAGCTTTTTACTGCTCAACCAGATATTCGCTTCAAGAACTTCCTGACGAATCGTCCGCTGACTGACATTGAACTCACTTGCTAGATGTTTTGCTTTTACTGGATATTGGGCTGTCATGATTCTGTGAAGTATTTCAATTGTTCTTGTTTTCATAGAAATGATCTCCTTCTGATTTCAAGTATATGGTTCCGCTTACATAATAAAAAGTAGATATTTCTGCCACTTGAAGTGGAAAGAAAGTAAGCAAAGCAAACAAAAAATAAGCCATATGCTTTTTCATCTCCTCAACGAAAAAGACATACGCCTATTATTACAAAAATTTTGCCCATCTATACAAAAAAGAGGTTGTGAAAAAGCTGTCCTGCATCAAGTAATAAGAACAATCAAACTAAAATAGTGCTTCCTATTTTTCGTTTGGTTGTTCTTATTATCGCAGATGCAAGCTTTTGAACACCATTTAGTGGAGAGGTTGTGACAGAGATGTTCAGCCTTGAGCGATAAGAAGCGATTTTGAAAAATCGCTTCCCATATTTTACAAAATCGTGCCTTATTGCCGATAGGCTATCTCTGGAACACCGTTTATTCAGAAAAAGGAGCTGCGACAAGGCTTTTGTCACAACTCCGTTCATAAATATTTCCTGTCAATCCAGCATAATCGGTTGAATAAAATCGGCTTGCCATCTTTTTTCTTTCTCAGAAAAATCAAAATACCATATCTGAGAAAAATACTGTCGTTGTGTCTTACTTCCTGAGATCAATCGCCCATCTTTTCGATCGACTGAATAATCACAGCATCTGAAATCAATTCGGATGGCAAAACTATTTTCGTGGATCTGTCGATAATTTCCTACTTCCTGAATAGTTATTTTTTTAGTATGATTTCTTACACCGTCTGCTTTGTTTTTTTGCAGAACTTTCTGATGTTCGGCAAACAGCTTGTCTGTATAACAGCTTCTGGCTTTTTCAGGAGTTTCTTCTTCCCAAGCGGATTGGATCTTCATGAATATCTTTTGGATTTCCAAAAACTGTGCTTTCTTTTCTTTAGCCGTTCCTGACATGCGGGACAATATCTCCGATTTCAGCCTTTTCTTTTGTCTTTTATTCTTGACGATAGAAAAAGCAGAAACCCCTCCTACTGACAAAACAGCTAATGCAAGAAATCCCGTTTGCTCATAACTAGAAGGACCTGTACTTGGACCATAATACCCATAAGAATCTCTGCCGTAAGAACGACTGCCAAAATAACTGCCCCCATATGAACGACCGCCAAATGAACTTCTGCCCGAACTTCGACCGCTAGATGTACCTCCACCATGACCACCCGCGACAGCGAATCCTTGGGTCGGCAGAGCAAACAAACATAGGCCCACTAACAAAATGATTGCTAAATAATTGATTTTTTTCATTGTCTTCCTCGTTATCTTTTATTACAAAAAACTATTTTTATCATAGCCTTGCTAAAAGGAAGAGTCAATAACCAGATGCATAAACTGTTTTTTTTAGCAATTTTGACTTATTTAGTCATTGAGTAATATCGGACAGATGTATGTGTCGGCAGTCCATAATTCCTCTATCTTCAGCATGAACAAGCTGGCAGACAAGAGATCTGCGCTTCCTCCAGGAGAGATTTGGTTTTCCTGACAAAAGTGCAACAGTGCTGTAAATGGACGATTTGGTAAAGCACTTTGACTAGCAGCATGAGCAAGTTTTTGCATTTCCACTAACGTTTTCTGATCACTGCGATGCAATACGCATGTGTCATCTAGCGAACTCATCAAAACTAACAACATATGCATTTGTTTCTGTACATATGAATCATTATCTAGCTCCTTAGCTGCTTGGATTGCAAGCCTGATATGCGGATACCCTAATATCGCTTCTTCATATGCACCATTTACGCCATATTTTTGCTTCACCCTATGACCATGAGTGGTTTTTTTATGACGATATTTTGTATCAGGAAAAGCAGCAAGCTTGCTGACATCATCAAGTATTTTCGATAAAGAAAAAGGCTGTTCCATACTGATTTTTTGTGCAATGACACTGATCAATAGCCCCATTGCCCAAATCGCTCCTTTATGGGTATTGATGCCATTTGTAGCAATCAGCATTGCCTTTTCCGCTTTTCGCCCAATCTCAGCAATTCTTTCTCTTAACTCCTGATCAATAGCATGATGCCATGCTATTTGAGCCATTTCTTCAAAAAAAGGAGTTAGCGTCTTAGCAGACTTAAGAAATAAAGCATAGTCCATATCGGAATGTGCACCCGCATCCAGTGCATCCACTAATCCAGGTTTTGGACTTAATGTTACTTCTGCGATCAATGCTTCCTCTACCAACGCAGCGAGTTGCTGAGTCACTGCTTTTTTTCGTTCGTCATTTATCATGACACTCACTCCTTCTTCCTACTATTACTTGCTGAAACCTTTTTTGATAGCTACCCAAATGATATGAAGTAACCAGCTTAAAGCAAATGCACAACTTGCCGTCATTAGATAAGCTACAAGAATCATGACTCCTGAAGGTAACTGCAGCCAACTATCTTTAAACAATAATAACAGTACTTGGAAAACAAATACATTGGCTAAATACGTACGATAAGCATAAACAGACAACCATTTGAACAATGGCAATTTTGGCGAATCGTTTACAATCATTTTGGAAGCGCCTATGAAGACAGCAAAGATGATGACTAAACTGTATAAACTTTGGATCGTATTCAAGTAAGGTGCATTCGCAAAGCTCAAGTCTCCTGGATGTGCGAGCAATGAACGGACAGAAAAGAACGCGATAACTAAGGCAACAGGTAAGAAAAGATAACGTACTCTGTCCAAATATTGATAGACTTTTTCGTGATAAACAAATGCGGCTACCCCATAAATCCCATAAATCATGAAACTAGCAACAAACCGATCTAATAAGTACCAGCTGTCATGATAAGGCCCAGTCAATACTTGTGTTTGATAGAACAGATACCATGCGACATATAAAATCGTTGAACCAATCAATACTGGCCATACATATTTTTTATTAGCAAATACTTTGTAACCGAGCCAAACAAAAAACGGCATGAACAATTGGATCTGCAGCATCATAACGGTATACCATAAATGAGGCGCTCCATCACCTGTGACATATTTCAGTAAAAAGCTTGCAGTATCCGTATACGGAGTTTGTTGTTGGACTGCTGGAAATAGCCAAAGATAAGCCGTCGTCCATAGAAGATACGGAACGACTAGTTCAAAAAACTTTTCTTTCAAAAATTCCCAATAAGACAAATGCTGACTTGTTTTTACCATCGCCGATTGTAAAATTAAGCTAGACAACTAAAAAAGTCATTTGTGCTACACTCAAAATAGTTCCGACCAAAGAATTATAAGGAGTGAGTACAAATGACCTATACCCATCTTACAACGGATGAACTTGTAATAATAGAGTCTTATTTCAAAATTAATCAATCTGTTGCTAAAACTGCCCATTGCTTGAATCGTTCAAGACAAACGATCCATAAAGTATATCTGTTCTTCAAGCAAGGAAAATCAGCCTTAGAATATTATCAACAGTATAAGAAAAACAAATCAAACTGTGGTAGACGTCCGCTTGTTTTACCCGAGGAACAATCAGAATATATTCAAAGAAAGGTTGTTCAAGGATGGACACCCGATGTGATTGTTGGTCGTGCAGCGTTTCCTATTAGTTGTTCTGCTCGTACCATTTATCGTATGTTCAAAAAGGGGCTATTTGATTCTTCTGACTTACCGATGAAAGGCAAGCGTAAACCGAATGGACATCAAGAAAGACGTGGAAAACAAACTTTCCGCCGCTCTATTCATGAACGTGAAAAGGATTATAGCCAATTCTCAAATGAGTTTGGTCACCTTGAAGGTGACACTATCGTAGGTCTGAAACATAAAAGTGCTGTAATTACCTTAGTTGAACGATTATCAAAAGTTATCATCACATTGAAACCGTGTGGTAGACAAGCGATTGATATTGAAAAAAAATTAAATCAATGGTTTGAATCTGTACCGAAAAACCTATTCAAATCCATCACTTTTGATTGTGGAAAGGAATTTTCAAATTGGAAACAGATCAGTAATGTCAATGATATTGCCATTTATTTCGCTGATCCAGGAACGCCGTCTCAAAGAGGCCTAAACGAGAATTCTAACGGATTGTTACGTAGAGATGGTTTATTGAAATCTATGGATTTCAATTCAGTAGATGAATTTTTTATTCAATCTGTCGCATCTAAACGAAATAATATTCCTAGAAAATCACTGGATTATCGAACACCTTTGGAAGTATTTTTGAGTTACGTAAGTATTGATGATCTGTCTAACTTAATTTGACAATTAAGACATATTATAAACAATTGCAAAAATAAACATTGGTGCTGTGTATTTAACGATGACGTAAAAGGTACCAAGAAAAGCTGTATTTGTTGCGCTGTGGCTGTTTGCCAAAGCAAAGCTCAATATCGTTTGCATCATAACAGCCGTTACAGCTGATACTTTCTGGAAGTCACTTACGTTGATTTTGATTTTTTTGTTTTCAAACATCTCTTTCTCTCTCTTTTTCTTTATTACCAAAGTTCTTTGGTTAATTTAGGTCCTTCGACTGTTTTCAATAGAATTTTTTTCTCTGGCTCTCTCAAATACTCTTTTAGTGAAAAACCGCCTTGCCGAGTCACTACTTGGGTATCGAATTGCTCAAAAAAAGCAGGATGCGATTGAATTACCTGAATTGGCAATTCAATCGGTGAATTTGCGTACAGCAGCAAATCAAAATCACTGGTTTCTTTTACTGCCGGAATCCCAGTCGATAATTCAAATCCTAAGCTGCCGCCGATTCCCCATTTACATCCTGATAATATGTTTCTAGCAGCATGAAATTGCTGATAAACAGGATAATCCATGATTTTCTCTTGTCTATACGATTCTTGTTCGATGATGTCCCACGGATGAATGACTTGTTTGACGGCATGTTTTGAGATTTCTGTTGACCATCTCTGATTGCGGGCAGGTCCACGTAAACCAATCGGTAGTATTTCTGCGTGATCCGTCGACGCACGACGAACTGTTCCGAACATCTTTTCAGTTAGAACGACCCATTCAGGCAAGGTGAACCCTTCTATTTCATGTTTATCAAAAAGGACAATATCATGTGCTTGAATCATTTTTTATGCATCCCATTCTTCGTCCATTTTGGCACGGACTTTATTTGTTTCGACACGTCCGAACGTTTTGGCTGTTTCGTTTGTGTATCGATTTGTCAGCATCGTGTCATTTGTATTGCGGACATCTTGAATGGCTTCATTGATTGCTTCGATGACTTTGCTGACATTTTGTTCTGAAGCAGCTTGGTCGGTGATATCTTCTAGGAAATGATAGATCGCTCCTAGTTTTGTATAATTATTGATATCGTAAGCGATAGCTGGAACTTTTTCAGCAGCTGCTTCGATTTCAGCAACCGAACGTTTTGTCACACGTGCAGCACTTTCTTTAGACATCGCTTGGACGGTAATTTCTTTATTGTTTAAAGCAATCAAGCGGCTTGATTGTAATCCATGTGCTAAAAATGCACCTGAAATAGCATTTCCTGCAATCAATCCAATAACTGGATGTCCAGCTTGACGGAGTTTTGCATAAGCAGCAGCACTATTAGCCAAAGCCACATGGATACCGATCAATTCTTCGTTATAGCCGTATGCTTGGCTTGGTACATCGATCACAACGATGATTGGCCGTTTCACTTTTTTGTCTTTATCTTCTTCGTAAACGTGATCCAAAATTTGTCCCATTCGGAAACCTTCAACTAAACCAACTTCACCGTTTCGTACACGGTACATCGGGTTTTTAGGATCAGGTACGATTGATGTCACGATGGCTTCTTCTATGAATTTACTTGATTTACCATAATACACAGTACTAATAGAAGAAGTTGGATTTTTCATGCCAGTTAGTGCCGCAAACCAATCGTAACCAACACTTGCTGCAGCTGGTTCATTTCCTTCTGCTACTTCTGGTAAGTCAATTGATTTTGCTTGATGGTTAGCAATTGCTTCATTGTAATCGTCAATGGCCATTGGTTTTGAAAGATCTAAAGAATCAAGTAATGATAAATAAAATGCTGAGCTTTCACTGCGATGCGTGTCTTTTCGTTCGTCCATTGCTGCGATGACAGCAGCTTTGATTGCTTCTACACTATCAATCACTAATTCATCAATGATTTTTGATTCTACCCGTTGACGAGATCCTAATGTATTCCAAATCAAGTCTTTGTCACTAGAATCAAATTCTCGAACGCCTGCTTCTTGTTCAATAACTTCTGGTCCATTCAAACCGACTCTCGCTTTTTTTGTTGCGATTAAATAACTCATTAATGCTGAAGTAATCGACATACCGCCAAATGATCCTACACGTCCTGGAATCAAACCGATGACTGGTACATATTGTTTTAGAGCAATGATTACATTTCCGATTTCTGAAATAGATAACAGTCCGTAGTTTGCTTCTTGCAAACGAACACCACCTGTATCTAGTACAATGACTGGAAAGATCTCATTTCCTTTTTTATTTTCTTCTAACACATGTTCAAGTGCAGCAACGATTTTTGCACCGGAAACTTCACCGATACCGCCACCTTGGAATTTTCCTTCCATAGCGATTACTACTGCTTGTTTGCCATTGATCGTGCCACGGCTGACAACGATCCCGTCATCACTTTCAGGGACGATTCCTTGTGCTGGTAAACTTGGCGCGATGATTTGATCGAATGGATCAATCAATTCACGTCCATTGTCAAGTAGAGCGTTCACTCGTTCTCTGGCGTTTAATTCTACAAAACTATTTTTCATCTGAAAGTTCCTCCATTGCTTGCGTCAATCGTAGGTACACAACTCCTGGTGTAGCACCGAAGTCATTGATCACGATATCTGCTGAAATTGGATAACGATCAAAAAATCTCGTTAATACATTGTTCCATACTTCGCCGAAGCCATCGCTTCCTGTACAAATTTTTACAGTAGATTCTGTTTTTTCTGTTGGAAACATCAAGATTTCCAAATCTCCTGAACCGACCACTCCTACATGGATTTTCTTATTGATCGGCTGTTTCGTTGGATATTTATAAG
Organism: Enterococcus sp. DIV0901a; assembly: GCF_051711525.1. Lineage (NCBI taxonomy): Bacteria > Bacillati > Bacillota > Bacilli > Lactobacillales > Enterococcaceae > Enterococcus > Enterococcus sp. DIV0901a. The sequence continues at coordinate 314,795 of NZ_JBIOMW010000001.1, read as the reverse complement.
CTAATTGTTCCATGGATCTCTCCCCTTTTTGTAAAACAGAGCATACACGTTCTGCTTATTCGTCTTTCTTCTTCCATCTGGGTAAATGGCGACAAAAGGTTTTTCTCGCCAATTTTATGACCAAGTTCTGAATTTCATTGGTGGTTCATACAGGCCATCTGACCATTCGATCAAATCATCGATGGTTTGTGCAGCTAATAATGAACGTTTCGCTTCACTACGTTTGATGCCTAGATCTTCTGGTAATTTCACGATGCCGGCTGCACGCAAGCTATCTAGTGATTCTTTCGTGCTAGTCATTCCAAGAGGTGTAACACCGCCAATTGCTGCAATTGCTGCTTGTCGTTCTTCTTTTGTTTTTGCTTTGTACAAATAAGCAATTCCTTCTTCTGTCACGATATGTGTAGTATCTTCGCTATAAATCATCACTGGTGCATTGGCTAAGCCTGCTTGTTTTTGAACAGCTAGTGCATCTAATTCTTCGACAAAGACTGGTTTTTTATTTGAACCATATGTTTCAACCATTTGAACAACTAATTTTTGGCCTTTCCCTAATGGATCATCATTGTCGCGAAGTGATTGCCATGCTGGTGTAGAATGACGACGACCGCCAGGATTATGTCCCATGTTAGGCGCACCGCCAAAACCAGATAAACGTCCTTTTGTTACGGTAGAAGAGTTTCCTTCGTAATCTAATTGCAAGGTTGAACCGATAAACATATCGATGGCATATTGTCCTGCAGCTTGTGATAATGTTCGGTTACTGCGCATCGTGCCGTCTTTACCGACAAAAAAGACATCTGGGCGAGCAGCAATATATTTTTCCATACCAACTTCGCCACCAAAACTATGGATGCTTTCAACCCAACCTGATTCGATGGCTGGAATCATCGTTGGATGTGGGTTCAATACCCAGTTCTTCGCGATTTTCCCTTTTAACCCTAGTGATTCACCATAAGTTGGCAGTAACAATTCGATAGCTGCTGTATTGAATCCAATACCGTGATTCAAAGATTGTACGCCGTGTTCTGCGTAGATTCCTTTGATTGCCATCATTGCCATTAGAATTTGCAATTCTGTGATGTTTTGAGGATCTCGTGTGAATAAAGCTTCTAATTGATAAGGTTTATCTGCTTTCACGACAACGTCTACCCAGTCACCAGGGATATCTACACGTGGTAAAGAATCGACAACTTCGTTGACTTGAACGATCACGATACCATCTTTGAAAGCTGCAGCTTCGATGATTGTTGGTGTTTCTTCCGTATTGAAACCTGTGTACAAGTTGCCGTCTTTATCTGCTTTATCTGCAGCTACTAAAACAACATTTGGAATCAAATCGATGAATAAGCGTCCATAAAGTTCCAAATAAGTATGGATATCACCTAATTTCATTGTGCCGTCTTCAATCATTTGGGCGACACGCAAGCTTTGTGCACCAGCATAAGAGAAATCGATCTTGCTTGCGATTCCTTTTTCAAAAATATTCAAATGTTCTGGTCGTGAGATACTAGACATGATCAAATGCAGATCATTCACTTTTTCTGCATCTACTTTTTCAAGACTTTCTGAAAGAAAACTTGCTTGTTTTTGATTGTCGCCTTCTAATACAACTTTGTCGCCGGAAGCAATCAGTTTTTCCATTACTTCTACGATTTTTTCAGTTTCTACATACTTGCCATTGAGCAAGTTGCTGATTTTTTCCAATCGCTGCGCTTTTTTTTCGCGTTTAGAAGCCCAGTTGCGGTTTGGTTTTTCCATAATTAGTCATCTCCATTTTTGATATAGAAACGTGGCGTCATCAATACCATGTTGGTCTAGATTGATCGTACGGATCCCTTTATCTACACCAAATTTTGTATGAATCAGCTTTGTCAAAGTATTGCCGGGGGGAAATTCAATCGTCAGATCCATTCCTAATTCTTTTGCCAAGTCCATCATTTGGTTCCACTGCACAGGGAAAGCTAGGTTTTCCAACAAATCTTTACGAATCTCTTCTGCGTCCTGAGTGGCTCTTCCATCCGTATTTTTTATATACAAACATCTAGCATCAGATAGATGGACAGACTGCATATACGGCTTGAATTTCTTGACCGTATCATTCATCAAGAGACAGTGAGATGGCACAGGGACTTTCAGCAGCTTCGCTGTTTGCGCTTGGTGCCGTTTGGCTTCTGCCAACGTAACGGATAAACCTTCGATACTCCCAGATAACGTATGTTGCATCGGACAATTTTCATTTGACAGATAAACTGGATGGTCAGGATCAAATGTTTTTGCTACAATTTCCTCAGCTTCGCTTCTCGTCACACCTACTACTACGCCCATTGCATAACCGCTTGGATAAGCTTCTTTCATTAAGACTGCGCGGTGATAGACTAGTTCCGCTGCATTCTCAAATCTCAAAGATCGACAAGCAACAGCTGCACAAAAAGCACCAATCGAATGTCCTGCTGCAATATCAGGCTGAATACCGTTTTTTTCCATTTCATCTAAATAAAATACTGCTTTTGTCAGTAATGCTAGCTGGATAAAAACCGTATCTTGATAGTTTTCTTCTTTATCAACTAACCGATACCCCGTCACATTTTCTAAACGTTCCATGTACATTTCAGGGATATCCGCTAACATCCCTAACTTCTGACTGCCTTGTCCAGGAAATAAGAAACCTGTACTCATGAGCCTCGCCTCCTCAGCACTTACTTTTTCCACTGCTATCTTAGTCAATTTCTGCTATAATAAAAAATGCCAAAAAAAGAAAAAACCATAACAAAAAGGTATGGATGGGATGGATAATTATGAAATTGCTTCATCTGCAGTATTTTAAAAAAGTATTCGAAACAAAAAATGTTACCCAAGCAGCCAAAGAATTATTTATTTCTCAACCTGCCTTGAGCCGTGCGATCAAACATTTGGAAAACGAATTAGGTGTCCCTTTGTTTTACCATAGCGGCAGAAACATTGAGACGACCGTTTATGCAGAAGAATTTTATCCATATGCAGTCAAGACATTAGACACATTAGAAGAAGGAATCAAATTATTGTCTTCGGTCAATGAGAAGATCGTTACTTCCGTCATATTGTATTTAGAGGTAGCCTCTGTTTCTATTCCGAACTTGGTCCGAATTTTTATGGAAAAGCATCCTGATATCCAATTAACGATCATGCAACATCATTTACCAGATGATATTACCGATCCTGTACTGTACATCACTTCGGAGATGAAGCCTGGCATGACCAATATTCCTATCATGAAAGAACCTGTTTATGTCGCCATTCCTAAGAAACATCCTCTTGCGAAAAAAGAACATCTGCAATTAGAAGATATCCAACGCACCCCCATCTTGATGCTGTCAAAGAGCAACGCCTTCCGTCATACACTGGATGCAGCACTTGAAGCGAAAAGTATCGAATTGACGATCAGTTCGACGACAGATGATCCTGCGACATTACGTTCTATTGTCAAGCAAGGATTAGCTGTTAGCTTTTTCCCAAAAGTTTCTTGGTCTTACGATAAAAATGATCCTTTCGTCTTGCGGGAAATCAAAGATTTGCCCTTGACACGAACAATTTATTTATCTTCTAGCTTCACAGAAGATCATCCTTTGATCAAAATGATTGCAAAAACGATGCGGGAATTTTATTTAGGAAAATAAAAAAAAAGAGCTGGGACAAAATTCTTGTCGCAGCTCTTTTTTCGAACAAACGGTGTTCCAGAAGTAATTTCTTAGAAAATAAGCCGAAATTTCCCAAAAATTTGAGAAGCAATTTTCGTAAATTCCTTCTTATTTCTTGAAGCTAAACATTTCTGTCACAACCTCTTCTCTATTGTCCTAGACATTCATTGCGTTGATTTAAAACTTCCATCAATCAAATCTGCTAGTTCATCTAGCTTTTCTATTTTACGTAGATCAATAGAGATCCAATGTTCTTTATTCATGTGATAGGCTGGAAAATACCCCTCTTTTCCTCGCAAAATTCCGCCAAGTTCAGGATCGACCTTCAAATCAAGAATATTGATGATCCTATGGTCACTTGCATCATCATAGATTTTTTCTTCTGGAACAGACATCAGGACCCCAAACCATTTTTTGCTTTTTTGATGTCTGAATACGCAATAATCAGGAAATTTTTTAAAAATATATTCTGGAGACAAATTGTATGTTTCATTGATGTGATCGATTAGTTCTTTTTTCGTTAGCATCTGCTTCCATCTCTTTCTTATTGATTCGCTTTATTCAAAGATACCACGTAAGAATAGAAAAATGAATACAAGTAGTTGCTAATCAAATACTTCGATATTTTTCTTTTTTATCAACTCTTAAATGTTCAATCCGCCTGTGTTGGTCTTGCTACCATCTACTATTAAAATGTTTATTATTGTTTGCCCACCTATTTTTTGATTTTAGTGGTATCATTTTTCAAGTTCATGATGAAATTCTTATCATCAGTAAATGCTCCAGAAAAATAAACAATGATTGAAAAATCAGTTGAAACTTGACCACCGTTTATTTTCTCCGTATTCTTAGAATAGAAGGGAGTCTGATTGATGTATTCACTAATGAAAAAAATCATTACCGAAAAAGATATTCGACGTCATGTTTCTTTAGTAGAACAATTGCTGAATCATACAAAGATAACCGTAAATGAATTAGCTGAAATCATAGGGACAACCGAACGAACGATTTTTTCTGACCTTCAATCTATTCGCTCTCAGCTGCCCGAAGGCTGGGACATCATCAGCGATCAAGCAGGAATCAGTTTGCAAAACCAGCAAAATTTATTAACAAATGACCTTTGGGAGATTTTTTTCAAACAATCAGTCAGTGTCGAACTGCTGAAAAATCTGCTTTTTACAAAAAAAGTTGCTGTCCCTGATTTTCTAGCCGACCATGGGCTTTCTTATGGGACATTGAAAAGACATGTGACTAAAATCAATCAGCGTTTAGCAAGTTACGACTTGCAGATCGATTTGACGAAATATACAGCTTGTATTCTTGGAAAAGAGCGTGCGATTCGTACTTTTTATCATCGATTGCTGATTCCTTTCACTCATAACAACTATTTTTTCGAGGATTATTCGATCCATGAATCCCATTATTTTCAATTTTTAAGAAACCTCAGTCAAACTGAACTAGCGGTTGAAACAGAAGAGATTTTCGGAACATGTTGGTTCTTTATCAATACGATCCGTATAAAAGCGAATTGCCGATTAGATTCTTCTATCCATACCAACAGCACACTCTCCTCCCTGTATGACTCTGCATTGAAAAAATTGTATTTAACGGAAGGTATTTATCTTAAAGACACTGAGCTTTCTTTTGCTTCTTTCTGCTTTCTGGAAAGTTGGAATTACAACAATAACTATGGACAAGAAACCGCTCGCTGCCTGCATCATTCTCCATTTTTAGAGGTCCTCGAAACGTTTGTAGAGGAACTAGCTTCAGAGCTGTCTCTTGATCAACTAAAAAAAACATCTCTGACTGATAACTTGGCTCTCCTCATATTAAAATATCATGAATCGCCGATATTGATTGAAGCATTGGACCGTCAATACCATCGTTTTTTAGAAACATATGATCAGCAATATGCACACTTGTATCAACAGAAAGAGAATTTACTGAACGATCTAAAAAAAGAAATAGAAATCAATGAACCAAATTACTTTCTCCAACTCTTGTCTCTACTGATCCAACAAACGATTTTTTCTATCAAACCGAATTTGTTCAATGTCTATTTTATTTTCCAAGGAGAACCTTCATGGAAGGCGTTCTTGCAGCAGGAATTAAAAGATTACTTAGGAAAACGTGTCTGCTTCTTACCTATCGAACTAACCGATCTTTCCACTATTTCTTTTGAAAAAACAGATATCTTGATTTCCAATTTCCCTCTAGATTCTCTAGATATCCCTATTGTATACATTTCTTCTATTCCAACGAAAAATGAGCTCAATCGTTTGACTGAACTCACTTTCAAAACTTTTTTATAGTAACGGCTAGCGACTGTATTCTCTAGCTGTTTTTTCTTTTTTGCGAAACAGTTTGTTCATGATCCCTTTTTCTATTTCTACAACTAAGAATAGAAGAATCACATTTGCTCCAATCAATAACTGTTGTGTCATCGTTAAACTTACTGTACCGATCAGCTGCTGGCCGACTGGTAGAAAAATAACCATCCCTTGCAATAAAGCAAGGATACCTAATGAAAGAAAAAGCGCTTTGTTTTGCAAAAGACCTTGGTTCAATGACGGCTTGGACAACTCTCTGCAATTGATCATGTAAACAGCTTGAGCTAAGACGATATTTTGCAGAAGAATGGTTTGCTGTAAGCTTTGCCCTTCAAACTGCATAGCCAATAAATAGGCAGGAACCATGATCAGTAGGGAGACATAGATGATCCGAAACAAATGATAACCAGATAGGATTCCTTGCTTTGGATCTCTTGGTGGGCGCTTCATGATTTCTGGATCTGGCGACTCGAACCCTAGTGCATAAGATAAAGTGATTGTCGTTACCATATTGACCCATAAAATCTGTACTGGGGACAAAGGTAGCGGGCGATTCAGCATAAGTGCCCAAATCAAGATCAATCCTTGAGCTAATGCAGTTGGCAAGAAGAAATTGATGGTTTTTTGCAAATTATCCAAAATCCGCCGGCCCTCTTTTACGGCTTTTGCAATCGTATGGAAATTATCATCTCCTAAAACCATATCAGCTGCCTGTTTGCTTACTTCACTACCTTTGATTCCCATAGCAATTCCTACATCGGATCTTTTCAAAGCAGGTGCATCATTTACGCCGTCTCCGGTCATTCCGACGATTTCTCCATTTCTCTGCAAAGCTTTAACAATTCGCAGTTTATGTTCTGGTGTCGTTCGAGCAAAGACATCGACTATTGGCACTTGCTGAATCAACTCTTCATCAGACATAAGATCCAAATCGATCCCTTCTAAAACTTTGGCAGTATGTTTTAAGCCAATTTGTTCCGCAATCGCTTTTGCTGTGTCTTTGTGATCCCCTGTAATCATTTTCACTGAGATCCCTGCTTGTTGGCATTCCTTTACAGCTTTGACTGCACTTTCTTTTGGCGGATCGATCAATCCGGCGATCCCTGCAAAAGTTAATTGGGTTAAAGTCTCATGCGTGAGTTCCTGTTTCGAATCTACTTTTTTATAAGCAAATCCTAAAACACGCTGACCTTTTCTCGCAAATTCTGCAGCTGTCTGACTCCATGCTTCTTGTTCTGCAGAAGAAAGAGTTGATTTAGCAAATAATACTTCTGGTGCACCTTTGACGTAAATCACCGCTCCTTTTTCCTCCGCATGCATCGTTGCCATATATTTGTATTCAGAACTGAACGGAATCTTTGCTTCTATTTTTTTCAAAGGTAGATTGGCTGTTTCTGTGTGTCGAATCAGCGCAACTTCTGTCGGATTGCCACTTAAATTTTCTGTTTTCTGTTCTTCTTTTGTTTTTAATTCCTGACAGTTTTTCATAATGGACAACACGCAGGCTTCTTCTTTTGCAGCTACATCCACAACTGTCATTTCATTTTTTGTCAATGTTCCTGTCTTATCTGAACAGATCACTGTCATAGAACCTAATGTTTCTACCGAAGGAAGTCCTTTGATGATCGCCTTTTCTTTTGCCATTTCATGTACTCCAACGGATAGAATCATGGTCAAAACAGCTGGCAATCCTTCGGGTACCATTGACACCACCAAAGCAATCGTAGCCGAAAGAAGGATATGCCAATCCATACCATATCGAAATGTCGTAAAAATAACTAAGAATAGGCTCAAACAAAGAATGCCTTGAAAAATTTGTTTGTTTAATCGGTTGATTTTTTTAATCAGAGGCGTCGTTTGTTGTTCGACCGATTGCAATGCTTGATTGATTTTACCGATTTCTGTCGTGTTTCCTGTTTCTACAACGACACCGACTGCAGAACCAGATTGTACAAGCGTTCCTGAAAAAGCCATATTTTTCTGGTCGCCGATCGATTCTTCTTCTGTCAAAACGGCATGACTTTTTTCAGATGCTTCTGATTCTCCCGTCAAAATCGATTCTTCCACTAATAAATCATGTGCTTCGATTAATCGGATATCTGCTGGAACGACATCTCCGGCACGTAAGACAATGACATCTCCTTTTACCAGTTCTTTCGCAGGGATTTTTTCTTGCATCCCGTTTGATAGTACTATCGCTTCTTGTCCCATCAGCTGCTTCAAACCATTCAATGATTCTTCCGCTTTTCTTTCTTGCCAGTAACTAACGAGTCCATTGACGATCACTACGAATAAAATAATACTTCCTTCAATATATTCACTAGAAGCAAATTTCAAAAAAGAGGAAATGATCAACACGATCATCAGCAGATCAGTAAAATGCTTTGCTATTTTTTTCCATCGTTTTGTCTGCTGCCTTGCTTTTATTTCATTATATCCTTGATCAGTCAGGCGTTTCTGTCGTTCTTCTTGCGACAAGCCTTCTGTTGATGTTTGATAGTTTTTCAATACATCTTCTACCGTCAATCTGTACCAGTTCATCCTATCCCCTCCTGTTTAATTGATACTGTTATTATACGCAGGGAAGTTTTTTCAGGCGTATCGATTATTTCAGGGGGGTCTGAAATAATTCGTTTTGCAAAATGTATCTGGGCCTAACTGATATTTCTATTGCTTATTCTTTTATATACAAAATTTAAGAATACAAACCAGATAACCAATAAAAAAGGAATAAAGCGTGTCGTGCTTTCGAATAACAAGCTGAAAGCAATTGAAGTAAAAAACACCAACAAAGCAAGATCTTTATATCTTTGTGTAGTGTTCCGTTTCTTTTCTTTAATAAATTGAACATGTGCACACAAGATCGAAGACCACACAAATAGAAAACAACTCGTTGTCATGCCTGCCAAAAGCTGAAAAAACAATCGACTATCAGCTACAAAAAAATGTAGACAAAGACCGGCAAAAAATAACATTCCTGTAATTAAAATACCGTGTAAAGGTACGCCTTTCTTAGAAAGCGCACAAAACCAATGGGGCAAACTTTTTTCTTTTGCTGTTTGATATAAAATCCTGCTAGTACTGTAGACTGCACTATTTGCTGAGGACAAAGAAGCAACCAAAATCATTAGATTGACAATTGCTGCTCCGCCTTGGCAATGGATCACTTGCAGCATAGTCACTAAAGGACTTTCTTTTAAATCTAAACAATGCCATGGAACAACAAATAAAATCGACAAAATCGTTCCTATATAGAAAAAGAGAATACGCCAAGGCAGACAGTTGATTGCTTTTTTCAAATTCTTTTGCGGATCACTTGTCTCGCCAACGGTTAAGCCGATCATTTCAATTCCAGCAAAACTGAATAAAACCATAGGAAATGAGACTACCATTCCAGCAAAGCCAAACGGTAGTAATTCATCGATCTGTCCAAAATTTTCTTTGATTCCGATAGACTGGGTATGAAAATCTGAGACACTCAATCCTATACCCAATAAGATAAAAAGGAAAATCCCCAAGATCTTGATGATTGAGAAAAAAGATTCCAATTCACCAAACCACTTGACTGCAACAAGGTTGACTGCCATTAAGATCATTAGTGCGCTACCTCCGCTTATCAAAGCTGGTACATGTACAAACCAGAAATGGATATACAATCCTATTGCTGTTAATTCCGCAAGTCCAGCTCCAAGCCAGCAAAGCCAATAAGTCCAATTGACAAAAAATGCCCACTTTTTGCCTAAATAATAGTCAACGAAATCACTGATAGAGTTAAATGTACTATTTGCTAAAAATAAATCACCCATGGCCCGCATCAAACCATAAATAGCCAAACCGCATATCAAATAAACGAGAATAACAGCTGGCCCTGCTGATGCAATTGCCTTTGCTGAACCTAAAAATAATCCTGTTCCAATTGCGCCACCTAATGCGATTAACTGGATATTTCGATTAGTTAGAGTCCGTTTCATTGCCGGTTTTTCCATCAAGTTCACCTTTTTCTTTTTCAAGCAGCATGGCGACTTCCTGTTCCCAAGAAGGTTTCTTTATTTTTTCAATACAGAGTGGTACTACAAACAAAATGACACTGATGGCTGTGACTGCAATTAGATTGATCCATGTTCCAGCTTTCATCGTCAGTCCGACAGAAAATCCGATTGCCGCAAATAAAACAATAACGACAGTCCAAACTCCAAGATTGCTCTTTTTCTCTTTTTTTCCAATTCTAAATGGTCGATTCAACTTTGCATGTGTATAACGCAATCTCAAAACTGCGATCCCCATGATGACATAGACGATACAGTAGATAACAGTAGTTGAATTTACGAGCATCAAAAATGCTTGATTGACGCCAGGAATCAGCAAATAAAAAAGTGCAAAGATTGAGATAATGACAGACTGAGTCAAAATAACGGATTTGGATACGTCAAATTGATTCGTCTTCCAAAAATTGAATTTTGGTGGATACGCACCTTTTCTAGCACTTTCTGTCACTGTCTTTGCTGGTCCTGAGGCCCAAGCAGATAATTGGACTGCTACACCAATGAAGACAAGTAAACTAAACAGATTCACAATAAGATGTGGCAAACCAAGAATTTGGCAATAAATCGAAATAGATTGCGCGATATTATTCAATTCCATTTGTCCTTTTGGTACGACATTTGCTACAACTAAAGCATTCAAAATATTGACGAAAAATATAAAAATTAACGCGGCAAATACTCCGCGAATATACGTTTTAACTGGATTTTCCAATCGAGTGATATACACAGAGGACATTTCGATACCAGTAAAAATAAACATGATCGGCGCAAAATAAACAAATGAGGATGCAGTCGTAGTATCTGGTATTAATTTGTCCCATGAAAAACTGCCTAATGTTCCGGTTGGTACGATCCCAACTTTGATCCACGCAGCAAACCCTAATAAGAGCATCATCGTCAAAGGCACGTACAATCCTAACCAAACACCGACTTTTCCGCCGATTTTTGCCATATCAAATTTCAAATTCAAAAAAGTGATGATCCAATAAACGACTAAAATGACAACTAATGTAAATTTGCTGTTCAAACCAAGCGGCACATTATCGATAATATTACCAAACAACGGAGCGAGTGCTGAAGCGACCATCACCATCCCAGGAAACATTTGGACCCATAACAGCCATGAGACAACGAACCCCCATTTTTTTCCTAGAGCATTCGATACCCAAAGTTCTGGACCACCTTTTTGGGGAAACATTCCAGCAAATTCACCAGAGATCAATGAGATTGGAAAAGCGTACAATAATACTGCAACCAGCATGTAAAAAATCATCGTCCAGCTCGTTGCTGCTACATCTGGAATATTTCGTACACTTGCTACAAGGGCGCAGGTCATTCCGATAAAGGTCATGGTCGTGATTTGCTTTGATGAACCAGTATCTTTCATCTTTATTCCTTCTTTCAATAGCGACATATGTTTTTGTTTTCTTTTATTTTTGTTCAAGAACAGAAATGACAAGGTTTCATCGATTCAGTACAAAACCCAGTATCACCGAAACATCCATTGAACGATCTTAGTGAACTGGGTTTGATACATGAAACGAACGATCCAACTTATAGAACGTTTTATAAAAAAGAATATCTTGGCGAGGAATATATGAAAAACAGGGGGAAATACAATTGTTTTGATGAAGCAAATAATTGTCTGTTCTCCATATGTCTCTTGTTATTCTTTCACACAAAAATCAGTTCTATTGGATGATTTCGTTTAGTTTCTTTTCCATTGCTTTGGCGATTTTTTTTGTATAAAAATTGAAAATTCGATCATCATTCAAATAAGGAGTCATGATAGCCGCACGTAGCAGAGTGATTTTCTGTTCTTTTTTCCATTCTTCTTTCGTTAGACCCATTCTTTCAACAAAACGAATCGGAGAATCACCGTAATCTTCTTGTGTAAATGTAGTATGAGAAGTAATAAACCGTTCACCATAAACATCGCCATCCATATAAGAAGACCGATCGAACATTTTTTCATTTAATTCATTGATAGCGTTCAAATCTGTACAGCCTTGTTCTTTGAATACCCAATTGACCATATTAAAATCAGGATGATTCAATGGATAGACTTCGATTGTTTTTCCTTTAACAGTAAAAGTCAGATGATCGAGAAATTCTCTGAATCTTTGAGCTGCCTCGATTGAAGCCCCAATCAATTGACCATATCCGGTCACATTCAATGGCAATACACGATGTGCTGTCCAGACTGCGGCGGCGGTTGCTCCAGCTTTTGATCCTTCCAAAATATAAGCTCCTAACATATCTGGAGCCTTTACTGATTTTTCAAACACATATGGCGCGAAATAAGAAATGATATTTCTCATATTTTTATGTTTGATTACGATTCCTCCAGCAGCATAAGGGACATAGCCCATCTTATGAGGATCTATCGTGACAGAATCCGCTTCTGAAATAGCTCTGAACCCTTCATATACCTCTTTGTCAATCGTTACGCAGTGGTGGAAAACATGATGTTCTTCAAAGAATTCAGCTAAGGAAGCATACGGCACAAATTCTCCTGCTTCGTTTAGAAACAGTGAACGCGCATAGCCGCCATATGCGGCATCAACATGTAAATAGAAATAGATCCCTTCATCTTTTAACCTTTCTCTTAATTGGACGATTTTATCTACACTGTCTACTTGACCTTCTTCTGTCGTTCCTACGACAGCAACCACACCTAGAATTGGGATTTTTTGTTCAGCTAATTCACGAATTGTTTTTTCCAAAGCATTAATATCCATTCGATAATCCTCTTGAACTGGGATAGCAACCATCTGATCTAAGCCGACTCCGCAAATATCTAACGCCTTCATCCAAGAATAGTGTTTTGTTTGAGGGACCAGCCATTTCCCTAATCTTTGGATATTTTTTCCGCTACGGGAAGAAGCTGCTTTGACCTCATCCATTTCTTCGTCCGTAAAGCTTTCGGTCATTTCCAAAATTTCTTCAACAGATAAATTCAAAAGTTCCCACTCAGACATTTTTTTCACTTTTTCAGGCAGCACTTCCTTGACAGCTAAAGGAATCGATTTGATGCAGCGGGCGTACCATAATCCTTCAAGATTAGCAATAGAACCATCTGCTGCAATGTGTCCCCATCCGTCTGTCATATTGAATAATGAAGCAAAATCCTGTCCTACTTCTGCTTCCATTTGCGAAGTTGCCATAGAAGATTCCAATGCAACATTATTTGGGTTCCACAGCATCGCATAGTTGTAAGCTAATAAAGCAGGCATCAATGTTTCAGCATTCATTTGTCCCCAGTAACGGCCTGCTGAATGCCATGGGATCGATCCTGCGCGTAATCGCTGACTGACTTCATCCAAGACCTCTATCATATGGTCGCGGGTGGCTAGATAATCTGGAGTGAGCTTATCTCCTTCGCTAATTGCAGGCATATCTGAAGGAATATAATTTTCTCTCCATCCAAGATGTTCATCTACCATCTTGTTCAACAACATTTTATAAACTGGTCCATTTTCAGCTTTGTCGCCTATAAAGACGGCCTTGATATCCATATCTTTCATTTTTCTTCCCTCCATATTTTGTTGGTCAATGTCTCGCAGATACATGTGTTTATCTGTAACACCTCTTCACTATAGCGCCAAAAATGAGAAATTTTTTTTTATAACATCAAATCCACGTAGATTTTTACAAACAAAAATAAATAAAGTCGGATTTTTCTGATAATTCAACGCAAAAAAACGAACAATTTTTCAATAAACCAGTCTTCTAAAATAGATAACCTAAAAAAAACGAACAAACAAATAAAATGACTGTCCTTCATTCACTAAACATATTTTTATTTTTTTATATTGTTAAAAATTCACAATTTATTTTTTAATAGAATTATCTGTTTTCCAAATTTTATAACATAAAAAACCTTTTTTAACGGCATTTATATGCTTTTTCAGAAATTAACTGATGATTTCAAAAAGAAAACATGTCATAATATTTCCCATATTGTGCAAAAAAATACAAGGCGGAGGCTCTACTATGATTGAAGAATATATTGAGAAAAATATTTTAAGACAGCTGTTTTTATGTGGGCAATTCTATGTAAATAAAGAAGTCAATCTAGAAAAGCTCTCCGATCTCCTGCATGTTTGCAAAACCACTTTGCTCAATGATATCAATAACATAAAAAAAGAATTTGAAGAACAGATTGCTTATACACATCGGGAAAAGGACCGTTACACTTTATATTTTTCAGAACATATACCTCGATGCAAGATCATGCAGCAATTGTCTCAAAATTCGTTGTTTTTAAAAACTTGTCTGCTTTATTTGGAAGAAGATGAACCTGATTATCTTCAATTAACTGAATGTGAATTCATCTCTGTCAGCAAAGCTTATTCATTAAAAAAACAAGTATTAGCTTATTTTAATGACTGCGGGATCGAAATCGACCGCTACTCCCCTCGATTCACTGAAATGGAAAGACGTCTGCTGCTTCTTAATGTGTCGTATCGTTTAGGCGGTTTTAATTCTTGGGAGCTACCTGAATCGTTTTTTGAACGTGCCGATCGTTTCATTGAATCCGTAACGGAAAATAGTGGTAGATTTTATGATAAAGAAAATAAAGAAATCTTATCGATTGGTTTTGCTATCAGTTTCCTACGCCAGCAAGTGTGTGCTGTGACAATAGATTCAAAATTTATCGAAGAAATCAAAAAACGTCCTATTTACAATTATGTCGAATCAGCATGGGAAAACACTGATTTCCAAACCTATTATAAAAAAGAAGAATTCGCCTTTATTTTGACACTATTCAATCTTTGTAATTATGGTTTCCATTCTTATCAGTTGATTGCGGAAGACTTTCAACAGCTACACCAAGTGTTTATTGACAATACTCCCGAAATAAAAGAACTAGTTGCTACCTTTGAATCTCACTTCAATCAAGAATTATTCGGAAACCAACCATTCGAACGTGCGCTGATTCATCTGATGCGTTCGGCTTGGGATAACTATCAATTATTCATGCCAGAAAAATTTTATCTTTTAAATGAGGAACAGACAAATTTATATAAAGAAGTCCAGACAATTTTTTCCAGCTGGTCCAGCCAGTTACCTTATGATCTACGGTTGAATCCTAATTGCATGCGGGCTTTTGTGATCGAATTGAGCGGAATTCTCCGTCTGACAAAAGAACATCTGACTATCTATATCGTCACAAATTCGGATGTTCATTATCTGATTTATCGGGAAGCCTTGGAAGCTGTAACTACTTTCGATTTTCAAGTTGCACCAACAATTTATTCAAGTATATCTGATATAAAGAAGTATGCGCAGCAGTCCTCAAACCGGGTATTATGTGAACGTACATTATATACACCAGATGCGGTCCAATATGAAAATATTATTCCTATTTCGATCAATACGATCGATCGAGCTATCATTTCAGCTGTGCAAAACAAATAAGGGGCTGTGACAAAGATCATGTCACAGCCTCTTATTTGTTGAAGATGCCCATTTCTGTAACAATCTCTTGATACACGTCAGGCTCACAACCTCACTTATTTTGGACATCTACGGGTCCGATCTCTTTATTTAAAAAATAAGAAATGATGGTTCGGATAACTACCAACGCCGCTAGTTGGAAAATATCCTGCAAGGTAGGTTTGATAATCGATTCGATGATCCCAGCTGAAACAAGAATTTCCAAACTTAGAAGTATATAGCCTCCCAACATCTTTTTAATAGCATTGTTCTCGCTGACTCGGTCGCTTTGCACTTTTGTATGGACAAATAAATATTTCAAAAAATCCTTGATTGATAGACAAACACCCCAAACCAATAAACAGATAGCAAAGATATCAAGTCCCAGTACAAGTTTTTCAAAATATGGAAGAAGAAACTGCATCAACTCTGTCGTCATCCTACCTCTCCTCTTCTTTGTTTTTCTTTGTCTTCTATTTCCTGATTCAAGAAATAAGAAATGACTGTTCGAATGATAATAATAAGTGCAAGCTTCAAAATATCTGTCCAAGTCGGCTTGATAACTGACTCGATGATATCAGCAACGACTAGTACTTCCAAGCTTAACAAAATATAACTTGCTAGCAGTTTTCTTGTATCTGCATTACGAGTATTACGTTCTGCATAGTTTTTCTTGACATGAGACCAATCAAAAAGTTTGAATAGAACAAGAACGATCCCGACAATTAAGATACCGATAGAACAAATATTTAAAATAGCAATGATCCATTCTAGAAATTCAATTAAATTTGAGCGAAACATATACGCTACCTACTTTCTTTTAATTTGTTCCTATTCTTTTATTGTAAAAGAAAGTTACCTTGTTCGTCTATTTAAAAGTTGTTCTAATGATAACGGTTCGCTTAAATTTTTCTTTTTCACTCTCCCATTTTTCTCCCTCCATCCATAAATCGTGGAAGTATCCAAAACAACGTAGCAAGTTAAAATAAGGCTTAGTCCGTCATCAGCTTTTCAAAGAAGCACTGTCTCGGTGCTTTTTTTGTACCCAAATTTCTAAAAATAGAACCATACACCTCCTCAAATCTTTTCTTCTTACCTACCCTATTTTTATTTACAGGAAAATCAGACACTTCTTCTTTTTTGTCAAAATTTCCTTTTTCTTCTCGTCCTATCATTTGGCATTCTAATAAAAACGAACTATCCTTGGATATAGAAAGAGAAAACAAGGAGGCGTTTTTCATGAGTAAAAAATTAATCAAAGTCGGCATCGGTTTAGGTTTGCTTGCCCTTGGCGCTGCATATCTAGGAAAAAAGACAGGACTATTCGAAGATGACAGTCATTTATATGATGAATTCGAATCAATCTAGCATCCTATTTCGTTGAATCACTACGGACATACTTGGAAGACATTGGAGGAATCACAATGAGAAAAAGTAAAGCAATAATGATTGGTGCCGGTATTGCCAATATGGCAGCGGCTGTTTATTTGATTCAAGAAGGCAAATGGAAAGGGGATCAGATCACCTTTTATTCATTGGATGATCACGGTTCAAATGATGGTGCACCGACCGACACTGTAGTGGATGAATATTGGAATAAAAACCATCCATTAGAAAACCAAAAAGGCTATATTGCTCGAGGCGGTCGCATGCTTAATTACCGTACCTATGTAGATTTGATGGATCTGTTAAGTCGAATACCTTCTGTTACTGAGCCAGGGATGACTGCTGAAGAAGATACGAGAGATTTTGATGCAAAACACCGAACCTTTGACAAAGCACGTTTGATGGAAGGTGGCAAAGGAATCATTGATGGCGGAAAACTGGGATTCAATAATAAAGACCGTATTCTTCTGACTAAACTGATTGCTATGCCTGATTCAGAAGAAGAAAAACTAGACAATATCACTATCGAAGAATATTTCAAAGATGATCCACACTTTTTTGAAACAAACTTCTGGTTTATGTGGGAAACAACATTTGCTTTCAGAACACGTAGTTCTGCTCAAGAATTGCGTCGCTATATGCATCAAATGATTTATGAATTCACTCAAATCGAACATCTAGTGGGCGTCAATCGAACACGTTACAATCAATACGAAAGTATTATGCTTCCTTTGATCGAGTACTTGAAAGAACAAGGATGCAAAATCATTTTGAACCGCCGTGTCACTGACTGGGAATTCAAAGAAACACCGATGCAAGATGAAATCACTGTGACTGGTTTGAAAATGACCAATACACTGACTCAAGAAGAAGAACACGTTGTGGTCGATGAAGATACAGCAGTTATTTTCACTAATGGGTCCATTACAGATTCAGCTACTTTAGGAGATTACGAAATACCAGCTGTAGAAAATATGGATTATGGTGCAGCTTCTAGTCTCTGGAAAAAAGCCAGTGAACGTTTCTACAACTTGGGAAATCCTGACAAATTCTTTGCTGATCGAGATGCAAGCGAATGGGTCAGCTTTACCCTGACGACGAAAAACCATTTGTTGTTGAATGAAATCACCCGTATCACGACTCAAGAACCAGGAAATGCCTTGAATTCATTTATTTCAACCACACCGATCACGCCGTTAGGCCAAAAAGATGTCAATATGTCTATCGTCGTGCATCATCAACCGCATTTTACGTCTCAGAAACCAAATGAAACAGTTATTTGGGGTTATTTCCTTTATCCAAGACGACGTGGCGAATTTGTGGATAAACAGTATATTAAAATGAATGGAAAAGAAATGCTAGAAGAACTGATTGGACAACTTTCAAAAGTAGATCCTGGACCAGTGAATATTCGTGAAAAAGAAACAGAAATTTTCGACAGCGTAATAAATAATATCCCTGTCTATATGCCTTATGCTTCCGCGTTGTTCAATAATCGTGCCAAAAGCGATCGACCAAAAGTCATTCCTAAACATTCGACCAATCTGGCCTTTACAGGAGAATTTGTCGAGCAGCCTTATCAGATGATCTTTACTGAACAAAGTGCTGTACGTTCTGGAGAAATCGCTGCTTTCCATTTTGCGGGTATTCCTATGTCCCGTCTTGTCAAAACACCGCGTTACGACAAAGATATTCCTACTCTAGCTCGTGCCGCAAAAAAAATGTTTGAATAACCAAGAGGTTGTGAAAAAGCTGTCCTGCATCAAGTAATAAGAACACCCAAGCTAAAACAGCTTCTTATGTTTTTGACTTGGTTGGACTTATTACCGCAGATGCAAGCTTTTGAACACCGTTTACCAAGAGGTTATGAAAAAGCTGCCCTGCATCAAGTAATAAGAGTAGCCAAGCTAAAACAGCTTCTTATGTTTTTGACTTGGTTAGACTTATTACCGCAGATGCAAGCTTTTGAACACCGTTTACCAAGAGGTTGTGAAAAAGCTGCCCTGCATCAAGTAATAAGAACACCCAAGCTAAAACAGCTTCTTATGTTTTTGACTTGGTTGGACTTATTACCGCAGATGCAAGCTTTTGAACACCGTTTACCAAGAGGTTATGAAAAAGGCGTTTAGTTTCGAGTATGAAGAAAAATTTTGTGAAAATGGTTCCTCACGTTTTTGCATAAATTTGACTTAATACCGAGAAACTGATCCCTTCTGTCATAACCTCTTTTTATTTATGTCTGTTTCTTTTTGAAAACAACCATTTTTTCAACGTTTACTCTCTTGCCAATCCAACATCATCTAACGGATACAACTATTTCAATGATTACCATTACACTAAAAAATCGGAAACACACCTCTCCGAACACAAATACATAAGACTATAGAATGTTTCATTTAAGAAAAAAAGCGTTTCATTATCAAAAAGGTAAGATCTCCTTTAAAATGAAATTATCTGTAGTACTAATAATGCAGACAATTTTATGAATCTGAAAGGAGCATCTCCAATGAAAGCAGTCACTTGGCAAGGAAAACAGAAAATGGAAATCAGAAACGTAGATGATCCAAAAATATTAGAACCAACAGATGCAATCATCCGTATCACAGCAACAGCCATTTGCGGCTCCGATCTGCATCTTTACCATCATGGTGAAGCAGTTTTGGAAAAAGGGTATGTTGTAGGACACGAACCAATGGGAATCGTTGAAGAAGTGGGATCTCAAGTTCAAACATTGAAAAAAGGGCAACGTGTGGTTATCCCTTTTAATATTAGTTGTGGTCATTGTCATTTCTGCCTGAATCACATGGAAAGCCAATGTGATGAATCAAATCCAGATCAGTTATATGGCGGACTTTTCGGATTTGGCAAGTTGAACGGTAATCATTGGGGTGGTCAAGCGGAATATCTAAGAGTTCCTTATGCAGACTCTACTTCATTTGTTGTACCAGATAATGATCTTCCTGATGAAAAAGTTTTATTTCTATCAGATATTTTGCCCACAGCTTATTGGAGCGTTGAAAACGCAGGAGTAAAAAAAGGCGATACAGTTGTGATTCTAGGTTCTGGTCCAGTCGGTCTATTCGCTCAAAAATTCGCTGTTATGGCTGGAGCAGAGCGCGTAATCGCAGTAGATCCAGTACAGCACCGTCTAGATAAAGCGGCTAATTACAATGGGGTTGAAACTTATTTCTTAGAAGACACGGCACAAGCTGGAACAGAATTGTATGAACTGGCTAAAGGTGGCGCAGATGTCATTATCGATTGTGTAGGAATGGACGGATTAGAGCCTGTCAAAGAAAAAGCGAAAAATTTAGTAAGCTTACAAAGCGGCACAATCTCTCCATTACAGATGGCATCGCAAGCTGTCAAAAAATTTGGAACAGTCCAAGTAACTGGTGTTTATATGACTCCAGCTTCTTCTTACCCGCTGCAAGAATTTTTTATGCGGGATATCGCTGTCAAGCATGGACAGGCACCAATTATCCATCTAATGCCAAAAATTTACGAAATGATTGCAGAAGGACTATTCGATCCTACACAAATCATTACTCATTCGCTGCCACTATCAGAAGCAGCACAAGCATATGAGATCTTTGACAAAAAAGAAGATAAAAATATAAAAGTTGTTTTGAAACCTTGAATTCAGTAAAAAATACAGGTGATTTTCTTTATGCCCAAAATCAAACGAAATACCCATGAGATCGAAATAGGAAAAGAAGAAGATATCGAAATACGAGGACGTCGCTTCCGCTTCTATTTCCAAAATCGTTACACATTGATCTCACTGGCTGTCGATTTATTAACCGGGATTTTCTATATTTTTGGAAGCCTTGCTTCCTTAACTAAAATCCCCGATCGATATGGCACCTATTTTTATTTGGCTGGTGCTATTTTCTTGACGATTCGTCCTATTCTCAGAATCGTAAGGAACATTTTTATTTACGACGAAAAAAAAGCAATGAAGAGAACAAGCAAAAAAAAAGAGGCATGAGAATTTTTCAAATCTCATGCCTCTTTTTTCACCCTATCGTATCACTTTGATACAGACGAGCGGTCGTCCCACTTTCTTCCTTGACCATTGTCAAAAATGTCCACTCGTATCGTTCATAAAACGTGGTATGATCTGTAATTAAGTAAAGTTTTTCGTACCCAAGTTGATGCATTTCTTTTCTGATTTCCGCTAATATCCGCTTGGCTACCCCCTGCTTACGCTTTTCCGGTTCAACAAACAGGGCACAAAGATTTGGTGTCAAATCAGGGCGGTTATGGAAGTCGTTTTCAATGACGCCCGCTCCTCCGACGATGGTTTCTTTTTCATCTAAGACCACATACCATTGAGGAATACTTTCCTTATTAGCGATTCCAGTACGAATACTTTCCTCATACACAACAGCAGGAACTCCCCATTTTGATGAAAACCAATTCGCGCTTTGTTTTACTAATTCTGGGTGTTCTCTTAATTTGATCCAGTTATATGTAACCAATGTTTAAACCTCCGACTAAAATAAAACGTTTACAAAAATTATACAAGTCTTTATGAAAATTAGCAATGACAACAATAGTGATGTAAAAAAAAACGAAAAACAATCACTTGTTCTCCGTTTTTTGATTAATCAAGCATCTAAAGCTTCTTTTCTTCTTTCTTGGATCGTAGCTACCTTGACGAACGGTAGATAGATCAAAATAGAAAGAACCAAATTGACAGCGGCTAGTACACCACCTGCAATACTTTTTGTTGCCAATACACCGCCAATAATTGGTGGAGTTACCCATGGAGGCATAACGGTAGCTGCTGGCACTAAACCTGTAGAAGTCGCAAAGTAAGCAACACTAACTAAGACCATTGGTGTCAAAATAAATGGAATGAACATGATCGGGTTCAACACGATAGGTAACCCAAACATCGTTGGTTCATTAATATTGAAGACACCTGGCGCAATCGACAAGTTTGTTACAACCATATATGGTTTGTTTTTACGTCCTACTAAATAAATAGCTAACAGTAAACCTAAAGTTGCACCTGTTCCTCCTAAGTTGACAAAGCTGTCAAAGAAAGGTTTGTTCACGATAAACGGTGCGCTATGTCCAGCTGCGATTGCATTAACGTTTGCTTCAATGGCTGGCGCATTGATTGTTTGCATCAAAGGATCGACCATATTCGCTCCGTGTAAACCAAAGAACCATAAGAATGGTGTGATAAATGCAAGCAGTAAGGCAGATGGATAAGAGTTTGCAAGTCCCATAAATGGTTCTTGGACCACTGTATAGAAAGAACCTACGATATCATCAACACCGAATGCAGCAAAAATTGCAGCAACTAAAGCAAACGCAGAGATAGTGATCATTGCTGGTAGTAATGAAGCAAATGCTTTTGCAACTGCCGGTGGCACACCATCAGGCATTTTGATGATCAATTTTTCATTTCCGCTTAAACGTACAAAGATTTCTGTTGAAATAATCCCAACAATAATAGCAATAAACAAACCGTTTGAGCTCATACCTAATGCTCCGCCTAAAGCGAAGAAAGAGCCTAAAGAAATAACACCTGCGGAAACACCGTCTTTTCGGTAGCCATTAGCTAAATGATAAGCAAGCAAGAAAGCAATCAAGACAGAAAGAATGGCAAATGTACCGTTCCAAGCAGCAGCCCCGAATCCTTTCCATGATTCACCACCAAAAATTGAGTTCATCAATTCTTGGAACCCGGGAATCGGTAAGTTATTGATCATTACTGCTAATGCTCCTAAGATCATTAACGGCATACTCACCATAAATGAGTCCCGAATCGCAACTAAATGCCGTTGTGCACCAATTTTTGATGCTACAGGTATAAAATGTTTCTCCATAAATGCAACAAATTTATCCATAAATCTTCCCTCTTTTCTTTACTGTAGATTACGCGTTCAATCGACGATACAGATCAATGATCTCTTTTGCTAAATCTGTAAAAGCTATAGATGTCATCAGATGATCTTGACTGTGGACCGTCAAAAGCGTGACTTCAACGTGATTTCCTTGTGCTTCTTGTGTCAGCATCTCTGTTTGAGAGTGATGTGCTTGGACTAAAGATTCCTCTGCATCTTTGATTTTTTCATCTGCTAAAGTGAAATCACCTTTTTTCGCAGCAGCAATCGCTTCCATTGCATCGCTTTTTGCATTTCCGCCAAACATGATCAGACCCATGATGGCTTCCAGATTTTTTTGATCTTCCATTTATTGTATCCTCCGATAATTTTTATTATTTGTTTATTAGTTTTTCTGCTTGGTCGAGTACTTTTTCACCATTCATCATGCCATAGTCAGCCATATTGATTACATCTAAAGGAATGCCTTTAGGTGCTAGCTTTTCAGCAAATTGATTTTGCATAAAGCGTACTTGCGGTCCTAAAAGTAAAACGTCTACATTTTTAGATTCTAGTTGATTATCCGCATCTGAAGCAGATACAGCAAAGATGTCTGCTTCCATTCCTTTTGCTTCTGCTGCCTTTTGCATTTTTGTGACTAGGAGACTTGTACTCATTCCAGCTGAACATACAAGCATGATTGTTTTCTTTTCCATTTTAAACACGTTCCTTTCTATACTTACACTTGTATATAAGCAAGTAGCGTGCCAACTTTAAAAGCGCTTTAAAAAGTTGATATCATCACATTTAAGGTCTATACCAAGTTGCATACACACTAAAAAAGAAAGCGCACACTAAACACACAAATTAATTTTTATTACCTTTTTTCTTTTAACGTGCACAAAAAAAGTTGTGACACAAAACTTGTCACAACTTCTTTCGAATAAACGGTATTCAAAAGCTTGCATCTGCGGTAATAAGTCCAACCAAGTTAAAAACATAAGATGTTGTTTTTACTTTGCTGTTCTTATTACTTGATGCAGGACAGCTTTTTCACAACCTCTCAATAAACGGTGTTCAATCAGCTGACCCTGGGTATTAGCTCAAAACGCTGGATTCACAACCTCTTTTATTTCAAATAACCAGTAAATACAATGAACATCTACAAAAAACTTCTATTTATTTATAGATTTCGTCAGGCAAATCCAATTCTCTCTTATCAATCAAAGTCTGATACCACGAAGCAGATTTTTTCAATGTTCTGCTTCGTTCATCGTTCAATTCGATTCGAACTAATCCATATCGATTCTTAAATGCATTCATTGGTGACACACAGTCAGTGAATGCCCATAACATATAGCCTTCGCAATTTGCGCCTTCTTCTGTTGCTTTGATCAAATAACGCAAATGCTGTCCGATAAATTCGATACGGTAATCATCTTGCACGATTCCTTTCTCATCCATATACTGTTCTTCATATTCTCTTCCCATACCGTTTTCTGTTATCAGCCAAGGGATATTATGATAATTTTCTTTTAGATACATGGCTATATCATACATGATTTTCGGATAGATTTCCCATCCCCTGGAATTATTCATTTTCTTCCCAGGTAAATCAAAGACTTCATAATATCGTTCTGGATGGAAAGGTGTCTCTTCATTCCATTGATAACGAGGGGCGCGAACGCGTTTAGGATAATATTGATTGATTCCAAGGAAATCTACTGTATGATGCTGAATCGTTTCTAAATCCTCTGTTGCAGGATCGAAATAAATCGATTGTTTTTGACACAACTCCAGGAACTCTTCTGTGTAGTACCCTTTTACCATCGGATCAAAAAATACTCGATTATAAAACAAATCATACATATAAGCAGCTTTTTGGTCTTCTGGAGAATTGGATCGAGCATAGACCATTTCAGGATTTAAAATACAGCCAATCCTTCCACCATAATTTCCGCTGCGGTAAATCTCTACTGCTTTAGCCGTTGCTAAAACTTTATGATAATTCCACATCATCCACTTTTTTGTGTTTTGTTCATGCGGCCAGCGAACAGCATCCAAATAGCAACGCGTTTGGGGAACGATTGGTTCGTTGAATGTAAACCAGTTTTTTACCCTATCACCGTAACGATCAAAGGCAATTTGAGCATACTTAGCATAAAAATCAACTACTTTTCTTGAAGACCAGCCATCATATTTTTCCAAAAGAAAAGCTGGGACTTCATAATGTTCCAAACAAATCATCGGTTCTACGTCTGCTTCGATCAAAGAGTCGATCATTTCACTTATATGCTGAGCATATTCTTCATCTACTATACAGTTCTCATAATCAGTAAAAAAACGAGCCCAATTGATAGAAGTCCGATAATGTGTCAGATGGATGGATTTCATCAGATCCACATCCTGCTGGTATTGTTCCATAAAATTAGTTGCTACGGCTGGGCCATACCCATTATGCCAAACAAAATGTTCATTTTTATACCAGCTATCTATAAATGAATCCTGTCCTTCTTTTTTTCCTTTCCAACCTTCCGTTTGCCAAGCAGAAGATGCAGCACCAAGAATAAAATTTTTTGGAATAGTAATTTTCATGATTTCCTCCTGTTTTTAGATCCCATCATTTTCCACACGATTTGCTACTTTTACAAATGGCAGATAGATCAAAATAGAAACAATAATACAAACAAGTTGCGTAATAACTGCACCGATATTTCCTGCTGTTGCCAGATAAGCATTGACGATCGGCGGCATTGGCCAAGGGACCATTACAACTGCTTTCGCCGCAAACCCTAAAGCGGTTGCAAAATAACCAATCGTTCCTGTGATAAGAGGCGTTAAGATAAACGGAATAGCTAAAATTGGATTCAGCATGATCGGCATACCAAAAATAACTGGTTCATTGATGTTGAAGATCCCAGGAGCAAGGGATAACTTGGTGATTTGTTTCATATCTTCCCGTTTTCCAACTAACAATACTGCAATCAGTAAACCGATCGTGACTCCAGACCCGCCCATACTCATATACATATCCCAAAATGGCATAGTAATAATGTTCGGTACTTCTTTTCCAGCTTCAAAAGCTTCCGTATTTACAGCAATTGCCGCTAAAAGCAACGGTTCCCGTATCGGCTTCACCATTTGATTTCCATGGATACCAATCACCCAAAAGACTTGCGCAATAAACATCAATAGCAAAATACCCGGTAACCCTTGTACGACACCTTCTAATGGGCGTTGTACGACATTGTAAATGATATCATAAAGGTACATTCCTGTAAGTTCTTTGATGATAAATCCCGCAGCCGCGATACCCGATACAGTCAGAATCGTCGGGAATAAAGCAGAAAAACTAGCAGAAACATTCGTTGGCACGGTATCAGGCATTCTCAGCTGTAGTTTCTTCTGTTTCCTCAACCAGCAATAAAGTTCAATAGAAAGGATGGAGACCAACATTCCCAAAAATAACCCTTTCGTGTCTGTATATTGTTTAGCCAATACGTTTTCTACTATAACAGTCTGATTTTCATTCACTAATTCATAAACAGTTGGATTAACAGATAAATAAGACATCACTGCGATGATACCAGGGAATACACCATCCACTTTATTCAGCTTGGCTAATTCGATCCCTATCAGAAAAACAGCATAGATGGTCAAGAAACTTAGTGTGACATAGCTGATGGCAGATGCGATAGGCTTTAATTCTTCTAAAAAACGCAAGAAACTTATCTGTGCTAAGCCATTTTCCGAGTCAAAGACCATTGCTGAAAACAATGTGCCAAAAGCACCCGTAATAATTACCGGAATCAATGCAGCAAATGCGTTTTTTATCACCATGATATACCTTAAATTATTGATTCTCGTTGCCACGTTCCCTAAAACATTGGCTAATTTATCCATAAAACTCATTCCAGATCCCCTCATTCCTGCTTCTTCTCCTTGACGTCATCTCTTTTTGTCTATTAGTCAGCGCTTACATTTCGATGAACAGAAACTATTTACTCCTCTTTTTTACCAAATATAAAACAAAAATTCATCTGATGTATTTATCATAAAATACATCAGATGAACTGTCAATTAGTTTCTTTTTCTCCTATTATTTTCTGCAATTCTCTCCGATTTATTGCCATATGGACAGTCATTGCATCAAACGCAGCAAGTGCATTCCGCCTTTCGATGGCCTGAACGATCTCTGTATGAATATCGATCGTCTCGATTTTCAGATGCTGGATATCATAATTTTTATTAAACAAAGCAATTGATTCATTAATGATTGGGATAATATGCAGCAAGGCTACGTTTCCGCTAGCTTCTGCAATCATCGTATGAAAATCGATGTCTAATTGAACATGTTCTTGTGTGCCTTCTCGAAAAGAAGTTTCAATCTTTTGCGTTAATTTTTTCATTTGGACGATTTGATTCTTCGTTGCATATTCCGCTGCCAAACCTGCCATCTTAGGCTCCAATAAATATCTCAGTTCAAATAAGTCTCGTATCATCCGATCCTGATCTTCAATCAAAGAAAAACCGAGTGGGTCATTGGCAATCCCTCGCTTATCACTGACAAATGTCCCCGCTCCTTGCCGAACTTCAAGGATATTCCTGGAAGCTAGAGCCCGCACAGCTTCTCGCACCGTGCTTCGCCCCACCTCTAAATAATCGGACAATTCATATTCATTCGGCAGTTTATCTCCTACTTGCAACTGCATTTCCTTTAAATATCTAAGGATCTTGTCAGTAGTTACTTCTACTAGGGTTTTATTTTCTTCCAAACCACATACCTCCTTTTCATCTGATGTATTTTTTCGTAATTATTATAACACGTTTGAATCATCTGATGATTTTTTGTATACAAAATTGATTAATCCGTTCATAGACATACAAACGAAGAAGATATTTACCATAAAAAAGACTAGGATAAAATTCACTCCTAGCCTTCGATCATTTTTATTTTGAACGACAAAAAATATGATGTTCAATAACAGACGATCTTCATTCGATTCTTGATGTCATCTTTTGTTTTTTTAATATATGGATAAAAAGTTTGATTACATCGTTTCTATTCTAGAATTTGGTCGATTCTCAATTCTTCTTCTGGTGAGAAATCTAAATTATCCATCATTCGAACACTTTCTTGTAACTGACTTAACCGACTTGCTCCGACCAGTACACTTGTAACAGATTTTTGTCGCAAATTCCATGCAAGGGCCATTTGCGCTAATGATTGTCCTCGTGATACGGCGATTGTTTGCAATGCTTTGATTTTTTCCAGAGTTGATCCAACTTGTTCTTCTGAAAGGAATGGTATTTCCTTACGATGTGCTCTAGAATCTTCAGGAATACCATGTAGATAACGATTTGTCAGCAACCCTTGAGCAAGCGGACTGAACGTGATTGCCCCTAGCCCTTCTTCTTCTAATACTGGAGATAGATCGTCTTCTAGTAGTGCACGAGAAAACATATTGTAGCGCATCTGATGAATAATGAACGGTGCTTCCTTTCTTTTTAAAATTTCAGTCATTTTTTTTGTATCTTCTCCATTATAGTTGGATATACCAATATATAATGCTTTTCCTTGTCTTACAAGTTGCATCAAAGCTTCTGCTGTTTCTTCCAAAGGTGTATCAGGGTCTGGGCGATGATGATAGAAGATGTCAACATAATCTAGCCCCATTCTTTGGAGACTTTGGTCACAACTTGAAATGATGGATTTACGAGAGCCCCATTCCCCATATGGCCCTTCCCACATATGATAACCTGCTTTGCTAGAAATAATCAGTTCATCACGGTAGGCTTGAAAATCTTCTCTAAAAATACGCCCAAAGTTTTTCTCTGCAGCTCCAGCAGGGCCTCCATAATTATTCGCAAGGTCGAAATGGGTAATTCCCATGTCGAATGCGCCTCTTAAAATCTCTCTTTGATTATGGATAGGATCATAATCACCAAAATTTTGCCATAATCCGAGAGATAAAATCGGTAATTTCAAACCTGAATGACCGGATTTACGATATTCCATTTTTTCATAACGTGCACTATCTGCAATATACAATTTTTCTCCTCCTCATCAAATCTTTTTAAAACGCTTTCTTGTTTTCTATTTTTAGTTTACTACATTTTAAAGAAAAGGAGTTACTCAAAATGATTTTTTCGTATATTTTTTTGCCATTTGTTTTTTACTCGTTGATAGATCAGAAATTGATTACGTGCTTGCTGGATTTTTTTATAACGTTTCGGTTGTTTTTTGTAAAATTGCTGATGATAGTTTTCTGCTGGCCAAAACGTACCGGCTGGTTCGATTTTTGTGACGATTGGTTGGTGGAAAGTTCCTGAACTGTCTAGTTTCTGTTTTGATTGTTCCGCTAATTCTTTTTGTCGTTCGTCTTGATAAAAAATCACTGGACGATATTGCTTCCCTCTATCTTGAAATTGTCCAAATGTATCTGTGGGATCAGTAATTTGCCAATAGATTGTCAGCAACTCGCTATAACTTATTTCTCTTGTGTCATAAATGATCTCCACAGCTTCCACATGACCTGTGTAACCACCACTTACTTGATCATAATTTGGTTTTTCAACATGTCCGCCCGTGTATCCTGACAAAACAGATAGGATCCCTTTTTTCGATTCAAACGGCTCGACCATACACCAGAAACATCCCCCTGCAAATACTGCACGTTCTTGATAGTCAGCATCTTGCATGGCATGCTTGGAAAAGTCATATTTTTGCTCCTTATCAAATCCTTCCGTAATCAATAAATAAAAGTCCATTACATCAGGCGTCAGATTCATTCGGATAGCTAATGGACGTAGTGTTGCTTCTAGTTTTGATAACTGTTCTTTAACGGATATATTTTCTCTTGTGTCATTCTTTGTCTGAATCAATACTTTTCGTTCCCAATCTCGTGTATTCGGATTCAAAATCAGATTATAAAGTGTTTGAATGAATATTTGTTCCTCATCCATAGATTCTCCTCCTTTCCGAAGAAGACAAGCTAGTGACTTTAGCTGTAATTTATCATAAAGTGAGGAAATAAGCGATTACTTCATCCCCCTACAGATTTTTCGTATAAAAAAGAGAGAATCCTTATCGACAGATTCTCCTTTTTAATCAATTTATTTTATAAATGAAAAGTTAATTTACCTTTTATGGAAAACTATTTTAAAAAATAAACATAAATATGCAGTTAATGTAACAAGATAAGAAATAATAGTCGTTACTGTATAATTTGTGCTTACTTTAATATCAGCAACTCCTTTGACTCCGCTTATTTGTACCAATCCATTAGCATTCACCTGCTCCTTTACAGGTTGATGATTTATTTCTACATTCGTTCCTAAATAAGCATATACAGGAAGTGTGATTACTTGGCTCTTCTCATTAGTTACTCTATATATGATAGAACTACCAGTTGTTTTATAAGGAAGGTTTACCCATTGACTGCCAATCTTTGCTTCGTGTTTTATTATATGCTCCTTATTCTCCAATGAAGCGATAGGAGAATAATCATATAAAAAATAATCCATTCCTTTAGTGGTATACGCCTCTACTGTTTCTTTGTTTACAACAATATGTCCCGGCTGAGAAATTATTTTTTGATTGAAATTTTTTTTACTAGAAACAGTTAAAGTGATTAATAACAAAACAGTCATAAATAAATAAAATAGTTCTCTTGTCTTATTGTATCTTCTATTTTTGAAAAATATCATCGTTAATATCAGAGAAGAGAATATTATTTGCAAGCTTAAGATCCGCCAAGGAAATTGTAACAATTTGGCTGGCGTATTTTGCAGAAGATACCATGGCACCAAACTAGTTGTAGCTAGCCAAGTCAAACACGTACCATAATAAATCTTTTTTTCTATGTTTGTTAATTTTTTAAATAAAATCAGGGGAATACATAAAGATAACAGACCAACTAGTCCCATTGAGTAAGTAGTTAAGTCGTTATTCATAGCTTCAGTCAGACTATCGAACACATTAGATGCATGAGCATATAAATTTGTCACGCTAGGTTTGTTGATTTTTTGGTAGAGCATTTGTTCAAACATCGGATACCAAAAAGCACTCGTCAGAACCAATGTCATTCCTGCCGCACTAAATAATTTTTTAAATATAGCAATAAAATCTGCATTCTTGAAACCTTTAGAAACCAAACGAATAAAAATAAAAATGATAATTAATGCTGTACTCATTAATGTTGATAGTACATGGCTGTACACTAGCAAACTCATACTCAATGCTAGCTTTACAGACGGATACTTTTCTTCTTTTCCAGAGATGATTTGATAAGCATAAAATAATACAGGGATAACAAGTGTTATTGCGATAGCTTCGGCAATTGCGGAACGATAGTAGATGTCTACTGTCCGATAAGCAGAGAAAATATAGAGACAACTAAATAAAAATGCCGCTTTTTTTTGTTTTAAAAACCGCTCGCCATAATGATAAGCTACGAGTGTTGTACACAAGTTCAATAACCAAACGTAAATAATATAGCTTACAATCAAATTTTTTGTCATCCAATATAACATTACAGCTGGAAAAAAAGTCAGAAAGGGATAAAAATAATTTACACCATATCCAGTATAATTGAATGTCTCATAATTAATCGGACTGGTAAAAATAGTCGATAACCCCTTGATTCGAGATAAGTGAAAAGAAAGATCTCCAGTGGTATAAATACTCTGTGTATTTTTGAAAAAGATGAAAGAATATATACTACTAACTATAATTAATCCACTCAATATTACTACTTTTTTATTTATTTTCATTCTTCTTGTTTATCTCCTTTTTAGTCACATATCGAGAATCTTTCAACTTATTAGGTGCAAATCGTTTAAAACTTGAATACACCACTAAACAATAAGTCAGAATACTGATCCATAAAGCCATGAGAGCAGTTGGAGTATATTTTGTTGTAATTTCTATCTTATTTTCTCCAGCATTTACATCCACATTCACTAAGCCATGTTTTTTATAAGAGTCATTTACGACTTTACCGTTTACTTTTACCTGTGCACCTAAATAAGCATATACTGGTACTGTCACTTTTTGCTTTTTGTTGCTTGCCACTGTGTAAGTAATGTTATTATCTGCAGCTTTATACTTCCCTTTTTCCCACGATTCTCCTACTTTTACTTCATGTTTTTCTAAGTGAGGCCTTTCTTTTATCGCTTCTGTTGGGGCGTAATCGTATAATCCTCCCATATCTGATGTTGTATAACGTGGGAGTGTTTCTTCATTGATAACAATATGACCGTGTTTTGATTGGATAACTTTTGCGTAATTTTCTTTTGCTGCTATAGACGTGACGAGTAGAAACACCACAGTAGCGCCAATGATTAACCATGAATATTTTTTATTCATAGTCTTTTTCATAAAAACAAGCGTTATGATCATTGAAGAAAAAAAGATTTGGTTACCTAAGATACGCCAAGGAAACTGGAGCAAGCTTATCGGTGTTTTTTGAAACAAAAACCATGGAAATAAATTAGTTACGCATACCCATGTAGAAACTACGCCAACATAGATGATTTTTTCTTTTTTCTCCATTTCTTTCAGTATGAATAAAGGAAAAATCAACGCAACCAATCCTAATAACCCCATAGTGTATGTTGTAATATCGTTATTTAACGCTTGAATGATACTATCTGAAATAGAAAGTGCTTCTAGCTGCAAATCTGTTTTGAAGGGACTGTGTATTTCTTGATAATTCATCTGCTGCAACATAGGATACCAAAAATAGCTAGTTAATGCACAAGTCAAAAAAACAGCCTTTACTAAATTCACGACCACAAATTTTATATCGTTTTTTATTTGCTTGCTTAAAAACAAACGAACTATAATCATACAAGCAATCAATGCACTACACAATAGTGTAGTTAAGACATGAGTATACACAAGTAGACTTATACTGACAGATAAAGCGATGACTTTTTTTTCTCTATTGAATATCAATCCATAAGCATAATATAAAACAGCTGGGATAATCGTAAGAGCGATTGCTTCTGCAATTGCGGATCGATAATAGATATCAACTGTTCGATAAGTTGCAAAAGTATATAAACAACTAAATAAAAAAGCAGCATCTATCTTTTTAAAAAACTTTTCTCCATAATAAAAACTAATCAGAATCGTACAAATATTTAATAACCAAATATATAGAACATAACTTAATATTAAGTTATTTGAAATTCCATAAAAAACGACTGCAGGAATTATTGTAAGAAAAGGATAAAAATAGTTCAGTCCATCTCCATAATTGTTAAATGTTGTATAGTTGATTGGCCCTTCAAAAATAGAAGATAACCCTTTGATTCGTGAAAGATGAAAAGATAAATCACCTGTTGTATAAATTTCTTGGGCATTTCTCATAAAATTTACTGAATATAAAGTACTAAGTAAGATAAGAACTACTAAAAGAAATGCTTTTTTACTTATTTTCATAGATTTGTTGTTCTCCTTTTTTAATTCTATTTTCAGTATACTAGAATTGTCTTTTTTTAATAAGCTTTGCGTTAAATTTTTCATAGCACTAGTATGATATACTAGAAAAGAATCAATTTTTATTACTTTTAAATAGGAGAAAAAAATGAAAAAAAACAAAAACCAAATAATAGATATCATTTTTATGTTATTTCTAAGTTTTGCTTACGTCATCCCTCTATTCATGTCTAAGGGAATCTATCATAGTGTCAATCAGGATACTTACTTTCATTTATCTCGAATCATAGGACTAGATAATGTATGGAGTTCTCCAGTAAACTTCAATAACTTCGATCATCATGGAACAATGATGAATATTTTTTATCCATGGCTTACTCTTTATCCAGCTTTTTTATTTTATAAAATGATGGGAAATCTTGTTTTAGGTTATAATATCTACTATTTTTTTATCACTTTTTTAACAATGGTCGTTTCTTATTTTTCTATGAAACAAATAAAAAACAATCGTTATATTTCGCTGTTATTTTCGATTATTTATACATTTTCCGCCTATCGTGCCATTGACATATTCCATCGTGCTTCATTGGGAGAAGCTGTCGCTTTAACATTTTTGCCTTTGATACTAATGGGGTGTTACGAAATTTATATTAGAGATTACCAAAAATGGTACTGGTTGTCTATTGGCATGACGCTAGTAGTGTATACTCATTTACTTTCTGTCGCTATGGTTTCTGTATTTATTGGAGGAACGTTGTTTCTTTCTTTTTATTTTTGGGACCAAAAAATCGCTAGACTCTTAAGTCTTTTAAAAGCTACCGCCCTCACCTTTTTTTTAAGTGCGGGATTCTTAATTCCTTTTATTCAACAATCTAGAGCACAAGAATTGAAAGTCCCACTGGGAAAAGAATTAAGTGGTATGGCTCCTAGTGATATGCTGACACATATTTTAAATAATAACTATAACAACTATACTATTGGATTATTCTTATTTCTCGGATTGATTGGTGCTTTTATTTTTATAAAAAAATTAACTGCTGATGATTTATTTATTTTCTTTCTTGGTGTATTTGTTCTTTTTTGTTCAACCAATTTATTTCCTTGGCAACTTTTTAACCATACACCAGTTAAGAGTCTACAATTTGTCTGGCGGTTAAATGGTTTTTCTTCTTTATTTATAGCCTATACGATGAGTATAGTGATTTATTATATTTTTTCTACTAAAAATAATTCATGGAAAATAATGGTCTTTACGTTTCTTGCACTAATATTGCATCTCTCAGGAGTAAGCAATTCTATCCATGCTAACAAAGATTCATTAACACTTATAGCACCTGAAGACGCTGTTGCTATAGCTGAAAATTACAATCATACTGATTATGCAAACAAAGAGTCAATCTATCATCCTGATATGATTAATAATGATCAATATTTACTAGGTAACCAGGAAATAAATCCAACAACTCATTTTATGAGTAACAAACTTACAATTGAATTAGATAATTCGAATAATAAAAATACTGTCTTGATGACACCTATTTATCGTTATAAAGGGCAAGTGGCTTCTATTAATGGCAAACTAGTACAAACAAAATTATCTAAGTTTGGCACAACTGAATTAACTATTCCTCCAGGTATAAATAAAGTCGTTATTACTTATCAGTACACAAAACTAGCAATTGCTTCAAGATATTTATCTATCGTTACTTTGATTTTATTTTTACTTTATCGATTTACTTTTTCTAAACAAAAACAACCGAGAAGAGAAGTACAACATTCTCACTAGATTTTTATTTAAGAAAGACTTTTTAGCTGTACACATAAACAGGCTAAAAAGTCTTTTTTTATATTTCTTTAATTTGCTTCATACATTATTTAACATCGATATTTATACTGTGAAACATGCGTTTCATCCATTATCAAAGTATTTTTATTGATAATAAACTTCATCCAAAAACAGACCTTGTGCAGGGACGGTTTCTCCTGCATGTTGCCGCACTTTGCTTTCAAATATTTCATCGATTGTTTCTATCGGCATGGCACCTGTGCCGATTTCTAGTAATGTCCCCATGATAATCCGCACCATTTTATATAAGAATCCGTCTCCGACAAAAGTAAAATGAAGCATTTCTCCCTTTCGTTCGATAGATAATTCATCAATCGTACGCACTGTGGATTTTTTTGATTTTTTCAATGCAGAAAAACCAATGAAATCATGTGTACCCACTAATTTTTCGCAAGCTGCATTCAGCTTGTCCATATCCAACTCTTGAGGGAAATAAAAGCTGTGGTTTCGCTCAAATGCTGAAGGAATCACGTTGTTCCAAACATAATAGCTGTATTTTTTGCCCACCGCATTATATCTTGAATGGAAGCGCTCAGGCATTTCTTCGATTCTTTTGATGACAATATCCCGCGGAAGGTAACGATTCATAAAGTCGATCATTTCTGCCAGTCCAATTTCTGTGTTTGTTTTAAAATTTGCTACTTGTCCTCGCGCATGGGTGCCAGCATCTGTTCTTCCTGATCCAATAATTTCTATCTCTTCATTTGTCATCTGATGCAATACTTTTTCGATTTTTCCTTGAATGGTTTTATCGTCATCTCCAAGTCTTTGCCATCCTGAATATCTTTTTCCGTCATATTCGATTGTCAACTTGATGTTTCTCATATTTTAGTGGCTCCTCTGTCTTCCATTTGGTCTTCTCTCTACCTTTTTAAGATTGTAGCACAAAATATAGCTCCTTGCTTCTCTAAGACAGAAGCTATACAAGAAAAGTGTGGAAATATATATTTCAGAAAAACAAAAAACAGCCACCGGATGAAGTATCCGCTGACTGTTCAATTTGACGGCTCAAGTTTTACTGTTTGAGATGCAAGATACTCAACCAGGCAATGGGCACATAATTAAAGAAAAAACTGATTCTTTGGCAAAAACCTATTTTATTCAGTAATGGCCAAGAATTTATAGAAGGAATTCTTGCCAGTCCATAAATCGCCGCAAAAAGCAAACTGATCACAGACAGTCCAAGGTATAAGTGGCTTACATCCATTTGCCCATTTTTTCGATAGATCAAGAAAAGAAGAACTGGAAACAATAAAAAACCACTGTAACCTAAACCTGATCCGATATTATGGACCCATGTCGAGACATTCCACGAAGATTCATGGGTATTGATACTGAACAAACCTGTAAAGATACAATCACCTATACCATAGAACGCGATGGCTGCTGTAACTAGGGTAGCTAACACACGAGATGTACTTACAAATGCAGCATACAATGCAGGCAATGACAGGATGAAAAAGATCCCTGAAACCACAGACCAAATAAGAAACGCTTTTCTTACAGGACTGGAAACCTCTCCAAATACACTGATCACGCTCTTCATTTGATCTAATTCAGGATAATACAATCCTAATACGTACGGAGTCAAAAAATCACTCAGCACGCCTAATAATAAAAAGAAAAAACCAAATTTACGTAAAAAATCCATGATACGCCTCCAATAACAATTACCTATGCTTTTAATTGTTATTATAAACGACTTTATCTTGATTTAACAGAAACCTCTATTTACACGAACATCTATATAACTCATTAAAAACTCGAATCATTTTAAAAATACTAAATATCTAACGTTCAACGTTCACTTAATCCATCTAAACAATCTTTCAATTTGATTTTTTCCCCACTTCTTTTACGCGCGCCTAGCTCTCCTATTGCAGTAAACAACAGATCACTTGACGAATTTAAGGCAGTTTCCATTGAATCCTGGATAACACCGATAATAAATCCAATACCGACGATTTGCATCGCGACATCATTAGAGATACCAAACAAACTACATGCTAATGGAATCAATAACAGTGAACCGCCCGCAACACCTGAAGCTCCACAAGCAGCTAAAGCAGACAAAATACATAAAAGGACTTTCAAAACAAAAGGTGCTTCAATCCCTAAAGAATGTACAGCAGTCAACGTCATCAAGGAAATGGTAATCGCGGCACCGCCCATATTGATCGTAGCACCTAACGGGATCGATGTGGAATAAGACTCTTTTGTCAATTTCAATCTTTCAGCCAACATCATGTTTATCGGGATATTTGCGGCAGAACTTCGGGTAAAGAAAGCGGGAAGTGCGCTTTCTTTCAAACAAAAGAAAATCAATGGATAGGGATTTTCTTTAATAAACAAAAACGTGAGGAATGGGTACACAACTAATGCGACAAACAGCATCGTACCGATCAAAACAAGTAAAAGCTGCAGATACTCTGCCAATCCAGCGATTCCAGTCGTAGCAATTGATTGATAAACCAATCCTAAAATCCCTATCGGAGCAAATGCAATAATCACTTGTACGACTTGTGACAACGCTATAGATATCTGATCCACCAACTCTTTTGTCGATTCTGAACGTGCTCGAAAAGCTAGTCCCAACAATACAGCCCAGAATAAGACGCCAAGGTAATTCGCATCAATAAGAGATTGAACAGGATTTTGTGTGACATTCGTCAACATAGTAGATAAAACACTTTCCAAACTTTGCGGTGCTTTTTCAGATACTGTTTCTTGTAAAGTAATAGGAACAGTAAAAATTGAACTTACAATAACTGCTACAAGTGCAGAAAGCAATGTTCCCACTAAATATAAGATCAAAATAGGCTTCACGAATGTCTTATTCCCAATTCTATGCTTGGCAATTGACGCCATCGTCAAGAAAAAAACCAGAATAGGTGCGATTGCCTTCAAGCAACTGACAAACAACGTTCCCAATATTGAAATAAATGTCCATGTGGGGAAAAAGATACCAAACAATATTCCGACTAAAATACCAACAACAATACGTTGAACTAACGACATATCCAAAAACTTCTCTAACAAATGACCACCCTTTCACAATTTTAACAATCATTGTATCATTTTATGCAAAGAAACTAAAGGTATAATTTTCTAAAAATTCTAACAATACAAACAACCATTTCTTGCTAATTTTGTACTTTTTCTGTCTACACGTTGTTTTTTGAGATATTCTAAGTTAGGATGTTATTAATGGGCAACTTATCAGGAAACGTTTTCTTATGTTTTTGTCCAATTTTTTTGTGAGGTGTTTATTCTTGAAAAAAATAAAGAAGGAGAGTTATGGCTTCCTGACAATCTTTGTCGCTTGTATAATGATGGTTTTACAGCGTATATTGATTTCAGCAGTCACTATTCCTACATATGCAACAAACCCTGGTCGATTCTACATCTATACATTTTTACAAACTTCCGTTGTTATTGGTACAAATTTGATCCCACTTTACATGGGTTACCAATATCAAAAAATCGCCCGTTTAAAAGTTTTACATTATTTAAGTCGTTTTGCCTTTATATTCCTAATAGCCACACTAGTTTGCAATATCTTTTTTTACGTACAAGCTGGCAGCTTGAATATTCGTGATTATTGGCTTATCCTAACACCTATCAGTCAGAATTACTTTACTTATGCTGTTTCTTGTACTTTGCTTTTTTGTAGTATTCCTTATACAGTTGGATTTTTAAATAAATTATCGAAAACAACAATTAAATATCTACTATTATTTTTAACAATTGGATTAGTTGGCTGCTCTACTCTATTTAATAAAGACCCGTTTGCATTACAGAATGGACAGAGTATTTT
The DNA here is from genome assembly GCF_051711525.1 of Enterococcus sp. DIV0901a. NCBI lineage: Bacteria > Bacillati > Bacillota > Bacilli > Lactobacillales > Enterococcaceae > Enterococcus > Enterococcus sp. DIV0901a. The sequence goes on along the minus strand of NZ_JBIOMW010000001.1, from coordinate 275,964 downwards.
ATGGATTTTTTATTTATTTTTAATGGGTTATGGTTTGAAAGAATGGAACTGGAAAGAAAAGGTCCGCTATAAGCTTCCTCAAGTATTTATCAGCTTGATTGTTTTATTCGGTTTGATTATTTTGATGACACAAATTTCACTCATCATCAGAGGAAATACAGATACAGCGCTGAGGTTTTCTAAACCATATTCTCTCTTCGCAATGTATTATACTTTCTCTTCGTTTTTATTTTTAGAAATGCTATCTGATAAATTAGGTATAAAAGGAAGAGGAAATTTTCTTGCTGTATTTTTGATTGTCACTCAAGTTATATGTAATTTCCCTTTAGTTTCTTATCGCGTATCTACATTTATGAAACGTGAATTTCCAAACTCAGGGAAGGCATGGCTGATAAATATCGGGCAGTTTTTTATTTACTATTTATTAGCAGTGTCCCTCCTAGTTATCTTTTTATTTTATATACAAAAAATCCGTTTCATTCATCGTTTCATCGAATACTTCGCTTTTGATTCGATTGAACAATTAACTCAGCGTTGGAAAAAAAGAATTCATTGGCTTTTTGTTCATAAAAGTTATTTTTTAGTTGCAGCATTTTTTTACTGCTTTACCTTCGTGCAGATTTTCGTTTTAGAACCAAAAGAAGGTTGGAAAGAAACTATCCAGGTTGCCTTAAAAATATTTACTCAGCGACAAGCACCCATGATCCTGACAATCATCATTATTATGGGATTTTTCTTCTTACTATTGTTGATTTCCAATCGTTTTTGGTACGCCTTGACTGCTACCTTGATCATTAACTTACTGCTCACTATTTCGACAGTAATCAAAATGGAAATGCGGGAAGAGCCTGTCTTTCCTTCAGATTTAAAAATGCTGACCGGATTGTCAGAACTATTATCGATGGTTAGCCCAGTCTTATTAATCGTGGGCGGATTGATCCTTCTCCTATTATTGATTACTAGTATTATTGTACAACGTAGACTACAAAAACAGTATTCCTTGAAGATTCATTGGAAACGTCGATTTATCAGTATCGCTGTATTATTAGGATGTTTTTCGGGTGTCTTTTTCATTAATCACAAAAATTCGCCTTCTTTCTTGCTGTTTAATTTATTTAAAGTAAACAAGACTTTCTTTAACCAGCAAGGCGCCGTAAAAGATAACGGACCAGTCATTCAATTCCTAAACAATATCGACATTAAAATCATGGAAGAACCTGCTGGCTATTCGAAAGAAAAAATTAATGGAATAATGAAAAAGTACAACACAAAGGCAGATGAAATCAACCAAACAAGAAGTGACTGGTTAAACAATCAGACGATCGTTCTCAATTTAAGTGAAAGCTTCAGTGATCCTGCACGTGTCCCTAATCTGACAGTACCTACAGACCCTATTCCTTACATCAAAAGCATTATAACAGAAGGAACAGGAGGATTGATGTTATCCGTCGGTTATGGTGGCGGAACAGCTAACATGGAATGGGAAGGACTGACAGGCTTGAGTATCAGTAACCTGTCTGCTTCGTTAGTTACACCTTATACCCAGCTAGTGGAGCGTCAGAAAATAAGTCCAAATATTACCGATCTATTCGATGAAAAAATAGCCATCCATCCTTTTACAGCTGCTCTTTATCGCAGAAAACAAGTGTTTGATAAATTTGGTTTTGACAGGTTCTATTATTTAGACAGTCCGGATAAATTAACTTATACGGATAAAATAGAACAAAGCCCACGCATATCGGATGATTCAGCATACAAAGAAACCTTGAAAGCTTTACAAAGCAATACAGAAACGTCGCAATTCATCCAATTATCCACTATGCAAAACCATATGCCTTATGATGATTACTATAGTGAATTGAACTACACTGCTGAAGGAACTGCTGTCATTCCTAATAGAAGAAAAGAATTACAAACTTATATGCAAGGCCTTCACTATACCGATACAGCAGTAAAAAAATTCATCCAAGAAATCGACAAAATCGATAAACCGATTACCTTTGTTTTTTATGGTGACCATTTACCCGCAATCTATAGTGGGAATGATTCGAAAAAATATGGATTAGAACAGCACCAGACAGATTATTTCATTTATAACAACAAGTATAGTCGTGAACAAGCAGCTACGTTAAATAAAGAAGTTGTTGCTCCTAATAACTTTGGTGCTATGGCTCTTGAGCATGCGAATATCAAAGTAACTCCTTACTATGCGTTGTTGACAGAAGTATCTAATCATCTACCTGCATTAACAATTGATCCTACAGAAAGCTTGTCTAATCGTTTTAATGGAAAACAGGTCTTTGTTACAGAGGATAGTCAAATTATCCAAGAAAAAAATTTAACTGAGAAACAAAAAGAAATTCTAGAAGATTATCGTCTGATACAATATGATCTTGTTGCAGGTAACCAGTACAGTGCAACATGGGCGACACAAAAAATAAAAGACTAACAAATAAACTGAGCAAGGGGTTGTGATAAAAGACATGTCACAACCCCTTGTTTATCTCATTAATTTGCTTGTCCATAAACGATTTGATTAAAGCCATTTTTCAATTCATTATTCGCTGTCTCGTTAAAGTAAAGATAATTATCGGGATTCCCCTGATTTTGTTGTGTCACCAATACTTTTGGCTGATTTTGCTGAAACCCGAATAGATAGACGTGCTTTTTCAGATATGGTTCTGTCTCTGCATCGGAATAGACGGCTGTGATTTGATAGTCTGCTTGACCTGTCCCACTTTCTGACCATTCTGCAGAAACAGGCACTCCACCAATAGCCATCTTCCACTCCCCGTTCAAAATAGCTTGAGGGACTTTAAGACCATATAAGTCCACACTCATTTGATTCGTATAACTTTTGTATTGTTGTCCCATTGTTTGGCCCCATGTAGCCATAAATGCCTCTAATTGTGCGGATTTGTCTGCATTCCACAGTGTTTGTTCAACTTGTTCGCTGCTTTCTGAAGAGGAAGATGAAGCCTCTACAGAAGAACTTGAAGTAGATGTTTGAGTTGTTTCAGTCGTTTTGGAAGACTCTGACGAAGTAGAGGTATCTGCTGTTTCTGTACTTGCTGCAGTTGACTTGCTCTCTGTGCTAGTTGTTGTAGTAGTTGCAATTGTTGCTTTCGCTGTTTCTTTTGTTGATTCTTTTTTCGATTCATTCCCGTTGGTACAACCAGCTAACAAAAAAGCTAGACCAATTGTTACTAAAATCCTTTTTTTCAATTAAAAAACTCCTTTCGATTACTCCCACTTCTTTATTCTATCAAATAAGCAATGTGATTTTATTGATTTTTTGTATTTTCTCATCAATCTTTCAAATCTTCTAAAAACTAAGAAGCACCCGCTGATGTTGTCTGTAATACATCAGCGGGTGCTTCTTTTATTTTAATCTTCGTGATTTTCCAATTTACCTCACGCTTTATATTTGTATTTGAAGAAACATAGACTTTTAGTCATCATCGTCTTCCTCATCCAAATCTTGTCGGACAGTTTTTCCTTGGAGTCTTTGTACTTGGTAGATGATTTCTTTATTGAAACTTAAAAGTTCAACGAGTAATTGTTGCAAGCCATATTTTTCTTCTTTTTCAGCTAACTTGATTGCCCGTGTGATAAACATATTTTGGAAATCAAAATCTTTTGCAAAGTTTTCCAACATTGTTGAAGCTGGTAAATATTTGTTTTGACCATGTTCGTAAATTTTTCCATAACGCATGACTTCTTCTAAAGTAGACGGAACGATTTCATTATCAATCACTGACTCATGAGAGATTTTATTGAACCATCTCGCTTCTTGATCAGCATATTCTGAAAAAAGGGTACTTAATTCTTGCGAAGATGTACCCAAAACATACAATTGTGCTTGGATCAATTTCATTTCTTCTAATTTAAAATTTGCTAATACATGCCCCACCATGGCGCCAGCAGTTGGTTTATGATGGTCGATATCTGCTTGTTTTGTTTCTTGAGCAAATTTTTCTTCCACTATATTCATTGATTTACGCCTCTTTTACTTTTGCTGATTGGACTTCATAACCTAATTTTTCCACAACTGCAGCTAATTGTTCAGGGTGGACTTCATCTGGATCAAAGTTTGCTTTGATTTTGCTCGCATTAAACAAAACTTTCGTATTGCTTACCCCAGGCTGTTGAGAAACCGCATGTTCGATTTTTTGCATACAGCTTGGACAAGCTAGTGTATCTAATTGCATAATAATTTTTTTCATCGTAGTTCTTCCTTCCTTTTTCTTGATAGTCTTATTCTAGATTACAGCTTCCATAAAAAAATTGATTCTTATCAAGTTTTACGATTTTTCTTCTTTGCTTTCGTGTCCAAAATACAATAAGCGCATCGCGTTAAAGATAACGATCAAGATACTAGCTTCGTGAACGAACATCCCACTAGCCATGTAAATAAACCCGGCAAATAAGCCGATGAGTAAAAATAAGACGACACCAATGGCAATCACTACATTTTCACGGGTATTCAAAACAGTTTTCTTAGCCAAACGGTAAGCATGAACCAACGATCCAAAACTAGATTGCATCAAGACAACGTCACTCGTTTCGATAGCGACATCCGTTCCTGATCCCATAGCAATCCCGATATCAGCCGCAGCCAAAGAGGGAGAATCATTGATTCCATCTCCAATGAAAGCAACGCGCAATCCTTGTTCTTGGTATTTTTTCACAAATTGAACCTTTTCATCTGGTAATAATTCAGCATGGACTTCATCAATGCCTAACATATCAGCTACATAATCAGCAGTCATCTGATTATCACCTGTCAGCATCACTAAATGTTTTGCTCCTGCTTGTTTCAACATAGCTAATTGTTCAGCGACTTCTGGTCGAATCACATCTGACACACCAATGATTTGAGTGATTTTTTTGTCGATTGCTACAATAATGACCGAGCTGCCTGTTTGTTGTAATTGATGTAAATCTTGTACTTGCTTTGGTGTGAGAGAAAGTTTGTGAGCGGCAATCAATTTGGTGTTGCCCGCACAAACTGCATGACCATCAATCTCAGCTGTGATTCCTTGTCCCTTGATCGTCTGATTATCTTTGACTGCTAATTGTTGAAAATCAATGTCTTTCTCCTGAGCATAATGGATCACGGCGCGCCCCAGAGGATGATCGGATAACGTTTCTAATCGAGCCACTAAAGCTAAGCTGTCCCCTTCATCCTCTGTATAGTTCTTGATAGTGGATACAGCAGTAGTTCCTTTGGTCAATGTACCGGTTTTATCAAAGACAAAAGTATCGATTTTGGCAAAAGTATCCATTGCTTCACCGCCTTTGACTAAGATGCCCCGTTTCGCTCCATTACCGATTCCTGCTACATTCGAAACAGGCGCACCAATGACTAAAGCGCCAGGACAACCAAGAACCAAAACAGTGATTGCTAAACGAAAATCACGACTGATCAGACCAACAAGCAACGCAATAAGTAAAACGGTTGGAGTATAATACTGAGAAAATCGATCAATGAATTTTTCTGCATGGGATTTGGTATCTTGTGCTTCTTCTACTAATTCGATAATTTTGGCAAAGGTCGTATCATCTCCGACCTTAGTTGCTTCGATCGTCATATAGCCATCTGCTAAAATCGTTCCAGAGAAGACTTCATCTCCACTGATTTTGACGACTTGTCGTGATTCACCAGTCACTGCGGCTTCATCCGCATAACCTTTTCCGTCAATGACTCGTCCGTCCACAGGAATAGCTCCACCAGTTTTTACTAAGACGATATCGCCTTCTTCCACGTCATCGATTTCCACTTCTTCAGTCGTTCCATCTTCTTGGACAACACTAGCAGTCGATGGGGCCATCTCGGTCAAAGCCTTGATTGATTCCCGCGTTTTGGTCAATGTTTTTTGTTCCAGATAACTACCAAACAAAAACAAGAATGTAACGATAGCTGACTCTTTGTATTCTCCGATCATAAAGGCACCAAGCACAGCAATAGTAACGAGTAAATCAATTGAGATAACTTTGACTTTCACTGCCTGATACGCATGGATCATAATAGGTATGACCGCAATAATAGAAGCTATGGCTAGAGCAATGTTATAGAACAAGACAAATCCAGTAAATTTTCCGATAAAACCAAAAATAATCAACACAGCTGATAAGGCGGTGATATGATTTCGGTGCTCTTGGATCCACTTTTGAAATTTCATCTTTCTCCCTCTTTTCCTTTTCGTTCTTACGAGACTAAGTATAGAGACTTATCCATCATAAAAAATTGACCACTATCAAGTTTAGTCAAAAAGGCGGTTTTCTTTTGGTAGAATATACTACAAAAAATAGTTAGCAAGAAGACTCACTAAAAGTGATCTTGCCAACTATTGTCGTTTCTATCAAAATTTTCATTGAATGATTTTCCTGTACAGCATACATCGGAGATCTATTTCTTTATCTAAGATTTTTATCTTGCTAATTTTTTCCTTTAGTCTTTCAAATCCACGTCGTTCATAGAATTGATACATACAGCCACTATCTGTAAAAAGGAATATTTCTTTTCCTTTCTCTCTTTTTTCAAATTCTGTTAGCAACTTGGTACCGATGCCTTTTATTTTCAAATCAGGATTTGCAGCTAAAAAAATGATCTCTCCATCTGGCGAATGCTTTTTTAAATATGCTGCAAGCATGTGTTCATTTGCTGTCTCGTAAGCTCCTTTACTTTCTTTAGCAAATATATTTTGTAAAAAATCGAATATCTTAACATATATTTGCTGTCCAAAAGAACGATGTTTCTTTTTTTCTCCTTTTATCTCCGCCAGCAAAATACCTGCCAACTCGTCCTCTGCATACAAAGCAAGAATTTGAGTTGCTCGATTCAACTCCATATACAAAAAATATCTTCCGTAAAGATTCAGCAGAAGTTCATTTTCCATATATCTCTCAAAGTTCATTCCTTCAACAGCAAAATAGATAGCTTTTTTGTAATCTTTCTTTTCTAAGGGTTTAAAAGTTAGTTTCATCATTTCGCCTCCTCAACTTCAATGATTGTGTTATACTTACATTATAATAGACACAGTGTCTACTATCTATAGTCAATCATCTATAAGATTGTCGATTAAGCGACAGCTTTGCTTTGATATGTCGGATAAGGAGATAGGTAAATGAAAAAGACAGATAGACGCGTCAAAAAAACAGAAAAAGCTTTGGCTGAAGCACTATCCACATTATTAGTAAATAAAAAGATTCAAGCAATCACTATACGCGAACTAACAGAAACGGCAAATGTACATCGTTCGACTTTTTATACACATTATAAAGATATCTATGATCTATATGATCAATTAGAAAGCAACTTTTTTCGGGATCTAAATGAAATTCTCTCTTATGATCCAGCCCATAGCTATGAGGAACTATACACTCGCTTGATTGACTATGTTTACGCAAATACTTTTTTATATCGCTTATTTATCCTCAACCATGGTGATATTTCGTTTCAGAAGAAAGTTAAACAAGTTATTGAAGAAAACTATCTGAACATATGGCTATATGAAGACAAGAAAACGATTATCACAGAAGAAATGAGATTCTTCACTACGTACCACGTCCAAGGTTGTCTATCTGTTCTCAATCGATGGGTAGAAAGCAATTACAAGTACTCCAAAAAAGAATTATTAGAACTCTTACAGAAACTGAATGATCACATAGAGAAAATCATGCCTTGAATAAAAAAAGGCTGTGACAAAAATCTTGTCGCAGCCACTTTTTCCGGTAAAAATAGATGAAAAAGTTCTTGAAAAACTATGCTGTTTTTCGAATTTTTTTATAGGAGTGAAATATATTTAGTTGCTTCCACCATACAAATTTTGTAACAAAAATAATGATTGTACACTATTACTTAATTATCTTTTGATGGCTTCAATTAACCAACTGCCATCGATGATTGTTTTCGAGTTTACTTTAAATTCTTTTGAGAATCTATAATTGATAGTTGAAGGAATCTGGGCTTTTATCATCGTTTTTTCTTGCGTTTTTTCCCATCCTATTCCAATTTCTCCATGAATCGTTCTTAAAGTCCCTTCTGCAAATTCTATATCGTCAGGAATATAAGGATCAATTAATAAATCAGTAGACTCTTGTGTCTCTTGATCAAATTTGATTCCCAATAAAGTAGAGATAAACCATTGACTGTATGATGTGAACATAGCATGATTTAAAGAAGATCCATTCATTTTTTTAAAATACTCGCCCAACGCTCCACTATTATTAGATACCATAGAATAAAAACTTGGATAATTTTTCCTTGTGAGCCATTGATAAATTAAATCTTGATCATCTAGAATTTCATATGACCACGCCATGCCAAAAATCCCCATCTTAAAGACACCATCATCTTCCCTAATTTGATTTTTGAATTTTTGTAATAATTCTGGGAATTCTTTATCTAATCCAGCTTTGAGAGAAAAAATATAGCTTGATTGGCTGCCACCTTGAAAATAACCTTTAGAATTGTAATATTCCTTTATTAGTTTTTCTTTTACATACCTAATTTTTTCTTCTAACTTTTCTGTTTCAAAGCTCATTCCTTTAGTAAACACAGCTAATTTTTGATAGCTTTGCAATACTATTAAATACATTGCTGCTGAACAAAATTCTTTATCTGGCGGTGTTTCTTTGTTATTAATAAGAACAGTATCTACAGAACCCCAATCACCCAAACAACAATACTTAATGTACTCATAATCAAATTTCAAAAGATAATTCAGATGTCTATTCAAAGATACTGAAATTCTTTTGTCCTCAATAATGGACATTCCATAATATTTCATATATTTTAAGACAATGACTGGAAGCACTAATTGCCATCCTAACGAACCAGCGTTATTACTAGGTCCAAACGTCTGGATACCCATAAATGGAGCAGTTTGTGTTATTCCTCCTTCAAGGGTTTGATCGAAAATAAAATCAAGCAACACTTTTTTCAATAATTGTTCCGAATCAAATGAATAAATTTGAGATTCTATTAATGCGACAATATCTCCACCATATCCTAGTCTTTCACGAGCACAATCTTCATAATATGAACGGATATTATTTCTTTTGGTTTGAATCGCAATACGTTGAAGATCATTCAACAACTGATTAGAAGTATTGAATTCACTTGTTATTGTAAGATCAGCATAAGTATCAAATGCATGTAAATCATTGATATCAAAAATAGCGCATTCTCCCTCAACTTTCATATATCGAAATGAGTGATAAACATACATGTTTTCAAATGTCGTTTTACCGTCCCCACATAGAAACTGATCTTCCTGTATGACTGTATCTGATTCATTAATCCCCTGTTCCGGATCATTGATTCCATATATGCTTGTAGTTGTGGTAGAATAGTCCAATTCGGTTTGCGAATCATTGAGGCTCTCAGCATAATTAATTTTTATATTTTGTTTTTTTGAAGAAATAGTTAAAGAAATCTGCCCTGAAATAATTTTTCCAAAATCAATCAAATAACCATATTTCGTTTTCTTTATTACATTTGGTTTTCTTTTTTTCAATCTTTTCGTTTTTGGTATAGTACTTGGCACAAGTTTTCCAGCTGGACCAACGATTTCCGTTACCCTCATATTTACTCGAGTAGATGAATCAGGATTACTTTCCTCATTTTCAACAAACGAAACTCTTTCGCCAATATAAATATTGTCGAATAGAATTTCCCCTCCTTCAGCTAACCAATCATGATTACTCTCAACAATATTTCTTTGTTTGCCATTCGCCAATTCGCTGATTGAACAAATGAGCATTGGCTTACCAATGGAAAGGCGATGTCTCATATTGTATTTCCCTAATAATTTCAACGGGGCAGGATTGTACCAGCCATTTGCCAATTCTACTATAATTTCATTTGAACCTTCTTCCACAAAAGGATTAAGCTTATAAGTATCATAATACACTTGTTTACCATAGTTTGTTACATCTGAATTCAAATAGTAATCGTCTATTCTTTTCCCATTGATATAAGTTGTATAGTATCCTAATCCACAAATATCTAAAAATAAATCTTTCTCTAGTCTCTCAACTATAAATGATTTTTTTAGAATAATAGAAGGTCGATCTCTGTAATACATATTTTCTTTCTCAATAGGATGATCTTGTCTTGTAATCCAATGTGCGTTCTTCAAATTAGGGTTTGCGGAATAAAACGTTGTATGAAATTCCTGTATACTTTCTTCCCCTTCTATAATGATATGAAGTAAGTACTTTTTTCTTTGATCAGAAATAGTTGGAAATTTCACGTTGCTATATTTTTTATTTCCTATCTCTTGTTTGAGAACGATATCTTGATCTTCGTTCATAATATATAACTGGGCTTTTTTTTGAATTATGTTTATTCGAGACCAATTTATTATAATCGATTCTTCTACATCCACAGCATAATTAGTATACTTTCCATTTATTATTATTAAATCGGTACAATTTTCCATAACGCCTCCACATTATTCAATGACTTAAGAATTTTCTATGCAGATAATTACGCTAGAATTCCTATTATTGATAAAAAGATTCCAATTACCATAATCGAAACGATGATTGCTACAGCATTTTTTGCATTTCTTTTTTTAAGTAAATAATAGACAAGCAACGTGATAAGCAATGGAAAGAAATTAGGCATGATACCATCTAACATTTCTTGGATCTTTATGGTAGATTCTCCAACCGTATATTCGATAGGAATATTAATTTTCACAGTACTTACGATAAGAGAACCAACTACCATCATTCCGACCACATTTCCCATAGTAGCCAACCGTTTTAACATTTTATTGCCGTTTTCTCCTGTTAACAACGCCGATCCTTTTTCATACCCCATAAAAATCCCTTTATATTTTAAAGGCCAAATAGTCAAACTGAACAGAATGAAGAAAAGGATAGGACCGATTGGATTCCCTTCAATTGCTAGCCCTGAAGCAATACTCATGTATATAGGAACTACTGTCATTGCTAACAAGCTGTCACCTAAACCAGCAAAAGGCCCCATCAATCCAGTTTTCACAGCAATAACAGACTCTTTTTGATCCTCTGGTGTTTGTTCCTCCATAGCCATTGTTATTCCTAAAATCGGACCGTATACATAGGGATTAGTATTGAAAAACTCTAAATGTCGCTTAATTGCAGCTACCCGTTCCTCCTTTGGTTTATCCCCATATATTTTTTTCAAAGTCGGTACTATTGAATAATATGCACCTAATGCTTGCATTCGTTCAAAGTTACTTGTAGCCATTAATAATTGAGAACGAAAGAATGCTTTTGTTAAATCTTGTTTTGTCATCTTTGATTGCTCATTTTCTATAATCATAAATCGTATACCTCCTCAATAGCTTCTGAATCATCATTTTTATTTGTGATAATTTCATTAGACGTTATACTAACATTTTGTGTTGCGTCCTCCCGATTTATCATTAGATCATACAAACCAGCTAAGCAAACTCCTATGATCGAGATAGCGATTGTTCCTAAATTCAAATATGCTGCAAATACAAAGCCAAGAAGCAAAAAAATCCACATATTTTTACCTAACATCATCATCAACAACATACCCATACCAACAGCTGGTATAATGCCTGCAGATACAGTTAGTCCATCAAAAATTTGTTCCGGCACAAAATCCAAAACTGATTGTACTGCTGGTCCGCCAAAATATGCCGCTAAAAAGACAGGAACTGAACCAGCAATAAAACTTAATGGGATTCCTAAATAGTTATATCGTGCAACTTTGTCAAAATCCCCACTTTCCACTGCTTTCTCTGCTTTATGAAGAAAAACGATATTGACCGTATTCGTTAACATGATGATTTGCTGACACAACAATGCTGTTGGTACAGCTACTGCCAAACCAGTTGCTAAACCACCGCCTGTCATAATGGCAATTGCCACGCCAATTATCGCTCCTGTTGCTTCATTAGGTGGGATATATGCGCCGATTGCTGCATTTGCCAGCCACATCATTTGAAGTGTACCACTAATTACCAAACCTGTAGTGATGTCTCCCATTATCACTCCTGCAACTGATCCAGCTAAAATTGCTTTTGGCGTTCCAGTCCACAGCGTCCTTTCATCAACAGTACAAATCCCAGCCCACACTGCTAACAATATGCATTGTATTAACATTTATTATCCCTCTCCTTCTATCAATTCTGATATATGGATTTCTTTATCTGATGGAATCATTTGAACGGATACTTTGACACCTTTGTTGCTAATATTGACAAGTGCTTGTTTTTCTCTCTCATCTAAAGAAATAGCCCGTGTGTACCTTGTACGAGTAGAGGTAAATTTCATGCCGCCAAGATTTAAATAATTAAACTGGACCCCTCCATCTAACAACGTCTCTACATCTACAGGATTCGTTAATAATAATAAGGTTTTTCTTTTAATTGCAGTTTTTTGATAGATTTCTGCAAACTGTTCTACCCCGAATGTTCTTACAATGACATCTTGAGGTGCCATCATATCGAAAACTGATTTTTGAACAGGGTCATTTGTTATCGAATCATTAATAATCAAGATTTGTTCAATTCCTTTTTGTTTTACCCAAGTTGTGACGACTTGGCCATGTATTAGACGATCATCAATACGAATCAATTCAATTGCCATCTACAATCCCTCCGCTTTTTCGATTATTGGTTTTGGTGTTTCTATCTGTTTCCAACTATAAGACATTAATTCATTCATTTTCTCCATCACGTACTCAGGTGCCTTTTCTCTAAAATTAGACAATTCAAGCAGAATCCCTAGATTGAATCCTGCAAAAGCATAGTAATCCTTTCTTTGGTATTTCATTAAAATCATCGCGGCTGCATTACTAGGTGTTCCTCCAAAAATGTCACATATAATAAGCAGTCCATTAGTCGTATCAAGTTCTTCTATTTTCTCTTCAATTTTAATTACAAAATCAGCTAAGCTCATTCCTGGAAATAATGAAACCACACGTGCATTACTAAAATCACCTTGTATCATTTCTAAACTATTTAGTGCTTCTTTAGCAAAAAAACCATGACTTGCTAAAATAACTCCCATCTTCTTATTCATCAAATGCCTCCCTTCAATAAAAAACAAAGCAAAACTCGTGCCATTTTTTAACTTATTGAAATCTAGGCAATTCTTAAAAGAAAAAATGCACATGTAATACGCATAATAAAAATATTGGACTATCACGTACGTAATGATACAGATAAATACACAAAACACATCTTTTCTAACTAAGATTTAATAAAATTGGTATAAATAGTCGACTGCTATCTTCAAAAGCCACTCTCAGCTTTTTCCATAAGTATTTAAGTGTATTGATTTTTACATTAAAGCGCTTTATATTAGTGGGAGGAGGTGTTTTATGAAACGAATAGACAAGGTGCACCATTACTGCACCACTTACACAGAAAGCCTTTCAAAAAAGATTTTATTAAATGATACAGATATTGGTATAACCGCAAAAGAAGTGTCTTTGGAATTAGATATTTTAAGAAATAATGCTTCTTCGGATCTAAACAAACTCATGAGGCAGGACAAATTATTAAAACTATCAGGAAAACCAACCAGATTTCTATGTAAAAAAATACTCTGTCAAAGACTAAACCTTCGTTATATAGGAGAGACAGAAATAAATTCCATACAAGAACTCATAAAAGATAACTACTCCTCTAAAAAAATTCATCCTTTTGATTCGTTGATCGGTGCAAATAAAAGTTTACAACCAGTTATTCAATTAGCAGAGGCAGCAATCAATTATCCTCCAAGAGGATTACATATGATGATTTTTGGAGAATCAGGGACTGGCAAAAGCTTGTTAGCTGAAAAAATATTTGATTATGGAAAACAAGAAAATATTTTCAACGAAAAAGCAAATTTTTCTGTTCTTAATTGCGCCGACTATGCAAGCAATCCGCAATTATTGCTAAGTCACTTATTTGGAAATGTCAAAGGAGCGTACACTGGAGCAGATGCCGATAGAGTAGGATTGATAGAAGCTGCTAATGGAGGAATTTTGTTTCTTGATGAAGTCCATCGCTTGCCTCCAGAAGGACAGGAGATGCTTTTTCAATTTATCGATAAAAATCAGTTCTATAAACTAGGTGATTCTGTCAATAAGCGCTACGCTTCAACATTGCTGATCACGGCAACTACAGAGCCTCCGAATTCAGCATTATTAGAAACATTTAAGCGTAGAATCCCTGTCATGATCCAACTTCCAAACTTTCAAGAAAGAAGCATTGTCGAAAGATTGGATCTCATATCATTCTTATATAACAAAGAAACAGAAAAAATTGGTTCTCAAATAATCGTACAGCCAGATGCGATTCAAGCATTGTTGGCTTATACCCCGCTCGGAAACATCGGTCAATTGAAAAGTGACATTCAATTATCTGTAGCTCGTGCTCTATTAGAAAAGAAAAAAAACAATTCAAAAGAAGTTCTGATTACGCAAGACTTCTTTCCACCTACAGTTTTATCATCCTTAATAAAAATAAATCTAGCTGACAAAAAAGAAATCGAAACGATTGTTGGCGTAAAGCCATTTGTTTTTGATACCACATTGGATGAAGACAGAAAAACAATCGCCAGCTATGATTTTGTAAATTTTTTTACTAAGAATTATTCCAATAGCCCCCGTTCAATTACACAAGCATTTAATGATTATTCACAAGAAATCGCTAAAGAGCGATTGCGAAATGATCATTTCACCTTTTTATTGAACGATGATATAAAAAGCATTGTCTTATTAATATCAGATATTTTATATAACACCTTAGGCATCATCCTAGATAAAAATGTCAGTACTGCTTTTGCTTTATATATTCACAGCCACACTCAACAAAACGATATATTTTTCAGCCAGATCAAAACAACAGAGAAGCTACCTGCTAATGTTATGCAAGTTACACGTAAAATCGTCAAGCAGTTAGAACAAAAAAAGAAGATCATTTTTTCTCAAAATGAAATCCATTCATTGAGTCTTATCGTTTCTTCCATAGTAGAAAATAAAACAAATAGTAAAAATGTCAGTATTCTTGTATGTGCCCACGGCGAGCGCGTCGCATCTGAAATTGCACATACTGTGAATAGTCTTCTTTCCAAAGAAATTATTGTCCCTGTTGACATGCCTTTACACAGTACACCAAAGCAAACTTATGATGCCATAAAAAAAACGATAGCTGACTTTGAATCGACAGAAATCATCATTTTTGCTGATATGGGATCTTTAGTAAATTTTGAATCTAATTTAAGAAAAGAAACCCAAAAAAGCATTTTTATCATTGAACGAATTGATACATTGATAATATTAGAAGCTGCTAAAAATACAGAATTTTTATCTATGGGACTACAATCTACTATCAATAATATTTTAGACATTGATAATCGTAGAAATACTTTACTTAATAATAAAATAGTTTCCAAATTCAATAAGAGAAAAAGCAAAATCATCTACACAGTTTGTCAAACTGGAGAAGGAACCGCCCGATTTTTAGAAGAAAACATTAAATCATTATTGAAAGAATTAAAAATATTTGATGTTGATGTTCAATCAATCAGCGGTCATAACGGAACTTCAATACGAGAAACCATGCTACGTTCTAAAGATATAGAAATCATAGCAATCGTCGGGACTGTAAATCCAAAAATCAGCTATGCTCCTTTTGTTTCTCTAGAAGAAATTGTTCTTCATGATGGGTTAGATAAGGTACTTTGTCATCTTACGACTGAAGAACAACAATCAAAAAAGGGCAGCAGCCACTCATTCACAAGAAATATCGTTTTTGATATGGGAATTGAAGCAGTGGACAAATACCTCTACTTATTAGCTGGGAATAAGATCCAAAAAAGCTTAATGGATTTTATCGAAGAATTGGAATGTACTTTCCACAAAAAATTCACTTATTCCATTCTTTTAAAACTTTTGATTCACACAGCGTGTCTAATTGAGCGTACATTGATAAACGGTCATGAACTTAAAATTATATCAGAAGATGACACAAGGCCTTCTCATGAACCAATTTTTCATGTAAAAAAGGCCTTCAAAAATATTGAAACAGAATTTGGGATCACTGTTTCTTATGATGAATGTTTCTTTATCTATGATATTATTGCATCTAAATAATCCTTCGGTTTATGTAAACGAGTATTTTTTAAACTTATTGTTTAAGAGTGATAATATTTCACCTTAACAATTAAAGGGAGACAATTAAAAGTTTGTCCCCCTTTTTGCTGACTATTTTCAATATTAGTTAAGAAGAACCGTATCCTTCTCGTATCACAATTGAAGCTTATTTATTATAATTTTTTCAATGGTATTCTCGTTTATGATAAGGTTTTAGGTATCAAGAGTGCATGAAATTTATAATTCACTTGGATGTTGAAATATAGATATTTTGTTTTCTCAACTTATTTAGTCAGATTGTTGAATGAAGATTTTTTGAGTAAAATTTCTATAATTCCTACTTATTGAAAAGTAGTTTGTAGTGCTGCTTCTACCTCTCTCATCTGTTCTACAAATTCCAAATAACTTGATGAAACTTGCGGGATGAAAAAACGATATGTGAATATTTCTCCTCCTAGCCCGCTTAATACGCCTATTTTTTTATACCCATGATTTGCAGGAAGGAGATCGGAAGTAGGTTGGAGAAAGCCGCCTTTCATTGTATCTGCTTGGTCTAAATTCATTATATGAATATATGTGACTAACTGATTATAGTCATTTCTAGTATCAAGATGTTTTTTGTATTTTGTATCAATTGGTATATTATTAAATGTAAAATCTGGATATCGTGGGGAACGGTTGAGCTCTTGAAATAAATGCATTGTTGCTAACCCTTTATCTCTGCCATAATGTTTCCAATCAGTGACTTTCCCAATGTATTCTTCCCATAGCCAAGACACATCGATAATGATTCCATGTATTTGATTTTTATCACTTCCAAATCCTGATTTTTCTTCCGATAAAATTTGGATACAGATTTGTTGAAGAGCCGAATACTCCTCGTAATAACTATGTTTGACTGGATGAAAGATATTCTCTTGAAGGATATTAAATTGGTCTAATCTAGCATAATCAGGTGTTGTTTGTTTGATTAGAACCACGTTTTCTTTCGTATCCTCATCTCCACTAAGTAAGAAATCGTACTCATTTTGGATTTTTTCAATAGTATGACGAATAAGCTGGGTTAGGTGATTATTATAGCTAAACTCTCGTGTTCGATAAGCAACTTTTCCAACGAAAGGAACATTCGAACGGATGTGTTTTGCAACATCAACAGCTCCCTTGATATTGGCATTATTGTATTCTCGTTTGACATATTCTTTGTATATTCCTTTACGCATTGCTTCATTCAGATAATAAGGAAAGAGAAATACCAACAAATCGTAGTATGTCATCTTTTTAGATGCACTAAAATGATCATTAATCACGTTGTAATTCAAAACACGCTGAAGCATATAACGTAAAAAGAAATCTTCATGCTTCATTTGATTAGCGAATCTAGAATGAATTCTTAATTCATCTGTTGAATCGCTAAGGATACCTACGACATTACAAGTCCAAATTTTTCCATTTCTTGATTGAAATATCAAGTTATCTTCACTTAGATCCTTGGATTGATTTAACTGTTGCGGAAAGATAATAAAATTTTCTTTCTCTAAACTACTTAAGTCACGATTAACTAAGTTCGTAATGATTGGATGTTGCACAACTGAGTCATTGATTTCTTGATTATCGTGTAGAGGTTTCAGCTTCATCTAAATCACCGTCATTAGAGTATACCTTTCCTAGTATTTCTAATTTTTCTGTCGCCTTATGTTCACCACGAAAATAGTCTTTCAATAATGGATATAACTTAGTATCCCATAATTGTTCCATTGTCTCCTCACCATTATCGATACCTAAAAAGTAACTAGCACCAATTTGGTAATCAGTTGACAATCCACCTTTTTCTTTGGCAATGATAGCCTCATTTAAACGCGTCATAAGTTCTTTTGTTTTCTCTTGAGTCAGCATATTTTGTGCTGAATCTTCTGCTTTTATTTCTAAGAAAGTAAATCTCCGGCGCATAGCAAAATCAAAAGTGTCAACAGAACGGTCAATGTCGTTCATCGTCCCAATAATATAAACATTATTAGGAATATAGAATTTTTCTTCTGGATTTTCATGGAGGTTAGCATATTGTGTATAAACACCTTCTTTATGCCCGCGATACCCTGGATCAATTGAGAAAAATAATTCGCCAAAAATTTTGGAAATTTCGCCCCGATTAATTTCATCAATGATAAACACATAGTTTTGGTTATTCGTAGAATCTACCGTTGACGCCGTGTAGTTTTTTAAGCCAAATTCTTCTTTTAAGTGTTTTACAATCGCTTTTCGATAAGCATCAAATCCACCTTTTGGCGTACCAGGTAATCCACGATAGACATTATAAATTTGGTCATGGTTCATGTAAGTAGTAGTTTTTGCAGGATAAACGCCTTGAATTTCATTTCTTTCATAGGCGAGAAGATTGCGTACTGGTTTCCCAGTCAATGTTTTAAGTTTATTGTAGCCTTCTCCCTCTATACTAGCTTCCGTTACCGCATCAAAAAATTTAGTCCAAGCTTCTTCAAAATTATCTTGTCCATCTACTTTCTTTGTTTTCTTTGCTTCTTCAACAAAGCTCTTAAAGCTTCCATCTTTCAAGGTGAAACTAACAACGCCATCATCGGATGTGGTTGGACGTAACCCTTCGACAAAATCAGTATAATCATAGCTAGGATGAAACTGGACAAATCCAATTCGGCTCTTTTCATCTTCGCTCAATTCATTGATTTGTGTAGTTCTTCCATTTGAAACGACATCAGCTGCCATTTCATTTGCAAGGAATGTTTTCCCTGTTCCAGGAGCGCCACGTAGAATAAGGTTTTTAGATTTGAGTAAATGTGAAACATATGATTTCAGCAAATGATTGGTCATAGTCTGAGTCTCTCCTACTCGTATTTCCTTTTTCTCTTTCCCTTTATAAACAAGAATAAATTCATCCCCAGATGTTCCAAAACGTTTCAAACATTCTTGTACAAATAATAAAGTTGAAAAAATACTCCAACAATAGATGACTATCTGCTTGTCTTCATTATATTTATAAATCAAAAATTCAATGGACTTCCTTTTTTTTTGAAACTGTCAACATCTGGAAAAATCCCTCGTATTATCTCATCTCCTGAGTGATATCGACACACAGGAAATGTTGCTCTTTCGCTTTCTGGTAGAGAAACAATCGATCGTTCAAACATTTGAATAGCTAATCGCGGTAATGTTTGATTTGAAATTTTCCGTTCATTTTTACCGTAGTTTCTTCTAGTTATTTCGCCTTCTGCCGTACGGAAGTAAGCATCTTTTGGTTGATAATTATCCCCTAATCTTAGATTCTTCATAGTAAATGTTGGGTCTGTTGATTTAATCTCATCAGCAGTTATTCTTAGTTCATATGTTTTTTTTGTTTCATTGTTGTTCATATTTTCTTCTACTTTCAAATTTTATTTACCGTACCCAATGTAAAAATAAAACCAAATTTTATTTCGAGCATCATTTATTAACATGTTTATCATACAATTTCTTCAATTTTCTCGTTTACCTCAATTCATTTTCAAGGGGAATCAGCTCATCATCTAACATTTTACGCCATGCTCGCTTCATTTCTTGTGGGTATTTAAATGGTTTCGCTTCTGGATGTTTGGCTTTATATCCTTCGTAATCCTTACTGTTGATAATTGCTTTCATATTAGGAATTGGATCTTCACCTGGCATATATTGCAGATTAGAAGCATGTAATTTTTTCTCAGAAACATACCACTCATTGGAAAAGACATGAATCAAATCATCACTTACTTGTGTAAAATAGCGACGTTTAATGACAAAGATATCTTCATTGCTATCTAGTGTACCTTCATTTCTTTGTGCTTAGATTCAAAGATAATTTTCTCAATAAAGATTTTTGATTCCAGTAAGATTCCTTTACTCCTTTTACAACATAGCGTTGTCCTTTGTTTTGAAACATCTTCTTCCCCTCTTTGCCATTAAAAATAGCCCAATTCTCTATAAAGAAGATTAAGCTTCATTATTATAATATAAAGTTTAAATTTGGTTTATTACTTACTTTTTCTTATTCTCTAGTAAGCTAATATTGAAAAAAATGTAATCAGATCATTATTTTTATATGTTGTAAAGTCAAGTCCATAATCCTGTGTAAAATACTATACAATGTTTTACCGGTCTCTCATTGATCAAACTTAATATATTTTCTTGTAGAACTGAGCCATTCGTCATGAAGGTCCATAAGGACAGCTCCAATTAATCGATTGGCAGACGTTCGGTTGGGAAAAATCCGAATAATCTTTTCTCTTCTGCGGACTTCCTGGTTCAGTCGTTCAAGAAGGTTGGTGCTTTTTAGCCGATTATGACTATTTCCGATAACCGTGTATTGAAAGGCATCTTCGAAGCCATTATCCAATATTTCGCAGGCTTTTGTATATTTAGGCTGGTCGATATATTCACCGACTAAGGCATTCTTAGCTGTTCGAGCGAGTTCAATATCCGTAAACTTAAAGATCGCTTTTACTGCTTCTCTAAACGGTTTTGAATTCTTTTTTGGAATGGAACTGAAGATGTTTCTTAAAAAATGGACCTGGCATCTCTGCCAACTTGCGTTGGTAAATGACTTACGAATCGCAGACACTAGGCCTTTATGGGCATCAGAAATGATGAGTTCTGTCCCCTTTAGGCCGCGTTCTTTTAAGTATTCAAAGAAGATGGACCATGTGTCATCACTTTCTTCATTTTGAATCATGAAGCCAATGATTTCACGGTCGCCACCTTCTGTTATCCCGATCGCAATATGGCAGCTTTTAGAAAGCACTCGATGGTCCTCACGGACTTTTATGTAGAGAACATCAGTCATCAGATAAGGATAATTCGTACCTGAGAGTGAACGGTTCTGCCATTCGTTGACCATCGGGTCTAACTGCTCAGTCAGGCTAGAAACAAAAGATTTCGATACAGATTTTCCACATAGCTCTTCAACAATCTTTGAAACTTTACGTGTCGAAACGCCCGAAACATACATCTCAAGCATTGAAGCGAGCAGTGCCTTTTCATTTCGCTGATAACGCTCAAACACCGTCGGTGAAAATTCACCATCACGTGTTCTAGGCACTTTTAATTCGAGTGTACCCACACGAGTCGTAAAGTCTCGCTCATAATAGCCATTTCTTTGACTCTGACGACTTTCTGAACGTTCATAGTCATCGGCTTGAATATATTCTGTTCGTTGATTTTCCATCAATTGGTTGAAAACAGTGGTTAAAATATTTTTAGAAATATCATCTTTTACCGAATGTTCAATAATACTTTGAACCTCTTCGTTGTTCAGTGTAAAATGTACTTGGGTCATGTAACGTCCTCCTGGGTATGTTTTTGTGGTTAAAAACATTGTACCGTAAAAGGGCTGTTACATGGCCTTTTATCTTTTACACAATTATATGGACTTTATCTGTTGTAACTTCCTGATAAGAAAACTAATTAAAAGAAAGAGGTAACTACATAAACTAATTAAAAAAGCTAACTTCATAGTTGGAGGATAAATGGAAGAAACTTCAATGATTGTTTCTCCTTGTGTTCCTTCAATCGACACTAGTCCTTCACTATTATCAATCTCTCTTTTTTGTCCATTTACTTTTGCGACTGTCCCCCAATAATCAAATACAGGAAGCGTTATTTTTTGTCCTTTAGATTCATGTACTGTATAGACTATTTTCGAATCCATCACTTGATAAGGCATAGTATGCCATTCCTTGCCAATTCTTACTTCATGATTCTGCAAATGTTCTTTGTATTGTAATGCTTCCGTGGGTGCATAGTCATAAAGTCCTCCGGGAAGGAGTGTCGTGTAACGAATAAGATTTTCTTGATTCATTACCAAGTGATCTCTCTGAGTGACAACTTTATGTTCATAGTTTGCTTTTGTTGCAGCAGATACAGCCAACAGTAATAAAACAATTGTCGTTATATTAACTACTTTTCTTTGCTTAGCTGATGTGCTCTTCATGAAAACGAACGATAAAATCAACGAGCCAAAGAGTACTTGAAATCCTAAGATTCGCCAAGGAAATTGAATCATTTGAATGGGTGTATTTTGTAATAAAGACCATGGAAAAAATTTGGTGGATAAGAGCCAAGAGACTACCGCACTAAGGTAAATCACTTTTTCTTTGCGATTAAATCCTTTAAAAAAGAAGAGTGGACAGATCAAAGAAATAATACCAATGATTCCTACCGTAAAGGTTGTCAGGTCATTATTCATCGCACCAATCAAACTATCCGAGACATTTAATGCTTGGTGTTGTAAGGTCGTTTTATCTGGCTCATTAATCGATTGAACCATGATTTGTCGGAACATCGGATACCAAAAGTAAGCTGTTAAAAGAATCGTCATTCCTACTGCCTTTGACAACTCCACAATCAACCGGATGCTTTCTTTTTTTCTTGTTTCACTTACTATAAAGCCACCTAAGACTAGTAAGCCAACGGCTATTACACTCATAAAAGTGGAAAGAACATGTGTATAAATGAGTAAGCTCATACTGACTGCTAATGGAATTGCACATGGCTTTTTCTCATAAATCAGTGCGTAAGCATAATACATAACTATCGGTATAACCGTAAGTGCAATCGCTTCAGCAATAGCAGAACGATGATAAATATCAATCGTACGGTACCCATAAAATGTATATAAACAGCTAAATATAAAAGCCGCATCGATTCTTTTTAAAAATTTTAGTCCATAATGAAACATCAGCATGATAGTACAAACATTCAATAGCCAAACATATAAGATATAACTAACGATTAAATTATTACTTATCCAATAAAAAATGACTGCCGGAAAAAAGGTCAAGTAGGGATAAAAATAATTCACTCCGCTCCCATAATGATTAAACGTCGTAAAATTGATTGGACCAGAAAAAATTGAAGATAACCCTTTGACTCTAGCAAAATGGAAGGCAATATCCCCCGATGTAGAAATAGTATGAACATTTCTAAAATAATTGATTGAATAAAGTCCAGCAATAATTGCTAGGAGAATGGACAATATTATTTTTTTCTTTACTTGCATTACTTAATTATATACTCCTTTCATGGATTGCTTTATCTAGTATAACTTAAATTTTAAATAAATCGTTATTTATTTTTACTCTCACTTAAAAAAGCACTAAAATTATAAGAGAGGGAGGTAATGGTCTGAACACCAAGAATTGTTCCAACATCGAATTGCTTAACTAATGAGTTCAAAGCTTAATTATGTGGCTCTTATATTTACCGAGCGTGGATTGCTATCTCTTTAGCGAAACAAACATCTTTCATAAAAAAAACAGCCATATCCGCTTTCTTGGATATGACTATTTACTACTACTTTACTATCTTTCATTCTTCTTGTCTCACTTATGATAAGGCGCTGGGTATCATGAGTTAATGATGTTTAGCCATTTCATAAATTAAATATAAAAACTAACAATTTTTAGTTATTAGTTTTTATACATCTTTTTAATAATTTTTTTCTTCTATTTTTAATTTGCACCATCATTAAATTCTCTGTGAGAGGAGAAATCTGATCAAATTTTTTTTGACATCGTTTTGCATAAGAAATGAAATTACCAAAGTTACTTCCACTCTTATCGTTTTCACCAATATCAAAAAAATATCTATAAATATGTCTCTTACCAATAAGATGTTCGGAATTCTTAACTTGACTCCTCTTTTTTGCTTTACTTATAGCTTTATTAGCTTTTCTATAAAATTTAGAAACGCTTTTTTGTCTCATTTTTACTTTAGTACCATCAAATATAAATCCCAAATAATCTAGTTTTGCCTGAATAAACTTTTGCCTACAGTGTGTCTCTAAATTAAGTAAATATATAGTATCATTTTTAAACACATATTTACTAGTTTTATTCTGTTCGATTTTCAATTTAATTTCGTTAGTTGCATATTCTAGAATCATATTGACTATTCTCATATAAACAGCTTCACCAGTTGTTTCAAATGGCAATATCAGAATGAAGTCATCAGCATATCTTAAATACTTTCCATTATACTTTAATGATAATTCATTTAACCATTTATCAAAATCCATCATATAAATATTTGATAATAATGCACTTATAGGTGTTCCTTGTGGAATTCCATAATTTTTAGTGTTTTTACTTACATGATTATTGACTTTAAAGTTTCTAAAATCTTCCCAACTCTTGAAATAGGATTTCATGCCATTTTTATATTGATCTTTTTCGGAACCAAATAAATCATTTAAATCTTTTTGTTCAATCCACGAGAATTTTGTTATAGTTTTAAAAATTTTATACCAATCTTCAGGTAATCTATTATATCCTAATACTTCTTTTAATTTACATTTCAAATATTCATGATCTAAAGTATCAAAAAATTTTTCAAAATCTCCTATAAAAATATAACAACCATTTTTCTTTTGTTTAATAAAATTTATCGTTTCTGCAGCATAATCTATATTGGATTTACCTTTTCCACTTCTATAAGAAGCAACATTATTATCTATTTTTCTTATTTGTGTTTGATACTCATAACATTCATTAAGACAGTCAGTATAATACTTATAAATACAAGAATCTAAATGACCAGCTCTATAGAGGTCACGTAGCTTAAGTTTTATAGGACGTTCACCTATTTCACTCTCCTTATACTTGATCAACACTTTCTCCTTATGAATAAACGGCAAAAAGCTATGTCTGATAATCCTTTTTGGATTTTCGACATAGCTTTTAACTGAAGAATATCTTGTCCTATAGTCAAAATGAAGATATGGTCTCGTAATAAAATCTTCCACAACTTAATCTCCCTTTTATTTTTTTGGATGAGGAAAAGTACCATCTAGGGCCGATGGGTTGCTACTCTTCCTACACACAAACACTACAAGAAGTATAATGCTATACTTACAGCGCCCTGAGAACATCAAACTGTTCATGTATAATATCAGTAAAGCCAATGAATTAACGAAAGGAGCAGAATTGGTTATGAACCTATTCAGTCATTTATTAACTCTATATAGCACAAATCAATTACTCAATGTAATTATTGTTGTACTTGACTTTATCAAACACTATCCCTCTATAACTACATATAGAGCAATTTTATTATATCATATCTTTTATCTAAATAAATTAAAACTTAACAAAAATTTCCCCTTATATTAATTTATTGTAAGTTCCCTCACGTACTTATTTTATCAGTCAATTAATCTCAATGGTGTTCATTTAGTTAATCCTTTCCCAAGAATGACGATAGCCAGCAAGACAACGATCTCTTCCTTGCGGGCTTTCAGATGGATTAAAACTAGTAGAAATTTCCCTTCCACATCCTCTACAGCGATAAGTTCTCATTATTTTTGGGCTATTAGTATTATTTTTCTTAGTTAGAGCTATGAGTCCAACTATGATTACCCCAACTGTCTTAATTACGTTTCCTTTATCTATATTCGGATGTGCAAGAATATACTTATATAACCAATATCCACCGTAAATTAAACCACCTAATACAATCAGCTTAGCCATGTACTCTTCTCCTTTCTTTTTGTTTAATTACTTTTTGAATCCATCTTGCAGAGAAACCATAAACTTCTGTCAATTGACGGATATCTACAGTTTTTTCCTGTTCTATCATGTTTTCGATTCTTTTTCTTACTAACTCGCGATCGTACATTTTCATCGGAAAAGAAATCTGTTGCCCTCGAAAAGCAAGATAAAATTGATAGAGCAATTCTGAATCCAGTTCCATTTCCTCAAAAAAGTCATTCATACTTTTATAAGAGTTACTCAAACAAGTTTTATCAATCTCCATCTACACACCCCCCCTGTTATTTTTTACATAATGAAAATAGCATATTACTGGGTACATTGATAATTCATATAACATGTATCATCACATGTATTTTTAAAGTCAAAAAGCATGTAAAACTACTTATAAGTAACATGATAAAATAAAACGTTATTTTTCTTGAAATAATAATTGACTATCTGCCAATTGCCATTCATTACGAACATGAATACTTAATGGATGGGATAACTTGCCTTCTGCATTTATCAATACTTTGGTCATCTTCTTTTGTTTCGCACTCAATTGATCGTAAATAGTCTTCGCTTGTTCATAAGCCACTTGACTCGTCGCTGTAATCGAACCACAAGCAAAAATAATGGTATTGATTTTCTTTTCTGTAAAAACAGTCGTTAATATTTCCAAAGATTGTTCATCATTGCCACGAAGAAATACCCGAGGACTTTTCGCTTTTGTATACGAAAAAAGATTCACGGCAATAAAACCAGTAAATCCTAATTGTCGGATATTCTTTTCGATTAATAACATACTCAAATCATTCGTAAATGGTTCTGTATCTGTTGGACGAATAGTAATGACTACCGCTAATTTATCTTCCGCTTCTTTTCCTTTGATCGCCCATTGTCGTTTGAAAACATAGCGATGGGTATGATGAGGATCTCGCCAAACTTCTGTTTGTGTGGTCACTAATTCTTTTTCAATCATCTCTTTTTCTCCTATGCTAATTTTTGTTCAAGCACTTCAATTACCATTGCCGTTATAAGTGTCAATACTAGTTGAAAATATTTCATATTCTTTCTCCTTTTTTCTTCAGAATTTGATGAATCGCGGTAAGGATATCTTCTAAACATTTCGCAATCATTCTCAAATAATCGATCTTATTCATTCGTTCCTCCAATCTGACTCCAAACCAATCGTCCTTCTACCAGTAACCCACGAACAAATTCTCGCTGGCTGGTAATATCTGTAATGAAATAAACTACATAGTCTTTTCCATCTTCTGGTGCGCAATAAATATAAAGATGTGTCATCACTAAACGTGGTAGATGAACATCTTTAGGAAGCGTACCTATTTCAATTTCCTCTTTTTCCATCGTAACGGATTCATAGCCCCACTCTTCAGAAGTAGTGACCAGCTGTGCACACTTTTCCAGTACTTCGATAGCCGTTTCTAACAAGTCCTTTCGTTCCTTTCTTTTAGATACTAGTATTCTTCTGGTAATAACATCGTTTGATACTCACCCGAATCAATGACCCATATTTTTTGAGACACTGATTTCAAACGAAGCTTAGGTGAAATCAGATACTCTTTTCTTGCTTCTGGTTCTTCTTGACGATGAACCAACTTTTGATTTCCTTTTTCCATAGAAAATTCAAAAATTTGAAGATAATCTAAAGGAAGTTGCTTTTGAACGTTTTGATCGATTAGCTTCCAACATAAAGTTTGTAATTCCACTGGTAAACTGTCCATTACTCCCTTTGTGACATAACGTTGTCCTTTATTTTGAAACATTTCTTTTCCCTCCTTTGCCATAAAAAATAGCCCAATCTTTTTTATAGAAGATTGGGCTTCATGGATATAATATATATTTGATATTCAATTTGATTCATTTTATACTATTAAAAACAGACAGTACTAAAAATAGTTTATCGGAGGAATTCTTATATGTCTTGGATTAATGATATTTTTTCCATAAAAGCTATAAAAGATATTAACTATAGAAAAAAGCAAGATAAACAACGTGCTACAAATGATTTACAACTAACAATGTTAAGAAACAATATTGAAAGACATGAACTTGAAATAGATGAATATAGAAAAAAACAATTAGAACACGAAATAACTTATCGTTCTAAGGAATGGACTTTTCAAGATTATAATAATTTTTCTAGTTCTTATTTAAATGAAGCAAGAAGACTACTTGAAGATGGCGAAATAAGAAAACTCATACTTTTGATAAATGAATTATTTACTAGAAAAAGCATAGTAAATAGCACTTGGTATGCAGCAACAGCTATTACTGGTAACCAGAGTTATCTACACCCTGATATATTTAATATAAAAAAAGTATGCTATCATCTCCCCATCTTTCCCAATGAATTTTCACCCAGTTTATCTAATGAAACTAGAACAAATTTAGAAAAATTAGGTTGGAATAAATTAGACTTTGAATATGTAAACAAAATACTAATTGATATTTTATGTGAAGTAACAGCATTGTGTTCCATTGGTGAAGCGGAAAAATGGGATATGAATATATATATTAATGATCGTAGTCGTGTTTCTGATTATTATGAATGTGAATCAACTCCAAGAATTCGAAGTATAAAAGAAATTACGAAAAAACATGTGGAATTTTTTGTATATTATGAAGGGTTTTTTTATTCTACTACAAATAAGTCCGTTTTCGATAAAGTTAGTGAGTATCTTAAAAATAATTGTCCTGTACAAATAATTTATGATATATATAAATATAATAATTTAAATGGAGGAGAATTTGAATTAACTATAAAGATATTATAAATAATATAGTTGAATACGCTTTACCAATAATTCAAGAAAAAAAGAATTCGTGGAGTGAATGGATAGAAAAAATTCATCTTATGCAAATGAAATATGAAGGTCCTTGGAAGGGTTACGATCATATGAAAATTCTTGAAACTTTAACAAAGACATATTTCAATTTTAACATCTTCGATCTTCAGGCTGTCTCTCTCCACGAGGATGAAAATTTAAACTCTAAAATTAAACATAGACTAGAACATGAGAATTTAAGAAAACTGTTTCCTGAAGAAGTCTTCTTTATAGAATTGGAAAAAGCCTTTCTTATAGAATTTACTGATACGCACAAAATAAAAGAGGAATTCATAATATCTTTTCAGGAGTTAATAGAAACTTTAGAAAAAGAAGAAGAGGAAAAAGAACAAAAAATTCAGTTGGTAAAAAACGTGATACAAGTAATTCAATTAATTAAAACCATTGGTGCAAGCTAGTGGTTTCAGACTATAGACAAAGTACTGAGGTTTTAGTGCTTTGTCTTTTTTATCCGTTAAAATAAAAGCATAAATTTTAGGTATATCCAGATGTCTCAAAACAAGATATGAATAAACGCGCACAAATCCTTTGTCATTAAAAATAGTCCAATCTTCTACAGAGAAAATTGGACTTCATCGATAATATATTTGGATTTATATTTATTTCAGATAACTAATACTACCGGAAATACCATAGAATAACGTCAATATTTCTAGGTGTCCAGCTGTAAGTTTTAAAAATTTTATTTAAATGATTTGCTTTTTTACGATAGACATCAATTCAATATACTGCATCTTCTATCTTCAAATTTTGTGGATTCATTTGTTTTATTTTTTCATCAGTTTTAAATTCTTCAGTTTTTAATAACGCTAGTAATCCTGATGCACCAGCTACACCAAATCCGTTGATTTGTGTAGCGTACATTAATCCCAACTTAGTATTAGGTAATTCAAAACTAAAAATTTCCTTTTGAATTTTACTTAACTCTGATAGATTATTTTTATGTTTTTCAAAATGTGATCTTGAAGTAGCTAATCTATTTTTTGCTGTATATTTCCAAACGAAATAACTATCGTATAAAAAATCATAAAAATCTTCTACTTCAAGTTGACTCACATAATCAATATTAATCCTCGATAATTTTGTTTCAATATAATTATCTCTACCGGTTTCTACCATAGCTTCTGTTAAAGCTTTTTTCCAAATTTCTTCATCTTCTGATTTGCCAAATTTCATTAATATTCATACTTACCTCCCAAAGAATGTATCTGAATTTCTATTCAATTAAATTTACATTTGTTTTCTCAAAATTTGTTATACTATTCTCTGACTTCAGAATAAAATTATTTTTTATCTTTTCGTATTCACTGGCTTTTTCTTTTATATCCTTTAAAATTTTTTCAAGCGATTTCTTGATTTCTTTTACAACTTGATTCCTTCCTTCATTCTCTAACTTTGTATAAAGTTCTTCAATAAATCTCATATTCACTTTGTTAATTTTCCATTCGGCAACGTTCCACCATTCCCAATTTTCCTTCTTCTTTTTTACTCCTGTCGTTAACATTAATTCTTCAACAAATTTTTTATTTTCTTCTGGAATCTTACCAGTAAATACAAGCTTTATCTTTCCGACACTATTTCCTCCTTTATTTAATATTTCGAAAGCATACATTTTGTGGTTACTCCATCCACCTGGGTGAGACAAAGGCAAATCTGGAAATAAATCAGTGAATTCTGGTATTTGGAATCTCACTATAGATTTTCCGCTATACTTGGGATCAAAAATTATTTCATTTTCTTTAGCAATCTGTTCCAAAGCTTCAATGTATAATTCACTCATTAAACTTAAATTATCTGGTATATTTTCAAATATTAGATCCAATGCTTCTTTATGTTGTTGATAAATTTTTCTAACGATTTCTTTGATTTCATCATCCATTCCGACATCTCTCCTTAAAATATCAACATAGTCTTTTATCAAATAATATACTTTCTTTTCCATACTATTTTTTTGCATTAATTGCTCCAGTATTTCAACGATATCCTTGTAAGTAATTATGCCCCAACTAGGATTTGTGGGTTCATTTCCATCTGGAGTTAAAAAAACAAAAATTTTTTTATAGTTAGAATAATTGCGTTCTATATATCTTTGGTATTTATTAAGTTGCCCTCTAGACTCCGAAGACAGAATTTTATTTTCGATGCACACCACTATTTTATTTTTTTCCGATACCAATAAAATATCAATATTCTTATTTTCTCTGTAAACAATTAAATCTTCATAGCTATTAAGTAAAGCATCAAAATAATTGATAGCAGCTTTGGTATCATCATTAGAATCTATATACCTTTTCAAAAACATTTTAAAAAACTCATCAGATAAATTGTGGGTTTCATTTGGAGCAAACAAAAAAGCTAAAAAATTACTATGTCTTATTTCATTTTTAGATAGCTTAAGTATCTGAAATATATTTGTTTTCCCAGTCCATTTAGATAGTCTTTCTTCAATATCATCCATATCCTCCAATAGATTTTTTAAACACTTTTTTTCATCTATCATGTTTTTTCTCCTTGCCATTATTCTAACTAAAATTTTACGTATTTGTTTCTATGTCTACATTATCTTTTTAACAGTATCTATTTTTCTTTTGCAACTTACTTGGCTACCAAAGCAAATAAAAAAGTTATTTATAAATTTCTCCCTACCACTACCTATTGCTATTATTTAAAATAGGGATAATTTTTTCTCTTAAAAAATATCATTATTTGTGGTATGGAGCCCCCGCATTGATCCGGAAGGCACGGTAGATTTGCTCGACAAGGATCAGACGCATCAATTGATGTGGATACGTCATTTTGCCAAAAGAGATCTGAGCATTGCTTCTTTTCATGACGGCTTCGCTGAGTCCTAAAGAACCGCCGATAACAAAAACAAGGTGGCTTTTTCCTTGGATACCTAATTGGTCGATTTGTTTAGCAAAAGATTCGCTTGTGGGATTTTTCCCTTCAATTGCTAAGGCATAGACGTATTCTTGTTCTTTGATTTTCGCTAAGATCCGTTCCCCTTCTTTTTCTTTTACTTGTCTCATTTGCGCTTCGCTTAAATTCTCCGGGGCTTTTTCGTCAGGAACTTCGATCAATTCGATTTTTGCATAGGCATTCAGCCGTTTGACATACTCATTGATACCTTGGATCAGGTATTTTTCTTTTAATTTTCCTACTGAGATAATTTTGATATTCATGTTTTCTCTCCTTTGGTCTTCATGCTCACTTTGTTTATTATAATCAATTTTTTCGTCTATATGTTTATTTTGGCTATTTTTGTTAAAAAGATTTCCCCAACAGTTATGCACAACATCCACAGGTTTATCCACAGAAAACAGTGTTATTTTACCTTATTTCATCACATTCATTAGGCAAACATACGTTTTATAAGAATTTATCCACTTTATACACAGGCTGTGGATATGTTTTATCCCTTATTTTTCCAATCCTATCCGCGTAGTTTTACACAGTATCTGTGGAAAAAGAAAATCAAATATTTTCATCTGAAAACAATGATTTTTCCTAAAGTTTTTCATAAAAAGTTCACAGTCTCAAAGTAGACTAAAGTCAACAAATAAGACTATACTAACAGTAGATAAATGAATGTAATTGGAGGAGGAACACATGGATAGAAAAAATGTGACACCAAAGATGAAAAAAAGTAAAAATAATAGCCTCTGGCGTAAGTTAGGTCTGGGGCTTGTTGGAGGGATCGTTGGAGGACTACTGACAGCTGGCATTTTTTATGCAGCGATGGGCACTGGCAACAATAGTTCTACTGCTACAAGCGGCAATCAGAATTCTGCCGGTGAAACAGTTGTGGAAAATGTCAAAGTCAATGTAGATTCTGATATCACCAAAGCGGTAGATAAAGTTCAAGACGCTGTCGTTTCTGTTATCAACTTACAAAGTCAAAACCAATCAAGCGGTTTTGGCGGACTATTCGGGCAGCAAGAAGAAAGTAGCAGCTCAGATGATAGTAATTTGGAAGCTTATAGTGAAGGAAGCGGCGTGATCTACAAAAAAGACGGGAATACTGCTTATGTAGTCACGAATAATCACGTAGTAGATGGCCAGCAAGGTCTTGAAGTCTTGATGAAAGACGGTACGAAGGTAAAAGCTGAATTAGTTGGAACAGATGCTTATTCAGATTTAGCGGTGTTGAAGATCAATTCAGACAAAGTCGAAACAGTTGCCTCTTTTGGTGACTCAAGTGCTCTAAAGGTTGGTGAGCCTGCGATTGCAATTGGTTCCCCACTAGGATCTGAATATGCAAATTCTGTCACTTCAGGAATCATTTCTTCCTTGAACCGACAAGTGACAAGTACGAATGAATCGAACGAAACAGTCAATATCAATGCGATCCAAACAGATGCAGCAATCAACCCTGGAAATTCTGGTGGTCCTTTAGTTAATATCGAAGGACAAGTTATCGGTATCAACTCAAGTAAGATCGCAAGTACTTCTGAATCTACTTCTAATGTAAGCGTAGAAGGAATGGGATTTGCTATTCCAAGTAACGATGTAGTGAATATCATCAATCAACTGGAAAAAGACGGAAAAGTGACACGTCCAGCTCTAGGTATCACAATGGTCGACTTATCTGCCGTTTCTACTCAGCAACAAGAACAAATCTTGAAGATTCCTTCATCTGTAACTAACGGTGTCATCGTGACAAATGTCCAAACAGCTACACCGGCTGAAAAAGCTGGATTGAAACAATACGACGTCATTACTAAGATCGATGACAAAGAAGTTTCTTCTGGTGTAGAACTTCAATCTGCTTTGTATAAGAAAAAAGTGGGAGATTCTGTCAAAATCACTTACTATGAAGGCTCGAAAGAAAAAACAACTACTGTTGAATTGACGATCGATCAATCGGCATTAAAACAAAATCAAAATAGTGAAAATTAATAAAAAAAGAGGTTGTGACAAAGACTTGTCACAACCTCTTTATTTTGGAAATGCTTCTCCGACTACGGCATCCTCAGGCAATACTAAGATTCCTTTTTTTGCTGGAGCATTTGGCAAATGCAATTCACGAGCGGAACAGATCATTCCATAGCTGTCTACCCCTCGCAAAGTTCCTGGCCAGATCATCATTCCATCCGGCATCATGGCTCCTGGTTTTGCAACGACAACTTTTTGTCCAGCTTCGATATTTGGTGCACCGCAAACGATTTGCAATACTGTCCCATTGTCTACTTCTGTCTCAGTAATCGATAAATGGTCAGAATCAGGATGTGGGACGCATGTTTTTACGTACCCGACAACGATCTTCGGTTCATGATCAGCTTCAAGCTGTTCTTCGAATCCTGCTTCTTTGATCAATCGATTCAATTTCGCTAATTCCTCATCTGTTAAGCTTACTTGGCCGTTCCCTTCGATTGTTAGATGATCGGAGATATGGAAAAAGTTCCAAGCAACAACTTGACCTTGTTCATCTTTGATCCGAGCAACATTCCATTTGCGTTCAACGGTGTTTTCTGTTCCTTTATCGTCGGCTATGATAACCATCAAGGTGTCTCCGACGTGTGCTTTGTTATAAGCAAAAATCATGTTCTTTCCTCCATTATCCTTTGCTGAGATTTATCTTAACAAAAAATTGCATTCACTGCATGAGATTTTTTTCATGCTTTATTTCCGAAGAAGCCTCTTCTGGAACACTATTTATTCGTAACAAGGGACTGTGACAAGACTTTTGTCACAGTCCCTTTACTGTTTTTTAGTTAATTGATTAAAAAGGTCGTACAAGTTCCACTTGCTTAATTACTTGGCTGTTCTTCTTCGTCAGAAACGATCAAGACATCACAAGGTGAATGACGTATCACGTAGCTGGCTACACTTCCTGTCATAAAGCGTTCGACTGCATTTAGACCTGACTGCCCAACCATGATTAGATCGATCTCATATTTTTTTGGCAATTTGACTGCCATGGATTCACGAACAGAACCATATGCAATAATTCCTTCTATATTTGTGTAATCAACAGATTTCCCATATTCTTTACATTCTTCGATCATTTCCTTGGCTGTTTCAGTTTGCTGATCGACTAGATTTTGGTCAATAGGTGCATAGCCCATAAAGTTATAAAATTGCTGATCGATTACGTTTGCTACATATACTTTCCCATTATTACGGCGAGCCACTTCTACCGCTTTTTTGAAAGCAGCAAGGGCTTGTTCACTACCGTCGATACCTACTAAAATATTCTTATATTCTTGATTCATCTTGACCCCTCCTAACAGATGTCAGCCTTTCGTTACACTTTCTAGGAACGATTCGATTTCCTGTTTTGTTTTACGATCTTTATTCACTAGACGACCTAATTCTTTTCCGTCTTGGATCACGACAAAACTTGGGATACCAAAAATGTTCCATTCAGCGGCTACATCTATGTACTTGTCACGGTCTACTTCAATAAATTGCCAATCAGAAAAGTCATTTTCAATTTCAGGCATTTGCGGTTTGATAAAACGGCAGTCTCCGCACCAGCCGGCAGTAAAGAAAAATACACTCTTTCCAGTTTCTACGTAGCCTGCTAATTCTTCTAAACTATTTGGGATAATCATTCTTTGTCCTCTACTTTCTGTTTATGTATTTTTCAATTAAATTATACACCTTTCTTTCGAACTAACAAACATTGATCCTCTTTTTATAAAAAAAATCTGGCAAAAAGCAATCTTTTGCCAGATTTTATAGTTTCACTATCGCATTATTTTCCGTATACGATCATATTCACTGTTGATTTATCCAAACCTTTCAGTGTTTGAATCAACATTTCTCGTGCAGCTTCAAAATCGCGAATACTGAACATCGTTTGATGCGTATGGATATAACGTCCCACTACGCCAATCACTGTACTTGGGATTCCTTCGTTTTGTGTATGAGCAGCACCTGCATCTGTACCGCCTTTTGAAACAAAGTATTGATAAGGGATATTGTTTGTTTCAGCGATATCCAGCAAGTACTCGCGCAAACGAGGAAGCATGATCAAACCTGGATCTTGGATACGCATCAATGTACCTTCTCCTAAATGTCCGAATGTGCCATTTTTCGTCACTGTATCATCTGCTGCAGAGCAGTCTACTGCAAAGAACAGATCTGGCTTGAATTTATTGACAGAAGCTTTAGAACCACGCAAGCCTACTTCTTCCTGGACATTCGCGCCTGCAATCAATGTATGACCTAATGTTTCATTTTGCAACGCTTCTAAAGCTTCTAATACCATTGTACAGCCATAGCGGTTGTCCCATGATTTGCTGATGATATTCTTTCCGTTGGCTGTTTTGATCGTTTCAGCGTAAGGAACGATTGTGTCTCCTGGAAGGACACCGTAACTCATTGCCTCTTCTCTTGATTCAAACCCAGCATCGAACAAAATATCGGTTACTTCTACTGATTTTTGTCCGCTTGTTCCTCGCAATAAATGCGGGGGAACGGAAGAAGAAATACATGGATAATTCTTACCAGTAGAGGTTTTAAGTGTAAAACGCTGTGCAGAAACAACGTAAGGATTCCAGCCGCCTAGAGGTACGACTTTAAAAAGCCCGTTTTCTTGGATTTGTGTCAGCATGAATCCGACTTCATCCATATGTGCTGCGACCATTACACGGGGTGCATCCGCTTCTTCATGATGGCGCAGACCAAAAATGCCGCCCAAACCATCTAACTGTAACTCATCTACCAGCGGTTCCATATGACTTTCCATATAAGCGCGAACGTCTTGTTCAAAACCGCTTGTTCCTTGTAATTCTGTTAACTCTTTGATTCGTTGAAATGTTTTTTCTTCCATATGCTATTCGTCTAAATTTCAGACTAAACTCCTCTCAGACTTATATTGATCTGCGGATAAAATATGATTTTTTCTGCAGACCGATCGTATTTATTATAGCTTATTTTTTCTGGTAGCGGTTATTTATTTCAAAGAAAATATGAGAGTGTGGTAAAATAAGCACAAGGAGTAACAAGTGAGAAGAAGGAGGTATGTCCACATGTATGAAGAAAGCGAACTAAGCTATTTTAAAGGTGGGTTAGCAGTTGGAATCGGTCTAGGATTATTGAGCGGGGTAGCTTCAACGATTTGGTATCATCGCAAAAAAGTATTGTCAGCAGACCAAGTACTTGAAAATATCAAGTCATCTTTTCTAAAAGAAGGTGCAATCGAAGGTTCTTGGATCTCTTTTGAAAAGGAACCTATTAGGAAATTCGCCGTTCGGTCGAGTGCTTATCGGGGAGGTCTTTCTCGGATAGAAGATGGCGAAACTGTTTATTATGAATTTTTAGCAGATGCTCATACAGGAACCGTATTAGAAATTTCAAGAAAAAAAGGTGCAACAGATTAATACGTCAAAAAAGTGAGAGAACGAATACGCACCCACTATTCAAAAGAGAGGTATCATGTCCTTCTTTTGTAGTGGGTGGTTTTTTAGATAGAGCTTTCCAAACATATATTCCAGTATTTTCTTTTTAAATAAATGATATTTAGCGGGAAAAACTAGCATTTCCTTTGATTATGAGGTATTTTTAATTTAGCTTTTGTTTTCTATAGTTAAGGAGAGTGAAAAATGGAACAACAAGAAAAAATTGCTGTTCTGATTCCTTGTTACAATGAGGAAGCAACAATTTCAACAGTCATTGCAGACTTTAAACGAGAATTACCAGAAGCAGATATTTATGTCTATGATAATAATTCGACCGATCGAACATACGAATTGGCCGTTCAAGGTGGAGCAATCGTAAAAAAAGAACCTCGTCAAGGAAAAGGAAATGTGATCCGCCAAATGTTCTTTGATATCGATGCCGACTATTATTTAATGGTAGATGGCGATGATACTTATCCTGCAGAAGCTGTACATGGTTTGCTCGAGAAATTACGTTCTGGTGAAGCAGATATGGTCATTGGTGATCGCCTATCAAATGGAACCTACTTTGATGAGAATAAGAGACCTTTCCACGATTTTGGAAATAACCTTGTTAGAAATACAATTACTAGAATGTATAAAACAAAAATTCTTGATGTCATGACCGGCTATCGAGGATTCAATCGTATCTTTGTCAAAAGTTTTCCTATTATGAGTTCTGGTTTTCAAATCGAAACGGAATTGACGATCCATGCTTTAGATAAAAAATTCAAGTTCGTTGAGATCCCAATCGATTATCGTGATCGTCCTGAAGGCAGCGAATCAAAATTGAATACATTCTCTGACGGATTCAAAGTGATCATGATGATTATTAAAATGTTTAAAGATTATAAGCCTTTGCTTTTCTTTGGGATTTGGACCATCTTCTTCTTTTTATTTGGATTGGTCACGGGGATTCCTGTGATTCGCGAATATATGCTGACAAGCTTTATTACACGCATCCCTTCTGCGATTTTAAGTACTGGATTGATGACTTTAGCACTTCTTTCATTAGTAACAGGGTTGATTTTGGATACAGTCGTCACGAACGCTAAGAAAGAATATGAATTGAATCTATATCATGTTTATCATGAATACCACAGTAGAAAGTAAAAAAAGGATCAAGACTGCAAAAATAATTTGCAATTCTTGATCCTCTTTTTAATTAATTATTTCGCCAAACGATAGATGGCATCTGCATAGATTGCTGTTGCTCTGAACAAGTCATCAAGACTCATAAATTCGTTTGCTTGGTGCATTGTATCAGTATATCCTGGGAACATCGCTCCATAAGCAACGCCACGTTTCAACAAACGTCCGTAAGTTCCGCCACCGATGATTTGTTCGTAGCCTTTTTCTCCAGTGTGGTCTTCATAGACTTGCAATAATGTAGCCACCAATGGATCATCCATTGGTACGTAATGTGGTTCCATTACGCGAGCACCTCGAGTAACTGTTGCGCCTTCTTGCCCCACTGTTTGTTCGATGTCACTTTGCAATCCGTCTACTGTTACACCTTTTGGAAAACGGAAATTCATATTGATGAAGTTCGCTTCCTCTGTACCATTTTCTTCAAAAGCAAATAGTCCAGCATTCATTGTCAATTTGCCCATTTTTTCATCTTCATAAGCGACTCCTAGTTTTTCTCCATAAAAATCTTCATGGACATAAGCAGCTGCTACATGGATAAATTGTTTAGCAGATCCTAGGAATTCATAGTTATCTAAGAACAATGCCAAGAAAGAACCTGCATTGATACCAGATTGTGGGCTTGCACCATGTGCGCCTTTACCAACTAATTCGATTTTTACATACGTATTGTCCGCTTCAATCGTTCCGCTTACTGGATTTGCTTCGATGAATTGGTAAAATGCTTCTTCCATCGCGATAGCTGCATCTGCACTTGGTACTTGAAGTGCTGCAGTTGCTGTTCCTGGCACCATATTTTCGCGAAGTCCGGAAACAAAAGATTTCAAGACATAATCTCCTGCATTGTCGCCTTTGAATCGTAAAGCTAAAGAAACATTTCCTTTTTCACCATTGATGATTGGGAATTCAGCATCTGGTGAGAAACCAAAATCTGGTTCTTCTTCATGTTCGAAATAATAAGCCATATCGCCCCAGCCGCTTTCTTCATCGCTGCCGACTACGAAGCGAACTTTTTTTGATAGTTTCAAGTCAAGTTCTTTAATGATCTTCATCGCATAGTAAGCTGCCATACTTGGACCTTTGTCATCGCTTGATCCGCGTGCAAAGATCTTTCCATCCTTGATTACTGGTTCATAAGGATCTGTGTCCCAGCCATCTCCTGCAGGAACGACATCCATGTGTCCAAATATCCCTAGCGTTTCGTCTCCTTCGCCAAGATCAATATGCCCTGCATAGTTATCGACATTTTTTACTTTAAATCCATCACGTTCGCCATAAGCTAACATATGTTTCAATGCGTCGCGAGGTCCAGGTCCAAATGGTGCATCTGGTGTTACTTTTGAGTCATCGCGCTCGCTGTTGACACGTAAAAGATTTTTCAAGTCTTCAAGCAAGTCTTCTTTACGTGCTTCTACTTCTTTTTGCCAATCAATTGTCATAAAGTTAATCCTCCACTTATTTAAGTCTTCGTGTTCATGATACCACAAATTACAGAAAAAAATAGTTCAAAAAATCTGACAATTCCTTTTCTTATCTGTTTTTCTCTAAAAAAAATATACGCTATAATGAGTAAAAGGAGGTTTTTCGATGCTGATAAACGAACAACTAGTGAAAAGAGTCATCACACCTCGTCCAAAAATTT
This sequence comes from Enterococcus sp. DIV0901a, assembly GCF_051711525.1. Lineage (NCBI taxonomy): Bacteria > Bacillati > Bacillota > Bacilli > Lactobacillales > Enterococcaceae > Enterococcus > Enterococcus sp. DIV0901a. The sequence continues at coordinate 236,287 of NZ_JBIOMW010000001.1, read as the reverse complement.
CACATAAAGGAACATTTGGACGTATCGTTTTGATTGGCGGCAATGAACAATATGGCGGAGCAATCATTATGAGTGCTTTAGCTGCCGTACACACTGGAGCGGGTCTCACGACTGTAGTAACTGATGAAAAAAATCGGAGTGCTCTTCACAGTCATCTGCCAGAAGCAATGATTGTAGATTGGACGGATACTGACCAGTTTCTTTCCGTAATAAAGCAAGCAGATGTACTCTTGATTGGTCCCGGATTGGGTACTTCTTCTAAGAGTTTGGAACGTTTCAAACAAGTACTAGAAAACCAATCAAAAGAACAATGGCTGGTGATTGATGGCTCTGCTTTAAGTTTACTTGCTGCTAATCATCTTTTGCTACCCTATCCCGAACAAACTGTACTTACACCTCATCAAATGGAGTGGCAACGGTTGAGTTCTCTACCGATACAAGAACAACGGGATAAAGAAAACAAAAAGAAGCAACAGGAAATCGGTGCTGTGCTCGTTTTGAAAAGTCATGAGACAAAAATTTATGGTCACCAGCACTTCTACACCAATCCTTTAGGTTCTGCTGCTATGGCAACAGGCGGCATGGGTGACACTTTAGCTGGGATGATCACAGGATTTTTAGCCCAGTTTCCTCAAAATGACCAAACGATTGCAGCAGCTGTTTATCTTCATAGTTTCATTGGAGACCAGCTGGCAAAAGAACAATATATTGTTTTGCCGACACAAATCAGCGAAGCACTTCCGAAATGGATGAATTATTTTTGTAAAAAATAAATGGAAAACGAGGCATGAGTCATGGAGAAATTTACAGGTTATGTGCGAGAACCTTTTTATTATGAAACAGATCAAATGGGGATTATTCATCACAGCAATTATATCCGCTGGTTTGAAGAGGCTCGGGTAGCCTTATTGGTACATCTAGGGTTTCCCTATAAAAAAATCGAAGAATCTGGGATCATCATCCCCGTTCTGGAAGTAAATTGCAGCTATAAAGAAATGATCCATTACGGAGAAAAAGTGAGCATCCATCCAACTATCCAAAAGTATACGGGGACACGGTTGGATTTTAGCTACGAAATTGTGGGAACTGAAGACAAAAAATTAAAAACTACTGGCAGTAGTAAACACTGTTTTTTACTTTCTGATTCGCAACGATTAGTGAAGCTGAGCAAAGTCAATCCGGAGTTAGATCAGTTATTCCAAGCGTACGCTTCTTTGGATGATGTAAATTCTTAATAAAGACCGTCTAAGCATTTTTCTTGTATTGTGTCGAGTAGTTCGTATAATGAAAAGAAAAAAGCAGGTGATCCCCATGTATGTCGTTAAAGTAATGCACGGTTACATCGATAAAACTGGCTGTCGCACTCGGGAAAAAAACTTAGACAATCTGCTCATTTTCAAAGACAAAAAAGAATCCGAAGCTTTTGCTAAAAGAATCGGCGGTCGTGTCAAACCGATCCAAGAGGTACGACCAGATTGATTCAATATTTTTCTTTTCGAGGCTCTAATAGGCATGCCTATCAGGGCTTTTTTTGCAGACTGTGTTTTTATGCCCACACGATTTGTAAGCGATTTATGTTATAATAGATTATATCTGCATAGAAAGGAAGGTTAAATGGTTATCAATAATTTGCAACAGCAAGCTTATGAATCTATACGTAAACAAATCATTTATTCCGAGTTAGCACCTGGAAGTAAAATCTCCGATAAAGTGTTAGAAGAACAACTAGCTATCGGGCGTACACCGATTCGAGAAGCACTGATCCAACTGCGCAATCAAGAGCTTGTAAAAACCATTCCACAGTCCGGCACTTATGTTTCAAAAATCGATATCCGATCTGCTTCATTAGCCCGTTATACGCGGGAAAAGTTGGAAAAACCGATCCTGCAAGAATGCAGTGCGAAAATGACCAAGCAAGATCAAGCTAAACTAGAAAAAATACTAGAACAAACCGATCAGGCAGTGATCGCTCAAAATAAAAAAGCTTTTTTTGATTTGGATACTGATTTTCACCGAACTTGTTATGAAATTGCTGGAAAACGAGAAATTTGGGATTGGCTAGAAAGTTATAGTACGCACTTGAACCGTTTCAGATGGTTACGTTTGACGATTTCAGAATTAGACTGGGGTCGAGTATTAGATGAACATCAGACAATGCTTCAATCAATGATTGATCATAACTTTGATGAAGTCGGATTTCTTTGCACGATGCATTTACATATGATTATCGAGGAGCAAGAATACGTGATTCATAATTACCCCGATTATTTTGAAGATATTCAGGACAGACCCATCAAATAAGAGGTTTTGGAATCAGCGTTTTGACCTGAGTATTAGAGAAATAAACGGCAAAATAGTTCCTCATATTTTGCCGTTTTTTTTGAGCTAATACCGAGGGTCAGCTGATTGCACACCGTTTATTGAGAGGTTGTGAAAAAGCTGCCCTGCATCAAGTAATAAGAACAGCCAAGTAAAAATAGCTTCTTATGTTTTTAACTTGGCTGGACTTATTACCGCAGATGCAAGCTTTTGAACACCGTTTTCCAAGAGGTCGTGAGCCTGCCGTTCATCTCCGAGTCACAAGGAACAATTTCAAAAAACAGCTTCTCATGTTTGTTGAATATTTTGACTTGTGACCGAGGAGTTGACAGGAGAACACCGTTTATTCGGAAAAAAAGGACTGTGACACGACTTTTGTCACAGTCTCTTTATTTGTAATCTAAATCATACTCCGTACATCTTTTTTCTATTTCTTTTATTTCTTCTAAGATCCCTTGGCTACGAATTTCATTATATGGCCAAAGTAAGACTGCCTCTAATACATAAGGCGAAAAATCGCTTTGATTCATCTCTTTTGAAAAACTCATCGCTGCTATCTCGCTCAATGCACGAATGTTTGATTGATGTGTATAAAAAGGCAACCGCCACAGCACAATTTTTTCGCTTTGCGTATAAATTCCCTTAACAGAAGCTTCGATGTGGTGAAATAGTTCATGTCCAATAATCAAAGCTTGCGCTGTTTCTTTAGAGATCGAAGCTAGTCCTGAACATTTTAATTTTTCTAACGGCTCCGTCATCAATCGGATCCCTTCATCTTCTGCATAAGTTGCAAAAGTGATTCGTTCGTTTATTTGCTCTGATTCACAGGAAACGATTGGAACAGCCATTTGTTCACAAATTTCTCCTACATCGGCAAAAGGGTACTTTTTTTTGATGCTACATGCCGTTTCGATACCACAATCGATTGATTTTTGTATAAGAATTTTCTGCTTGGACAAAGGAATCTTTTTCCAAAATAAATCTCGCCGAAACTGGTAGAATCCCCAAATTTCTTCGGGGATCTGTTGTAATTCGTTTAGTAACTCTTCTAACTTATGTTTGTTTGATATTTCCGGCAACGACGATCACTTCTTCCTCCGGTTCCATAGTAGATACTTCCAGATCCATCAAAAGCTGTAGTTGTTCCAGATCCGTCGCTGTAAAATCAGAGACTCTTGCTCCTAAGCAGAGATAAAATTCTGGTCGGGCAATCAATTCAGTTTGATAAACTGCCATATCTTCCCAAAGTTGTTCGACAGCTGTCATATAATTGGCTGCAGTTGTTTTCATACATGAAGCATGTCCACGTTGGACCTTGATAAATCCTTTTTGATCGATGATCCGAAGACTTCCAGCATTTTTTGAACGATTCTGTTCGCCGCATACATAAAAGAAAGGTGTATTTTCCAATAAGCAAACTTCATTTTTATTTAATCGCATATCCTCTGCAGCAAGCTCTAGTGCTTCTTCTGTTGTGATCTCCTTGGTTAGATCGGTTGCTTTCACTTCCGTAGAACCAGTAGCGATAGCCGTTACTTTTGAAGTCTGTGGATCGATTTCTACGTGGACTTCGATCGATTCTGGTGTAGCGCCTGATTCAATCGCTTTATTCATCGCTTCATTTTTCAACGATCGTATATCTTCTTTACTTGGCGAAGGGATGATACGTTCTACAACATCTCGGACCATTGCAAGTGCTACACCAATAGAAGAAATCACTTCGGCGTTTTCAGGAATCGAATATTTCACACCCATTTTATTACTAAAGTAAGTAATCAATGAGGCAGCGCCGCCCCCTACACCTACAAGAGAAATCTGATCTTTCTCCAAGTGATACTTGTCTGCCAATTCTAAAATCACCGGGTCAATCTTAGCATAGGATTTTTCCATGATCTGCTCTGCGATGTCTTCAACCGTCGTATGACAATAGTCTGCTAATGCCTGTATGGCTTTTCGTGCAGATGGGACATTTCCATAAGAAAAATGTTCTTCTTGCACTAATCCAAGGACATTGGCTGCACATGTATTTGTAATAGTCACTTCTTCTCCGTCTTCCATCACTACCTTGACGTAATCAGCAGGGTCTCCTTCTTTAGGAGAGAAAAATTCAACCTTAGGACCTTTGATTTTTTCTGTCTCCGTAAATACTGCATAATCTAGACCGGCAATATGTGCAGAACGTGGACCGACATCGATGATTCCTGACTGATTAGCCCGTACCATCGAACCGCCTGCCACACCTAGAACCCGAACATCTAATGAAGAGATATATGTTGGGTGGCCACCTACAATTGAATAATCGATTGCTGGACGTCCATTTTTAATGACCCCGATATTGGTTGTTGTTCCGCCTACTTCAAAATAAACACCATTAGACGCTCTCAAGTACATCAAAGAGCCCATGACTGATGCAGCAGGACCGGAAAGCATGGTTAAAACAGGTCGTTTTTTCATTTCATTGATTTCCATTACTCCGCCGTCTCCGCGCATAATCATCAAAGAAACATTGACCCCTGCTTCTCGTACGGAATCTTCTGTAGAGGTTGCCGTATCTAGCATTTTTGGTAAAATAGATGCATTGATTGCTGCTGTCCGAGTTCTTCTTGTCAATCCATATAATTTCGTAATGTCAGAAGCCATCGTTGTAGGGATCGCTTTCACAGATGCTGCTTCATAAACAACTCGTTCTGGTTCCCCATTATCTACTCCAAATGCCATAGAAGAAACCAAGACCTCCGCTCTTTCTCTTTCTAAAGAAGAAATCGTTTCTGAAACACGGTCTACATTTAAGTGTTTGACAGGTAAGAATGCATTGACAATCTCTATTTTTTTCTTATTCCCTAAATCGATATCGTTCAATCTAGTTTGTCGTTTTGCTAAAAAACCTTCTAATCCACCTTTTGCCATCCCGATTACGCCGACTTTTGCTACGTCTCCTTCAATCAGTGCATTAGTCGCTTGTGTGGTAGAATGTGCAACAAACACAACATCTTCTGGACTGATATTATTTTCCCGCAAACAATTTTGAAAAGACTGAACGACACCTGCGGCTACTCCACGGACATCATCGTGGGTTGTTTTCACTGAAGATTTTCCGATGATTTCGTGCGTCGCATTATCGATTGCGACTGCTTTCGTATGTGTACCGCCAACATCAATTCCCATTCGCACAAAACGTTTCATTTTCTTTTCCTCCATTCATCTAATCGTTTTTATCGACGTTTTGTTTACTAGGCGTTCCCGTACAATAAGAACGTGATCAGGCATAAGATCGCACCGATGATCCAACCAGTTGGGATGGATTTCTTCATATATTCTCGAGAAGTTACTTTTGTATAACCTAATCCCCAAGCAACCCAAGATTGTGTAATATCTAAATGCTGAGGAGCAATCGTTGTGATTGCAAATAACGGGAACAAAAAGGCTGGCGACATCGTTGGATTAACAGCTAACACGACAGCTAAAATAGCTGAGCCTGAACCGACTAGATTCATTGGACCGCGGAAAAATCCTAGTGGTGTCAATATAGCAAATACGATTGCCAAGACTAATGGTGATTGCGGTATCCAATCTCCAAAAATAGCTGAAAAATAAGGAGAAGCATACGCAGCTGAATTATTGAACATCGCTAAGGTCATCAAGAAACCAACCATTGGTGCAACATCTACTGCGCCATCTGTAAATAATTTCGCAAACTGACGACAGATTTCTTTATAACCTCCGCGCAATTTTCCAGTAAACAGCAATGCCCAGATACCTGCTAGAATAAAACCTAAGATGATTGGAAGATCTAAAAGAACGACCCCTAAAACTGGTAATAATACGGCTAACCATGAGATCATTGGTGCGTCGCCACCTTCAGCTGGTACGTTTGCTGCCATTGCATAGCGTTTCTTTTTGTTCATTGATATATTAGCGACCGTTAGTAACACAACTAAGCTTACAATCATCCCAATCATACCAATTTGGAAATAGTCATTATAAGTATAGCTTTCAGCCGCTGGATTGAAACCAGCATAAATCGTTTGATATTGTTTGAAATTGACGATATTAGCAAAGATTCCAGCCATAATCGAGCCCATAAATGAGAACAGTGCAACCGGTACTGAAATACCTAATGACATCAAGATTGGCAACACAATAACTGCAATAGAAATCACTGGTCCGATTCCTGTCATCGACATGAATATAACAGCGGTTACAATATATAGTAAGCTCATCGTGATTCTTGGCTTGTCCCCTCCAAGTTCAACTACCTTTCGAATCAGGGTAGCTGCGATTCCGCTATCTACTAGAACACGCCCGAAAAAGGCACCAAAGAAGACATTTACCAAGATCGATTTGGCGTACTCAGCTGGCCCCGTCGTATAGATATGCGTCAACACATCAATTACTCCTTGCCCTTCCATCGCCGGGTTTGGTGAAAACGTGTTTCCGACTAGCGCTAATCCCATCCATACAGTAGCCATGATGGCAAAGCCGACCATCAAGTTGTAGCCTTTTACACAGTACCAGACCATGAAAAAGAATGAGATAACTAACAAAATACCAATAATAATATCACTCATGTTATTCCTCCGTCCATTTTGTTTTTCTGATAAGCAAACTAATATATCAGTCAAACTCATTCTAACTTATGTAGTTAGCGCTTTCATTAAAGGATGACCATAAATGTTCAGTTTTCAATTAAAAAACCTTAATTATGCTATTTTAGACTTATACGTTATTGTCCTGTTTCATTTGATGGAGGATTGTAAATAAAAAAAGAGGAAAGAACATAACTTTTCGTTATCTTCTTTCCTCTTTATAATTGTTTAGCTTATTTAGCCAAAGCTTCTTTTGCTTGGTCAGCCAATGCAGTAAATGCTGCTGCATCGTTAACAGCCAAGTCAGCTAACATTTTACGGTTGATGTCGATTTCAGCAACTTTCAAACCGTGCATTAATTTTGAGTAGCTCAAGCCATTCATACGAGCTGCTGCGTTGATACGAGCAATCCACAATTTACGGAAGTCGCGTTTCTTTTGACGACGATCGCGATATGCGTAGTTGTATGAATTCATTACTTGTTCTTTTGCTGTTTTAAATAAAGTGTGTTTTGAACCGTAGTAACCTTTTGCTAATTTTAGCACTCTTTTACGACGTTTACGAGTTACTGTTCCACCTTTAACACGTGCCATGTATAATTCCTCCTAATAAAAATAAATCTTCAGATTCTGTTATTTGTACTTCTTATTTCATTTTTGCTAGTTGTTGGCGAATACGTTTGAAGTCGCCACTAGAAACCATGCTTGCTTTACGCAATTGACGGCGTTGTTTTTTTGTTTTGCCGTGGAAACGGTGACTTGTAAACGCGCGGAAGCGTTTCAATCCGCCTTTACCAGTACGTTTGAAACGTTTTGCTGATCCGCGGTGTGTTTTTTGTTTTGGCATGACTATATTTCCTCCTCAAAATCTTTCGTTATCCGACTATCGGCTGTCCAACAGCCAGTTAGTCATTCAAATTACTTACTGTCGTTTTTCGGTGCCAGCGTCAAGAACATGCTGCGTCCGTCCATTTTCGCTTTTTGTTCCACTGTTGCAATATCCGCAGTTTCTTCAGCTAAGCGATTCAAGACTTTTTGACCAATTTCTTTATGGGTAATGGCACGGCCTTTGAAACGGATAGAAGCTTTCACTTTATCGCCCTTTTCCAAGAACTTACGTGCATTACGAAGTTTTGTATTGAAGTCATTCAAGTCGATCGTAGGACTTAAGCGAACTTCTTTTACATTGATCACTTTTTGTTTTTTACGCGCTTCGCGGTCTTTCTTTTGTTGTTCGAAACGGTATTTACCGTAGTCCATGATTCGCGCAACTGGTGGTTTCGCACCAGGGGCAACTAACACAAGATCCAAGTTTGCTTGTTCTGCAATATTCAATGCTTCTGCTTTTGTCTTAACTCCTAATTGCTCACCATCTGAACCGATCAATCGTAACTCTCGTGCACGAATGCCGTCGTTAACCATCATATCCTTTGCTATGGTCATTCACCTCCAAATATTATGAGAGAAAGAAAAGCTTACCGAATAAACGGCAATAAAAAAACGAGTTCTCTTACAGAACCCGCGCGTACTTCACCTAATAGAACCAGTGAAAACTATCTAGCCCAGTGACATTATCAACTAAGGCGAGAAGCGGGTGCTTCTGCTTTTATTTCTCAACCATCATAGTATAGCAAAAACTAATCTTTTTGTCAATGTTTTTCATACAGTTTGTCTTCCTTTTCTGAAAATGATTAGATTAGCAGACTTTCTAGCAGTGATTCCCGCTTCTTTGCTATACTAAAGAAAAACGAGGTGAACCCACATGAAAAAAATCGAACCTATTCCACCTTCTCTTCCTCTTCTTACAAAGGGAGAGTTTTATTTAGAAGATGAGGAGATCTTCTCTGGTCTTCTGATCAACGGGGGTGACCAAAGCTATCTCGATGCCAAAAATATGGTATTAAGAGAGAGTCATATCCAAAAACTTACGATGCAAAAAACAGTTTTACGTCATTTTGAATGCAGTAATGTCATTTTTGAAAAATGTGATTTTTCCAATCTGGAGTGGATTGGTGGCAGTTTCCACCAAGTCGTGTTTCATCAATGTAAATTAACAGGTACGAATTTTGCCGAAAGTTATCTTCGAGACTGTACTTTCACTGATTGTATTGCTTCGATGGCTTCCTTTAGTAGTACAAACTTGAAAGCTGTCTCCTTCGATCATTGTCAATTAGAAGACAGCGAATTTTATGAGGTCACTTGGAAAAACCTTTTTTTGTCTGACAATCAGTTGACCGGTTCGAACTGGTTTCGAACTTCTCTGAAGGGATTAGACTTTACGACTAATTTCTTCACAGCAATCGCTTTATCTCAAGATTCTTTGGCGGGACTAATCGTCAACCAAGAGCAAGCACTTGTGATCGCCCAAGCCCTTGGTTTGCAGATCAAAGACTAGATCAACGAATCCGCCGCCACAGTGCAATAAGCATCCAAATAGATAAGACCAAACTGATGATCAAGGCGATTCCCCATCCGAAAACGGAATGGGTAAAGGGTAACTGGAGATTCATTCCGAAGAATCCTGTCACAATAGTTGGAACGGTCAAGATCAGCGACCAGACCGTCAAAAATTTCATCGTGTCATTCAAGTTGTTATTCAGCAAATTATTATAAGTGCCAGAGAGCTGGTCTAAAATCTGCGAAGCTAAGTTCGTCATTTCAACTGCTTGTCGTGCTTCGATCAGCGCATCGTCCAACTCTTCTTTTTCCTTTTCTGACAACTTGCGATAAATAGCCAATGCCTTGATTTGTTCTAAAAGTACTACATTTTGTTTTGTTCCTGTAACTAAGTAAACCAAACCGATCTCTAAATCTGAAAGTTGCAGCAGATTCTTGTTCGTTGTTTTTTCTCTTAATTTCAGATTAAGCCGCTGACGTTCACTATTCACTTCCTCGATTAAAGGAAAAAAGGAATCAGAAATCAAAAACAATGTACGAAACAATAAACTGTATACACTCATGTCTGGCATTCGTTCCAAAAGCGATCGAATTAGTCGAATCACGTACTCGGTATTCGGCGTGGTAAATGTAAACAAACCGTCTTCTTTTAAAATAAAAGCGATAGGACTAGTTTCATAATGATTATCGACTTTTTGCTGGTGCGGAACATTTGATACAAGCAGTAACGCTTCATCAAAAGAATCGTACTCTACGCGCGCCCGTTCATTTTTATCTAGAGAATAAGTCAGCATCTCGTCACTAATGCCATATTCTTCTTTTAAGTTTTTAACAGCTAGCACATCGTTTTGCTGTACATTGATCCAAAAATTACGGTCTTGATTAAAATAGTGTTTTTCCCGCATACTCTATCCTCCTGACATTTGTTTCCAGTATAAAGAAAAAAGTCGCTCAAATAAAGGTTTACCCTTTATTTGAGCAACTGTAAATCAAATGGCTACTTTGGTTTGGCGAATCTCTGCTAATTTTTCTTCGATCATTTTCAAGACTTCTTCTTTTGCTTGAGGATCTTCCACAAAATTATAGCGGTCTCCATCGATTTGGATTTTTGGACTTTCTTTGTATTCTTCATACCATTGATCGTAACGTCTGTTCAATTCTTTGTAATAATCGTATAGACTTGGATCAAAGGACAATTGTTCATACGAACGACCACGTTTTTCGATACGCTCCAACATCGTATCAAAAGATACACGAATATGAACTAATAAATCCGGATGTTTTTTATGGGCAGCATAGGGAAGTTCTTCCATCATGTTTTCCAGCAGTTCATCATACACACGAACTTCTGTTTCTGTTGCTCTTCCTAGATCTGCATTTAGATGGAAAAGCAGTGAATCTTCATAAATCGAACGGTCCAATACATTATTGTCATCTTTCATTGCTTGTTTGATGCTTGCAAAACGTTTATTCAAAAAATAAATTTGCAGCAAAAAAGCATACTGTTCAGGGTTTGCATAAAATAAGGGCAAGACTTCATTATCATCAATCGATTCATAAAATGCTTGACTATCAAAGTGTTCAGCCATCATTTCTGTTAAACTTGATTTTCCGGCACCAATTGTACCTGCTAAAACGATCACGCTCATTTACCTCCAGCTCACTTCATCACTAAATATTGTGTTTAACTCCAACCTTTTTAAATATACCCCCAATATCTAGTAGTGTCAATTGTATTTTTTTCTAGTCAAAGAAGAAAAAAAGTCAAAAAATTCTTAAGAAAAAAGTGTTTTTTCTTTAGAAAACGTATTCTTAGTTTTACTTCTGAGATGGTTTTAGTAAAATAAAGGAGGAATGTTTTTTGAGACCCTTAGTGGACAAAAAAATTCGTGAAGCAGCGCAACTCGTTTTGGGCGCTTTATTTTTTGCTTAAAAATCACTTTTACGTGAGAAGGAGTTAGATTATGGCAAACTATGGCCAAGGAGAATCAAGCGGAAAGATCATATTGATGGGCGAGCACGCGGTTGTTTATGGAGAACCAGCGATTGCCTTTCCTTTCTATGCAACAAAAGTCACCGCATTCCTTGAAGAGCTGGATGCAATGGACGATCAACTGGTTTCTTCCTACTATTCAGGAAATTTAGCCGAAGCTCCTCATGCATTAAAAAATATCAAAAAATTATTCATTCACTTAAAAAAACAGCATGACATCCAAAAAAACTTGCAACTGACCATTGAAAGCACGATTCCTGCTGAACGTGGAATGGGATCAAGCGCTGCAGTCGCCACAGCAGTCACTCGTGCTTTTTATGATTACTTAGCATTTCCTTTGTCTCGTGAAATACTATTAGAAAATGTCCAGCTTTCGGAAAAAATCGCCCACGGTAATCCTAGTGGAATCGATGCAGCCGCTACTAGCAGCTTGCAGCCGATTTATTTTACAAAAGGGCATCCTTTCGACTACTTTTCTTTGAACATCGATGCTTTTTTGATTGTCGCTGATACAGGAATCAAAGGACAAACAAGAGAAGCCGTCAAAGATGTCGCTCACCTCTTTGAAACCCAGCCTCATGAAACTGGACAAATGATCCAAAAATTAGGATACTTGACGAAGCAAGCAAAACAAGCAATCATTGAAAATTCACCAGAAACGTTGGCACAGACAATGGATGAATCACAATCACTTCTGGAAAAGCTGACAATCAGCAATGATTTTCTTAATCTATTGATCCAAACAGCAAAAGATACCGGGGCATTGGGTGCCAAATTAACTGGCGGTGGACGCGGTGGCTGTATGATTGCATTAGCACAAACAAAAACAAAAGCCCAAGAAATCAGTCAAGCACTTGAAGATGCGGGTGCTGCTGAAACTTGGATACAAGGATTAGGAGTACATACCTATGTTTAAAGGCAAAGCACGCGCATATACCAACATTGCTCTAATCAAATATTGGGGTAAGAAAAATGAAGAACTCATCCTTCCAATGAACAACAGCCTTTCGTTAACATTGGATGCATTTTATACAGAGACAGAAGTCATCTTTTCTGATAGCTATATGGTAGATGAATTTTATCTAGATGGCACCTTGCAAGACGAAAAAGCAACAAAAAAAGTCAGTCAGTTTCTTGACCTTTTTCGTAAAGAAGCCGGCCTCTCACTAAAAGCTTCAGTAATCAGTCAGAATTTCGTTCCTACCGCAGCTGGATTAGCCTCCTCTGCCAGCGGGCTAGCTGCTTTAGCAGGCGCTTGCAATACTGCTCTTAAGCTTGGATTAGATGATCTCTCTCTTTCAAGATTTGCTCGACGCGGGTCTGGTTCAGCTTGCCGAAGTATTTTCGGTGGTTTCGTCGAATGGGAAAAAGGCCATGACGACTTAAGTTCTTACGCTAAGCCAGTCCCTTCCGATTCTTTCGAAGACGATTTAGCAATGGTTTTCGTTTTGATCAACGACCAGAAAAAAGAAGTGTCCAGCAGAAATGGGATGCGTCGGACAGTCGAAACATCCAGTTTTTATCAAGGCTGGTTAGATTCCGTTGAAGGGGATCTATATCAATTGAAACAAGCAATCAAAACAAAAGATTTCCAACTTCTCGGAGAAACGATGGAAAGAAACGGACTAAAAATGCATGGAACGACTTTAGCTGCCCAGCCTCCATTCACTTACTGGTCTCCTGACAGCTTAAAAGCGATGGATGCGGTGCGACAATTGAGAAAGCAAGGCATTCCATGCTACTTTACGATGGATGCTGGCCCTAATGTCAAAGTTTTAGTGGAAAACAGCCATTTATCTGAGGTACAAGAAACATTTACCAAATTATTTAGCAAAGAACAAGTAATTACTGCCCATGCTGGTCCAGGAATTGCGATTATTGAATAAAGGGAGATTTTTATGATTGAAGTATCTGCACCAGGCAAACTCTATATTGCCGGAGAATATGCAGTTGTTGAAACAGGCCATCCAGCAGTTATCGCTGCAGTCGATCAATTCGTGACAGTCACTGTAGAATCTGCACGAAAAGTCGGAAGTATCCAATCTGCACAATATAGTGGGATGCCTGTACGTTGGACAAGACGCAACGGAGAATTAGTTTTAGATATTCGGGAAAATCCTTTTCATTATATCCTTGCTGCTATTCGCTTGACTGAAAAGTATGCACAAGAAAAAAACATTCTTTTATCCTTTTATGATCTGAAAGTAACAAGTGAGTTAGACAGTTCAAATGGCCGGAAATATGGATTGGGTTCTAGCGGTGCCGTGACCGTTGCAACGGTCAAAGCCTTGAATGTTTTTTACGCGTTGAATTTATCTCAGTTGGAGATTTTCAAGATTGCAGCACTAGCCAATTTAGCAGTTCAAGATAATGGTTCCTGCGGCGACATCGCTGCTAGCTGTTATGGTGGCTGGATCGCTTTCTCAACCTTCGACCATCCTTGGCTCCAAGAACAAGAAACTCAGCATTCTATCAGTGAGTTACTTGCCCTGGATTGGCCAGGTCTATCCATTGAGCCATTGATTGCTCCTGAAGATTTACGTTTATTGATTGGTTGGACGGGTAGCCCTGCCTCTACTTCTGATTTGGTCGATCAAGTTCACCGTTCGAGAGAAGATAAAATGGTGGCTTATCAGCTTTTCTTAAAAAATAGTACAGAATGTGTCAACGAAATGATCAAAGGGTTTAAAGAAAATAATGTAACGTTGATCCAACAGATGATTCGAAAAAACCGACAATTACTGCATGATTTATCTGCAATCACTGGGGTCGTCATCGAAACGCCTGCTTTGAACAAATTGTGTAATTTAGCTGAACAGTATGAAGGAGCCGCAAAATCTTCTGGTGCAGGTGGTGGCGATTGCGGAATCGTAATTGTTGACCAGAAATCTGGCATTCTTCCTTTAATGAGTGCATGGGAAAAAGCAGAAATCACTCCACTGCCGTTACATGTCTATAGCGATCAAAGAAAGGAAAACCGATGAATCGAAAAGACGAACATGTTTCACTAGCTAAAGCCTTTCATGATAAACAAAAAAACGAATTTGACTTCGTACGGATCATCCATAACCCTTTGCCGCAAATAGCAGTTTCTGATGTTGATCTAAGCACACAGGCAGCTGGTTTTACACTAAGTAGCCCGTTTTATATCAATGCGATGACTGGCGGAAGCGAAAAAACAAAAAAAATCAACCAAGATCTTGCAATCGTCGCAAGAGAAGCAGATTTGATGATTGCCACTGGTTCAGTCAGCGCTGCCTTGAAAGACCCTTCTTTAGCTGATACTTATACGATTATGCGACAAGAATATCCTCACGGGAAAATCATTGCCAACATCGGTGCAGGGACTTCTGTCGAAAGAGCCCAAGAAGCTATCCGATTGTTTCACGCAGATGCCTTACAGATTCATTTGAATGCACCTCAAGAGTTGGTTATGCCTGAGGGAGACCGTGATTTTACCAATTGGAAAGTACTTATTCAAGAGACTCAAACAGCCATTGACGTCCCCCTCATCGTAAAAGAAGTCGGTTTTGGCATGACAAGAGAAACGCTCAATGATCTAGCTGCTTTAGGAGTTCATACAGTTGATATCAGCGGTCGAAGCGGAACAAGCTTCACCCAGATCGAAAACGCCCGTCGCTCCAAGCGGGAACTGAGTTATTTAGCTGACTGGGGGCAATCGACAGTCTCTTCATTGCTTGAAGCAAATGAAGCAGACACTTCTATGGAAATCCTAGCCTCCGGAGGTATCCGCAATGCCTATGACATATTTAAAGCCCTTTGTCTCGGCGCAAATGCAGTGGGTACTTCAGGAACCGTACTGACGCATCTGATGAATCACGGCGTAGAAGAAACTATTATACTGATGAAGCAATGGCAAGAAGAGCTTCGTCTGCTTTATACTATGGTCGGCGCAACGAATACCGCGGCCCTACACCAACACTCTCTGATCTTTTCCGGACCAGTGAAGGATTGGTGCGAAGCAAGAGGGATCGACTTAGTGAAGTATGGAAGACGCACAGAAAAGAGCGTGGGACAAAAGTAAAGAACACTTTTGTCTCACGCTCTAAACACGTACAAACGGCGGAAGCAAAAGCAACTCCAAGAAATAAGCTGAAATTCACAAAAATTTGAAAAGCAATTTTCGTGAATTCCTTCTTATTTCTTGGAGTTAAACACTTCTGTCCCAGCCTCTTTTTTCGAATAAATGATGTTTAATCAGCTGTCCTTCGGTATTCGTTCAATCCGCTGATTTCACAACCTCTCCACTAAACAGTGTACTAAAGCTCTTTTAAGGTTGTTTTCCGATATAGGCAAGTATGCCTCCGTCCACATACAAGACATGGCCGTTAACGAAATCAGATGCGCTAGAAGCCAAGAAGACAGATGGTCCAGCCAAATCGATTGGCTCGCCCCAGCGTGCTGCTGGCGTACGTCCAACGATAAATTGATCGAATGGATGACGTTCACCGTTTTCTTGTGTTTCGCGTAATGGAGCAGTTTGCGGTGTAGCAATATAACCTGGTCCAATTCCATTACATTGGATATTGTATTGACCGTATTCAGAAGCGATGTTTTTCGTCAGCATTTTTAATCCGCCTTTTGCCGCAGCATAAGCACTGACCGTTTCGCGTCCTAATTCACTCATCATGGAGCAGATATTGATGATTTTACCGCCGCCTTTTTCGATCATATCCGGAATAACTGCTTTTGAAACGATGAATGGGGCATTTAAATCCACGTCGATTACTTGGCGGAAGTCTGCCGCATCCATTTCGATCATCGGTGTCCGTTTGATGATCCCTGCATTGTTGACTAGAATATCAACTGAACCTACATCTTCTTTGATCTGTTGAACCATCGCTTGAACCGCTTCTTCATCGGTCACATCGCAGACATAACCTTTTGCATCGATGCCTGCTTCTTTATAATGCGCTATACCTTCATCAACTGATTCTTGGTTCAAGTTATTAAATACGATTTTTGCTCCTGCTGTAGCTAAAGAGCGTGCAATCTCAAATCCAATACCATAGACAGCACCGGTGACTAATGCTACTTTTCCATCTAAACGAAACATATCCATACTAAATTCCATCATTTTCTCTCCCTTATGCTTATTTTAATTGATCCATTTGCACCATATCCATGTCTGTATAGGTGATATTTTCTCCGCACATTGCCCAGATGAATGAGTAATTGCTTGTACCTACACCTGAATGGATCGACCAGCTTGGCGAAATAATGGCTTGTTCATTGTCTACAACTAAATGTTTTGTTTCATCTGGTTTGCCCATCATGTGGAACACACGTGTATCTTCATTGGCATAATCAAAGTAGACATAAGCTTCCATACGACGTTCATGTGTATGACAAGGCATCGTATTCCAAGCACTTCCTGGTTCTAAAATCGTATAACCCATTTGTAATTGACAGCTTTCGCATACATTTGGATGGATGTATTGATAGATTTTACGTTCATTCAGTGTCAGGCCTTCACCAGTTTCCATTGGTTTTACTTGGTCGATACTGATTTTTACATTTGGATATTTATGATGAGCTGGAACAGAACTAATATAGAATTTAGCTGGGTTTTCAGCATCTTGAGAAGAAAATACAACATGTCGTGTTTCTTTTCCGATATAGTATCCGTCTTGTTTTTTCATTTCTTCTTTTTGCCCATCGATCTCGATGAATCCTGGTCCACCGATATTGATCACACCTAGTTCACGACGCTCTAAGAAGTAATCAACACCTAGTTCTTTGTCTAATGTGATTTCTAATTCTTTTTCAGTAGGTGTCACTCCACCAAAGATCATTCGATCGTTGTGCGTATAAGTCAAACTGATTTTCCCTGGTTCAAATACCTTTTCTACTAAAAATTCTTTTCTCAATTGTTCCGTTGAATAATGACGGATATCTTCTGGACTGTGTGTATAACGTGTTTCCATTTCTTGCATTTTCTTCTACTCCTTCTATCGAATGATTTTTCCAGAGCCGCATGCTAAAAATTGTGCGACTTCTTCTTGACTAAATTGGTTGCAGTCCCCATGGATCGTATGCTTCAAGGCAGAAGCTGCCGTAGCAAAATCAATGATTTCTTGCGGAGACATATTGGATAAAATCCCATGGAGCACGCCACCTGCAAAAGCATCTCCGCCACCTACTCGATCCACGATTGGGGTAATTCTATGGACTTGGGATTCCACATATTCATGGTTCATCCACAATGTCCCCTTCAGTTCATTTTCACTTGCTGAATGAACGGTACGCTTGGTCGAATAAAACACCTGAATATTCGGGAACTTTTCCTGCATTTTTTGATAATAATAAATTAGAGGTTGTTCTTCTGCTTCTGGCGCTTTCTCGATACCTAACAAATAAAGAGCATCCATTTTTCCAGCTGAGCAGATATCTACTAAAGGTAAAAGCTGATGGATTACTTCACTGGCTTCTTGCTGTGTCCATAATTTTCCACGATAGTTGATATCGAAGCTGATCAGGCAGCCAGCTCTTTTTGCAGCTTCTATCACCTGTTTCGTCATTTTTTGCCATTTTTTAGACAAAGCTGGGGTGATTCCTGAAACATGAAATATATCTATTCCTTGGAATAACTCCTCTAGCGACCATTCCAAATGATCCATTTCAGCAAAGCTTGATCCGGCACGATCATAGATCACTGAGGCGGCGCGTTCGCCACTACCAGTTTCCATATAATAAGTACCTAGTCTTGGTCCACCAGATAATACCTGTTTCGTATCTACCCCATAACATTGCAAGTGCTTTTTGACTGCTTTTCCCAATGCGTTATCAGGTACTTTTGTAGCAAAAATCGCTTCATGTCCGTAATTAGCTAAAGAAATTGCTACGTTTGCTTCCCCTCCGCCATAATGGGCAGCGAATCGTTCACTTGAATCAATACGGGTTCCCTGCTCTGTGGACAATCGCAACATGATTTCTCCGAGTGTCACTACTTTTCCCATAAGCAGCTACCTCTTGATTTCTTTCATTTTTGCTGCATACTGTTGCGCGACTTCCGTTACTTTGTCGAAATCTCCTGTAGCTGCGGGTGCTAAAAGGTTCCCACCTACTCCGACTGTTACGACACCAGCATCGAACCACTCTTTCATATTGTCCAGACTCACACCGCCAGTTGGCATGATATTGACTTGAGGCATCGGCGCCTTGAAGGCAGAAATGATACTTGGTCCATAAGCGCTTCCAGGAAATAGTTTGACGATATCTACCCCGCTTTTCAGCGCTGTTTTGATCTCGGTAATAGTCATACAACCTGGTAAGTAAGGAATTTGATACAGATTACACATCTCTGCCGTTTCTTGATCAAAGGAAGGGCTAACAATATACTCTGCGCCAGCTAAGATAGCCAAGCGAGCTGTGACAGCGTCTAATACTGTGCCTGCGCCAATCACTATTTCTGGTTGGTCTTTGTAGAATGACAAAAGTTCTTTGATTACTTGATCTGCTTGAGGGACTGTAAAAGTCAACTCAATACCAGTTAGACCACCTTTGATGATTGCGTGGCAAGCATTCAAAGCTTCTTCTTTGCTTTTTCCGCGTACCACCGCAATCACTCCGGCGTTTTTCAATCGAGATAAAATATCAATTTTTTTCATCTTCTCCACCTATTTCCTATTTAGAAATTTTATTTTATAACTTGGAAATCTATACCCATATTATACGGCAGAAAAGAAAAATTGCAAACGCTTTTTTCATTATTTTTGAATTCTTTGCTCGATTTCGCTTTTTGTTTGCTTGAGGGCACTGATTATTTGTTCTTTTGTCTCATCTGTTAAACGATATTTCGGCATACTTACACTAAATGCACCAATGATTTGTTCGTTTTTCACGATTGAGGCTCCTATACAAAAAATATCACGTTCGATTTCTTCATCGTCAAATGCGATGTGGGTTTCTTTTACCGTTTGGATTTCCTTTTTCAACCGTAATGCGTTGGTGATCGTATATTCTGTGTAAGGGATCAACGGATGCTTTTCAAGATAATCAGTGTACTGCTCTTCACTGAATTCTGCTAATACGGCTTTGCCCATCGCAGAATTGTATAATGGTCGGGTGATTCCGATTTTTGAAGACATGCGGATCGTTTGATGTTTTGGATCTAGTTTGTTCACGTACAAGATCTCATTGTTGTCCAATACTCCTAAGTGGATAGTCTCATCGATCTTTTGCTGCAGCTGTTCTAAAAACGGTAAAGTCAACTCTACCAAATCGATTTGTTCAATGTTTTTATTCGCGTAGCGAATAAGCTTTGCACCTAAACGATAGTTTTTCTCTGAATTTTTATTTACGTAGCCGATCATCAGCAAAGTATCTAGTATTTTCAAGACTGTAGAAGAGGTCATTCCCACACCCTTTGCGATCGTCTGCAAAGAGACATCTTGGTTTTCCGCTAAATAGTCTAGTATTTTAGAGGCTTTGATCAATACAGTTCCATAAGGCTTTTTATTTTCCATATAATATTCTCCTATTTCTTTATAAGAAAAATTATAGCGGAAATACCATCAATTTAAAAGAGATATCCAGATATAAACTACCATTTCTCTTTACAGGCAATTTAATGTTGAAGATCCGCTTCGTTTTTACATCAAACTTTGATATAAAGCAATGATTTCTTCTACTGTCGTTTCTCTTGGATTTCCTGGTGTGCATACATCTCGCAAAGCATCTTCTGCAATTGCTGGGATATCTGCTTCTTTTACACCTAATTCAGAAATGGTTTCTGGGATTCCAACCGCTTTGCTCAACCGATCGATCTCACCACAAGCCGCTTCTCTTACATCTTCTAAAGACATTTCAGCTGCTCCTTTAATCCCTAGAACAAGAGCGATCTCACGGTACTTTTCTCCAGTATATTCTTTGTTATATTTCATGACAGTTGGCAAAAGTGCTGCACACGCTACGCCATGAGGAATGTTGTACCATGCACTTAACGGGTGAGCCATCCCGTGTACCAGTCCTAAACCGACATTTGAGAAGCCCATTCCCGCAATATACTGTCCTAATGCCATTTTTTCTCGTCCATTTTGATCGCCATCTACAGAAGCTTCCAAAGAATGACCGATGATTTCGATTGCTTTTAAATGCAGCATATCAGTCATTTCCCAAGCGCCTTTTGTGATAAACCCTTCAATAGCATGCGTCATAGCATCCATACCTGTTGATGCAGCCAATTTTTTCGGCATTCCCATCATCATATCGCTGTCGATGAACGCGACGATTGGGATATCATGAGGATCAACACAAACAAATTTTCGGTGATTTACTTCATCTGTGATGACGTAGTTGATCGTTACTTCTGCTGCTGTTCCAGAAGTCGTTGGTATAGCTAATATAGGTAAACATGGATTTTTCGTATCAGCAACACCTTCTAAACTAATGACGTCTGAAAACTCTGGATTCGTCAAAATAATCCCAATGGCTTTTGCCGTATCGATTGGCGAACCTCCACCGATTGCGATCAAACAGTCTGCCTCTGCCTCTTTAACAAAAGCCACTCCATCTTTTACATTTTGGATCGTTGGATTAGGTACGATCCCGTCGTATAAAGCATAATCGATTGCTGCTTTATCTAGAAGTTCTGTTACTTTTGTTGCTATACCGTGCTCGATCAATCCTTTGTCAGTAATGACAGCTGCTTTGCTGAATCCTCGCTGCTGAAATTCAGGGACGATCGACTCAATCGCTCCTTTTCCAAAATACGATGTTTCATTTAAAATCATTCGATTACTCATTTTTTATTCCTCCTAATTTGTATTATTTTTCACAATAAAAACGAAAGAACCCCAAGCAACCGGTTGCCCAGTTGCTTGTTACTACAGTTCAAAGACTGGCATCAATTCCCAACTGACTGGAGAGGCATCTGGATTTGTCTCCATGATATCTTCCATGTACTTCCACCATTTTTGATTGATAGATGTATTTGCCATTTTTTCCCATAACTTTTCATCTTCGATCACTAAGTAACCAAATAACAAACTTATACTCGGATCAAGATAGATCGAATAGTCGATGACCCCGTGTTCACGAAGTGCTGTACGCATTTCTGGCCAAAGTTCATCATGTCTTTTTTTGTATTCTTCTTGT
This sequence comes from Enterococcus sp. DIV0901a, assembly GCF_051711525.1. Lineage (NCBI taxonomy): Bacteria > Bacillati > Bacillota > Bacilli > Lactobacillales > Enterococcaceae > Enterococcus > Enterococcus sp. DIV0901a. The sequence continues at coordinate 214,874 of NZ_JBIOMW010000001.1, read as the reverse complement.
TTTTCTGGGTAAACTTTCATGCAAAAAGCTTTTTTCACCATGTCAGACACCTGCTTTCGTATGAACTTCCTCCAAATAACCTGCTTTCGGAGTAACACCAAACGCATCTGCTAAGCGCCACAGATTCTCGTCTGTGATTGTTTGCAAGATTGGTCCTTGCGCTTTGACGTACGTATAGACTTCTGCTGCCTTTTCTGCTGTCTCGATCAAACCAAAGACTTCATCCATGTCTTTTCCTGACCCGTAGATTCCATGTTGTGGCCATAAAACCAATCGAGTTTCTTTCATTTTTTCAGCTGTTGCTTCCCCAATCTCATTTGTTCCCGGAACCATCCACGGAATGATGGAAATTCCTTCTGGAAAAACAACTAAGCATTCCGTACACATTTGCCATAGCGTACGACTAAAGGAACGTTCGTCTAATTCATGCGTAAAACTCATCGCTAATAGATGACTAGCATGGCAATGCATAACGATCCGATTCTCTGGGTCTACTTCTAAACGGGCGATATGACTCATGAAATGACTTGGCAACTCGCTTGTAGGAAGGCATTCGTTTTCCAGCCCCCACAAAAGTTCCAGTGTTTTGCCATCTTCAGCAACTCGAACGATTCCAAGATTCTCGGCAGGTTCGCTCGCTACATTTTTAAAATATCTTCCTGAACCAGTTACAATAAAATAGCATCCTGCTAAACGGCTGGCATCAAAAATCATCGAGATGCGGCGGATCACTTTTTCAGGATCCAAGAACGGTGTGATCTCTTCTTCTTTTAGTAAATAAGAAATATTCCCGCCATTTCTTTCATCCCATCCCAAGCGATAAAGATTCGACGTCGTTTCGATCATTTCTTTCACATAAGGCGCTTGTAAAATATCTATTTTTTTCAATATAGCCACACTCCTATTTTCTTAATTCCAACACGTCTTTTTGATATTCCTGGACTTCTTCCAGCCAATCCAAACCAACTGGAACTTGATTTTTGTAACAGAAATAATTCCATACATCGGCATACGGGAAATCTTTCAATTCTTCCGTATAAGCCATTCTTGAAGTAAAGTCAAAAGCCAGCTCCATTTCTTTCAATCGCTCAACTGGTTCCAGCATAGCTTTCAGCAGTGCTTTTTGTGTATTTCTCGTACCGATGACCCAAGCAGCGATACGGTTGATCGTTGCATCAAAGAAATCCAGACCGATATTTGTTTTTTCCAACAATTCGTTACGGACTAATTCTTTAGCGATTTCCTGCAATTCATCATCCATCAAAACCACATGGTCTGAATCCCAACGCACTGGACGGGAAACATGCAGCATGATTCCTTTGCTGAATAAAGCTAATGAAGATAATTTATTGGAAATCACTTCTGTTGGATGAAAATGTCCAGCATCTAGACAAACAAGTTTGTCACGAGTCAACCCGTAACCCATATAAAATTCATGGGAACCGACTGTATAAGCTTCAGCGCCTAAACCAAATAGTTTGCTTTCTACTGCATCTTGTACATACCGTTCATCTAACTCTTCTGTAAAAATTTCATCGAGTGATTCCATTAAACGTTTCCGTGGGGTAAAACGATCAATCGGATTATCTTTCATCCCATCAGGTACCCAAAAGTTATTGATACTTGTTTGCCCAGTTTCTTTCCCAAAGTACTCCGCGATTTTGCGGCTTCTTTTCCCGTGTTCGATCCAGTATTCACGAACTTCTTTATCTGGATGAGCCAATGTAAAGCCGTCTTTCATCATTGGATGCGAAAAGAAAGTCGGATTGAAGTCAAGACCGATTTCTTCTTTTTTTGCCCACTCTACCCATTTTTCAAAATGTTTCGGCTCAATTTCATTTAGATCGACAGATTCTTCTGTATCCAAATAGATAGCATGAAGGTTCAATTTGTGTTTGCCCGGTATCAACGAATAAGCCTTCTCCAGATCTTGTCTAAGCTCTTCAGGTGTTCGTGCGGCTCCTGGAAAATTCCCTGTCGCCATGATTCCACCGGTCAATTCGCCATCCGGTGTCAAGAAACCTTTGACATCATCTCCTTGCCAGCAATGCATAGAAATTTTGATGTCCTGTATCTTTTCTAGTACAGCATCTGTATCTACACCGATAGTTGCATATTTTTCTTTTGCTTGTTCGTAATTTTTTTCAATCGTGTTCATACGATTACTCCTTTGATTTTATTCACGTACCATTCCATCGTGTTTTGCTTATTTTCATCTGGGTAAAAAGTTTCACATGGAAACGACTGTTTGATTACATTTCTTGCTTGTTCTATATTCGAAAACTGACCTGTACTGAGCATTTGCATGGCAACATTCCCGATTGCTGTGGCTTCACTAGGACCTGCTTCTACAATGATTCCGGCATAATCTGCTGTCAATTGATTCAGTAGACGATTATTCGATCCGCCCCCTACGATGTGCAGCTTTTCCAATTTCGTTCCAGTTAAGTGTTCTACTTTGATCAGCTCTTGTGCGTAACAAAGAGCAAGATTATCATACACACAACGAGCGATAGCTCCCGATGAGACAGGGACTGGCTGCTCTGTTTCAAAACAGTATTGCTGAATCTCTTCTATCATATTTGGGGGATTCAAAAATCGAGGGTCATTGATTTCCATCACTTGCTGCAGCGGTTTTTCTTTTGCAGCAAGCTCTGCCAATTCCGCATAACTGTACTCGTACTCTTGCATTCGGGCAACTTCCTGGATCAACCACATCCCCATGATGTTTTTCAAAAAACGCACCGTGTTATGGGCACCCCATTCATTCGTATAATTTTCAGAAAAAGCATTGCGAGAAACATTGGCGATCTTTGTTTCAATCCCTAAAAGCGACCATGTCCCACTGCTGATATAACCCCAACGTTCTCCTTGACCTGGCGTTCCTAATACAGCTGACGCCGTATCATGACTTGCTACTGTGATAAAGGTCACATCTGGCAAATCATATTTTGAAAATTGTTCTTTTTGCAGATCTCCTAGTATCGTTCCCGGCTCTGTCAATGGTGGAAATAATTCCTTCGAGACACCGATTTTTTCAAGAAGTTCTATTTCCCATTCTTTTGTCCCTGCATTCAGCAGCTGCATAGTAGATGCATTAGTTTTCTCCGTCACCATGTTACCAGTAAAGACATACCCTAAATAATCAGGTATCAGTAACAATTTATGTGCTTTTGCCAAATTTTCTTTTTCTTCAGCAAACAATTGGAACAAGGTATTGAAAGGCTGGATCTGAATCCCTGTCTGCTCATACAACTTATCTAGAGAATAGATTTCAGAAAACTGTTCTACTGCTCCATTGGTACGCTTGTCCCGATAAGCAATCGGATCATTTATCCGATCCCCTTGTTCGTCAATCAGACAGTAATCGACTGCCCATGTATCGATCCCCGCAAAAAGACGATCAATCCCTGTCTGCTTTAATTTTTCAAATCCAATCAAAATCTCTTTGATAAGATAATCGATCTTCCAGCGATCGTGACCGTCTTTGTTCCGAAAGCCGTTTTTGAACCGGTGCACTTCTTCCAAGATCAAAGAACCTTTTGCATCCCTCGTACTTTTCATTAGTCGTCCGCTTGATGCACCGATATCGATGGCAACAAATGTTGGATTCATTTCTCCACCTCTTTTACTTTATTGTTGATTAGCACTTTATTAATAAAGCGTTATCATTTATTAACAATGCTATCATAATACAGAATCTTATATTTTGCTTCACACTATTTTGGTATATAATTGCATTATCTTGACAAGTTGGGAGTGTTTACATGGATTACTGGGAAAAAGCCAACCACTCATGGTCGGAAGACTCAAAAAGAGTGATCTTGACGCCTACACAAAGAAGCAGGAATTTATTTTTTTATATCCAAGAAATCGGTTACTTCAAAGCACCAATCCCTTACTATACTGAACGAGCACATTTACCTTCTTACTTGATAAAGTTTACTTTGTCTGGCGAAGGTTCGCTTACATATAATGATAATCAGCAACAGCTAAAAGCTGGAGACTTATTTTTTATTGACTGCCAAGAATATCAGCGTTATCAAACGATCAGCGAAGAACCATGGGAAATGGATTGGATCCATTTGAATGGTCAGAACGTCCAATCATTTTATCAGGAGTTCACAAAAGACGGCCATAACACCTTCCATTCAACAGGGGATCCATCAGAAAACAAGATCCACCATTTGATCACAGAATTGATCCACATGCAACAAGGCACGAATGCCCGTACCGATTTCCAGTCCTCTGTAGCTATCCACGAGTTGCTGAATGAACTGATTTTGCAAAAGTATCAGCTAGATTTCGAAGAAGAGGATATTCCCGCCTACGTTTACAAACTGAAGCAATACTTAGACGAACATTTCAAAGAAACGATTACACTTGATCAATTAGAACAACAATTCTTATTGAATAAATATCAGCTGAGCAAAGATTTTTCCAAATTTATCGGTTCTCCACCAATCGATTATTTGATCAGCAAAAAACTTTCTTACGCTAAAGACCTTCTTCGGTATACAGAATTTACGGTTCGAATGATTTCCGAAGAAATAGGGATTGAGAATTTTGCTTACTTTAGCCGCCTGTTCAAAGCAAAAACAGGACTATCGCCGAGAGACTTTCGTAAATTCAGCTGATTCATATAATATGTACGTCATTTTTTCAAAATATTTTGAAATATATAGATAAAAATAAAATAACCGCAGTTTCTGCTTCTATGTAAACAACAGCAGCTACTGCGGTTATTTTTTAGTGATCATTCTCATTGTTCATCTTCAAAATGTTCATAATGAACAAGCTGGTTTTGTGTATCGCGTTTCAAAAATTCTTTAGGCGTTATACCAAACTCTCTCTTGAATGCTTTCAGAAAATGCGGATAAGATGAAAAACCACTTTTACTATATACAGCACTAGAGCTACGGTACTCTCGCAACAAGTGCTTGGCATAGATCAGCTTTTTCTTCATTACATACTGATGAAACGTAAATCCAGTGTACTTTTTGAATTCTCGAGTGATATGGTATTTGCTGACAAAAAATTGCTTCTCCATTTCCTCTAAAGAAAGCGGATGAGATAAATTTTTTGAGATATATTGTAACATTTGTTCCACACGCTCATTTGGAACTACAGCATTCTGTTCTTGCGCACTCTCTTCTTTTTGTACAACTTGATTGAGAAAAATCAAGTATTCTACCAGAGCTTGTTCATATTTTATGTCTTCACCATAAATTTTTTTATCAGGAGGATGGTCGATAAATGATAATTTTTGCTTCAATACTTCCTGTTCGACTTGCAATACACGACTCCTTTTCTCTCCCATTGGTTGAAAACAAGCCGATAGATTAGACCATGGCGTGGAACGACTTTCCAGAAAAGAAGGGGTGACAAAGATATAGACACGCTCGAATACATCTGAAGATTGGCGGACGATACGATGCAAATCGTTGGAATGGATGAGCAGCACACTTCCTGCTTTTATCGTAAATTGCCGTCCGTTCAAATAAAAAGTCGCTTCGCCCTTTAATGTAGCATGGATCTCATAGAAATCATGGTGATGGTAGATTGTTTTATTTTGACTGACGACATCTTTGACATGATAGATTTCATACTGATCAGAAACCATCGTATTGACTTGTTCACCGCTGATTTTCTTTTGGAGCATGTGTTGCACCTCCTTCGTTCAGTTATGCACAATCATATTATATCACGTTTTTTGTAATCAAAAAGAGCTGCTTTTATATACTCTTATAAAAAAGAAGAGACGTGACATCTTCTAGCCCCGCCCCCTCCATTCTAAATATTAGTTAATCAATGTCTTCTTTACATTATTCAAGAAGACTTCTTCCATAACGAATCCCATCATCTTTTGTTTCTTCAAGAACCACATACAGATACGGACGGTTCTTCTTGATGATTTCTTTGATTTTTGTGTACTCGATCATACCGTCTCCCAAATTTACCGGCACGATTTTTTCCTGTTCGACACGAAAATCTTTCAAATGAACCGCACATATTTTTTCACCAAAACGCTCAAAAGCTTCTTCTACCAATTGGACTTGTTCTTGATAATCAGTACTTGTGATCAAATTTGTCGGATCTAAAATGATTCCCAGATAGTCCGAATCCACTGCTTGGATCAGCTGCTCTACTCTTGCTAAAGAATACACCGGATGATTCAAACCTGGTTCTATCCCCACCATCATTTGGTATTTTTCTCCAGCTTTTACCAAGCGACGGATAACGGACACTGCTTCAGCAAATGCTTCATCTGTGAAATTTTCTTCCGTATATTGGATTTCCGGCAAGACACATCCAGTTTCCGAAGCAACCATCGACGCACCAAAGGAAGAAGCATAGCGAAGATACTGCTCGAACTTTGTCAGCAACTCTTCTCGTATCGTTAAATCTGGATGAATCATATTGATATAGCAACTTAAAATTCCTACAGTCACTTCTTGCTTTTCTAAAACTCGTTTGACATAATTTCCCATCCCAGAATTGATTTCATTTGCGCCAGAAGGTATTGCAGGAAACGAAAGACCTAAGGCGAGCTGCAGTGTATGGATCCCTTGTTCTTTTGTTTTTTCTGCAAGATCTTCTATCGTTTGGACTTGGGAAAGATCATGTCCTCTAATTGTAATGTTTAACATAATTATTCTCCTAACTCAGCATATTGGGTAGCCACATGACGATTTGCGGGAAGTAAGTAATCAAAAACAAGACGACTAAGATAACCCCATAAAAAGGAAGAAGCGGTTTCAGCATTGCCTCTGCTTTTACGCCTCCTACACTTGCACCGACATATAGTCCTGTACCTACTGGCGGCGTGATGGAGCCTACACACAGATTCATGATTGAAAACAACCCGTAATGTACAGGATCAACCCCTACACTTGTGACGATTGGTAAAAATATTGGTGTAAAAATCAAGATAGCAGGCGCCACATCCATAAACATACCCACCAGTAATAACACAAGATTGACTAATAACAGAATAATAAATTTATTATCCGTTACGCCCATAATCAACGAACTAATTGCCTGAGGAATACCGGTAAACGCCATGGCGAAAGACATCATGGAAGAAGTAGCTAATAAGAACATGATCGTCCCTGACATTGCTACTGATTGAAACAACATATTAGGTATATCTTTTAGTTTTACCGTTTTATAGTAAAACATAGCAATCAACAGGGAGTAAATGACAGCTATCGCTGAAGCTTCTACTGCTGTAAATATCCCCGTCAAGATACCACCGATAATGATGACAATCAATAGAAGGCTAGGAATCGCCTCTTTTATTATTTTTCCAGCATGAGCCATCTGTCCTTTTTCGACAACAGGGTATTTATTCTTTTTAGCAACGATGAATGCTACTAGCATGATTCCTAGCGCCCACAAAGCCCCTACGAGATAACCTCCCATAAATAAAGCAGAGATCGAAGCACCACCAGCAACAAGTGAATACATGATAAAAGCAGTACTTGGAGGAATGACCATACCTGTCGGAGCTGACGCGATATTGACCGCTGTCGCAAACTTCCGGTCATATCCTTCTTCCACTTGCTGAGGGATCAACACTCCACCAATCGCGGTAGAAGCGGCAATGGCCGAGCTAGAGATGGAACCAAATAAAGCATTCCCTAACACATTCGTATGAGCCAAAGCCCCCGGCACGCGCCCGACGAACAACATCGCAAAATCCACTAGTTTCTTAGCTATCCCTCCATTATTCATGATAATGCCCGAGAGAACGAAAAACGGAATAGCGATCAGCGAAAAACTATTGATACTTCCCACCATTTTTTGAGCTGAACTAAAAGCAGAAACATCAAACGGTATAACTAACAATAAAGTCATCATCGATGAGAATGCAATACTTATAGCAATCGGCATCCCTAATACAAGCAACACAACAAATACAAAAAATAACACTAATCCGGCTTCTATTGCCATTTTATTCCTCCATTTTTATATTTTTTCTTGAATTGCTGGCTTGTTGCTTAATGTATCGATTAGATTGATCAGGCTATAGATAATGATGAGTACCCCCGATACAGGTACTGACAGATAAACATATCCCATAGGAATACTTAACGAAGGCGAGATCTGCCCCATTGTCAATGTGACAGCATTCCATCCGCCATACACCATGATCATCGCAGCAAATACCAGAAATAAACTTTGAACAACAACTTCTAAAATTTTACTTTTTTTGCCAGTTAATTTTTCACTTAAAACCGTTACGGCTAAATGTGCTTTTTGTCCCACAACATACGCGGAAGACAACATGGCAAACCAGACAAGACCGAATCGAACAAGCTCTTCCGTGACCGTATTTGGATTTCCTAAAACCGTTCTGGAAAATACTTGCCATAAAACAACAGCGACCATCCCAACAAGCAAAACAGCTCCCAGGATCTCTAATACCTTGTTTAAAATCATTTTCATCACAGCTACGCTCCTTGCTCTTGGATCTTTTGATAAAGGTCTTTGTAGGTAGGATCGTTTTTGAATATATCATGAAGTGGGGCAACTGCCTCTCGAAACGGTGTATTATCTACATCATTGAATTGGACTCCATGTTCTTCTTGTGCTAAAGCTTTTTCTTCTTCAATTGCTTTTGCAAAAGCTTCAATTTCAAAAACCGTTGATTCTTTCGCTGCTTCTTCAATGGCTTTTTCCTGCTCATCAGTTAGCTGTTCTTTGATGGCATCATTCATGATGATGATATCTGGCACACGTGTATGCTCATCATAGGAATAGTATTTAGCCACACCACCATGTCCAGCTGTATACAAGACAAATTCATTGTTTTCTGATCCGTTGATCAAATTGGATTGAAGAGACGTGTACACTTCATCACTTCCCATAGGTACGGGCGAACCGCCTAAAAGCTCTACCATTTTGATAGCGGTTTCGCTTTGCATCACACGGATCTTCTTTCCCTTCAAATCTTCCGGCGTATGGATCGGACCGTCTACCATATAAAAGCTGCGCTGACCAGAATCATAATAGGTCAATCCGGTAAATCCTAAATTTTTGGTCGATTGGTAGATTGGTTCCATTATTTCTTCATTATCCATCACCTTAAAGAAATGTTCTTCATCATTGAATAGATAAGGAACTGAAAAAATCGAATAATCTTTAGAGAAACTTTCCAACGCTGAGGCACTTACTTTTGTGAAATCTACTGCTCCTGACTGTGTCAATTCGATCAGTTCACGTTCTCCACCCAGTTGTCCATCTGGGAAATACTGGATCTGTACGGAACCATCTGTTTTTTCTTTTACTAAACGCCCAAATTCATTCATTGCATCAATTACTGGCTGGCTGTTGCTTGCATAAGCAAAGCGCAAGGTAACTATCTCATTTACGTCTGCATCTGCGACAGTTGCCACACTAGAATTATTTCCGCAGCCGCTTAGACCTAGCAGACCTAGGCTAAGCGAACTTGCTGCAAACAGCAGTGATGTTTTTTTCATATGGGTTTCCTTTCTTTTAACAATAAGAGACGAGCAATTCTGTCAAACAAAGCACCGTTAACGACTGTCCATAAGGCATTGCTGTGATTCCGATATTCCGATAAAAATCTAAACTGTCCCCCATTCCTGTCCCGATTGAAACGTTTTGAACTTCTCCTTTTTCATCGATTTGTTCAAGCAATCCTTGGATAGCACGATAAGCGACTTCTTTATATTCTTGTGGTAAATAACGTTTATGGACCGCTTTCAAAATACCGTAAGCAAATCCTGCAGTTGCAGAAGATTCTACGTAAGAAGAAGGATCATCCAATAACGTATGCCATAAACCGCTTTCAGACTGATAAGTTTTTAATGCACGCACTTGTGCTTCAAGTGTTTCGATCAATAATTTGCGCAATGCATCTTCTTTCGATAATTCTAAGATTTCAATGATCTCTGGAATAGCAATCGTCAACCAGCAGTTTCCACGAGCCCAAAATGCTTCGGCATAGTTATGATTTCCTTCAAACGTCCAGCCGTGATACCACAATCCTGTTCGTTTATCCATCAAGTATTTGATATGGATCATAAACTGGTAACGAGCTTCTTCTAAATATTCTGGGCGATTCAACAGTTTCCCGATTTTTGCCAAAGGAAGCACTGTCATCATCAATGTATCGTCCCACAACTGATTCTTATTTTCCGGTCCATATGTGGCATGCTGTAACCCGTCTTCATTTGTCCGAGGCATGTCATTCATGACCCATTCTGCCCATTGTTCTAAATAAGGCAAATAGCGTGAATCTTTCGTGTCTTCATACAAGTAAGCCATAGTCAATAGCGGTGCCATTGTATTGACGTTTTTGGGCGGAGCGCCTTCTTCCATACGATCCTCAAACCATTCATTGACCACTTGATAAGCGCGAGGATTTTTTGTCATCTGGTAATTTTTATAAATACCATATAGACCGACACCTTGTGGCCAATTCCACACTGTCCAGCTCTTGTCATCTACTTTCAGTCCATCAAAGTCCAACAAAAATTCACCATTATCGTCTTTGATCGTTGTCAGGTTTTCAACGAGCAGGTCAATTTTTTCTTTCACTAATTCTTTAGGTACAAAAATCTCTTCTTTAATAATCATCTTTACGCCACCTTTTTAAACGCTTTCATTTTATATCCTTAATATAGCAGTAATACCGTCCACTATAAATATCGCTTTTTGAACAAAAACTGTCTAAAATTGACCTAAATGTTAAATAACAAAAGTAACTTTCAGTTACTTGAAAATTAAAAAAAGAACTTGGAGAAACAACGTTTTCCAAGTTCTTTTTCATCTATTTTCTTATCTTTTTTCTACGCTTTCTTTTGCTTATCCGTTGTAAGCATCAATGATGATCTGTTTCAATTCAGAGATCAATGGTTCTTTCGGATTAGCTGTCGTACATTGGTCTTCGTAAGCTAATTCAGCCATACGGTCTACGGTTGTATCTAGTGTTTCTTGTGTGACTCCTTGAGCTTTTAGACTCATGTTGATGCCGACAGATTTTCCTAATTCATAAACAGCCGTTGCTAAAGCTTCGACTAATTCCTCTGTTGTTTCGCCTTTCAGACCTAAGAATTTTGCAATATCTGCGTAATCTGTATCTGCACGGAAATAGTCATATTTAGGGAACATCGCATGTTTTTGTGGATCTTTTGCATTATAGCGGATAATATGCGGTAAAAGAATCGCATTTGTCCGTCCATGAGGGATCCCGTATTCCCCGCCGATTTTATGTGCGACTGAGTGACAAATACCTAGGAATGCGTTAGCAAACGCCATACCAGCCATTGTAGAAGCGTTGTGCATTTTTTCACGTGATTCCATATCAGGTGTTTTTACTGATTTTTCTAAATAGTCAAAGACTAACTTGATTGCTTGTAGGCTCAATCCACGTGTATAATCTGAAGCCATGACTGAAACATAGGATTCGATTGCATGTGTTAACACATCCATCCCGGTATCTGCTGTGACAGATGCTGGAACTGACATGACGAATTGAGGATCGACGATTGCGACATCTGGCGTCAATGCATAATCTGCTAACGGATATTTCACATGTGTTTCACTGTCAGTGATGACCGCAAATGGCGTTACTTCAGAACCAGTCCCTGATGTTGTCGGGATACATACGAATTGTGTTTTTTCTGGTTTGTCGATCTTATATGTCCGTTTACGAATATCCAAGAATTTTTGTTTTGCACCAAAGAAAGATGTGTCTGGGTGTTCATAGAACATCCACATTCCCTTAGCTGCGTCCATTGCAGAACCGCCTCCAAGAGCGATTACTGTATCTGGCTTGAAGTCTGCCATCAGTTTCGTTCCTGCGTATACGGTATTTGTCGATGGGTTCGGTTCAACATCTGAGAAGACTTCGATCTTCACATCATTTTTACGTCGTGCCAATACTTCACGAACTGTATCGCAGTAACCGAATTGGACCATACCAGGGTCACAAACGATCATGACACGTTCAACGTTTTCCATTTTCTCTAAGTACAATAGAGAGTTCTTTTCAAAGAAGATTTTTGGCGGTAATTTGAACCATTGCATGTTATTTCTCCGTTTCGCTACAGTTTTGACATTGATTAAGTTTACAGCAGAGACGTTACGAGAAACAGAGTTCTTACCATAAGAACCGCATCCCAAAGTCAATGACGGAATCATTTCGTTATAGATATCACCGATGCCGCCTTCTGCAGATGGTGTATTCACTAAAATACGACAAGCTTTCATTCGAAGACCGAATTTGACATGCAACTCTTCGTTTTCTGAATGGATAACTGCTGTATGTCCTAATCCTCCAAGATTCAACATACCTTCACACAAATCAAACGCATGGTCCGTGTTGTTAGCTTTGATCATGGCAAGAACTGGAGAAAGTTTTTCTCTTGATAGCGGATAATCTGGGCCTACGCCTTCCAATTCAGCAATCAGCATTTTCGTTCCTTTTGGTACACTGATTCCTGCCAATTTTGCGATTTCCATCGCAGAATGTCCAACGATTGATGGATTGACCGCATATTTTCCTTCGTTCATCACTGCATCTTCTAATTTTTGCAATTCATCTGGTTTTACGATATAAACTTGGTGTGCTTGGAATTCTGCTTTTACTGCTGCATAGATTTCTTTATCCACGATCACAGCTTGTTCAGAAGCACAAATCATTCCATTATCAAATGTTTTCGAAACGATCAAATCGTTCACTGCACGTTTAATTTTTGCTGTTTTTTCAATATAAGCTGGTACGTTACCTGGACCTACACCTAAAGCTGGTTTTCCTGTAGAGTAAGCAGACTTGACCATTCCAGCTCCACCTGTCGCTAAGACAATCGCGATACCTGGATGGTTCATTAGCATAGAAGTCGCTTCGATCGAAGGATGTTCGATCCATTGGATACAATTTTCAGGAGCTCCGGCAGCGATAGCAGCATCACGTACTACTCGTGCTGCTTCTGCAGAAGATTTTTGGGCACTTGGATGGAAAGCAAAAACGATCGGATTTCTTGTTTTCAACGCGATCATTGATTTGAAAATCGTTGTGGAAGTCGGATTCGTTGTTGGAGTTACTCCGCAAACCACACCGACTGGTTCAGCAATTTCAATCAATCCTTTTTGGACATCTTCATTGATCACACCAACTGTTTTATCATGTTTGATATTATGCCAAATATATTCGGACGCATACATATTTTTGATTGCTTTATCTTCGTAAACACCGCGGCCTGTTTCTTCCACAGCCATCTTCGCTAATGGCATATGTTGATCTAAAGCTGCCATTGCCATTTCATGCACGATATGGTCCACTTTTTCTTGATCAAAGCTTTCCATTTCTTTCAATGCTGCATTTGCTTTTTCTGCCAAATCATCAATCATTGCTTGTACGTCAATTGTCTTCGTTTTTTCTTTTTCCATTACTTTAGCCATCATTATCCTCCTAATGGGTCATGGTTATTTGTTAAATCATTCACATGTATATCATACAATATTTGTTTTTCTATGTAAACACTTTTTTGTGATTTTTTTCACAGTTATTTTTAAATATAAAATTGCTTTATTTACAGGTGTTTGTATAGAAAAATATATAAAGTTATTTATTATTATTTATATGACACACCCGATTATTCAATATTGAGCAATATATCCTATACTCTTATCTCTTTCTTTTTTGAATAAAAAATGAGGTAGGACATCTTTCTGCCCTACCTCGTCTTTAAATAAGCTTTGATACTTATTTTTCTTTCTTCTCTTCTGTCTCTTCCAGTGTTTCTGTTGTTTCAGTTTTTACTTCAACTGTCTCAGCTGGTTCTTCTGTTGTTTCAACAGTAGTCGTTGCATCATTTGTTACGACAGTCCCTGGTTTGACCGTTTTGATTGCTGCACGATCGTACTCAAGGAAGATCCCTTCGCAGTCTAAAACAACTGTCCGTTTGTCATTGTCGATTTCTGAAACAACTCCATGTAATCCGCCGATCGTTACGACTGAATCACCTGGTTTCATGCTATCCAACAAGTTTTGACGTTCTTGCTGTTGTTTTTTTTGCGAACGTGACATAAAAAACCACATTGCTAATAGCGCGATAAACATCACAAGCATTGGTAATGTTCCCATTTTTTTCACCTCACTAATTCTGTATCTACAAAAAACACTTTAGCAGAAAAATGCTGCTAACACTAGTTTTTTACTTAATTTTTAAAAGATTTTCCTTTAGAAGCTTTTTGCGTTTTCTTTATTAAACCCGTATTCTTCAAAAAAGGCTTCTCTAAATTCAAGCAAATTATCATCCATGATTGCTTGACGTACTTGTTTCATTAGATTCAACAAGAAGTATAAATTGTGGTAAGAAGTCAAACGAATCCCAAATGTTTCATCACATTTGATCAAATGGCGGATATAGGCACGTGTATAGTTTTTACATGTATAACAATCACATTTCTCATCAATTGGACGGAAATCATGGGCATATTTCGCATTTTTCACTACTAGACGGCCTTGAGAAGTCATACATGTGCCATTTCGAGCGATTCGAGTAGGCAAGACACAGTCAAACATGTCTACTCCACGGATAACACCATCGATCAATGAATCAGCAGCACCGACACCCATCAAGTAACGTGGTTTGTTTTCGGGGATCAACGGTGTAGTGAATTCTAATACACGATTCATTTCTGATTTAGGTTCCCCGACAGATAACCCGCCGATTGAGTAACCAGGGAAATCCATCCCGACTAGATCTTTCGCGCTTTGACGACGAAGATCTTCAAATCCTGCTCCTTGGATGATTCCAAATAATCCTTGACGGTCTGGGTTAGCGTGAGCTTTCAATCCTCGTTCTGCCCATCGAGACGTACGTTCTACTGATTTTTTCACGTAGTCGTAACTTTCATCGAATGGTGGACATTCGTCAAAACTCATCATGATATCAGAGCCCAATTTATTTTGGATGTTGATTGCTTTTTCTGGTGATAAAAACATACGTGAACCGTTCAAGTGATTTTTGAAATGCACGCCTTCTTCTTCGATATTCCGCATATCACTTAATGAAAAAACTTGAAAGCCGCCTGAATCTGTTAAAATCGGTTGATCCCAGTTCATAAATTTATGCAGTCCGCCAGCTTCTTCTACTAAGTCTTCACCAGGGCGTAGCCATAAATGATATGTATTACTTAAAATAACGCCAGCACCCATTTCTTTCAACTCTTCTGGGGACATTGTTTTTACTGTAGCTAATGTTCCTACTGGCATGAACATTGGTGTGGGGAAAGTTCCGTGTGGCGTGATCAATTCCCCTAAACGCGCGCCAGTATGTTTTTCTTTCTTGATTAAACGATAGCGAATGGCAGGTTGCGTCATTCATTTCCCTACTTTCTATATAAAATATCTTGACAACTCCCACCATCATAATCGTTTCAAGTGCTTTTTGCAAGTTCCCTCGGCTTCCTTCTACTTTATTTAATATTCTTTTTTTTATCCTTTTTTTATGAATAACAAAAAAAAAGAAAAACATTATGACAGAAATATTTTTTGATACATGGTATATTGGTGTTATTAAAGAAAAGGAGGGAAAAATCATGCAATCTTCTGCAGAATTAAAACGCCAAGCAAAAGAGAGTCTAAAAGGACGTTGGGGACAAGCTGTTTTACTAAATCTAATCCCTACATTGATTGGTATTGCTGCTATTCTTCTTATTATGATTCCTATTATCTTGTTTGCCACCACCATATATGATGGATCAGCGAGCGTCTCAGATGCGACAACTTCAGGAGGCGGTAGTTCAGGAGGCGGTGGCGGAATTATTTCCAGCATCATTAGCGCTTTGTTCATGAGCGGTATTTCTTGGACTTATCTTGATATTTTACGTGGACAAAAAGATCAGATCGAACCATTCAAAGATGCATTTCGTGGATTCAAAGGTTTGTTTATCGGCGGAGTGATCGGCTTAGCTGTGCTGATCTCGATCTTTACAACATTATGGGGTTTGCTATTAGTTATTCCTGGAATCATTAAAAGCTATTCTTATTCTCAAAGCTATTTTATCTACTACGATATCGTCCAAGAAACAGGACAAACACCTAAGGTACTGGATACGATCACTGCAAGTCGAAAATTGATGGATGGTTACAAAGGACAACTTTTCTGGTTAGATCTTTCATTTATCGGCTGGCATATCTTAGCATTAGCAACTGCTGGTATTGGTTATCTATGGCTCAGCCCATACATTTCTGCAACAAAAGCAGCATTTTATGAACAATTGCCAAAAGATATTTAAAAGAGAGTGTGACTTGTGACCGAGGGGTTGGCAGGAGAACACCGTTTATCGAGAGGCAGTAAAAGAAACATTCAGCCCATTAGCAAAAAGGAGGTGTGACAACATTCATGTCACACCTCCTTTTTGTATAGTTCCAGTAAAAAGAAAATCAACTTAGAAACAGTTAATCATTCCTCTTCTTCTGCTTCCGGTAATCGATGGAATTTGATCAGTTCATTCACCGCGATTGGTACGATAGATAAAATCCCTACCAAGAACCAGTGATTCAAACTGATGTGTACTAGGCCGAATAGTTCTTGCGTAAACGGCAGCAAAGCAACAGCCGTTGTAATAGCTAATGCCAGTAACGCCATTTCTACCAAAGCTTTATTGGTTGCTAAATTGACTTTGAAGATCGATTGGCTGCTGCGTACATTGAACACATGCAAAATCGATGAATAAGCTAAGATCAAGAATGCAACAGTTTGACCGACATGCTGACTTGCATCTACCCATGGGCTAATAGTATCGACATAACTACCTAAATAGTAACCAAACAGCGTTACGATGGTGAAGACTCCTGCGTTTATGGCGATTTTTTGCAACAAGCCTCGAGCAAAGATCCCTTCGTTTTTCGGAATAGGAGGCTGATCCATGATGCCGTGTTCTGCTGGTTCTCTTCCCAAAGCAAATCCTGGAAGACCATCGGCAACTACATTGACAAACAGTAGTTGCACAGCTGTGAATGGCGCTCCCCAGCCTAACAGCATCGCAATCAAAACAATAAAGATCTCCGAAATATTACAGCTTAGCAAAAAGTTGATAGCTTTACGAATATTCTGATAAACCGAACGTCCTTGACTGACAGCGTCTACGATCGTCGCAAAGTTGTCATCCGTCAAAATCATATCTGCGGCACTTTGCGCCACATCTGTCCCTGTGATCCCCATGGCACACCCAACGTTACTTGCTTTCAACGCTGGTGCATCATTCACACCATCCCCAGTCATCGCTACGACTGCACCCGTACGTTGCCAAGATTTGACGATCCGGATCTTGTCTTCTGGCGTTACCCGAGCATAGACAGAGAGAGCTTTGACACGCGCATCTAATTCTTCGTCTGATAATTGATGCAGTTCTGATCCTGAGAGTGCTTCTGACGGATCATTCAAGATACCTAATTCTTTCGCTATGGCACTGGCAGTTACCACATGATCTCCAGTGATCATGACTGTTTTGATGCCAGCCTTTTTCGCTCGCTTGATTGCTCCTTTACTTTCTGGACGTGGTGGATCGATCATTCCGATCAGACCAATCAAACGTAAGTCTTTTTCCAGTGCTTCAGAAGAAATATCTTGCGGTTCTTCGTCATAAGTAGCATAACCAACAGCAATCACTCTCAGTGCCCGTTTACCAAAGCGATCATTGACGATCGCCGCTTGTTCTACATCGCCTGAACTAAAGCGCGGAGCAAGAACATCGAATGCTCCTTTGGTGATTGAGATGTATTTTTCGCCCATTTGGTGAACTGTTGTCATCATTTTTCGTTCAGAATCAAAAGGAAGCTCATTTACTCGTGGATATTTTTCTTCTAATTCTGCTTTTGTATGATAATTCTCTTCAACAGCCCTTACGATGGCTACTTCTGTTGGATTACCTTTGATAACAAGGTCGTCATCTTCTTGCTCGACCGTCACATCTGTACATAGTGCAGCCATTTTCAATATTTCCATCGCGCTGTTCGTCATTGAATCTTCGATATTCGTTACTTCATCTTCTTTGCTCCATACCCGGCGGACGCGCATTTCATTTTGTGTCAGCGTTCCTGTTTTGTCTGAGCAGATAACATTAGCGGTTCCTAGCGTTTCAACTGCTGGCAACTGTCGGATGATCGCATGTTTCCTCGCCATCTTCTGCACACCGTATGCAAGTGTCAACGTAACAATAACAGTCAAGGTTTCCGGTACAGCTGCAACAGCCAAGGAAATCGAAGTCATGAACATCTCAAGGAGTGGTTCTCCTTGCAGTTCACCAATCACAAATACTAAAGCCGCAGCCGCTAAAGCGATCATACTGATTCGTTTGCCTAGCTGATTCAATCGGACCTGTAAAGGTGTTTTTTGCATAGTATTTTCGTTCAAAAGATCCGCGATCTTACCCATTTCTGTAGCCATACCAATGGCAGTGACGATCGCTTTCCCACGACCTGCAGCAACCGTACATCCTTTAAATACCATATTAAGTTGGTCACCTAATGACTCATCTTCTTCAGCAATAAATGCTGCATCTTTTTCAACTGCTTCACTTTCTCCAGTCAACGCCGATTCTTCTACACGTAATTGTGATGCTTCGATCAAACGGGCATCGGCAGAAATAGCATCACCGGACTCTAAAACAAGAATATCACCCACTACCAGTTGCTCTGACTCAACAGTGGTCACTTTGCCGTCTCGTATGACAGTTGCCGTTTGTTTATTCATATCTTGCAAGGATTCCAGTGCTTTTTCTGCGTTTCCTTCTTGGACAATCGCCAATACCGAGTTGATCACAACGATAGCGATGATCAGCAGTCCTTCAAATAAATCCCCATGTTCTGTAGCAAATGCGGTATAAAAGGAAATCACCGCTGCTACAAGAAGGATGATCGTTGTAAAATCGGACAAGCTTCGAAAGAATTTTTTGATCATCGATTCTTTCGGCGCCTCATCGAATTTATTCAATCCCTGCTTTTTTCGCCGTTCATCCACTTCTTGTGAAGACAACCCAGTATCTGGATCTGCTTCTGTTACCTTCTTTACTTCTTCTATTGTCTGCTTGTATTCTTCCATCCTATTCCTCCTTTAAAATCTTCGTACAAAAAAAGGTACTTATTTTACTATAACATCCTTTTTTTATTTACTTCAAATAAAGGGCTTATCGATTATTTGTTAAGAAAGCGTAAAATTTAAAGTGCTTATATTTGCAAACGCTACCAAAGGATGCTATTATATAGATGTAAGGAAGGAGGATACCATCAAATAGACAGAAGAATTTCTCGATAGAACAGTGTAAGCAAACAAAGTTGTTAGAAGTACAGGTTTCACCCAGACATGCGTGTAGAGTACAAACCTATAAATAGTGAATGCGTATGGATGTTTGGATCACGAAGTATCCGAAACAAGAAGTAATGCGATACGTAACAATTGAATAACGTAAACGTCTGAAAATTGAATAGGAACAAGAGATGTTTCAAATGTTGAAGATGTAACGAAAACAAAATTTTTGTTTAACATGAAGAAATTCAACACCGTGCTTTGCATGTATGATGGAAAGTTACAATCATTTCTGTTTATTTGAATCCTTCCGAGGTACAAGAAAGCCGAGCTTATCGAGAGCTCGGCTTTTTCTTTGTCATATAATCTTTGTAAAGCTTTTTTGTTATTCAAAACTAGCGGCTTTTCATAACCTTATTTCACGAACATCGCATCTCCAAAACTAAAGAAACGATAGCGCTCTTCAATCGCATGCTGGTAAGCAGATAAAGTCAATTCTCTTCCTGCAAAGGCACTAACTAACATGACTAAAGTCGATTTTGGCAAATGGAAATTAGTTGAGAAAGCTTCTACCACTTTGAATTCATAGCCAGGCGTAATGAAAATATCAGTCCATCCGCTGTCTGCTTTGATTTCTCCATTAAATTTCGTTCCAATCGTTTCTAATGTTCGAATTGAAGTTGTTCCGACAGCCACGATTTTCCCGCCATTTTTACGTACTTGGTTCAATCGCTCAGCTGCTTCTTCCGTCAAACGGTAGAATTCACTATGCATATGGTGTTCTTCAATTTTATCTACGCTGACAGGTCGGAATGTACCTAACCCTACATGTAGTGTCAGATAGACTAATTCAACACCCTTTGCTTCGATCTCATCAAGTAATTCTTTCGTAAAATGCAATCCAGCTGTTGGCGCTGCAGCAGAACCATTTTCTTTCGCATAGACAGTTTGATAGCGATCTGGGTCTTCCAGACGTTCTTTGATATATGGAGGCAATGGCATTTCTCCCAATGATTCAAGAATCTCTAGAAAAATTCCTTCATACTCAAAGTCAATGATCCGTCCGCCGTGTTCCAATTCTTCTTTCACTACTGCTTGCAATCTGCCATCACCAAAAGAGATTCTTGTCCCAACTTTGGCACGTTTCGCAGGTTTGATCAATGTCTCCCACGTATCTCCTTGTGTATTCGTTAGAAGAAGGACTTCTAAATGCGCACCAGTATCTGGTTTTTCTCCATATAAACGAGCAGGCAGAACTCGTGTATTATTCATAACTAGCGCATCACCAGGCTGTAACTCTTCAATGATTTCATGGAAATGTTTATCTTCCATCTCTCCAGTTTTCCGATCCAAAACAAGTAAACGAGAATGATCGCGGTCTTTTAATGGTGTTTGTGCGATTAATTCTTCCGGCAAGTCAAAATCAAAATCTTCTGTTGTTAACATATCGTCACTCACTTTCTATCATGTGCTTCATCATTCTATCATGTTTTTCGTTCTGTTGGCAAAATCAGCACTTTTTCACTTCTATTTTTTGTTTTCCTAAATAAAAAAACTACCCTATTTGTATTTTTTCATTGTTTTAGGCATACTAGTAATAGATAGTTCTTCATTGAAAATAGAAAAAGAGGTGGCACCATGATTGAATTTCAAAATGTGTCAAAAATTTATAAAGGTGGAAAAGTCGCTGTAGAGGACGTCAATCTTTCATTTGAAAAGGGTGAGTTCATTTGTTTTATCGGTACGAGCGGAAGCGGAAAAACGACGACGATGCGGATGATCAACCGAATGACTGATCCAACACAAGGGAAAATTTTGATTGATGGAAAATCCATCCAAGAAATTGATCCAGTGGAATTGCGACGTCAGATCGGCTATGTTATCCAAAGTATTGGATTGATGCCTCACATGACGATCCGTGAAAATATCACTCTTGTCCAAAAATTGTTGAAAGTCAGTCAAGAAGAACGGAATAAAACAGCTGAAAAAATGATTGATCTTGTGGAATTGCCCCGTGAGATGTTAGATCGCTACCCACATGAATTATCTGGTGGTCAGCAGCAGCGTATTGGAGTCGTTCGTGCCCTTGCAGCGAATCAAGATATCATCTTGATGGACGAGCCATTCGGTGCGCTTGATCCAATCACTCGTGATTCCTTGCAAGACCTTGTCAAAGATTTACAAGAGCGTTTGGGAAAAACGATCGTATTTGTAACCCATGACATGGATGAAGCGATTAAACTAGCAAGCCGTATCGCCATCATGAGTGAAGGCCGTGTGATCCAATTTGATACACCAGAAAATATTTTACGTCATCCTGCAAACGATTTCGTAGAAGAGTTGATTGGAGAAGATCGCCTACTACAAGCCAAGCCAAATGCGACAAGAGTCGGCGAAGTTATGCTAAATACAGCAATCACGATTACACCGGAAAAATCATTACAAGAAGCAATCAAACTGATGAGGGAAAAACGTGTAGATACGTTGTTAGTTACCGATAATTCGAATGTATTAAAAGGATTTATCGATGTAGAAACGTTGAATAAAAAGCGAGGAAAAGTATCCAGTGTCGGCGACATTTTGAATAAACATGTTTTTTACGTAAAAGAATCCGCCTATCTTCGTGATACCTTGCAACGCATTTTAAAACGCGGACTGAAATACGTGCCGGTCGTTGATGAACAGAACAAAGTCGTAGGTATCCTGACTCGTGCATCATTAGTGGATATCGTCTACGATGTGATTTGGGGAGAAGATCCCGCAACTACTGATGTTGCAGAGTCAGCTACTCCTGAAGAATCTAAGGAGGTCTGACCTATGCAGCAGTTTTTTCATCAGCACGGTTCAGAAATTCTCTCAAAAGGTTTTGAACATCTTTATATTTCGGGACTTGCTTTGATCATTGGTATCATCATTGCTGTACCGCTTGGTGTCTTACTGACACGTTTTCCAAAAGCTGCCACGATTGTGATTGGCTTAACCAGTGCCTTGCAGACAATCCCTTCTCTTGCTTTATTGGCATTGATGATCCCGCTATTTGGCGTAGGTAAATTACCTGCGATTATCGCACTCTTTATTTATTCATTATTGCCGATTTTACGTAATACGTACATTGGGATGAAAAATGTCGATTGGAATTATCGGGATGTGGCAAAAGGCATGGGGATGACTGAGTTCCAATCCATTTTTTCCGTTGAATTGCCCATTGCTATGCCAACGATCATGGCTGGTATCCGTTTAGCTGCCGTTTACGTGATTGCATGGGCTACACTTGCCTCTTATATCGGCGCTGGTGGTTTAGGCGATTTGATTTTTAGTGGACTGAATAATTACCAACCAGATCTCATTTTGGCAGGTACGATCCCTGTAACAATTTTAGCACTATTGGCTGATTGGCTTCTAGGTCTCTTGGAACACCGGCTGACACCGATCGCACTTAGAGAGGAGAATGAAGAATGAAACGTATATTAAAAATGACCATGATACTTTCCTCCCTTCTTATACTTGCGAGTTGTTCTTTCCCTGGTCTTGCCAGCAATACAGATGAAGACACCATTTCGATCACAGGTGGAATCACTTCAGAAGCACAGATCTTAGCAAGCCTAGTTGCCGGAATGGTTGAACATTATACAGATAAAAATACCGCAATCATCAACAATCTGGCTACCACAACTATCAACCATCAAGCGATGATGAACGGAGATGCTTCAATTTCAGCGGCTCGCTACACAGGAACAGATTTAACGACTACATTGAACCTTCCTCCTGAAAAAGATCCGAAAAAAGCGTTTGCTACCGTGAAAGATGAATTTGAGAAAAGATACGATCAAACGTGGTTCCCGTCCTATGGTTTTGAAAATACGTATGTCTTTCTTGTTCGAAAAGACACCGCACAAAAATACCATCTATCTAAAGTCAGCGATCTGAAAAATGTAGCGGATGAATTAGTAGCTGGTGTAGATACTTCTTGGATCAATCGTAAAGGAGACGGTTATGACGGCTTCCAAGAAACTTATGGCTTCTCCTTCAATTCGATATTACCTATGCAGATTGGACTTGTTTATGACGCAGTCGAAGCAGGAAAAATGGATATTGTTCTTGGCTACTCTACGGATGGACGGATCGCCAGTTATGATCTAGTCATGTTGGAAGATGATCGTCAATTCTTCCCACCATATGATGCTGCTCCAGTTGTAGACAACAAGATATTAGCTGATACGCCTCATTTAAAAGAAGCCTTAAATAAGTTAGGTCATACCATCAGTACGGAAAAAATGCAGGAATTGAACTACGAAGCAGATAATAATCTAGTGGAACCATCAGTAGTAGCACAACGTTTCTTACAAGAAAACCACTATTTTGAAGGGAAGTGAAGCAATTGGATAAAATGAATGTCTTTCAACAATTTTTCTATTATTTCCAGGAAAATGGCTCCTATATCTTTGCACAATTTATCCGTCACTTCCTGATTTCTATCTATGGTGTCCTCTTTGCAGCAGTTGTCGGGATTCCTGTTGGGATCATGATTTCTAGGAGACGTAAATTAGCAAACTGGGTGATTCGTTTGGCGAATATCATCCAGACGATCCCTTCTCTAGCCATGATCTCCATTTTAATCATTGGATTAGGCCTGGGAGTCAATGTCGTGATTGTTACTGTATTTTTGTATTCCCTCTTACCGATCATCAAGAATACGTATACCGGGATGATCCAAGTAGACAAAAACATCCTTGATGTCGGCAAAGGCATGGGGATGACTGCTAGACAACGACTATTCATGGTAGAGTTACCACTCTCTGTTTCTGTTATCATGGCAGGCATAAGAAACGCGTTAGTTGTTGCCATCGGGATAACCGCGATCGGTGCATTCGTCGGTGCTGGTGGTCTTGGAGATATCATTATCCGAGGAACCAATGCAACAGATGGCACATCGATTATTTTAGCAGGTGCATTGCCAACTGCATTAATGGCGATCATCACGGACTGGCTTTTAGGTATTTTGGAAAGACGGCTAGATCCAGCCAGCCGTACATCACGCTGATGTTATTGTAAAAAACAAAAGCTTCTGCGACCATTTGTTGGTCGCAAAGGCTTTTTTAGTTCTGTCATTTTTTAAGGCAATAATCCACTCTGATTCTTCCCTCCTTATGGGCAAAGAGTTGCTTTTTTTAACTATTTGTCCATTCCGTATACTCCAACTTCATACTGCCAACGGGTTCATCTCTGCATCCACCGACTAAGTTTTTTTCTTATCCGCTAAGGCATTTTGCCAATCCATTTTCCCATCACTCGTCATGGAATTCATACCACATGATCTCTAAATACTCGTCTGCTTGTTCTTTGAATTGGGCATCAATTCTTACATCCTTTGGCGTGGCTTTCATTTAAGCCTTTTCCATCAGTCCTCGATTGTTCGACGCCTTCAGCTGCATCATCAAAACTGGTGACTGCCGTATCGGTAACTTCGATCATCTTTTCTACAATCGGGAACTTGCCATCCTCATCCTTGGCTAAAAACATATCTAGCCATTCCAGCTTCTCGCCATGGGAGGTTTGCGGTTCCTAAAACCGGTACACGATTCTTATGGACTGCATCCGTCGCAACTAGACTTGGCGATACGATGATCCTTCACCAGAAGAGCACCCCCGTAAACCAATTGATCGATATATTGCCAATAAGAAAAGACATTGGCGTAAAAGATATCGATCCCTCGTGATGCATTGCCGTTGATACTGCTATTCATGGCCGAAAGCGCCACGACTTTGACTTCTTCCGTTTGTGTGACATTCATGTTCGGCAATGTCGCTTTGGATACCCGCTCTGCTAAAGGAACGACACTGGTATTGTATTTCGTATCTGTATCTTTTCCAAAAGACCATGCCAACGAATCCTTTGGGAACCAATAAGACGACTCCGGTTGATTGTCCATTGCTTTTTTCAACATACTTTTGGCTGTTTCTCGATAAACGACATTTCCAATTGTCTTCGCCTCACTTTGGCGATAATCGATGGTCGTTGCCACTGCCAACACTAACAACGATGCTCCAATTTTACTGATTTTCCTTGTCACACTTCTTCCTCCTTGTTTTACATAAACCCGTCAACATTCCATTCCTAAACTCAAACAATGACCCTTCAAAGGTGGAGATATAGGAACAAATTAAAGAAATCATGCAATAAATCCAAGAAGGTTGGTTTTAGAACAAAAAAAGAGTCTCCTTTTTGGGGAGACTCTTTGTTAACTATCTAAAAAGGTTGGCTCTTCTCACTTCACTCATAATGTGTCCAGGCAGAATAAATTTCCACAACTTTATTTTCCTCATCAACTTTGTAAACCACTCGATGCTGTCTATTCAGCCTGCGTGAGTATCTGCCTTCATGTGTAGGTCTCAGCTTTTCAAAAGACTGCGTGGGCATATATGGATCTTCCTTCAATGTCTGAATCACTTCTTCAAATTGTTTCTTTAAATTCGATTGCTTGATTTTTCTTAAATCCACTTTCGCAGAGTTTTTGATTGCGACTGTATAGTTACTCATCAAAGAGCTTCCCAATCAATATCATCGATATTCGTAAAGCCACTGTCGTCTTTTTCGCGGTCTCGTACTTTATCTAAAGTACCTGTTTGCTCAAGAAAAAGGGTTTCTTGAATCGCTCTCCAGTCTTCTAGCCCAATCAATACAGCATTGTTTCCACTACGATCACTAATAATCTCGATTTCAGTATGATTTTCATTTACCTCTTTCAATAACTGATAAAAATTTTTACGAGCAGTGCTAGGATTCATCGTTGTATTAGCCATTGTCTCTCCTCCTTTTTCTGATATAATTATAGCGTACTTGATTAAGTACGTCAAAAAATACAATAAAGCACTTAAATTCAGCAAACTTTTCCTCTTTTTTACATAGAGAAAAAGACCCCTTTTTAGGGAGGATCTTTGTCCACGCTCACTTCTTACTCCTTTACGACTAGCGGTAGCCAAACGTAAAGTAATTGGTAACAACGTATCATCTTTAGCAAAGGTCGAATCCAAAGCCTGTGAGTCTATGCAACAACACCAATACACGAAGGTTCCTCGTTGCAGTGTGACTTGATTGATATCTTGAATAACCTGAGGATACCCACGAAAGATTTGTAACGGTTATTCAAAACTGATTTTGGCCGTCAAGTCTTCTACTGCCTCAAAAATGATTGCCTCTTTCGTCTCCTGCCATTCATGTTCACTATCGATTTGATACTTGCTTAGACCGTCGGGTTTGTGAATCACCAATTAAAAATGGCACTGAGTTATGGTAACAAAAAATGGTCACTTGACGAGGCTGAGATTTCTACTTATGAAGACACATGGCACTTAAGAGTCGAGGTAAAGGAAGAAGCTGAAAATATAGGAGGCTGTACATTATTTGGCAAAGGATTCGGAAATTATGATCAAGACATCAAAATCAAAATGTTTTACAGCTAAATAGGAAGAATAATAACATTTCATACGCTGTTCCCATCTTTAATGGCTTATAGAGGGCACCTTTAGCTGGGAATAAGACAAAACAGACCCTCTAGCTTCAATTAAGAGCTAGAGGGTCTGTTTTTGATTTTAAAACTTGGTTTATTTCTTCAAATGGTAGCTATAGGTGCTGACAACGATATTTTCACGCCAAGACAATCGCAATCTTAACCGCAAACTTGTTTGGTTATGGAGAATATTCTGCCAGCGTCTGTTTGGTACAAATTGAGGAATCAACACAGTAGTTGTATAGTTTTGTTTCGCTGCATTTTTACTTACGATATCTACATAACGGATAATTGGATTTTCAATCGAGCGATAAGAAGAGTGGACGATTGAAAAACGGACATCTGGGAAATGCTTTTTAAATTCTGCTTCGATTTCTTTTTCTTTTTCGACATCTTCGTCTAGCGAAACATGCATCGCAACGACATAATCACCGATCGAACGTGCGTAATTCAACGCACCGATATTTACCCGTGTCACATTCCCGACTAATACAAGAACGGTATTCCCGTCATAATCATGTAGTTTTGCATCATTTTCTAAACGAAGCTGTTCTGCTACTTTTTTATAATGATCATGGATCTTATAAAAAATGAACATAACGATTGGCATAATGATGAAGAAAGGCCAAATGTCCCCTAACCGATAGACGAACAAAATCGCAATGATTGCATATGAGATGAACGCACCTGTAATATTGGCAATCGACTTGCTTAACCATCTTTTTCCTTCTTTTTTCCATTTGACGACCATCCCTGTTTGAGATAAAGCAAATGGAATGAACACGCCGATAGAGTATAACGGAATCAAGCGTTCTGTTGAGCCATGGAAAATAAACAGCAATACGATCGAACCTAGCGCTAGTGTGATAATCCCATTGGAATAGCCTAGTCGATCCCCACGATCTTGATACATGTGAGGCATGAATTTATCTTTTGCCAGATTGTATGCAAGAACTGGAAAAGCAGAAAAACCGGTGTTAGCAGCAACTGCTAAAATCAGCGCTGTAGCAAATTGAAGGACGTAATACAAAATACCATGTCCAAAGACAGCTTTACCAATTTGAGACAAAACAGTGACTTCTTTTTCAGGAACGATCCCATACCAATAGTTGATAAATGTGATCCCCACGAAGAAGAAACCTAAGATCAATGCCATCATCGTCAATGTAGCAGCGGCATTTTTTGCTCTTGGCTTCTTAAAGAATGGTACAGCATTACTAATCGCCTCCACCCCAGTTAAAGAGGAAGAACCAGAAGAAAATGCTCGTAAAATCAAAGCGATAGAAACACCCGGCACAGCCGCTCCTGGAAGTGCAGTAGCTTGCAATGGCACAGCACCTGTCACGATATTATATAAACCAACAACGATCAGTAACGAGATCACAAGGATAAATGTGTACACCGGAAATAATAGGAACGATGCAGATTCCCTCAGCCCACGAAGATTCAGCATCATCAGTAGCAAAACGATTGTCACAGAAATAGCGACTTGATGACCGTAGAGTGCTGGCACCGCTGATGTGATCGCTTCAGCACCTGCTGAGACAGATACTGCTACTGTCAACATGTAGTCGATCAATAAAGAGCCACCGGAAATCAAGCCAGCATTCTTTCCAAGATTCTCACTGCTGACGACATATGCTCCCCCGCCATGAGGATAAGCATGGATGATTTGACGATATGATAGCGTTAATGAAATCAATAAAATAATAACAAAAGCGGCAATGGGTAGCGAATACCAGATGGCTGCAGCAGACAAAGCGACTAAAACGACAACGATTTGTTCCGTACCATATGCAATAGATGATAACGCATCAGACGACAATAATGCCAAAGCAGCAAATCGGGTTAATTTGTGCTCATCATTTTCAGCAGATTTTAAAGGCTTACCTACTAACAACCTTTTTAAGTAATCCAATTTCTAAACTCCTTTACACACAATTTTACTTCAAGTTTTATAGTCGAAAATTTATAGTAAACAAGATGTTATAGTACGCTCACTGACCTTAAAAGTCAATAAACTTTAAGAAAATAATTGGAAAAAAACAGAAAAATATCAAGCGCTTTTTCAAACGCTTTAATACAGCAAAAATCTAACATTTTTTTATGGGCTTTTTCTTTGAATTCTATAATAAAAGGATAGAACTTGACTTAGAAAATCAAGTTCTATCCTTTTTGATATCTTAACTTTTGAAAGAGAGATGTAAGGTTGCTTTCTACCCATCATTCTTACTACTCGAAGCATAGCGCAGTTGTCACAACCTCTTGATAAACGGTGTTTAAAAGCTTGCATCTGCGGTAATAAGCCCAACCAAATTAAAAACATAAGAAGCTGTTTTTATTTGGTCGTTCTTATTACTTGATGCAGAACAGCCTTTTCACAACCTCTTGGTACACGGTGTTCAATCAGCTGACCCTCGGCATTAGCTCAAAAAACGGCAAAATATGAGGAACTATTTTTCCATTTTTTTCTCTAATACTCAGGTCAAAACGCTGATTTCACAACCTCTTTTTTTAATGAAAAATATGGCTCTCATGCGCCGCTTCTTTGAATTTCGTCATTTTTTCTTCGATGAACGGATAGATTGCCGTTCCTACGATTCCAAAGACAACAAACAGACCGATCATGATCCAGATTGCTTTCGTAGCATTTGGCCAATAAATTCCTCCTGCAGATTCCCGTAACAAGTTTACCGCATGAGTAAATGGCAAGAACGGATTGATCATTTGGAAGAATTTCCCTGAGACTTGGATCGGATAGTTCCCGCCTCCGCCAGAGATCGACAGTACTAAGATGATAATAGCGATCCCTTTACCGACATTATCGAATAATGCAGCCAAGACATAGACGATCATCATGAACGCTAAGGCGATCAAGACAGCAAATGACACGCTGTAGACCGGATTTTGGACATCTACTCCTAGTAAGAAAATATTCCCTAATGTAACGATCAAGCTTTGCGCAATCGCCATTGTCAAAAATGTCAGCATACGAGCAACGAATTGTTCTCGTTTCGTAAAATTGTTTCGGTCTTTCTTTCCTAAATAGTATTCTGTCGTAGCAACACTTGAAAGAAGAACAGCGCCGACCCACAGACATAGTGCAGTATAAAACGGGGTGCTAGCTGAACCGTTATTTGCGATTGGATAAAGCGCATTGGTTTGTAGCTCAACAGGTTGTGTAAAGAAGTCACTTTCTTTTGTTGCATCTAGTTTCAATAATTTGATGACTTCGCCTAGATCGACTTCTTGTTCGCCTTTTCGGATCGCGTCTGCTGCTTTTTGGATACCAGCTTTGATATTTGGCCAGTCATTGTTGATCAAGTCCGCAGCAGCGTTCACAGCTGTTTCGACTTCTGGCATTTTTTCATTTACTGTTGTCAATGTACCGGTGATTTCATTTTTTAGTGCTGGCCAATCATTTTGGATAAAATCAGCGGCCAATCCTAATTTTTGCTGAAGGATCGGTAATTCATTGTTGTATAGGTCTGCCCCTTCATTGATGCCATTGACGATGGTATCCATATTTCCATTCAGCATTGTATTGGCATCATGGATTTCTTGTCCAATTGCAGGCATTTCTTTTTGATATTTTTCTAAAATTGCCACTGCATTCGTTACAGTTGCTTTCGTTGAACTGAGAAGCGAATCAAAGTCGATCTGGTCCGCTTTGCTTAGCGCCCCTTGCGCAGTCCCAATCGTATCGATGACTTGGTCTAATAGAGAAGTGACAGTGGAACTGATTTGACCTGTATTGATACCAGCAATGATGCCATTGATATTATTAACAACGGCATCAATTTGATCTAGCAATTCATCAATAGCCTTCGTGTCTTCATTTTGAACAGCTGTGTTCAAAGCAGATAGGCGGTTTTGCAGATTGCTTAGCAAGGGTTTTAATTGATTTAGCTGATCAATAATTGGCTGCAATTTCGTATTTCCAGCACTTGTTTGCAATTTAGTCAGGAACTCGACCAGTTTATCGATTGCATTTTGTTGTTGAGATATTCCGTCAATAAAGCCGTTCAATACATTGCTGATGTTTTTCTTTTCATCATCAGTCAGCTTACCATCTTCAATAGCTGTTCTTACAGTATCTATTAACGAACCTGTCGTTGTTGCCACTTGTCCAATTGACTTCAATGTAACATCTACACTGTTTGTGATGCTTGGTATCGCATCTTTCAGCTGAGAGGCACCTGATTTTGTTTGGTTTGCTAGATCACTTGCCTGATTTTCTAAATTTTTCACATCTGGCAAGATATCCTGTACTTGTTGGATGATCGTCAAGCCTTGTTTTGCTTCATCGATTCCTTGGTTCATTGTCTCTTGGATCGAAGCAAAATCGCCGTCGATCTCTGCTAGTTGTTTACCGGCATTTTGGATCTCTGGGATTTTTTCTTGCAAATCAAGGATGATTTTTGCTTGATCTTTCAACTCAGGCATTTTGTCATTCAATGCAACGACTTTTTCACCCATCTCATCTACTTTAGGGATATAATCCACGAATTCATTTGCTTTATTCAGTTTTTCCTTGATTTCAGGTAGTTGACTTTGTAATTCGAGGACTTGTTTTGTGTAGCCGTCGATCGTGTCCAAATTTTCATCTGTTGATAAAATCATATCTTTGACTTTATTGATACTTACTAGGTTCGTATCGATGTCGTAACCTATCTCATTGAATACTTTCAATAAAGTCGAACTGGCTGTTTTGATAAATTCATTTGTGATTTGCGATTGGATCGAACTTGCTCCTTTATCGGTGATTTTCGGTGCAATCGCATTGATTTTTTCATTTACCGTATATTCGATTTTTGGTTTCTTGATATCACCACTAGTAAAACTCAGCAGATCTTCTGAGAAATCCTTTGGCAAGTAAATACCTGCGTAATACTTTCCGGAACGGACTCCGTCTTCTAATTGTTCTTTTGAATCAACGAATTGCCATCCTAATTGTTTATTTTTATGAAGCGATTCGATGACTTGCTCCCCAATGGCCACTTCTTTACCTTGAAACTCTGCTGGCTTGTCTGCACTGTAAACAGCAATTGGCAGCTCTCCAGTATTTCCATATGGATCCCATAATGCTTTGATGTTAAACCACGCATATAGCGAAGGGATGATCATGATCGCGATGATCAGAAGTGTTGCAATCGGGTTTTTGAAAATCCGTTTCCAGTCAAGCAAATATAATCGAAGCGTATTTTTGATTGACTGCATAGTTCTCCCCCTTCTTCTTTTTTCAGCTGAATTACTTTACCATGTATTTCATACTTTTTTCAATCGGCTTTTTTCAAAAAAGTCGAATTTTTGGACATATCACGGCAATTGTCTCATTGTAATCTCTTACATATTGAGAAATAATTAAGGATTACAGACTTTACTTTATCATGAAATAAAAGGGAAAGATAATTTTATGCCAAAGTTTTTATCTATTATACGTATACGCAAAAAAGCTAAAACATTTTTTGTCTTTGCCCCTACAAAAATGTTTCAGCTTTTTTCGTTTTTTATTCCTGTATTTCTTATTTTTCGAATGACAGGATGATTTTCCCAGCAGGAGGATGTCCTTCAACTAGCTGATGTGCTTGGATGACATGCTTAAGGGAAGCAGACAGATTCATTGAAATAAAAACATGAAAGGCTCCTTTTTGGTAGGCTTTGATTATGCCAGCAAAGGCTTCTGCATCTAGATATTCCTTTCTTGGAACAAACGATTCATAAAAGCCTTCCTTTTTTTGCCGCAAATCTAGATCTGGGAGGTCATTTAATGCAACATACCTGCCGCCTGGTTTCATGATCTGGATGCCGGTTTCTCCTTTGATACTTCCTTTCGTCGCATCGATTACAAGGTCTACCTGATCAGCAAATTGCAGACCTGGATTTGTTTTATCATAAGCAGCAAATGCTGAAGCTCCTAATTTTTTTACCTTTTCCTCATTTTTACTGGATGCACTGGTTAAGATTCGGATTCCCTTTTCATGGAGAAGCTGGATCAGACTTGACCCGACCGCACCTGATGCTCCTAGTATCATTACAGTATCTGTCGGCTGGATTTCCGTCAAATGGTTGATTAGATTATAAGCCGTAATTCCTGGCGTGACCATTCCGGCTGCTTCTTCCCAACTCATTTTATCTGGAATTTTTGCTACTTTTGCTGATGGCAACACGACTTCTTCTCCGTAAGTCCCGCCGACTGCATGGACAGCTACTCGATCACCTACATGAACAGTTGTGACATCTGAACCAATCTCTGTCACAATACCAGCGCCATCATTACCTGGTACATAAGGGAATTTCAATGTTCGTATCTCTTTCATTTCTCCTAAACGCAAGGCAACATCATAAGGATTCACACTGAATGCTTTTATTTCTACACGAACATGTCCAGAACCGACTTCTCTGGGATGAGCATCGATTTCTTCAAAAACATCTTGTGCTTCTCCGTAACCGTTAATTGCAAATCTTCGCATGGTCACCATCTCCCTTTTTCTTTAAGTTTACGTTTATGCCTTTATTTTGACAAAAAAAATGTCTTTTCGTTTTGGCGCATGATTCAAAACAAAATAGTTGTCTTTTTTCGCGTAACGTGTTAAATTATTTATCTAAAAGCGTAAAGATTACGATTTACGCTAATAAAAAATAATTGGAGGAATTTGTTGATGGCTAAAAAATCAAAGATTGCCAAAGCAAAAAAACAGCAAGAAACGATTGAACGCTATGCTGCTTTACGCCAGGAATTAAAAGCGCAAAAAGATTACGAAGGCTTGCGCAAACTTCCTTTAGATGCTCGTCCAGAACGATTGAAAAATCGTGATTTGATCGATGGACGCCCTCGCGGATACATGCGTAAATTCGGGATGTCCCGTATAAAATTCCGTGAATTAGCACATAAAGGTTTGATTCCAGGAGTAAAAAAAGCCAGCTGGTAATCCAAGTCTGGCTGTAATGTAAAGGAGGAGGGCGCATGGACCACTCCTTGGATCATCAAAAAAGATACGTTCGCTTCTTCTAGCAGAAATGCTGGTACTAGAAGCAGACGTATCTTTTTTTACGCACAGCTGGTCCTTTTTTATATGTAAAGGCTGCATGGTTACTTCGCTATATTTATTTAGTAACAGGAGTCAGTGCTTCGATACCCACACTAATTTTCAATGCTCGGTCAACTTCTGCCATAATGGGTCGATCCAAATGGCAGACCTTTTCTTTCAATCTTGATTTATCGATCGTTCTGATCTGCTCCAACAGGATAACGGAGTCTCTTTCTATTCCTGTTCCAGTAGCTTTGATCCCAATATGAGTCGGAAGCTTAGGTTTAGCCATTTTTGCCGTTATGGCCGCAACAATGATCGTCGGGCTAAAATGGTTACCTAGATTATTTTGAATAACCAAAACTGGGCGTGTTCCGCCTTGCTCCGATCCCACGACTGGAGAAAGATCAGCAAAATAAATATCTCCTCTTTTTACCATAGGATCCTCCTTATTCTTGATATTCTCTTGGTATCCGCTGTCCTAATCCGCAAGCCACTTCATAGTGGATCGTACCTAATTGATCTGCTATATCCTGCATAGTGATTTCTTTGTCTGCATTTTTGCCGATAAGCGTCACTTTTGTTCCGACAGGAAATTCTTGAGGCAATCGGATCATCAGTTGATCCATACATACACGCCCAATCGTTTCACAGTAGTTCCCTTCTACCAATAGAGAAAAACCCTGCATCTTTCGTGGCCAGCCATCTGCATAACCGATCGGTATCGTTCCGATCCACTCTGCTTCAGGAGTGATATATGTTTCTCCATAGCCGATTCCTTCACCTGCTGGGAGTTTTTTGACTTGAATTAATTCAGAAACCAGCTCAAGTGCTGGCTGCAATGGATAAACTTCCGGTAGTGCGTGCCCAGAGGGATTCAGTCCGTACATTGCTACTCCATAACGAATCATATTGCCGATTGTTTCATCATGCCATAAAGCCGTTGCACTATTGCTGACATGTATATATCGAGGAAGTTCGGGAAGTTTTTTTAGCACTTCTATAAAGCGTTCTTTTTGCAGATTCCAATATGTATCATCTGCCTGATCTGCTGTAGAAAAATGGGTAAATAAACCTTCCCATTCTAATACACGACTTTCTTTGATGAATGCAGCTGCCTCTTTTACTTCTTCAGGTGTACAAAATCCGATACGACCCATCCCAGTGTCTGCTTTTAGATGAATCGAAAGAGGCGTCTCTAGCTTACTTTTCTCTAAAACAGCAGCTGCTGCCTGCAACCATTCCCGTGTACCTGCAGTTACTGATAAATCATGAGCAACAGCTACAGTCAGTGCGTCGTAAGGAACCATATTCAAGATAAGGATGGGCTGAGTAAATCCAGCTTCTCTCAACTCGACTCCTTCATCTAAATTTGAAACACAAAAGCCCGAAGCTCCACCTGCAACTGCTGCCTCAGCTGTTTCAATAGCTCCATGACCGTATCCGTTTGCTTTTACTACTGCAAACAATTCTTTTCCTTGCGGAAGTCTTGCAACTTCATTTGCTACATTTTCAGTTATAGCTTTTTTATGTATCACTGCTTTCGTTGGGCGGTGCCAAGCGACAACCATCGTTTTTCCTTCTTTCTAGTCTTCCAAAATAATTTGTGCAAAAGCTGTTTCATTTGTATGAGTAATACTGACCCATACTTTGCCTTCATGAGGTGAACGCGTCACAACAGGCTGACCGTTTTCATTTTTTAAAATCTCGACATCTTGAAAGGTAACTTTTCCGATCCCAGTTCCCCAAGCTTTAGAGAAAGCCTCTTTGCAAGCGTAACGCCCGCCTAAAAATTCTACTTGGCGATGAAAAGGCAAGGACTGGAATAGTTTCATTTCATCAGAGGTCAAGATTCGTGCAATGAATTTTGGTTTTTCTTCGATCAGCCGAGTGATCCTAGGAAGTTCGACTGCATCGATCCCAATTCCTTTTATCATATGCTTTTCTCTTTTCAATAAATTTAGAACACTCTTATTCTACCAAATTATAACCATTTTGCCACAAATAAGTCCACAAATAACAAAAATGAAAGTTTCTCTTAAAAAAGAGAAACTTTCATTTTATGTTTAATCGTTATTTGAACGGATTACAAATCCGCGTTTTTTATCGTTGTGACGTTTACCGCCATCTTTTTGGCTGTTATTATTTTTGCTATAACCGCCTTTTGATTTGTTTCCACGATAATTACCGCCGTCACGACGATTACGGTTGTTTCCGCCACCACGTTTGCCATTTTTATTGTATCCTTTTTTCTGCATTGGCAATGGGCGTTCTGGTGTGATCTTCACTGGCACTGCATCAGCTGGATCTTTTGCTGTCGTTTTTAGCAAAAGTGCAACTAAATCTTGTGCAGAATATTCTTCTAATAATTTATCTGCTGTTTGCAGGTATTTATCTAGACCATTTTCTGCAAGTTTTGTTTCGATTTGTTCAACTGCAGCACCTAATTGACCTTTGAATGCTTCTTTTTCGGTTGGTGGACGTAAAGTCGTCATCCGTTTTTTCGTCAAGTTTTCAATCACATGCAAGTAGTCCATTTCATTTGGTGTAACGAAAGTCACAGACATACCGCCTTTTCCGGCACGGCCTGTACGTCCGATACGGTGAACGTAGCTTTCTGGATCTTGAGGGATATCATAGTTGTACACATGAGTGACACCTGAAATATCTAATCCACGTGCAGCAACGTCTGTCGCTACAAGGATATCTAAATGACCGCTCTTAAATGAACGCAATACGCTCATTCGTTTTTGTTGAGACAAATCGCCATGGATTCCTTCTGCACGGTAACCGCGTGCTTCTAATCCGCGTGCCAATTCGTCTACACGGCGTTTTGTACGTCCGAAGACGATTGTTAGTTCAGGTGTTTGAACATCAAACAAGCGAGTCATGATATCGAATTTTTCGTATTCTTTTGCGCGGACATAGTATTGATCGATCAAGTCAGCTGTCATTTCTTTCGCTTTGATCTTCACATGATGTGGATTTTTCATGAATTTAACGCCAATATTCTTGATAGCTGGCGGCATCGTTGCTGAGAAAAGTAATGTTTGTCTTTGATCAGGAACTTGTGAAATGATTTTTTCGATATCTTCCAAGAAGCCCATATTCAACATTTCATCTGCTTCATCCAAAACTAATGTTTGAACGGTTCCAAGTTTCAATGTGTGGCGGTTGATGTGGTCAAGCATACGTCCTGGTGTACCCACAACGATATGTGGACGATCTTTCAAGCCACGGATCTGACGGCCAATATCTGCTCCGCCGTAAACGGCTTGTACACGTACTTTTTTGTCGCGTCCTAAACGATATAATTCTTCTTGTGTTTGGATAGCTAACTCACGTGTTGGTGCGATAACTAAACCTTGTAATTCGTGACGATCTGGATCGATTTTTTCTAACATTGGTAATCCAAATGCAGCTGTTTTCCCTGTACCTGTCTGTGCTTGTCCAATAACGTCTTTTCCAGCTAATGCTAGTGGAATCGTTTCTGATTGGATAGGTGTTGCTTCTTCAAAACCAGCGCGTTCGACTGATTTCAACAATTCTGGTGATAATTCTAGTTCTTTAAATTTCAAATGAATCCTCCTATATGGTTGTTAACTGAGGATGTAGCTTTTTTGCTACCCCGTCGATTTGTTCGGTCAAAGTGTATTGTTTCTTTTTGACAGTGGCCACGCACGTTTTTATCCATTCTTAGCCCCTGTGGCACCACCGAAAAATCACTTTGCGAAGTTTAGGCATTAGAAAAGCCAAACGGGTCGCGTTCAGCTTTATCATTATTATGACATCTGGCTTCAACAAGTTGTTTCTATGGCAAAACCAGTCCAATTTCTCTTCATCTTTCGGCAATAGGTTATTCTAACATAGTTTTTCGTTTTCTGCAAGTTTACAGATTTTTATTTCATTTGCTGAAGCTGTTCTACCACTTCAAATAAGCCCATGCTGTTGCTGCCTTTTAGCATAATACTATCTGTTGCTTCAAGATTTTGTTTTACAGCATCAATCAATTTATTCTTTTCTTTTTCAAAATAGAACACAGGTAGTTGGGGGTATTTTTGGTTCAATTCTTCTTTTAGTGCATGCATTTGTTCCCCATAAAGGAAAATCATGGCGAATTTCTCAGGATCGATATGTTCACTCATTTGCGCATGCATATTTAAAGACTCTTTCCCTAATTCCAGCATATCTGCTAACACAGCGATTCTGCGTCCTTTTGTTGGTAGATTTTTAAAAGTATCTAATACCAGTCCCATGGCTGTTGGATTTGCATTATAGACATCGCTCAAAATAGCTGCACCATTTCCTGCCGTTAGCCATTCGGTTCTGTTTTGAGTGATAGAAACATGGGCGAGCCCTTGGCGTATCTCAGGTATGGACAGTCCAAAGAAGCGCCCGATCGTATACGCAATCAAAGCATTCGTTACATTATAACTTCCAGGCAGCGGGATCGTAAATGTTTCTCCTTCTACTACAAAATCGGTTTGTGCTTTTCCTTTTGCTGTCACTTCCGCATGAACATCGCCATTTCCAATACCGAATGTTGTGACTGTTTGTACTAATGTTGCCGTTAAAGGTGTCAGCAACGGTTCATCTGCGGGCACAACGAGTAATCCGTCTGGTACAAGTCCGTCAGTGATTTCCATTTTGGCTTTAGCGATTCCTTCTCGCGACCCAAGATTTTCTATGTGTGCTTCACCGATCATTGTGATTGCTGCAGCTTTTGGTTGAGCCATAAGTGAAAGTTCCGTGATTTCATTGGCGTGATCCATGCCCATTTCCAAGACGATCTTTTCTGTATCTTGGGGCATGTGCAAAATCGTGTAAGGAAGACCAATATTATTGTTGTAATTTCCTTGCGTCTTATATGTTTTGTATTTTTCAGACAAGACAGACGCGGTTAGATCTTTCGTGGTGGTTTTACCATTGCTTCCTGTAATTGCAACGACTTCTGCGCCTACTTTTTCCAAGTAATAGGTTGCCAATTGCTGCATGGCTTTCAAAGGATCTGCTACAGGAATAACTGGAAAATCTTTTGGAGCTTGTTCAACAGGCAAGCTCCAAAATGAAGCAGATGCTCCGTTTGTGATCGCTTGCTGGATAAATTCATGTCCATCTCGCGTACCAGCAAGAGGAACGAATAAACTTCCTTCGGTTATCTTCCGGCTGTCAAATTCGACATTGGTAATCTTTGTCAGTGCAGAGCATTCGCTGCCCACGGCTTGTGCAATTTCTTGTATTGTTAGATTCATTGAGATCTCTCCTAAAAAAGGTTGTGAAAAAAGCGTTTGGCCTAAACGGCGGGTTCGCATGACTCTCACTTCCAAGTAAATTTCTCTATTCGTATTTAGAAGCTAGAATGAACGCGGTTACGCAATCACTCCAGCTTCTTCTTTATTTCTCTTTATTCATTTTTTTCAAAAAAAGATTGACGCTGATGGTATCGATTCATTCCTAATTGAATCAGTTCTTCAATCAAATCACCGTATTTCAAGCCCATATTTTCCCATAAGAGTGGGTACATACTGAACTCCGTAAATCCTGGCATAGAGTTTAATTCATTCAGGAATAATTCATTTTTATTTGTCAAAAAGAAATCGCACCGGCTCAATCCGCTTCCACCTAACATCGTGTAAGCTAACTTCGCGTACTCTTGCGCTTTTTGATAAACTTCTTCCGGCACTTCGGCTGGAATCTGCATTTCGATTTTATTATTGATATATTTGGCTTCATAATCATAGAATGCTACGTCTTTTACGACTTCGCCAGGCAAAGTCGTCCGAACATCTTCATTTCCTAATACAGCAACTTCGATTTCGCGCGCTTCAATTCCTTGTTCAACGATTGCTCGAGAATCATACTGATAGGCTGTTGCTAAAGCATTTTGCAGCTCTTCTCGGTTTTCTGCCTTTGTAATGCCGACACTAGAACCCATATTCGCAGGTTTGACAAACATCGGATAAAGCAAAGAACCTTCACATTGATCAAATACTTTTTTAGGATTTTCTTTCCATTGATTCTTAAGTACTGGTACATAAGGAACTTGCGGCACACCAGCAGCTTGTAAAATATACTTGGTCATGATTTTATCCATGGCACATGCACTGGTCAATACGCCTGCGCCGACATAAGGCATATTCAATGTCTCTAAGAAGCCTTGGATCGTTCCATCTTCCCCGTTTGGCCCGTGTAAAACTGGAAAAACGATGGCTCCTTCTTCTTTGATTTCTCCCGGATTGATCACTTTTCCTGTAAAGCCTTCCTCTGTCTGTCCACTTGGGTCCCATGAAAGATGCAAGACATCTTTGCTAGCAGGTTTTTCTGTTAGTAATGGACCTTTGACCCATTGTCCTTCTTTTGTAATAAATACGAGTTGAACTTGGTAATAATTATAATAAATGGCATTTAAAACTGAAAATGCGGAAAGAATGGAAACTTCATGCTCTGCGCTGCGTCCGCCATATAGTAAAGTAATCTTCAAAAGATTGTCCTCCTGTATTCTAAATCGTTCAGTGATTTACTCTCATATTTTAGCACAAAACAAAAATAAACGAATAACTTATTTATAAAAAAACGAGTTGGTTTCTAAAAGAACAAACGTCATTTATTTTTTGTCAGCTAGATTATTTGTCCCGTTTTTTATAAAAAGTTATGATAAAGAAAAGGAGGGATGATGATGGCGCAAACAAATCCACGTAGCCGCTTGGCAGAAATCATTCGAGTGTTCATCAATTACAATGTAGTGCCAAACTTTGTACAGCAAAAAAATCCCGAACAGGTAAAAAAAGCCTTTGAAGAACTAGGCCCCACCTTCATTAAGATAGGACAGATGCTTTCTGTTCGAGAAGATTTGCTTTCTTCTGCCTTCACTCAAACATTCAAAACATTACAAGATAGTGTACCTAGCGACACATTTTCAACGGCCAAAAAGACGATCGAAACAGAACTTTCTCTTTCATTATCAGATATATTCGATGATTTTTCCAAATCGCCTTTTGCCTCTGCTTCTATGGGGCAGGCTCATCGTGCCAAGCTGAAGAACGGTGACTCGGTCGTCGTTAAGATCCAACACCCTAACATCGCCGAAGAGATCCGACTTGATCTTCAACTATTTGAACGAGCGATCCCTTTGATCAAATACATTCCTGAAACTAGCGTAGTTGATCTAAAAGGGGTACTCCAAGAAGTAAAACGTTCCTTGATCAATGAAATGGACTTCTTAAAAGAAAGTCAAAATGGCGAACAATTCTATCAAAAGAACAATGGCTGGAAAGAGATCCGCAGCCCCAAGATTTATGACGCTTTTTGTTCGAAAAAAGTGATCGTGATGGAAGAAATGTCTGGTAAAAACTTGAACCATTTAATGAAAGCCGAAAACAAAACTGAAACTTTTATCACTGGAATTCAAAACAAGCAGCTGAAACAAGAAGTTGCAAAGCTTTTAGTTGAGAACTTTATGAAACAGGTATTTGATGATGGTTTTTTCCATGCTGATCCTCATCCAGGGAATCTGCTATTCCATGTACTAACAAAAGAAGAACAGACACAAGCTAGCCGAAAAACTGAAATAGTCCATGAAAAAGAGTTCGGTTCCTTTGCTTTTCGAGCCTCCACTTCTACAGAAGACCCTGTTGCGCCATATACCATCAACTACATCGATTTTGGTATGATGGGGCATCTTTCTGCAGGACTTAGGCAAAAACTCACACAAGCCGTTTTAGCGCTGTATACGAAAGATGCTTATCGAATCGAAAAAGCGGTCCTTCGACTTTGTCAGCAAGAAGGCTCGTTTGATGAAAGTCGGTTCCACCAAGAACTGACAAGTTTTCTTGAACAGTATTATGATTCTCCTATTGATGAAATCAACTTGCAAGAAGTATTCACACACGTCGTGACGATTTGTCATCAAAATAATCTGCAGTTCGATCGTGATATCACGCTTTTGCTGAAAGCATTTGGGACATTAGAAGGGGTGATCCGCGTCCTTGACCCTGAAGTTTCCCTCATGGAAGTCGCTTCGCCTTTTGCCCAACATTATTTTCTCACTCATCTGGATGTAGAAGATACATTGAAACAAAGCGGATTAGACTTATTGGAAGGGATGAAGGCTGCGCCTAAGATCCCTCAACAGCTCCACCATCTATTAGAAATGTGGACTTCGGGACAAGGAAAAGTCAATTTGGAATTGAAAAAGCAAGACAAATTATTGAGCAGGATCGAAAGTATGATCAATCGGCTTGTTTTCGGTATGATTTTAGCTGCATTGATCGTAGGGTCCTCCCTGCTTGTCCAAGCAGCACCTGTAGAAAACGCAGAGGTCGTTTCCTTATTAGGGATATTTACGTATGCTATTGCCGCATTCGTCATTATTTTTTTGGCAATCGATGCATTGATCCAAATGTATAAGAAGAGGAAAAAGTAGAAAAAGGTTGTGACAGAAAGAATCAGCTTCAAGAAATAAGAAGGGGTTTTACATAAATTGTTTCTCAAATTTTTGTGAAAATTCGGCTTATTTTTCGAAGAGGCTACTTCTGAAGCACCGAGAATAAAAAATGTGAAAAAGCTGTTCTGCACCCAGTAATAAGAACAATCAAAAAGGAACAAGGAATCCATTTATCCTGTTTCCCTGTTCCTTTTTTGGTGTATTCGAGCATAAATAAAATACCTTCGTTACCTACTATCTTCTGTACTTGGTAAACCTTGGTCAATTGCCTTTTTTAACGCTTGACGAAAAGACATATGATCTTTCTCCGTAAATGGTTTTGGACCCTTTGTCCTTATGCCAGCTTTTCTTAATTTCCCACTATGGTAACGTTGTTCTAGAAGCGTGCCGATATTCGCTTCGTCAAATTCTTTTCCAGAGTGATGGAACACTCGCACACCCTTCGGCAATACAAGTGAAGCTAAACCATAATCTTGCGTGATCAAAAAGTCATTCTTCTTAACCATACCGACGATTTTATAATCCGCACTATCAGCTCCGCGGTCTACGTAGACGATTTGGACATGATTAGCGTATTCTTTGGTCGTATAATGGTCCACACTGGTTACGATAATCACGTCGAGACCATAGGATTCTCCTAATTTTATGACATCTTCTTTTACTGGAGAACCATCTCCATCAATGAATAGCCTCATTCTTTTTCGCCTTCTTCCATAAATGATAAACAGTTACTAATCCGCTCAGTAAAAGACCAACATTGATCCATTTTGCCAAGATAAGCAGTTGTACACTTTCTATCGGCACTGATTCATGGTTCAGCGTGATCAATAATAGATGGATTGGCTCTCCCATTTCTTTTGCTAAAATAAACAAAAGCGTCATCAATAAAAACTGGTGGATCACACTCCCTTTATTTTGAGTAGTATACTTGACAACGATCCGGCGATCCATTGGAATAGCTGCATCAGTTTGATAATATTCCTTATTTAGCCAGCTGCCTGTTACTACGTGCCAGAAACTAAGCAGAAAGACACCTATCGCAAAACCATTTGGAATCAAGAGGACCAATAAAGAAGAACTCAGTCCAAGCAATTGCATAGCCAATGGAGACCATGATAAACGTTTCAAAATCCATGGTCCGACTATTTTTGCTGCAATCAAGCCTGCTGCATAAGGCAAATACATAAAAATCGAAAGTTTTTCTAATCCGTACAGTATGCCAACATAAAAACTGCTAAACAAAAAAAGGAAATTCCCTAGCATTCCATTTAGAAAAGTAAACAGATTTAGCCAGCTTGGCAACTTCCATTCCTTCTTCTGGTGTCCTAAAACAAACACGAACAAGATGAACAGTAGCAAGAAACCATAAATAGCAAGATCAAAAAGCCTTTCATCGAATAACAATCGGGCATTTCTCA
Source organism: Enterococcus sp. DIV0901a (assembly GCF_051711525.1). Classification (NCBI taxonomy): domain Bacteria; kingdom Bacillati; phylum Bacillota; class Bacilli; order Lactobacillales; family Enterococcaceae; genus Enterococcus; species Enterococcus sp. DIV0901a. Next base: position 171,185 of record NZ_JBIOMW010000001.1, on the reverse strand, counting down.
AAAGAAACAATAAGCCAAAGAATATCAAAAATAAAACAAGCTCTCGCGTAGCTACCAGATTTCTTTTGATGTCTTTGAAATCCAGTTCGTAACGCGGATAATGACTAACCGTATGGTAGGCCATGACGTAAAAAAGTGTATAAATAGTAAAGCTTGCTGCAATCTGAGTCGGTGCAGGCAACTCAATCGCTTGATACAGGAGAAATAGCCAGATAGCTGCAAATAAGTACTTTTTCCCATCCATATTGATAAAACCTTGCGTCTTTTCGTGAAAATTGACCGTGGTATTAGCAGGTACAAGCCATGCTGCACTCAGCCCTAGCAAAACACTTGAAAAATAAAATAAAGGAAAATAAAATACGCCTAATATTCCAAGCAATGAACCAGCACCACCAATCAGCAGAGCGATCATCAGCAACGTGTAACTATCTAGACCAAATCGTAGACTGTTGACTAAAAATAGTCCAGTCATCCGAAAGGCATAAAACAGCGTAAATGGCAAAATCGTCAGCCAATTATGCGAGTCTGTTAGTCCCAAAAATAAAAGATAAGGAATAAAAATAACCGTGTTACTTAAGATAAAGGGCGTTGTTTGTGTAAAATTACGCCCAAATCGTTTGAGTTTTTCGAACATGACAATGGCTCCTTAAACAGTCTTATAACTAATCTGCTCTTCGATTTTAGCATTAAAGGGGAAATAAACCAATTTTACAGAATATATTCTTGTAAAAAAAAAATACAGAAAGAAGCATAAGCTTCTTTCTGTATTTTTACGGTACTTGATTACTCAAGCAGACAAGCCCTTCTCCACAAAAGTCTTGCCCGACACCCCTGCATCCGGCAGGTGATAAAGATAGAAATCAATTATCCTGTGCCTCCAAAATCAATTAGGAGCTCTGTAAACCAGAGTCCTTCTCGACCCGTCGCATAAATTTACTTTAACACAGTTCCTATGTTTATGCGAGAGCTTTTTTCATTTTATAATCGACCATTTGAAATCCTTGACCGATATCTGAAACAAGTTCTTCTGTAATCTCAAATCCTTCATGCTTATAAACTTCGATTGCTTGATGATTTCCCTGGTTCACTCGCAAAAAGATCTCTCTTTCCTTTGTTTGCGCAGCAAGTTCTTCATACCAGCGAAAAACTGAAGAAGTCAATCCTTGACCACGTACTTTATTTAGCAAATATAATTTACTTAAATAAATTTTCCCATTTATCTCTTCATAAGCAGTGTAACCGACCGTCTTTTCTTCGCTTTTTAATAAAAAGTAGGACACACCTTCTGTCAGTTCTTTTTGAATCTGTTTTTTTGACTGATAAGTTTTCAGCATGTAATCCACTTGTTTTTGACCAATGATCGGCACAAAAGCTTCCGGCCATACTTCTTGTATGACTGCCATCAGCTCATCCAATTCATTTTCTGTTACTTTTATTTTTTCCATACACCCACGTCCTTTTTTACATTATAAATGACCTTGCGCTTGATGGAATAAAAAGAGCATGATCATGCTATACACACCCACCGACCATGGTTTCAAGAAAATCACAATCTGCATAAATTCCCTAAAAGATAATTTCGTCAAACCAGCTACTAGACAGATCAAGTCGTCTGGCGCAAAGGGAAGCAGCAAGGTAACAACTAGTACTTTTTTAATATCTTTCGTTTTTCTTGTCAGCAATTCATCAAATTTCTGATACTTTTTTGGCGATAAAATAAGCTGGACAAAGGCTACGCCATAGTAACGGACAAGTAAAAATCCGATTGCTTCCCCAATCACTAGGCCAATACAACTATATAAAAGCCCAAATCCATTGCCAAACATCAGCATGCCCGCTACTGAGGAGATCCCTCCCGGCAAAATAGGAATGATCACTTGGATCACTTGCAGCAGAACAAATATCATCACTGCATACTTGCCAAATTGCTGGATAAACGCTTGCAAAGACGTGCTCGATCGAAAAATCCCATGATGATAAGCATAAAGAATCAACACAAAGAAAAACAACAGACCAATAATGGGCATGATCTGAAGACATTTTTGTAAAACTGATCCTTTTTTAGACATCTATATTCCCCACATCTTTTTTCATTTATTAAAACTGCCTCCTTAGGGGGTGCGACAAAAGAGCTTCTTCAAAAAAATAAGTCGAAATCTCACACAAATTCGAGAAATAATTTTCGTAAGTTTCTTCTTATTTATTGGATCTGACCACTTCTGTTACAACCTCTCGTTAAACGGTGTTCAAAAGCTTGCATCTACGATAATAAGCCCAACCCAACGAAAAACGTGAGGAGCTGTTTTATTTGGATGCTCTTATCGCTTGATGCAAAGACAGCTTTTTTACAACCTCTACTTCACGGTGCTCAATCAGCTGACCTTCGGTATTAGCTCAAAAAACGGTAAAATATAAACAGCTATTTTCCGTTTCTTCTTTTTAATACTTAGGTCAAGATGCTGTTTTCACAACCTCTTGTTATAAATAAAAAAACAGTTGGCTGGTGACTGTTCAAAAAGCAGAATCCTTGCTTTTCAAACGGTCGCAGTCCGTTCAACTGTTTCGCTGCGCACTATTTATGGTTTAAGAAACTAGCTACTTTTGTTGTAATCAAATCAATAGCAACGTGGTTTTCTCCGCCTTCTGGAACAATGATATCCGCATAGCGCTTCGTTGGTTCGATAAATTGATGATACATCGGTTTAACAACTGTCAAATATTGTTCGATCACGGAGTCCAATGTGCGTCCCCGTTCTTCCATATCCCGTTTGATACGACGAATGATACGAATGTCATCATCTGTATCTACGTATACTTTGATATCCATCAAGTCACGCAGACGTTCGTCTTCTAAAATCAGGATTCCTTCTAGAATGATCACTTCTTTTGGTTCCTGAATGATCGTTGCCTGACTTCTTGTATGCGCTACATAGTCATACACGGGTTTTTCAATGGCTTTATAGTTCAGTAAGTCGCCTACATGCTGAATCAGCAGATCATTATCAAAGGCAAATGGGTGATCGTAATTTGTGTTCAATCGTTCTTCAAAACTCAAATGGCTCTGATCCTTGTAATAAGAATCTTGTTCAAGCATCATGATGGAATGGTCCGGGAAGTTGTTGAAAATCGCACGGCTGACACTTGTCTTTCCGCTTCCGGATCCACCCGTCACACCAATGATAATTGGCTTGCTTTTTGTCATTGACTAAAACCTCTTTCGTATCCGTTTTTTCATTCTAATCTATTATAGCGAAAAAACACGAAAATGCTATATTTTTCTGAAAATTAATCCTTTTCAATTTCCAATAATGAATAAAGTTCCTCTAATGAATCGATTCGATAAGTAGGCTGGATTTCTTCGATTTCTGGTAATTTATTTCTATTGAACCAAATCGTATCGATCCCTGCCATATTTCCTCCTTTGATATCAGAAGTCAAAGAATCACCAATGATCACAGTTTGCTTTTTATCAAAATTAGGAATGTGGGAAAAGACATGATCAAAAAATTCTTTCATCGGCTTTTGCGCTCCGACAGCTTCTGAGACAAAGATATCCTTGAAGTAATCAAGCATTCCTGCATCTGTTAATCGCCGATGTTGCGTGTGCGACACACCGTTCGTCACAATATAAAGTTCAGCATGCGGATGGACCTTTTTCAGGATTTCTAGACTTCCTGGAACAAGATCATGACCTTGGTTCAAGTAGTGGCGGTAGCGTTTTTCCATTTGATCACTATCTACTGTTTTCCCAAATTGCTGGAAAAGTAACCCAAAACGACTGCCTATTACTTCTTCTCGTGATAGTCTGCCCTTTTCAAATTCCTGCCATAAATGATGATTCAAAGCCTTATAGCTGGTTTCGATTTCTGGTGTCAATGTGATTCCTTGTTCTGCAAACAAAGCACTTAAAGCATTGGCTTCAGTTAATTGAAAATCTAACAATGTATCATCTACATCGAACAATAAAGTTTTATATTTCATCTTTTTGACCTCCTATTTAAAATAAATACTTAACTTTTTCATCTCTGCTAATGTCAACGATCGATACTCGCCTACTCCTAGCTGTTCATCTAATTCCAATGGTCCCATGCTTAGCCGTTTCAATGCGGTCACTTTCTTTCCTTGGGCTAAGAACATCTTTTTGACTTGATGGAATTTTCCTTCTTGGATCGTCAATAAAACCGTACTTTGGTGCTTGTCTGCTTTGAGTATTTTTAAATCAGCCGGCTTACATTGATACCCATCAGCGAATACGATTCCATTTTCAAATGCTGTTACGTCTGCCGGTGTCACCCTTTCGTTCACAACTACTTGATAAGTCTTTGAAACCTTTTTTTCTGGAAGTAGCATTTCATATCCCAATTGTCCATTCGAAGTAATCAGCAATAGTCCTGTTGTATCTCTATCTAGTCTTCCCACTGGATATAATGGTTGGAAACGATCGGCACTTGCAATCAGATCGATTACTGTCGTCTTTTCTGGATCTGATACAGCTGTAACAGCTTTTTCAGGTTTATTGAGAAGATAATAGGACTCATTTGTTTCTAAGTGTTCACCTGCTACTTCGATTTGATGCAGTAAACTATCTACATTTCGATTTTGTCGAAATTCGACTGTGCCATCTATCATCACTTGCTTCAAAGCAAACAGCCGCTTCATTTCCTTGCGTGTCGTTTCTAATTTTTCTTCTATTAATTTATCTAAACGCATGCTGTTTCCTTTCTTATTACTACTAATTAATTATACCTTGAATATTCTTGCTTGCAAATACATCATCATAGTTATTCCTTGACTTAATTAACAGTTCACGTTACGGTTAAATAGTAAAGTGAATTGGATTTCTCATACACAGCGTAATGACCTGGTGGAGAAAAGTTGAATCCTGACTTTCTAAGGGGAGATGCGCGCATCTCTCCTTTTGCGCTTTTTTAAGCGCCCTGCCTTCGATGATGTGCACGAGATTAGCCTTTAGAATTCACTTAAATAAAATCTGTCCGTTACCAAAGCAGACAGTCACATTTTAAGGAGGAATTTTGGTTATGTCAGTATCATTAGAAGTAAGTAAAAGAGAAGTACGTCCCCGTTCATTAAGAAACAAACTTCGTCACGAAGGGAAAGTTCCAGCTGTTGTTTATGGGTATAAAGTAGAAAGTACCCCTATCTCATTCGATGGTTTGACACTAAGCAAATTGTTGCGTGAACATGGAGCGAACACAGTTATCACGATGGACATCGATGGACAAAAAGTCAATACATTGGTTCACAAGATCCAAACGAACACTTTTACCAATCATTTCGAACATGCAGAATTTCTATCTGTAAACATGTCGGAAGAAACAGAAGTCGAAACAGAAGTCGTTCTTGTTGGCGAATCAGTTGGTGCTAAATCGGGTGGAGTGTTAGCTCAAAACTTGTATACAGTAGTCGTATCTGCTACACCAGACAAATTGCCTGAACGAATTGAAGTTGACGTGACAAACTTGGAATTAGGTGATTCTATTACAGTAGCCGATCTTCCAAAAAACGACGATTACAAATTCGTGACCGACAGTGAAGAGCAAATCGCTGCTGTAGTCGCTCAAAGTGAAGAAGAAGAAAGCACAGGTGAAGGTGGCGAACCAGAAGTGATCGGTTCAACAGAAGAATAATACTGAAACAATCAGGTAGTGTTAGAAGCGGCGGGTCAGCAGCTTTTAACACGCCTTTTTTTCTTTCTAATCGTTTATTTTCATATGAGGCTTCCACTTTTACAAATAGCTTTGCAAACGAAAAATCCTAATTTACCAAGCTTTTCCTCGCATACTTTTATCGTACCTTTATAAAAATTTATACTTTGAAAAAAAGTATTCAATTATTGTTGCATTTTTCCTGATTCTTTATTAGAATGAACCCTCGTTAAAGTAAGTATTTCTAGTTTATCCTATGATTGATTATAAAAATAAAAACATTCGTTGATTCGAAGGAGGTTAACCAGATGTTTGAAAGTTTTGATAGCAGCCGCAACCGTTACGCTTCAGTTGGTGTAGTATCAAGTTTGCCAGATGAATTGATTGACAGTATATGGTTTATTATTGACCTAGATCTTAAGGGAGTCATTCCATTAGAAAATATATTAACCTTTGATTTGATCGAAAATCGTGGAAAAGTGACGATGCATTTTTCTCAAGCAGGAAGCAATGTGGAAATGGATATTGATTTGCCGTTTGCCTATTCGAACCAATTCCCTGCTCAAGTATACGCCTATGATGACGGTACGAGAGAAACGATCCTTTTACCAAGTGAGATTAGACAATATTAAGGTGATAGATAAACGTGGATGTCCCTTATTTTACAGACCAGGCCAAGTTGTTGATTCTTTGACTCAATTCTTGGCTTCTTTTTATGGAGTTTCATAAATTATCATTGATTTCTAATTGGTATTCTCAGGATAAACGCTATATACTACTAACTAAATTTTAAAGATATAAGGAGTTTAAAAGATGCGCGATTTAACAAAAGGAAGCCCCGCTAAACTGATTTTGATGTTCACTGTTCCTTTACTGATCGGAAATGTTTTTCAGCAGTTCTACAATATGATCGATATGATCATCGTGGGTCAGACGCTAGGTAAAAATGCGCTGGCAGCGGTTGGTGCAACTGGAAGCCTGACATTTTTGATCATTGGCTTTGCCCAAGGTTTAACAGCTGGTTTAGCCATTATTACCGCACAACGTTACGGTGCAAAAGATTATCGGGGTCTGAAGAAAAGTTTTGCTGCTAGTGTTGTCATTAGTCTTGTCGTCACTGTGATTTTAACTGTCCTAAGTCTCCTGTTTATTCGTCCGATGCTTCAATTGATGCAAACTCCTCCTGAAATACTTGATCAAGCACAAACATTTATTTCAATTATTTTATTAGGGATCTTTGCATCAGTCAGTTTCAATTTGCTTTCTAATGTCATTCGCGCACTTGGTGACAGCCGCACACCACTATTCTTTCTGATCATTGCGGTCATCATCAACGTCGTACTTGATTTGATCTTTATTATCTATTTTGGCATGGGTGTGGAAGGTGCAGCTATTGCTACAGTAATCGCACAAGTTTCTTCCAGCGTACTGTGTCTAGTGTATATCAAGAAAAAAATGCCTTTGTTACAGTTACGCAAAAAAGATTTCAAATTTGAAAAAGAAGAGTTTGCTGTACACCTAAACGCTGCTTTGCCAATGGCGTTTCAATCTTCGATCATCGCTGTTGGTGCTATCGTGTTACAAGCAGCACTAAATAGTCTAGGGACAGATGTCGTAGCTGCTCAAGCCGCTGCTGGTCGTATCGACCAATTTGCAAATCAGCCGATGATGTCATTTGGTATTGCAATGGCAACTTTCACTGCACAAAACTATGGTGCGAAAGAATATGGCCGAATCTTGCAAGGGGTACGTCAAACTTTACTGATGAGTGTCGGATTTAGTCTCTTAGCAGGTGCTATCGTCATTTTCTTCGGTCATTTCTTTGTTCAATTGTTTGTTAGCCCATCAGAAACACGTGTATTTGAATTAGCACAAACCTACTTCAATATCAATGGGTCTCTTTACTGGATCTTAGCAGTCCTGTTCATTTTACGCTACACACTTCAAGGGCTTGGACAAAGCAAGATCCCTACGATCGCCGGTATGATGGAATTGCTTATGCGTTCTTTTGCAGCTATCGTTCTTACAGGAATGTGGGGATACCCAGGAGCAGCAGCAGCTTCTCCTTTAGCTTGGATCGGTTCTGTTGCCGTGTTGCTTTACTCTTATATGCGTTCGATGAAACAATTGAAACACATGGGTGAAGAGGAACATTTCACATTAGAACATGCAGAAGCAAGATAGCCTTGATTAAAAGAAATCGTTGCGGCTAAAAATGAAAACTTTTATTGAAAATATCTTCTTCGTTTACCGAAAACAGGTTTTTTAGATAACAAAAAGGCTGTGACAAAAAATGTCACAGCCTTTTTTCTTTTATTCTGTTTTTCTTTCCGTGGACTCTACTTTGAAATAATCGATATGTGCATGCTGGTATTCTAATACCGTGAAACGGAATGATGCAATCTCAATGATTGTTCCTGCTTTTATTTCTTTATATCGGCTAGAAGCAAAGCCCGCAAGTGTAGTAAAATTCGTTTCTTCAAACTCTGGAATCTCTACATGAAAATAACGCTGGAAATCATCTAATGTTAGTTTGCCGGAGATGATATAAGAGCCATCTGACTGTTCCGCTATCAATGCTTCGTCCAAATCTGTCTCATCTCGGATTTCCCCGACGATTTCTTCTAAAATATCTTCAATCGTCACTAAGCCGCTTGTCCCTCCGTATTCATCTTTTAAGATAGCAATATGCTTTCCCTTTTTTCGCATGATCGTCAATAATTTTTTTATAGGGATCGTTTCAGTTGTTACGATCGGCTCTTCAATCAACTGTTCTACTGTCAGCTGGTCATCTTTATAAGATTGCTTGATCAAATCTGGCAAGGTGACATAACCTAAAACATTGTCTTTTGATTCTAAGATAACCGGATAGCGAGTATGTCCTTGTTCAATCGAAGCTTTTATCGCTTCTTTGACGGTTTCTGAAGCTTCGAATACTTGCATGGACGTACGGTCTACTTGTATATCTTTTGCCAAGGTATCATCAAATTCAAACACGTTTTCCAAATAATGATATTCTTCTTTGGTCAACTCTCCTTTTTCATAAGAATTCAATGCGACTAATGTCAGCTCTTCTTGAGACAATGTCTCTTCTCCTTCAGATACGAGACGCACACCTAATAGCTTCCCTAGCCCTGCAGCTGAATGATTCAATACCCAAATAAAAGGAAACATTACTTTATAAAAATAATGAAGTGGTTTAACTACGAACAAGACGACCTTCTCCGTATTGACGATACTATAGCTCTTAGGAAGCAGTTCGCCAATAACCACATCGATATACGTAACTAAAATAAATCCCAGCGCCACAGAGATTGTACTGCTAATAGCCGAACTAAAAGGTAGTTTACCGATCACTGGTTCTAGTAAAGCCGCGACAGATCCTTCACCGACCCACCCGATGATCAAACCGGTTAGCGTAATTCCTAATTGACTAGCTGATAAATAGTTATCTAAATGGTGTGTAACATGAAGAGCTAGCTTGGCGTTCTTTACATTTTCCTTTTCTAGTTGTTCCAATCTTGATCGTCTGATTTTCACTAAAGCAAATTCACTTGCTACAAAAAATGAAGTAATTGCAATCATCAAAAATAAAATAATGAAATTGATAACCATATTCTCCCGCCTTTCTCTTTTTCTATTGTACCCTTTTTCTACAAAAAGATTGAAAATAATGCGTATTCATATTTAGGAATAAAAAAGGAGATGCGGCATTTTTCAGCCACATCTCCTTATCACTTCAAAATCATTGCGTTACTTGTTGCTAAACAGCTTTTTCATGACCTCTGATAAAAACGGTATTCAAAAGCTTGCATCTGCGGCATTAAGCCCAAACAGATGAAAAACATGAGAAGCTGTTTTTATCTGCTCGTTCTTACTGCTTGTTGCAGTACAGCTTTTTCATGATCTCTGATAAACGGTGTTCAAGTAGCTGACATTCGACATTAGTTCAGGTCAAAGCGCTACTTTCACAACCGCTCTTTCAACCATGTTTTCCGAGTATTTCCAATGATAAGCGGAACAGTTTCATGTTTTACTTCGCTGTACTCTAGCCCAAACCATGTTTCTGGCGAGGTAGCGATTTTTTTGATTGCCAGTTTTGCCTGCATGATTTGACGTTGCCATTTTCCTAGAGTTGTCACATTGGAAACTACTTCATCAATCAGGACAAATTGGAAATCGCCAACTTCTCGCCCTGGTGTCAGAGAGTATCTTTGTGGCTGTTTTGGCAAACGGCCTTGTTTCATCAAATCATGGATGACTTGGCGAACATATACGTTGATTTCCTGTTGAACCCTGAAACCTAAGAACAGATTCACTTGGACAATAAAATCAGTGTCCATCATATCTACTTGATATTCTTTCGTATATGGCTCATCCGTCACTTCCACATGAACAAACCAATAGACTCGTGCTCTTTTAGGCCGTTTATCTAAAATCGAATAGATGAACTGTCGGCCAACTTTATCTTCAGCCATATCAGGAACCAAGAAGACCACATTTGTCTGATAGATTGGTAAAGAAGTATCATCACGTAATTCTCTAAGCTGCGGGATATAATCTCTCAAAGACACATCCTCGGTTGACGATTCGCGAATAATGTTCCCTTGTTCCCAAATAAACATCACAACTAAGATGATCAAACCAATCAGAACGGCTACAAAACCGCCTCGGAAGAATTTGACAACACTTGAGATAAAGAAAACGACTTCTATCGCACCGAAGAAAAAGGTAACTAAATATGCAAGCCAACGAGAATGCCCATTTTGGATAAGATAAAAGTAAAGCAGTGCTGTTGTCATCAACATCGTCACAGTGATCGATAGACCGTAAGCAGCTTCCATATGATGAGACGTTCGGAATGTGACAACCACTAGAGAACAGGCGATCCATAAAATCAGATTGACTGCTGGGATATACATTTGCCCGATACTGTTCCCAGGATACATGATCTTTAACCGAGGCAGCAGTTTCAACTTGATTGCTTCTGAAACTAGCGTAAACGAACCTGTAATCAATGCTTGCGAAGCAATGACTGCAGCGACTGTTGCAAAAGCAACGCCGATCACGATCCAACTTTGAGGCATCATTTGGAAGAATGGATTCAGGTTCTTGATTTGCTGTGCTTCAGGGTTTTGATAAACATTCAACAACCACGCAGCCTGCCCAAAATAATTGATAACCAAACAAATTTTGACGTAAGGCCAGCTCAGACGAATATTTCGTTTGCCGACATGTCCAAGATCGGAATAAAGCGCCTCTGCACCTGTCGTAGCCAGGAAAATATTTCCAAGAATGAACAAGCCTAATTTGTTATCTGCACTAAAAAGCAGCTGGATAGCATAATAAGGATTCAGTGCACGGATAACTGTCCAGTCTTGACTGAAGTTCATTAATCCCATTACGCCTAAAAAAGTAAACCAAGCGAACATGATTGGTCCGAATGCTTTTCCGACAATATCTGTACCAAAGCGTTGGACCATGAATAAAACAAAAATAATAACTAAAGTGATAATGACGATCACGTTCTGGTTATTACCGAACCGGTCAAAAAACTGCGGAATTCCTCGCAAGCCTTCAATCGCAGTCGTTACCGTCACAGCAGGGGTCAATACCCCATCTGCTAGTAAGGCAGCTCCTCCGATCATTGCAGGAATGATCAAATATTTCCCACCTTTTCGGACAAGTGTGTAGAGTGAGAAAATTCCACCTTCACCATGGTTATCTGCATTCAATGCAATCACGACATATTTGATTGTTGTCAGTAGAGTCAATGTCCAAAAAATCAATGAGACTGATCCGATAACAAAATCAGGATTGATTCCTGACAATCCGCCATTATCTTCAACAATCGATTTCATAACGTAAAGCGGACTTGTCCCGATGTCTCCGTAGACGACTCCCATCGCTACAAGCAGGCCAGCCATTGATATCTTTTTGGTATTGTGCGTTGTTGCCACGTTTTTCCCTCATTTCTTGTTATATGGATATCCTTTAGGTAAGCTTGAATGATAGATGATATTCTTATCCATGACACCCGCTTTCCTAAATTGCTTCTAATTATCCAAGTAACACACTGAAGTGTCAACTTATTTGAATAAAATTATTCTTTCTTTGGACGTTCTCTGATACGTCTTGCCACAAATGAATAAAGAGCAAGACAAAAAATTGCACCCAATAATGCTGGTATCAAATAAAAACCGCCGAGTTCCGGTCCCAGTGGTCCTAGTAAAAATTCGCCGAGCCAACTACCTAAAAAACCGATAATGATATTTCCAGATACGCCTCCCGGGACTTCCTTTCCTAAAATTGCGCCAGCTATCAAACCTAATATACCGCCGATAAATAACGACCATAAAAAATTCAGCATCTCCTTTCCCTCCTTTATCCATACTTCTCACTTTTATTTTACGCTTTATTCAGAAGGACTCCAAAAATATGCGCCAAGAAACTCCAGAAAAAAAGAAGTTGTAACAAAAGTGTTCAGCTTATTTCCGTAGAAGCTGCTTCTGGAACACCGTGAATCAGAGGTTGTGAAATCAGCGGTTTGACCTGAGTATTAGAGAAACAAACGGAAAAATAGTTCCTCATATTTTGCCGTTTTTTGAGCTAATATCGAGGGACAGCTGATTGAACATCGTTTATTGGAGAGGTTGTAAAAAAGCTGTTCTGCATCAAGTAGTAAGAACAGCCAAGTAAAAACAGCTCCTAATGTTTTTAACTTGGCTGGACTTATTACCGCAGATGCAAGCTTTTGAACGCCGTTTATTCGCAAAAAAAGGACTGTGACACGGCTTTTGTCACAGTCCCCTTTTTTCGAATAATTATTGTCCCCCTGTCACCTTCACGATCACAAGTACATTATTCCTATGAATTAAATTATTTTTCTTCATTTTTCGTTGAACCATCTTCGTTCAACATTGCTTTTCTTGACAGATTTACGCGTCCTTGTTTATCGATTTCAGTTACTTTCACAAGGATCTCATCACCTAGTTTAACAACATCTTCGACTTTATTGACACGATCGTTTGCTAATTGGGAAATATGGACAAGTCCATCTTTTCCTTTGATCAAGTTGACGAATGCACCGAATTTTTCGATACGGACAACTTTCCCTAGATAAACTTCACCAACTTTGACTTCTTTGGTCAAATCTTCGATGATCTTGATAGCTTTTTTGATCATTTCTGCATCAGCTGAAGCAATACTTACTTTTCCATCTTGATCGATATCGATTTTCACACCAGTTTCATCGATGATTCCGTTGATCGTATCGCCGCCTTTACCGATAACATCTTTGATTTTAGCAGGTTCGATCTGGATCATTTCGATTTTTGGTGCATATTGGCTTAATTCTTCACGTGGAGCAGCAATCGTTGAAGTCAATTCTTCTAAGATTTCCATACGTGCTTGTTTTGCTTGAGTTAATGCTTCAGTTAGGATTTGTTCTGTGATTCCTTGAATCTTGATATCCATCTGTAAAGCAGTGATACCATCTTTTGTACCGGCAACTTTAAAGTCCATATCGCCAAGATGATCTTCCAGCCCTTGGATATCAGTTAGGATCGTATAGTTTTCACCATCAGAAACAAGTCCCATCGCAATGCCGGCGACTGGTGCTTTGATTGGTACACCTGCATCCATCAATGCTAATGTGCCAGCACAGATACTTGCTTGGGAAGAAGAACCATTTGATTCCAATACTTCTGCTACTAAACGGATCGTATAAGGAAATTCTTCTTCTGAAGGGATTACTTGTGCTAACGCACGTTCACCTAATGCGCCATGTCCGATTTCCCGACGCCCTGGAGAGCCTGCACGTCCTGTAGAACCAACAGAAAATTGAGGGAAATTGTAGTGGTGGATGAATCGTTTGCTGACTTCCACCCCTAAACCATCAATGATTTGGTGCTCTCCTAGAGGTGCGAGTGTACAAGCTGATAAAGCTTGTGTTTGTCCTCGTGTGAACAAACCTGATCCATGTACACGTGGCAATAAGCTGACCTCTGATGACAATGGACGGATTTCATCCAATTTACGCCCGTCAGGACGGATCTTATCGATGGTGATCAATTCACGTACGACATCTTTTTCAAGATCTTCTGTGATTTGTTTAACTTCTTTCAACAAGTGATCTTCATCTTCATGACCTGCAAATTTCTCAGCATAAGCTTCGCGGATATCGATCTTCACCTGCTCGATATTATCTTCGCGAGCAAGTTTTTCTTCAGTCATTACTGCTGCTTTCATTGTAGCGTAAGAAGCATCAAAGATTTCTTTTTTCAATACTTCATCAACTTGCAGTAAAGTCACTTCCATTTTTTCTTTCCCTACTGCTTGAACGATTTCTTCTTGGAAAGCAACTAACTCTTTGATAGCGTCAAAACCAAACAGCAATGCACCAAGCATGTCTTCTTCTGAAACTTCTTTCGCGCCGCTTTCAACCATATTGATGGCTTGTTTCGTTCCGGCAACAGTCAATTCGATATCTGTTTGTTCTGCTTGTTCTACTGTTGGATTCAAGACGTACTCGCCATTTACACGACCAACTTCTACGCCTGCGATTGGGCCGTCAAATGGGATATCTGAGATTGATAGTGCTAAAGAAGAACCTAGCATTGCTGCCATAGCTGGCGAGCAGTCTGTTTCTACACTCATCACGATGTTCGTTACTTGGACTTCATTACGGAAGCCTTCTGCAAACATCGGGCGAATTGGACGGTCGATCAAACGGGCAGTCAATGTTGCTTCCGTACTTGGACGGCCTTCTCGTTTGATGAAACCTCCAGGGATTTTCCCTGCTGCATACATTTTTTCTTCATAATTGATCGTTAATGGGAAAAAGTCTGTATCTTTTGCTTCTTTAGAGGCCACAGCTGCACTTAAGACTACTGTATCTCCATAACGGACTAAAACGGCTCCGTTTGCTTGTTTTGCTAGCTGACCGACTTCGATTTGTAAGGGACGGCCGCCCCATGTCGTTTTGAATACTTGTTTTTCTGACATAACTTCTCCTTTTCCTTCTCGTGAAAGCAAGACGCTACTAAACAAATGAAAACTGCCGAAAGCCGTCTTTTGAGCAGCTTTCATTTGGTTAGTAGGAGTCCATCTAGCTTGATCACGGAATTTTACTTAATTGATATACGAGTAAAAAAAGTGAGATTCATGTGAATCCCACTCTTTTTGACTAAAATTAACGACGCAAGCCTAAACGTTTGATCAATTCGCGGTAACGTTGAACGTCAGTTTTACGTAAGTAAGCTAACAAGTTACGGCGGTGACCAACTTTTTTCATTAGGCCGCGGTATGAATGATGGTCTTTTTTGTGCACGCGTGCATGTTCATTCAAGTGGTTGATTTCTTCAGTTAATACAGCGATTTGTACTTCTGGAGAACCAGTATCCCCTTCATGGCGAGCGTATTCGTTGATGATTTCATTCTTGCGTTCTTTTGAAATTGCCATTTCTTTCACCTCTTTCGATTATTCCCCTGCGACTGAGTAAAACGTTGGTGATTCGCTTAACCAAGTGGCAGGTCATGTGCCTAGAGCACACAGCTATACTTTACCTGAAACCGGGTTGAAAATCAAGTAGTTAATCATTAAGAAAAGGTAGTTTTCAAACAATCTTACTACTACTTTTCCATTTTTGTGGTAAACTATAATGCGAAAATAGACTTGAAACACAGTCTTTTAAGAAAGGGGTACATATTCCATGATTACAATGGATGATATCATTCGTGAAGGAAATCCGACCTTACGCGAAGTTGCAAAAGAAGTTTCTCTTCCATTAAGCGAAGAAGATATCTCTTTAGGAAAAGAGATGCTTGAGTTCTTAAAAAACAGCCAAGATCCAATCAAAGCTGAAGAACTACACTTACGAGGCGGTGTTGGCTTAGCTGCTCCTCAATTAGATATTTCTAAAAGAATCATTGCTGTTCACGTACCAAGTCCTGACCCAGAGGCAGATGGACCTTCTCTAAGTACTGTTATGTATAATCCTAAAATTTTGAGCCATTCTGTTCAAGATGCTTGTTTAGGGGAAGGTGAAGGCTGTTTATCTGTTGATCGAGAAGTACCAGGATATGTTGTTCGCCATGCCAAAATCACTGTGTCTTATTATGATATGAATGGTGAAAAACACAAGATTCGTTTGAAGAATTATGAATCAATCGTCGTTCAACATGAAATCGACCATATCAACGGTGTGATGTTCTATGACCACATCAACGATCAAAATCCATTTGCACTAAAAGAAGGCGTATTGGTAATCGAGTAGAGAATTGGCAGGTTCCTTCGATACTATGCTACAAGAAAGCTTTATAAAAAAGGGGAGTGCTCAAAAGCTGCACTTCCCTTTTTTATGTTTCTCCACTAATCGAAATTTAGATAGACATCTAGAAATCGCAATTCCAAAAAATTCTGTGTATTGGATACGCATCTTTTCTTATTTTTTCTTATTTCTTCCATATGGGTGTTTATCTCAGAGATGATAGAATAGTTTCTAGGATAAAAAGTAGCAGCTACGATGTTATCCTTCGTAGAGGATTCCTGCTTCAGCTAGTTTTTGTTTGATGATTTTCAGCATATGCTTTTCTGGGTAGCGGATCGTATGCAGATGGATGCCGCCTGTTAATTCGGATAACAAAGTAGCATTACTTTTTTGATAACGTCTCATAAAGGAATCGATATCTTGTGGCGTTTTGATGTGCAAAGTTCCTGCTAACTCACCGTAAAGGGGATGTTCCACAATTACATCAATGATTTCACCACCATTTTCAACGATTAGTCTCAGTTCTTCTTCTGTTTGATCTTTTCCATGCTGGACAGCGATTTTACTGATGTGCCCAGTATTGGTTTCTTCTGTTTCGAGGATATAACCTCTTGCTGTTGCCACGATACTTTTACCTGCAGCTCGTAGTAAAGCAATATCGCCTACAATGATCTGACGGCTGACTCCAAAAGTTTTCGCAAACTTGCTAGCACTCACTGGTTTTTCTGTATTTGCCAAGGTTTGCATGATTTGTTTTCGCCGTGTCTCTCCTTCGATCACACTTATTCCTCCTTCATTTTGTTTTGGTATTCGCGCGAGTGTTTCATCAAATCAACATACGTGTCTGTTATTGTTTCCTTATATCCCTTATTTTTCAGCAGACTAACAACTTTATCCAATACTTGCTGCTCTCTTTTTGCATCATAAACTGCTTGGTTTTCTTCTTTTTTCACTTGTCCTATTTTAGTTACCGTATCCATTCTTTTTTCTAATAAAGCAACCAACTCTCGATCGATCATATCGATCTTATGACGTAATGTTTCAAGAGACTCTTCTGTTAGTTCTTCCTCTACTGTCTTGATGATACGAGCAGGATTTCCTGCAATCACTACATTGTCGGGAAAAGATTTGGTCACAACCGAACCTGCGCCGACTACTACGTTGTCCCCTAGAGTGACACCCGGCGTGACGATAACTCCTCCGCCTAACCAAACATTATTACCGATTTTAATGGGTTTTGCGTACTCCAGACCGCTGTTACGTTTCACTGGATGTAGTGGATGCGTCGCCGTGTAAAGCTGGACATTCGGAGCGAACATGCAGTTATCACCGATTTCAATCGTGCTGACATCTAAAAATGTACAATTGAAATTTGCATAAAAATTCTCCCCAACAAATATATTATATCCGTAATCAAAATTGATAACTGGCTCCATATAGATTTTTTTCCCTGTACGGCCAAAAGTCTCTTTCAACAATTGGGATCGCAGTTCCGCTGATTCTGCTTGGTTGATGATTTGGCTTTGACTTCTTGCAAACATACGGTCGGCAACCAGCTCAGGATCATTGGCAAAATAAAGCTCGCCTGCAATCATTTTTTCTTTTTCGGTTTTGAATTCAGTCATAATCTGCTCCTAATTCTTGTATTTTTTTGAAAACAACCGCTCCGTCTTCTTGAATAAACGTATAAGGCTCCGCTAAATAAACAGGCGTTTGATTGATTACTAAGATTTTGGCTGACGGCTGGCGAAACTGTACCAGATCACAAAACGGATGAACTTGAAAACTCGTTCCAACAATGACGATCAGCTCTGCTTGGCTGACGGCATAAGCCGCCTGCTCCATGACTCCATCTTGAAACCCTTCACCATATAACACGATGTCTGGGCGTATTTGTCCTCCGCATGCTTGATGTTTGTCGCTGTGAAGATATTCTTTCCAGTCTACCGTTTGTTGACATTTTCGACAATGACATTGATACAGACTCCCATGAAAATTGACGAGTTGCGGGCTTTTAGCCTTTGCGTGCAAACCGTCGATGTTTTGGGAAACAACCCAAAC
This sequence comes from Enterococcus sp. DIV0901a, assembly GCF_051711525.1. Taxonomy (NCBI): domain Bacteria; kingdom Bacillati; phylum Bacillota; class Bacilli; order Lactobacillales; family Enterococcaceae; genus Enterococcus; species Enterococcus sp. DIV0901a. The sequence goes on along the minus strand of NZ_JBIOMW010000001.1, from coordinate 153,187 downwards.
ATTTTTTTCTTTCGCTAGATGTGCTATTTCCAAATGAATGATATTGGGTTTTGCTTCAGGATGATAAATCTTTTTGACAAATTGATAGAATTTATCCGGTTCATTCACCATTGCTTGATGACTCAGCAAGTATTCCGGCTGCTCCATCCCGTGGTAGATTCCTGACAAAGATCGATAGTCTGGCACTCCAGAAGGTGTGGATACCCCTGCACCGGTCAAAAATGTAATTTGCTGATAAGCTAATATCTCTTTTGCTGCTTCGTCTACTGTTAATTGTTTCATGTTTTGTCACCTCACTTTCCATTATAGCCCATACTCGAACAAATTTATTGTTGAAAAGTCAGAAAAATGGGAATAAAAAAGTGTTATGGGCATTTGAGTAATTTATCACAATGTTCACTGACAAAAGAATGAAAACGTGTTACAATACTGCTGTATAAAAGTGAGGTGAATCGATATGTTACCATTCTTTATTTATTGGGGCGTTATTCTGGCTTGTATCGCCTGGTTAGCGTTAAGCGTTTATTTCTCTGTTTTTTATCTTGTACGCAAAGAAAATGGAAATCTTTGGGCTTTTGCTTTATTCAACGTGATTGCCGCAATTGTTTTAGCCATTACATTAGCCGTATATCGAACATGGGGCTGGGGAATCACCCAATACTCAAGTTTGATTTATCTAATATTAGCCATTTATGGCGTCGTTGTTCTTTTGCAAGCGATCCTAGGACGTGAGCCAAAGAAAGCGGCAGCTTAAATGATCGAGATGGAACTGGACACAGGAAATTTTCTGTTCTAGTTCTTTTTTTATTGTATTACATACATTTTTGTGTATAATTATACTATCGTTTGCAATGGATAGATGATTCACATTTTGATTGTTTTTTCGGTAAAAGTAAAGATTTCTATATTTATCAGTATTTTTTCAAAAAACAGCAGTTATAGATTGACAAAGCCTCTCGAGTATCGTAAACTTTTTTTGTATAAATAACTGAATACGAGATGCCTCAATCAATGAGGTAGAGGTCGCGAGAATCATTAACCCTGTGGAGTGAAGCAAACATGGAGAAGCAGGAATAGGGAGGATCGCCGAAATGTGCACTTTTTTGCTTGGAGTGTATGTTGGGACGCAAGTTAAGAGCTTGCGGACTGTCTTAGCAGTGATGCTAAGTTGCGCTATGTTTTGTGAGAGGTTTATCACCTTATGGAATTTTAGCGGCCTTTTTATATCTATAAATCGGTCGCTTTTTATTTTTTCAGATAAAGCTTTACCGCATTTCATCTAGACCGCTCGTGTATCATATAATCAGAAAGGGAGAAAAAAATGAAAAAAAATATGGTTTCAGTTGCCGTACTATTTGCTTTTGTCTTCTCACTATTCAGTGTGGGATCTCTGGCAAATGCAGATGAAAAAACACCGAGCGATGAGTTTCGCGTAGGTATGGAGGCTGGGTATGCACCCTTCAACTGGTCTCAACAAACAGATGAGAATAATGCCTTGCCAATTCAAGGCCAAAATAGTTACGCCGGCGGTTATGATGTTCAAATCGCTAAAAAAGTAGCAGATGGTTTAGGGAAAAAATTAGTCATCGTCCAAACGAAATGGGATGGTCTGGCTCCTGCCCTTCAATCAGGCAAGATCGACGCGATCATCGCCGGAATGAGCCCTACTGCTGAACGACGAAAAGAAATTGATTTTACCGATCCTTATTACGAATCACAATTAGTAGTAGTAGTTCAAAAAGATAGCAAATATGCAAAAGCAAAAAGTTTAGCAGATCTTTCTGGAGCAAAGATCACTGCTCAGTTAAATACATTCCACTATACTGTGATCGATCAGATACCAGATGTGCAGAAACAACAAGCAATGGATAATTTCTCAGCAATGAGAACAGCTTTAGCTTCTGGAATGATCGATGGTTATGTCAGCGAACGTCCGGAAGGTGTAACGGCAACTAGTGTGAACAAAGACTTGGAAATGCTTGAATTCAGCGGTGCAGATGGCTTCCAGACAAACCCGGAAGATGTTCAGATTTCTGTTGGTATGCGTAAAGGCGACCCGGATATCCAAAAAGTAAACCAGATTCTTTCTGGCATCTCTAACGATGAACGAACCAAAATTATGGACCAAGCAGTCAAAGATCAGCCTGCTGCAACTGATAGTGAAGAAAAACCTGGCATCATTTCTGATTTCACTACGATTTGGAAACAATACGGCAATATGTTCTTACGAGGTGCTGGACTTACCTTGTTCATCGCATTGATCGGGACAGTTGTCGGTACTACACTTGGATTACTGATTGGTGTCTTCCGTTCGGTACCTGAATCAGGAAATGCACTGACTCGCTTCTTCCAAAAAATCGGAAATGCACTTCTTTCTATCTATGTCGAAGTATTCCGCGGAACACCGATGATGGTACAAGCAATGGTCATCTTCTACGGTCTGGCACTCGCTTTTGGCATTTCATTGAACCGAACGATTGCCGCTTTGTTTATTGTCTCTCTCAATACTGGAGCTTACATGACAGAGATCGTTCGTGGGGGGATTTTTGCAGTAGATGAAGGGCAGTTCGAAGCTGCGCAAGCCATTGGTATGACCCATGGCCAAACGATGAGAAAAGTTGTTATTCCACAAGTTTTACGGAATATCTTGCCAGCAACAGGAAATGAGTTTGTTATCAATATCAAAGATACAGCAGTTTTAAGTGTAATCGGCGTAGCTGATTTGTTCTTCCAAGGAAACTCTGCTTCCGGTGCGAATTTCCAATTCTTCCAAACATTTACGATCGTCGGGATCATCTACTTAGTCATGACCTTTACGATCACCAGAATCCTGCGGGCGGTAGAAAAGAAAATCGATGGTCCTTCAGCTTATACCAAGCTTGAAGAAATCGACAATTCAAATTTGCAGGAATAAGGAGGAAGAATCATGAATGAAAAAATTATTGAAATCAAACATCTAAGAAAAAGCTTCGGTGAAAATGAAGTATTGAAAGATATCAGCGTAACAGTCAATAAAGGTGAAGTTGTGACGATCATCGGTTCTTCCGGTTCTGGTAAATCTACTTTCTTGCGCTGTATCAATTTACTGGAAAAACCAACAGGCGGCGAGATCATTTATAATGGAGAAAATGTATTAGCTCCTAAATATAATTTACCTAAATATCGAACGAATCTAGGTATGGTTTTCCAATCCTTCAACCTGTTCAACAATATGAATGTCTTGGAAAACTGTATGTCTGGTCAAACAACTGTCCTGAAACGAGATAAAGAAACTGCCAAAAAAGTAGCAATCGAAAATCTGGAAAAAGTTGGTATGGATCGTTATATCGAAGCCAAACCAGCACAATTATCTGGTGGACAGAAACAGCGTGTCGCAATTGCTCGGGCATTATCAATGAATCCAGATGTATTGCTATTCGACGAACCTACTTCGGCGTTAGACCCTGAAATGGTTGGCGAAGTGCTTAATACGATCAAAGACTTAGCACATACTGGCTTGACAATGCTTATCGTGACGCATGAGATGGAATTTGCAAAAGATGTATCTGACCGTGTCATTTTTATGGATAAAGGTGTGATTGCAGAAGAAGGTACACCAGAAGATATCTTTGTCCATCCGAAAGAAGAACGTACAAAAGAATTCCTTTCACGTATTTTAAATGCTTAGGATCAATAGCTGATTGGGACAAAGAGCTGCGGTGTTTACCGCAGTTCTTTTTTATGAATTACTCATAAAAGGTAAATTTCTGAAAATTTTGGAATCTTAGTTGTGTTTTTCAGAAAACTCTCTTAATATGGAAGTAATTAAACTTTTTTAGTTAGGATGATTTAAAAATGAATGAAGAGCAAGAACTGCAGCGTGGACTGAAAAATAGACATGTCCAACTGATTTCTATTGGCGGAGCGATTGGAACGGGGTTGTTTTTAGGTTCCGGAAAGTCTATCCAGCTAGCTGGCCCTTCGATATTGCTCGCCTATCTTATTACTGGATGCATCTGTTTTTTCATTATGCGTGCGTTAGGCGAACTTCTGTTATCAAACACCAATAACCATTCTTTTCTGGATTTTGTTGCAGAATATCTTGGCAAAAAAGCGGCTTTCATCACTGGCTGGACGTATTGGTTCTGCTGGGTATCGATTGCAATGGCCGATTTAACAGCCATCGGAATGTATGTACGCTACTGGGCGCCTGGTGTTCCTCAGTGGCTTCCTGAACTGATTGCATTAGGTCTTCTTCTTTGCTTGAATATGGTGGCTGTCTCATTGTTTGGTGAGTTAGAGTTTTGGTTTGCATTGATCAAAGTTGTAGCGATCATTGCCTTTATCCTCGTAGGAGCTTATATGATCCTCACCCACTATACGACAGATATTGGCACAGCCAGTATCACGAATCTATGGTCTCATGGCGGATTCTTTCCAACTGGTGCAAAAGGATTTATCTTAGCTTTCCAAATGGTAACCTTTGCTTTTGCTGGGATAGAATTAGTTGGATTAGTCGCTGGAGAAACAGAAAATCCTGAAAAAGTGTTGCCGGAAGCTATCAATAATATTCCTATCAGGATCATCTTATTTTACTTAGGATCTCTTTTTGTCATTATGGCAATCTATCCATGGAACAGCTTGAATCCAGATAACAGTCCATTTGTAGAAGTATTTTCGGAAATTGGGATCACGATTGCTGCTTCCTTGATCAATTTAGTCGTATTAAGTGCAGCAGCTTCTGCCTGCAACAGTGCAATATATAGTACAGGACGTATGCTTCGTTCTTTAGCGCAAGAAGGCAGTGCCCCTAAAAAATTCAAAAAGTTAACAACACATCATGTGCCAGGGAATGCTTTGACATTTTCTACTATCGTCATTTTCATTTCTGTTATCTTGAATTACGTGATGCCTAGTGAAGTATTCACACTAGTAAGCAGTATTGCCACTACTTGTTTCTTGTTTATCTGGAGTATGCTTGTCTACACGCACATGAAATATCGTAAAAGTATCCTCGGCAAAAAAGCTCATTCATTTAAAATGCCGTTGTACCCATTTAGTAATTATCTGGTATTTCTTTACATGGCCTTTGTGTGTGTCGTCTTGTTCCTAGGAAAAGATACGAGAATCGCTTTATTACTAACACCTGTGTGGTTCTTGCTTCTATTACTAATCTATCATATGAAATATGAACGTAAGAAGTAAGAAAGTAGTTGTGACAGAAGTGGTCAGCTTCGAGAAATAAGAAGGAATTTACGAAAATTGCTTCTTAAATTTTTGTGAAATTTCGGCTTATTTCTTGGAGTTAAAAGCTTCTGTCCCAGCCTCTTTTCTATTTCCCCGGAAACAACCGCTGATAATAGGCATCTGCTTTTTTATAGGAAAAAATCCAAATACCAGATACAAAAAAACGTCCGAATAACCCGATCAACGGTACAAAAAAGACACCGGCAATCAAGCATAAGTTAATCATCATGGAGATAAGACTTCGACGGTCCTTTGACAAAACTCTCACGACATGGGAATCTGGTTTATTTGCTTTCATGATTTGCCTCATCAAGATACCAAAAGAAAAACTCCACATCGTGTATACTAAGACATAAGCCATCTCAGGCCAAAAAGCTTCAGGGTTACGCCCGACCCAACTAGTAACAGAAGGACATAAAGTCAGCCAAAAGAGCAAAAAGATATTCGACCAGACCACTCGGTAATTAATTCGTTCTGCCATCTGAAATATACGATGATGGTTCACCCAGATCACCGCAACAAATATAAAGCTGATGGTATAAGCTAATAATGTATTTCGGATGACCCATAAAGAATGAAAGCTAGATGTATTAGGGATCTTGATCTCTAATACAAGAACTCTCAAAACAATGGCTACCACTCCATCAGTAAATGCTTCTAATCTCGACTTTGTCACGATGATTCCTCCTCAGATGATTCAGCGCTTTTATTTTATCACTTACGTTATTAAATAACCATCGTTTTATATAGGAAATTTTCTGAAAATTGTTGCATATTTTTCGAAATTTTGTTACTTTTAAAAAAACCGTAAAGGAGTTATGTATGACAAAAAAATTATCATTTAAAGACTATCTTTTTATAGGCTCCATGCTTTTCGGTCTATTTTTTGGTGCTGGAAATCTTATCTTTCCCGTTCATTTGGGTCAAGAAGCAGGCGCTGCTACCTTTTGGGCGAATCTAGGTTTCTTGGTTACCGGTATCGGTCTTCCCTTCTTAGGGGTGATTGCCATTGGTGTATCGAAAAGCTCAGGTGTATATGAATTAGCAAAACGGATAAATCAAACATATGCGATGGTTTTTACCATCTTGCTTTACTTAGTTATCGGACCGTTTTTTGCTTTACCTCGCCTTGCAACCACATCTTTCGAGATTGGTTTAGCACCATTTATCGATCCTAGCAGACAGACGCTATATCTAGCAATTTTCAGTATTGTATTTTTTGTGCTGGCTTGGTGGTTTTCAAGAAAACCGACAAAGATATTAGATTATGTTGGAAAGTTCCTGAATCCTGCATTTTTGGTTTTATTAGGTGCTTTGCTTCTCCTTGCTTTTTTGAATCCACTAGGTTCTGTAAATCAAGCGCCTATTCAGCCAAATTATCAAGAGCACGCTTTTTTCACAGGGTTTACTCAAGGATATAACACATTAGATGCGCTTGCTGCTTTAGCATTTGGGATCATCATTGTCACAACAATCCAAAACATGGGTGTAACAAAACCTGCTGAAATCGCTAAAGACACGATCAAATCTGGTGCGATCAGCATTATATTGATGGGAATCATTTATACTTTGCTCGCTTATTTAGGTGCTATGAGCTTAGGTAGCTTTGCTCTAAGTGAAAATGGCGGGATCACGCTGGCTCAGATTGCTGATCATTATTTAGGTACTTATGGCAGTATCTTATTAGCATTTATCGTTATATTAGCTTGCTTGAAGACCGGTATTGGTTTGATTACAGCTTTTGCAGAAACATTCACAGATTTGTTTCCGCAAAGAAATTACGCATTCTTTGTTGCACTTGCTAGTATCCTTCCTTGTTTAGCGGCAAACGTAGGCTTGACGAATATCATTCAATTTTCGTTGCCTGTTTTGATGTTCATCTATCCATTAGCAATGACACTGATTTTACTAGTGTTAGTTGGTCCTTTGTTTAAGCAGCGTACGGCTGTTTATCGAATGACTACTTATTTTACATTGATTGCTTCGATTTTTGATGGGTTGAACGCTTGCCCAGAAACTATCAAACAAACACCTATTGTTCAAAATCTTTTATATGTTGCGGAAAGCTACTTGCCGTTTTTCAAATTGGGGATGGGGTGGATCGTACCAGCAGTTATCGGTTTTGTTATCGGACTGATTTGGAGTTTCGCTAAGAAAGAAGAAGTAGCAGATTGATAAAAGAGGTTGTGAAAGAGACGTTCAGCCTTATTGCCGATAGGCTGTCTCTTGAACACTGTTTATTGAGAGGTCGTGAAAAAGCCGCTCAGTTTCGAGTATTAAGAAATATTTTTTGAAAATGGCTTCTCACATTTTTGCATAAATTTGACTTAATACCGAGAAACTGACTTTTGAACACCGTTTATTGAGAGGTCGTGAAAAAGCCGCTTAGTTTCAAGTATTAAGAAATATTTTGTGAAAATGGCTTCTCACATTTTTGCATAAATTTGACTTAATACCGAGAAACTGGCTTTTGAACACCGTTTATTGAGAGGTCGTGAAAAAGCCGCTTAGTTTCGAGTATTAAGAAATATTTTGTGAAAATGGCTTCTCACATTTTTGCATAAATTTGACTTAATACCGAGAAACTGACTTTTGAACACCGTTTATTGAGCGTCTATAAACTGACCTGAGTATTAGAGAAACAAAACGGCAAAGTAGCTCCATATACTTTGCCGTTTTGTTTTGAACTAATACCGAAGAGAAGCTGATCAAACAACATTTCTTTTATAATATAGATTTTAGACATATATATGATATAAAAATAGTTTTCGCAAAAAAACTTAACAACTTTCGAAAACTTTCGTCACAAAATATTCACAACTAGTGACTATTATATAAGCATACCAACAAACAACCCTAACAACACTTTTTCATTTTTAACTCCTTATCCTGCTAGCTCCCCGGCTAGCAGGACCTTTTTTTATCAAAAAAACTTGTACCATCCAATCGATTCAACTAATCAACCCAATGCTGTCATGCTGTGATACTCATCCTAAAACGTTCCGTTTTACTGATATCAGCTTAAAGCATTCGGTTATTTTTGATTAGTAATGATTGATGGTACAAGCTCATACGTGCTTTTCTATCTGGTATAAATTATTTTGATAATCGTTCCTGTTCCCCTGCTGGTGAAAGGATTGTTATTTTTTCAATTTGTTCTACAGGAACCATCCGGATCTGCTGCTCTTCGTTTTGTAGGCGGATCATCACTCGGTCTTTTTCGACCGTTTTTGTCGCCACCCAGCCTGAGATCGTTTCATACTTGCTACTCAAACGATTCGCTCTTACTTGTAAGATAACTAGACTATGTTCAGTAGCAGCTTTTTGCAGCTCAAGAATAAACTTTCCTTGCAATCGTACATTCTTAGCATGTTCTTCAGTGTCATTTACAAAAGAATCAAAAAGTTGATACGAAGTATGAGTAACTAACTTCGTAAGCTTCTTCATTGGCGATACTGTCTCTTCGTTCATCGAATGCACTCCTCCTTTAGCTAAGAAAGTGTTACTTAATTAATTTTATTTTACCTAACATTTTACAAAAAAACAAGGAAATGCTCTAACATCGCCTTAAAAAGAAAGCGTCAACTTTACAAATTGTTTGTTATTTTATTTTCGTCAATCCAAATATTCCACCAATGATTCAGGCCTTCTGTGATCAAGTGATATGTCTCATCAAAGTTATTGGTATAGTATGGGTCGGGAACATTTTCTTTTTCTTTTCCAGGAATGCTACTTAAAAACAAATGGATTTTCCCCTGCGCTGAGCGTGGTGCTCTTCGTTTCAGTTCTTCTACATTTTCTTGATCCATGCCAATGATCCAATCAAAAGTTTCAAAATCGTGGGGTGTGATTTGCCGAGCAACCATATTCGTCATATCTACTTTTTCTTGGTTTAATATTTTTTTCGTTCCAGGGTGCGGTGTCTTTCCAACTTCATACGTGCTTGTAGCAGCAGAATCCACAAAAAATTCTGCTTCCCTTCCTTCTATTGCTATTCGTTTTCTCAGCAAGCCTTCTGCCATCGGTGAACGGCAAATATTTCCCAAACAAACAAATAAAATTTTTGTCATTTCCCCATCTCCTTTTAGCGATTATTGCTTTTCCAACAAAAAATTTTTCTATTACTGTTCTTCCAACTCTTCTTTTGCATAAAGACGATAAGAATATAATTCCGTATCCTTGGCTAAACGGAAAAGCTGCATAGCGATTTCCATCGGTGTTTCTTCATATTCATTCGTGATCCAATTGACTAATACACCACTGCAACCGTAAGAAAAAAAACGAGCATAAAATAGTTTGTCTCTTGCAGAAAGTTGTCTTTCTTCATCCATTTGTTCAAAAATCTTGATAAATGATTTTTGGATCAGTTGAGAAAACTCTTTTTGTAAAATTTCTGGGTCAGAAAGCACAGTATTTGCATAAAATTCTTTCTTCTCAGCAATTGCTTTCAGCATTTTCAATGCTTGCTCTTCCCAATTATCAAGTGAAAGACATTGTGGATCTAAATAATGCAATGCATCCTCACAATAGACCCAACGAAGCAAATCGTATTTATCTGTAAAATGATAATAAAATGTTTGTCGATTGATTTTTGCTTCATTTGCGATTTTTTGGACGCTGATTTTTCGAAAAGATTGCGTTTGGCACAAATCAATCAATACGTTTTTGATCAATTGTTTCGTACGTGTTGTATCACTCATTCATTTTCCTCCAATCTAAAAGCAAAAATCATATATGATAGTCGTAACCAAAATGTTCATAGGCATAAGCAGTAGCAATTCGCCCTCTAGGTGTACGCTTTAAAAATCCTTTTTGGATCAGATACGGTTCATACATATCTTCTACCGTCTCACGCTCTTCTCCTATGTTTACTGAAAGCGTACTTAACCCTACTGGTCCGCCGCCATATAACTCGATCATTGTTCGCAACAATTTCTGGTCAACATAATCCAATCCAGCCTGATCGACCTGTAGCAAAGTAAGTGCCTGATCCGCTATAGGACGATCGATTTTCCCGTCTCCTTGGACTTGCGCAAAATCACGAACCCGTTTGAGCAAGCGATTAGCGATTCTAGGCGTTCCTCGTGATCGGCGAGCAATTTCCAATGCCCCTTCTTCAATGATCTCTGTTTGAAAAATATCCGAAGAACGTAAAACGATCTCCTGCAGATCCTGTTCGTCATAATATTCCATATGAGAAATGATGCCAAATCGATCTCGTAAAGGTGCAGAAAGCATACCTGCCCGTGTCGTCGCGCCAATCAAAGTAAAGGGAGGAAGAGGGAAATGAACCGGATGTGCGGTTGGCCCTTGTCCTACCATGATATCTACATAGAAATCTTCCATAGCTGAATAAAGCATCTCTTCTACCACTCTAGGTAATCGATGGATCTCATCGATAAACAGGACATCCCCTGCTTCCAGTTCATTCAAGATTGCTACTAAGTCACCCGGACGTTCGATAGCAGGGCCACTCGTCGTACGAATATTTACGGTCATCTCATTAGCAATGACCATGGCCATCGTCGTTTTTCCTAATCCAGGAGGCCCGTACAACAGAACATGATCTAAAGGTTCTTCCCGATTTCTGGCAGCTTCGATGTAAATCTGAAGTTCTTGTTTGACTTTTCTCTGTCCGATATATTGAGAAAGCAGCTGTGGTCGAAGAGATTTTTCCAAACTCAGTTCATTTTCGCCAGATTCTGGTGATAACAAGTATTCATCTGTCATTTGGTCTCCTCCTTATTTTTTCATCATTAGCTTGAGTGCTTGGCGTAGATACTCATCCGTTGTCTGATTATCTACTTCTTTTAATTGTTTTTCTACACGTTTGATTTCTCGATCACTGTAACCAAGAGCCGAGAGAGCTTCCATTGCTTCAGATAGAGCTGTAGCGTCTTTTGTGTTTGCTTCATCAAATAGACTAAAAGGTGTATCGATACTCAGCTCACCGAATTTTCCTTTTAGATCCAAGATCATTTGTTGTGCTGTCTTTTTCCCTACTCCTGGAAATTTCGTCAAATAAGTGACATCACTGGATTCTACTGCTTGAATCAAACCGGAGTGGTCTTCGCTTGCCATGATTGCAAGGGCACTTTTCGGACCGATTCCTGAAACACTTACTAATCGCAAAAACAGTTGCTTTTCTTCTAGCGAATCAAATCCATACAGAAGATGCGCATCTTCACGTATTACCTGATGGACATAAATTTTTATTTTTTGATTTAGTTTGCTACTGTAGCGGTAAGGATTTCCTAGTGCGATCTGGTAGCCGATACCATTGGTTTCTACTACTATGTAATAGGGGTTGATAAAGGTAACCACACCTGTCAGATATTCATACATATTCTAGTCCTCTTTCTTTTGCACACATACGTTCCCTTTATTGTAGCACATTTCACCTTGTGAAAAAAGGAGTCTGGGGAGCGTTTCTTTCAAATAGCAATCGCTTGAATAAAAAAAGAGCGGACGATCGAGTAAATCCCCGTATTGTACCGCTCTTTGTGTATTTCCATTATTCTACAAGTGATTTGAATTCCCCATAACCTAATTCATCCATCTTTTCATATGGAATGAATTTCAGTGAGGCAGAATTGATGCAGTAACGTAGACCACCTTGATCTACTGGTCCATCGGTAAACACATGTCCGAGATGAGAATCTGCTTCTTTGCTTCGAACTTCTATTCGATGCATGCCATGAGAAAAATCGGCTTTTTCGCGCACTTGTCTTTTCGTTATTGGTTTGCTGAATGATGGCCAGCCACAACCTGCATCATATTTTTCTGCAGAGCTGAATAACGGTTCACCGCTGACGATATCTACATAGATCCCCTTTTCGTAAAAATCATCATATTTCCCGCTAAATGGTCGTTCTGTTGCATTTTCTTGTGTGACTGCATAAGCCATGGGTGATAACTTTTCTTTCAGTTCTTCTTTTTCTGGTCTTATTGGTTTATCCATTAAAAATGCCCCCTTTGTGATCCTATCATAGCGCCAAAGTGGACAGATGCCAACAATTTGCTTTCTTTTGAACTATTTACACTTTTCGGCGTCGGGCAAACTCAACGAAACGGAATTTATCTAATCGGTGAACCGACTCAGAATACTCGAAACAGCGGGTATCTTCCAGATGAACGAGGCTTCTGACTACTACTGCATAAGTGTCATCGTGAAGATCCATCGCTGTTTTCATGATTTCCGTTACTTCTTCTACTGTGATCTCCTTTTGCGCGTAAGCAATCGTCAAAGAAAGCTCATTTTCAAAATATTCATAGATCGATCCTTGTGCTTGTGCTGGAGTTAAAATAGGAACGATTTCCTTTAATAGATAATCGGTGTCTAATATAACTACTTCGCCATTGATTTTTCTTTCGCGTATCAAATGCCAAACAGGCGCACCGATCTCCCAGCCAGTGATCTCGTTCAATGCTTTTGTCACTTCTGTTTCTTCTAACGTATGGATGATCGTTTCACTTGGAATACGTTGGGTCTCCTGTAGCTCTTTATAGCTAGTCAATCCAGAAATAGGAAAGTCGAAGCGATTCCGATCCAGTACGATCGAACCTTTTCCTTGTTTTTTTTGAATATAACCTTCCGTAGTCAAAAGATTCAGCGCTTTTCTAATTGTTTCTCGTGAAACACCATAAATTTTGATCAATTGGTTCTCACTGGGTAAAAGCGAATGCGGAGGATATTCTTTCGCTAAAATTTTCTGTTCCAAATCTAAAAAAATTTCATTGAACTTATTCATGTTTTTTCCCTCACTCGTTCTTCCATCATTTCTTCACTATACTACAGCTCTTTTTGTATTTCAATGTTCCTATTTTTAAGAAAAGCTTATTTTAAGCTTTTTAAAACGATATCATTTTCTCTCGTACTTTTTAATAAAACGCTTGCAATTCTCTCCAAAAAAAAGTATAGTAAATGAAGAAACAACTTGCATAGACAAGTTAAGAGAAAGGGGTTTATTGATATGGCAAAATATCAAGCAGATGCCGAGAAGCTGTTACATGATATCGGCGGAAAAGAAAATATTGCTGCAGTTAGTCATTGTGCGACTCGTATGCGTTTTGTCCTGAATGATCCAGGAAAAGCGGACGAAAAAGCGATCGAAGATATACCTAGCGTAAAAGGGATGTTCACGAATGCAGGACAGTTCCAAGTCATCATAGGAAACGATGTTTCTACTTTTTATAACGACTTCGTTGCAGTATCTGGAGTTGAAGGGGTTTCCAAAGAACAAGGAAAAGCAGCTGCAAAACAAAACCTTCATCCCGTTCAACGTGCTATTGCCGTTTTAGCAGAAATCTTTACACCACTGATTCCTGCAATCATTGTCGGTGGATTGATCCTTGGATTCAGAAATGTACTTGAAGGTATCCAGTTTGAAAGTCTTGGTGGAACAATCGTTGAACACTCGAAGTTTTGGAATGGTGTCAATGCCTTTTTGTGGTTACCGGGTGAAGCAATTTTCCATTTTCTTCCAGTAGGTATCACTTGGAGTATTGCAAAAAAGATGGGTACTACACAAATATTAGGAATCGTTTTAGGAATTACGTTAGTTTCTCCGCAATTATTAAATGCTTATAGTGTAGCTTCCACAGCCGCAGCAGATATTCCATTTTGGGATTTTGGTTTTGCTCAAGTCCAGATGATTGGTTATCAAGCGCAAGTTATTCCAGCCATGCTGGCAGGGTTTATGTTAGCGTATCTAGAAATCTTCTTCCGCAAATATATCCCTCAGTCGATCTCGATGATTTTTGTTCCATTGTTTTCATTGTTACCAACTGTTTTAGCTGCACACGTTATTTTAGGTCCTATCGGCTGGACAGTCGGAAGCTGGATCTCAAATATCGTAAATACTGGATTGACGTCTTCTATCAGCTGGTTGTTTAGTGCCGTATTCGGATTCCTGTATGCTCCTTTAGTGATTACTGGTCTCCACCATATGACCAATGCCATCGATATGCAGCTGATTGCAGATTTCGGATCAACGAATTTATGGCCGATGATTGCTTTATCAAATATCGCCCAAGGCTCTGCAGTCTTAGCCATCATCTTCTTACATCGTGGGAATAAAAAAGAAGAACAAATCTCGATTCCAGCAATGATTTCTTGTTACTTAGGCGTAACTGAACCTGCTATGTTCGGAATCAATTTGAAATACGTCTATCCTTTCGTCGCTGCAATGGTCGGCTCTGGATTAGCTGGCATGTTTGCTAACTTGATGGGTGTTCGAGCTAACGCGATCGGAGTAGGCGGTTTGCCAGGAATACTAGCTATCCAAGCAGAAACATGGGTACCTTTCATCATCGCAATGATCATTGCTGTCATCATTCCATTTGGCTTGACGATCATCTTTAGACGTCAGGGAATTTTGAATAAGATTGATCCTGCTGTTCCTGAAAATGCTGCTGATGTACAACTTCAAACAGCAAATGGCGCAACAGCAACGTCACAGTCTTTCGAACCTGTTTCAGCAACTGGTACGGCAGTTGCAACAAAAGAAACATTATTCGCAGTCGCTGCAGGGACCATCAAGGAAATAACTGAAGTAAATGACCCAGTTTTCTCACAAAAAATGATGGGTGACGGTTATGCTGTCGAACCGTCAAACGGCAAAGTCTATGCACCAGTAAACGGTAAAGTGACGAGTGTCTTTGAAACAAAACATGCCATTGGTATTCTTTCTAATGAGGGGCTGGAAGTACTTGTTCACATGGGATTAGATACTGTTGAACTAAAGGGTGTTCCTTTCAATGTATTCGTGAAAGAAGGATACCTTGTCACACCAGAGACCCTGATTGCTGAAATGGATTTGCCAGAAATAGAACAAGCTGGCAAGAAAACTGACATTATTGTTGCTTTGACCAATAATGAAAAAGTTGCAGGACTTTCTCTTGACCAATCAGGACTTGTTCGCCCGGGCGAAGCAGTCGGTAAAGCTGAAGTAAAATCTTAGTCAGAGTAGATAAGTAATCTTTTCAATAAAAAAAACGGGCTATCATGGATTTTCAATCGAAAATCAGATAGTCCGCTTTTTTGTTTAAATGAATGTTTTCAGTGCCTGATTGACAGCACCAATCGGAAATCCTACGATACTGTAATAATCTCCAGAAATTTCTTTGACGAATACACTCGCAGCATTTTGGATGCCGTATGCCCCTGCCTTATCCGCATAATCCCCCGTCTCCAAGTAGCGTTTGATCTCTTCGTCTGTCAAAGGATAAAAAGTGACATGTGCTTCTGCTAGTATCCGTTCTTCTCGTTCCTTTGTTTTTAAAACAACAGCTGTATATACAGTATGTGTTTCCCCGCTTAGTTTTTTCAGCATGAATTCAGCCTCAGCCAGATCTTCTGGTTTACCCATGATCTCTTGATTGAGAACAACAGTCGTGTCACTGGCAATCACTAAATGGTCTTCTTTTTCATCTTGTTCCCAGACAGTTCGTGCTTTTTCTTCAGCCATTCTACGAACATAATCGACGGGCTGTTCGTCTGGAAATGGCGTTTCATCGATATCAGCAGGTTCAATCTCGAATTCTGAAACGATATGAGCCAATAACTCTTTTCTTCTTGGTGATTGGGATGCTAATACAATCTTCATGTTTTCCCTCTTCTCTTTGACTTAATGCGGGTCTTGGATTCGTTTGAACATCCTTTCCATATCCGAATTGGTAAAGTGAATCAATACTGGACGGCCATGGGGACAATTGAAAGGATTTTCGCATCGTGCCAGATCCTTCAGCAGCACACGTGCTTGTGCTTCATTCAAATAATGGTTGGCTTTAATCGATCGTTTGCAACTCATCATGATTGCTGTTGCTTCACGGAATTTTTTTACACTCACACTTCCAGTTGTCAGCAGCATATCGATCATCTCCCGAATAATCGATTCTTCTTCTCCATTGGGATACCAAGTAGGATGGGCCCGTACAATAAAGCTGTTTTGACCAAATTCTTCTAAATAAATCCCTGCATCTTCTAGCAAGTGTTTTTGCTCTTTTAATTTCAAAGCATCACTGTTTGGATAGTCTAACACAAATGGAACAAGCAATTCTTGCAGATCATCAGATACTTCCCCAATTTTTTCCCGGAAATATTCATACTTAATGCGCTCTTGGGCAGCATGCTGATCAATGATGTACAACCCATCGCTACTTTGGGCAAAAAGATACGTTCCGTGCATCTGTCCAAAATATTCCAACTGAGGAAAACGTTGTACTGGTTTTTCCGTTTCTAATTTCTTGATGGCTTGTTCTAATGTTTTGTCGTTTCCTTGAGTGAAATCAAATTCAGGATGGAGTGTCAATTCTTCCTCGTAAATCTTTTCATCCTCTTCTACGGATTTATCTGCTTGTTCTTCATTTGTTTTCTCCATGTTATCCACAATGGGAAATTCTTTCTTTTCAGATTTTTCCACTGTTTTTTCTACAAAGTTATCAACATTTTCACCAAACTTATCCACCGTTTTCGCTGTTTTTTCTGGATAAGTGGTGTTTTCTTCAGAAAAACCAGAATAGTTTTCAACATTTTCCACAGACTTATCAACAATTCTGTCAACAAATGTGTTCTTTGGTTCTTCTACGAAAAAGGTACCTGTCTCTCGATCAAAATTCAAACTACTTGGCTTTTTAGGTTTTTCTTCTTCAAAAGCGTAGGACAAATCGATTTCGATTTGTTCTGTTTTAGGCTGATCAGGTACTTTTTTCTTAAACCGTAGATTATCCGCTGCACTTGGAATCAGATTTTCTTGAGACAATGCTTTTTGAATGGCGTTACTAATTAGCTCTGTTAGTTCTTTTTCCTTCGACAGCCGGACTTCCTGCTTCGTCGGATGAACATTTACATCTACTAAAAGCGGGTCCATTTTGATTTCCAATACAGCAATAGGGAAACGACCGACCATTAATTTTGACCCATAACCTGCAACGATTGCTTTATTCAAGGAAAAGTTCTTGATAAAACGTCCATTGATGATCGTCGATAAGTAATTCCTACTGGCACGAGTCACCTCAGGCAATGAAACATAGCCAAATAACTCAAAATCTAGATCTTTTCCTTCGATTTTCAGCATTTTTTTTGCGGTAGATAATCCGTAGATTCCCGCAATTGTTTGTTTCAGATCGCCATTTCCAGCAGTTGCCAGCATTTTGTTTCCATCATGTACTAAACGAAAAGCAATCGATGGATGACTCAATGCCAGTCGATTGACGATGTCCCCGATGTTCGCTAATTCTGTGTGCAGTGTTTTCACGTATTTCAAGCGGGCTGGCGTATTGAAAAACAGATTGCTGACGGTAATCTTCGTTCCTTGACGCAGTGGTGCTGGTCGATGCTCAATAACTTCTCCGCCTTTCAGCGACAGATAGGTGCCTTGTTTTTCTTCCTGATTCGCCGTTTCCAGAGTCATTTCAGAAACAGAGGCAATACTTGGCAAAGCTTCCCCTCGAAAGCCCAGCGTTCGTATGCGAAAAAGATCGTCGCGATTATGGATCTTACTTGTCGCATGCCGCTTGAAGGCATTCTCTACGTCGTCTGCCAAAATGCCTTCTCCGTTATCAATCACTTGGATCGTCCGCAGTCCCGCTTCTTCAACTAAGATATCAATCTGAGTACTGCCGGCGTCAATTGCATTTTCCACTAATTCTTTCACAACGGAAGCTGGTCGCTCCACTACTTCTCCCGCAGCGATCTGATTAGCTAAACGTTCAGATAATTCTTGGATTTTGGCCATCGATATCCGCCTTCTTCCTACAGTTGTTTTTGTAATTCATATAATGTGTTTAGTGCATCCATTGGCGTCATTTCTAGTAAATTTATTTGCTTCAGTGATTCAATGACTTCTGTTTCATTTTCGGATAATTCACTGAATAAAGAAAGCTGTTGGTTTTCTTCTTTTACACGGTCTTGTATATGGTCTTGATTTACTTTTTCTGCAGGTGGTTTTATTTGCTCCTGTTTGGCTGTTTTAGTTTTCTCTTCTACTTCAGCTGGAACAGTATGGTGTCCGTTATCGCCATTTTCTAGCGTATGCAGGATATCTGCTGCTCGTTCTAGTAGATTGGAAGGCAATCCTGCGATCTTTGCCACATGTATGCCGTAGCTTTTATCCGCAGGTCCATCCATCATTTTATGCAAGAAGACAACTTCTCCGTCTTTTTCAACGGCTCCAACATGGACATTTTTAAGCTGCGGAAGTTCTTTCTCAAGTACCGTCAGTTCATGATAATGAGTAGAAAAGAGTGTTTTTGCTTGTACATGACGATGGATATACTCGATGATTGCTTGGGCCAACGCCATTCCGTCATAGGTTGCTGTTCCTCGCCCTAGTTCGTCAAACAAAATCAAACTGTTTGGCGTAGCATAACGCAGGGCTTGATTGGCTTCCATCATCTCTACCATAAAAGTACTTTGTCCAGCAATTAAGTCGTCACTTGCACCGATTCGGGTAAAAATCCGATCAAAAATAGGTAAAACTGCTTGTTTTGCCGGAACGAAACAGCCCATTTGCGCCATCAGAACAGTTAATGCCAACTGTCGCATATACGTACTTTTACCAGACATATTCGGTCCTGTAATCAGCAAGATCATTTCGTCTTCTGCCATTTCTACGCTGTTAGGGATATATTCCTGATGTCCTAATACTTTTTCTACTACAGGATGTCGTCCGTCTTTGATCAGAAGCTGATGCTTGTCACTGACAAGTTCTGGCCGAACATACTGATAGCGTTCGCTGATCGTTGCAAAACTTTGTAGCACATCTACTGCACTGATTGCTTTTGCAAGTACTTGTAGCGGCTGGATAGCCTTTTTGACTTCTTCTCTCACAGCTAAAAACAACTGATATTCTAAATCAACAGATTTTTCTTCTGCTTCGAGGATTTGTGTCTCCAATTCTTTTAGTTCTGGTGTGATGAAACGCTCTGCATTTGCTAAAGTTTGTTTTCGTTCATACTTCTCCAGTTCTGCATTTCCAAGATTTGCTTTTGTGATTTCTATATAATAACCGAAAACGCGGTTAAATCCGATTTTTAAGTTTTTGATTCCTGTTTCTTGACGCTCTTTTGCTTCAAGTTCTGCCAACCATTTCTTTCCGTTTCTCATAGCAGAACGGTACATATCGAGCTGCTCATTGAATCCATCTTTGATGATGTTTCCTTCCGTTATTTGTAACGGCGGATCATCTTGGATAGCTTGGTCGATCAATTGGACGAGATGGTCCATCGGCTGCATTTCTGAAAGCAGACTTTGCCATTGACCTTGATCGATTCCTTCAATCAACCCTCTGATCATTGGCACTTGTTCTAAAGAAGTTTTCAGCTGGATCAAGTCTCGCCCATTGACATTACCGAAAGCTACTCGACCTGCTAGGCGTTCCAGATCATAGACTTTCGTTAATGCTGACTGCAAATCGATACGTTCAAAATAGCTGTCTAGCAAAGAAGCGACCATTTCTTGTCTTGCTTTAATTTGTTTTGCCTGGATAAGCGGACGGTCTAGCCATTGTTTTAGTAAACGGCCACCCATTGCTGTTTTTGTTTCATCTAACAACCATAGAAGAGTGCCGTGCTTTTTCCCAGTCCGAATAGATTGGCTTAATTCTAGGTTGAATTTTGAATAATAATCCATTTTCAAAAAATGATCTGGTTGGTATTCTACTGCTTTTTGGATATGAGCTAAACTCCGCTTTTGTGTCACCGATAAATAAGTCAATAGTTTGCCGGTTGCTTCTTTTTCCAGCGGATCGACTAGTTCGCTTGTCAAAAAGCTAAATTCCGCGTTTTCTTCCATCTCATTTTGTTGAGAAAAGACTAGCCCTAAACGCCCGCTTAGCTGTTCACGAAGGGTATCAGTGATCTCACTGCCTAATACGAGTTCTTTTGTCTGCAATGCAGAGGCTTCATTTAAAACAGCTTCTTCATCATGCAACCGAGCCGTCTTCAATTCTCCCGTACTTAAATCGGCATAAGCAAAGCCAAATTCATTTCCTTGACTAACTACAGCTGTTAAAAAATTGTTGTCTTTTGCCGACAATCCTTTGCTGTCCATGACTGTACCAGGAGTGACTAGCTGGATCACTTCGCGCTTGACCATCCCTTTAGTCGTCTTTGGATCTTCTACCTGCTCGCAAATCGCTACTTTATAGCCTTTTTCAATCAAGGCATCGATATATCCTTGTGCTGCATGGTGAGGTACACCGCACATAGGAATAGGTTCTTCTGCATTTCGATTTCTGCTCGTCAACGTTAATTCCAAAAGCTGTGACGCTTTGATCGCATCTTCGTAAAATAGTTCATAAAAGTCTCCTAAACGATAGAACAAAAAAGCATCTTGGTATTGGGCCTTGATGCTTAGATATTGTTCCATCATAGGAGTATTTTTAGTTTTTTGAGGCATGTTTTTCCTCCTCTATTTGTCCATTGATTTCTTCTTGTATCATAGTTGTTAAATGATGAAGCAGATCATCTGCTTCCAACAGCTGTTTTCTATAAGCTACAACAAGCGGATGCTGATCAAATTCTTGCATGAATTGATCTGCTTGTTTGATTGCTTCTTGTTCTGCTGCTGGTTTGTCATAGTGGGCAAAATGAACAGCATCTTTTTGCGCTTGTTTGATTTTTTCTCTCAACTCAGCTAAATACTGGTTTTGCTGGATCTTTTCTTCAAGTTCTTTGTAGCGAATGATCGTTTCATTCTCTCTTAAAAGTTTTGTCAGTTTCCTTACTTCTTTTTGAATTTCCGGCTCCTGCTGCAAAAAACTGCCTCTCTTTCTACTCCATGAACGGTCGATCATCGTTGATCTGAATCAGCTGGATTTCTTTTGCATGACCTGTCGTATCATCCAATTCCAAGATACAGCCGCTTAAAATCGATCGGCCTTGTTCCACAACTTCAAAACGTTTTGGTAATGCGGTCAGAAACTTTTCGATTACAGGTTCTCTGCGCATACCCAAAATACCATCATAGGGACCTGTCATCCCAACGTCTGTCAGATACGCTGTTCCTCTTGGCAAAATTCGCGCATCATTTGTCTGAACGTGTGTATGTGTACCGACCACTGCTGAAACTTTCCCATCTAAAAACCAGCCCATTGCTTGTTTTTCACTTGTTGTTTCTCCATGAAAATCTACAAAAATGATCGGCGTACGTTTTCTGGCTTCTTCTACCAGCTCATTCATTTTACGAAAAGGATCATCCAAGTCCACCATAAAAGAACGAGCCTGCATGTTGATCACTGCCAGTTCGACTTGGTTCACTTTGACAAAGACCATCCCTTGTCCAGGCGTCCCTTCCGGAAAATTTGCCGGACGAACCATCTTTTTAGCTTCATTTACAAACTCAAAGATTCCGCGGTTGTCCCACGTATGATTCCCCATCGTCACGACATCTACGCCGTCTTGCAAAAATTTTTTATAGATTTTTTCTGTGATTCCACGTCCAGAAGCGGCATTCTCACCATTTACAATCGTTACTTGCGGACGGTACTTCTTCTTCAATCTAGGAAGATATTCAGTAATCATCTCTCGTCCCATTGAACCTACTACATCACCAATAAACAATACCCGCACACTAAATTCCTCTTCTCTTTTAACATCACTCTATATTATAGTTGTTTTCAATAAGAAAGAAAAGGTCAAACAAAAGGAACTCTTTCCTGGTATTTCTTAGTTTTGAAAAATAAAATAAAAAAATGGGACTATGACAAACATCTTGTCACAGTCCCATTTCCCGAATAAACGTTGTTTCATCTACTTCTTCAGAAATAAGCCGTAATTTTACAAAAATTTGAGAAGCAATTTTCGTAAATCCCTTCTTATTTCTTAAAACTGACCACTTCTGTCACGACCTCTTCCTTAAACGGTGTTCAAAAGCTTGCATCTGCGGTAATAAGCCCAGAAAAACGAAAAATAGGAGGAGCTATTTTTGTTTGGCTGGGCTTATTACTTGATGCAGAACAGCTTTTTCACAACCTCTTTTAAATCACGCTTAACTCTTTCAATGCCTTCCAAATTCCATCCTGATCGTTTGTATCAGTGACCATCTTAGCTTCTGCTTGTACTTCTGGCACAGCATTCCCCATAGCTATCCCAATTCCTGACATGCGCAACATTTCACGGTCGTTTTGTCCATCGCCAAAGCTGATGATGTCTTCATGAGGGATGCCTACTTGTTCTGCTAAGTGCAGAATTGTCGCTGCTTTAGAACCATTTTTAGGTACGACATCTACACTGTTCTCATGCCAGCGGACAAATCGAATTTTATCATATGAAGAGAACTTCCCATCATATGTTTGATCGAAAAATGCTAACGCTTGGTATATTTCTTGTTCCTCTGCAAAAAACTGATCTAATTCAGGCAAGACAGCACCGAAAGAATGCATCGCTTCTTCCATCACCGTTACATCATTGGAAGAAGAACGCTTGATATTGTCTAAGCTGACAAAAGCTGTATCGATCTGCTCATGATGCGCTTCTTGAACGAACGCATCCAACTGGTCGCGATCTAGTAAATTCTTATATACTTGTTCATGGTCTAAAAAACCGGCCGCTCCATTACATAAAATGTAGTTCGTAAAATCAAGATCGCGAATGATCTCTTGCGCATGAAATCGGCTCCGCCCTGTAGCAATCGTGACCAGATGACCGGCTTTGCGTAATTTTTCCAATGCTTCTCTCGTGCTATCTAAAGCTTGTTTGTTTGAATCTAACAACGTTCCATCAATATCAAAAGCAAATAATTTGCGTCTCATCTCTTGTCGTCTCGCTTTCTTATAAATACTTACTTGCCTCTCGAACAGCTAACTTACTCAAATCTGTTGTCAGCTGTCTTTTTACCCAATCGGCATCGGTCTTACTGTAATCGCGTAATGCCCAACCAATTGCTTTTTGGATAAAGAATTCCTTTGTTTGACGATCTTCGTCTATTGCTCGGATCAATAGTCCTGTGTCTGTTTGCTGTTTATAACCTAATTGCAACGTGATTGCTATTCGACGTAGCCAAAAATCTTCCTTTTTTTCAAACAATTGAAAGACTTCTTCACGCTGCTCTGGGTAGGCTTTACACCATGTGCTGTATACTTTTCTCCAAGAGTCGATGCTGTCCCACCATTCTTTTTTCTGAACTAGTGGCAACAATACGACTAAGTCTTCAAATGTAAGCCGTTTGATGTTTTTCTGGACTAAATCGATCGCTACATACTGATACTCTCTTTCGATTTGTTCATAATAATAATAAACAAAAGCTAAAACTTCAGAAATAGATAAATTTTTGCTCTCATCCAGTAACGGTTGTTGTAAAAGAGCGCGTTCCGGCTTAGGTACTCCAGCAAAGGAAAAAAGATTTTTCATGTACTTTTCCATTTGTAACGCTTTTTCCTCATTTTTTGGAAAAACTAAAACTTCCATGGCACTTCCCCTTTAATGAACGACTTTTTAGTCCACATAGGATGATTTTGACTGATTCAGCCAAGCATATCCCAGTCCCATTACTAAACCGCCACCAATATAATTTCCTGCCAAAGCAAAAAACAAATTATGTAACACATTGCTGACTGTCATTCCATCCGTCTGTCCTTGAGAAGCAAAGTAAGCAAGCGTAAAGGCAGGAAAATTCGCTATCACGTGTTCATATCCTAAAAAAGCAAAAATGAAAATGATGAATACGACTGTGATCACTTTCCCGGCATCCTCTTTCATCCGCATGCTGATCAGTACAGCGGTATTGACAACGATATTCGCAAACATCCCTTCCACCAAAATCGTTGCTGCAGGTTTTGCTAGTTTTACTGCTATTGATTCTAACATAAAGTTGTCCAACGTTAAATCTTGAAATGGCGTAGTCATAGAAATAAGAAATCCACATAATATACCGCCAATCATATTGAAAAAAATACAGGCAAATAGAATCTTGGCTGCCTTACTTAAAGCAAGTCTCTGCCGAAAAACACCCACGGTCATATAAAGCATATTCGATGTTCCTAATTCAGCGTTCATGTATAGAATCATGACCAGACCCCAGCTGAACATAAATGCGTATAAAATCTTTCCTAGACCATGCGCGATATCTTCCCCCTTCATCGCGATTGCAAATGCCACAGCCGTTCCTAAAGTCAAAAACAAACAGGCGAGAACCGCTCGAACAGCGTAACGTGAAAAGCTGTTTTCAAAAAGATTCGCCTTCTTTTCAATTGAAGCATCGATTTTCTCAAATAATGGTGATACCGGATTCATTGATTTTCTCCTTAAACTTCCTTCGCTTTTTTCCATTTGCACATACCCTCTCATTTTATAAAGACAGCCTAGGTTTGTAAAGCGTTTTTATGTACTAATTATCTTGACATTCGTGGATGATCTATCATATACTGTAGTTTGTGTAAAATAATGCAGCAGAAAAATAATAACTCATCCCTAGTTTGTTGCCCCGTCTCGGGTTCGATTGTGTAACCGCGGCTGCAAAGGTGAAGATTGAAGAACAAACTATATGATTATGAATTTTTCAACGGATTATTTTACTCCAAAAACTTATATTCATTGGAGGAAATTTTAATGTCTCGTTATACAGGACCATCATGGAAAATTTCTCGTCGCTTAGGCATCTCATTGTCAGGCACAGGAAAAGAATTAGCACGTCGCCCTTACGCACCAGGTCAACATGGACCTAACAGCCGTGGCAAACAATCAGAATACGGCATGCAATTAACTGAAAAACAAAAACTTCGTCACATGTACGGAATGAACGAACGTCAATTCCGTAACTTGTTCGTAAAAGCTAGCAAAATCAAAGAAGGTAAACATGGTGTTAACTTCATGATCTTACTAGAACAACGTTTAGACAATGTTGTTTACCGTTTAGGACTTGCAACGACTCGTCGTCAAGCACGTCAATTAGTTAACCATGGTCACATTTTAGTTGATGGCAAACGCGTTGATATCCCTTCATACCACGTAGAAGTGGGTCAAGTGATCTCAGTTCGTGAAAAATCACAAAACATCGTAACAGTAAAAGAAGCTGTAGAAGCAACTGTTGGACGCCCAGCATTCGTAAGCTTTGACGCTGAAAAATTGGAAGGTTCATTGACTCGTTTACCAGAACGTGACGAACTATATCCAGAAATCGACGAAGCTCTTGTCGTTGAATACTACAACCAAAGCTTATAATTTCAAAAGCTTTCTTGAAAAAGACCGCTATCTATTGGATAGCTGGTCTTTTTTTATATTTTCTATTTACAAAGTAATCACTTTGTTTTACAATTTCGTTAACCAAATAAAAATATTAAGTTAACGAAAAGAGGGCATTATGAACCGAACATTGAAAGAATTAATACTTGCTGCGGAATTTGCCGCGATTATTTCTGTCCTTTCTCAGATGACCATTCCTTTTGGCTTGGTTCCTTTGACGGGGCAAACATTTGCTATTGGATTAACAGCAACTTTTCTCGGAAGAAAACTAGGATTGATATCTGTTGCAGTTTATCTTTTACTTGGCTTGATTGGTCTTCCTGTATTTTCAGGGATGACTGGAGGTATAGCTGTTTTATTTGGGCCAACTGGCGGATATTTGATTGGATTTCTCTTACAAACGTGGATAACTGGTTGGATGATCGAAAGAACGGATGCTCATTACTTATATGCAATCTTTGCCAATCTAATGGGCTCTCTTGCTGCATTGATCTGCGGAACGATCTGGCTGAAAATAAGTGGTGATCTTACTTTTACAACTGCATTTGCCAGTGGACTACTGCCGTTTTTACTGCCGGAAGCAATCAAGGCAACTGGAGCAGCTTATATCGGTATCTTGATGAAAAAACGGCTAAATCGATTTCTTCATACAAATTAATCAAAAAAGCAGCATGGAAGAAGACTCAAAGTCTCTTCCACGCTGCCATATTTTAAATTAAACAGATCTTTATTTTGACAAATCCACTTTTTTACCGATCCAATAAATAATTATCCCACCGACAATCATTGATGCCAATTCTCCTAAGCAATCACCCACCAATTCAAGAAAAAAGGTAGTTGATATAAAATCGTTAGCTGACCAGCTACTGTAAACATGGAAAAAGCAAATACGCATGCTGTCACAGCCATTTTGATTTTCATGTTTTTGATGCGACTAGTGATTTTATAGTTGATAAGCAATACAAGCAGCGTGCTGACGCTTCCTACTACAACATCTATCAGTCCAAGAGGAGAAGCCATATTAGCCAAAGCTACTCCCGCTGTTACCGCGACGATGTATCTTTTGTTATACAAGGACAGATAGTTGAACATCTCCGAGAGACGAATCTGAATCACTCCAAAGCTAAAGACAGACAAAACCAGCGTCACTGCCACATATAAACCAGTGACTAGCGCCATCCGAGTCACATCTGTCGTTGTCCAGCGTTTGGCTGAACGGGTATTATTTTTTTCCATGTTCTATTTCTCCTTTGCAAGATAATTTTATCTTGGTAATGACTGCGACCAAAGGATGGGAAGAAAATTCCAACTGAAGTGCCGCAGAAGGTAGTGAAAAAGCTGCCCTGCAACAAGTAATAAGAATAGTCAAATAAAAATAGCTCCTTATATTTTTCATTTGGCTGGACTTGTTACCGCAGTTGCAAGCTTTTGAACACCGTTTATATCAAAAGGTCGTGAAAAGCCGCTTAGTTTCGAATATTAACGATTATTAAAAAGAATTTTTTGAACTGGCTGTTCGGCATCGAATGTCGGGAACAGTCATCGACTTTCTTTTATCATCAACCGTTGTTTCTCTCTTTAGTTTTATCATACAGAAGCTTGAAAAAAACACAAGGTTATTTTAACAACCATCCGCCATCGATTGGGATGATCGTTCCTTGTATGTAGCTTGCTTGAGGAGAGGCAAGAAATAACGTCAGCTCAGCTACTTCTTCCGGCTGTGCCCATCGCTTGACTGGTGTTTCATTTGCGACCCACTCAGCCATCTCACCTTTCCCTTCAAAATCAGCCGCATTCATTGGTGTTTGGATGGCTCCTGGAGCAATTCCTTTTACTCGGATACCCTGTCCTGCGTAATCCAGAGCGAGTTGTTTGGTAAATCCGACGATTGCATGTTTCGCACTTGTATAAGCGATCCCACCTCCGCCAGCAACCAAACCCGCAATCGAAGCCATGTTGATGATTGTTCCGCTTTTTCGGCGGATCATATCAGGAAGGATGATTTTTGTCAGCTGATACATGCTTTTCACATTCGTCTCATAAATAAGATCCCACAGCGATTCGTCAGTTTCCATCAATGGTTTGTAGGCATCCAATATCCCCGATGTATTCAGTAAAATCGTAACTTCACCAAAACGATCCTGGCATTTCGATACCGCTTGTTGGAGTTCTTTCATTTGTCGAACATCACCTAGTGCGTAGGCAAAAGTTTCAGGAAATCGCAAAGAGAGTTCTTCCATTTTACCGAACTTTTGATCTAATCCAAATACAAAAGCATCTTGTTCAAGAAACGCTCGGGCTTGCGCAGCACCAATTCCAGAAGCAGCTCCTGTGATAAATACAACCTGTTTAGCTAGATCTGGATACTGGTTTTTCATTCTACGATCGCCCAATCATCTGCTAAAATATCACAAACTGTAGGAGCGAAGCTGGAAAAACCTTCGTCACTTGTTTTGATCAATAAGTAAGGTGTCACTGGACAGCCATCAAATTCATCATCGGATACGAGAACAACATAAAGTTCAAATCCACTCCATCCTTTACGAATAATCTTTGCACCTTTTTTCAATTCTGGTAAAATTTCTTCAAATGTCATCTTTTTTCTCCTTCTTTGTTATTGTTTTAATAGTTTTTTTTTTGAATCATTTCAAATTTTTGAGATAGTTGGATGTAATCAATTAATTTTAGTTCTTCGGTCACAATAAAATAGTCAAGATCCGCCCATGGTTTGCGGTGGACTTTACTTGTCGAAATCAGAAGATCAACTTCTCTCCCCCGATAATCTGTTGGCAGAAAAATCAGCTGATACTCATTACGGAAAAATGTCCGTAATCCCTCCTCTAACAGTTGCTCTTCAAATAATGGGAAATCTGTCATTAAAAGGATCGTGATCTTTGGAAGCTGTGGAGTAAAGGCTCCTAATGTTTTAAACACAGTCAGATACCGACCCATCAAAAACGCATGATTTTTAAATGCCAGATGATTGGGATGTTTGTGTCTACTTTCAAAAAAATGTACGAGCCATTGTTTCAATTCCTTGTTTTCAATAACTAAATGATTAATAAAATCACTACTATTGCCATCAATCGTTTCTTTCGCATTAGGAAAAAGATAGGCGAAAAAATGACTGCTGAATAAATAGTTTTCTGCCTCGAAGGTTAGATTTTCTGCTGGCAGCCCCTGCTCTTCCTGATAAAGAGAAAGAGCGGCTTTTGCTTCTGAAAGGGCTGTAAAGGGCGGTGTTTTTGCTTGTTGATGAAAATCAAAAATTTTCTTCCGTATCTTAGGATCACTATAATATTCTTCACGAGTCATCAGTACAAGAAATAATGCGCCTAACTCGTCTTCTACTTGAAAATAATTAGGAAATACCGGCTCCATGACTTGGCAAAATCGCTGGAACAACAGATTGTCAGAAATCAGCCGTCTTTTTTTCTCATTCAATACAACATAATGCTTCTGTGATTTTCTTAAAAAAAAGGCACCTAGCATGTATTCCAATCGTCTTTTTTTGATCTCGTTCAGACGAACATTAAAAAAAGCCATGATATGTTCTGCCATATTCTTTACGTCCATTTGAGAAATCGTTTCAAATGGCCAGATTTTCCCTCGAAACAACTGCCAGAATGTCATATGCAAGTAAAGTCGAATGATTTCTTCTTCGCCTTGAGCGATATATGTACCTCGTTGCAGCCGAATTCCGTAAGTTTGCAGTTGCTGTTTCCATTCATTGATTTTTCGATGAGCAGTAGATTCACTAATGTAATGCTTTTGCGCAAATTGGTACATTGTATGGAATTCTTCAAAAAAAATGTCGTGCAGCAACTGGAATTTCAGCGTACTTTGCACGAGATAGATCAAAAAACGCTCATGTTCAATTGAATCGAGCGTATCATAAAAGTTATAACCAGAACGGTGATTTTTTGTAAACAAAGGGTGTGTCTTACCGCTAAACTGCTGATAGTTTTTAGACAGCTCGTTCAGGTATTTCGACACGCTGCGGGCATCCAGCTGAACAACTTGCGCTAATTGTGCAGCGGTATGCCAAGCTTGATCCTCAAAACTTTCTAGGAGGAGAATCTTATAATATAGATCTTTATCAAATTGTTTAAGATACTCGGAAGACAAATACACGTCTTTCCCTCCTTTTTTATGCTCGAACGTTTTGGTTATTGTAGCATAAAATAGTGGTTTTCGCATCAAAACAAGCCAGCAAAAGGCTGAAAGAATAACGGCAGCAACAAAACGGTCAATATCCCATTTACGCATATCGCAAGTCCGGAAATGATTCCTTCTATTTCGCCAATCTCGATTGCTTTTGCTGTACCGATAGCATGAGAAGTACTTCCTAACGCCACACCGCGAGCAACTGGACTTTCGATCTTGAATAGGCGGAAAATATGAGTGGCGATCAGCGAACCAAAAATACCTGTAGAGACAACAATAGCAAGTGTCACGGCATTCACCCCGCCCATCGTATGAGATAAATCGACAGAAATAGCCGTCGTTACAGATTTAGGTAGTAATGAGATCACCATCTCTTTATGAAGAGAGAAGAAGTAACCGAACCCTACACTAACCAAGCAATTTGCGACTATTCCTGCTAAAATCGCAGCCATTACAGGATAAAAATTCTCTTTCAGTAAACGGAAGTTTTTATAAAGAGGGATGGCAAGTGCCACTGTCGCAGGAGTAATCAGCATAGTCAAAAAATTGCCCCCGATATTATAGTCTTTATAGCTGATCCCAGAAAAATGCAAAAATAAGATAATAACAACAATCGATAATACGAGAGGATTCAAAACAGGCAGTTTATATTTCCGCAAAAATTTATCAGATAATACATACACTCCTAAAGTCAAACTTAAGCCAAATAGTGGATTCACAAAAAACTCAGTCAATTTGATTTTCCTCCATTTCGTTTACAGATACCCTTCCTGCTTTTTTCTTACGGACATAGCCCAGCAAAGCTTCTACACCTTCTGCCGTTTTTCCCGCTGCAACCATCGTGACGATGGAACACACGACGACTGCTCCCAGTAAAACAGGCCATATCGAAGCAATATCATCAAAATATTCCAATAAACCTACACCAGCAGGAACAAATAAAATAGCTAGATTATTCAATAAAAAATCACCAGTTGCTCCGATTTTTTCAGGATCAACAAGATGCATTTCAAATGCTAAAAATAAAAAAAGAATACCTAAGATACTTCCAGGAATAGGTAAATGAGCAAAAATCCGTATGCCTTCTCCTAATACAGAAAAGAAAATAATAATGAAAAACTCTTGAAAAAATTTCATCAAACAACACTCCTTACGTATAGCTTTCATTTTACTAACAAACCTTTTCTGAAAGTTTCAAAACATGCTGTTTCTAAGATACAATTTTTGAGAAAAAAAACGTTTTTTTTTTGGTATATTTATAGTTAAGCTTGGTGATTTGTGGAGAACTTTTAAAAAGAGTTGGAGTTTTACTGTTGGTCTGGTTTCTTATAAGTAATGGAATTCATTTTTTTATTCACATTTGTTAAGACTGCAGAAATCCTTCCGACACGAAACACTGCACCGATGCTTTTCGTGTTGATGTTTCTTTTTTTTTGCATTTTTATAACTTTTGGAGGTATTTATGGATTACTCACTAATGACCCGTCTTGCGGCGGAAATGATTGGTACAGCATTACTAATCGTTCTAGGTAACGGTGCTGTAGCAAACGTAGATTTAAAAGGTACAAAAGGATATGGCAGTGACTGGATGCTGATTGCTGTCGGGTATGGATTCGGGGTTATGATGCCAGCAATGATTTTTGGTGGAATCAGCGGTAACCACATCAACCCAGCATTTACAATTGCTTTAGCATCTAATGGTCTATTCCCTTGGGCTGAAGTTGTTCCTTATATCATTGCACAATTGATTGGTGCAGCGATTGGACAATTGATCGTAGTAGCTTGTTACAAACCTTACTACGACCAAACAGAAGACGTGAACCATGTGTTAGGTACATTCTCAACAATCAACAGCGTTGGTTCTAAATTCAATGGTTTCGTCAATGAATTCTTTGGTTCATTCGTTTTATTCTTTGGTGCCTTAGGTATTACAAAAGCACCATTCTTCCAAGATAATCTTGGTACAGCTCACTTAGCACTCGGTTTCCTTGTATGGACATTAGTTGCTTCACTTGGTGGTCCTACAGGTCCTGGACTAAACCCAGCCCGCGACTTTGCTCCACGTCTTGTACACGCACTTCTTCCATTGAAACATAAAGGTTCTTCTCAATGGGGATATGCATGGGTACCAGTTGTAGCACCTATCTGTGCTGGTGTCGTAGCAGTATTCTTATATAAATTATTATTTATGGCTTAATCAAAAGCTAAATAAAAAAACTTGGTACAGCGATTGCGTACCAAGTTTTTTTATTTTTAGAAAAAGCAGTCGGACTTTCTAAAAGAAGTTCACTATTCGATCCTGTCGATGATTTCTTCAGGAAAATCGTCTATTTGCTTGTCAATTTTGCTGTCTTTGTATTTCTCTTCTTGGATAGTCAACAAAATCTTTGTAAGATTCCCCCAGTCTACTGCTCTTGGCGGATCGAGCCAAACCACTACTTGAGATGCACTTTCTTCATATAGATTATTCCTATTCGTGATTATAACATCCGGGAACTCAGGCTTTCCTGCCTCTATCACTTCCGTGTTCAGATTAATGTACAAGCTTAAATTTTTCTTGATAAATTGATTATAGGCAGCACCATAAGAAAAATCGATGATGATCTTTACTGGTTCAGAAATCAGTTGAATGGGTATGTGATTGATCAATAATAATAAATAACTGAAAAAAAGAAAAAATTTATCTTGAAGCAACTCTTTGCGTTTTGACGTTAGATCATTTATATACTCTATCAAATAGCAATAAAATGCTGGATAGTTTTCTCTAAAAAAAGAAACATCAAGTGGAAATTCATCAGCTTTATTAATAGTGTAATGCAAAAGTTTAAAATGTATTTTGGTTAACTCTCTTCGGATCAATTGGCTCGTCTCTTCTCGCAACAGATTAAACTGATTTTCAAAACTTTCAATGAATCGTTCATTCAACCATTCGATTGTTTCATCTTCATTTTTTCTCAAGTATTTTTGATCCAATTTATCATGAAGATAAAGCCAAGAGAGTGTCTTATTGATAAAAATAACGGATTTTTCTCCTAATACTCCTTTTAAGTGGTAAAATCCTATATCCGAAAAAAATAGCGACTGATTGCTAGCAATATCTAAAGAATCAGCTTGTTCAGCCAACAGGTTGATTGCTAAAAAGTGGAATAATTTCTTTTTTTCATAAGCAGACAGAGGATAATACTGTTTTAAATCTTTTAACATTTTTTCTGTTTTTATAATTATAGGTAGCGTATACAATTCCACAAAACTTATCTCTGTTGAGTTAAAAAGATTATATAAAAAAAGCCGAATGTTTTTAGGATTCCCTGTCAACTTTCTCTTTTCAAAAAAAATTTGATATTTTTTTAGATTTCTTTTTAGTCTTTGTAATACTTTATAAGCCACAGAATAACTCACGTGATGCTGTTTAGCAAAATTTTCTACTGAGATATATTTTTCCTGAAAGAAAGCCAATACCATTTTCATAGATAAAGAATCCGTTATATAACGAGATAACAGAGCTTTGCTAGAACATTTTCCATTAATTTCCAGACATATATCCAATTCACTGACGGTTACTCGCAAATTTTTCTCTAGATCGAACTTTTGTAAATCATGTTTCAGCTTATCGATCGTTTTTTTCAAGAGAAATGTCGATAGCGACAACTCTTCTTGAACATTCGATATTGACTCTGATAAATTTGAGCTTGCTTCTAAATATTTAAGTAATGAATAACTTCTGTGATCTTCTTTGCTTAAAAAAAACTCATAATTCATTAGTCATCAGCTCTTTCTACGTATATTACTTTCCATGCATTCACCAACTAGCTGGGGATAAAACTGATTTCCTGGATCCGAGTCACTGTTGTCAGCGATTCTTGTTTGTATAATATACATCGTCCTGTCTTTTTTTTAACATTTTGGAGAGCGTTTTATTTGGCCTTTCTCGCGATCAAACCTGTTATAAGAATTATATCATTTACTAGTATGCATTTTTATTAATAAAATGGTATATTTTATATTGTTATAAAAAGAGCCCAACCATCCTACAATAATAAAAATTTACTATTTGTTATCTTAACCTTACTTTTCTTTCTCTTCTTTTTTTCTCAAAACAAACAAAAGTATGCATAATAAAATAAACAATAAGAAAAGTGAAGCTACTAAGATATAAATCCAATTATTGTCTTTTTTAATCGTAACATCCGTCGTGTTCAATTCCTTGGCTACTTTTCCGTCTATTGTAAAATCTTTTTCAAATACCCATTGATTGGTATAGTTGATCGTAGTATTTCCTTTTTTTCTCGAAAATTTTCCATTTTCATTTTCATTTCCTAAAACAGTCATTGTAAGGTGATATTCACCTGGGGTTAGCGGTTGACCATTTAAAGCAGTTGGAAAAGAAAAATTTGTATTCGGCGCAATCTGCAATCCTTCTTTTTCCTCTTGATATAAAACTTCAGAATGTCCTTTTTTTGTAATTTTTGTTTCAATAACTACTTGATTGATATAGGTTTTTTGATCATTTTGAACGTTTGCTAAGATGACATTTCTTGCATTGATTTGATCTGGTTTAACTTCATGAAGAGTAAGGTTCGGAGCAACTTCGTTCAGTGTCTGTCGCATCAACAAAGCAATAATATAGGTGTATTCATTCTCAATCGATAAGCTTTGATCCTTAGTTTCTGTTTGGTCCTTTTCCGTCTGGATTTCTTGGAATGTGATCCCACCAGCCAATACACCATCAAATCGCTCATTCGGCATCCTGACATGAAAAGCAACGGTTTGGACACTTTTAGGTTTTAGCGTCACTATCTGTGGATAGCTCACATAATCTACCAGATCAAAGATCAGGCTCATGTCTTTTTCAATCTCGTTTTTTCCGTATTCAACCATCACATTTGAATTGGTGGTTGCGCTATTCACAGAAATATCGATTTTCACTTCTTTTTCTGTATCATTTCTCAATTCCGCTTTTACTTCTACTTCCTGATCCGGATCAAGTTGAAGATCGAAGTAAGTTTTTCTCTTGTCGATTTGATTCTCTGAAGTTATCGGCGTCACTGAAAAATTAAATGCACTAGCTGACACTGATATATTGTTAAAAAGTGCCCCTAAAATAACTAGGAGTGTTATAAATAATTGTTGTTTTGGTCTCAAGAAAATCGCTCCTTTAATCATATGTAAGAGAAGACTATAACAAAATCTTGTCTCTGTGGGACACAAGAGCCTATGGTACCTGTGCCCTTCTTGAAACTCAATAATTTTGTTATATTCTTCTCTTCCTGTTAATTTCCTGGGACATCTGCAAGTATCCAAGATAGTTTCCCCTCAAAGGTTCCGATTCTTTGGTTTTCTACAGGAATATCTATTCTGATTCCACGATGAGCTGTAGAATCTAAAAGAGAGGACAAATCGCTTTCACCCTTTTGATTACTTTCGAAAATCGTAACAGCGGATGTCCCTATAACCGTTGTATTTTCAGAGGTAACAAAGGAAAGAGCTTCTGGAAGCTCAAAATCTCCATTTGTAAGAACTTTCTCTTGTTTCAATTGTAATTTCCAACTTCCAAAAGCCCGTTCATCTATAATTTTCAACCCACCTGAAAACTGTCCGAATTCACTTAATGGTCTACTGGATATTTTATGTTTTCCAAAATTGACATATTGAGGAGCAGTTGAGAGATAAAGTTTGCCTTTTCTGTAATAAAAATAGATATCCTCTGTATTTTCGGAGAAGATGCCTTCTGTATTCGCTGAATCCGAGTCAAAAACATACCCTTCAATATCAATAGGAGTTTCTTTATACTTCTCTCCTATTTTCCCAGTGATTGTTTTCATTTCAGCAATATCAATCTGACTGTCTTTATCTTTATAATAAACATGGATATCTATCTCCTTCAGCTTTGCGATCTTTAGGTTTATTTCATTCGATTGCTCAATCAAATTCTCGTTTTCAAGGTATTCAAAATGCATAGTGAGTACTTTTTCAGGAATTACTTCCTGCAAAGTTGTCTCCAATTCGATTATTAACGTATCTCCAGCAATAAAATAATCTGTCAGATTTAGCGTGACTCGATTTCCGGTTATCAAGATATCTTTGGCATCAATTTGATTTCCATTGATCAAGATATGCTCGGGAATAGTTAATTCTTGTGGGAGGTCGATACTAGTCTGCATTTTCTTATATTCAAGAAAATCCCCCTCGACCTTCAATGTATTTCTGATAGTTATCTTATCGTTTCCTCCAGCTTCAGCGATGGCCCCATAATCACTATCGTTGACTTTTACATCAGCTGTTGATGTGACATTCGATGGAAGTCGCGTGACAGCGACAGCATTTTCTTGAAAAAAAGTACCTGTTGAAGAAGTAAACCCCCAATTTACTTCTGTAGAACCAAACTGCCTAATGAGATCAGGTATAATCCGAGAAGAGCGAC
This sequence comes from Enterococcus sp. DIV0901a, assembly GCF_051711525.1. Taxonomy (NCBI): domain Bacteria; kingdom Bacillati; phylum Bacillota; class Bacilli; order Lactobacillales; family Enterococcaceae; genus Enterococcus; species Enterococcus sp. DIV0901a. The sequence continues at coordinate 117,192 of NZ_JBIOMW010000001.1, read as the reverse complement.
CGACACCTTCCAAATCATAAGTAAGACTTCTTTGCTCCGCGTCCCATTTAATTATTAACAAGCGCCATGTGCCATTAGAAAGAAATGTAGGAGCTACCGTCACGCCAGTATGCTCTCCAGAATAATTATTATTATTTGGTTTAGGCGTGACAAAAGCGACATGTCCATGCCCTCTATTATCAGCAGTTATCTCTCGATCCATTCGATCAGAAGAACCACTATTTTTATACGTATCAAACTCAATCGAGAGCGCATTCGCAATGTAAGGTTGGCCAGAACGAGTAGAATATGAGCCAATTCCCATACCTGGCGATCCAATAACTTGACTGGGATTACTAGCCATTCTAGGATCGCCAGTCAATGTAAAGGTCATGCCATCTCCCGCTCTATCTCGTTGATTTCCTAAGTATAAATAAGATTTAAATGTAAAATCCGAGAGTAAACTAATCTTCTTATTTGACCAAATAGCACCTCTTTGAGACCTTTCTGCTGGGTTCAACTGCAGTAACTTCCCATTTTCCAATATGGACGTGCTAGTACCGATAGGTGTTTGAAAAATTTTATCGATAGAAATAATATTGGGATCGTCAGGCAGCTCAACCGCAGAAATTGGTGCATCTTCCAGTCCTTGTTTGTCCGAACCCTCAGCTTCTACGTTGTCAGTGGTCTCTCCACTACTCGAAATACTTAAATCCTCACTGCTTTCTTGTGTCTGGTTGGATTCTATTAAACTGTCGAATGTCGAAGTGAGTTTGCTTTCTTCGTCTCTTCTATTTCCATGCTCCAACTGATTCAATTCCAAAGAGTACCCTATGATCGGAAAGATATTAGTCACTAAGAGACTGCTTAAAATGAGCACGATCCTCCTCTTTTTCAATATATCTTTTCCTCCTGATCGTTAAATTCCTAGATGAACTATTCGTATCCAAACAAATTTAGCCTAGCCTTTGACAATTTTTGCTCGATTACCTCGCAAGACAATATGACTACGTATTTATTTTTAACAGTTCTTTTCAGTAAACTAGTTGTTAGGTGTATCTTCTAATGTCCAAACTAATTTAGTGGAATATTGTTGCGCTAACTTGACAGATTTACCGGGTACCGAAAGCTGTACCGCATCTTGATTTTCATTTTCATTTGCACCAAATCGATAGACCCAAGTCCCCACACCTGTTCCTGATTTAGCATTAATTGCTAACGTATTGTTTCCTCCCGGTGTCAACGTTAATTCAGAATTCACCGTTTGCGGTGTATATGTTGGATCAACCAAAGAAACAGCCTGCCCTTTCGTAAATTTCAGCTGTGCTCCAACTAGTTCATCCCCACTGGCAGTTTTAAACTGTTCTGGTTGAGAGACACTTAATTTCCACCCAGATAAGGTACCTCTCCTATCTGTCACTTGGACATATGTCGGTTTTCTAGACCCATCGTTCATCACATCAGCAGCTGCATAATACGTTTTATCCGCAGTAGAAATTTTTTGAGTCCCAAATTTGAATTTTGATCCATAATCAATCGATAATGCCCCTCCTGTTCCAGGGCTTGGAGGATCTGATGGATCGACAGGTTTATTGGGATCAGGATTCTCTGGATCAACAGGAGGAGTTACACCCTCATCTCCTGCTTCAAATGTAATCGTTCCTTCTGTGTTATATTCCTTTGGGTATACTTCAGTTGCAGAAACAAAAGTCGTACTTGCTACCATGCTGAATAACATCGTTGTTGCTGTTAATACGATTTCTTTTTTCATCATTGACATTCCTCTTTCTTTATTTACTAAACATATCAGTCGATTGGATTAATCCATAGCAAAATTCTGTTTTACGATACTTATGAAATAAAAGAACATAGACCTATATTTGGTCCTATGTATCGATTAGTTATAAATGATTATCAGCCCGATTTGATTTCTAGTTTTTATTGCAACTTGATGCAAACACAATCTAGAAATACAGCTGTCATAGCCTTTAAAATAATTCGTAAGTCCCCCTCCTATCTATCAAAATGTGACTTGACTGCCTAGACTTCAATCAATATTAATTATAATTAAATAAAAAATGTATATTATATTTTTTTTTGTGATTATCGTTCAAAAAAAGAATAAACGCTTGCATCTAGTACTCTGCGAGTTACAAATCATCCGATCAAATAAACATTCGCTGATTATTTTCCACAAAAAAAGCAGCATATCCACGATAAATGGATCTACTGCTCTTACTTATCCTTATGTTTTACAAGGTATTTTCTTTTACACATTACTAATGCTGTCTCAATACGGAACGATTGTCATCGCCTGTTCAAATTCCTCTTGCAAATGTTGTGTTTGATAGGCTTGAAAGGCCGGATGATGGGCACGCAAGAGGACACGTAATTTCATGGGTTCATAGCTATCTAACAGCTGTTCTTTCAAGACAAAATCTCGGGTCAGCTGCCATTCATAATAATAACCAAAAGGTCTGCAGCTGTAAATCGTGTGACCGATGGATTTATCTTCAAAGCGACGATGCGTATGGCCAAAAACTACTTGTTTGATATTTGAATAACGGTCAAGTAATTCTCCGAATGATTCTGATCCTAAAAATGCATTTAATTTGTTCCAACGCTCATAAGGAGCAGATTGATACATGATAAATGCCCGTTTAGGAACGAAATGAGTGGATAAAATCACCTCAAGTTTTTTTGCTTCCAGCTGGTCTAGCAAATTTTTTGCAGCTGCAAGCATTTCTGCATTGACCTCGAGATCTGTTTTCCCACGCTGGATGAACCGATCATACCAATACAAACGCTTCATTCGTACGATTGCCTCGTAATCTTTCAATTCGGAAAACTGATAGTCGTACCAGCCATTCATCCCTAAAAGAACGGTCTGCTCATTTAAAGCAATATACCGTTCATTTAAAAAATGTGGGTCTGGAAAATGGTCCATCATCTGTTCATTGGGCACATCTGCCAACTCGTGATTGCCGAAATGAAATGTCGTAGATAATCCTTTATTGACGAAAAATTCGACAACAGCTAGGCAACGGTCTACTTTATTAGCCGTATCTCCGGCTAGATGAAGCCGAGTGATCTTGTGCTTTTGCAAAACTTGCCAAAGCTGCATCAGCTCTGATTCGCCGAATTTATTGATGTCCACATGTAGGTCGCTGATGATCGCCAATTTTCCCATTTTATCCCTCTAGTCTTTTCGAACAACTTGCAAGTTGCCTTTTCTCAAGCCGCTTGGTCCTTTTAATTGTAAACTATTATAAGTTGGTTCTAAAGCAAGTGTGGATGGATCATCCATGTAAAGTATTGCACTGTCTTTGATTTTGATTGGTCCAACTGGTGTATCAGCCACTACAGAATAAAGACTTAGATCTGTTTGTGTATCTTTTTTGACAATGATCAATCGAAATGCCGTGTCCAATTGGCAACTGACTTGGCTTTCTGCAAATGGACCGTCACCGTTTTCGATATCTAATAAAAGTTGATCGTCTGCTTCTAATTTATTCTTCAATACTTCTTGTGCTTCTTTTGTCACTTCTAATTTCATCTGTATCACCTCATGTCATAGAATAATCACTTTATTCATCAGATGCAACTAATTTGTCTGGTTCTGACTGTTCTCAATTTATTGGAAAGTAAGTCATTCGTTTATTATGATTTCTCTTATCACAAAAGAGACAACTTTCCCTTTTCTTCGTTCAGTTTCTTGAACGGAAAAAGACCCAAAAAGCAACCTGTTATTTGTTTAACCTTATTCCTTTCTTAAATAACAAAAAATACTATAAAAAATAAAAAACCTTTAACAACTATTGGAAAAAGAATTACTTTTTGTTCACGGATTATTAACAACTCTTCGGTAGAGTAAACTTATCAAATAAAAAGACTTCTTTGGAGGAATCACTATGAAGGAATATATAAAAAACATCTATTTTATCGAAGAAACACAAAATATCGAGGGTTCTTATATTGAAGTAAAAACACTCTTTGTCAATGAAGATAAAACCAAAGCATTGGATATTTATAAAAAATTAGCTTCAAAAAAAACGAATAGTTTTGGATTGATATTAAGCGAGTATAAAATCAAAGCAGAAGAGAGTTATTTCTATCAATTATTAAAACGGTGGAGTAAGCTTCCCGCCGATTTTTATCGAAAAATGCAGATCATCAACTATCAACCGCTTGCTGAGACACATGCCTAAATAGAGGTTGTGAAATCAGTGCTTTGAGCTAATACCGAAGGTCAGCTGATGGAACATCGTTTAGAAGAGATTGTGACAACTACGATTTGCTTTAAGTAATAAGAACGCTGGACAGAAAATAGCTTCTCATATTTTCTAGTCTAGTGGACTTATTGCCGAGAAGCAGCAGATGGAACATCGTTTAGAAGAGATTGTGACAACTGCGATTTGCTTTGAGTAATAAGAACGCTGGACAGAAAATAGCTTCTCATATTTTCTAGTCTAGTGGACTTATTGCCGAGAAGCAGCAGATGGAACATCGTTTAAAGAAGAGATCGGTACAAAATAAAAATATCTAAATTTAAGTTTTATCTAAGTTTCGCTTTGTACCTTTGATTCAAATCAAAGGAGGCGATCTTGATGCTGAAAAAATGGATCACACTATTTTTTGCCACTCCCCATTCTAGAATCAACCCGTATGATGTAGAGAATGAATTCACGTTGAAAAAAGATTTCCCAAATAAATAAAAACCATCCGTAAAATCATCAATACGATTTTACGGATGGTTTTTGATAACTTCTTTGAGGATAGGCTCTTGCTATTTAAGAATGTAAGAAACATTATTGTTACATAGTATGAGAGTTTAATCCTCTGTTATTTATGCTATTTAAATGCTTGATTCACATCTTCGATCATCAGTTTCATTGATTCTAAACCGCCCCCGCTTAAATACCAGACATCTGGTTCAAGGGAGATGATCTGCTGATTTTTACCAGCATTCGTTTGTGCTACCAGTTCATTGGCAGAAATATCATCTTTGCTGTCGTCTCCACCAATAGCTTTTGTTCTGTCTACTACAAATAAGATATCCGGATTTTTTTCCAGCACATATTCATAAGAAACACTTTGACCGTGAGTGGATGCTTCGATTTGATCATCTGCTTGTTCAAAGCCAAATAAATCATGGATGAAACCGAATCTAGAACCAGATCCGTAGGCTGATAATTGCCCTTCATTCACAAGTGTGACTAGTGCTTTTTTGTCAGTAGCTTCTGCTTTCTTTTTCGTCTGATCGATTGCACTAGATAATTCCTCTAATTGAGTTTTAGCTTCTTCTTGCTTACCAAAGATCTCCCCTAAAGCAGTGACATTTTGCTGGAAAGATTCCCATGGATTTTTCGCATCTAAAGAAAGGAAAATGGTCGGAGCAATTTGACTTAGATCTTTTTGAAAATCTCTTTGCCGGCCAGAAATGATGATCAGGTCTGGCTGAAGCTGATTGATTTTTTCTAAGTCTGGTTCTTTGATCCCACCTGCTGATTCCACTTTTTTATAGGATGAAAGATACTCAGGAAGGCTGCTTGTAGCTGCTCCAACTACCTTATCTCCAACACCAAGAGCATCCATCGTATCTAAAGAACCATTGTCGAATACGACGACTTTTTCAGGATTCTTTGGCACCTCGATTTGATCGCCATTACTGTCTTTTATCGTTAATGCCGTTTCAGCTTGCGTACTGCTTTTCTTTGTATCTGCCTGACTGGTGTTGTCACTATTTCCACATGCTGCTAAACCAAATGATGCTAGAATCAAGATACCTACTACTAATTTTTTCATCTCTTCTCTCCTAATGTTAGTTTTAGAAATAAAGACAGAATCTGCGACCTTCAATCTCACAAATTCGTATGTCCATTTCGTACAATTCGTCCAGTACATCTTTTTTTATCATTTCTTGGGTCGTTCCTTGCGTGAATAACTGCCCATCTTTCATTGCAATAATTTCGTCTGCATAACTTGCAGCAAAGTTGATATCATGAAGAACAATAACAATTGTTTTCCCGATTTCTTGTACTAATTTTTTTAAGATCTGCATGATTTGAACCGCAAAATTCATATCTAGATTGTTCAAAGGTTCATCCAGTAAAATATAATCCGTGTCTTGCGCTAGCACCATTGCAATATACGCACGTTGGAGTTGACCGCCTGAAAGAGTGTCAATCGATTGATCCGCTATTTCTTCTAACCCAAGGTGTTCCAGTGATTCCTGAACGATTTCCTCGTCTTTTGTCGTCAATTTTCCTTTCGTATAAGGAAATCGTCCAAATTCTACTAATTCTTTCACGGTGATTTGGACATTTATTTCATTCGATTGTCGTAGGATCGATAATTTTTTGGCTAATTCATTGGATTTCCAAGCCTTTACTTCGTTATGGTCTAAATAGATTTCACCTGTATCTTTTGGTATCAAACGACTGATCATCGACAACACCGTTGACTTTCCAGCACCATTTGGACCGATAAAAGCAGTCAACTTCTTTTCAGGAATCGTTAACTGTACATCTTTAACCACTGATTTTCCATGGTACAGTTTATTGACCTTTTGTAAATCAATCATAGGATACTCTTCCTTTCGCGAATCAATTTTGTGACAAAATAAATTCCTCCGACAAATTCAACGACGACACTCACTGTTGTATTCCAGCCGAAAATCTGCTCTACTGCGAGCTGTCCTCCTGTCAGAAACAGCATAGCTACCAGAAAGCTTCCGATAAATAGCTGACCATGACGATAAGTAGAAAAGACACGATAACTGATATTTGCGACAATAAACCCTAAAAAAGTAACTGGACCCACAAGAGCCGTTGATGTCCCTGTCAAAAGACTGACACAACATAAAATCAAAAATTCAAAACGATCTGTGTCTATCCCGAGGTTTACTGCTTGTTCATTTCCGAGATGGAAAACGTCTAGCACATGTCGATATCGAAATAACAGGTACCAGCAGCCGATAATGATCAAAGAAGCAGGCAAAAGATACTGATTCTGGATATTGCCAAAGCTTGCAAATAATCTGCCTTGAAGCAAATCATATTCATTCGGATCCATGATGACTTGTAAAAAGGTACTGACACTACCAAAAAGCGTACCTAAAATCATCCCTGACATCAGTAATAAAAAAAGATTCGCTCTCATTTTTTTCAAAAGAAAGAAAAATAACAATAGACTCAGCCCGACCATCAGCCCAACGTTCAATAAGAAAAAAACTGTACCTGTCTGCTGAAGCATCGTCACTCCTCCGATAAAGAAGAAAAGGACCGTTTGGACAAGGACATATAACGACTCAAGTCCCAATACTGAAGGAGTCAAAAACTGGTTATGCGTAATTGTCTGAAAGCTGATTGTGGCACTGCTGACAGCTAGCGAGACAAGGATAAATGCAAAAATTTTCTTACTCCTCAATGCCCATGCAAAATGCCAGTTTCCATATGTATGGATCGTCAAGTACATTCCTGTAACAAATAAAACAAGAACAAGCATACCAATAAAAATAGATGGCTTTTTTTTAAGCATATCGTCGCCCCCTTATCAGAAGATAAAGGAAGATAGCCCCACCGATGATTCCAACGATCACACTGACTGGTATTTCATAAGGAAAAATCAACACGCGAGCGACAAGATCGCAAAATACTAAGAACAAACTACCTGCTAAAGCAGTTACGCCAATTGTTTTGTGCACTTGATCTCCATATATTCTAGAGACAAGATTCGGAATGATCACTCCGATAAAAGGAATGCTTCCTACCATGATCAACATGACTGCACTAGCCAATGATACTAAGCCAATGCCTAAAAACTGCATCTTCTGGTAATCTATTCCCAAATTTACTGCAAACGATTCGCCCAGACCAATGATCGTAAATCGGTAAGCAAATAGCCAAACCAAGAGCAACAATGGAACAACAGCATACAATAACTCATAATTTCCTCGTATCACAGTCGCAAAATTTCCTTGAAGCCATGAAGTCATATTTTGTACCAACTGGAATTGATAAGCAAAAAAAGTAGCAACTGAACCAATGATATTCCCTAACATGACTCCAATCAACGGAAGCATCAATTGATTTTTCTGGGGGAACAATCGCGTAAGGGATAAAAAAAGCAATGTTCCTGCAAAAGCAAAGCAAAATGCTGTCAAGGATCGGACAATCAAGGATGCACCAGGTAGGAAAATCATAGCCACTAAAATACCTAAACGCGCACTATCCATCGTGCCCGCAGTCGTTGGTGAAACAAATTTATTTTGGGTCAAATGTTGCATGATCAACCCACAAATACTACTGGTCGCTCCCACAAGGATCAAACAAATCGTTCGTGGCAAACGAGTCACTAGCAAGATTTGTAAGCTTTGCCCATCTAACTGGAGCAGTTCTGACAATTGTACATTCGATACTCCGATGAACAATGAAATACTACTTAAAATAACTAATAATGCTACTAGTCGTCCGTAGCGCATCCAATCCACCTTTCTAATTGAGAATGATTTTCATTCTTATTTTAAGTGAATCGTTGAACAAAAGCAACCGCTTTTTCATATGTTTTAGGTATTATTGGGAATATGCTATAATCGTAAGAAAGACAAAGAGAAGAAGGAGGGTATTTTTTATGGCACAAGATGATGTAAAAAGCCATTTGGATAAGGGACTTTATGGTACACCTTTAGTGAACCCTGAAGAACAGCATAAATATTTAGGGACATTCAGGGAACGCTGCTATCTTAGTATGACTGTTGCTGAAATGATCCAACCAAAAAACAAAGAAAACTTTTTAAAAGAACTCAAAAAACATCCAGATGCTTCCATACTCTTGAATGGGGCTCTACCCCTTTCTGTCCAAAACCAATATATCCAGCTAGCAACGAAAAACAATAGCCGATTTACTGTAGTCAACGATTACGTCACTGCAAATCCTGAGGAATTCGGATTGCTCTTAACAGCAAAAGAAGCAGTAAATGAACCTGTGATTGATATCGAAAAAAAATACCCAGAAGAAAACTCTTCGCCAGTTGAAAAAGAAAAACCAAAAAAGAAAAAAAGCTTCTGGGATCGTTTATTTTAAAACGAAAAAACACATAAATTTTTACATGCAAAAAAGCTTTTGATCAGATTGACATCAAATAGGACAATCTGTCAAAAGCTTTTTCTTTTAAAATACTTCAGGATATAACAATTTCAATACATTCATCGTCAATCTTCTGCCTTTTCCTGCAAAGGGATAAACATGCATATGCATGGCTGGATTGAAATTTGCTTCGATGATCCCATATGCTTTTTTATCAGTTGTAGGATCGATTTCTTTATCTGGTATAATCAAATCGATACCACTAATCTTAGCTCCTAGTGCTTCTACCGCAGAAACGGCGATTTTTTTGTAAGCTTCAGAAAATTCATCAGTCATATCGATCGAATCACCACCTGTACTGATATTTGAGTTCTCCCTTAGATAAACAATTTGATTGGCTTGGGGAACTGATTCGATCGTCAACCCTTGTTCTTTCAACATCAATTGTTCTAATTCACCTAATTGGATCAATTCTAAAGGTGCACGATGATTCGTTCCACGCAAAGGGTCACTATTTTTTTCTTCAACAAGTTCTTTCACTGTTCGGATACCGTCACCAATAACATTAGCAGGGACTCGCAACATGATGGCTTGGACTTCTCCGTCGATCACAAAGAAACGATATTCCGTTCCCGGCATAAATTCTTCTACTAAAACCGAACTGTCTTCACGAAAAGCAATGGCTAAACCTGCTTGATAATCTTCCAGACTAGCTCCTTCCTTGAAAATCGTGATACCTAACCCGTAATTGGTTGATTTAGGTTTGATCACAAATGCCTGCTCGGCAAATCTCGGATAAGCTTTTACCGCTTCTTCCATGGATGAAAATTCTGCGCCTCCTGGTACCCGGAACCCAGCTTCTTTTAAGACTTTTTTCGTTACTGTTTTGTTTTCCATGATAAGTGGGACGATATAGCTGTCCTTACTTGTCATGTTTGCATTTTTCACATATTCTACATGGTCTTGGAATTGCAGACGCAAAAATTGATCCGACTCATCTAATACTTTGACTTGGACACCTTTTTGGATGGCATCGAACATAAATATCTGAGTAGAAAGTTCCATTTCGCGAAAACCGGCCAACTGATAGGGACGTTCATGGCTTTCTTTATAATATTGATGTCCCAATGCCACAGCAACTTCTTGCTGACTCGATAGCTGTGCTTCTTGATAGAGTTTCGCTGCTAACGTTTGTTCAGGATGATCCATTTGAGTCAATGCTTCCTCTACTAAATAAAGAGAATCCAACCAATCCAATTCAACCAGCATTTGCTTCATCCCTTCAAGAATTTCTCTACCTTCTTGATGAAATTCTGTTTGATCTGATGGTTGTTCTAGTGCTACTTTGTTATTTCGAGTCGTACCTTCTGCTACCCATTGGTCACAGTCTTCTTTTTCTTCTGTCCATAACATGTACATCAGGAATAATTGTAAGAACCGAACTTGCTCTGGATTGATACCCAATCTTGCATAAGGATTCAAATCGATATTCCGCAATTCAATATAACGAACACCTGTTGTTGCTAAATCTGCGACTTTCTTTCCGCCTCGGAAACGAAGCGGTGTATAAAATTCTTTCTCCTCCGAAAGTTTCCCTTCTTCGATCATTCGCTCGATATCTGCTAAATACTGTTTCATAGAAGCATAGGAAACTTTCACATTTGGATGATTCGTATAGCCCAGCGCACTGTTACGAATACTGCGAACAGGTTCTTGCGGATGTGATTCATCTAAAAAGTAGTTCTTCTCACTCATTGGTGAAGCACCGAATAAATAAGTGATCATCCAGCGATAGCGCATAAAGTTTCTCGCCGTTTTCAAATAAAGTTCTGTTTTGAATTCGGAAAAATCTTGAAATTCTTCCTGATGGCTGAACAATGTTCTTAGCAACTCATCGCCAAATTCAAAATTGAAATGGATACCGCTTACCATCTGTTTTCGCTTCCCGTATTCTTTTGCTAAATAACGTCGATACAAGACATCTTCGAAATTTTTTAATTTTGCAATAATGATCGCTTCGTCTTTTTCCGGTAAGGCAGGTGGCATACTTAATGGCCAGATCATCTCTTCTTTCGGTATAGAACGAGCAGTCACATCATAAACAGCAGCGAGATACTGAAATAATTCGGGAATAGAATCGGTAACAGGAGTGATCATCTCTGTTTGTGTTTCGCTAAAATCTGTTTGGATATAGGGGTGATAGGATCGATCGCCAAAGATTGCTGGATGATCGGTTTTTGCTAGATTTCCTGCAAGATCAACCCGCTGTCCTTCCCGTTCTATACCAAATCGAGCTTGGTCGATAAAAGGGCGCGCATTGACATGCAATAATAATTGCTTAAAATTCATCATTAAGTGACCTCCAATTCATATGAATCTAATTATAATCAAAAAGTCTAAGAAAAAGAACGAAATTGTTTGAGAACCGCTTACAAATAAGTATAAAAATGAAGGCATCAAAAACACAGCTATGTTAAAAACAATCATTCAAACAAGGAGCTGCAACTTTTGTCACAGCTCCTGCTTTTTAGACATGGGTTATTCTTCTTTTAGTAATCCTTTGAACAATCCAACGACAAAATCATTTGGATCAAACGGCTCCAAGTCATCGATTCCTTCACCAAGACCGACCAATTTCACTGGTAAATGCAATTCATTACGGATAGCAAGTACGATACCGCCCTTTGCTGTACCATCTAATTTTGTCAAAACAAGACCGGTCACATCTGTTGTTTCTTTGAATTGTTTTGCTTGAACCATCGCGTTTTGACCAGTTGTTGCATCTAGTACAAGAAGTGTTTCTTGGGGTGCTTCTGGTAATTCCCGCTGGATTACTCGTTTTATTTTTTCTAATTCGTTCATCAAGTTCACTTTATTTTGCAGTCGGCCTGCAGTATCAACTAGTAAAACATCTGCCTGCTCTATCTTTGCTCTTTCCAAAGCATCGAATACGACAGCTGCTGGATCGCCGCCTGCATTGCCACGAACAACTTCAACACCAGCGCGTTCGCCCCAGACAACTAACTGGTCGATTGCTCCAGCGCGGAAGGTATCTGCTGCTGCCATCAATACTTTTTTACCTTCGTTTTTGAACTGATGGGCAAGTTTACCAATACTTGTTGTTTTCCCTACACCATTAACACCGACAAACAAAATAACTGTTAGTCCGTCTTCTTGGATATTTAGTTCATTTACTTCATTGATTCCTTCCGCTTCATAGAGATCCACAAGTTTCTCGATGATCGCATTTTGGACTTCTGCCGATTTTTTCGCATTTCTGAGTTTCACTTCTTGACGTAATGCTTCGGTGATTCGTATCGCTGTTTCAAAACCTACATCTGCACCGATAAGTGTTTCTTCTAATTCTTCAAAAAAGTCTTCATCGACTGTTCGAAAATTGGCAAACAACTCATTCATCCGTTCACCAAATGTTTTACGCGTCTTTTCTAAACCCTTGTCGTACTTCTCCTGTACTTCAACTTCTTCTGTTTTCTCTTCGCCAGTAAAAGCACGCTTGATTTTATCAAAAAATCCCATTTGACTCCCCCCTACTCTAATACAAATTTTTGGATCACTTTGGCTACGCCATTTTCTTCATTGCTGGCTGTCACGAAATCTGCTGCTTCTTTGACGAAAGGCACAGCATTCTCCATCGCTACGCCTAGTCCAGCGTATTGGATCATCGGTAAATCATTTTCTTCATCACCGATTGCCATGATTTCTTCTTGTTTCAAACCAAGATCTTTTGCCAATAAAGAAATACCATAAGCTTTTGTAACACCTTTTGGCATAAATTCCAAAAGCATACTTCTCGTTTTGATGATCTCATACATTTCATGGAATTCTGCTGGTATTTCTTTGATTTTAGGATCTAATTCTTCTTGGTCATAAGCGATTACTGCCTTATTAAGCACAAATTCATCTGTAATATCGCTTATATCCGCTGGTTGGAATTGCAGCAGCTTATTCAACACATTGTACAAGGATTGCTTCCTTGGGGCACTAGGCAGCTGTAAAACCACATTGTCAGACAAAACATCTAGTGGCAGATCCAATTGCTGAGCCAGTTTGTATAAGCGTTGGATATCTGATACTTCCATCACTTTCTTTTCCATGATTTCACCAGTATCATTTTTTTGTACCAAACCGCCGTTGAAAGTGATGCTGTAGTCACCTTCATCTACCAGTCCTAATTCTTGCAGATAATGCGCCATCGCAGCTAAGGGGCGTCCTGTACATAGAACGATCTTGACCCCTTGCTGTTTTGCTTGTGCTAATGCTTGTTTATTCTCATCTGAAATCAGCTTTTGTTCATTTAATAATGTACCGTCCAAATCGATTGCTACTAATTTGATCATTTTCGTTCCTACACTTTCGTTTCGTTGATTTTCGCCTCTTCATTGATATCTTCCATCCGTACAGAAACGATTTTTGATACACCGGATTCCTGCATCGTCACTCCGTACAGTACATCTGCTGCGACCATCGTTCCTTTGCGGTGTGTGACTACGATAAATTGTGTGTCATCTTGGAAATCGCTCAAGTAACGACCAAAACGTTTCACGTTGGCTTCATCTAACGCTGCTTCTACCTCATCTAAGATACAAAACGGAACAGGACAGACACGGATAATAGAAAAGAGCAACGCGATGGCTGTAAGTGCTCGTTCTCCTCCAGAAAGCAAACTTAAACTTTGCAGTTTTTTGCCAGGAGGTTGTACTTCAATCTCAATACCTGTTTTCAGCAAATCAGTTGGTTCTGTCAGTACTAATTCAGCTTTACCGCCGCCAAACATATTTGGAAAGACAATTTTGAATTCTTGACGGATAGCTTCAAATACTTCTTTGAATCTTGTCCGCACTTCATCATCCATCTCATCCATCGTTTCAAACAATTGGTTTTTCGCTGCTAACAGATCATCTCGCTGTGTTGCTAAGAATGTATGTCTTTCACTGACTTGTTCGTATTGTTCGATTGAATTTAAGTTTACTGGTCCCAGTTTTTCAATCTGTTCTTTTAAGGATGAAACCTTTGTTCTACTGTCTTCGATATCGGTTGTTTCTTGATAGTCTTGGGAAGCTTTCTCAAATGTCAGCTGATATTCTGACTGCAGATAGGTCAAATGATTATCTAAAATCATTTCAGCTCGGTCTTTTTGGACTTCTAATTTGGATTGTTCCGACAGTCGTGCTTTTTGCTCACGATTACGCTCTGCCAAGACTGCTTCAAGCTTATCGATCTCCTTTTGCCTTCTATCTCGCTGCTCTTTGGCTTTTGCCAACTCGGCTTTCAATGTTTCTCGCTGAGCAGATAATTCGTTAATTTGTTTTTCCAAACTTTCTTCTGTGACTTCATGATCAGAAAAGTCTGCTGTCAATGTCGCCAACTGCTTTTCTATCGCTTCTTGACGTTCGGTTGCCTCTGCTTTTTGGACTCGGGCACCGCGGAGCTGGATCTGCAGATGATTAAACTGCTCTTTCAAGACAGCAAGATCTGCTTGTTCTTGTGCTTTTTGACTTTGTACTTGTGCTCTTCTGGCTTCCATCTGGTCGCTTTCTTGACTTAACGATTTGATTTCTTCGTCGATTTTTTGTCGTTGCGATTCAAGATCTGTTTGTTTGTCTTTCAATTCGTTCGTTTGCTTTTCGTAATCTTCGATAAACTGCTGCAGTTCACGTGTCTCAAAAGTTGAGATTTGCTTTTCTTTTTCAAAACGTTCAAGTTCATTTATGATGTTTTGCAGCTGATTTGTCGCTTCTTGTTCTTCAAAACGTAATTGTTCGCCTCGTGTACGCAAAACTTCTTGTTCTTCGGCTAAACGAGCTGTTTCTTGTTGCAGCTCCTGAACTTTTTTTTCTTGTGCTTGGAGTTGTTTATCTGCTTCTTCAAATTCACTAGTCAACTGTTTCAATTCTTGATTTTGTACAAACAAACTGCCTTGGTTTCCTCGTTTATTCGCTCCACCTGTCATGGATCCTCCGGCATTCATCACATCACCTTCTAAGGAAACCACTCGATATTGATAGCGGATCGTTTGCGCGATTGCATTGGCACTAGTTAAGTCTTTGGCTAAAAGGATCGTTCCTAGCAGGTTTTGAACCACAGTTTGGATTTGATCGGGATAACTGACTTGTTCACTGGCAATCCCTATAAACCCTTCTACAGCTGCTGCTTGTGTCAATATATGAGCCGGTAATTGTCTTGGTTTGATTGTCGTCAGTGGAAGGAATGTTGCTCTTCCTCCTCTTTGCTGTTTCAAATACGTGATGGCTTGCCGAGCATCTTTTTCATTTTCAACGATGACATGCTGGGCTGCCCCACCTAAAGCTGTTTCGATAGCTAACGTGAAATCTGCAGGAACATCGATCAGTTCAGCCACTGCTCCGACAATACCCGAAAGCTGCTGTTTATGCTGCAAGACCAATCGAACCCCTTGGTAAAAACCAAAATAGTTTTCTTGGATTTCTTGAAGGCTTTTCTTACGAGCACGTAGCTGCTGGACTTGATTCATTAATTGATACATTTTAGGCTGTTCTTTTGCTAATGCTTCTTGGAACTTTTTCCCGTTTTGTTGGATCATTTCTAACTTCTCTTTTGTTTCAGTTAAAGATGATTTTAGCTGCGCCTGCTTTTGTGTCAATTCTTCTTTTTGTAAGATCAATCGGTCTACTGATGCCTCTACTTCCGATTGCTTGGCTAACGTCTGCTTACTTTTTGCTGTTTCTTGTACATATTGACGTTCTAGATACTTCAGTTCGTTTCCTACAGCTGCTTGCTCTTGCATCAAATCAACATATTGATCTCTTAGTTCTGCCAGTAATTCTTTCGTTGATTTTTGGTATTTTTCTAATTCTTGCTGTGTTTTTATGAGACTTGCTTCAGCTTTTTGGATTTCTGTTTCTTTTTCTGCTACTTCTTTCAACAAGCTTTCTTGAAGCTTTTCAAAATGTTTAACCTTTTTTTGTGCTTCTGCTAATGAAGTTTGATATTCTTGCGAGCTTTTTTGTGTATGCTTTGTCCGCTCCTGCAAAACATCTTTTTGTCCTTCTGTCTGCTTCAGTTTTTCCGAAAGATCTAATAATACTTGCTGATTTTTTTCGATCAGACGATCGGCTTGCGCATTTTCTTTACGCTGCTTCGCCAAAATGGATTCTTGTTCTTGGATCGACTCAGATAGTTTGCCTAATTCTAGATTGAATTTCGCAAGCTGTGCTTGTTTGTTGTCCCAATCTTTTTTTGCTGTCTTGATTTCGGCAACCATCAAAGAGACATCGGTTTGAGTCAGTGTTTCTTTTAGCCGTAAAAACTCCTTTGCTGCCTCACTCTGGGCGGCCAAAGGAGTTAACTGTTCTTCCAATTCGTGGATGATGTCTTGGACGCGGCTGAGGTTGTCTTCTGTTTCAAAAAGCTTCTGTTCTGCTTTCTTTTTCCGCTGCTTGTATTTCAAGACACCAGCTGCTTCTTCAAAGATCCCACGACGGTCTTCCGGTTTACTACTGAAAATCGCTTCTACTTTTCCTTGAGAAATGATTGAGAACGATTCTTTTCCTAATCCAGAGTCTAAGAACAATTCTTGGATATCTTTTAATCTGCAGCTTTGTTTATTGATGAAAAACTCGCTTTCCCCAGTCCGTCGATAACGGCGGGTTACACTGATCTCATTGTACTCCAATGGCAGATAATGATCACTATTGTCTAAAATCACTGTGACTTCTGCAATATTCAGCTGCTTACGGGTATCGGAACCGGCAAAGATGATATCCGGCATTTTTCCGCCTCGCAGACTTTTAGCAGATTGTTCTCCTAATACCCAGCGGATAGCTTCTGTAATATTGCTTTTTCCACTGCCATTTGGTCCAACCACTGCTGTGACGCTATTTTCAAAGTCAATGACTGTCTTGTCTGCAAATGATTTAAAACCGGCTATTTCAATTCGTTTCAAATACAAAGCTTTCCCTCACTTACTTTTACAGTGCTGCCAATGCATTTTCCGCCGCAGCTTGTTCTGCTAATTTTTTCGATTTTCCTTGTCCAGTGCCAATCAATTGATCATCTACATAAACTTCGATCCAAAATACTCGTTCATGAGCTGGACCTTCTTCATTGATCAATCGGTATTCGATTGATACATCACCTGATTTTTGCAAGACTTCTTGTAGTTTTGTTTTATGATCCATCTCATGTGAAAAAGCACCTGCTTTGACTTTAGGAAAAATCACTTTTTCGATGAATGCATGGGTCGTGTCGAATCCCTGGTCAAGATATAACGCGCCTAAAAAAGCTTCGAATAGGTCGCAAAGCAATGCTGGTCGCGTACGTCCTCCTGAATTCTCTTCTCCCTTGCCCAACAAAACATATTGATCAAAGTGACATTCTTTGGCAAATTTCGACAAGCTGTCTTCGCGAACGATCGCAGCTCGTGTTTTTGTCAATTTTCCTTCTGGCAAATGAGGATATAAACGGAATAAATACTGAGAAACCATCAGTTCTAAAACGGCATCTCCTAAAAATTCAAGTCGCTCATTATCCGATAATTGCAGATTGCGATGCTCATTCACATAGGATGAATGGGTAAAAGCTTGTTCAAGCAAATTTAGATCGTGAAAAACGATGTTATAGTTTTCTTTTAGTTCTTTTGTCAGCTGGTTGTCCATTTTCCACATTCCTTTTATGGATATTTTTTCGATACTTCCTTATTATACTGGTTTTTTGTCAAATTTGAAATGGTTCGGTCAAAAGGTAAGTAAAGCTTTAATAATCCTAGTGATTGACGAGAAGTTGTGAAAAATTCGTTTAGTTTCGAGTATGAAGAAAAAATTTTGTGAAAATGGCTTTCCATATTTTTGCATAAATTTGACTTAATACCGAGAAACTGGACTTTGAACACCGTTTATTGGAGAAGTCATGAAATCAGCGCCTTGACCTGAATATTAGAGAAATAAACAGAAAAATATCAAAAAACCGAAAAAGGACATCGCCCTTTTTCGGTCATTTTTAGTGATTATGAACGTGAATCTGCTGTAACAGAAACATTTGCCCATGGGTTTGGTACATCATAAGACCAATCCCAGTCTTTGACACGGTCGTTGACTGGCAATACTTCATTACGGAACAACGTTGGAATCGCAAATGCTTCTTCAAATGCATATTGTTGCCATTTTTGATATGCTTCTTTTTGGTACTCTTCATCAAATGCTTTGCTTGAACTGATATCGTTGATCAATTTTGTATTTTCTTCTGATTCATAACGAGTGTAGTTGAACGCAGCATTTGGTCCCCATAGTCCACTTGGATTTGGATCAGTTCCTGTATTCCAAGCAGCTTGGTAAACATCAATTTCAGGATCATCGTTTTCTAATTTATCATAGAAAGAATTGAATTCGATCAGACGACCTGTTGTGTATTGGACATCCAAACCGATTTCTTTCCACTGTTGGATATAGTAATCTGCCAATGGTTGCGCTGTTTCCCCACCGGACATCGAAGCAAAGTTGATTGTTAGTTTATTTCCATCTTTGTCTTCTCTTAAACCATCGTCATCCACATCTTTGTAGCCAGCATCATCTAATAGTTTTTTCGCTTTGTCTAGATCTTGTGTGAATCCTTTCATCTCATCATCATGGTATGACTGGAATACTGGAGGAATCAATGAAGTCGCATTGCTTCTCAAACCTGCATAGAAACGCTCACCTACTGCATTATTATCTAATGCATAGCCCATTGCTTGACGTAATGATTTATCAGCCATTTTTGAATCTGGATTGTATTCCACACTCTTTGTATCTGCATTCCATTTACCTAACTTGAATCCTAGATAAGTATAAGAAGTTTGTTCACGGCCTAAGTTTGTATAGCCAGCAATTTCTTTATAGGTATCGTAAGTATCTGTTGGCATTTGGAAAATCATATCATATAATTTAGAGTTCAATGCTTCAGTTGCACTTGCCATCGGTACAGATTTCATCGTGATCTTTTTCAATTTAGGCGTACCATTCCAGTAGTGCTCGTTTGGCAAGTATTCTACTGATTCTCCTGCAACGATATTACTCATGTAATAAGGGCCAAAAGTCACTGGATTTTTACGTACTTGATCGCTTGATTCCATATCTTTGATTGCTACACCTTCTAACGTATGTTTTGGTGCTGCATATGACCAAATACCACCACCCGATTGAAGCATGCTTGGGTTTACTTCTTTATATTCGATTTCAACTGTTTTGTCGTCTATTTTTTTGATTCCGGAGATTGTGTCGGCACTTCCATCATGATATTCTTCCATACCTACGATGTTACGGAAAGTGTCGTCATAACGGATACCAGTGTAATCTTTATTCCCAATGATTTCGTAAGGGAAAATCACATCGTCCGCCGTTACATCTTCACCATCTGACCATTTGACGTTGTCTTTTACTTTGATTGTCGCTTTTTTCGTATCTTCATCTAGATCAAGCGTTGCAGCTCCGTCGTCTGTGATTCTGAAATCGTCATCGTTTGCAAATAGCGGTTCATGAGAAGGAGCCATAAAAGCTGCATCATATGAATCTTGGTAAAACTCCCACTGGAACAATCCTTTAAACTGACTGTCCGTTGCGACCGCAGCTTCTAATTCGCCGTCTTCGATTGCATCATCATTATTTTTTGTTGCAATTGGAAAAGTTAATTCCTCTTTGTTATTGCCGTTGCCTCCAGAGTTGTTTCCAGAGGTATCTGTACCTCCGCCCCCGCATGCTGCAAGAACGACAGCAGACATCAGCGCTGCAAATCCAAAAATCGTTTTCTTCATTCCTATTTCCCCCTTCGCTTCTATACTAGCCTAACCGTTGGCGCGCATCTGCAGAACGCTTGAATGCTTGTCCAACATAATTGATACTCAACATCAAAACTAAAATAAGGATTGATGCGGGTAACCAGATCCATTGCCGATTCACTAAGACTTCTCCGTTACTTGCATAACCGATCAATGTACCTAAACTAGGTACATTTGCCGGCAAGCCGAAACCTAAGAAAGTCAAAGTTGTCTCGATACCGATGTTTGCCGCAAAGTTCATCGTCAAATTAGTAATGATTAATGAACTTAGATTCGGCATGATTTCGCGGAACATGATTTTAAAATCATTGGTTCCCATTGTTTTTGAGGCACTGACATAATCTCTTCTTGCTTCAGATAATGTCTTGCTTCGGAATAATCGGGCTTTAGCTACCCAATAAAATGCACTCATGATGAATATAAAGGACCAGACATTGTATCTGGAAATAATCGATACGAAGACGATAATGATCAGCATGATCGGTAGAATCATGATAAAATCAACGATCCGCATCAAGATGTTGTCAATGATCCCTCCGTAGTAGCCAGAGATGATCCCTAATCCAACCCCGATGATCGAAGTAAGGATCGTGATCGCAAATCCGATCGTAACAGAGTTTCTAGCACCTATGATCAATTGTCCTAATACATCACGTCCGCCTTCATCTGCTCCCAGAATGAACTTTTGTCCTTGTGTCGAAACTGTTCCTGGTGCAGCGTATTTGTCGAAGATACTAACATACATCACTTTGTCTTGATCGGTCAGCATCGCACCGATAAAGATCACTAATAATAAAACCACTAGCAAACCTAATGAAAAAATAGCAATTTTATCTTTTTTAAATTCTCGAGCAATCATTCGTATCCCCATAGGAGGAATACTTTCTTGAACTGCTGTATTGTTTTTTTCACTCATCGATCCATTCTCCTTTCTGATTGGTTTTATTGAATCCGAATACGCGGGTCAACGATACTCATGATGATATCTGAAAGTAATGTCCCCACTAGCGTCGCGATTCCTAAAATCAATACTAAGGATGTGATCACGGTATAGTCCCGTTGGCCGATGGAATCAATAAATAGTTTTCCGACTCCCGGATAACCAAAAATCTTTTCGATAACTACAGAACCAGCAATCAACGAAGTGATTTCATACCCCATTTGAGAAGCCATCGGCAACGCTGCATTTCGGAAAATATGTCGACTGAATACTTTATTCGTCGGTACCCCTTTGGAACGGGCTGTTCTGACAAAATCGAGCGATTTCGAATCGATTACTTCACTTCGCAGATATTGGATTGTGACGGCAGTCGCCAAAAATGCTTGGGTAATTGATGGTAACAGAATATATTTCAAACGGTCTATCCATTGAGTGATAAATCCACCTTGCAAACCTAGTGTTTGTGATCCACTTGTTGGGAACCAGCCTAAACGATAACCAAAAACAAATAGCATGATCAAGCCGAAGATAAATAAAGGAACAGCAAAACTAAAGAAGTTGTAGATTACGACAATCTTATCCAAGATTGAATTTTGATACCGGCCAGCAAGCATCCCCAGAGGCACAGCAATCAAATAAGTAAGGACAACTGTCAAGATCGATAGATATAAAGTGTTGATGATCCGTTCGCCGATCAAGTCAGCAACAGAGCGTTTGTATAAGAAACTTTGACCAAAATCGCCTTGCAAAGCATTTCCGATCCAACGGAAGTACTGGACATACCATGGGTCATTCAAGCCAGCTGCTTGTCGCATCTGTTCGATCACTGCCGGATCCTGATTTGGATTGATCAAACCGGTAAATGGATCCCCCGGCATCGCTTGGGCTAATAAGAAGATCAGAACACTTAAAATAATAACTTGCGGGATCATCAATAAAACACGTCGCAGAATCGTTTTCCACATTAGCTTGCACCTCCATCTTTCAACGCCACTTTGTGTGTAGTTGTGATCGTACGCAAATCGTAGACTCGACCAGTCGCATCATAGTATTCTTTTTGGTTTTGGATATACTCTTGTTCTACTCTTCGTCGATTTTCTTTGTGGCTTTCCCTATTTTCTACATCGATTTGCGGAATAGCTGAAAGCAGACGTTTCGTATAGATATGTCGCGGGTCATTATAAATGTCTTCTCTTGTACCGATTTCTACAAATCGACCTTTGTACATAATTGCGATATTGTCGCACATGTGTTTTACTACACCTAAATCATGTGAAATGAATAAATAGCTGAGGCCGTATTCTTGCTGGATTCGTTTCATGAAATTCAATACTTGCGCTTGAACAGATAGATCCAGAGCAGATACAGGTTCATCGGCTACGATCAGTTTTGGATTGGTAGCAACAGCACGGGCTACTCCTAGACGTTGACGTTGTCCGCCTGAAAATTCATGAGGATATTTATATAGCGCATCTTCCGGCATCCCAACGATATCTAGCAGTCCTTTTACCTTTTTCTTTTCTTCTTGATCGCTTAACCGTTCAAAATTTCGGATGGGTTCAGCAATGATATCCAACACTCGCTTTTTAGGATTCAAACTGGACATTGAATCTTGGAAGATCATCTGCACATCCTTGTTATAACCCATTTTTTTGCGGTTGCTTCGCTTCGTTACATCTTTTCCTTCATACATGATTTGTCCGGCTGTCACCTTTTCTAATCCCACAACGGCTTTTCCCGTAGTAGATTTTCCAGAGCCAGACTCTCCCACTAAACCATATGTCTTTCCTTTTTCGATAATAAAATCCACACCATCTACAGCATATACATGATCCGTTACTCGATTGAAGAATCCACTGCGAATAGGGTAATGAACTTTCAGGTCTTTGATTGTGATTAATTCTGTCATCTACACCTCTCCTTTTTCGTCTCTAAAGTGGAAATGCTTATAGCAGGAGCAACGTACCAAGTGGTTCGGTGCGACTTCATGAAGGATAGGCTCTTCTTCATGATCGCTTGCTGGTATCCATGGAATACGTGGTGCAAACCGACAACCTTTACGAGGCATGTTTTTCAGAGAAGGAACGACACCTTCGATCACATGGAGTTCTGCATCATGATTTCCTTCTTGTGGTATAGAGTTCAGTAAAGAGCGTGTATAAGGATGCTTAGGATGATCAAACAGTTCTTTTACACCTGCTACTTCAACGAACTGTCCGCCATACATCACTGCCACTCGATCAGCCATTTCTGCTACGACTCCTAAGTCATGAGTGATCAAGATGATCCCTGTTTTTGTTTCTTCCTGAAGGTCTTTCAGTAAATCAAGAATCTGTGCTTGGATGGTTACATCTAGGGCTGTCGTCGGTTCATCTGCAATGACGATTGGAGGTTTGCAGGCGATTGCGATTGCGATGATGACACGTTGTCTCATACCGCCTGATAGTTCATGGGGATATTGGCGTCCAACTCTCGCAGGATTAGGAATCCCTACTTGTTCTAGCAATTCTAGTGCACGAGCTTGACGCTGTTCTGCATTCATCTTTGTGTGATAGGAAAGTCCTTCTTTGATCTGGTCTTCGATTCTCATGAGAGGATTTAATGCAGACAACGGATCTTGGAAAATCATTCCGATATCATTTCCGCGGATTTTATTATAGAGCGTTTCGTTCAGGTCGATTAAATTCAGATCGTTATATAAAATCTCACCTGTAATTTTTGTGTTATTAGGATCAAGTAATCCCATAATCGTAGTAGCCAAGGTACTTTTCCCGCACCCAGATTCCCCAACGATTGCTAAAATCTCGTTTTTGTCTAAAGTAAATGAAACGTCATCTACTGCATCGTAATAGTCATCTTTGAGTCGGAATCCTGTATGTAGGTTCTGAACTTCTAATAATTGGTTATCGGACAATCGAATACCCCTCTCTGCTTCCTAAATGGAAGTTTTTCTTAATAAAAAAGGACATTACACAGAATAAAGCGTTTTATAACAAAGGTTATTCTTATCTTTGTGTAATGAATTATTAATAATTATATAGAAAACCGCTTTACTTTGCAACATAATTTCTGTTTATCGCCAGAATTATCAGAAAAATGACTTTTACGTGTCAAAAAGATTAAAAAAAGAAGGATAAAAAGCTGTATGCAGCTTTTTATCCTTCTTTGCTTTTATTTGAAATTATTTAAGATGGCTGCTGATATAATCTACTGCGCCACCGACTGTTTCAATTTGTTCAGCGTCTTCATCTGAAATTTCCGTACCGAATTCATCTTCAAGCTCTAAAACGAATTCCATAATACTAATTGAATCAGCTTTTAAATCATCTTTGATGTTCAATTCATCCGTCACTTTATCGGTATCTATCTCAAAATGATTTGAAATAATTTTCGCTACTTTGTTAAATACTTCTTCGCGAGTCAACTTTTTCACCTCCAAGAATCATACACTTGTCAATTACCTACACCATGGCTAATTTTACTGGCATTTTTCAGGAATGTCCACCTTTTTTTCAATGGAACGGATTGCTTCAGATATCCAAATACTATTCTTCGCTTTTTTCAAATTGTTCGACTAATTGTCCAACTACATCTGTCTCAAGCATTGTGTGGATTTGGCGGATCGTATAGCGAACAGCATCGGGGCCTGTTGCTCCATGAGTTTTAATGACTGGTGCTTTCAAGCCAAACAAAACGGCACCGCCATGTTTGGAATAATCCATTTCTGCTTTCAAAGAACGTAAGCCGTCTTTTAAAAGCATAGCGCCCATTTTTCCTTTGATCCCTTCATTTAGAATAGCAGATTTTAATAGATTCATCATATTCATTGCTGTTCCTTCAATAGATTTCAAAACAGCGTTGCCTGTAAATCCATCTGTGACCACTACATCAGCCACACCATTGAGTAGCTCACGAGCTTCTACGTTTCCAATAAAATTCAAGCTTGTTTCATTCTGAAGGAGTTCATAGGCTTTTTTCGTCACTTCACTACCTTTTGTTGCTTCTGTTCCGTTGTTTAAGAGTGCGACACGAGGACGTCCGATACCTCGGACTTTACGTGCATAAAAAGAACCTAAAATACCGTATTGCAACAAATGTTCTGGTTTGTTTTCTGCGTTAGCGCCAAGATCCAGCATATCGAAACCGGCACCTTCTTTCCCTACTACTGGCAAGGTAGACATCAAGCCAGGGCGTTCGATATTTTTGATACGTCCTACGATGAACAACCCTGCTGCTAGTAGCGCGCCTGTATTCCCTGCTGAAAATACAGCATCTGCTTCACCGTTTTTCACTGCTTGTGCAGCAAGGACCATTGATGCAGTCTTTTTTCGTCGAATTGCTTTTACTGGCTCATCATCACTATTGATTTTTTCGTCTGTATGGATAATCGTGATGTTTTTTTCATTTGTTAAGTATTTCTTGATTTCTGCTTCTTTTCCGTAAAGTAAGAATTCTACTTCTGGAAAATCTTGCTGCGCTAAAGCCACGCCTTCTACAATTGCTTGAGGTGCGTGATCTCCGCCCATTGCATCTACGGCAATTTTCA
Organism: Enterococcus sp. DIV0901a; assembly: GCF_051711525.1. Taxonomy (NCBI): domain Bacteria; kingdom Bacillati; phylum Bacillota; class Bacilli; order Lactobacillales; family Enterococcaceae; genus Enterococcus; species Enterococcus sp. DIV0901a. The sequence continues at coordinate 91,833 of NZ_JBIOMW010000001.1, read as the reverse complement.
TTGTTTCCACTCCTTTTTCCGTCATCAGTATAAAGTATAGCACAGTCTGCTAATCGAAATAACGATTATCCTGATTTTCTATTTGGAGGCTTTGCGCTAAAGGCTGATACTCAGGAAGCATCTGCCAATCCTTTATCTGCCAAAGGGCTGCAGCCTCTTCTCTGGCTACCTCCAAAACATTTCCATCCGTCACCAAGTCAGCAATCGCAAATTGAGGCAGACCAGATTGACGGAAGCCAAATACTTCACCAGGACCACGTAATTCCAGATCTTTTTCGCTTAGTACAAAACCATTGGTGGTCTCTGTCATGATTTTCATCCGTTCCACACCTAGTTCATTTTTAGGATTAGCAACTAAGATACAGTAGGAAGCATCACTTCCGCGTCCAACACGTCCACGAAGTTGATGCAGCTGTGCCAATCCAAATCGATCCGCATCCATGATCAGCATGACGGTCGCGTTCGGCACGTTTACCCCTACTTCAATTACAGTAGTCGAAACTAATATCTGCATCTGGTTGTCTTTGAAGGCTTCCATGATTACTTCTTTTTCCTGATTCTTCATTTTACCATGTAACAAGCCAACTTCATATTTTGGTGCAAATAGTTCACGAAGTTTTTCATAGATTTCCACTGCATTTTTTACATCTAATGCTTCTGATTCTTCAATCAGCGGACAGATGACATACATTTGATGTCCTCTTGCCAGTTCTTTTTTCGTCCAATCCAGTACACTGTCCAATTGAGGTGTTCTTACCCAGCGTGTTTCGATCGGGATACGTCCAGCTGGAAGTTCATCAATGATAGATACATCCATCTCACCATATGCTGTAATAGCTAATGTTCTAGGAATCGGAGTCGCTGTCATAAATAAGACATCTGGTCGCCAGCCTTTTTCACGAAGTACTTTCCGCTGGTTCACGCCAAAACGGTGCTGCTCATCCGTAATAACTAGACCTAAATTCTGAAATTCGACTCCATCTTGGATCAATGCATGTGTGCCGATCACGATGTTAATTTCCCCTTGCTCTAGTTTTTCAAGGAGCTCACGACGTTCTTTTGCTTTCGTTGACCCCGTAAGCAATGCGATGGTTACTTCATTGGGATCAAACAGCTGTTGCAAGCTTTCCATATGTTGTTGTGCCAAGATTTCTGTAGGCACCATCAACGCACCTTGGAAACCTGCTGTAACGGTAGCGTATAACGCAATCGCGGCAACCACTGTTTTTCCGCTACCTACATCTCCCTGCAAAAGTCGCTGCATATGCTGCGGACTGCGAAGATCCCGACAGATTTCATTCGTTACACGTTTTTGTGCATTTGTCAGTTCAAAAGGTAGCTTTTGAGTAAATTCTTTCAATTTTTGGACATCATAAAGGATCTCCAAACCATTCGTTTCTGCTTTTTCTGCTTTTTTCAATCCTTGAAGACGCATTTGAAATAAAAAGAACTCTTCAAAAACGACACGTCGTTTGGCTTGATGGTTTTCTTCGTGGTCTTTTGGAAAATGCATACTTCTTACAGCAGAAGCTCGGTCAAGCAGTCGATATTTCTCCACAAGGTTGTTTGGCAGATTTTCTTCAATCAATGTGCCGTATTCTTGAAACCCTTTTTTGATTAGATCAACTAATGTCGTTTGACGAATTGATTTGTTGACGTGATATATCGGCGAAAAGTCATCCATTGTTTGAGAACCTAAAATCTTCATCCCGTTCAATGCTTTACGCTTTGCATCCCATTTACCGTATACGGCGATTTCCTCCGATAAAATGACTTTTTCTTTTAGATAAGGTTGATTAAAAAAAGAAACGTTGAACACATCATGTTCTTGCATCATACGAAATTGCAATCGGCTTTTTTTATAACCAAATCGATTCATCACAGGAGGCGAGACTACGATTCCTTTCAAAGTAACCTTTTCTTGATCTTGGATCTCGTTTAGATTTCTTTCCTGAATATCTTCGTAGCGGAAAGGATAATAAGTCAGTAAGTCTTCAATCGTTTGGATGCCCAAGCTGGCAAGACTAGCTGCTCTTTTTTCTCCGACTCCTGCCAGCATAGTGATTGGATCATCTAAAGAACGCATAAATTTTTCCTCCCTCCTTTAACAAAAAAAGGACTTGGTCAGCGATCATACCTGATCACTAACCGAAGGCCTTTTATGAATGAATACTGTGTTAGAAAGATATTCTGACACAGAAATTATTCAGCAGAAAATAGATAAGGATAGACAGGCTGATCTCCTTGGTGGATCTCGATTTCCAAATCAGGATGTTTTTCTGTTAGTTTCTCAGCAAATTCATTTGCTTGTTCAACTGTTCCTTCATCACCTGCCAAGATCGTTACGATCTCTGTGTCCTCATTGATCATTTGTTCTAGTGTACTTAACGCTGTTGCTGTGATATCTGGGTTAGAGATCAGGATTTTTCCATCGATCATGCCCAAAAAGTCTCCTTCTTTGATCTCTACACCGTCAATTGAGGTATCTCTGATCGCGTGAGTGACTTGACCGCTCACAACGCTAGACAACATTTCTGTCATCGTTTCTTTGTTTTCTTCTAAAGAAGCTTGATCATTGAATGAAAGCATAGCTGTCAATCCTTGGGAAATCGTTCTTGAAGGAACAACTGCTACTGGGATATCTGCTACTTCTGCTGCTTGATCAGCTGCCATGAAGATGTTCTTATTGTTTGGCAAGACAATCACTTTATCTGCGTTTACTTCTTGAATCGCTTTAACAATGTCTTCCGTACTTGGATTCATTGTTTGCCCACCACTGATAACATAATTAGCGCCTAAACTTTCAAACAGCTCTTGGACGCCTTTACCAGCAGCGATCGCTACGATACCATACGGGATACGTGGTGTTTCTTTTTTCGCAAACTCGTTCACTTCTTCATCGTGTTCCAAAATCGTCTCATGCTGCAAGCGCATGTTGTCGACTTTGATTTTGACTAATGAACCGAATTTTTGTCCATAATTCAAGACTTCTCCTGGGTTTTCTGTATGCACGTGGACTTTGATGATCTCGTCATCATTGACCACAAGTAAAGAATCTCCTATACCATCTAAATAGTTACGGAATTCTTCGTAATCGAATGTACTATCGACTGTAGGTCCTTCTCCGATTTTTACCATGATTTCTGTACAGTAACCAAAATGGATATCTTCTGTCGCCATTTGACCTTGGACACTGCGATGATGTTCTGCATTGACCATATCATCCATTTCTGCTGGAGAAGGTTCATATGTTTCATCCGCTTGGAATTCTCCATTCAATGCACTTAAAAAGCCCTCATAAACAAACAGCAGTCCTTGCCCTCCACTGTCTACGACACCGACTTCTTTTAGGACTGGAAGCAAGTCTGGAGTTTTAGCTAAAGCACGCTTTGCCCCTTTTACAACAGCTGTCATTACTTCAACGACATCATCAGTACTTTTTGCTTTCTTTTCTCCAGCTTTCGCTGCTTCTCTAGCTACTGTCAAAATCGTTCCTTCTACTGGTTTCATTACTGCTTTATACGCAGTTTCAACTCCATGAGTGAAGGCTGCAGCAAGATCGGAAGCATTTAATGAGACAACATCTGGAATTTGCTTAGAAAATCCACGAAACAATTGAGACAAAATAACGCCGGAATTTCCGCGCGCACCCATCAGCAATCCTTTTGAAAGCATTGCTGCTAATTCTCCTACTTTTTCTGAGGTTGAATCTACTACTGCCTTAGCTCCACTAGTCATAGATAGATTCATATTTGTTCCCGTATCGCCATCTGGCACAGGGAATACATTTAATGAATTGACGTATTCTGCATTTACTTGCAGACGATTCGCACCTGCCTGGACCATTTCCTGGAACTGGCTTGCACTTATTTCTGTTACACTCACCTAGATAATCCTCCTTCAGATCGACTGCTGAGTTACCAGCCAGTCTCCTGCCTAGTCTGGCAGTACACGAACACCTTGTACAAAGACATTAACTGAATTGGCAGTTACGCCTAATAATGCCTCTAGATTGTATTTCACTTTTTCTTGGACGTTGCGGGAAACTTCAGAGATTTTCGTACCATAGCTGATAATCGTATAAACATCTACAGCAATACCATTATCTTCTTGGCGGACAACTACTCCTCTTGAGTAATTTTCTTTACGCAAAATCTCAGTAATATTATCTTTAATTTGATTTTTGCTGGCCATTCCTACAACACCGAACACATCTGTCGCGGCGCCACCAACAACTGTTGCAATTACATCATTGGTAATTTCAATGGTTCCAGCTGACGTTTGAATTTTTACAGCCATGAATGAGCCTCCTTAACGGGTAAAAAACTCCCATTTTTCTTCTATCATATTTTATCATAGCGCAACTTGAAATAAAAGGCAGTTACCCAAAGTACTCAAAAACCTTGCAAAATTTCAGGTATAACCTTGTTTAATTTACAATTATTCTTCTCAATTGTCAATTGTATCTATGAAAATGTACTTGCAAATTTCCATTCTATATGATATGTTAGTCTGGTATGAGCTGAATTATTCTATTGCTCCAAATCAAGGCAAAGGAGGAAATTACCATGGCAAAAGTTTGTTACTTTACAGGTCGCAAGACAAAAAGTGGAAACAACCGTTCACACGCTATGAACTCAACAAAACGTACTGTTAAACCTAACTTACAAAAAGTTCGCGTTATGGTCGACGGAAAACCTAAAAAAGTTTGGGTGTCAACTCGTGCTTTGAAATCAGGAAAAGTTGAACGCGTTTAATTGAATGATACTTGGACCGTTCAGATAGTGAACGGTTTTTTATTTAATAAAAATTTTTAAGGGTGGGACTTTTGATTCCTACCCTTTTTTTGCGTTTATTTTTGTTATACGAACAAATTATGAAGTTATTTATTCTAAATTTTATTTTTTTGTGAAAACTAGACTCTTTTTAAGCAGAGAAAAACAAGGATATGATAAACTGAATACAACTTCATAGAAATTTGGTGGAAAATAAATATGAAAAAAAATTTAAAGTCATTCTTTAGAGAAAACGGACGCTACGCAGCAGCTAGTTTCCTGATTCCGTTTTTGATTTTAGCACTTGTTTATCTAAGTATCGGGATCTATCCTGGAAGCAGCAGAAGTATTTTGGCAAGTGATGCCTTTTCACAGTTTTCTAATTTTCATGCCAGCTTCCGAAATGTTCTTCTTGGAAAGCAAAGTATTTTTTATACATGGAATGCTTCTCTAGGATTGAATTATTTATCTTTAATTTCTTACTATCTAGGCGGGATCTTCACGCCACTGGTGTTCTTTTTTCCAAACCAGATGATGCCAGATGCACTGTATGTTCTGACTTTGCTTAAGGTCGGCTGTGCCGGATTGGCTTTTTGGTTTCTTGCACGTACGTTCAAGATTCCTCGCTGGGGGCATGTTGCACTTAGCGTCAGTTACGCATTGATCTCATTTATCACTGCACATTCGGAGATCATCATGTGGCTGGATGCATTTGTTTATCTTCCATTAGTGATTTTGGGGATTCATCGTGTTATGGATCTTAAACGGCCGAAACTTTTATTTATCAGTTATTTACTCTTGTTTTTATCCAGTTTTTATATGGGTTTTATGATTGGCGTATTTTCTTTCTTATATTTTATCGCCCGTCTATTGACAAACTGGTCAGAATATAAAAAAACGATTGTTCCTTATGGTATCACTTCTTTACTGGCAGGCGGCGCTTCAATGATCATTGTATTGCCAGCAGTGCTGGATCTTCGGTCAAATGGCGAGGCACTGAGTCAGATCACTACGTTGAAAACAGAAGCGACTTCTTATCTGGATCTAATCATGAAAAATATGATTGGTGTTTATGACACGACAAAATACGGATCGATTCCGTTCGTTTACGCAGGTCTGCTACCATTAGTCCTCTGTCTGTTTTATTTTGCCAGTCGGAAAGTACCGTTGAAAAATAAATTTTTGTACGGCAGTCTTTTCGCCATACTTATCGCAAGTTTCTATCTTGTTCCATTGAATTTGTTCTGGCATGGTATGCATGCACCGAATATGTTTTTATTCCGTTATGCCTATCTGTTCTCTTTCTTAGTGCTCCTGCTTGCAGGAAAAGGATGGGAAAAGATAGAACAAGACGATCGTGGGCTGTTGTTAGGAATCATTTTGGTCGTAGCTGCTCTCTTTGCGGTGGCATGGGGCATCAAACCTGAAGGAAGCTACACCTATGTGACGATGACTTCCTTTGTATTGACAGTGGTTTTCTTAGGGATTTATGCTTTTGCTGTGGGATTTTATCAGCATAAAAAACTTTCATTCAATCATCTGAGTATATTGTTATTATTGATCATGTCTGCTGAAGCACTGGTCAATACGAACAGTATGATCCATGGCATTCTTGATGATTGGAATTATGCTTCCCGCAGTTTATATACTGATCCTTATCCTGACTTGAAAGCTCTTGTAAATGAAACAAAAAAAGATTCCGACTCGTTTTACCGCTTGGAAAATCTGGATCCAGTATCTGCAAACGATTCGATCAACTATGGTTACAGTGGTATCAGTTTGTTTTCTTCTATAAGAAATCGTAATTCTTCCTCTTACCTGGATAAATTAGGTTTCCGTTCAAGAGGGACAAATTTGAATATCCGTTATAACAATAATACTTTGCTAATGGATGGGCTTACAGGAATCAAATATAACATTTCTAAAAACGAAAGCACGTTCAGTAAATATGGCTTCCGCCAAGCTGGTCAAAGTGGCGACTATACACTGTATCAGAATGTCAATGCATTGCCACTAGCATTTACTGCACCGTTGTCCGTTAATGATGTTGAGCAGCCAGTGACAGATAATTTGACCAGTCAGACAAACTTGATCAATACATTGTCTGGTTTAAATGAACAGTATTTTACATTCTATACACCTACTTTGAAGAATCAGTTGAATACGACGATCACAAAGACAACGACTGGCGTCACTTACTCAGAAACAGCAGATAACCAGCCAAAAGAGCTCACTTGGGAAGTCCATGTGCCTGCAAATACACAAGCTTACTTAAGTTTGTTCCCAACCAATTTTGCACAATTAGAAAGTTCTAGTGCGACGATCACTGTCAATGGTACATCGCGAAAAACGCAAATCAACATTTCTGGTCAATACTATGATCTTGGCTATTATCCTCAAGAGACAACAGTGACATTTACTGCAAGTTTTTATGGAACGAAAGAAGTAAGTTTCATGGAGCCTAAAGTCGTTGGTCTAGATGTTGTAGCCTATCAAGCCGCAATGAATCAGATCAAAGAAAAAGGTGTCGAAATGGAAGCCACTGGCAGAAAAGCTTCTGGGACTGTAAATACCGCTGAAGATTCCATGTTGGTGACAACTATTCCTTATGACAAAGGATGGAAAGCTAAAATTGATGGGAAACCAGTCAAGGTCAGCAATTTCAAAGACGCATTCTTGATGATAAAAGTTCCAGCAGGTAAACATACTGTCACTTTCAGTTACTTGCCTGAAGGATTTACGATAGGTGCAATCCTTTTTGTCCTATGTATTGCATTGTTTATTCTTTATGTCTGGTACCTTGACCGCAATCGCCCCTTTTATGGCACGATTGATCCAGCAATAGAAGAAAAACCGCGAAATACACACAGAAGAAGACGAAGAAAATAAAGAAACGATGGAATCTGTGTCACTCTTCTATTTAAATGGCAAAAATTTCAATCTTTAAATGACAAAAACCACCTGATTTTTGGTGGTTTTTTATATACCTATGACTAAACTATCTCTTGCTGCTTCGACAACTTCTACAGTGATCTTATCCATTTGATTGATTCTTAAAATCCGATCAATCTGCGCAAATAAACGATGAATAAGCCTAAAATTTCCTTTTGTGATCTTAATGATAGTTGTGATAGCCTCATAATCAGAAAAATCTTCTAGCTTGATATCAATTCCTAAATCTGCCCATTTGTATTCCAAAATATGATGTGTTTCGTCCTTACTAAGGTTATCAAATTCATGTGCAAATCCTATGCGAGAGTAAAGCTGCGGATAACGAGACAATCTTTTTTCAATACCAGGCATACCGATAAGAACCATTGCCAGATCATTTCTATCGTAAATATCTCTTAGCTGTTCTAAATGCTGAAGCTTTAAACGATCAATTTCATCGACAATAATTAAGTCAATTGCTTCATAGGTTTTAGGCACAGGAGGATCTTCTTGATTGTATTTTAGTACCATATGCATTGCTTTAGTCAGACCTATTCTACTAGTTATTGTGTTAATATCCGAACTGACACGAGACATCTTTTCAGCTGGTACAGTATAAAAAACTTTATTTACACTTAATATTTCATCTGTTGCATTTATCAAGAACAAGAAAAAGTCTGAATATTCAAAAAAATAACGGTGTACATTTTTAAAAGGAGATGTATAATCGAGATTGAGAAAGCGTTTTCCTCAAAATTTAATGAATTAGGAAGTGATTACTATGAAAAAATTATTTAGCGCACTTTTTATTCTGTTATTTGGTTTTATTGGTATTGGGACTTCTGGAAATATAGTTAAAGCTAGCACGATGGTTGAACAAACAAGTGAAATGGCAAAAACTTTTAGTCAATTAACACCAGAAGAACAAAGTTACTTCAAATCCAAAGGATTTAGTGATAAAGATACTTTTTACACTCAAAAGATAGAGCCTCAAGATCCGAAAACACGTTTTTCTGCAAATGTATTGCGGTTAACCGCATCTACTAAAAAAATTACTAATACGCAGGGGCGGACAGAATATATTATAACAAGTCCCAATTCGGCGATGTATCGTATTTCTACACGCTTGAGTTTAGGTAGTGCAAAATCATATACTCAAACAGTAAATCTAGCTAATTCTTATGGTTATGGTGGAGGAATGTATTTTACATTTACTGGGAAAAGACAATATTACAGTGTAAAATTAGCTATGCAAGTTTATAATACATTTGGTGTAGGGTCAGTCTCTTGCACTGCGGGAGGATTGACAATAGGAAAATGATAATTTCTTACTATGTCTTAAATAGAAGTGATGATGAAGGACTCTTCGTTTTTCAATCATTACATGAGGATACGATGCTAAAAGAGTTTTATAATCGGATTAAGAATAAACAGATAGAAACAAATTTATATTTTTTAAGTGACTCTATCTTGCCTTTTATTAGCAACCCTAAAATTCTTAACTTGTTGCAGACAAAAGATTTGAAAAGTTTACCGATTATTGTCATTGATGAGGAAATTGTAAAATATGGCGCTTATCTAAGCGTAGAAGAATTAGAAAAATTAACTAACATTGGAATGAGTATTCAGGAGGATAATGGGGTACATGGAACATAGAATGAATATGCACAGTTGAGAACGGAATTTGACATTTATTTAGACCAACAGGGTATACCCTGTTGGTCTTTTTGTGCGTTCATGATATACTTGGTGTCATTTTTATATTTAAATGGCACAAATATTTCTAATTATTTGTCATTTAACGCTGAAAATTTTTGCTATTTATCTAAAAAAGTGACAGGATACTCATTTGGCCTTCATAGAATTTTCTAAATATGAATCATCAATGAATTTAATTAAAAAAATAAGTAGGGCAAAATATAAATGTTTTTGCCTTACTTGTTTCCATCAGTTTAGTTTTAAATTGATAAGTTATATAGTTATGGTTGAATGTGTGTCTCGCATATTAGTATTTTTACCATCTGCTAGTTTTATTATTAATCTATAACAATAGATAATTTATAATTCGCATATTCATTAAGCTGTTCCAAAAAGCTGTTCATTGATTTTTTTGAAGTAAATCTACATTCCAAAAGATAACAGCCCCCTCCACTAATCTTATAATTTCTAATCAAGAATTTTTCATGATTTTTAATAAATGATAAATAGGGTTTATGATTTAAATTTTGCGTAATTATAATTAAAAAAGCGTGAATCGAAAACCCTAGCTTTTCCATATTTAATTTTACTGTATAATTTTCAATAACTCCACTTTCCTCTAGTTTTGTCACTCTCGCCGAGACAGCGGGTCCAGTCAAATGTACTTTTTCTCCAAGTTCTTTCATTGTGATTCGACTATTTTTTGATAGTTCCTCAATGATATTTATATCTGTTTGGTCTAACATGGTAAACAACCTTTCATAAATTAAGTAAAAATAGTAAAAGACTTTTTTTGTTCGGTTTATTTATTGTATGGAATTGAATTATACTAAAAATATTTCATATCAACAAAAAGGAGACAACGTTTATGAATATACATCACATTCGTAATGCAACAGCTATCTTAGACTATGGAGGTAAAAAATTTTTAATTGATCCAATGTTAGCGGAAAAAGGAACACTTCCACCATTTATTTCGAAAGGTCCTTTTCCATCACCAAGAAAAGATCAAATGAATCCTCTAGTTGATTTGCCAATGCCAGTCGAAGATATTATCAACGGTATTGATGCTGTTATTGTAACACATTTACATCTAGATCATTGGGACGATATAGCGAAAGAGGTCCTACCTAAAGAAATAAAATTATTTGTGCAAGATGAAAATGATGCGAATGAAATTCGACTATATGGTTTTAAAAATGTGGAGGTACTACGAGAAGACACAGTTTTTGAATCTATACAATTGGTTAAAACAAAAGGCAAACATGGCAGAGGAGAAATCTTGAATTATGTAGGTAATGTTTGCGGTATTGTTTTCAAACATTCGACTGAGAAGACACTATACTTTACAGGAGATACAGTTTGGTATGAAGCTGTTAAACAAACTATTGATCAGTATAATCCAGAAATCATAGTAGCAAATGCTGGAGATAATCATTTTTTAGTTGGAGAATCTCTTATTATGGGGAAAGACGATTTATATGAATTGCATAAAGCAATACCAGATTCCACAATTATTGCCGTTCATATGGAAGCTGTAAACCATTGGGGACTGTCAAGAGAAGAATTAAAGTCTTTCAATAAAGAAAAAGGAATTTCCGAAAAAGTTTTAGTGCCTGAAGATGGAGACAACATCTTTATTTAAAAAAATAAAAGATTATTAATAAAGGGATAGATGCTACTGTATCAATCCTAAAGAGTAAAATAAAGTACTTAGTTTAAGTACTTTAAGAATGTAGACAAAAGGATCAGTTTCCTCTTTACTAAGAGTGTAGACTGGTGCTTTTGCTATTTTTGTATAATAAAAGATATGAAGACATATGTTCCAACTGCCAAGTGGACAACTTTTTCAGATTCATTGCAGCAAAAACAATCAGCGTATACACCTGATTGTTTTCCAAGTCTCGATACTTGATGTAGCGCATTCCATGCTTTTCCTTTGCGACTGCAAAAACGCGTTCAATCGTTTTCTTTTTTTTATATTTTTCGCGGTTGTATGCCGTATGGCGTAAATATTCTGCTTCATCTTAAGTAGTTATCACTTTTTTAGATAAATAGCAAAAATTTTCAGCGCTAAATGACAAATAATTAGAAAAATTTGTGCCATTTAAATATAAAAATGACAAACCTGTTCCGACTGTCCTCATTAAGGGCAATCAAAACAACGTTCCATCGTTTTTTGGTTACAGAAAAAATAGGTAACAAAAAGATGATTCACTTATCAACGCCTCGTCCACAAGTCACGATATTCATCAAAGATGAGAAGCTGTTTTTTGAAATTGTTACTTGTGACTCAGAGTTAAATGACAGGCTCACGACCTCTTTCTTAAACGGTGTTCAATCAGCTGACCTTCGGTATTAGCTCAACAAACGGCAAAATATGAGGAACTATTTTTCCGTTTGTTTCTCTAATACTCAGGTCAAAACGCTGATTTCACAACCTCTTCCTTAAACGGTGTTCAAAAGCTTGCATCTGCGGTAATAAGCCCAACCAAACGAAAAATATGACGAGCTATTTTTGTTTGGTTGTTCTTATTACTTGATGCAGGGCAGCTTTTTCACAACCTCTGATTCACGGTGTTCCAGAAGTAGCTCCTTCGAAAATAAGCCGAAATTTTGCAAAATTTTGAGAAGTAATTTTCGTAAATTCCTTCTTATTTCTTGAAGCTGACCACTTCTGTCACAACCTCTTATTCATATTTCACTTCATACAAATAAAGTCCTTCAGGATGTGCTGTAGGTCCTGCTGCATTACGATCTTTTTTCGCAATAATATCTGGGATACTATCTTCAGGCAATCGGCCATTGCCAATTTTCAAAAGCGTTCCTACTAAGATCCGTATCATCTTATACAAGAAGCCATTTCCCCTAAATGTAAACAACAATTCGTCTTTTGTTTCATTTACCTCCATCTTAGCCTCGTAGATCGTACGTACTTTATCCTCTATCGAGCTTCCTGATGCACAAAAAGAGGTGAAATCGTGAGTCCCTAATAAATCAGGAAGCGCCCGCTGAATTTTTTCCAAATCAAGAGGGTAAGGAAAATAACTTGCATAATGGCGTCGAAAAGGACTGCGTGGTTTCCCTATATCCACTCGAAATTGATACGTCTTTTCTTTGACCAAATATCTTGCGTGGAAGTCTTCTGAAACAATTTCTACTTGTCTTACAGCAATATCCTCTGGTGACTGGGTATCTAGCGCGAAACGCATTCGTTCTAACGGACGCTCCTCTGGATAATCAAAATGGATTACTTGCCCAATCGCATGTACTCCGGCATCTGTCCTTCCCGAACCAAAGACCGTGATTTCTTTTCCATTTGCCATTTTTTGTAATGTTTTTTCTACTTCTTCTTGAACAGTACGCCCATTTGGCTGTTTTTGGAATCCATTAAAATTTGTTCCGTCGTATGCAATGATTGCTTTGTAACGTACCATGTTTTTCTCTCCTTTGTTCCTAAAAGGTTATCTGGAATAATGATTTTTTTATAAAATTTTTTCGTTCTTTCTTTTCAGATAAAAGAAAGAGGCCTGTGACCTTAGTCTGCCACAGACCCTAATATTTCTTGTCATACACTGCTCGCATCCTTTCTTGCAAACAGATCAGCAAGAAAAGAATAGATAGCGGCCCACTGAACGTTTATCCTCTTAAAAAGATCAGTAGCACAGTTAATAATACAAAAGCAATGATAACCATCGTGTCTCTATTATGCCAATGCAATACACGATATTTCGTTCTTCCTTCCCCACCTTTGTAGCCTCTTGCTTCCATAGCAGTCGCAAGATCTTCCGCACGGTTGAAGCTGCTGACAAATAAAGGAATCAGCAAAGGAATGACTGCTTTCATTTTCTGAACTAGGTTTCCTTCACCAAAATCAACACCGCGAGCGCGCTGAGCGTTCATGATCTTTTCTGTTTCGTCCATCAATGTAGGCACAAAACGAAGAGCAATCGACAGCATCAATGAAATTTCGTGGACTGGGAACCGTACGGCTTTCAATGGACGAAGCAAGTACTCAATCGCATCCGATAATTCCAAAGGCGGTGTAGTAAGCGTGAGTAGAGTCGACATAAAAATGATCAACACGAATCGACAGAAAATAAAGAGGCCGTTCATCACACCAAATTCAGTGATATGGAAAACACCCCAACTCCAATAAGTTTCTCCGCCACTTGTAAACAAGACCTGCAAAGCTACAGTGAAGAGGATTAGCCAGATCAATGGGCGAATGCCTCGGATAAAAAATTTCAAATCTACTTTTGACAAGAAGACAGAAAGTAATGTGAAAAATGCCAACAAAAGGTACGTTTCCCAATTATTTGCTAAAAAAATGATTCCGATAAAATAAAAACTGGCTAATAATTTAGCTCGGGGATCCAATCGATGGATCAAGGAATCTCCAGGCATATAACGACCAAATATCAATTTATTCATCATGGGCATTTCCTCCAGCATAATGGACGATAGCGTCTGCTAATTCTTCAGCTGTCAAAGGCAAGGTAGCAAAGTTCATCCCTTTAGCCATTAATTCTTCTGCAAACTCGGTGGCAGTAGGTACGCCTAGTTGTTTTTCTTTTAGCCATTCAATGTTTTGAAAGACCTCTTGCGGCTCCCCGCTATTAACGATTCGTCCCTTTTCCAACACATAGACATAATCTGCAAAATTGGCTACATCATCCATTAAATGCGTAACTAATACAATAGTGATCTGCTGTTCCTTATGAAGACGCCAAAACATCTCCATCATTTCTTTTCTACCCTGGGGATCAAGTCCTGCCGTTGGTTCATCCAATACAAGTACTTCCGGCCTCATGGCAAGCACACCAGCGATTGCTACTCTACGCATTTGCCCTCCTGAAAGTTCAAATGGCGAACGTTCCAAATAGCTTTCATCCAGCCCAACTTGTTCTAATGTTTCTTTTGCTAGGACTAGTGCTTCTTCTTCGCTGACACCAAAGTTTTTAGGACCGAAAGCAATGTCTTTTGCTACCGTTTCTTCGAATAGCTGTGCTTCTGGAAACTGAAAGACGATGCCAACTTTTTTTCGGATGGGCTTTAAATTCTTATTATCCGTATCCGGCTGAATATCTCGTTCTCCAATATGGACTGTACCGCTTGTTGGCTTAACAAGCGCATTCAAATGCTGAAGTAAGGTTGATTTCCCGCTTCCGGTATGCCCTACTAATGCAGTATAACTGTTTTCTTTGATCGTCATATTGATGTCAAATAAGGCTCTTTGTTCAAATGGTGTATTCGGCTGATAAGTGAAGTCTACTTGTTCAAAACGGATGTCCATAACCAATCCACCATCCTTTCTTCTGTCATATATTCACTGGGCACATCAACCCCACGTTCTTTCAGTGCGCTCTTCAGTTTTTCAGGAAATGGTAGATCTAGACCTAAGTCGATCAGTTCAGGACCAGCAGAAAAAATTTCTTTTGGTGTACCTTCACGGACAAGTTCGCCTTGTCTCATCACTAGTATCCGATTGGCATTAGCTGCTTCATCAATATCATGAGTGATAGATATAACGGTCAATTGACTTTCTTCTTTGATCTTCTTGATCGTAGAGATCACTTCTTCACGACCTTCTGGATCTAGCATACTGGTTGCTTCATCTAAAATAATGATATCAGGTCGTAAGGCAACCACGCCGGCAATGGCAACACGTTGTTTTTGCCCTCCTGATAAACGAGCAGGCTCGCGTGAAGCAAACTCAGCCATTCTAACTTTCTCAAGTGCATCTTTCACACGCACTAGCATTTCTTCTCTGGGAATCCCTTGATTTTCAAGACCAAAAGCAACGTCATCTTCTACTGTCGAACCAACAAACTGATTGTCTGGATTTTGAAAAACCATTCCAACCATCTGTCGGATCGTCCAAATATTTTCTTCATCCAATATTTGATTTCCCACTTTCACGATCCCTGATTCTGGCAGAAGCAATCCATTGATCGTTTTGGCAAGTGTCGATTTTCCTGAACCATTGTGTCCAATAATAGCGATCCACTCACCTTTATCAATTGTAAAGGAGACATCTTTCAATGCGGGGCGAAGATCATCTGGCTGGTATTTATAATTTATCTTTTCTAATTCAATAATTGGCTCCATGATTACTCCTTCTTCATCCTAAAGTTCCTACTAACACTATCAAAAAAAGACAAAATTTTCAATTATTTCTCGCTTAAAATGTTTTTTTATGCCTTCAAACATATCTGTCATGACAGGTAATTGAAGGTATAAAAAAACACTTTATGATGAGTGCTTACTCCCCAAGCGATATTCGCTTGAGGAGCAGCGCTGAGCTAGACTCGGAAAAATATCTTCCAACATCATAACACTCTAAAAGAATCATCTATAAAGTGATGTTATTAGTGTGATTTTAGACAAGTTCTAAGACAACCATTGGTGCACCATCACCGCGTCTTGGTTCTGTCTTCAAAATGCGTGTGTATCCGCCTTGACGTTCTGCGTAACGAGGTGCAATATCGTTGAACAGTTTTTGTAAAGCTGATTCAATGACGATGTCCTCATTTTCTTCACGCACGCTGGCAACTTCATTACGTACGAAAGCCGCAGCTTGACGACGTGCATGCAAATCTCCGCGTTTACCTAAAGTGATCATTTTTTCTGCAGTTGAGCGAACTTCTTTCGCACGAGCTTCAGTAGTCACAATACGTTCGTTGATTAATAAATCAGTTGTTAAATCACGCAACATCGCTTTACGTTGGCTAGATGTGCGTCCTAGTTTACGATAACTCACGTTGGTTTCCCTCCTTCGTAAAAGGTTTTAATCTTCTTTACGTAAACCTAAACCTAAGTCGTGCAATTTTGCTTTAACTTCTTCTAATGATTTACGTCCTAAGTTACGGACTTTGATCATTTCAGGCTCAGATTTATTTGTAAGTTCTTGTACAGTATTGATTCCTGCACGTTTCAAACAATTGTAAGAGCGAACAGACAAGTCTAACTCTTCGATCGTCATTTCCAACATTTTTTCTTTTTGTGTTTCTTCTTTTTCGACCATGATTTCAGCATTTTTTGCTTCATCAGTTAAGTTCACAAAAATATCCAAATGTTCAGTCATGATTTTCGCAGACAAACTCATTGCTTCCAACGGTTCAATTGAACCATCTGTCCAAATCTCCATCGTCAATTTATCAAAATCTTCACGGTGTCCAACACGTGTGTTCTCAACTTGATAGTTCACACGACGAACAGGTGTGTAGATTGAATCGACTGGAAGAACGCCAATTGGCATATCTTCTTTTTTATTTTCATCTGCTTGAACATAACCACGTCCAGGTTTCACTGTTAAGCGAGCATGGAACGTAGCTCCTTCAGAGACACTACAGATGTACATATCTTTGTTAAGAATTTCTACATCACTATCAACGATAATATCGCCAGCAGTTACTGTAGCAGGTCCGGTAATATCGATTTCAAGGGTTTTTTCTTCTTGGCCATACATTTTCAGCGCTAAGCCTTTAATGTTCAAGATGATTTGAGTGACGTCTTCTCTAACACCTTTGATGGTAGAGAATTCATGCAGTACACCATCGATTTGAATATTAGTGATGGCAGCACCTGGCAAAGAAGATAATAAAATACGACGTAGGGAATTCCCTAAAGTAGTCCCATACCCTCTTTCAAGAGGTTCAACGATGAACTTGCCATAATCTTTTTCTTCATCAATTTTTGCGATTCTTGGTTTTTCGAACTCAATCATTCTTATCTTTACCCCTTTCAAAACGAAAAGTGTCTTGTTCAATGACGTTACTGATAAAACTCAAAATGAGCGGCACTCATTAAACACGACGGCGTTTTGGAGGGCGGGCACCATTATGAGGAACTGGAGTCACGTCACGAATTGCAGTCACTTCTAAACCTGTAGCTTGTAATGAACGAATTGCTGCTTCACGTCCAGAACCAGGTCCTTTAACTGTTACTTCAACAGTCTTTAATCCGTGTTCCATTGCTGCTTTTGTAGCAGTTTCTGCTGCCATTTGAGCGGCAAAAGGAGTTGATTTTTTGCTTCCTTTGAAACCTAATGAACCAGCTGATGACCACGCTAATGCATTTCCGTGAGTATCAGTGATCATGATGATAGTGTTATTGAATGTAGAATGGATATGTGCAATACCTGCTTCTATATTCTTCTTCACACGGCGTTTACGATTCACTTTTTTTGCTGCCATGAAGTTTTAACCTCCTTCACTTAAGAATTATTTTTTCTTGCCAGCGATAGCGCGAGCTGGGCCTTTACGAGTACGTGCATTGTTTTTCGTGTTTTGTCCACGAACAGGCAATCCACGGCGATGACGGATTCCACGGTAAGAACCGATTTCCATCAAACGTTTGATGTTCAAGTTCACTTCACGACGAAGATCCCCTTCAACTTTTAATTTATCTACTTCTGCACGGATAGCATCTGTTTGTTCATTCGTTAATTCACGAACGCGAACATCTTCAGATACACCAGCATCAGCTAAGATCTTTTTAGCAGTAGTGTTACCAATACCATAGATATAAGTAAGTGAAACTACTACACGTTTATCACGAGGAATATCTACTCCTGCAATACGAGCCATATTTATAGCACCTCCAATTATCCTTGACGTTGTTTATGTTTTGGATTTGCTGGGCAAATCACCATAACGCGTCCTTTACGACGAATTACTTTACAATGTTCGCACATTGGTTTTACTGATGGTCTTACTTTCATGATAATACCTCCTGTAGTTTTACGGAGTACAATTATTTAAAGCGATAAGTAATACGGCCACGGTTAAGATCGTATGGAGACAATTCAACCGTTACTTTGTCACCAGGTAAGATACGGATGTAATGCATACGAATTTTACCTGAAACAGTAGCAAGAACTTGGTGTCCGTTTTCTAGTTCAACTTTAAACATTGCATTCGGCAAAGTTTCGACGACTGTACCTTCGACTTCAATCATATCTTCTTTTGCCACGCACAGTACCTCCTTGTACTTGTTTCGCATTTTCACACGATAAAATGGCGGAAACTGCAGTTCCCACCTCAAAATTCTCAAAATGGATCATCTAGAGGATTCTCTAGAAGTCGGACTGACATATTCTATCATAATTTATTGAACTTGACAAGAGTAACTGCATAATGCAAGTCGGCTACGGGCAATCGTGCTATTTTTCAATGATTTTTTGTACATCTGCAAATACAGCATCGATTTCACGAGCACCATCAATAGTGTTTAGCAAACCTTGTTCTTTATAATAAGCCAAGATTGGTTCACTATTTTTGATGTTGATAGCCAGACGATTTTTAACCGTCTCAGGTTTATCATCTTCTCTTTGATAGAATTCATGCCCACCGCAACGATCACATGTGTCTTCAACTTTTGTAGGGTTGAAAATTTTATGGTAAGTTGCTCCACAATTGCTGCAGATAAATCGGCCGGCTAGACGTTCGACCAAGATTTCTTCACCAACATGGATATCGATGACAGCATCAATTTTTTTATTCAAATCTTTTAGCATTGCGTCCAGAGCTTTTGCTTGATCTAGCGTACGTGGAAAGCCATCTAATAAGAAGCCTTTCTCTGTATCTGGTTCAGCTAGTCGCTCTTTCACGATTCCATTTGTTACTTCATCAGGAACTAATGCACCTTTATCCATATAAGACTTTGCTTCCAGGCCAAGAGCTGTTTCGTTTTGCATCGCTGCGCGGAACATATCTCCTGTTGAGATGTGCGGAATACCATAAGCATCAATGATTTTTTCAGCTTGTGTTCCTTTACCTGCGCCTGGCAGCCCCATTAAAATGAGGTTCATTGTTTTCCCTCCTAATAAATGTGTGAGAACGTGTGTTGAGGGGAAACCTCAACACGCTTTCTTACTCAATGAATCCAACATATTTACGTTTCAGCATTAAGCCTTCTAACTGTTTCGCAGTTTCTAAAGCTACACCGATAACGATCAGTAAGCTTGTACCGCCTAATCCGATTGATTGTGGAAGATCCCAAACCATTTGAGCAATGATTGGAAGCAATGCCACTAAACCAAGGAAGACTGCACCAACTGTACTTAAACGCATCAGTAATCTTGAGACATACTCTTCAGTCCCCTTACCAGGGCGTACGCTTGGTATATAACTTCCTTGCTTTTGCAAGTTTTCCGCTAATTTCTCAGGGTTTACTTGAACAAAGGCGTAGAAGAAAGTGAAGGCAACGATCAGAATCGTATAAATCGTAGCACCAGGTGCTGTATTATAGTTAAAGATCTCCATCATCACTTTGTACCAGTTTTCAGAACCGAATCTACCGCTCAATGCTTGTAAAACAGCATTTGGCGTAGCAATAAACGAACTAGCAAAGATAACTGGAATAACTCCAGCTGCATTTACTTTCAACGGCAGATAGCTGCTTGTAGGCGCGCCAGCTACGCGTTTCGTATATTGGATCGGGATCTTGCGTTCAGCTTGTTGGAAAAATGTTACGAATGTCACGATCAACAAGACCGCTACTAGTAAAATGGCCACAAAAATAGCAGATTTCCATATGTCTGAAGGATCAATATTTATAAAGTAATCTTCATAAATTTCTCTGATACTTTCAGGCAATCTAGAAATGATACCTGCAAAAATGATCATTGATACGCCATTTCCGATACCTTTTTCTGTGATCTGTTCTCCTAGCCAAGTAACAAACATCGTACCGGCTGTTAGAATCAAACCGATCGTTACGTAAGTTGCTACGTTAGGATTATTCACGAAGCCTAATTGAGCGTATTGATTGAATCCAGCAGTGATACCGACAGATTGGATAAATGCCAATACTAATGTCAGATATCGAGTCGCTTGATTCAGTTTTTTACGACCAACTTCCCCTTGTTTCGACCATTCAACAAATCGAGGCACGATGTCCATTTGAAGAAGCTGAATGACGATAGAAGCAGTAATGTATGGTGAAACCCCCATTGAGAAAATGGAAAAGTTTTGCATCGCACTACCACTTACCAAGTTCAACATGTTGAAAAATGGCAAAGAAGAAAGGTTTTGCAATGAAGCAGCATTTACGCCTGGTACAGTAATATGTGCACCTAGGCGAAATACAAACAACACAAATACAGTAAATAGGATTTTCGATCTAATGTCTTTTACTTTAAAAGCATCTTTTAATAGTCTAAACATTAGATCACCTCGATTGATCCACCAGCCGCTTCAATTGCTTCTTGAGCTGCTTTAGAGAATTTTGCTGCTTTCACAGTTAATTTCTTGTTTAGTTCCCCATTAGCTAATACTTTGATTCCAGCTTTTTCGTTTTTCACGATTCCAGCTTCAACTAAAGCAACAGGAGTTACTTCAGCTCCGTCTTCAAAGCGGTTCAATACATCAAGATTAATGACTGCATAGTCTTTACGGTTCACGTTTGTGAATCCTCGTTTTGGTAAACGACGGAACAATGGTGTTTGTCCCCCTTCAAATCCTAAACGCACACCGCCGCCTGAACGAGCTTTTTGTCCTTTTTGTCCGCGTCCGGCAGTTTTTCCGTTACCAGATGAAGTACCACGACCAACACGGTTACGTACTTGGCGTGAACCTTCAGCAGGTTTTAATTCATGAAGTTTCATAGGTTTGGCACCTCCTTAATGTTCTAGTTATGATTTTTCTAAATTAAATTTCTTCAACGTCCACTAGGTGAGAAACAGTATTGATCATGCCTTTAATTGCTTCATTAGAAGGCTTAACCACTGAACTGTTAATCTTTGTAAGACCTAACGCTTTAACTGTATCGCGTTGGTTTTGAGGACGTCCGATAATACTGCGTTTTAAAGTAACTTTTAATTCAGCCATTATTGTTGTCCTCCTTATCCGATTAATTCTTCAACTGATTTGCCGCGAAGTTCTGCAACTTCTTCTGCACGTTTCAATTGTTTCAAACCTTCAACTGTTGCGCGAACAACGTTGATTGGTGTATTTGAGCCTAAAGATTTAGAAGTGATATCTGCTACCCCAGCTAATTCTAATACGGCACGAACTGGTCCACCAGCAGCAACCCCAGAACCTTCTACAGCAGGTTTCATTAGGATTCTACCACCACTAAAAGCACCGATTACTTCGTGTGGGATTGTTGAACCAACCATAGGTACTTCAACTAAGTTTTTCTTCGCATCTTCAATTGCTTTACGGATTGCTTCAGGAACTTCTTGAGCTTTACCTGTACCAAATCCTACGTGTCCGTTTTTGTCACCGACAACAACTAAAGCAGCAAAACGTAGACGACGTCCACCTTTAACAACTTTTGTTACACGGTTAATTGCAACAACGCGGTCTTCTAATTCCAAATGTTTTGGATCGATATAAACCATGAATGGTATTCCTCCTTCTTCTAAAATTCTAGTCCATTTTCGCGAGCAGCTTCAGCTAAAGCTTGCACACGGCCATGGTAAAGGTATCCACCACGGTCAAAGACTACTACTTTAATGCCTTTTTCAGCTGCACGTTCAGCAACTAGTTTACCGACAGCTTTTGCTGCTTCTGTTTTTGTTCCACCTGAAATTTCTTTATCCAAGGTAGAGGCACTTGCTAGCGTTACACCCGCTACGTCATCAATAATTTGAGCGTAGATGTTTTTGTTAGAACGAAAAACGTTCAAGCGTGGGCGCTCAGCAGTACCAG
This sequence comes from Enterococcus sp. DIV0901a, assembly GCF_051711525.1. Lineage (NCBI taxonomy): Bacteria > Bacillati > Bacillota > Bacilli > Lactobacillales > Enterococcaceae > Enterococcus > Enterococcus sp. DIV0901a. Next base: position 69,770 of record NZ_JBIOMW010000001.1, on the reverse strand, counting down.
AGATATTGTTACGTACACGACGATGTCTCTTTTGACGTGTTTTGTTCTTATCTGGTTTTGTAATCACAATTGTCACCTCTTTATTTTTATTGTACTACTATTTCAAGCAGTAAATACGTTTCGAAAAATAGAAGCTGCGGCACAAGTAAAAATGTATTTTTTTGAAGGTAAACTTCAGCCAAATGCCTTTTTCCTGCTGCTGGCTTCTATGCAATTTTTCTAAACGATTATTTACCAGTTTTACCTTCTTTACGGCGTACATATTCGCCAACATAACGAATACCTTTACCTTTATAAGGTTCTGGAGGACGAGTTCCACGAATGTTTGCAGCTAATTCGCCAACTTCTTCTTTGTTCGCACCTTTAACAATTACTTGTGTGTTAGCTGGTACTTCAACAGTTACTCCAGCTGGTGGTGTGATTTCTACTGGATGTGAGTAACCAACGTTCAATACAAGTTTTGATCCTTGTAATTGTGCACGGTACCCAACCCCGATTAGTTCTAACGCTTTTTGGAAACCTTCGCTGACACCTACAACCATGTTGTTGAAGTTCGCACGAGTTGTTCCATGAATTGTTTTCATTTCTTTACTGTCGTTTGGACGAGTGAAAGTTACTTCGTTTCCTTCGATATTCATTTTGATATCTGCTGAAAAAGTACGAGTCAATTCACCTTTTGGTCCTTTAACTGTAACGTTGTTTCCGTCTTGAGTAACTGTTACTCCTTCAGGGATAACAACGACTTTATTTCCGATACGGCTCACTTAAAGACACCTCCTTGTAGATTCTACTTGATTACCATACGTAAGCGATAACTTCGCCGCCGATATTTTTTTCACGAGCTTCTTTATCAGTGACAACACCTTCAGAAGTCGAAATGATTGCGATACCTAAACCGTTCAATACTTTTGGTACTTCGTCAGCTTTGACATAAGCACGCAAACCTGGTTTAGAGATACGTTTTAAGTTTGTGATAACACGTTCGCCGTTTTTACCAAATTTTAGGAAAACACGGATCACGCCTTGTTTGTCATCTTCGATGTATTCAACATCACGAACGAAACCTTCACGTTTCAAGATTTCAGCGATGTCACGTTTAATTTTTGATGCAGGTACTTCTAAAGACTCATGTTTAACCATGTTTGCGTTACGGATACGAGTTAGAAAATCTGCAATTGGATCTGTCATGACCATTGATCTTTTACCTCCTTCTTATGCGAATTTACTTTTTACCAGCTAGCTTTCTTCACGCCGGGAATTTGACCTTTATAGGCAAGTTCGCGGAAGCAAATACGGCAAAGATGGAACTTACGATAAACTGAATGTGGACGTCCGCAACGTTCGCAACGAGTATAAGCTTGTGTTGAAAATTTTGCAGGACGTTTGTTTTTAGCAATCATTGATTTTTTAGCCACGTAGTTCGCCTCCTTTAATTATTTTTGGAATGGCATGCCTAATTGTGTCAACAACTCACGAGATTCTTCATCAGAGTTTGCTGTTGTTACAATAACGATGTCCATACCACGTACTTTATCTACTAAATCATAATCTACTTCTGGGAAGATCAATTGTTCTTTAATACCTAAAGTATAGTTTCCACGACCGTCAAAGGCTTTTTTACTTACACCATGGAAGTCACGTACACGTGGTAGTGAAACAGAAACCAATTTGTCTAAGAATTCGTACATTCTTTCTCCGCGCAATGTAACTTTTGCACCAATTGGCATTCCTTCACGTAAACGGAATCCAGCGATTGATTTTTTAGCTTTTGTAATCATTGGTTTTTGACCAGTGATCAAAGTTAATTCTTCAACTGCTTTATCTAAGTTTTTAGCGTTTGATACCGCATCACCAACACCCATGTTGATGACGATTTTTTCAACTTTAGGTGTTTGCATAACAGAGCTATAGTTAAATTTTTCCATCAATGATGGAGTTACTTCTTTAAGATATTTTTCTTTTAGGCGGTTCATTCAGTAAGACCCTCCTTCCTTAAACTTTTATTTATCTAAAACTTCACCGGTTTTTTTAGAAACACGGACTTTTTTGCCGTCTACTTCTTTGTAGCCAACTCGGCCAGCTACACCAGTAGAGTCAACCACCATCACGTTAGAAACATGAATTGGCGCTTCCATCTCAACAATTCCACCTTGAGGAGCAGCTTGAGAAGGTTTTTGGTGTTTTTTAACGACATTTACACCTTCGACAATAACTTTATCTTTTTTCGGGAACGCTGCTAGTACAACGCCTTCTTTGTTTTTGTCTTTTCCAGTGATAACTTTAACTTTATCGCCTTTTTTAACAAACATAACTGTTTCGCACCTCCTTTGATAAGTGTCTCAAGATTATAAAACTTCTGGTGCTAGTGAAACGATCTTCATGAAGTTGTTTTCACGTAGTTCACGTGCAACTGGCCCAAAGATACGTGTTCCACGAGGGCTTTTATCATCACGAATAATCACTGCAGCATTTTCATCAAATTTAATATATGAACCGTCTGTACGACGAGCTCCTGATTTTGTTCGAACGATAACGGCTTTAACGACGTCACCTTTTTTGACAACCCCACCTGGCGTTGCTTGTTTAACCGTAGCAACGATCACATCACCGATGTTAGCAGTTTTACGACCAGATCCACCAAGGACTTTGATCGTCAAAATTTCACGTGCGCCTGAGTTATCAGCGACTTTTAAACGACTTTCTGCTTGGATCACGTTGTGTATCCTCCTTTCAGATTTTGCATTCAATCTATATAGGAAAATCTCGTGTTATTAGATAATAACTGCTTCTTCGACTACTTCCAACAAACGGAAACGTTTTGTAGCTGATAATGGACGAGTTTCCATAATTCTCACGATGTCGCCAACTTTTGCTGTGTTGTTTTCATCATGCACTTTGTATTTCTTAGAATAGTTCATGCGTTTGCCATAGATAGGGTGGTTTTTCTTTGTTTCGACAGCAACGGTAATTGTTTTATCCATTTTGTCTGAAACCACGCGACCTTGATAAACTTTGCGTTGATTTCTTCCTTCAGTCATACGCTTAATGGCCTCCTTCCATAATTACTTAGCTTGTTCACGCAACACAGTTTTGATGCGTGCAATCGATTTACGTACTTCTTTAATACGTGCAGTGTTTTCTAATTGACCTGTTGCTAATTGGAATCTAAGATTAAACAATTCTTCTTTTAATTGTTTTTCTTGATCAAGCATTTCGGCAGTGGTTAATTCTCTGATTTCTTTAACCTTCATTCGATTCACCACCCATTTCCTCACGTTTTACGATCTTAGTTTTCATTGGTAATTTGTGAGAAGCTAGACGTAACGCTTCACGAGCTACTTCTTCAGGAACGCCTGCGATTTCAAACATGATTTTACCACGTTTTACTGGTGCAACCCATCCTTCAGGTGCCCCTTTACCAGAACCCATACGTACCCCAATTGCTTTGGCAGTATAAGATTTGTGAGGGAAAATTTTAATCCATACTTTCCCACCACGTTTCATGTAACGAGTCATTGCGATACGAGCAGCTTCGATTTGGCGGTTTGTGATCCAATGTGAATCAACAGCTTGCAAACCGTATTCACCGAATGCTACTTCTTTTCCGCCTTTAGCTTCCCCGCGCATTTTTCCGCGGAATTCACGACGGTGTTTTACACGTTTAGGTACTAACATGATTATTTCCCTCCTTTCTCAGTGTTTTTTTTAGTTGGAAGAATTTCTCCACGATAGATCCACACTTTAACTCCTAGTTTTCCGTATGTTGTATCTGCTTCTTCCCATGCGTAATCAATGTCCGCACGTAAAGTATGAAGAGGAACAGTTCCTTCTGAGTATCCTTCTGAACGAGCGATATCTGCTCCGTTTAGACGACCAGATACTTGAGTTTTGATCCCTTGAGCGCCAGCACGCATTGAGCGTTGGATGGCTTGTTTTTGAGCGCGACGGAAAGCAACACGGTTTTCTAATTGACGTGCGATTCCTTCACCTACTAATTTTGCATCTAGATCTGGTTTTTTGATTTCCACGATATTGATATGGATTCTTTTACCAGTTAATTTGTTTAATTCTTTTCTTAGGCTTTCGACTTCAGAACCGCCTTTACCAATAACCATACCTGGTTTAGCTGTGTGAATTGAAATGTTTACGCGACCTGTTGCGCGTTCGATTTCAACTGTTGATACAGCAGCATCAGCAAGTTTAGTTGAAATAAATTTACGGATTCTTAAATCTTCGTGTAAGAACTCAGCATACTCTTTTTCAGCATACCATTTAGCATCCCAGTCGCGGATGATGCCTACACGCATTCCAATTGGATGTACTTTTTGACCCACTGATTATCCCTCCTTATTTTTCTGATACGACTACCGTGATATGACTTGTACGTTTGTTGATTGGAGAAGCTGATCCTTTTGCACGAGGACGGAAACGTTTCATTGTAGGTCCTTCGTTAACAAAAGCTTCGCTTACTACCAAGTTTTCAACATCTAAGTCAAAGTTATTTTCTGCATTCGCAACTGCTGACATCAATACTTTTTCAATGATTCCAGCAGATTTGTTTGGTGTGAATTTCAAGATTGAAATTGCATCTGCGACACTTTTACCTCTGATAAGGTCAATTACTAAACGGGCTTTTCGAGGTGAAGTGCGAACTGTTTTTGCAGTTGCTTTAGCTGATGTGATTTGTTCTGCCATTTGGATTTATCCTCCCCTCAAATTAGCGTTTCGTTTTCTTATCGTCAGCAGCATGTCCACGATAAGTTCTTGTAGGTGCAAATTCACCTAATTTGTGTCCTACCATGTCTTCTTGGATGTAAACTGGTACATGTTTACGTCCATCATAAACTGCGATGGTATATCCAACAAAACTTGGGAAAACTGTTGAACGGCGTGACCAAGTTTTGATAACTTTTTTCTTTTCAACCCCTGCTTGAGCTTCAACTTTTTTCATTAAATGCTCATCGACAAAAGGTCCTTTCTTTAAACTACGACCCATGGTGAACCTCCTCTCAAAATGTGCGACACATGGTCAAAGTAATTATTTATTTTTGCGACGACGAACAATAAGTTTGTCTGATTTAGCTTTTTTGTTACGAGTTTTGTAACCAAGAGCTGGTTGACCCCAAGGAGAAACTGGTGCTTTACGTCCGATAGGAGCTTTACCTTCACCACCACCGTGTGGGTGATCATTAGGGTTCATTACGCTACCACGTACAGTTGGGCGTTTACGCATCCAACGAGAGCGTCCAGCTTTACCGATGTTGATTAATTCGTGTTGTTCGTTACCTACAGAACCGATTGTAGCACGGCATGCAGCTAAGATCATACGAACTTCACCAGAGTTCAAGCGGATCAATACGTATTTGCCTTCTTTACCAAGTACTTGAGCACTTGTACCAGCAGAACGGATCAATTGTCCACCTTTACCAGGTTTCATTTCAATGTTGTGGATAACAGTACCAACTGGAATGTTTTCTAATGGAAGAGCATTTCCGACTTTGATATCTGCTTCTGGACCTGAAACAAGTTTCATACCCACTTCTAGTCCTTTAGGTGCTAAGATGTAAGCTTTCACTCCATCTTCATAGTGTACTAACGCGATGTTAGCTGAACGGTTTGGATCATATTCGATCGTTTGAACAGTTGCAACAACGTTATCTTTGTTACGTTTGAAGTCGATCACGCGATATTGGCGTTTGTGTCCGCCACCTTGATGACGTACAGTGATGCGGCCGTTGTTGTTACGTCCAGCATGGTTTTTCAATGGTTGTAACAATGATTTTTCAGGTGTTGATGTTGTGATTTCAGCAAAATCAGAACCTGTCATGTTACGACGACCATTTGAGGTAGGTTTGTACTTTTTAATCGCCACGTTTTTCCCTCCTAATTTAATGAGTTATCTATTAGTGCTTATTCAGCAGCTTCGAATAATTGGATTTCTTTTGAATCTTCAGTCAATGTAACGATCGCTTTGCGACGTTTTTTTGTATATCCTGCATATTTGCCCATACGTTTGAATTTCGCACGTACGTTCACGATGTTCACGTTTTTGACTTTAACGTCAAAAGCAGCTTCTACCGCTTGTTTTACTAAAGTTTTGTTTGCGCGAGTGTCCACTTCAAAAGTGTATTTCTTGTCATCCATGGCAAGCATTGATTTTTCAGTGATCACTGGGCGTTTGATTACGTCTAGTAAGTTCATTATGCAAGCACCTCCTCAATTTGAGTAAGAGCAGTTTGTGTTGCTAACACTTTTGTATTTGATACAACGTCTAGCACACTCACATTATCAGAAGTTACTACAGAAACGTTTGGTAAGTTACGTGCTGATAAAGCAGCAAAGTCGTTACCTTTTTCTAGAACAACCAATACTTTAGAGTCGATAGATAAGTTAGCAAGAACTTGTTTGAATTCTTTTGTTTTTGGTGCGTCGAAGTTCAAGCCTTCGATTGCTACCAAGTTGTTTTCAGCAACTTTTTCTGACAATACAGATTTCATTGCTAAACGACGAACTTTTTTAGGAAGTTTGTAGCTGTAAGAACGTGGTGTTGGTCCAAAGACTACGCCACCTCCACGCCATTGTGGTGAGCGGATAGATCCTTGACGTGCACGACCTGTTCCTTTTTGACGCCATGGTTTACGTCCACCGCCACGAACAGCGCTACGGTTTTTAACCGCGTGTGTTCCTTGTCTTAATGACGCACGTTGCATTACGATTGCATCGTAAACAACACTTTCATTAGGTTCAATTCCGAAGATTTCTTCGTTAAGTGTGATTTCACCGTTTTGGCTTCCATCTTGTTTGAATAATGCTACATTCGGCATTCCTTAGTTCCTCCTTTCTTCCTACAATTATTTAGCTTTCACAGCTGATTTGATAGTGATTAAAGATTTTTTAGCTCCAGGAACATTACCTTTGATCAAGATAACATTTCTTTCTGCATCGACACGTACAACTTCCAAGTTTTGGATAGTTACGCGGTTGCCACCCATACGGCCAGCAAGACGTTTGTTTTTAAATACACGGTTAGGTGCAACTGGACCCATTGACCCAGGACGACGATGGTAACGAGAACCGTGAGCCATTGGTCCGCGGCTTTGTCCGTGGCGTTTGATAACCCCTTGGAATCCTTTACCTTTCGTAGTACCTGTTACATCAATAATGTCTCCTGCTTGGAAAACATCTACTGTAATTTCTTTTCCTACTTCATATTCTCCTAGCTCAACATTTTTGAATTCACGAATGAAGCGCTTAGGAGCCGTGTTTGCTTTTGCAACATGACCTTTCGCAGGTTTGTTTGATAAAACTTCACGCATATCTTGGTAACCAACTTGAATAGCTTCGTAGCCATCCGTTTCCATTGTTTTCACTTGTAGTACTACGTTTGGAGTAGCTTCTACAACAGTTACTGGAATTAATTCACCAGATTCAGTGAAGATTTGTGTCATTCCCACTTTTTTCCCTAAGATTCCTTTGGTCATGAGTACACCTCCATTATTTTTGTTTTAGTTTTATAATTTGATTTCGATGTTTACACCAGATGGTAAGTCTAGCTTCATCAAAGCATCAACAGTTTTTGGTGTTGGGTTCACAATGTCGATAAGACGTTTGTGTGTACGCATTTCGAATTGTTCGCGTGAATCTTTGTATTTATGAGTCGCACGGATGATTGTGTAAAGACTGCGTTCAGTTGGTAATGGAATTGGACCAGACACGCTAGCTCCAGTTCTTTTTGCAGTTTCCACGATTTTATCCGCTGATTGATCTAAAATACGGTGTTCATACGCTTTTAAACGGATACGAATTTTTTGTTTTGCCATCTTGTTCCCTCCTTCGCCTATTTTGAAAAGTAGACATAGCTCCACGAAAATTTCCGTCACGCTCGTTCGTGGCAAAGCGTCCGGGCGTGTCGCAACCTCTCGTTTCTTAGCCGACGAAATCATTCTGATTACGTCTGTGCAATTCACTAAAGTAAACGCACCTTTGTCATTATAATATATATAAACTCACAAAGCAAGGCTTTTTCTTGTAAAAAACATTTTGTTTTCATAAAGTTTCATTTAGAAAATACTGACTCTTTTATTTCGCGTTCCTTCTATTATAATACTCCTGTCTTTTTTCCTGATCCTGCAATAAATAAAAAAGCTCGGAACAAAGATCCTGAGACCTTCGTTCCGAGCGATTACGTCCGAATAAATGTTGCTTTACTTTAAAACTTAAGTGAATTAAGCTTTGATTTCTGTAACGACACCGGCACCAACTGTACGTCCGCCTTCACGGATTGAGAATTTAGTACCGTTTTCGATAGCGATTGGGTGGATTAATTCAACTTCCATTGTTACGTTGTCGCCAGGCATAACCATTTCAGTTCCTTCTGGTAATTCAACAACACCTGTTACGTCAGTTGTACGGAAGTAGAATTGTGGACGGTAGTTAGTGAAGAATGGAGTATGACGTCCACCTTCTTCTTTTGTCAACACGTATACTTCTGCAGAGAATTTTGTATGAGGTGTGATTGTACCTGGTTTAGCTAAAACTTGTCCACGTTGGATGTCTTCACGTGCAACACCACGTAGTAAAGCACCAATGTTGTCTCCAGCTTCAGCGTAGTCTAACAATTTACGGAACATTTCAACACCAGTAACTGTTGTTTTTGAAGTTTCTTCAGCAATACCAACAACTTCAACTTCGTCACCAACGCGAACTTGTCCACGTTCAACACGACCTGTAGCAACAGTACCACGTCCAGTAATTGAGAACACGTCTTCAACTGGCATCATGAATGGTTTGTCGTTGTCACGTTCTGGAGTTGGGATGTATTCGTCAACTGCAGCCATTAATTCAAGAATTTTTTCTTCGTATGAAGCGTCGCCTTCTAGAGCTTTCAAAGCTGATCCAGCAACTACAGGAACATCGTCACCAGGGAATTCGTATTCTGTTAATAGGTCACGAACTTCCATTTCAACTAATTCTAGTAATTCTTCGTCATCAACCATGTCTACTTTGTTCAAGAATACAACGATGTAAGGAACACCAACTTGACGAGACAATAGGATGTGTTCACGAGTTTGAGGCATTGGGCCGTCAGCAGCAGAAACTACCAAGATAGCTCCGTCCATTTGAGCAGCACCAGTGATCATGTTTTTAACGTAATCCGCGTGTCCTGGGCAGTCAACGTGAGCGTAGTGGCGTGTATCTGTTTCATACTCAACGTGAGCTGTTGAGATTGTGATTCCGCGTTCGCGTTCTTCTGGAGCACCATCGATTTGATCGTAAGCCATAGCTTGGCCGCCGTTTTTCTTAGATAGTACAGTTGTGATTGCAGCTGTTAATGTAGTTTTACCATGGTCAACGTGTCCGATAGTACCAATGTTAACGTGTGGTTTAGAACGGTCAAATTTTTCTTTTGCCATTTTAAAATGTCCTCCTAAAAATACAATATATTTTTTATTTGTCTGATAGGTATATGATGTACACAAGGTACACCACATGCCCATATCATCGATAATTATTTTACACGAAACTATATTAAAAATATAGTCTCTTTGGATAATCTCTTTGCAGGACTATCCGGTTTTAAGAAATTATTCAGCTTTTCCGCCGTTTTTCTTAATGATTTCTTCTTGTACTGATTTTGGTACATCTTCGTAGTGGTCAAATGTCATTGTAAATGTACCACGACCTTGAGTAGCAGAACGAAGAGTTGTAGCATAACCAAACATTTCAGCAAGTGGAACCATCGCACGAACAACTTGTTGGCCGCCAGCGCGAGCTTCCATACCTTCAACACGTCCACGACGAGCAGTTACGTGACCCATAACATCACCTAAGTAATCTTCAGGGATAACAACTTCTACAGCCATGATTGGTTCAAGGATTACTGGATTAGCTTTCTTAGCTGCTGCACGTAATGCCATAGAAGCAGCAACACGGAAGGCAGTTTCATTTGAATCGACATCATGGTATGAACCATCGTAAAGTTTAGCTTTGATATCTACTAATGGATAGCCAGCTAAGACACCATTTTCCATAGCATCTTTCAAACCAGTTTCAACAGCTGGAATGTATTCACGAGGAACAACCCCACCGACGATCGCATTTTCAAATTCGAAACCAGCACCTTCTTCATTTGGTGTAAATTCAATCCATACGTGACCGTATTGACCTTTACCACCAGACTGACGTACAAACTTACCTTCGGCTTGAGTGCCAGCACGGAAAGTTTCACGGTAAGATACTTGAGGCGCACCTACGTTAGCTTCAACTTTGAATTCACGACGCATACGGTCAACGATGATATCTAAGTGAAGTTCACCCATACCAGCGATGATTGTTTCGCCTGTTTCCACGTTTGTTTCAGCACGGAAAGTAGGATCTTCTTCAGATAGTTTTTGTAAAGCCACACCCATTTTATCTTGGTCAGCTTTTGATTTAGGTTCAATAGCGACTTGGATAACTGGTTCTGGGAATTCCATGGATTCAAGAATAACTAGACTCTTTTCATCACATAGTGTGTCCCCAGTAGTTGTGTCTTTCAAACCAACAGCAGCAGCGATATCTCCAGCGTAAACTTCAGAGATTTCTGAACGAGAGTTGGCATGCATCTGTAGGATACGACCAACACGTTCACGTTTGCCTTTTGTTGCGTTTTGTACGTATGAACCTGATTGTAAAACACCAGAGTACACACGGAAGAAAGTTAAACGACCTACGAATGGGTCAGTCATAACTTTAAATGCTAAAGCTGAGAAAGGAGCGCTGTCGTCTGCAGGACGTTCTACTTCTTCATCAGTTTTAGGGTCAATCCCTTTGATAGCTGGGATATCTAACGGTGATGGCAAGTAATCAAGAACAGCGTCCAATAGTAATTGAACCCCTTTGTTCTTAAATGCTGAACCACATAGTACTGGGTAGAATTCTACGTTAACTGTTGCGCGGCGGATACCTTCTTTTAACTCAGCTTCAGTGATTTCTTCACCTTCTAAGTATTTCAAAGTAAGTTCTTCATCAGTTTCAGCTACAGCTTCAACCAATTTTTCGCGCCATTCTTCAGCTAATTCGCGGTATTCTTCAGGAATTTCTGTTTCTTCGATCTCTGTTCCAAGATCGTTTGTATACATTTCAGCCTTCATTGTTACAAGGTCGATAATTCCTGTGAAGTCGTCTTCCGCACCAATTGGTAATTGGATTGGGTGAGCGTTTGCTTGCAAACGATCATGTAAAGTTGATACTGAATATAAGAAGTCAGCACCGATCTTGTCCATTTTGTTTGCAAATACGATACGAGGTACACCATAAGTTGTTGCTTGACGCCAAACTGTTTCAGTTTGAGGTTCAACACCTGATTGTGCATCAAGAACAGTTACAGCACCATCAAGTACACGCAATGAACGTTCAACTTCAACTGTGAAGTCTACGTGTCCTGGTGTGTCGATGATGTTGATTCGGTGACCCTTCCATTGTGCTGTAGTAGCAGCAGAAGTGATCGTAATACCACGTTCTTGTTCTTGTTCCATCCAGTCCATTTGTGAAGCTCCTTCATGAGTTTCACCAATTTTATGGATTTTACCAGTGTAGTACAAGATACGTTCAGTAGCAGTCGTTTTACCAGCATCGATGTGGGCCATGATACCGATATTACGAGTGTTTTGTAAAGAAAATTCTCTGGTCATTCTCCTTGTTTCTCCTCTCTTTACTATCTAGTTGCTAAAAATAAGGACACTATCTGAGGTCGACTTATAAAAGCCGACCAAACAGAGAGAATCTTACCAGCGATAGTGAGCAAACGCACGGTTGGCATCAGCCATTTTATGAGTGTCTTCACGTTTTTTAACAGAAGCACCTGTGTTGTTTGCAGCATCCATAATTTCTTTTGCTAAGCGTTCTTCCATTGTGTGTTCACCGCGCAAGCGAGCGTAGTTTACTACCCAACGAAGACCTAGAGTAACGCGGCGTTCAGGGCGAACTTCAACTGGTACTTGGTAGTTTGAACCCCCAACACGACGTGCTTTAACTTCAAGAACAGGTTGAACGTTTTTCATTGCTTGTTCAAACACTTCTAATGGATCGTTACCTGTAGATTCTTTGATCAAGTCAAAGGCATTATAGATAATGTTAGCTGCAATCCCGCGTTTTCCGTCAACCATTACACGGTTGATCAAGCGAGTTACTAATTTTGAGTTATAAATAGGATCTGGTAAAACATCACGTTTTGCAACAGGACCTTTACGTGGCATCCGTAACTCCTCCTTCCGAAATATTGTTCATAGTAATTACTTCTATATAGTAGAAGCAAGTTTCATTTGTTTAATAATTAAAATTAAGCTTTAGGTTTTTTAGTTCCGTATTTAGAACGGCTTTGTTTACGGTCGTTAACACCAGCAGTATCTAAAGCACCGCGAACGATATGGTAACGTACCCCTGGTAAGTCTTTTACACGACCACCGCGTAATAATACAACACTGTGTTCTTGTAAGTTATGACCAATCCCTGGGATATAAGCAGTAACTTCAATTAAGTTTGACAAACGAACACGTGCATATTTACGTAAAGCTGAGTTCGGTTTTTTAGGTGTCATTGTACCCACACGAGTTGCTACCCCACGTTTTTGAGGTGAGTTTACGTTAGTTTGAGTTTTCTTAAAGCTGTTATATCCTTTGTTCAAAGCAGGTGAATTAGATTTTTCCACCTTTGATTTACGAGGTTTACGTACTAATTGGTTAATTGTAGGCATTCCTTGTTTCCTCCTTCCCACGATTTGCGTCTAGTTCCACACATCCAGGTGGTTCTTTTTTTGTGATAAAAAATAAATGCAATGTCTGCATCCTTATCAAATATGCTTTGATAAACAGTCAGCACGTTTCTTCACAGAAACCTGTAGATAAAGCACCTTTGTTAGAATATCACGAATGAAAAAACATGTCAACAAGGGATGCAATTTTTTTTGAAAAAGCTTTATTGGAATAAAAAAGAATGGTATCTTTTTACCGTAAATCACGCTAAAATAGTGAGGAAAGCACGATGCTCAAACTAAAAAAAGGTGGACGCAAAGATGAATTTAAAACAATTAGCTGGCATTGAAGCCGCGAAATTCGTAAAGGACGGGATGATCGTAGGTCTCGGGACCGGTTCAACCGCCTATTATATGGTAGAAGAGATTGGTCGCCGTATGCGTGAAGAAGGTTTACGTATCACAGGAGTTACTACTTCAAATGCGACAAAAGAACAAGCGGAAAAATTAGGAATACCGTTAAAGAGTATTGATGAAGTCCCCGTAGTCGATTTGACAATAGACGGTGCTGATGAAATCAGTGCTGATTTTCAAGGGATCAAAGGCGGCGGCGCTGCTTTGCTTTTCGAGAAAATAGTCGCTACGTACTCAAAAGAAACGATTTGGATCGTTGATTCTTCTAAATTAGTCGATAAACTTGGGAAGTTCCCACTCCCAGTTGAAGTGATCCCTTATGGCTCCCAACAGCTACTTCATATTTTTGAAGAAAAAGGATTCCAACCTGTCTTGCGTACAGACGAAAACGGAGAAGTCCTAACCACAGATGGTGGTCATTACATCATTGATCTGCATCTAGAAGTCATCGAACAGCCAGAAAGCTTAGCTACCTATTTAGATGAACTTGTTGGGGTAGTAGAACATGGGCTTTTCCTAAACATGGTTTCTAAAGTAGTTGTCGGCTCAGAAAAAGGCGTTGAGATTCTTGACGCAATCCGTCGTAAATAAAGAAAAACTGCTTGATCATCCAATAAAAAAAGACAGCGGAAAATTTGCGAAAAAACTATCTTTTTGACGTACTTTATGCTACATTTTTACTGTTATATCCAGTTAGAAAATCACTGCTAGAAAGGAATCACCATGAAAATTATTGGTTATGCACGCACAACCATAAATGACGTTGATTTAACAACTCAGGTTGATCAATTATCTGACTTTGGTTGTCAAGAAATTTTCCATGAGACATATGAAGTGGAACAAAATGATTCTACTGCTGTTCATTTGGAGTCAGTGATCGCTGACATGCAACAAGGCGATGCACTAGTCATTTGCCAACTTCATCGATTAGGCAAATCTACGCGGCAATTAACAGAACTCACGCAATTATTCAAAGATCGCGGGCTGCACTTGATTAGTCTTGATGAAGGAATCGATACGCGCGAAATGGGAAAAATCTATTTCCAATTAATGGAAAACCTAGCAAACATGGAGTGCGCATTGATCAAAGAACGTACATTAGTTGGATTAGATGAAGCTCGTAAAAAAGGAAAAATCGGCGGAAGACCAAAAATCGATGCAAAAACGATCAAAAAAATCCGACGTCTCTATTATGAAAAAAAAGAAACGATCCAATTTATTTCTTCAAAATGCGGTGTTTCAGTTGGAACATGTTATAAATATATCAATTTACCTGAAAAAGAAATCGAGCAATTATGCATCTAATACCTAAAAACGAACAGTTGCGTGGGCACTGTTCGTTTTTTTATATTCTCTACTTGTTTTCTCATAGAATCTTATCTAATTTTTCGATGGAAATCTCTTCCAAAAAATTGTACAATAAAACAGAACTGAAAATTTCAGAAATATAAACCTATCTTAAAAGGAGAGCTAAACATGCCAAAATTAGTTTTTTCTCGTCACGGTCTTAGTGAATGGAATGCATTGAACCAATTTACTGGTTGGGCTGATGTAAATCTAGCACCAGAAGGAATCGAAGAAGCAAAAGAAGGCGGACGCAAAATCAAAGAAGCTGGAATCGAATTTGATGTTGCTTACACTTCTGTTTTAACTCGTGCAATCAAAACATGTAACTTGATCTTAGAATATTCAGATCAACTTTGGGTACCACAAATCAAATCATGGCGCTTAAACGAACGTCACTATGGTAAATTACAAGGTTTGAACAAAAAAGAAACAGCTGAAAAATACGGCGACGAACAAGTACACATCTGGCGTCGTTCTTACGATACTCTTCCTCCATTAATGGAAGAAACTGACGAAGGTTCTGCAGCAAATGACCGTCGTTACGCAATGTTAGACAAACGCGATATTCCTGGTGGAGAAAACTTGAAAGTGACATTAGAACGCGCTTTGCCATTCTGGCAAGATGAAATTGCTCCAGCATTACTAGACAACAAAACTGTTTTAGTAGCTGCACATGGTAACTCATTACGCGCCCTAGCTAAACATATCGAAGGTATCTCTGACGAAGACATCATGGATCTTGAAATTCCAACAGGTCAACCACTTGTTTATGAATTAAATGATGACTTAACAGTTGCTAAAAAATACTACCTATAAAAAACACTATAAAAAAGGGACTGTGACACGATTTGTCACAGTCCCTTTTTTCGTATAAACGGTGTTCTCCTGCCAACTTCTCGGTCACAAGTAACAATATTCATCAAACATGAAAAGCTGTTTTTTGAAATTGTTCCTTGTGACTCAGAGTTAAACGGCAGATTCACAACCTCTTGGTAAACGGTGTTCAAAAGCTTACATTTGCAATAATAAGTCCAGCCAAGTCAAAAACATGAGGAGCTATTTTTGCTTGGATGTTCTTATTACTTAATGCAGGGCAGCTTTTTCATTTCCTTCTTATTCTGCTATCGCTGTTTCCAATCCTACTTCGATCATTTCATTGAACGTAGATTGACGTTCTGCAGCTGTTGTTTCTTCACCGGTGATCAAATGGTCGCTAACGGTCATCAAACTTAATGTCTGCACATGGTATTTCGCGCCTAAGTAATAAAGAGCCGCTGCTTCCATTTCCACTCCTAAAACGCCAAGTTCAGCTAATTGGAATGTCTCTGTCAAATCATCTTTGTAGAAAGAATCTTCCGAAAGAACATTTCCTACATGAACCGTATAGCCCTTTTCTTTAGCTATCTCATATGCTTTCAGTAATAGATTGAAATCACTGATTGGAGGAAAATGAAAGGCTTGGAAATTTTTTTCGATCATCGAAGAACTGGTCGCTGCACCTTGTGCTAGTACTAAATCACGAACATGGACGTCTTTTGACAATGCACCGCATGTACCTACTCGAATCAATTTCTTTACACCATACGACTGGATCAATTCATGGGCATAGATGGTGGCTGATGGCATTCCCATTCCTGTTCCTTGAACAGAAATACGTTCTCCTTTATATTTGCCGGTAAAGCCTAACATACCGCGTACCTGATTGTAACAAACTGGATCTTCCAAAAAAGTCTCCGCAATATATTTAGCTCGCAAAGGATCTCCCGGAAGTAAAATCTTATCGGCGATCTCGCCTTCTTTCGCTTCAATATGCACACTCATTTTATTGTTCCTCCTATTACAATAATGTCAATGTTTCTTTAACCAATGCTTTAAAAGATTGTTTGACTCTCTGAGTTGTTTCTACAACTTCTTCATGGCTCAGATTCGCTTGCATACCTGCTGCTAAGTTGGTAATACAAGAGATTCCTAACACTTTTAATCCGCTGTGAGCTGCTACGATGACTTCTGGAA
This sequence comes from Enterococcus sp. DIV0901a, assembly GCF_051711525.1. NCBI lineage: Bacteria > Bacillati > Bacillota > Bacilli > Lactobacillales > Enterococcaceae > Enterococcus > Enterococcus sp. DIV0901a. The sequence continues at coordinate 53,266 of NZ_JBIOMW010000001.1, read as the reverse complement.
CAGTCGACATCCCTACTGCATCGGCTCCTATTGTCCGAGACATTCGGATCTCCGCAGGCGTTTCATAAGTTGGTCCAGAATAGCCCATATATACGCCTTCTTTAAGATCCAAACCTAGTTTTTCTGCTGCTGCTTTTGCTGTTGCTTGATAGTCAGGCGTATAAGCTTGACTCATATCTGGAAATCTAGGGCCCATTGCATCTTCATTCGGACCGATCAAAGGATTTTCACCAGTAAAATTGATATGATCGGTAATCAGCATCAAATCTCCTGGTACAAATGATTCGTTGACACCACCACATGCATTAGTCACAATGACTGAATGGGCCCCTAGCCCGGCCATCACACGTACTGGATAGGTCACTGTTTGCATGGAATGACCTTCATAGTAGTGGAATCTCCCTTGCATGGCTAACACTTTCTTGCCTGCCAGAGACCCATAAACTAGCTTTCCTGCATGCCCAACTACTGTCGAAACAGGAAAGAACGGGATCTCATCATAAGAAATCATTACAGCATCTTCGATTTCATCTGCTAATTCACCTAATCCTGAACCTAGAATCAAACCAAAATCAATTTCTTTTACTCCTTTGTCAAGAATAAACTGGGTCGTTTCTTGTAACATCTCGCTTAACTTGGTCATTTGCTTTCTCCTATTTAAAAAGATTATTTTAATAATTTCAAGAAGCTTTCGCCATTTTCAGTCGAAGAAACACTAAAGTTCTCAGCAATCGTTGCTGAAATATCTGAATAATATCCTTGAGGCAATGCCCCTTGTTCTTTCATTTTTTTACTGTAAACCAATAACGGGACATATTCTCGCGTATGATCGGTACCAGTAAACGTCGGATCGTTTCCGTGATCGGCTGTAATCATTAGCAAGTCGTCTTCTTCCATCGCTTCAAGCAATTCTGGAATTCGTAAGTCAAATTCTTCAATCGCATGCGCATAGCCGACTACATCCCGACGATGACCGTATAATGCATCAAAATCTACTAAATTAGTAAAGCTGATTCCTGAAAAATCGTTTTTCATAACTTTCAGTAGCTGGTCAACGCCATCCATATTGCTTTTCGTGCGGACAGATTCAGTGATTCCTTGTCCGTTGAAAATATCGTTGATCTTTCCAACAGCAATCACGTCCTTTCCTGCTTCTTTCAAAGAATCAAGGACTGTGTGTCCGAATGGATTCAACGCATAATCATGGCGATTGCTTGTTCGTGTGAAGTCTCCTGGTTCACCCACGTACGGACGTGCAATGATTCGGCCAATCATATACGGATCATCTTTTGTTATATCACGAACGAATTGGCAAATCCGATATAATTCTTCTAAAGGAATGATTTCTTCATGTGCCGCGATCTGAAGGACAGGATCGGCAGAAGTATATACAATTAAATCGCCTGTTTTCATTTGGTGTTCACCGTAATCGTCAATAACAGCTGTTCCGCTATAAGGTTTGTTACATACGACTTTACGGCCAGAAAATTCTTCGATTTGTTTGATCAGATCATCAGGGAATCCGTTCGGAAACACACGAAATGGAGTTTTGATATTCAATCCCATGATTTCCCAGTGGCCTGTCATCGTATCTTTCCCTACAGAAACTTCTTCTAATTTCGTCGCATAGCCTTGATGATCTTTCACTGATTCCACACCTTCAAGAGGACGGATCGTTCCTAAACCAAGCTGCTCTAAATGTGGAACGTTCAATCCTGCTTCTTTCGCAATGTGTCCTAATGTATCAGAACCAATATCACCGAACTTATCGGCATCCGGTGCTTCTCCAATTCCTACTGAATCCATGACGATCAGATGTACGCGTTTAAACATGATTATTCCTTCTTTCTTTTTATTTTTATTGCCTTTAAAACAAAAAGGGCGAGACGAAAAACACTTCCCGTAACCCACCCTTTTTATTCGCTAAAAGATTATTTTGATTTGATATAGTTCTTCCCGTTTGCTTTTGGACCAGAAGCTTTCCCTAAGAAAACAACCAGCACAATGATTGTCAGCAAATATGGAGCAATTTGCAGCAATACTGGCGGAATCGAAGAAATAACTGGTAATTGTGCGCCAATGATACTCAAGCTTTGAGCAAAACCAAAGAACAATGAGGCACCCATTGCCCCTAAAGGATTCCACTTACCAAAGATCATAGCAGCCATGGAGATGAACCCTTGTCCAACGATCGTACCAGCTGAAAAGTTACCGGAAATCGACTGAGCAAAAACAGCACCGCCCATACCGCCTAACAAGCCAGAAATCAGTACGCCTGAATAACGCATAGCATATACATTGATACCTAATGTGTCGGCAGCTTGAGGATTTTCACCAACTGAACGGAGGCGCAAGCCGAATTTCGTCTTGAAGATGATCACCCAAGCTAGGACAGCAATCAAAATAGCACAATAAGCAGGTAAGAATGTATTTTTAAAGAAAATTGGTCCAATGACCGGAATATCTGCTAATCCTGGGAAAGAAAAATACCCCAGATTCTGCGTGATGTTATCAGTTTGACCTTTACCATACCATGCTTTGATCAAGAAAACACCTAAAGCAGGTGCCATCAGATTAATTACTGTCCCGCTGATAATATGGTCAGCACGCAAACTGACTGTTGCTACTGCGTGAATCAGAGAAAATAGGATACCTACGACGCCACCCACTAAAATAGCGATCCATGGTGTCATAGAACCAAGTGATGGACTCATCGTCAAGTTGAAAACGATGGAACTAAAAGCACCCATGACCATGATTCCCTCTAGCCCTACGTTTACGATCCCGCTTCGTTCAGAAAAAGTTCCGCCTAGTGACGTTAGAATTAGCGGTGTTGAATAAACCAGTGTAGAAGTAAGGATCAAGGCAATTAATTCGATAGTCGACATTATAGTTCGCCCCCTTCATGGTTTTGATTCGTTGGTTTCGATTCTATTGTCGCAACGATCTCTTCTTGTTTTTTCCCTTGGAAGACTTTAGCCATGACGAAACGAATCAGGAAGTTGATCCCGACAAAGAAGATAATCAAAGCAATCGATACATTGACGATCTCAAACGGAACACCTGCTCCTGTCTGCATGCCAAGTCCACCGATCTTCAAAATACTGAACAAGATCGCTGATAAAAGAATACCGATTGCTGATCCAGAACCAAGCAAGGAGACAGCCATTCCGTCAAATCCAATAGATAGCGAAGTCGTTTGAACAAAGAAGTTTTGATACGTTCCTAATCCTTCAACCACACCGCCAAGCCCTGCCAAAGCGCCAGAAATGACCATCGACAAAACGATCGTACGTTTACTACTCATTCCTGCATACTCAGAAGCAAAAGGATTCAATCCAACAGAACGGATTTCAAATCCTAAAGTCGTTTTCTTCATCAGCAGCCAAACGAAAATAAGCGCGATGATTGCTAAAAATAATCCTGAGTTTACGCGAGAGCCGCCAAAAGCTTGTGTTAACCATGGTAACCGCAGTGAGGCATTTTGACTGATCATATTGGAAGAGTCCAAACTTGAGCGATAGCTTTCAGGCATCACTTCATGTAAAGCAAATGTGCTTACGTATAATAAGATATAGTTCATCATGATTGTTACGATCACTTCACTTGTTCCAAAAAATGCTCGAAGTAAACCTGGAACAGCCGCTGCCATCGCACCAGCTAAGGCACCTAAGATCACGCATAACGGAAGCAAAACAACTTTTGGCAGATCTGGAAACGCAAGTGCCACCCAGACACTGACGATCCACCCGCAAAGTGCTTGTCCAGAAAGCCCAATATTGAAAAACCCAGCTGAGTTAGCTACAGAAAAACCTAATGCTGTAAAAATCAACGGCGTTGCTTGCCTTAACGTTTCACCTATCCCTCTTTGCGAACCAAGGGCTGCATCTAGCATAGAAGAATAACCTTGGATGGGCTGAAAACCAAAAGCAGCCATCAATATCGCGCCTAAGATCAATCCTAAAACAACTGAAAGTACAGGCACTAATAAATTACGGAATTTCTCGCTGCGATCATTCATGTGCGCCATCCCCCTTTTCTAACTCTTTTCGTGCTTCTTCTAAGGTATAGCCCGCCATCAATAGACCTAATTCATTTTCAGATGTTTCTTTCGGATCAACGATACCGACAATTTCTCCTTCATGGATAACAGCAATACGATCCGAAACATTTAAAATTTCTTCTAATTCGAAACTGATCAGTAACACTGCTTTGTATTTGTCCCTTTGTTCGATCAGACGTTTATGAATAAATTCGATCGCACCTACATCCAGTCCACGAGTTGGATTTGCAACAATCAACAGATCAGGATCTCGGTCGACTTCACGAGCGATAATTGCTTTTTGCTGATTTCCGCCTGATAAAGCTTTTGCGGGAACAAGTTCATTCGTTGTTCGAACATCATATTCTTCGATCAATTCTCTGGCATGTTCATTCATTACTGAATAATTCAGCATGCCGTTTTTACTGTAAGGTTTTTGATGATAGGTTTGTAGTGCGATATTTTCAGATAATGTCATATCTAGGACTAACCCGTATTTATGACGGTCTTCTGGCACGTGTCCTACACCATGTTCAGTGATTTTTCGGGGTTTTTTATTAGTGATGTCTTCCCCTTTTAGCTTGATATGTCCGCTTTCTGCCTTTCGCAAACCAGTCAAAGCTTGGATCAACTCCGACTGCCCGTTTCCATCGATTCCAGCGATACCAAGTACTTCGCCAGCACGAACCTCTAAGTTCAAGTTTTTCACGGCTTCTAATCCACGATTTTCTTTCACCACTAGATTTTCAATAGACAAAACGACTTCTTGAGGCTTCGCTTCTTTTTTCATCGTTTTGAATGAAACCGTTCTTCCAACCATCATATCGGCTAATTGTTGTGAGGTTACGTCTTTAACGTTGACTGTACCGATTCCTTTTCCACGGCGGATAACTGTACAGCGGTCAGCTACTGCTTTGATTTCATCTAACTTATGCGTAATCAAAATGATCGACTTGCCTTCTTTGACTAATTCCTTCATGATCACGATTAATTCATCAATTTCTTGAGGGGTCAATACAGCTGTCGGCTCATCAAAAATCAGTACATCTGCTCCTCGGTAAAGTGTTTTTAAAATTTCTACCCGTTGTTCCATCCCAACTGAAATATCACGAACGTAAGCATCTGGGTTGACTGACAATCCATACTGTTCAGAAACTTTTTGGATCTCTTTTCGTGCTTTTTTATGGTCAAGCATCCCTGCGCGACTAGGCTCGCTTCCCAACACGATGTTTTCTGTTACAGTAAAGGCATCAACAAGCATAAAGTGCTGATGGACCATCCCAATCCCTAATTGGTTGGCTTTGGTCGGACTTGTGATCTTTACTTCTTTCCCACGCATCAAAATTTTCCCTGATGTCGGCTCTAATAATCCGGAAAGCACGTTCATCAATGTAGATTTGCCAGCACCGTTTTCTCCAAGCAACGCATGAATTTCTCCTGCCTTTACTTGTAAATTGATGTTGTCATTTGCCTTGAATGTTCCAAATTCTTTGGTAATATTCTGCATTTCTATGACAATATTTTCTTGAACCACCTTTTTTTCACATCCTAACGATTTCTATCTAGGGCAACGATTGACTAAGATTCACGCTTAGTGAGCGTTCTTCTTTTGAAACAAACATTACTTCAGGGAGTTGTTCCCTTATCCAAACTGTCACAAGGCAGCTTGGATAAATGAACAATTCTTGTTCTAATCAAACCATAGCCTTGTCAAACATGTGTCTAACAAGGCTATAGAAATGGTTTTAGTTTTCTTCAGGAGTTTCTGGAACTTTTACGTCACCTGAAATGATTTTTTCTTTTGCTTCATCAACTGCTTTTTTCGCTTCGTCAGAAAGTTGTCCTTCTGTTAGACCAACACCGTCTTCTTTCAATCCATAAACAGTGTGTTCGCCGCCAGGGAATTTACCGTCCGCTGATTTTTGTGCCAAATCTTCTACTACTGTTCCAACTGCTTTCAGTGTAGATGTCAATGTGAAGTTTTTCTTTTCGCCGTTTAATGTGTATTCACCTTCGTCTGATTGGTCGCGGTCAACACCGATAACCCAAACTTTTTTGTCGCCTGATTCGTTCAATGATTTTGCTTCTTGGAATACACCGTTACCTGTACCGCCTGAAGCATGGAAGATGATATCTGCGTTTTGTGCATACATACCTTGAGCAATTGAACGTCCTTTATCTGGAGCAGAGAAGTCACCAGCATATTGATTCAATACTTTGATTTCTTTTCCTAATTCTTTCGCACCTGCATCAACACCGGCTTTGAATCCAGCATCAAAACGATCGATTACTTCACCTTTTACACCGCCGATAAAGCCGACTACGTTTGTTTCAGTCGTATAAGCTGCTGCAACACCTGCAAGATAAGAAGCTTCGTTGTCTTTGAAAGTTGCAGATACAACGTTATCTAATCCATCGATGACATCATCGATAATAACAAAGTTCGTACCTGTATTGTTTGTTGCTTGTTCTTGGATCGCTGGTTTTAGTTTATAACCAATACCAAAAATCGTTTTGAATCCAGCATTCAATGCTTGGTCAATATTTGGGATGTAATCTGATTCATTTGAAGATTGGAAATATTGGAAGCCATCATTTCCTCGTGAAAGTCCTTGATCTTTCCCCCATTTTTCTAGTCCTTCCCAAGCTGACTGGTTGAATGAACGGTCGTCTACACCACCTGTGTCTGTGATCAATGCTGCAGTTGTTGTGTCTGATGAGCTTTTGCCACCGGATGAATCAGTAGAGCCGTTGTTGCCGCATGCACCTAAAAATAACCCTGCTGCTAGTGCGACAGCACCTAAACCAAATAATTTTGCTTTTTTCATTTCTGTAAAGCCTCCTAAAATAATTGTTTTATTTTTCAACAGTCAGCTGACTGAATGAACATGAGTTATAGATCTTTTTCAGTAAATGCATAAGGCAGCAGTGCACGAACGGTCGTTGCCTTCGTCACACCATTGTCTCCTACTAGCGTAACCGGCATATCAGGGGAACAGAATTCTGCCATTACTTGTCGACATGCACCACAAGGAGAGATAGGATCGGGGGTGTGCCCCGCTACGACTAGATGCGTAAATGTTTTTTCTCCTTCAGATACTGCTTTGAAAAAAGCTGTGCGCTCGGCACAATTCGTTAATCCAAATGATGCATTCTCAATGTTGATGCCTTGATAAATCTTGCCTGATTCCGTTACGAGACAAGCGCCTACCGGAAAATGGGAATAAGGAACATAGGCTTTATCTAACGCTTCAATAGCTGTGTTGATCCATTCTTGTTTGAGTTCTGCCATGAGCTTCTCCTTTGAAAAAATTAATAGCCTTCACCAGTTGAACCAGATACGATTGCTACTCCTGCGCTTGTTCCGATTCTTGTAGCACCAGCTTCGATCATTGCCATTGCTTCTTCTTCGTTATGGATACCGCCGGAAGCTTTGACACCCATTTCTGGTCCTACAGTTTCACGCATCAAACGGACATCCTCTACCTTTGCTCCGCCTGTTGAGAAACCAGTTGATGTTTTGACAAAATCAGCGCCTGCAGCTTTTGCTATTTCGCAAGCTCGGATGATTTCTTCTCTATCTAATAACGATGTTTCAATAATAACTTTGACAAGCGCACGATCTTTTGCTGCTTCAACAACTGCTTCGATATCTTTTTGGACTTGTTGATCATCCTTTGATTTCAAAGCACCGATATTGATGACCATATCGACTTCATCTGCACCGTTATTGATGGCATCTGTTGTTTCAAATGCTTTTGTCTCGGGTGTGTTTGCTCCTAGAGGAAACCCGATTACTGTACATACGGCTACTGGCTCACCTTGTAATTGTTCTTTCGCTAGCGCAACCCATGCTGGATTGATGCAGACAGAATAAAAATGGTATTTTTTTGCTTCTTCGATAATTTGCATCACAGCTTCTTTAGATGCGTCTGCTTTCAAAATAGTATGGTCGATCATTCGGTTTAGTTCCATTTCTTTTCCCCTTTTCTTTAAAACGGTAAAGTCCGCTTTTTTCCTTTATTCTGTGATGATGTCATGAATCAACGTTGGCTTCATTGCCGATTCACCAATTTCAATATTTTTATATAATAATTCAATGACAGAAGTGATTTCTTCGTCGTTACTATAGATCGTCAATAGTGACTCACCTTTTGTCACAGTGTCACCAATTTTTTTATGCAGTTTCAATCCAACAGCGTGATCAATATCTTCTTCTTTGGTTTTACGCCCAGCACCTAGCATCATTGCAGCAATTCCTAATTCATTTGCCACGATTTTTGACACAACTCCGCTTTGTTTAGCAGGAAGCTCCATTGTGTAGCGTGCAGTCAAAATTCGTTCTGGATGTTCCACGATCGCTGGGTCTCCCCCTTGATTTTGGATCATTTCTTTGAATTTTGCTAACGCTTTACCTGATTCCAGAGCTTCTTGAAGCAACGTTCTTGCTTCATCGGTTGTCTTAGCTTTGCCAGCAAGAACAACCATTTGGCTTCCTAAGGCGTAGCACATTTCTACTAGATCTTCTGGACCATTTCCTTGTAATGTTTCGATTGCCTCGACAACTTCTAGACTATTTCCGATAGCTTCGCCAAGAGGTTCTGACATATCTGAGATAACCGCCACTGTTTCTCGGTTAGCCAGTTTCCCAATGCTCGTCATGGTCTTTGCCAGACGTCTTGCATCTTCGATGTTCTTCATGAAAGCACCGTCTCCAGTGGTCACATCCAAAACGATTGCATCTGCTCCTGCCGCGATTTTTTTACTCATAATCGAACTGGCAATCAGCGGAAGAGAATCAACGGTCGCTGTGACGTCACGCAAGGCATACAATTTTTTGTCCGCCGGTGCCAAGTTTCCTGATTGACCAATTACCGCTACTTTACTTTCATTAACAATGCGTACAAATTCTTCATCCGAAAGCTCGATCTGAAATCCGGGAATTGCTTCTAGCTTGTCTAGTGTACCACCTGTGTAACCTAGACCGCGTCCAGACATTTTAGCCACTGTCACTCCGACACTAGCTACTAGGGGGGCTAAAATCAATGTGGTCGTGTCACCAACGCCACCTGTCGAATGCTTATCTACCTTTATTCCTTCAAGAGAACTCAAATCGATGACATCACCAGAATTAGCAATCGCCAATGTTAAGTTCGTGATTTCTTCATTTGTCATGTCTTGATAAAAAATTGCCATCAATAATGCACTGACTTGATAATCTGGAATCTTTCCATTCGTATAGTTCGTGACGATGTACTCGATTTCCTCTTTCGACAGCTCGTTTCCATCCCTCTTTTTTTCAATCAGATCCACCATTCGCATTGCCTGATCCTCCTTGTCTTCATTCGGTATTATACATTATTTTTAGGAAAGGTAAACCACTTTAGTAAACTGGTTTACTAAAAATAAAAAAAGCACTAACTCGCCTTTGTAAATGCTTACATAAGCAATATACCGCCGAGTTAGCCCTTTGTCAATACTTTTACGCTCTCACGAATAATTAATTTTGTTTCGAACACTTTGTTCGGAACTTTTCTTTGAGGAAATTCGATCGTATCGATCAGGAAACGTGCAGCATAAAATCCAATATCAAAACTTGGCTGCTGCACTGTCGTCAATTGCGGAATCATGTATTCTGACAGCTTTAATCCATCGAATCCTATGACTGAGATATCTTCTGGGATTTTTTTGCCCAATTCATCGATCGCCTGATAGCATCCGATCGCCATGGCATCATTCCCGCAAAAAATAGCCGTGATATCTTTATGTTTGAGTAATTTTTTTGATGCAGTATATCCACCTTGGACAGTCAACTCTCCATGTTCAACAAATTTCCCATTAAAAGGCAGGCCATGATCTTTCAGCGCATGACGATATCCGTTGAAACGTTCTTCTAATTGATAGTATCCAGTGGTTTCCTTCAGCATGCCGATCTTCGTATGGCCATTTTCAATAAACAGCGAAACAGCTTGATAGGCGCCCTCATATTCCTTTACGATAAGCCGTCCGTTATCCCGACGATTCAATCCGCGATCGATTAAAATGATTGGCATTTTTTGATAAAATCCGCTGTCTAATGCGTATTTCTCAGGTAAAATATTTGGTGTGGCCAGCAAGATTCCGTCCACTGAGCGGTGGGAAAGCTCTTGTAAATACTTGATCTCATTTTCTTGGCTATGACGAGAATTGCATAACATGATCACATAGCCCAAAGGATTCAAATAGCTCTCTACACCTTCGATCAGTTTGGAGAAGAAGAAATCAGTGACATCAGGGACGATCATTCCGATGGTCTTTGAATGTCGATTGATCACATTTGAAGCGAAATAATCGGGCTTATAATGATGTTCATTCACGATCGACAACACTTTTTTCCTTGTCTTATCACTAAATCTGCTTCCTTTGTTATTCAAAATCTGTGAGACAGTTGTTACTGATACGCCTGCCATTTCTGCGATATCTCTGATGGTCAGCTTCATCCTATTGGCTCCCTTCTATCTAAATTCCCTATCAGTGTACCAAAACCCCCAAGAAAAGAATAGAGAAAAAAGGAAAGTATGTTTTTTGATAAAAATCTCCTTTATCTACCGACTTGGCAGCCTTCTATACAAGTTCTGTATCTTATTTATTTTATCGTAAAAAAACATGATTCTGATTCTGCTACTTCTTTTTTAAGAAAAGATAGTTCCTTGATTAAAAAAGTCATCAATAAAAAAAGAACTGATGCGTACCATATATGTAATATGTACGCCCAGTTCCACTCTTTCGTCGCTCCACTATTTTTCAGCTAGTTATTCTTTCACACTTTTGATGATATAATATCCTTTATCTTTTGTGACGATTTCTGCATTGCCAAATGTTTCTTCCATTTTCTTTTGCGCACTCGGCGCTCCTTGTTTCTTCTGGATCACAATTGTCAGTGTACCGCCCTTCTTCAACCGATGATATGCGCCTGTCAAAATTTCATGTACAACTTTTTTTCCAGCACGGATCGGCGGATTGCTTACGATAGCTGCATAGGTTTCTTCATGAACTGCTTCATAGATATTCGATTGATGGATATCAACATGTTCGATTTGGTTACGCTTTGCGTTTCCTTGCGCTAGACTTACCGCTCGTTCATTAATGTCGACCATTTCAACAAACCGCTGTGTCGCAAATGCCAAAGCTAACCCAATCGGTCCATACCCGCATCCCACATCTAAGATCTTTCCTTCATCAGGTAACTCTTCCCAATCGAAAGCATCAATCAGGACACGTGAACCATAATCCACTGTTTCACGTGAAAATACACCAGAATCTGTTACAAATTGAAAGGTTCTGCCTTTTAACTCAAAAGCCCATTGTTCAAAATCGTGCGCCGTATCTGGGCGTTCAGAATAGTAATGATTTGTCATGTCTTCCATCCTTCTCATTTCTTTCATGACAACAGTCTATCCTTTTATGTATCCGTGCGCAAGTCAAGAATAAGACTCCGTTTCTTTCTATTATAAAGATTATACAAAAAGATCGGCAATCTCTCTTAAGTGGTGGGGTTTGCGTTTATTTTGTGTTAAAATAGTTCCATTGATGGGAGAACGCAGGAGGCTAATATGAATGATCCAATGAACTACTACCGTGTGGCAAGAGAAGAATGGCGAGAATTTTATCGTAATGGGCAAGCACCTTTGACACAAGATGAACTAGATAATATCAAAAGTTTGAATGACCGCATTTCCATGCAGGATGTTCGAGATATCTATGTACCTCTTGCTCATCTGATTTATCTTTATATGAAAGAATTTGAATCTTTGTTCTTGAGTAAAGGTTTATTTCTTCATAAATACGTAGAAGTACCGCCTTTTATTATCGGGATCGCCGGAAGTGTAGCCGTTGGAAAAAGTACAACAGCCAGACTGCTGCAGACGATTTTGTCTCGTACCTTCAAACGAAGAAACGTTCAGCTGATCACGACTGACGGATTTCTTTATCCAAATCGTATATTAAAAGAGCGTGGAATCATGGACCGTAAAGGATTTCCTGAAAGTTATGATATGGAGATGCTGATCGATTTCTTGAACCGTGTAAAATCTGGTCAGGAAGAGATAAAAGTACCTGTTTACTCACATGATGTGTATGATATCATTCCAGACAAGTACGAACTGATCCAGCAACCTGATATCTTGATCGTTGAGGGGATCAATACGCTTCAATTACCTGCGAATCAGCAAATATACGTCAGCGACTTTTTTGATTTTTCTGTCTATGTCGATGCTGATCCCTTGCTGATCGAAAAATGGTATTTGGATCGTTTTGGTGCGTTACTGGATACAGCTTTCCAAAATCCAGAGAATTATTATTATCGTTTTGCTATCGGAGATCGTGAAGAAGCCTTTAAAATGGCAAAAGATGTATGGAAAAATGTGAATTTGAAAAATTTACAGGAATATATCTTGCCTACACGAGGAAGAGCCGATATAATTCTCCATAAAACTGAAAATCATATCATCGATTCGATTTTCATGCGAAAATATTAGCATTTTAAAATAGTTTGACTATTTTGAGATAAAATTTAAAGGGATAGGGGTAATAAATTTGACAAACGTTGCCGATATGACGAACGTTGAAAAGATTATCGTATTAGACTACGGTAGTCAGTATAACCAATTGATCACAAGACGTATTCGTGATCTTGGAGTCTTTTCCGAATTATTGAGCCACCGCATTACTGCAGAAGAAGTAAAAGCGATGAATCCAAAGGGAATCATTCTTTCTGGCGGACCAAACAGTGTATATGATGAGAATGCATTTGGGATCGATCCTGAGATCTTCAATTTAGGTATTCCTGTATTAGGGATTTGCTATGGTATGCAATTGATCACGTACAAACTTGGCGGTTCCGTAGAGCCTGCTAAAAACCGCGAATATGGGAAAGCCTTGTTAGAAGTAACAAGCGATCAAGCTGTCTTGTTTAAAGAAACACCAAAACAACAAACAGTATGGATGAGCCATGGTGACTTGGTAACTAAAGTTCCTGAAGGCTTTGAAACAGTCGGAACAAGCAAAGATTGTCCGATTGCTTCTATCCAAGACACAACACGTAATTTTTATGGTATCCAATTCCATGCAGAAGTACGTCATTCCGAATACGGAATCGAATTGCTGCGCCACTTTGCCTTTGATGTTTGTCACTGTGAAGGTAACTGGACAATGGATAACTTTATCGATATGCAAGTAGAAAAAATCCGTGAACAAGTTGGTGACAAAAAAGTCTTGCTTGGTCTTTCAGGTGGCGTTGATTCTAGTGTCGTTGGGGTTCTTTTACAAAAAGCGATTGGTGACCAATTGACATCTATCTTCGTTGACCATGGTCTGCTACGCAAAGGCGAAGCGGAACAAGTAATGGAAAGTCTAGGCGGAAAATTCGGCTTGAACATCATCAAAGTCGATGCAAGAGATCGCTTCTTAGACAAGTTGAAAGGTGTATCTGACCCAGAACAAAAACGTAAAATCATTGGGAATGAATTCGTATATGTTTTTGATGACGAAGCAACAAAACTTGCTGGTGAAGAAGGCGTCTCTTTCTTAGCACAAGGAACGTTGTATACTGACGTTATCGAATCTGGTACAGAAACAGCACAAACGATCAAATCTCACCATAATGTAGGTGGACTGCCAGAAGATATGCAATTTGAATTGATCGAACCATTAAACACATTATTCAAAGACGAAGTCCGTGAATTAGGGACTCAGTTAGGCATGCCTGATTCAATCGTTTGGCGTCAGCCATTCCCTGGTCCTGGTCTTGGTATTCGTGTTCTTGGCGAAATCACTGAAGACAAGCTAGAAATCGTGCGCGAATCTGATGCTATCTTGCGTGAAGAAATCGCAGCTGCTGGACTTGACCGTGATATCTGGCAATATTTCACTGTTCTTCCAGGGATCCGCTCTGTCGGTGTTATGGGTGACGGACGTACTTACGACTACACAGTCGGTATCCGTGCTGTAACTTCAATCGACGGAATGACCGCTGACTTTGCCCGTATCCCATGGGAAGTCTTGCAAAAAATCTCTGTACGTATCGTAAACGAAGTAGCCCACGTCAACCGTATCGTGTATGACATCACTTCTAAACCACCAGCAACAGTGGAGTGGGAATAAAGAGCCAACATAATATGGAGGGGGAATCCCTATAAATCAACATTCTTCAGTTGCTAAAGAGCTTGATTTTCATAAAAAATGATATGGTTCCCTACCAAAAGAGACTGTAATATAAGTTAATTTGTTTCATTCTTATCATAAAAAGAAGTTCTCGAAAAACGAACTGTTTTCCGAGAACTTTTTTCTATCCATCTAAGTGCTCAAATCATATTCACGACGGAATTCTAAGGTTACCCTTTTTTAAACAAACTTTATGTTATCTGCACAACTTTTTGCAATTTTTTCATTGCTTCTTACGAAATCGTTGAACTCTCTTTAGCATAATACAAAGTGTAGATGAAGTCTGGTGCTTTACTCGTTTTGGTAAAAATGATTGGAAATCGTTTCTGGTTATTTTTGGCAAAGGCGAGGTGCAGGTTCGATTCCTGCCTTCTACGCTAACGATGTGGCTGAAGGGAACCTCCGATCTTGAATCGAAACGATCCGCAGTCTATTGTTTCACCAATGAAACAAAATCAACGTTCGTCCAAGCATTTCCTGAAGCCTTGCTATAAACCCCAATTTCACAAACACCTGTTGTAATTGGAATGTCTTTGATTGTAATTTTTGTCCATTCACTTGTTTTAACAACCGCAGTATTTAGTTCCGCTCCACCATAATTTTTGATATATAACTGATTAGTATCAAACTCTCCCCCAGACATTACATAGGCACTCAATGTGTAAGTTCCTTTGCTTATGCCACTAACATTTTGATAAGCTGATGCCTCGTATGCTTGATCCTGCCAAAAAGTTAGTTTGTAGTCCCCAAAAAAAGTGCCCGCTTCCGTTTTGATCGTACCCTTAGCGGTTCCTTGTTGAAACCAGGTTTGCCAATTGGAAGGACTGGTCGTTGGTCCATCGCTTTCGAAACTTGCATTTTTAACTAGATTTATTTGCGCCCCTGCTTGTTTAAACGCACGCAAGCTTGGCAAGGCGTTTCCAGCAAAATCAAACATCGCCTGGTTGTCCCATTCGTTTCCCATAGTGGATTGAACACTGAGATAATTCATACCTGCTTGTGTTGCCCAACTCACATTTCCGTTGTACCAAAGAGGTTCCCAATAGAAGAAGCCCGCCCCGCGATTATTCGGTACTGCCTGAATCCGATCGGCAAGATCCAGCAAATACTCTGCTTGTCCTGTCGGTGTTGGTTCATATCCCCCCGCAGCTGCTTCGGCTTCGCCAAAAGCATTTGGCATAGTATCGGCATTCGCTGTTGTATGCCCATAAGCTGTTTCAACTACGATCACTTCTTTACCATACCGTTGGCTGATCGCATTCATATTGGTTTGAAGTTCATTCATTGAACCGTGCCAATACGGATAATACGACACTCCAATTAAATCAAATGACACACCTCGACTCGTGATTTCATCAAACCACCAAGTAAATGCTCCTGTATCGCCACCATCAGCTAAGTGGAGCATTACTGGAGTTGTTTTAGGTTGAGTGTCTCGAACAGCTTGGATACCAGACTTCAAAAAAGCAGCCAATCGATCAAATTCTCCCCCGCCTTCTCCCCAAGACTTGCCATAAGGCCAGAGCATTCCGCTATTCAGTTCATTGCCGATCTGAACCATATCAGGATAAACGTCCAGCTGCTTCATTTCCGACAGAACGTTCTTTGTATAGTCGTACAATGCCGTATTCATTTCTTCAAAGGTCAGACCTTGCCATGCTTTAGGAAGATTCTGTTTCCCAGGATCAACCCAAAAATCACTATAGTGAAAATCCAGCAGCACCTTAAGTCCCAGATTTTTTGCTCGTTTTGCAAGGTCAATCGTCGTTTCCAGATCATTTGTCCCTGCTCCATAACTTTCTCCATTACTATTATAAGGATCCTGCCACAAACGCAGTCGAACATAGTTGACACCATTATTTTTTAAAATCTCTAAGGCATCTTTTGAAATATCGTCTTCATAATATTTTGCACCAGATTTTTCCATATCTGACAGGATCGAAATATCTGCTCCGCGAATAAATTCGCTGGCAGATGCTTCAACAGTTTTTGAAACAGCCCCCAAAGCCCCTAACACAGCTGCAAATAAAACAGCTTTACGCAACCAAATTCCCATTTTCATTATGGCTCCTCCTTTATTGAAATTGGTTCAGAATAAACTGAACAGCTTTTTCAGGATCTCTCGTTAATCCGATATATTCTGCTCCTTTTGTCGCAACCAGCTTGATTCCTAAGCGATCGGTGTCTTCTTTGATATCATCATAGTAAGAATTGACTTGCGGTGCTAAGACCACCATATCAAAATCCTGCAGCATTTCGTAATGAGAACCATAAGCACCCGCCATTGCACTGATCGGTGCTTTCGATTCAGATGCACCTTTTTTTAAAGCATTAGCTAACATCGCACTTGTCCCTGCGCCAGCACAAAGTACCAACACATTGATTTCTTTATTTGCATCGCTGATAACTTGACTCGCTGCCACAGGTACTTCCTCACGTACATCGGCAGAAGCACCTTCCTCGGTTGCGATCACCTCTGCTTTTTGTGCTTCTTTCTCTACTAAGACAGCATCGTATGCTTTGCAAAATGGTAGATAGATCAGGAAGTCAACGACGATTAGAACCGCTGCTAGAACAAAAGCTAAGATACCCATGCCCGTTCCTAGAACCAAACCGATCGGTGCTGGAGTTGCCCAAGGCAAAACGTACATAAAGCTGTTCATGCCCAATACATCGACAAAAAACTTGAACAGGCAAACGTTTACAACAGGTGTTAACAAAAATGGAATAAAAAAATAAGGGTTCAAAATCATGGGTGCCGCAAATAGCAATGGTTCGTTGACAGCGAAACTTACTGGAATAAAGGAAGCTTTCCCAACTGCCTTCAACTGCTTAGACTTAGCAAAGAGTAGGAAGATAAAAGGAACAACCAATGTTGCCCCAGTTCCTCCCATAGTTCCTACAAAATTCCCTAAACCCACCGTCAGTACTTTAGAAGCTTGTTCACCGGAATTGAACAATTGCAGATTGGTTTCCACATTGGCATAGATAATTGCCGCAATTGCCGGCTCCACGATCGACGGTCCATGAACACCGACAAACCAAAACAGCGCCATCGCTCCCCAGATAATAGCGATTCCTAAGTACCCGTCAGCTGCTGTAAATAGCGGCTGCAGCACCGTAATGATTGCTTCTGCAAATGAGATTTGGAAGATTTGTCGAATGCCTAAATCAATTAAAACGGCCGCAAATACTGAAAAAGAGAAAGGAAAAATATCTCGGAAGGTTTGCGAAATCGTTCCAGGAACTTCTTTAGGCATTTTAATGGTAATATCTTTCAGCACACAAAACTTATATAAATTAACTGTTAAAAATGCAGCGACAAAGGAAGCCAGTAGTCCCTTTGTCCCCATATATTCCGTTGAAAATCCACCTTCAATCGGAGAGACGCTTAACAACAGGAAACTTACCACAGAGGCCAGCATCACAGAGGTGGTGTTGATTACTTTGTTTTTCGGTAAGCGACGATTCATCGAATCAGCCAAGCAGCGAGCAGTGGTTGCTGAAACGAGTAACCCTACAACACCCATCGAATAATTATAGACTTTCCATAGCCATGTGGAGACAGATTCAGGCCATTGGTAACCAAAAATCTCAGGAACCGCAGCAATCAAAATGAAAATGCTTGAAAATAAAATAGCTGGCATCGCTGTTAAAAATCCGTCACGAACGGCTCCTAAATAACTATTACGTGAGATTTTTTCAAAAAATGGTTTCCCTTTTTCGATTTGTTTAATGATTCCATCCATAGCGTTCTTCTCCTATCCTTGATTCTGTCTGTACAGTACAATAAAGTCTTGAATCAGATCTCTCAGCAATAAAGTGGTCATTAAATGATCCTGCCCATGGATAAAAATGAATCCCATCTCCATCTCTTTCCCAGATGCTTCTTCCGCTAAAATTTTTGTTTGCGAATTATGTGCAAGGGTTAAATTTTCGTCGGCTTCTTTCAACGCCGAATCAACATGTTCAAAGTTTCCTTGTCTTACTTCTTTCAATAATTTCAATAATGTACTGCGAGCGTCGCCTGAATATGCAACGATCTCAAAACCAAGCATTTGTAATTCCTCTTTATTCATCTTTTCTTCCTCCATTATCACTTATTAAATAATCGTTTTGGTTTCACTGACCAACTTGTACCAGTAAGCTGATTCTTTTGGGTAACGCTTCTGGGTTTCAAAATCAACATAAAACAAGCCATACCTTTTGTTATACCCATTTGTCCATGAGAAAAGATCCATAAGCGACCACAAAAAATACCCCTTCACATTTACCCCGGCTGTTATCGCCTTGCTTAAGGATTCCAAATAGACTCTCAAATAGTCGATTCTCGGCTGATCCATAATAATGCCATCTTCAAACTGATCTTTATACCCCATCCCGTTCTCAGTGATATAGATTTTGTTGTAATGTGGGTAATCGCTTTTAATTCGCAGCAACAAGTCATATAGACCTTCTGGATAAATCAGCCAGTCCCAATCAGTTCGAGGAATTCCTTCTTTATAAATACGTTCTCCGATTCCCTTCACTTTATAAACAGAGGTCCCTTTTTCACCCGTACCGTTATGATGGATTGCATTTTCTCCATCGTAAGCTTTGACAAAATGGCATTGGTAGTGATTGATCCCTAAGTAGTCATTACGCGTGGATGCTTTTTTCAATTCAACGAAATCTTCTTCAGGAAAATGATAGCTGGCCTGATTTGCTTCACATATCTCATCAAGAGCAGTCAAGGTTTCAGTTGAATAATAGCCTAAATAGGTAGCATCTAATAAGAAACGGATCGACAATGCATCGTCTAAAAAGGCAGCATGCTTATCTTCCGGCGCGTCTGTTGCCGCATATTTCGTCTCTAATGAGTGAACTACACCAATTTCACCCGGAAGTTCGTTTTCTTTGAAATAGTTCACTACACGGGCATGAGCAACCATCATATTATGAAGACAGGCGACGATCTTTGTAAAATCATATTTGATTCCTGGTGGGAAAACACCTAACAAATATTGATTGGTTGCAACTGGATAGATTTCATTAAAGGTACTCCACACCTTGACTTCTTTGAATTCATGAAAACAAAAAATGGCATAGGAAACAAATGCTTCTATTGTTTCTCGATTCAAAAAATCTCCATGGTCAAACAAACGTTTAGGGGTATCAAAATGATGCAACGTCACAAACGGCGTTACGTTTCTTTTCTTACATTCTTCGAACACACGATGATAAAAAGCGATTCCTTCTGGATTTGGTTTCCCAGCTCCATCAGGAAAAATGCGGCTCCAAGCAATGGATAATCTTAGACCATTTACACCAAAACGTTCACACAATTCAATGTCCTTTGCATATTGATGATAAAAATCACTTGCCGGATCGGGACTGAATCGCCCTTGTTCCTCTAAAAAGTCATCCCAAGCAACAGCGCCTTTGCCACCTTCCTTAGTGGCTCCTTCAACCTGATAGGCTGCTGTGGCTCCGCCAAAAATAAAATCTTCTGGTAATTTAAGCATGTACATCTCTCCTCAAATCTATAATCAGTTTTCGCTCTTTCTAACTGATTGCATTGTAAACGCATCCAAAACATTTGTCAACAAAAACAAACACAAATAATCATAAAAACCAGAAAACAGCAATAAAATCTATTGTAACAAACATAAAAACCACCCTAAATGTTTACTTTTGTTCGAATTAGATTGACTGTTGTCCGTTTATATGATAGATTATCCTTAAATTAGAGGTGAAGACAATGTTGAAAAAAGAAAGATTGCTTACTATCGTAGAAATGGTCAATAAAAAAGGAATCCTTACCGTTAATGAAATCATCAATCAATTAGATGTTTCTGATATGACCGTTCGCAGAGATTTAGATGAATTAGAAAAATCGGGCAAGCTGCTGCGTGTCCATGGAGGGGCTCAAAGTCTTTCCTACACTTTAGATCAAGAACTTTCTCACACTGAAAAAGCCACTCTGCAGATTCAAGAAAAAAAAGAAATTGCTGCCACAGCAGCCTCCTTGATTCACGAGGGAGAAACGATTTTCTTAGGACCAGGTACAACAATCGAACTATTGGCGACGCATTTACTGAACAAGAAAATTCGGATCATTACAAATAATTATCCAGTTTTTGATATTCTTGCTCAAGCAGATGGACCAGAAATTCTACTGATTGGCGGTGATTTCCGGAAAAATACCGGCGCATTTGTCGGACCGATCACCAACGACAATTTAAGAAGACTAAAGTTTACAAAAGCATTTATCAGTTCAAATGGCGTTCACAACGAAGCGATCTCTACTTACAGTACCGAAGAAGGAGAAGCACAGCAGATCGCTCTAAATAATTCCCGTAAGAAATATCTACTCGTTGATAATAAAAAATTCAATCGAGATGATTTTTATGTGTTTTATAATTTGCATGATTTCGATCTGCTCATTACGGATCGCCAGATCTCGCGGGAGGTTCAAGAGCACTATGCACAATATGTCGATCTGCAAATTGCTGATTCAACCGAAAATACCACTATAGGAGCGTAACTATGAAAGGGATTATATTTGATTTCAACGGAACAATGTTTTTGGACTCTCATCTGCATGAAGCTGCTTGGCTGCATATGATACATGATCATACAAAAGATGGTTTATCAGACGAGGATATTTTAAAAAATATTCATGGTCGGACGAATACGGAGATTTTGAAACATTTCATTTCAGAGCATTTGACCGCCTCTGAGATCGCCGTATTGTCAGAAGAAAAAGAAAGCTATTATCGTATGCTTTGCTTGCAAAATGAAAACGAGCTTCAGTTGACAAAAGGGCTTGAAGCGACTCTTGACCAGCTGACTGACCAACAGATTCCATTAACGATTGCCACGGCTACTGTCAAAGAGAATGTTGCTTTTTATTTTGATATTTTCGATTTAGCCCGCTGGTTTGACTGGGACAAGATTGTCTATGACGACGGCTCTTTCCCTGGGAAACCGCAACCGGATATTTTTCTTAAAGCGGCAGACAAACTGAGCTTAGCTCCGGCTGATTGTCTTGTTATCGAAGATGCTTACTCAGGATTACTTGCTGCCAAACGTGCGGGGATCGGAACAATTATTGCAATTGATCCATTCGGTAAAAACAAAACAGTATTTGAACAGGCACAGCTAAATAAAGATGGAACCATCAAAGATTTTACTGGTTTTTGGACAGAGCACCTGTCTGCCACATCCGTTAATTCTTAAACGATTCAACTAACTACCAAAGAAAAGCAACTGAAATGCACACCTCCTTTTATAAAAAACTGCCAGTGAAACGACATGAAAGATACACTGCTATATCCTTAGTGAAATATAGCAGTGTATCTTTGACTTTTTCATTCTTTTAACCATATGACGCGTTCATCTCTATCTATAATTAACATTAAAAATAGTGTTTTCACATTATTTCTCAAACCAATCTTAAAAATCATCAGGAGTACTTTTTTGATATACTTTTATTAATGCTGGGCGTAATGGTTAAAAGATTTCCACTAGTTCCTCTCCACCAAGCTGAGTTGAAAAATGCTTATCTGTAAACAACATAGACAAAGAGGAAATAAACGTTTCCGTATCTTTCTCTGTCCCAAGGATATTAATTAATTTTCCTACTAGGTAAGTATCATTAAACTTAAGATCTGCCTTCACATCAAAAGTTTTGATAAAAGCTTTTATCATGCGTACAATTTTGTCTTTATCGCCATAATTGATTTCACCACTCATATCAATATAGTCACTAATCCCTGAAGAAATAATGGCAACTGCTTCTTCTTTCGCCTTATCAGATAATTCATTTAATGACTGGGATTGATTGATGACTTCTTGAGTTTTATCTGTTACGTAATCTCTCATTATCCTATCGGCATACTCCGCAAAGTAATCTTGAAAAAATTCTTCTACAGGGTAACCAACTTCGTTTTCCCAACCAGGAGAAATTTCATTATCAGTACTTATTAAATCTATTAAAAACCAACCCGTTCTCTGAGTGTTGATTCTATAATATTTTTAATTTCCTATATAAATCAAAAATATTATAGAATCAATAAGCTAATTAAGAAACAAACTTTAGAAACTCTAGAAGAACTTCTGAATTTATATAGAAGTGTGTAGCTACTTACTAAATATACAAAAGTTAAAATAAAATACTCTGGATACTCTTTATACTGCATTAAAGTTAGTAATATTAACAGCAAAGATATCGAAAAAACAATAACATAATATGTGTCAAAATTTTTCATAATAAGAACTCCCTTACTGTTGCATACTAACATAATCCAAAAACTCTTCTACTTCAGCTAAAGACATTCCACTTTCTTTAGTCCAAAAAACAGTTTTTTCTATCGATCCTTCTCTGTAAACTGTAAATGTCGGAGTCGAGTTAATTGAGTAGCGACTCTTGAATTCTTTCCACTCATTTTCATCTTCTCTAACTTTTGCTACATTCACGTAATAAATATTTTCTTTTCCCTTTTCTACCAGCATATCGAATAGCTTCCTGCTTTTGATGATCGATTTCTTGTGCTACATCTAGTAAATTTTCATCAATTTCTATATCATAAAGTATTTCACTAGTGTCTACATCCACAATATATACTTTTTATCAGTAGCAATTTTTGAGTAATCCGTTAAAATGATCTCAGTCTCGTCACTTTCATCAGTATAAATATACGTTAACAATGAACTCACCTTTTCAATCGGTGTTAGCTCTAAGCCTACTGTATTTTTTACTATTGAGTCATTATTTACCACCATAACTTCGTACTGTATATACCATCCTATTTGGTTTCCATCAATATCAGTAATTGGCTCACTAGCTAATGGAGTCTCCGGAACAATATTTTCCTGATATTTCTTAAACTCTTCTGTAGCACGAAAAAGGTTATCATGTTCCTCACTTGAAACTGGTTGAGTCATAGAAAATGTTACTTGGCTAAACAGAGGGAAAATAAACACTACAATCAACAAAGTATAAAAAAAAAGCCCTTCTTTTTCATTTTTTATCTTCCAATCACAAATTGAAAAACTTATTCCTGCAACTTTGAGTCTAGTATCACAATCGACTGACTACAACTATTCATTTACATTCTACTTTAAGTTCCTCCTTAACCATTAATTTTATTAAAGATACTTGTAATAGTGATTCTCACAAAATTTCATGAAAAATACTTTATTACTGTATCTAAAATTCCAATACACAACTTATCGACTATTATCTGAAAACCAAAACTTATTATTCCTTGATGTTATTCTAGCAATAGTAACTGCTTTTTTATTTTTTTGCATATTTTTTCGGCGTTACTTTTTAAAGTTAACTTTTTCGACAAATAGAAAGAGATACGAATCACTGATTTTTTTGAAGAAAAGAAATGGAGTGAGCTGAACGTTAGAGATATTGGGAGCTTTCGTAACTGCTTATTAAACGATAATGGTTATTTGCAACCGTATTGCTCGCTTCTACATGAAATATTTCATGAAATATTTCGCAAAACCTTTGATTATGTAGTTACGTTTCCATTCTTGACTAAAAATGTTTCAAAAACGAACAAAGGTGTTAAAAGGTAAAGTGATCAATACTACTGGTCAAAATAAGAGGTTGAAAGGGAATTGAAAAATAACTACAGATAATACTTTTATAAACGTACGTGCTTTGTGGTTCTGTAGTTAACTATATAACTGGAATTAGGGAATGGTATCAATTTGAAAAGAAAGATTCTACCAATTTATCATATGTTAAAAATGGAAAATCAACAGCAGTTCTTTCGGAAACCTTACACAAAAACCGATTATTGAAAATAGCCGAAAAACGTTTTTCGGCTATTTTTTTAATTAAGTTTCCTTCTTCTTACCTTTTCCCACTATTCCGTTTCACATCTTTGATGATCTTCAGCGCACGTTTTCGTGTTTTGATATTTGGGCTTTTCAAGCGGCGGTATGCACTTGAGATATCTGTTTTTTCCATATGGACGACCCACTTTCTTCTTTGATTGTAGTCATGCTAAAAAACACAAATCGAAACAATTGCGATTTGTGTTTTAAATGGTATCAAAAGTTAAAATGAAAGTCAACTTGTTAAAACAGTCGATCAGACTAGCTGATTGACTCCTATCTCTGGAAATAAATTTTCATTATTACGTTTTAGCTACCTAAAAAAGGCCCTCTTGTCCGTTAACTTTAATATCTATTGTTATAGCTAGTTTACCTATTGAACGTACTGTGTGTTCGATAGAACACTAAAAAAGAGGCTGGGACAGAAGCGTTTAACTCCAAGAAATAAGAAGAAATTCACGAAAATTGCTTTTCAAATTTTTGTGAATTTCAGCTTATTTCCGAAGGAGTTGCTTCTGCTTCCGCCGTTTATACGTGTTTAGAGCGTGAGACAAAAGTGTTCTTTACTTTTGTCTCACGCTCTTTTAAACTATTTCGAAGTACTAAACTTATGAAGTAAGAATACCTAAGCCAGAGCCAATGTGCTCGCCTGCAAGCAATTGCTCTTTTGCTTGTCGCTGTAAACTCGTACTTTCTGGATAATCATGTATTTGGGCATCTACTCGTCCAAAGATCCAAGGGACTCCACTATCGTCCTGTTCATCAACTGATAATAATCGATAATCGGCTGCAAAAAGACAGATTTTTGACTCTTTTTTCAACCATTTAGTAAGATTGGGTGATAGTAACCAAGTATCTGTGTACATCACTTGGTAATGGTAATCAGGAAAATAAAGTTCAAAAAAACGAATGGCACTTTCGTAACTATCTCTTATCTTATTCTGAGATAAATCTGCATCGGAAGGAATATGAAGAGAAAGGCACTGCTTTCCTTCTAATCTTAGATCCGTGTACCCTTTCGGAAAATATGTCATTTCGTACTCCAATTCACCAATCCGAAAGATCAAGCCACTAGTGTAATGCCAAATCCAAAAACCACGGTCAAAGCGATAGCTTCCTGTTACTTGGAAATGTTCATGAATAAATCTAGTAAAAGCATTCATTGTTGCCAAATAGATAGTTCTTGGAATCTTCAATGGTTGATAAATTTTTTTCCAACTTTGAGAAGCTGCATATAGATAAATAGCTAATGCTGCAAAAGGTTCCTCTTCATAGACTTTGTCTATTTTCTTTGCAGTCGCCTTTGCTTTATTAGGATCCATTAGTTCATGACTATATTGCTCAAACACCTCATCAAGGATGTTTTTTGCTTGTACAATCATTTGCTCTATAACGACTTTGGGAAGAGTTAAAGTTTCTGCCAGAATTTGGATTTCATTGCTTATTTTCTTCATCAAATTTCCCCTTTTCATATCTTTGAACCTCATTGTTTAAATGACTGATTATCCGGACACCATATGGTATAAACATACTTTTATTGTACACTAACTATAAAACTTAAACTTTCTATGAAGAAAGAATATCTGTAAGACTTTCAAGGAAAGCATTGACCATCTCAGGAAAGTTTATTCAGTTACCATCATAAACAAAATTTTTTGATAGAATAAATATAAAATTTTTTTGAAAGTTCCTTTCCACATTTTTGTGTGAATTTGACTTAATGCTGAGAATCTGGCTTTTGAACACCTTGAATTAGAGGTTGTGACAAAAATCTTGTCATAACCTCTTTTGGCACATATATTTGTCCTTCTATTCTAATTTTTGACGAACAACCGTTAAATAATGTTGCAAACCAACCGTCATTACCCACGCAACACCTAAACCGATGAAACTTCCTATGACGATCCCTAAAAAACGATATTCGATCAAAGAAATCAAGTATGCTCCACGAATAAGTGTAGATAGCATCAACGCCATCGGATTAAGAAAAATATTAGCAACTGCATAATTTCTAGCAACTAGAAATTGTGCGATTCCATATAGAAAAGTGATCAGAAAAATGGTCTGCAACTGCGTAAACGGCACAAATGACAAGAATGCCGACACACATAACCCACCCATCGATCCAATCAGATATTGGACTTGTCGATGCTTCATCGCATCCAAGTTTTCTGCTAGCAAAATCGATGCACATGACAAGGTCAACCAATAAGGATTATGCAGATTCAAGCCGTGACTGACATAAACGGAAAGAAATAAGGCAGCGCTGTAGAAAACAGAATCAATGATCACTAAAGGCTCTTCGTGAAATCTTTCTTTTAAAGTTGCTTTTTCAATTGTCTGCTCAGGCCGTGAATCCAGTAATTTTGTAATCACTGCCGCAATCAGGGCAAAAACGACACCCATAAAAAAATAAAGTGAGACGATCGGTAATTGAGCGATTGGCAGCTGCATGCTCGTTCCCATGGCAGAAAGCATCGCAAAAAACAAGCCACCTGGTTTAGAAATATGGAATAATCGCAACACGAATCTGCTGGAAAAAGCAACCAAAGCTACGGCAAATGGTTCAAGCCATAAAACATAAGTCGATAAGATCCCCAAAACGAAAGCAACCAACAGTCCGCAACCGATCAGAAACATACGTTTCAGCAAATATTTCATCGGTATGTTTTGATAATAGAAAAAAGTAAAGATCCCTAATGATGAAAAACTTGAAATCAAAAAATCATGATTTATGTAACCTAACCATAATACAATAAAGATAAGTAGCATCAGATTCATGATACGAAAAGGATTATCTTGTATTTTATTGAAACGAAAATAAGTCTTGAACAATCTATCCCTCCTTCCTAGTAATTGGAAAAAAAGCTGAACCAAGATGAAATGCCAATCCCGTTTGTCAGCATTACCTAGTATAACAACTATTTCTTGATTTTTCATAAACTTAGTATCAAAAAGTAAACAACTTGGAGAAATTAGAACAAAAAACGAACATTCCGAGTCGTTTTGACAGAAAAAAGATAGCAACTTTTCCAAGCAACTCGCTATCTTAGCTTTGTTAAAGAAACCGGATTCCCAACAAAAAAAAAGCTTCTAATTTTCGTACGATAACTACGTTGGTCCTTAAACTTCATACTTTTTTATGATTTTTCAGCGGTTTTCGATGGTATACTTTTTAAATGGAGGAGATGTCTATGCGGTATGTATCAAAATTTTTATTAGGGATTTATTTATTCTTTCTATTATGGTTGATTTTATTCAAGCTATCATTTAATCTTCCACAATTTCTCACTTATTCTTACAGCAATGTCAATCTCGTCCCTTTTTCTACTTTTTCTTTTGAAAATACGACGGTATTACGTGAGACCACTTATAACTTGATTGTCTTTTTTCCTTTTGGGGTGCTTTTGAATGTCAATTTCAAGAGACTTTCTTTTTCTAAAAAATTAGGGATTATTTTCCTTGTAAGCTTCTTGGCAGAATTGATTCAATTCCTATTCGGTATTGGCGTAGCGGACATCACTGATTTGATAACTAATACAACAGGAGGACTGATAGGTTTATGGGCCTATCAACTTCTAAACAAACATCTATCGACAAATAAGTTAGACCGTCTAGCCATTATTTTGGGATACATTTTATTCTTATTTCTGATCGTAGCTTTTTTATTTTTGACCCGAACTGTCCGTCTTCAATAAAATCGTTCGTAAAAAAAGACCGTAATAGACACATTCCAATGTGTATCTATGACGGTCTTTTTATTCAGTCATTGGTTTAAAAAAATCTATTTTCATCTCTAATCTACTATATTATTGCAGCAGGACGACTTGCAGTTTGAAACTGACAGGCTATATTCCCCTTATTTAACAAAAAGGGTTTTTTTTTAGCTTAAAGGCTTAAAATCTTAACATTCTTCCTAGTCAATATCTCAATCTAGAAAGGAATTCCGTCTTAATTTATACCCTACTCAGGTATATTATTTTTCTATAAAAAGCTTGTTTTATAAGTAATTACTTTATATTTTCTATGGTTTTTCTCCTTATTTAGGCTCCCTTCTCCTTGATTCTGCCAGTATATTCTGCCTGATCCTACTTTTTGAAGGCATTTCAAAGGAAAAAAACAGTAGTTTTTAGAAGTAGTAGAGAAATCTGAGACACGGTATTTTCTGTGTCGTTATTTTTTAAGTATAAAATAACAAAAGTGTAAAATGAGATATGTTATTTTTTTATTCCAAAAACCACACCGTTTTATACTGTTTGAAAACACGTTAATATTTATTCATTTCTGTTGTATATCTCCTATCAAAAGAAATCTATACGCCCTTCTTTGACTAGTTTTTTATTTTTATCTCTTACGAAGTTATCCACTGTGGAAAAACTAACTATCTATTTTTCGATACACTTTTCTAAAAATTAAATTTTCCACAAATAAAAACACGTTTACAACAGAATCATACTGCTGTAAACATGCTTTTCTTAAATAGATAGAACATCAGATTACATAAAGATGTTTATTTTTTTATTGCTGTGAATAATGTCAAAAATCCTACGACACCAACTACTGTCCAAGTCAAATGACCTTGATCCAAATAAATAAGCATCGTGACAAAACTAGTAATCAGTCCTACATGAATTCTTTTTTGATCCATCTGCATCCCTCTTTGAATACTAGTATCACTCGGATATTTGATCGTTTATTTATTTTTTCTATATTTTTCTCTTAAATTTTAAACACGGATCATTTTACCGATATTGTGATTCGATGGTACGACTTGGGATGATCCAAGCAGCTAGAATCACGATGTTTGCGATCAGCACGGCTACTGGCGCTACTAAATACCCTAAGACAATTCCTAACACATTCAAACCAATCGATAGATACGATTTCTTGTAATTATTCAACATCGCCTTCAATGCTTTCTCGTGGCCTTTATTTGCTTTGACAAGTTCTTTTGCCAAGATATAATACGCAATATTAGCGGTCAAGGTAACAAAACCATAAGTCATTTCTGGAGCCAGGCTATTGATGTACTCACTGATCCATGAAGTTGCAAACGGAAAAAGCGAAAGCGCAAAAACAAAGAAACTGTTCGCCCATAAGACCCGTCCATTTATCTTATGTACAACTTGAAATAAATGATGATGATTGTTCCAATAAATCGCTAAAATGATAAAACTGACAATATAGATAAAAAATCGGTAACCTAATGCAGCGAGCGCCTCCCACGTGTCTCCGTTAGGTTCATGAAGTTCTAAAACTAAAATAGTCATGATAATCGCGATTACAGCATCTGTAAATGCTTCAAGACGATTTTTAGGCATGATATTCTCCTCCTTTTCCGCTCTATTTTAGATGATAAACCAGAGAAAAAGCAATTGTTTGATCATTTAAGTAGATGAAGTAAAAATCAGTCTTCAGTTGGAGGTGTTTTTAAACAATCCCTGTTATACTTTTTCTATAGTAAAGAATGAACAAGAGGAGGGTTTTGTATGCGTCAAAAAAATATGTTCTTAAATATCTTCATGGTTCTTTTAGTGCTAATTGCAGCTAGCTTCGTCATCAGTCTTTTTGTCAGTGTCCTAAGCGGGCTTTTATGGTTTGCGGTCAAAGTTCTAATCCCAATCGCACTTATCATCTGGCTTGTTCGCTGGATCAAAGGAAATACACATAGAAAAAACTATTATTAATGTATGATACCATTCACTTCATTATGATATAACTTACTAAAAAAATAGGGTCGCGATATAAGTTCGCGGCCCTATTTGATATATCATATATATTTTTTTTATTTATCCTAATGCCACATCCAAAATCATCATAATGATAAATCCACTCATGACGCCAAAAACTGCAAAATGACGTTTGCTGGACAATGTCTGCTGTGCTTCAGGGATCAATTCTTCCACCACGACATAAATCATTGCTCCTGCGGCAAAAGCAAGTGCATAAGGAAGCAGCAGCTCCACTTTCGTTACTAGTAGCGCTCCAATCACTCCAGCAATTGGTTCAACGATTCCAGAAGCTTGTCCGTAAACAAAGGCCTTTTTACGACTCAGACCTTCTTGTCGCAACGGGATTGATACAGCTGCTCCTTCTGGGAAGTTTTGGATACCAATACCTAGCGCCACCGAAACAGCGGCTAATATAGCGGCTGTCGGATTATCCGCAGTTGCTGCTGCACCGAATGCTACCCCCACGGCTAAACCTTCAGGAATGTTATGCAATGTAATAGAAAAAACAAGCAAGATCGTCCGTTTTAAATGGGTAGGCAATCCTTCTGCTTCATGTTGTGGTCCAAAATGCATATGGGGCAGTGTTTTATCTGCCATATATAAAAACACACCGCCTAAACCAAACCCAATACTTACAACTAGCCAAGCAATATCTCCATTTTCTTCTGCTTTTGTAATAGCCGGATCTAACAAAGACCAAAAACTTGCAGCAATCATGACACCAGAAGCAAATCCTAACATCAAGTTTAGCACTTCTTTTTTGATTTCTTTAAAGAAAAAAACCAACCCGGCACCAAGAGCTGTCATAAAATAAGTAAAAGCTGTCCCAGCAAGTGCTTGCTGCCAAGGTTCAAGTCTCAATAGCCATTCAACCATGCCATTCCCCTCTCTTGAATCTATCTATGTACTACTCTAGCATATTCCCAAAAACATGACTACATTTTTGTGAAAAGACGAATTAGTTGGGATTTTCGATAAAAAGTTCTATACTCTAGATACAAAAAATTTATGTATCATCATTGCTAAAGGAGTGAAACACCATGTCAAAAATCAATGCAGGAATCGCAATGGTAAAAGTTCTTGAAAGCTGGGGTATCGACCATATTTACGGCATTCCCGGAGGATCTTTCAATTCAATTATGGATGCGCTATATCAAGAAAAAACCGAAATCAACTACATTCAAGTTCGTCATGAAGAAGTCGGCGCACTCGCAGCCGCTGCAGATGCAAAATTAACGGGGAAAGTCGGCGCTGTCTTCGGCTCTGCAGGACCTGGTGCGACACATTTGATCAATGGTTTGTATGATGCACAGATGGACCATGTGCCTCTAGTAGCGTTCTTAGGACAAGTTGCTTCTACATCCATGAACTATAACTCTTTCCAGGAACTAAATGAAAATCCTATTTTCGCAGATGTCAGCGTATACAATCGTACAGTCATGACACCGCAAAGTCTTCCGCATGTAGTAGATGAAGCCATTAAAGCCGCCTATGAGCATAAAGGCGTGGCTATCGTGACTATCCCTGTTGATCTTGGTTTTGAAGAAATTGACGAACAACCTTTCTCCACCGCTCACACTCACAAAACAAGTGTGATATTACCAGAAGAAAAAGATTTGCTAGCTGCTTTGCCTTATCTTGAAAAAGCAAAAAAACCAGTTCTTTATGTTGGTCAAGGAACGCGAAACGGATTTCCGCAAATCAAAGAATTCTCAGAACATTTTTCAGTTCCTGTTGTCGCTTCCGTTCTAGCAAAAGGAATTATTCCTGATGATTATGAAAACTTTCTTGGTTTTGCTGGACGTGTCGCTACTAAACCCGGAAATGAAGCATTGGCAGAAGCCGATCTGATCTTATTTGTCGGTAGCGACTTCCCATTTGGACGTGCATTTTTTAATCCAACTGCTGAATTTATCCAAATCGATATCGATGCGTCAAAATTTGGACGACGCCATGAAACATCTTTGTCGATCCTCGGTGATGCAAACACAGCTTTGCAAAGACTTGTCGAGTTAGGGGATGCTCGCCCTGCTGATAGCTGGTACCTAGCAAATCAAGAAAATAAAGAAAAATGGGTAAATTGGTTGAAATCTTTTGAAGATCGAGAGGAAGAACCGATTCGTCCAGAGGCTGTCTATAAAGAAATCAATCGTATTGCTGAAGACGATGCGATTTTCGTCACAGATGTCGGTAACACGACTATCCATTCTATTCGTTTATTGAATATGAACGGTAAACAAAAACATACGACATCTGGATGGTTCGCAACTATGGGTAATGGTGTGCCAGGAGGAATTGCCGCACAACTAAGCTACCCAGAAAAACAAGTATTTACCTTAAGTGGTGATGGCGGGTTTGCTATGGTCATGCAAGATATCATTACACAAGTCAAATATCAGCTTCCAATTATTAATGTTGTCTTTTCGAATGATTCTTTTGGTTTCATCGAAGCAGAACAAGAAGATACGGAACAAAAGAAATTTGGTGTATTTTTAGAAGATGCAGATTTCGGTAAAGTTGGAGAAGCGCTCGGGGCAAATAGCTTTACAGTCACAGAATACTCGCAACTTCGATTTGCCTTTGATGCAGCTGCAAAATCAGATCGTCCTGTAGTAATCGATGTGAAGATCAATAACAAGCGCCCATTGCCAGTAGAAGATCTGCATTTAGATCCAAGAAAATATTCTGAAGAAGAAATCCAAGCATTCAAAGAAAAATATGAAGTCCATGATTTGCCAGTATTGAATGAATTATATGAAAAGAGGTTGTGACAACTGCGCTATGCTTCGAGTATTAAGATAAAATTTGTGTATATAGCTTCTCACATTTTTGCATAAATTTGTCTCGACACCTAAAAATCACCTCGTGCATATTTGTCCATGATAAAAAAGCCGGCTTCCAATTACAACAGTAAAACTGTAATCGGAAGCCGGCTTTTTTATTTGTTTGATTTTACTTATCTAAATGCATAGACGATATGTGTGATACCAAATAACATAAAATAGAATCCAACTAAAAAGCTTAATGTCAACGCAGAAGAAATTGGATTAAACAATAAGAAAATTCCTAATAAAATTCCTAAAATATTGACGATGATCGTAAACCAATAATATCCTTCACTTACTCCTCTTGCCAAGTCAGCAGTAAATAACGCTAAAACTGAATCAGCAATAAACCATACTGCAAAAACAAAAGGCAATGCTGCGACTCCTGCACCAATATTGAATAAGAAAAAGACGCCAACTAGAATATCGATGATCCCGATTATTAAGGGCATCTTTCCTTTATATCCTGTTAGCTCTTTTAATCTGTTCCGTACAAACAGTTCAAATATCCCTTTAATAAAGGCAAAAATCGCAAAGACTACTACAATTGCAACTAAATTTCCGACAGGGTCTTGAAATGATAACAATGAGACAAGTACAAATAAAATTCCCAAAATCAATGAGCCCCAGTCGATGGTTCTTTTTTCATCCATTTTCAATCCTTCTTTCATTTCTTTTACAGTTTTATAGTACTCCCTCTTATAAATAACGTCAAAAATTATGCTGTTGCAAACTAATAAATCCTATAGTAGCTATTTTCGCTCCGCTTTTATTTTTATTTTTTTCATTCTGTTTCACGTGAAACACAAAGAATGTTCGATTGCCTTGAATCTTTTACCTTTCCCCTATATAATTCTATAAGACTTGTCAAAACTAATAATGATAAAAGTGAGGAAAAAAATTGATTACTGTAAATGATGTGAGTTTGCACTTTTCAGACCGCAAACTATTTGATGATGTGAATATTAAATTTACCCCCGGAAACTGCTATGGCTTGATTGGTGCAAATGGTGCAGGTAAATCAACGTTCCTTAAAGTGTTATCAGGGGATCTGCAGCCTTCCACAGGTTCCGTTACTATGGGACCAGATGAACGGATGGCCGTATTGAAACAGAACCATTACGACTATGAAGACTATACTGTACTTGAAACAGTCATCATGGGACACAAGCGTCTGTATGAAGTGATGAAAGAAAAAGATGCGATTTACATGAAAGAGGATTTCACTGACGAAGATGGTATTCGAGCAGCTGAATTAGAAGGAGAATTTGCTGAGCTTAATGGATGGGAAGCTGAACCAGAAGCAGCTGTTTTACTGCAAGGTCTGAACATCCCTGAAGAATTGCACCATCAGCAAATGAGTGAATTAACTGGTGGACAAAAGGTAAAAGTGTTATTAGCACAAACACTATTTGGTAAACCTGATGTTCTTTTGCTAGACGAACCAACAAACGGTCTGGATATCCAATCGATCAATTGGCTGGAAGAATTTTTGATCAATTTTGAAAATACTGTGATCGTTGTATCCCATGACCGTCACTTTTTGAACAAAGTATGTACACATATGGCGGATCTAGATTTTGGTAAAATCAAACTTTATGTAGGAAATTATGATTTTTGGTTGGAATCTAGTCAACTAGCGGCTAAACTTCAAGCAAACGCAAATGCCAAAAAAGAAGAACAAATCAAAGAACTCCAAGAATTTATTGCCCGCTTTAGTGCGAATGCATCAAAATCAAAACAAGCAACTTCACGTAAAAAAATGCTTGAAAAAATTACTTTAGACGATATCCAACCTTCTTCTAGACGTTATCCATTCGTTGGATTCAAACCTGAACGTGAGATTGGAAACGACTTATTGCAGGTAGAAAATGTAAGTGTAACGATTGATGGAAAGAAAATTTTAGATGATATATCTTTTAATTTGAGCAAAGAAGACAAGGTCGCTTTCGTCGCAGAAAATGATATAACAAAAACAACGCTATTCAAAGTTATCATGGGTGAAATTACGCCAGATACTGGAACAGTACGTTGGGGTGTGACAACAAGTAATTCTTATTTACCAAAGGATACAACGAAAGAATTCGATACTGATCTAACGATTTTAGACTGGTTGCGTCAATATGCAAGTAAAGAAGAAGATGATAACACCTTCTTAAGAAGCTTCTTAGGAAGAATGTTGTTTTCTGGTGAAGAAGTATTGAAACCAGTGAATGTTTTATCTGGTGGAGAGAAAGTCCGTTGCATGCTTTCAAAAATGATGCTTTCGAAAGCTAACGTACTTGTATTAGATGATCCAACGAACCATTTAGACTTAGAATCAATCACAGCATTGAATGACGGCTTGATGGCATTTACTGGCTCAATCTTATTTGCGTCACATGACCATCAATTTATCCAAACATTGGCAAACCGCATCATTGCCGTTTCGGATAAAGGTGTGATCGATCGAGCTGATACGACATATGATGAATTTTTGGAAAATGCAGATATTCAAAAACAATTGAACGAGTTATGGGCATAATGGCCTATTTAGCTTAAAAAATAAAAAAACAGCGACCTCTAAGAGATAGGATGCTCATCTATCTTTTAAGAGTCGCTGTTTTTGTTACAATCAATTTCTGGGCTTTTTTACAGAATGAGTTACTGCTTTTATCGACTGATTCCCATCGAAAAAATCGCGATACAGCCATAGCCTGTGTGACTGGCGATCGTTGGTCCTAAGGGATAAAGCTTCACATCTTTCATCTTTATCTGCTCTTCCAAAAGCCGTTTTGCCTTCTCCGCGCTCTCTAGATCCCCAGCGTAAGCCACATAAACGATTTGATCAAGTGGTGCAACGATTGTTTTTACCGTCTCATTGACGATTGTCTGGATCGACTTGTTTCTTCCTCGAACTTTGTCAACATTCGTCAGCCTTCCTTCTTTATCCACCGTAATAATAGGCTTTACACTCAATAGACTGCCAAGAGTAGCACTTGCTTTGGAAATCCTACCGCCTCGTTCTAGATATTTCAGATCGTCTACTGTTACCCATGAATGGACTTTCAAATAATTACTTTCCAGCCACTCTAGGGTTTCTTCGATGCTTTTACCTTCTTTTTTCAATCTTACAGCTTCCAATACTAAAAGCCCTTCCCCAATACTTGCAGCTTTTGTATCAAAAACATAGATCTCAGGGTCTTCATATTCTTCCTTCAGCAATTCAACCGCTTGAAGCGCACTACTGTAAGAGCCGCTTAATCCACTGGAAAAAGCCACATATAAAACAGGAATCTGTTTTTCCGCATAAGAACGGAAAAATTCTAAATATCGGCCAACATTGATTTGTGATGTCGTAGGCATCGCACCATTTTTCAGCTGATTCATGTAGCGGTCATAATTGAATGTCTTTCCGAGGTCATCTACTAACTCTTGATCATTCAATTGGAGATTCATTGATAAAAAATCAACTTTTTCTTTTGCTAATACATGGTATGGCAGATCACAACAAGAATCTGTTACAATTTGATACACATTTTTCAACCCCTTCTCGTTACATTTTACCCTTATCGTCTATTATAGCAAATCTCTTGCGCTAGACACACTTTAACCGGTTTATTTTCGCAAGTTCTAATCAAAATAAGAGGTTGTGACAGAAGTGGTCAGCTTCAAGAAATAAGAAGGAATTTACGAAAATTGCTTCTCAAATTTTTGTGAAATTTCGGCTTATTTCCGTAGAAGCTACTTCTGGAACACCGTGAATCAGAGGTTGTGAAATCAGCGTTTTGACCTGAGTATTAGAGAAAAAAACGGAAAAAATAGTTCCTCATATTTTGCCGTTTTTTGAGCTAATACCGAGGGTCAGCTGATTGAACACCGTTTACCAAGAGGTTGTGAGCCTGCCGTTTAGCTCCGAGTCACAAGGAACAATTTCAAAAAACAGCTTCTCATGTTTGTTGAATATTGTGACTTGTGACCGAGGAGTTGGCAGGAGAACACCGTTTAGTGGAGAGGTTGTGAAAAAGCTGCTCTGCATCAAGCAGTAAGAACAATCAGGTAAAAATAGCACTCCATATTTTTCATCTGATTGGGCTTAGTGCCGTAGATGCAAGCTTTTGAACACCGTTTGTTCGGAAAAAGGGACTGTGACACGGTTTTTGTCACAGTCCCTTATTCTGAATAAACAGTGTTCAAGAGACAGCCTATCGGCAATAAGGCTAAACGTCTCTTTCACTACCTCTTCAAGTTATTATTATCGTATAGATAAACACTTCGACTCGCTCTGGTAAGAACGTCCTGATTCAGTCGTCGTTTTTATCCTTAGATTTGCGCCCAGACGCTTTCTAAGATGTTTGTTTGTGTTCTATCAGGTCCGACAGAAAATGTTGAGATACGTACACCAACAAGCTCTGAGATACGACGTACATAGTTACGTGCGTTTTCTGGCAGTTCTGCAAGTGTTTTGCATCCTGTAATGTCTTCTGACCAGCCTGGCAATTCTTCATAGATTGGTTTGCAGCGGTTCAACTCTTTCAAGCTTGCTGGATAGTGGTAGATTAGTTCGCCATCTAATTCATAAGCCGTACAAATTTTTACTGTTTCCAATCCACTTAATACATCGATCGAGTTTAAAGATAGGTTGGTAATACCTGAAACTCGTTTAGAATGGCGCATAACTACAGAATCAAACCAGCCTACACGACGCGGACGACCAGTTGTCGTACCGTATTCTCGTCCTACTTCGCGGATTTGTTCTCCTGTTTCATCAAATAATTCAGTTGGAAATGGTCCATCACCGACACGTGACGTATAGGCTTTGCAGACGCCGACAACTTTATTGATTTTTGAAGGCCCTACACCGCTTCCGATTGTTACCCCACCGGCTACTGGGTTAGAAGAAGTAACAAAAGGATAAGTTCCCTGGTCGATATCCAGCATTACACCTTGTGCGCCTTCAAACAACACGCGTTTGCCTGCATCCAAAGCATCATTCAAGATAACGGAAGTATCTGTGACGTATTGTTTGATTTGTTGTCCGTATTCATAATATTCTTCAAAAATATCGTCAAAATCAAGTGGTTCTGAATCAAACATTTTTACAAATTGACGGTTTTTGTCATCTAGATTCAAACGAAGACGTTCTTCAAAAATTTCTTTATCTAATAAGTCTGCAATACGGATACCTACACGAGCTGCTTTATCCATATAGGCAGGTCCGATTCCTTTAATCGTTGTACCAATCTTATTTTCGCCCTTAGCATCTTCTTGTAATTGGTCCAATTTGATATGATAAGGCAAGATTACGTGCGCGCGGTCAGAAATACGCAAATTACTTGTTTCTACACCTTTTTCATGTAAATAAGCTAATTCTTTAACCAATGATTTAGGATTGACTACAACGCCGTTTCCGATCACACTGATCTTGTCTTTATAAAAAATCCCAGAAGGAATCAAATGCAGTTTATAAGTCACACCGTTAAACTTAATTGTGTGCCCTGCATTGTCGCCACCTTGGTACCGTGCAATCACTTCAGCATTTTCACTGAGAAAGTCTGTGATTTTTCCTTTCCCTTCATCGCCCCATTGCGTACCTACTACTACTACAGATGACATGTGAACACCTCGTTCTATATTATTTAATCCTGAACCATTGTATCAATAATAGATACATATTTCAAATAAAATCGAATGATTTTTATTTTTATTTTATAAAAACGCTTAAAAAACGAACTTTATCTTTTTAGAATGGTTATTAAAAAAGAGGTTGTAACAGAAGTGGTCAGCTTCAAGAAATAAGAAGGAATGTACGAAAATTGCTTCTCAAATTTTTGTGAAATTTCGACTTATTTTTCGAAGAAGCTACTTTTGGAACACCGTGAATCAGAGGTTGTGAAAAAGCTGTCCTGCATCAAGTAATAAGAACAGCCAAACAAAAATAGCTTCTCATATTTTTCGTTTGATTGGGCGTATTACCGCAGATGCAAGCTTTTGAACACCGTTTAAGAAAGAGGTTGTGAGCCTGCCGTTTAACTCTGAGTCACAAGGAGCAATTTCAAAAAACTGCTTCTCATGTTTGATGATATTGTGACTTGTGACCGAGGAGTTGGCAGGAGAACACCGTTTAAGGAAAAGAGGTCGTAAGATCAGCGTTTTGACCTGAGTATTAGA
The DNA here is from genome assembly GCF_051711525.1 of Enterococcus sp. DIV0901a. NCBI lineage: Bacteria > Bacillati > Bacillota > Bacilli > Lactobacillales > Enterococcaceae > Enterococcus > Enterococcus sp. DIV0901a. The sequence goes on along the minus strand of NZ_JBIOMW010000001.1, from coordinate 14,477 downwards.
GAAACAAACGTCAAAATAGTTCCTCATATTTTGACGTTTGCTGAGCTAATACCAAGGGTCAGCTGATTGAACACCGTTTATTCGGAAAAAGGGACTGTGACAAGACTTTTGTCACAATCCCTTTGGAGATCTGTTTAAATTAAGTACTCTAGTCGTTCCTGCGGTTACTCCTTGCATCTTCTTACGAGAGCTCTCGGGATTGCTCAAGGCTCACAACCTCTTCTTTAAAATTCTTCTCTTGGCGAAAGCGACGAAAACTTATTGTATTCTTTGATAAACAGTAGTTCAACTGTTCCTCGTGCACCGCTTCGGTTCTTCTCGATGATGACTTCGATGACGTTGTCATTTTTTGGCTCGTTTCCATCATCGTCATCTCCGCCTTCTCTTTCATAATAATCATCTCGATACAAGAAGGCTACGATGTCCGCATCTTGTTCAATTGATCCGGATTCACGAATATCACTTAGCACTGGTCGTTTGTCTTGTCGCTGTTCTACTCCACGAGATAACTGTGAAAGAGCAATGACAGGTACTTTCAGCTCTTTCGCCAGTTTTTTCAGTTGGCGAGAGATATCTGATACTTCTTGTTGACGGTTCTCTTTACCGTTACCTTCAATCAACTGCAAATAATCGATCAATATCAAGCCTAGATTGCCTTTTTCTTGCGCTAGTTTCCGACATTTCGCACGGATTTCAGAGATTTTGATCCCTGGTGTATCATCGATAAAAATATTTGCTCGAGAAAGACTCCCCATCGCAACGATCAGATTCGACCATTCTTCTTCCGAAAGCTGACCTGTACGTAAATGGCTGGCCTCAATCGAACCTTCTGCACAAAGCATCCGATTTACAAGAGATTCTGCCCCCATTTCCAAACTAAATATCGCAACAGAACGATCTGTTTTTGTTCCTACATTTTGAGCAATATTCAATGCAAACGCTGTTTTACCTACCGCTGGACGTGCAGCAAGAATGATTAGTTCTTCGGGCTGGAAACCTGCTGTCATTTTATCCAGACCTTGATAGCCAGTTGGTAGACCTGTGATTTCTTCATTGTTTTGAGCTAGTCGATCGATATTTTCAATCGTGGAGTTCAGTACTTCAGCAATAGATAAAAAGCCGCTTCGATTTCTTTTTTCCGAAACCTCCAAGATACTGCGTTCGGCATCATCTAAAATTGTTTGAACTTCTTCTCCTTGCTCGAATCCTTTCGTAACGATTCCTGTTGCTGTCTGGATCAATGTACGCAGCAATGATTTTTCTTCAACGATTTTCGCATAGTAGACGATATTTGCTGCTGTCGGAACTGCTAATGCCAAGTCTGAGAGATAACTTAAACCACCGGCATCTTCTAACAAATTGGCTTGTTCCAGCCGGTCTTTGACAGTAACCACGTCAATCGCTTCATTACGATCATTTAACTCGATCATTGTCTCAAAAATAATTTGATGGCCACGACGATAAAAGTCTTTTGGCTCTATGTACTCCATGGCATCAATGATCGTTTCTGCGTCAAGAAAAACAGAGCCTAAAACCGCTTGTTCAGCTTCAATATTTTGCGGTGGGATTCGATCCTGCCACACTTCATTCATACGTATCGCTCCTTGTCTTCAATTGCTTCATTTTACAAGAAAATGAGAGAAAAGTCATCATTCGTACCGAAAGTGTAATAAAAAAATAGTTCTCTTTTATTATACTCGTTTTCTTTATGCTATTTTGCTGTTCCCAAAAAAGAAACCGAAATCAATCTGAAATCGATTTGCAGCTTTTGCTTTCATTGCTGCAGCTGTTTTCTCAGATAAATTTCGGTTTGTCTTTTTTCCTTCTGGTTATACTTACCAGCTGAACATCGCTATCAAGATTTGTTATTCTTGTACGACATGAACTTTGATCGTAGCCGTCACCTCATGATGAAGCTTAACAGGTACGTTTGTGTAGCCTAGTGAACGGATCGGATTTTCTAATTCGATTTTTCGTTTATCTAATTTGATTTTGTATTGTTTGTTTAACCCTTCAGCAATTTGTTTTGAAGGGATCGAACCAAACAAACGGCTGTCTTCCCCTGCTTTCGCCTTCAATTCGACTACAGTATCTTCTTTTTCCAAGAATTCTTTTAACTTTTTAGCTTCTTCCAAGATTTCAGCTTCGTGTTTTTCTTGTGCTTTCTTTTGTCCTGCTAACTGACTGATACTGCTTTTCGTTGCTTCTTTTGCCAAGTTATTTTTGATTAGATAATTTTGTGCATAACCTGCTGGAACTTCTTTGATGTCCCCTTTTTTACCTTTTCCTTTTACATCTTGTAAAAAAATTACTTTCATTTGGATTACTCCTTATCATATATTTGATTCATATTTTCTTTGATTGCAGCAAATAGCTTCTGTTTTGTTTCCTCAACTGTCGTATTTTCCAGTTGAGTAGCTGCGTTTGTGAAGTGTCCTCCGCCACCTAAGGATTCCATGATGATTTGGACGTTGATCGTGCCGGTACTTCTGGCACTGATCCCAATCAAGCCGTCTGTCCGCTTTGTAATGACGAAAGCTGCATTGATATTGATCATCGAAAGCAATGTATCTGCTGTTTTTGCTGCTATAACACTATTATACTCTTTTTCGTCTGTCCCTGCCGCCACAACAATATCAGAAGTCACATAGTCGCTTCCAGCAATCAAATTGCTGATCTCCAAGTATGTCGCTAAATCCGAGCTCAATAAATATTGTACTAAGGATGCGTCTGCTCCACAAGACCTTAAATAGCTGGCAACGTCAAAAGTTCGTGCAGTTGTACGGACATTGAAACTATTTGTATCTACAACCATCCCTGCAAGCAATAATGTGGCCTCAAAACGATCTAAGCGATTTGTTTTGCTGCTTTGGTATTGGATCAGCTCAGAAACTAGCTCTGAAGCTGAAGAAGCTGAAGATTCAATATAAGTCAGCAGAGGTTTACTTGGAAACTCTTCCCCACGACGATGGTGATCAATGATCACAATCTTATCAAATTGCTCATATAGGCCCTGAGAGATCGATAGAGAAGGTTTATGGTAATCCACCATCACGAGGAGGTCCTCTTCTTTTTTCAGCTCTATGGCACGTTCTGGAGAGATTAGTTGCATTTCTAATTCAGGATGCTTATGGATTTCTTCAAGACACCGTTCTACATCTGGAATGATCTCGTTCTCATTGATAACGATGTAAGCTTTTTTCTGGTTGAAGCGTGCCAGACAACTGACACCAAAAGCAGAGCCTAAAGCATCCATATCCGGAAACTTGTGCCCCATGATAAACACATCGCCTGTTTCATCAAAAATCCGACGCAAAGCGGTACTCATCGCTCGAGAACGAACACGCGTGCGTTTGACATTCTTAGCAGATTTCCCCCCATAATAAACAGGTTTTGCTCCTTCTTTTACCTCTTTCACGACAACTTGGTCGCCTCCACGGACTAAAGCAACATCTAAATTATTCTGAGCTTCTCCACCGATTTCATCGAGGGTTCTTGAGCCATAAGCAATCCCCATACTAAGGGTGATAGGCGAGCTCTGTTTTTCAGCTTCTGCTCGAAAGCGATCCAGCAAATCAAATTTTTTATCCATCATCTTTTTCAGATCGATCATCTGTGCTACGAAGAAAAACCGTTCTGCGTTGATTCTTTTGAAAAAGACATGGTATTCATTCATCCAGTCAGAAACTAGTGTAGTGACGAAAGAGTTCAAATAAGAAATCTCTTTGTCATCTAATTTATCAATGGCATCTGCATAGTTATCAATAGATAAAATACCAATCACCGGCTGACTGTTCGTCTGATGGAGTTTTAACAACTGGTTTTGGGTAATATCATTAAAATAAACAACACCCTTTACTGTATCCATATCAAACTGAAATGTTTTATCTGCTAGATAGACTTGGTTTTTCTTTTTTTCTTTTGCAGTAAAAAAAGTATCTAGCAATTCTTCCTCTGTTAATCCACTTTGATCTTTGATTTTCAATGCTAATGGATTGAGCCATTCGATTTTTTGGCTTGATGGCTGATAAGCAATCACTCCTACAGGCATGACTTCTGAGACATAAGCTAGATTGGTTTCAGCTACAGTCGAAGCCTGCTGGATTTTTTCACGTTTATTTAAAATAAGCCAACGTTTCATTTTCAACCAATAGCGAACACCCCATAAATTCATCAATAGAATGACCGAAGCGCTAACAAAACGAAATGGTAAAATTAAGACTACCAATACTTCGATTAATATAAACAGGATAAGGAAGAGAGGTTTCGGGGATAAATGATTGTTTTTATTTTCCATAATTTTCCTCCCATATATGACTAATTTGATTTTACCATAACTTTCGTCATTCGAGCGACTAAACGAATAGAGGTTATTTTTACAGAAAAAAAGGAATTGAATAGCTGATCAAAAGGATCAGTCATTCAATTCCTAGGATTTATTAGTCTTCGCTAACGAAAGGTAGCAAGCCCATGATACGAGCGCGTTTGATTGCAACAGTAATTTTACGTTGGTTTTTAGCGCCTGTACCAGTTACACGACGTGGCAAGATTTTACCGCGTTCTGAAATAAATCTTTTTAGTAATTCGATATCTTTATAATCGATATATTCAATATGGTTAGCAGCAATGTAGTCTACTTTACGACGTTTACGTCCGCCTCTTCTTTGTTGTGCCATTCTATTTCCCTCCTATCAAATTCGTTTAGAATGGTAAATCATCGTCTGAAATGTCGATCGTTGAACTTGAGCCGAATGGGTCAGAAGTATCACGGTCGAAATCAGGCATACCGTTGGATGATTGAGATGTTTGATTAGAGTTATTGTTTCCGCCAAATCCGCCAGCTGATTGACCAGAACTTTGGAATCCGCCGCTTTGTTGGCGATTTTCAGATGCAGAACGACTTTCCAGCAATTGGAAGTTGTCAGCTACTACTTCTGTCACGTATACACGTTGTCCTTGCTGATTATCATAAGAACGAGTTTGGATACGTCCAGTAACACCTAAAAGTGTTCCTTTACGAGCATAGTTTGCTAAAGTTTCTGCTGATTTGCGCCAAATCACACAGTTGATAAAATCAGCCTCGCGATTGCCGCTTTGGTTTGTAAAATTACGATTCACAGCCAAAGTAAATGTTGCGACTGCCGTACCACTTGCTGTGTAACGCAAATCTGGATCTTTCGTCAGACGTCCAACTAATACAACATTATTAATCAAAATAGTCATCTCCTCTCATCGTTTTCTATTGTTTCACATGAAACAACAATTAAGCTTCTTCTTTAACAATCATGTGACGAATGATATCGTCGTTGATTTTAGCAAGACGGTCAAATTCATTGACAGCATTTGCTGATGATGGAGAAGATACTTTAACGATGTGATAGATACCTTCACGGTAACCGTTCATTTCATAAGCGAAACGGCGTTTTTCCCAATCTTTTGATTCGATAACTTCTGCTCCGTTATCTTTCAAGATTGCATCGAAACGTTCGATTAAAGCAGTTTTTGCTTCTTCATCAATGTTTGGACGAATAATGTACATGATTTCATATTTCGTGTTTTCCATTGATATTCACCTCCCTGTGGACTTTCGGCTCTTAGGTTCCTAAGAGCAAGGAGAGTTATCTAATTAATTAGACTACTCACAAGCTCTAATTATACACTCTATTTTGGTCAAAAGCAATACAGAATGAACAGTTTCGAATATTTTAAGAGAAATTCAACTAATCAAAAAAGCCAGCAGGAATAACCAGATTTTTTAATCGGTTATTCTTGCTAGCTTACACACTTAGTCTTGATGGTTATTCTTCTGATCCTTGTTCTTCAACTGTTTGTTCTGCAGCTTCTGGTTCGACTGCTGCCATCGTGACAACTTTCGTATCGGCTTCCATCTTCATCAAACGTACGCCTAATGTTGAACGTCCAGTTTGAGAAACAGTCGATACGTTGAAACGGATAATGACACCTTTATCTGTAATCAGCATGATGTCTTCATCTCCAGAAACAGTGGTCAATCCAGCTAGTGGACCATTTTTTTCAGTGATGTTCGCCGTTTTGATCCCTTTACCTCCGCGGCCTTTCACTGGATATTCCGATACTTTTGTCCGTTTTCCGTAACCTTTTTCTGTGATCACTAATACTTCTTGATTTTCCTTCATTAAGGCTGCCCCAACGACATAATCTTCCTCACGCAGGCGTATCCCTCTGACCCCGGAAGCTGTACGTCCCATATCGCGGACTGCTTCTTCTTTGAAAGTGACAGAGTAGCCGTTATGTGTTCCAATAATGATATTAGATTGACCATCTGTCAGTAGCACATTGACGAGCTCATCGTCTTCTTTCAAACCAATTGCGATCAGACCATTACTTCGGATGTTAGCAAAAGCAGTGACAGAAGTACGTTTTACTGTACCTTGACGCGTCGTAAAGAAGAGATAGTGGCCTTCTTCTGCTTCTCCCGTCACCGCAATGATTGCCTGGATGCTTTCACTCGAATCGATACCTAGTAAATTGATGATTGGGATTCCTTTGGCTGTACGCCCGTATTCTGGAATTTCGTATCCTTTTGCCCGATACACTTTTCCGTTATTCGTAAAGAATAACAATGTATCATGGGTAGAACAAGAAACCAGATTTTTGACGAAGTCGTCATTGTGGATACCCATTCCTTGGACACCACGTCCACCCCTTCGTTGAGCTCTGAATTCATTATTTGCCAAACGTTTGATGTAACCATTGTTTGTCAATGTAATAACGATTTCTTCTTCTTCGATTAAATCTTCATCTTCCAGACTTAAGACCTCACCGACTAGTAATTCTGTGCGTCGTTTATCACCAAATCGTTGATTCAAGTCTGCTAATTCATTCTTGATGATTTCTGTAACACGTTCTGGTCTTGCCAGAATGTCAGTTAAATCTTCAATCAGTTTTAAGAGTTCTTGGTATTCATTTTCGATTTTTTCCCGTTCCAAACCGGTCAATCGGCGTAAACGCATATCTAAAATAGCTTGAGACTGGCGATCGGATAAATCGAACCGTTCGATCATTGTTGCTTTTGCCTCGTCATCTGATTTAGACCCGCGGATAATCGCAATGATTTCATCGATATGATCCAAAGCAATACGCAAACCTTCTAAGATGTGTGCTCTTGCTTCTGCTTTTTCTTTTTCAAAGACCGTCCGTCGTGTGATGACTTCGCGTTGATGTTCGATATAGTTTTCAAGGATTTGTTTCAAGCTCAAAACTTTCGGCACACCTTTTTCGATCGCCAACATATTGAATCCAAATGAATTTTGCAAGGATGTCAATTTATATAAGTTATTCAAGATAACGGATGCGCTGGCGTCACGACGGATGTCAATGACGATCCGCATACCTTCACGGGAAGATTCGTCCCGCAAATCTGTGATCCCTTCGATACGCTTGTCTCTGTGCAGTTCAGAAATCCGTTCGATCAATTTTGCTTTATTGACCATATAAGGCAATTCTGTCACGATGATCCGTTCTTTACCATTTGGCATCTCAGTAATCTCAACTTTTGCACGTACGGTAATAGAACCCTTACCTGTTTCATACGCTCTTCGGATTCCTGATTTCCCCATAACCAAACCACCTGTTGGAAAATCTGGTCCAGGTAATACTTCCATCAATTCATTGGTCGTCACATCAGGATTATCCATCAGCAAATCGATAGCCGCTACTACCTCAGACAAGTTATGAGGTGGGATATTCGTGGCCATACCTACGGCGATCCCCGTTGTTCCGTTCACTAAAAGATTCGGGAAGCGAGCAGGTAGTACAACTGGTTCTTTTTCTGTATCATCATAGTTGCTTTGGAAATCAACAGTGTTCTTATTGATATCACGCAGCATTTCTGTAGCGATTTTGCTCATCCGTGCTTCAGTATAACGCATAGCGGCGGCACCGTCACCGTCAACAGAACCAAAGTTTCCATGACCATCCACTAGCATATAACGGTAGCTGAATGGCTGTGCCATCCGTACCATTGACTCATAGATCGCACTGTCTCCATGAGGATGGTATTTACCCATGACATCTCCGACGATTCTGGCAGATTTTTTATGGGCTTTATCCGGTGTTACACCTAATTCGTTCATGCCGTATAAAATACGGCGATGAACGGGTTTCAGACCATCTCTGACATCAGGAAGTGCACGTGCGACAATAACACTCATCGCATAATCGATGAAGGAGTCTTTCATTTCGCTGGTTAGATTGACATCATGGATGTTTTCTCTGATTTCTTCACTCATTCTTTTTCCTCCTTCATGATTAAATATCTAAGTTCTTCACATAGTGTGCATTTTCCTCGATGAATGCACGACGGGGTTCTACTCGATCCCCCATCAACATTTCAAATATCTGATCTGCTGCAATAGCATCGTCCACACTGACGCGGGCCATCATCCGATTGCTTGGGTCCATAGTTGTTTCCCATAGTTGATGATCATCCATTTCTCCAAGTCCTTTATAACGCTGAACGCTTGGTTTTGGTGAGGCAGGAAGTGAAGCAACGACTTGTTTCAACTCTTCTTCTGCATTTTTTCCTGGTTGTACATACGTAATATTCTTCCCTTGTTTTACCCCGTATAAAGGTGGCTGAGCAATATAGACGTATCCAGCTTCAACAATAGGACGCATGTAACGATAAAAAAGAGTCAGCAGCAATGTACGGATATGCGCGCCGTCGACATCGGCATCAGTCATGATAACTAATTTGTGGTAGCGAGCTTTCGATACATCAAAATCTTCTCCAAACCCTGTACCCATAGCAGTAAATAAAGACCGGATCTCTTCATTTGCCAAGATCTTGTCCATGCTTGCTTTTTCAACATTCAAGATTTTCCCACGAATAGGCAAGATGGCTTGAAACTCTCGATTACGACCTTGCTTAGCTGATCCGCCGGCCGAATCTCCTTCGACGATGAACAATTCGCATTTTTCAGGATCGTTGCTAGAGCAGTCCGCTAATTTTCCTGGCAGATTACTAATCTCTAAAGCACCTTTACGTCTCGTTACTTCACGCGCACGTTTCGCTGCTAGACGAGCTCTGGAAGCTAGTAATCCTTTTTCAACAATTTGCCGGCCCACACTTGGGTTTTCCAGCAAGAATTTCATGAAATGTTCGCTAAATAACCGATCAGTGACTGTCCGTACTTCGGAATTGCCCAATTTTGTTTTTGTTTGTCCTTCGAATTGAGGGTCAGGATGCTTGATAGAAATAACAGCTGTCAATCCTTCTCGCACGTCTTCACCGGTCAAGTTGTCGTCATTTTCTTTCATCAGCTTTTGTTTTCGGGCATAATCATTTATCACACGAGTTAAAGCAGTCTTGAATCCTGATTCATGTGTTCCACCTTCATACGTATGGATATTGTTGGCAAAACTCATGATATTGGAATGGTAGCCGTCTGTATATTGCATAGAGACTTCAACTGCGATATCTTGCTGTTCACCTTCCAAATATACAGGTTCTGGAAAAATCACGGTTTTGTTTGCATTCAAGTATTCGACATAACTTTTGATCCCGCCGTCATAATGGTATTCATTGATGACTGGTTCTTCTTCTCGTTTGTCTTCAATCGATATACGCATCCCGCGGTTCAAGAAAGCAAGTTCACGGATCCGGGTAGCCAATTTTGAAAAATCAAACTCAGTTGTCTCTGTAAAAATTTCAGGGTCTGGCGTAAAGTGAACCGTTGTTCCATGGCGATCCGTTTGTTCGATAATCTTTAAGTCGTCCACTACAGCTCCACGACGATATTCTTGATAGTACACATTTCCTTCTTTGTATACTTTGACATCAAGCTGTGTAGAAAGCGCGTTTACAACAGAAGATCCTACTCCGTGAAGTCCACCAGAAACTTTGTACCCACCACCGCCGAATTTTCCTCCAGCATGTAAAACAGTAAAGACCGTTTCAACTGCAGGACGTCCAGTTTTTGCCTGGATATCTACAGGTATCCCCCGACCGTCGTCAATAACGGTGATACTGTTGTCTTTTTCAATAATCACATGGATTTTCGTTGCAAAACCTGCTAATACTTCATCGATCGAATTATCGACAATTTCCCAAACAAGGTGATGCAGACCCTCAGAACTAGTCGAACCGATATACATGCCAGGTCGTTTACGAACGGCTTCAAGTCCTTCAAGTACTTGAATCTGACTGGCATCATACTCTTTAGCGCGTTCTACTAAACTTCTTTCTTCTGTCATTCAGTTTCTTCTCCTTTTAGTTTCCCTTGTTGAACATAAAAAATCTCAGGTTCAACAGTCATTTTATTTTTTACATGGTCAAGTGTCGTTGTTGTTAAGAACGTTTGAACTTTTCCTTCGATTGTTTCTAGCAGATGGAGTTGACGACTATCATCCAGCTCGCTCATCACATCATCTAACAAAAGGATTGGATATTCCCCCGTCTCTTCTTTAATCAAATCGATTTCTGCTAATTTGACACTTAGTGCAGTTGTTCTTTGCTGTCCTTGCGATCCATAAGTCTGCACATTTTTCTGATTAATAAAAAAGGAAAGATCGTCACGATGAGGACCAACTGTCGTTGTTCCCCGAAAAAGGTCTTTCTTTTTATTTTGGTTCAAAAGTGCGAGAAATTGTTCTTGGATTTGCTCTTGCGTATGTGTTTCTAAAGAATCGACTGCGGTGAGATACTCGATTTCCAGCTGCTCTTTTTGATGGGTGATTTGCTGATGCAAAGAATTAGCCCAAAACTCCAATCGCTTGACGAACTGTGCTCTTGCTTTCAATACTTTGCTGCCAAACGCTGCTAGTTGTTCGGACAAAATATCCAAATAAAGCAAATCAGTTTGTTTTTTTTCATTCAATTGCTTTAAATACTGGTTTCTTTGTTTCAAAATTGCTTGGTATTGGACAAGATCATAAAGATAGATTGGATTGATCTGGCCTAATTCCATATCTAAAAACTTCCGCCTGATCTGCGGGCTGCCTTTTACTAAAGAAAGATCTTCTGGTGCAAATAAAATGACATTCATTTGTCCCACGTAAGTACTTAACTTTTTTTGTTCGATATGGTTGATCTTGGTTTTTCGGCCTTTTTTAGATAATAAGATTTCTAATGGAAGAGTGGATGAACCTTTTGTGATCTCTCCTTGAATCATCGCCTGATCGTCAGTCCAGCCAATCAATTCCTGCTCACTACTTGTCCGATGACTTCGCGTCATAGCTAATACGTAGATACTTTCCAAAAGATTCGTTTTTCCTTGCGCATTTTCTCCTAAAAAGATGACGAGGTTCTTGGAAAATTCGATGTTCAGCTCTTCGTAATTTCGATAATTTTTTAAATACAGCTTATTCAGCCTCATTATCGTCGTTTCCTTTTTTTACCATAAAAAAAGTTCCTACTTCTGGAACTTCAACCATCATGCCGGGATAAAGTTTGCGTCCACGACGATTTTCTGGTTCGCCATCGACTAACACAGTGTTTTCTGCCAAATACCATTTTGCTTGTCCGCCACTACCGATAACTGTGACTTCTTTCAACATTTGGCCCAACGTCATGAATTCCGTATTTAGAATGACTTGTTGTTTCAATGCCCATCCCTCATTTTCATTATTAAAAGTATACTCTATTATACCTTTTTTTTCGCAATAAAACAAATTTATCCATATATTTTTCCATATAAGACGATTTAATCTAAAAAAGGTGATTTAAACAAAAATAAACAGAAAGCCTTAAAAGAGATTTTAGGGCCTTCTGTTTAAAATTTTATTTTTTCTATTTCTTTTCAATTAAATTTTCAAGAACAATGAAAATCATTGTTAATTTGTACGTACAGGAGTAATCAGCTGAATAAATTGAACGCCATCTTCCGTTGGTTCCAATGTAAATGGACGAATAGCAGAGATAAATTTCACTTTGATGCTCATATCTCCAAATGCACGCAACGCTGCTTTCATATAATCCGGATTGAAAGAAATATCTAATGGATCGCCACTGCTTGCTGTATAACTCAAGCTTTCTTCTACTTTCCCGATTTCTGGCGAATTTCCGTATAAAACAACCGCATCTGGACGAATAGATAAACGAACGATGTTGTTACGGCCTTCATGAGAAAGTAAAGAAGCCCGTTCGATCGCCGCTAAAAAGCTAGGAACAGAAAATTCAACCTCTGTATTAAAACTTGAAGGAATCAAACGATTGGTATCTGGATAGTTTCCTTCTAGCAAACGGGAATAGAAATACATCGTTTCTGTTTTGAACAACACTTGGTTTTCCATAATGCTGATTTCGACGATTTCTTCTTCATTTGTTAATGAGCGAGATAATTCGATCAAACTTTTTCCAGGAATAACAATATCAAAATGATCAGCCGCTTGTTCTACTGGAATCACGCGTTGACTTAGACGGTGAGAATCAGTAGCTACAGCTAATAAAGAATTATCAGATAAAATGAAATGCACACCTGTCAAGATTGGACGACTCTCATGTTGTGAGACAGCAAAAACTGTTTCGTTGATTAGTTTAGTCAATACGTGTACAGGTAATTTCATCTGGTTATGGCTTTCGACAACAGGAAGATGAGGATAGTTATCTGCATCTAATCCATTTACGATAAAATTCGCTTTTCCAGAAGTGATCGCTACTTGTTTATTTTCTAAAACTTCTAAAGTAAATGTTTCTTCAGGAAGTCTCCGAATGATTTCGCTAAAGAAACGTGCTTGTAAAACAATGGAACCAGTAGATTCGATTTGCATATTTGCTTTTTCGTTTTCAACAGACAAAAAAGTTTCAATTGATATATCAGCGTTGCTCCCCGTCAAAGTCAAACCTTCTTGTGTCAGTGTGATTTTTACACCTGTCAAAATAGGGATCGTGGTTTTGCTTGAAATAGCTCGTTGAACAGTTTGCAATTCCTGCATAAAGCTAGCTCGGTTTAAAGTAACTTTCATGATGTATCTCCTTTGAATGTTTGTTTATTTATTATTAGTTAAAAAGAATAATAAAAGTAATAGGGCATGTTGATTCTGTGGAAAACTCAAAAAACGTAAGAGAGAAACGAAAAAACAGCTGTGGAAAAAGTGTGTATAACTTTTGAACGTTTTTTTCTTTTATCCACATGCTATTTTCAGTTGATAGAATCGACAAATTAATTTAGTAAAAAGTTTTTGATTTCTGATACTTCATTTTGCATACTGACACTAGAATCCATCAGCTGCTGGATTTTTTCATGAGCATGGATAACCGTTGTATGATCCTTGCCACCGAATTCAGCTCCGATTTTCGGTAAAGAATTATCTGTGAGCTCACGTGCCAAATACATAGCGATTTGTCTAGGAACAACAATAGATTTGACGCGTTTCTTTCCTTTGAGATCTTTCAATTGGATGTGATAATACTTTGCCACTTCTTCTTGGATCTGCAGGATTGACAATTGAGGATGTCCTTTTCCTGATTTTAACGTTTTCAGTGCGTCTGCAGCTAGACTAGTCGAAATATCTTCACTATTCATCGCAGCAAAAGCTTGCACTCGAACAAGCGCACCTTCTAATTCACGAATGTTAGAATCAATTTGTCCTGCGATGTAGCTTAGTGTGTCATCTGGGATCTCTAGACGTTCAGCCGCCGCTTTTTTACGTAAAATCGCTGTTCTTGTTTCAAGATCCGGCGGTGTAATATCAACAGACAGCCCCCATGCAAAGCGAGAAACAAGGCGTTCTTGCAGTTTCGGAATCTCGTTTGGCAACCGATCACTGGTTAGTACGATTTGTTTCCCTTCATTGTACAAGGCATTGAAAGTATGGAAAAACTCTTCTTGCGTAGCTTCTTTTTCTGCAAAAAATTGAATGTCATCCACTAGCAGTAAATCAACATTTCGATATTCTTGACGGAACTCTTCTGCTGTTTTGTTTTGGATCGAATTGATGAAATCATTAGCAAAAGTTTCACTGCTTACATATTTTACTTTGGCATTAGGCTGACTTTGCAGCATTTGATGACCAATTGCATGCATCAAGTGAGTCTTACCAAGTCCCACGCCTCCATAAAAGAAGAGCGGGTTATAAATAGAACCTGGATCTTCTGCTACAACGAGCGCTGCTGCATGAGCCATCTGGTTTCCTTTACCAATGACAAACGTATCAAAGGTATATTTAGGGTTCAGCATGGCTTTTTTTAGCGGACTAGGTGCCACAACTTTTGGATTTTTTTCTTCTATAACTTCTTCTTGCTCTGCTTCTTCGCCAGTAATAAAGCGAGGGATAATCTCATTTCCTGATAACATATAACCGACTTCAACGATTTTTGTCGCCAGGTTTTTTTCCCAATATTCTTTATGAATCTTGCTAGGAACCTCAACAACGAGCTGGTTTTGATCAAGGGTTCGAGGGTTCGCTGTTTCGATCCATGTATTATAGCTAGCAGGCGATAAATCCTTTTGGTATGTTGCTTTTAATTCATTCCATAAAGCATCGAGGGATACCAT